>NZ_CP089391.1:5822500-7049579 GCF_027594865.1 Bradyrhizobium xenonodulans
TCAAGCAATGCCGGACGCGCCGTCGGCTATAACGGCGTGACGGTGTGGTCGCCGGATGGCAAGCTGCTCGGCCGCATCCGCCTGCCGGAAGTCTGCGGCAACATCACTTTCGGCGGCCCCAAGCGCAACCGCCTGTTCATGGCCGCGAGCCAGTCGCTCTACGCGGTGTACACGGCAACGCAGGGCGCAGGACCCGGCTAAGGCGGAGCCATTGCGACGCGGCGCCGGCAGGCCTTGCCGGCGCCGAATTATTTTGATCGCCTCCTCGCGGCACGAGCTTGGGAGCAACAGAGGTGACTCCCGCGCGGAGCGCGTGATAATTGAGCCATGGCAGACAAAATTCGCGTCGTTGTTCTCTATGGTGGCAGGTCAGGCGAGCACGAGGTCTCGCTGAAATCGGCCGCCTCCGTGCTCAGGCATCTCGACCGTGCGCGCTTCGAGGTGATCCCGGTCTCGATCGACAAGACCGGGCGGTGGCAATGGAACGACCTTGGTACGATCGATCAGGCGCAGGCGGCCGCCTTGCCGATCCTGCCCGAAGCGCCCGAGATGCGGCTCGCCAGAGGACCCGATGGACGCGGCGTTCTCATCCCGATTTCCGCAAGCGCGACTGCCCCGCTCGAGATCGACGTCGTCTTTCCGGTGATCCATGGGCCTCTGTGCGAGGACGGCACGATGCAGGGCCTGCTGGAATTGGCCGACGTCGCCTATGTCGGATCGGGCGTTCTCGGCTCCGCCGTCAGCATGGACAAGGACGTCGCCAAGCGCCTCGCCGAATTCGCCGGCGTTCCGGTCGCGCCCTATCGCGTGCTCACCCGCAAGGCATTCGTACGGGATCGCGCGTCATCTCTGGCGCAGGCGATCGAGGGGCTGAGCCTGCCGGTCTTCGTCAAGCCATGCAACATGGGCTCCAGTGTCGGCATCCACAAGGTCAAGACGCGGGATGCGCTCGACGCGGCGCTCGACGATGCCTTTCGTTATGACGTCAAGGTGCTGGTCGAACAGGGCATCGACGCCCGCGAAATCGAGGTCGCGGTGCTCGATGGCGAGCCCCTGTTCGCGAGCCTCGCCAGCGAGCTCAATCCCAACGCCCACCACGAGTTCTATTCGTACGAGGCCAAATATCTCGATCCCGACGGCGCCCGCGTCGATCTTCCGGCCAGGCTCGACGCCGCACAGATGGAGCGCGTGCGCGCGCTCGCGGTGCAGGTCTTCGCGGCGCTCGAATGCAGCGACCTCGCACGTGTCGATTTCTTCCTCGACCGGCGGACCGGCGAGTTCTGCTTCAACGAGATCAACACCCTGCCCGGCTTTACGTCGATCAGCATGTATCCGAAGATGATGGAAGCCTCGGGCGTGCCCTATGGCGAGTTGCTGACGCGGCTCGTTCATCTGGCGCTGGACCGGCACCGGCAGCGACAATCCCTGGAACGGGGTTACGCGAGCTAGGCCACCCATGACATTTGGTTATGCTGGCATCGGAGGACCCATCCAGCGATTTGCTGGTTAGTCTCTCGCCGAAACTGCTCTTGCGGCAAGACATGCTATGCCGCTCCCCCACGGGGCCGGAGGAGCCAGATGGACGATCGACCGAGACAATCCGACAGCCTGATGCAGGACGACGGATTCGTTCATGTCCGGGGCGCGCGCGAGCACAATCTCAAAAACATCGACGTCCGCATTCCCCGCAACGCCCTCGTCGTGTTCACGGGCGTATCGGGCTCCGGAAAATCATCGCTCGCCTTCGGGACGATCTATGCGGAGGCGCAACGACGGTATCTGGAGTCGGTGTCGCCCTACGCGCGGCGCCTCTTCCACCAGATGCAAATCCCCGAAGTCGACGACATCGAGGGCCTGCCGCCCGCCGTCGCGCTACAGCAGCAGCGAGGCGCACCGACGACGCGGTCGTCCGTCGGCAGCGTGACGACCATCTCGAACCTGCTCAGGATGCTCTATTCCCGCGCCGGCGACTATCCGCGGGGACAACAAACGCTCTATGCGGAGTCGTTCTCGCCGAATACACCCGAGGGCGCCTGTCCGACCTGCCACGGCATCGGCCGGATGCTCGACGTGACCGAGAAGTCGATGGTGCCCGATGACACCAAGACGATCCGCGAGCGCGCCATTGCGGCTTGGCCGAGTGCCTGGCAGGGCCAGAATCTCCGCGACATCCTGACGACCCTGGGCTACGACGTCGACAGGCCCTGGCGCGAACTGCCCAGGAAGGAGCGCGACTGGATCCTGTTCACCGAGGAGCAGCCGACCGTCCCGGTCTATGCCGGTTACAATGCGGCCGAAGTCAGACGCGCGCTGCGCCGCAAGGAAGAGCCGAGCTACCAGGGCACGTTCACGGGCGCGAAGCGCTACGTGATGCAGACCTACGCCAAGTCCGAGAGCGCGATGATGAAGCGTCGCGTCGCGCAATTCATGATCACGCAGGACTGTCCGACCTGCCATGGCACGCGGCTGAAGCCCGAGGCGCTCAAGGTCAAGTTCGCCGGCCTCAATATCGCCGAGATGTCGCATCTGCCGCTCAAGCAACTGCACGAGCTGATCAAGCCATTCGCAAGAACATCGACTGACAAGTCAGAGAAAACCGTCGTCGCGCGACGCATCTGCGAGGATCTGTCGGCGCGGTTGGCCGTCATGCTCGATCTCGGCCTCGGCTATCTCGCCTGCGAACGCAGCACGCCGACACTGTCGCCGGGCGAGTTGCAGCGCCTGCGGCTGGCGACCCAGGTCCGGTCGAACCTGTTTGGCGTCGTCTACGTGCTCGACGAGCCATCGGCTGGCCTTCATCCCGCGGACACCGAGGCGCTGTTGCGTGCGCTGGACCGGCTGAAGCGCGCCGGCAATTCGATCTTCGTGGTCGAGCACGAGATCGAGGTGATCAGGCATGCCGACTGGCTTGTCGATGTCGGCCCCGACGCCGGCGACGGCGGTGGACTCGTCCTCTATAGCGGGCCGCCAGAAGGGCTCGGCGACATCGCGCAATCGCGAACCGCCCATTATCTCGCGCATCCGCGCAAGAAGCTGCCGACAGTCCGCCGCGAGCCGAAGGCACATCTGAAGCTCAGGGGTGTGACCCGCAACAATCTGCGCAGCCTCGACGTCGACATCCCCTTGGGCGTCCTCGCCAGCATCACCGGCGTGTCGGGCTCCGGCAAATCGAGCCTGATCAGCCAATTCCTCGTCGACACCGTGGCCGGGCATCTCGGCCACACACTTGCCCCGGATGCCGATGATGACAGCCTGGCCCCCACGATCGAGACGTTGGGCGGCAAGATTGTAGCAGGCCTCGACCTGGTCGATCGCCTCGTCGTGGTGGATCAGAAGCCGATCGGCCGCACGCCGAGATCCAACCTTGCAACGTATACCGGCCTGTTCGACCATGTGCGGAAGCTGTTCGCGGCAACATCGCAGGCCAGGTCGCGCCGTTACGATGCCGGACGCTTCTCGTTCAACGTCGCGAAAGGCCGATGCAGCACCTGCGAGGGCGAAGGGTTCGTCTGCGTCGAGCTTCTGTTCCTGCCCAGCGTGTATGCGCCCTGTCCGACCTGCAAGGGCGCGCGCTACAACGACAAGACGCTCGAAGTGAAGATCGACGGAAACTCCATCGCCGATGTGCTGGCAATGCGCGTCGATGAGGCCCTCGCCTTCTTCCGCGACGATGCAACGCTGAACCGGTCGCTGTCAGTCGTCCGCGAGGTCGGCCTCGGCTATATCCGCCTCGGCCAATCCGCCACCGAACTGTCCGGCGGCGAAGCCCAGCGCATCAAGCTGGCGACTGAGCTGATGCGTCCGCAACGTGGCCACACGCTCTACGTCCTGGACGAGCCGACCACCGGACTTCACCCGCGCGATGTCGAGCGGCTGATCGCCCAGTTGGATCGGATCGTAGATGCCGGCAACAGCGTGGTCGTGGTCGAGCATGACATGGATGTCGTCTCTTACAGCGATTGGATCATCGACCTCGGCCCCGGCGCCGGCGACGAGGGCGGCCACATCGTCGCAGCGGGCACGCCGGATCAGGTCTCGGCGGGCGGCGGCAAGACGGCGCGCTATCTGGCCCGCCGCTTGAAGCAGTAGCGCGCGGTCACGCCACTCATTTCGCATTTGCGTTCGGCCGCGGGAGGATACACCCCGACTTTCGCCATGTTGACTTTCCGCCTCCCCGCTCCCCATACTTCGCAAAAAGCCCAATCAACAAACGGTCTTGAGGGAGGATAGGATGCCGACTTCACGCAGGCAGCTGCTGAAGAGCTCGGCGGCTGCCGCCGCCGCACTCAGCCTCGATTGGACGCGGGCGCAGGCGCAAGCCGAGAATTTGCGCATCGGCCTGATCTACGATCTCACCGGTCCCTTCGCCGCGGGCGGCTCGGTCGCCTCGTCGGTCGGCGCGCAGATCGCCATCGATCTCGTCAACGAGAAGGGCGGCGTCAGTGGCAAGACCAAGATCGTGCCGGTCGCGGCGGACTCGCAGAGCAAGGCCGATGTCGCGATCAACGAGGCCGAGCGGCTGATCAGCCAGGAGAAGATCGACATCATCAACGGCGTCTATTCCAGCGCGCACGCGGTGCCGATGGCGGCGAAGGTCGAGCAGCAGAAGAAGATCCTCTGGATCACGACAGCGGTCTCGACCGCCGTGTTCAAGGACAAAAACCTGCAATACGTGTTTCGCGCGCAGATCCATTCCGACCAGTACGGGCAGGCCTTCGCCGGTTTCCTCGCCGAGCACGCGCAAGGCAAGCTCGGCATGGATCCGAAGGACGTCAAGGTCGCGCTGATCCACGAGGACGGCCCCTATGGCGTCGGCGTCGCCGCCGCCGACGAGGCCTATGCCAAGCAGGCCGGCATCCAGGTGGTGCTGCGCGAGGGCTATTCGGCCTCCGCGCCTGATCTCTCGGTGCTGGTCACGAAGATCAAGCGCGCCAAGGCCGACGTGATCTCGCATGCCGGCTACAATCCCGACATCACCCTGTTCCTGCGCCAGGCCCGCGAGAGCGGCCTGCGCTTCAAGATGCTGTTCGGCGCCGGCGCCGGCTACAGCCAGCTCGACAAGCTGCGCGCCACCTTCGGCCCCGACATCGACAATTTCTGCAACATCGATCCGGTGCCGGCGCAGCTGCTGGATCCGGCCAAGCTCGCGCCGGGTATCGGCGATCTGACCAAGACCATGGTGACGCGCTACCAGGCCAAGACCGGCGCGACCGACGTGCCGCCGCACTGCTCGATGGGGTTCAACCAGACCTGGATTCTGCTCAACAACGTGCTGCCGGTCGCCAAGGAGAAGTACGGCAGCTTCGAGCCCGAAGCCATTCGCAAGGCGGCGCTCGACGTCGACATTCCCGCCGGCGGCACCATCCAGGGCTATGGCGTGAAATTCTTCCCGCCGGGCACGCCGATGTCGGGCCAGAACGAACGCTCGACCCCGGTGGTGATGCAGAACGCCGGCGAGCACATCTCGGTGGTGTGGCCGACCAACATCAGAACGCAGGACCCGGTGTTTCCGCTGCCAAAGGGATCGACTTACGGGGCGTGAGCACGTGCATCGCGGCCTGCGGTTCTTACCCTCCCCTGGAGGGGGAGGGTCGCTACGCATGCAGCGAAGCGGAATGCGTAGCGGGGTGGGGTGATCTCTCAACACGGGCACTGTTCGAATGGAGAGATCACCCTACCCCGCTCGCGCTGCGCGCGATCGACCCTCCCCCTCCAGGGCAGGGCTATCGCATGTGGCCGAGGAGTTCGAAGAAGAAGGCATCGTTCCAGCCGGCCCGCTTGAGCTTGAGACGCAAGGAGATGGTGCTGTCGGGGTGAGCTCTGGCGACGTTGAGGGCAAGTCGCCTGAGGACGGCAAGGTTGGCAGGACCGTTGTCCTTGCGGTTGCGGGCCAGATCCTCGTCGAGGATGACGTCGAGCGGCCAGTGCAGGCCGTTTTCGATGGTCCAATGGGTGCGAACGATGCGCAAAACCTGTGTGCGACTGTAGTTTTGGCTCATCAGGAAGTAGCGCTCGACAGCTTTGTCCTTGCCGCGCTTGCTGGTGATCCGGGCGACAGCTTTGAGGGCGGGAAAGTTATGTTTCTCGGCCATGTCTTTGACGGGCACGACAAGCGCGCTGCGTCTTTCCTTACGCCCATGGTCTGCATCGGCGGTAGCAACCGGCTTCTTCCCCTTGCGCGCCGCTGCGGCAATCGCGGCCTTGGCGTCAGCCAGCAGGGCGGGCTGGTTCTCCTTCACCGCCAGCACGTAGTCGCCGCCCTGCGTCACGATCTGCTTGGCCATCCCTCGGTGACAATGCAGTGCATCGGCCGTCACGACGCAGCCTTTGAGTTGCAAGAGTTCGAGCAGTTGCAAAACGCCGGCGGCTTCGTTGTTGTTCGGCGCCAGAACGTTGGCCAGCGCCATGCGCGTCTGCGCTGCCCACGCCGTCACCATCACCGGCGGCATGTGGCTTTTGCCGCTCTCGTAGCCACGCCGCAGCGCCTTGCCGTCCAACGCGATCACGCCTTGCGGCCGTGCAATCTGCGCGCCTTGAGCGAAGGCTTCCATAAAGCGGCGGAATGCCGCCTCGAATGCTTTTGGATCGAGCATGCGGAACACTCGGCTGAACGTGTCATGGCTCGGCAAGCCATGCTTGAGCACCAGCACGTCCTGCCAAAGATAAGCCTTCAGCCGCGCAAACAGCGCCATGTCGGTGCAACTCGTCGCTCCGCACAACGTCGCCATCAGCGCGATGAACAAAAGCTCCGTCAGGTCGTGCAGCGCATTGTCCGCACGCGGGTCGGGCAGGTCTTCGAAGCACTCCGAAAATCGATCCATCGGTCGCCCTCTCCAACTCCGGGAGCCACCTTCAGAATCGATTTCTCTCCAAATCGCAATGCCTTAGAGCCACATGCGATTCCCCTGCCCTCCAGGGGAGGGTAAGAGAGCGCCGCTTCCGCGAACGCGATAGTCCTACAACACCACCCTCCGCCCCTCCTCCGCCGCCCAGTACCCCGCGTAGTTCACCTTGATCGTCTCATACGCCAGCGCCAGGTCCGACAGCGGCTGGCGGCCCGTCGCGGCGCATTCCATGAAGTCCTGGATCTCCTGCAAATAGCCGCGCGTCCATTCCTCCTCGAGGCAGACATATTGCCAGCCGGTTTTGCGGTCGACCTTTTCGGTGATGTAGACGCTGGCGAGCTTCTCCTCGGAGGTCTGGTAGCTCATCAGATGGTTGTTCGGCGTGATGTTGGCGAACAGCGAGCCGCCTGACGTATAGGTCTCGACCAGGTTGCGCACGCCGCCCATGATCATGTCGCCGGAGAACACGGTGGCCTTGGTGCCGTCCGAGAACGTCGTGGTCAGCGTACCCCAGTCCTCGACGTCGACCGGGTTGGCCTTGATGTAGGTGCGCTCCTCCGGCTTCAGGTTAGCCGTGACATTGCCGACATCGCCGGTGACGCTGGCAACGCGGATGGTCTCGCCGCGCGCCTTCGCCTCGACCTGCTTGAGATAGAGGATCGCCGAGAGCGGATGGCAACCCATCCGGATCAGCGAGCCGCCGCCGGTCATCGCCCATTGCGCGGCATGCGCGGCGTGGGAGCCGGAATGGCTCTCCTCGCCCTTCATGAACAGGATCTTGTCTTTGGTGGCCTTGAGAATCTCCGCGGTCTTGGTCACGGCCGGCGCGTAGATCCAGTCCTCGGCATACATGAACAGTTTTCCGGTGCGCTCGATCGCGGCCCGGGTGGCGTCCATCTCCTCCAGCACGCGCTCATACATCAGCGCCTTCGGCACATGCCTGCCGATCGGCTGCGGGTCGCCGTCACGGCCGAAATAGCCTGCGAACGGCTTCTCGCAGATCACGTGCTTGCCGGCCTGCATGCTGGCGACAATCATCTCGGCATGGAGATTGGGCGGGGTGCAGATGTCGATGACGTCGAGCTCGCGGTCCGCGATCAGATCAGTGAAGCTGCGATAGACGCGCGGAATGCCGTGATGCCCCGCGAATGCGACGACGCGATCGCCGCGCGCGGCCACCGCTGCGACCTCGACGTCAACGCCGTAGACGCGCCGGAACGCATACATGTGCAGCTCCGACACGAAGCCGCAGCCGACGAGTCCCACCCTGATCCTGCTCATAGCGCCCCCTTGCTTTGGGCGGCACTATAGCGTGACGGCAGGCCTATTCCACCGAGACCCGCACCACGCCGGCGCTCATCATGCCGAGCGCGCGGGCGGCGGGGACCGAGAGGTCCACGATCCGGCCGCGGATGAACGGGCCGCGATCGTTGACGCGGCACTGGATCGAGCGCCCGCTGTAGGACACCCTGAGCACGCTGCCGAACGGACGCGTGCGGTGAGCACAGGTCAGCTCGCCGCCTTTACCGGCTTTTCCGTATCCGTAATAGGAGGCGAGCCCGCTCTCGGCGTGTGCAACGGAAAAAGCTGAAAGCGAGAAAGTGGCTATACAAAACAATAGAGTCAGCTGTGCTCGCACGGCACCGCTCCCGTTTGGCCCTACCCGGAGCTGCAAACGTGGATTTGTTCCGCTAAGTTCCCGGAGCACTGCCGGGCGCGCCCGGCAGTGCCATCACACATTGTTACTGTTTGTGAAAGACCAGTGTGCGGACCTCGATGCTTTCGCGCGGCGCGGCATCGGCGGGCGTGGTCGGATCGACGAAGGCAGTATGCGGCCCGAAGCGGGTGCGGCCGTCGGTCGCCGAATCGTAGCATTTGAGCAGCAGCGCCTCGTCCGGCGTCATCTCCGGAAAATAGAACCAGCGATGGTTCGGATTGTACTTCACCGAATAGGTCTCACCGCGACGATTGGGATAGATCAGGTCGGAAGCGACGAGATCATCGGGCGCGACCGTGGTGCCATCCACCACCGCCAGCGGTGAATCCTGCAAGGGCCCGCGGATCGGCCGCCAGAGATTGATCACCTGCACACGGCCCTTCAGCAGCTCCTCGGCCTCGTCAGGCAGATGCTCGCGCACGCGGTTGGCGCCGGAGATGTCGGTCTGATCGACATGAACACGCGTCGCAGGCTGGCGTGGGCCACCGTCGCGGATGTCAGGGGCGCCCTCGACGCGCTTGCGTACAGTGTGGTCGAAGATGACGACGCGGTCAGCCTTCAGCGTTGCGCGCAGGAACGCCTCGACCGCGGGATAGTAGACCGCCTTGATCTCCGCCTCGTTGTAAAAGTCCTTCACCTGGTTCGGATGGCGCACCAGCGCAAAGCCCTCGCGATCGAGCGAGAAATTGTTCGCGATCAGCCGCCCATCGAAGATCGGAACCTGGTGCGGCTCCGGCAGCGAGGTGCTCTTCGGCTCGCCCGGCGGCGGATCGAAAGCATAGGTGCGCGGCTTGCCCGAAACGGGCGCGAGATAGTTGAGTTCGGCAGTGACGAAGGGAAGCGACTCGATTTTTGTTACTTGCAGGCCCATGGCCGGTCTCCCGATGTGGTCGTCTGGTTGATTTTTGCGAGGGCGGGGCGCGGTGCAAGGGAGGTGGCGCAAATAGCAATGTCGGTATTGTTGAGAGGCTGGAACGCAGAAGGAATGTTTCGAGGATGGCTGTCGGATTAGATGGCGCACCTGTGTCTCACGGATGCTTGAACAGCTTGTGAGATCTCGTGCCCCGGACGCAGCGCATCACCACAAGCGCGCTTACGCGCGTCTTCGACGCGCTATCGCACTGGTGGCGGGTTCGATCGGCATCTCGCCACGATCGTGCTCGCGCATTTCACCTGCATGTGCCTGATCGTGTGGCTCTCCCTGTAGACGCAAGCAGAGTCGCCGCGTGCCGGCTCGGACCGCAGCGTCGGAGCCGGCCTTAAGGGAAAGATCAGGACAACATAAGGAGCCCATAAGGACTTGGGAGACACCGTTGGCCTAGCATCGACCCTGTGATCTCGTCGGTAACGGGATGCCTCATTCCACGGCTCGTGCAGGCAACAGCAGCTCGTGCAGATTGCCGATTCGAACCGGGCGGGTTTACAGTGGGAACCGCCCTGCGGCCGTCGACGCTTGCAATGGGAAGGCGACGCGCGGGCTGGAGATCAGCGCCATGTCAGCCGGTCAGTATCTTCGTTATGACCCGTCCGTCGAACAAGTCCGGCCGGAAGAAGCGGAGGCCGTCGAGGCGATCGTTGCCTCGATCTCGCGGACGAGTGCCCGCAGCTTCGCGAAGGACGGGCACGGCACCCGGCAGCAGCACGCCAAGGGCGCCGGTTATCTCCGCGGCGAGCTGATCGTTTACGACGACTTGCCGGATCATCTGCGTCAGGGCCTGTTCAAACAGGCCGGCCACTTCCCGATCATCGTACGGCTCTCGACCGCATTCAACAGGAGCGACCGCGTACGTTCGCCGCGCGGATTTGCCATCAAGATCCTGGGCGTGACCGGACCCAAGGCGCTCGGCGACGACGGCTCGACGAACCAGGATCTCCTGCTCGTCAATCATCCCAGCTATTTTGCGGACGCGATGAGCTATATGCACGCGCAGCACAAGGTCGAGAGCAGCCTGATCCTGCCGGATCTGGCGTACGGACCCATCGGCTTTGTCGCGCGCGTCCTGGTCGCCGCGTCGGACAGGACAGGCATTCCGATCCCGATCGTCTTGAAAGCGCTCGGTGATGCCGGCAGCAACATTCTCGGAGAAACCTTTCACACGGAGGGAGCGCTGCGGTTTGGCGATTATATTGCAAGGCTTCGCCTGGTGCCGATCTCGGCCTCGGTCCGCCGGCTGACCGGCCAGCCCTGCCACGACGCCGATCATGCCGTGCTGGACAACGTCGTTGCCTTCTTCAGGGACAATGCGGCCGAGTACGAACTGTTCGCCCAGCTCTGCACCGACCTGGAGCGGACACCGATCGAAGACGCCTCGATCGATTGGCCCGAGGACGTCGCGCCGCCGCAAGCGCTCGGCAAGATCACGCTTCCGCGCCAGACCGCCGACAGTCCTGCGCGTCGCGTCTATTCCGACGAGGTGCTGTCGTTCGATCCATGGCGATGCCTCGCCGCACATCAGCCGCTCGGCTCGATCATGCGGTTGCGCCGGGACGCTTACCGTGCCTCCCGCACGCTGCGGCAGCAGCAGAATCAATACATCATCAAGCAGCAACCCGGAGAACCGCGACAGATCGCGGACCTGCCGGATTGAGACCGATCATGGTCCCGCAATATCGGGGCCGGCGTCCCGGCCGGCGTCGAAAAAGGATGCCGACCGCAGCGGATCGCCGGGATCGAGCGTCTCGGCCAGCGACGCAATCACCTGGCGGGAGCGGTCCCGCCACTTCGCGGCCCTTTGCGCATGTCCGAGGCTCCCATAGAGCACCGCGACCGTGCGATAGACCTGCCAGGCGGCATGCGGCAGCCTGGCGCGGCGGACGATCGAAATTGCCGTCGCCAAATGTTCGCCGGCGAGTTGCGCATCCTGCTTCAGGATCGCCATTCTTGCCATGACCTCGTGGCACAGCGCGAGAAACGGGCGGTCGGGTGCCGCGCTCGTCACCTCGTGAAACTGGCCGGCCGAACTGCGGGCGCGATCCAGATCGCCGGTCGCGATCCAATAGTCGCAGCAAGTCAGCAGATAGTGGGGAATGACCAGCGACTCCATCGGCACGCGGTCGATCTCCATTCGCCGCTCCATCGCATCGAGATGCTGCCGTGCCCGCGCCAGGTCGCCCATCCTGACATAAGCTCGCGCCAGCAAATTCCTGCCAACGAAGAAGGTGAACGGATTGGCCTCGATCATCCCACCGAGCGCATCCTCCGCACGCCGCGCCGCGCTCCCGTATTCCCCGGCCTCGGAGTACAGCCATCCGATGGTGAGGTGACACAGCGCGATGGCCTGCGGATTTGCATTCCGCTCCGAGATGGCCAACGCGGAGGCGACGTTTCTCTGCGCCCGCCCCCATTCGCCGAGATAGATCTGCGCAAAGGCCTCGACGGCTTCATAGAGCACGAACAGATAGACGTCACCGACCACGCGGGCGAGCTCCTTGCCCCTGGTCGTCGCGTCGCAGCAGGCCGGATAATTCGCGCGCAGGAACTCCAGCACCATCTCCATCGAGCAGCGTCGCAGCCGCATGCTCAGGTCCTGCTCTCCCGTGATCAGTGCCGAGGCCTGCTCGGCAAGGGAGGCGTTCTCGCGGTCCCAGCCGCAGAGCATCAGCTTCAAATTGGCAACGTTCCCCTGGACCAGCGCGCTGAACGCGGCGTCATCGATCGCACGGCTCTTCACGAGGGCCTGTTCGGCGACGGGCAGGCTCTGGCGCCGGTCGACGTAAAGACAAAACCGGCTGAGGTCGACCAGTGCGTTCACCTCTTCGCGCACGTGCCCATTCTCCGCCGCATGCGCGACGACTGCGCTGAGATCCTGCAGGGAATTCAGGAAATCTCCGCTGGCCCGCCAGGCCCAGGCGCGCTGAAGCAGCAACTTCAGACGTGTTGCCACCCGAAACTCCGGCGGCAAATGCGGCACCAGATCCAAGGCCCGGGAGAGATAGCTCGCCGCCTCGCGCGTGCTGAATCGCCGCGCCGAGCCCTCGGCGGCAGCGCCCAGATAGTGCATCGCCTTCAGAAAATCGCGGCCCAGTTCGAAATGGCGGGCGAGCACGGCGGCGATCTCCGGAGCCTGCAGCCCATATCCCTGCTCGAGCCCCGCCCCGAGCAGTGCATGGGTTTTCGCACGGCGCGCGGGCGCGAGCCGCTGGTACAGGATCTCCTGGTAGAGCGCGTGCTGGAACGCGTAACGCCCGGAGACGTCTCCGCTCGGCCACTCCGTCATGCCGTCGACGAGGAGGATGCGATCGGTCCGCGCCAGGTCCTCGCACATCTGCTCGACGTCCAGCACGGAACGGTCGAGGGCGCCTGCGATATGGAGCGCGGAAAACTCCGCACCCGCCGCACTTCCGACTTCGAGCAGGCAGCGCTCGTCCGCAGTGAGATGATCGATCTGCTGCTTGATCATTCCTTCCAGATCGCGCGGCATGCTGTCCTGCGAGGCTGCGTCTTCGCGGACCAGCCGCCAGCCTGCGTCGCTCTCGACGAGCGCGCCCTGCGCCACGAGATGATCGATGAGTGAGGTCACGAACAACGGCTGCCCGCCGGTTCGCGCGAAGATGCGCTGGACCAGCTCCTTGGCGAAATCGGCGGAGTTGAAGCGCAGGGAAAGATAGCGTTCGACGTCGATGTCGGTCAGTCGGTCGAGCGCGAGCTCGGTGGCGTATCCGTGAATCCGCAGGTCCTGGTGAACCGCGCGGACGGGATGTCCGCCCACGGCGACTTCCATCGGCCGATAGGTGGCCAACACGAGGATGGCCGCCTTCCCATCCCGGCGCGCAAGGCGCGAGAGCACATCCACGGTGGCAAAGTCGCTCCAATGCAGGTCTTCCAGCACGATCACCCATGGTCGCCGGGCGGCGAGATGTTCCATGAGATCGGCAAATTCACGCAGCATGCGCTCGCGGGTTGCGCCAAAGACCTCGTGCTGGAATGCGGCCCGGTCTGCTTCGCCGAGGAAGCCGGGCATTTGCGCGAGCCAGGTCGGCGCGTGCTCGCGTATGGAAGCCAGCAGCGATGCTCCATCGGTTCGACGGCAACACTCGTTCAGCGCTCCGATCAGTGGAAGAAAGGCCTCATGGGTGCCGAACAATTCGTTGCAGCCACAGTGCAGCACGCCCAGTCCCTGCCGGTTCATCCTGTCGAGCGTCATTTGCAAGAGGGTGGTCTTGCCGATCCCCGCCTCGCCGGTGATGAAGACGATCTGGCGCTGTCCGGTACGCGCGAGTTGCAGCGCCTTGTCCAGCATCTCGAGGGCCCCGGAGCGCCCGACCCGCCATTGCCGGCGTCGATCGATCGCCTGCTCCGCGGCGGAAGCCCCCTCCACGTCAGCCGCCCGCTCGATCGCACGCAATTCGGCGGTCGCGACCGCCGCAATGAAGCGATAGCCGCGCCGCGGGACCGTCTCGATATAGTTGGGGGACTGCCTGTCGTCGCCGAGTGCCGCGCGGAGCGCGTTGACGGCGACGGCAAGGCTGGACTCGCTGACGTGGAGATCGGACCAGACCGCGTCGAGCAACTCTTCCTTGGTGACGAGCTCACCGGGACGATCGGCCAGACAGCACAGGACCTCGAACGGCTTCGGCGGCAGCGCGACCCGCTCCGCTCCTCGCCACAATAGCGCGTTGGCCCGATCGAGCCGGAATTCACCAAAGGTAAGCGCGTCTCTACGCACGGCTTCCACCTCCGGATATTCCCCGATCTTAAGCGAAAGCTCAGCCAAATGTAAGGACGCGCTAAAGACCTGCGCCTTGCGCCGGCACTAGCATCGCCCTGTTCATGTCTGAGACGCCGGCAAGGTGCCGGACCGACTTTTCATCGTGACGTCATTTCAGTCGACGGGCAGTTGATGCCCGAATTTTGGCAAGGAGTTGGCCATGAGCATTTTGAACCCCCAGGCAATCCCGCATCTCCCAATTGCCATACGCGGTTACGACCTCAGGGTCATCTTGAGCGTCACCGTCCTCAGCCGCCTCTTCCTCGCTGCCATCTATTTTGCGTACGCCGGCCCGAGCCTGTCCGGGACCGACCTCATCAACGCCATCGCGCTGCCATGAGCTCGGGACCGCTTGAATGGTGCATCGGGATCGCGATCATCGCCGCGATCTGCATCGGGATTTTCGCAGCCGCGCATGTCCACATCAGCGTGCCGGATCGGGACTCTCGCCGCGCGCCGCGCGACCGGGCCGCCTGCTTTCAGCGTTCCGCGAGCGGCGCAAACACCGGAGCGCTCTCGCACAGCCGGCACCCCGCTTGATCGGGGTGCCCTGCCGGCGTGTGCGATCACCAATATCCGCGATGATAGGCTCGATATGGCCGATAGTAGCCGTAGCGGGGGCCATAGTACGGGCGGTAGGCCCTGTAGCCGTAATACCGAGGACGCGCGTAATACGGCCCGCCATATCCATAATAGGCCGGCGCGTAGCCGTAGCCGTAGCCCGGATAGCCATAGCCACCGTAGTATGGGCCGCCGCCATAATAGCCATAAGGTCCGCCGCTGGCGATGGCGCCGCCGATGATCGCGCCGGCCGCGAGGCCGCCGAGACCCCATCCCCAACCACCGCCGCGCCAATGCACCTGCGTCACATCATCGCCGGCCGCGGCTTTCATGGTCGCGACGTTCGTGGGCAGCGGGGCGGCCGCCGCCTGCTGAATTTCGCCGGCCGTGACCACGCCGGCCAGCGAACAGGCAATTGCTGTTTTCCAGATCCTCATCGTCTTACTCCCTGTCTGACGTTTCGCTTGGACATGGATCGCATCGCCATGATCGGGCATTATTGCGCGAAGTCAAAGCTTCGAATCCGGCCTCGAATTTGCGTGCACCGCACAAGACGCATGCCTCCGTTTTGTCCAACCGGTGCAGGACGGACGCTGCTGCGCCTTGTGACACCGGCACGACGGCGCCTGTGGCCCGATCACCCGGCAAAGCATTAAGCTTCCCGTGCATTCGCAACCAACAACCACCTTCACGATTTACTATTCGTGCCATTACTATCGGTTCCAATGTGCGCGGCCGGGAGGCTTCTCGCGAGCGCCAGAGTTGTGGGAGGATGACATGAGTGCCGCGAGACCTGAGCCACTTGCCCGTCAGGCGCTGGCGTTCGTCCTAGCCGGCGGACGCGGCAGCCGGCTTCTGGAGCTGACCGACCGGCGCGCCAAGCCCGCCGTCTATTTCGGCGGCAAGTCCCGGATCATCGATTTCGCGCTGTCGAACGCGGTGAATTCAGGCATCCGCCGCATCGCGGTCGCGACCCAGTACAAGGCGCACAGCCTGATCCGGCATCTGCAGATGGGCTGGAACTTCTTCCGCCCCGAGCGCAACGAGAGCTTCGACATCCTCCCCGCAAGTCAGCGCGTCTCGGAGAGCATGTGGTATGTCGGCACGGCGGATGCGGTCTACCAGAACATCGACATCATCGAATCCCATGCCTGCCGCTTCATCGTCGTGCTCGCGGGCGACCATATCTATAAAATGGACTACGAGGTGATGCTGCGCCAGCACGTCGAGAGCGGCGCCGACGTGACGGTCGGGTGCCTGGAGATGCCGCGCGCCGAATCCTCGGGTTTCGGCATCATGCATATCGACGAGAACGGCTGGATCAAGTCGTTCCTGGAGAAGCCGAAAGATCCGCCGCCGATGCCGGGCAAGCCCGACGTCTCGCTCGCCAGCATGGGCATCTACGTGTTCAACGCGAAGTTCCTGTTCGACGAGCTCAAGCGCGATGCCGAGGATCCCCACTCCAACCACGATTTCGGCAAGGACATCATCCCCTACCTTGTCAAGAACGGCCGCGCCATCGCGCACCAGTACTCGACCTCCTGCGTCCGTTCCGGCAGTGACCCGCGCGCCTATTGGCGCGACGTCGGGACGGTCGATGCCTATTGGGCCGCCAACATCGATCTCACCGACGTGGTGCCGGAACTCGACCTGTTCGACAGCGCCTGGCCGATCTGGTCCTATGCCGAGATCACGCCGCCGGCCAAATTCGTCCACGACGAGGACAGCCGCCGCGGCCAGGCCGTGAGCTCGCTGGTCTCGGGCGGCTGCATCATCTCCGGCGCGGCGCTGCGCCGCTCGCTGCTGTTCACCGGCGTGCGCGTCAATTCCTACGCCAATGTCGAGAACGCCGTGATCATGCCTTACGTGAACGTCGGCCGCGGGGCGCGCTTGAAGAACGTCGTGATCGACCGAGGCGTCGAGATCCCGGAAGGGCTGGTCGTCGGCGAGGATCCCGAGTTCGACGCGAAGCGCTTCCGCACCACCGAGCAGGGCATTTCGCTCATCACCCAGACGATGCTGGACAGGCTCAATACATGACGCCTGTTCGCGTCCTCGCGGTCGTCTCTGAAGTCTATCCCATCGTCAAGACCGGCGGCCTCGCGGATGTCGCCGGCGCGCTGCCGCTCGCGCTGAAGGGGCATGGCGTCGAGATGCGCACCTTGATGCCGGGCTATCCCGACGTGATGCGGTTGCTCTCCGGCGCCGACGAAATCCGGCGCTGGCCGGATTATTTCGGCGGCCCCGGACGCCTGCTCGCGGGCTCGCATGACGGGCTCGATCTGTTCGTGCTCGACGTTCCGCATCTCTATGCACGGCCGGGCAACCCCTACGTCACCGCCGAGGGTGTCGACTGGCCGGACAACGGCATCCGCTTTGCCGCGCTGTCGCGCATCGCCGCCGATATTGGCCACGGCCTCGTTCCGGCGTTCGTGCCCGATGTCGTGCACGCCCATGACTGGCAGGCGGGGCTCGCGCCGGCGTATCTGCACTATGATGGCCGGCCGCGGCCCGGCACCGTGATGACCATCCACAACATGGCCTATCAGGGCAAGTTCGCGTCCGAGCTGATCGGATCGATCGGCCTGCCCTGGTCTTCCTTCAGCGTCAACGAGATCGAATATTTCGGCGGCATCAGCTTTTTGAAGGCCGGCCTGCAATTCGCCGACCGTATCACCACGGTGTCGCCGACCTATGCGCAGGAAATCCAGAGCGACGAAGGCGGCATGGGATTCGGTGGCTTGCTTCGTGCGCGTGCAAGCGTGCTGAGCGGCATCCTCAACGGCATCGATATCGAGGTGTGGAATCCGCAAACCGATCCGCACATCGCCTACCGCTTCGGCGCGGAGGACCTGACGTTCCGGGCTGCGAACAAGGCGGTGCTTCAGCAGCAGTTCAATCTCGATTCCTCGGACGAGGCGCCGCTGCTCGGCGTCATCAGCCGCCTGTCCTGGCAGAAGGGGCTCGATCTCCTGCTCGAAGCCATTCCGACCATTTTGGGCGAAGGCATGCAGCTCGCGCTGCTCGGCAGCGGCGACCGCGATCTCCAGGATCGCTATCAGGCCGCCGCGCGCGCGAATCCCGGCCGCATCGGGGTCATGGTCGGCTATGACGAGGTGCTGGCCCATCTGGTCCAGGCCGGCTCGGACGCGCTGATCGTGCCGTCGCGCTTCGAGCCATGCGGGCTGACGCAGCTCTGCGCGCTGCGCTACGGCGCCGTCCCGATCGTCGCGCGCGTCGGCGGCCTCGAGGATACCATCGTCGATATCGGCGGGGCCGACACATCGCACCACGATGCCACCGGATTCAAGTTCGCCCCCGTCACGGCGGATGCCCTCGCCGGCACGCTGCGCAAGGCCAACACCGCCTTCCACGACAAGGTGACGTGGCGCCGGCTGCAAAGAAGCGGTCTTGCGACCGACGTCTCCTGGCGCAACCGCGCCGGCGACTATGCCGCGCTCTATCGCGATCTCATGGCGGCGCGCCACCCGGCATGACCGACGTCGAATCCATGCTATAGAGCCGGCATGGAACCCCTCGTCATCAAGCTGATCGGCTTTGCTGCCGCCACCTGCACCACCGTGGCCTACGCGCCGCAAGTCATCAAGGTGTGGAAGACCCGTTCGGCGCGCGACATCTCGCTCGGCATGTTCCTGATCATGGTGCTGGGCCTGGCGCTCTGGCTGGTCTACGGCCTGCTCTCCGGCGACGCCCCGCTGGTCGCCGCCAACGCCGTCACCATGGTGCTCGCCGGCGGCATCCTGTTCATGAAGCTGAAATACGGATGAGGCTTTCTTCGCCTCTCCCGCGTGCGGGAGAGGGAGAAGAGATCATCATCCAAACACATACGACGCCATCGCCACGTTGGCGACCTCGTCGACGAAGACGCGTTTGCCGACGTCGCTGCCGGCGGCACCGGCGGCCACCATCAGGGGCAGCAGATGGTCTTCACGGGGATGCGCCAGGCGCGCGCTCGGGGCGTTCTCCCAGTCGACCAGCATCGCGTTGCGGCGCGCCGCATCCGGATTGCCGATCGCCTCGTTCAGATAGGACTCGAAATCATACGACACCGGCTTGGACTCGGGCCGATTGAAGCCGCGCATGTTGTGATAGGTGAGCCCGCTGCCGACGATCAGGATGCCCTCATCCCGGAGCGGCGCGATCGCCTGCCCGACCTTGATGTGCTCGGCCGCGTCGTAGCTCGACTTCAGCGACAGCAGCACGATCGGCATGTCGGCGTTCGGATACATCAGGCCGAGCGGCACGAAGGTGCCGTGATCGAAACCCTGATTGGCGTCCTCCCGGCAATCGAGGCCCGCGTGCTTGAGCAGCGCCTTCACCTCCATCGCGAGCTCGGGCTTGCCCGGCGCCGGATATTTGAGGTGGTAGGTATGCTCGGGGAAACCGTAATAGTCGTACACCATCGGCGGCTGCGCCGAGGTGGAGACGGTGAAAGCGTCGGCCTCCCAATGACCTGAGATGACGAGCACGGCCTTCGGCCTCGCGGGGAGAAGCTGCGGCAGCCGACCAAACTCCTCGGCGGTCCTGGCATATTGCACCCGCCGGTCCTCCATGAACGGCCAGGGACCACCGCCATGCGACAGGAAGAGGGTCGGGAATCGCGTCATGGATGCGAGCTCGGCTCAAAGACAACATGCGCGTGCGAACGGCCCGCGCCAACGGCCGCGAGCATAGGCAAACCGGCATGGTTAGCAAGTCGTTAACGATTTGCCGCCCAAAATCGCGGCGGGCCGAAGGAATCGGCCTGAAGACAAGTGAGACGTGAGATGAAGAAGTTTGCGCTGGGGGATGTCGTCAACAGTGACAAGGGCCGCCGCGGCGTCGTTCGCGCCGCCTACAGGTCGAAGGACGGCCAGCAGTTCTACGCCGTCGAGAAGGATGGCGCGATGGACTATCTCGAAGAAGACCGGCTGAGCCCGGCGCCCCGGGTCGAGCTCGCGGCCTAAATCCAACTCATTTTTCTAACGCGCGAGGCGGTCGAGACGCTCCATCCAGGGGTCGTCTCCGCTCGCGATGCGATCGTTCGTGATCAGCAGCAGCCGATCGCGGTCTGCGGCCGCGTCCCAACGCGGCAAGTCAGGGCCGTTGGGATCGCCGCTCCTTGCAAAGTTGATCCAGTAAGCGCGCATGCGGCTTCCGACCTCGCGATCCCCTCGCGAGAATATTCCCGCACCGGGCACGCCTTCCGCGCCGAAGATGAACTGCAATTCGCGCCCGTGGCCTTCGTCGGGGTTTTGGCGCCGGGCTTGGGGCACGTAGGCGAAGCGATAGCGAAACGTCGGTGCGCCGGTGGCCGCATGGAGGCGGGCGAGCAATCTGACCGGCTCGGAGAAGACCTTGTCGGTATGGAATTTGGCTGCGCGCTCCCACGGCCTCGCGATGTCGGGATAAAGCCTGCGCAGCTCGTCGCTGCTCTCGCCCGAGGACGCCAGCGTCTCCTTGATCTCCGGCTCGCCATCGAAACGCGTCTCGTCGTCATTGGAGCCGATGATGAGGGGAATGCGGCTCTCGTGCCTCGCCGCAAATCCCGCTGCCACGTCCTCCGTCACCAGGCGTCCATCCATCGCCGGCGCGAAGCTGCGTGCGGATGTGGCGAGCAGGCCTTGTTCGGCAGCAAGCAGCCGCGCCGGCGCAGCGACGCGCCAATCCGCCTCCGGCCCAAGCGCCGCCCCAAATTGCCGGCCCACGGCCTCCGCCTCCTGCGCTGAGCGCAGGCGGGCGCGGCCGGGCAGCGATTGCAGAATGGCTTTCTGGAACAGATCGCGCGATTGCGCGCACAGCATCAGAAGCGCGATCGACGTCGCGCCCGCGCCGCTCCCGAACAGGGTGACGTTGCCTGGATCGCCGCCGAAGGCCGCGACGTTGTCATGCACCCAATGCAGCGCCGCGATCTGGTCCATCAGGCCGTAATTGCCGGAGCCGCCTTCCGACAGCGCCGGATGCGTCAGCCAGCCGAGCGCACCGAGGCGATAATTGACGGTCACCACGATGAGGCCCGCCTGCGCGAGCTTTGCACCGTCGAACAGCGGATCATTCGCGGTGCCACTGACGAAGCCGCCGCCATGGATGAACACCATCACCGGCAGCGGGCCGTCGACCCCGAAGGGGCGGAAGACGTTGAGCGTGAGGCAATCCTCGCTCGTATCGGGCCGCGACGGCTGAAGGCACGGCGCACCATATTCATAGGCGGTGCGCATCTCGGAATTCTCTTCCGTTGCCTGCGGTGGGCGCCAGCGCAGCGGGCCGACCGGCGCTGCCGCGTAGGCCAGCGCCTTGAACGACGCCACCTCGCCCTCGACGGCGCCGAGCATCTGCCCCTCGCGCGTCAGCGCGAACGGGAACTGTCCGACCGCCTGCGCGACGGCCGCACCGTCGCAGCAAAAGAGTGAGCAGGCCACAGCGAGCGCAAGCAGGGACCGCATCTTGGGGATCTCGATGCGCGAAAAGGTTCCCGGCAGGTTACGTCTGCGGCCCTCGACGAAGCAAGCTCCGCGGCACCAGGCTAACCGCCCTTGGCGATGATGTCCGCCAATGCGCGGCGAGCGACGATGCCGAGCTCCCCAAGCGTGGAGTGCCCCGACTGCGCCGCCTCGATCAGGCGCTCGGCGATGAATTTGCGGCTGTCATGATCGCCGCCGTGCGGCAATTGGCGGCACGTCTCTTCCAGGACGACGTCCATGTTCGCTTTCGTCCGCTCACTCAACTCGGTCATGACGCCCTGGGTACGCGTGGCTTGTAAGCGCAAGCATACACAGAAGGATGTGGTCTGATTACCCCGGAGAATCCCGGCGATTGTGCATCGCGGCGCGTGTATCGCCACCACCTTCGCGCGGCCACGATGGCGTCGCCAACGACCACCAAAGATTGCACTTGCCCTGATGACAAGCTGAACCTGCAGCGATAGCCTGCCGGCAAAACAAGATACACGGGAGGAATGCCATGCCTGACGCAATGGTCGCCACACGTGAGTCCGAAGCGGCGAGTGGAACCGCCCAGCAGGTCGATGTCGCGGTGGTCGGCGCCGGCTTTGCCGGCCTCTATCTCCTGCATCGCCTGCGCAAGGCCGGCTTCAAGGCGATCGCCCTCGACGAGGCCGGCGATGTCGGCGGCACCTGGTACTGGAACCGCTATCCCGGCGCGCGGTGCGATATCCAGACCATCGACTACAGCTACACCTTCGATCCGGAGCTCGAGACGGCCTGGACCTGGTCGGAGAAATACGCGACCCAGCCCGAGATCCTGCGCTATCTCGGCTTCGTCGCCGACCGCTATGACCTCAGGCGCGACATTCGCTTCAACACCAAGGTCAGGGCAGCCACATGGGACGAAACGACGGAGCGCTGGCAGCTCACCACTGACAATGGCGCGCACGTCTCCTGCCGCCATTACATCATGGCCACGGGCTGCCTCTCGGCGCCGAAGCCGCCGGAGATCGACGGCGTCAAGGATTTTGAGGGTAAGGTCTACTTCACCGGACGCTGGCCGCATGACGGCGTCGACTTCGCCGGCAAGCGCGTCGCCGTGATCGGCACGGGCTCGTCAGCGATCCAGTCGATCCCGCTGATCGCCGAGCAGGCCGCGCATCTGACCGTATTCCAGCGCACACCGAATTTCGCGCTGCCGGCGCATAATGGCCCGGCGCCGTCCGATCGCATGGACCTTTTCCAGAGCGACCGTGCCGCCTATCGCGAGCAGGCGCGTCAGTCGATGGCCGGCGTGCCCTATCCGCAGCAAACCGTCGTGAGCTGGCAATTGAGCGATGCCGAGCGTCGCGAGCGGTTCGAACGTGCCTGGGCAGCCGGCGACCTCGTCCACATCCTGACGCAGCTCTGGGCCGACCAGGCCGTGGATGTCGACGGCAACAGGATCGTCCAGGACCTGATCCGCGAGAAGATCCGCGCCGCCGTCAAGGATCCCGAGACCGCCGCGGCACTCACGCCGCACGATCATCCGTTCGGCGCCAAGCGCCCCTGCCTCGATACCAATTACTACGCGACCTACAACCGGCCGAACGTCACGCTGGTCAATCTGCGCCAGGAACCGATCAAGGCAATTACGGCGGGCGGCATCACGACGGCCAAGCGCAATGTCGACGTCGACGTGATCGTGTTCGCGACCGGCTTCGACGCCATGACCGGCGCGATCCGCGCCGTGCATCCGATCACGGGGCGTAGCGGCAAGTCGCTCACCGATGTCTGGGCGCAGGGGCCGCAAACCTATCTCGGCCTCACGGTCGAAGGCTTCCCGAACTTCTTCATGATCACCGGACCCGGCAGTCCGTCGGTGCTGTCGAACATGGCGGTGTCGATCGAGCAGCATGTCGACTGGGTCGTCGATCGCCTCAAAGCGTTGCGCGACGCCGGCTTCACCACGATCGAGCCGACCGAGACGGCGCAGGCCGGCTGGGGCCGGCACATGGCCGACTGCTCGATGGTGACGCTGCACCGGCTCGCCAACACCTGGTACACAGGCGCGAACGTGCCCGGCAAGGTGCAGGGCCTGATGCCCTATACCGGCGGCGTCGGCCCCTATCGCAGCATCTGCGACGAGGTCACGAGCCGCGGCATGCTCGGCTTCAAGCTGACCGGACCGAATGGCGCCGCGCAAAGCAATGACGGCGAGGTGGTGAAGTTGCAGCCGGACGTGCGGCTGGTGCTGAACCTGCTCGCGTCGCTGAATCTGCCGCCGATCGAGTCGATGGGCGCACTCGGTGCGCGCGCCTTCGTCGACGAGTTCAACAAGGGCCGGCCTGCGGGACGGCCGATCGGCGACATCGTCGACGGCACCCTGCCCGGCGCCGACGGGCCGCTGCCGTATCGCGTCTACAAGCCGGCAACGCCGGGGCCGCATCCGGTCGTGGTCTATTTCCACGGCGGCGGCTGGGTGCTCGGCGACGAGCAGTCGGACGAGCCGTTCTGCCGCGACATGGTACGGCGGACCGGGATGATCTTCGTCAGCGTCGGCTATCGCCACGCGCCGGAGCATCGCTTCCCGACCGCGGCCGAAGATGGCTATGCGGCAGCGCGCTGGATCGCCGAGCACGCGACCGAGCTCGGCGGCAAGCCGGGCCCGGTGCTGGTTGCCGGCTGGAGCGCCGGCGGCAACATCGCCGCCGTCACCTGCCAGCTCGCGCGCGACCGCGGCGGGCCGGAGATCGCCGGCCAGCTGCTGGTGTGCCCGGTGACGGACTGCACGTTCGACCGGCCCTCCTACAACGACAATGCCACAGGCTACTTCCTGACGCGCTCGCTGATGTACTGGTTCTGGGACCTCTACTGCTCGCCGGCCGACCGCACCGATCCGCGGGTCTCGCCGCTGCGCGGCAAGGTCGCGGGCCTGCCGCCGGCCTTCGTCGTCACCTGCGAGTTCGATCCGTTGCGCGACGAAGGCATCGCCTACGCCGAGGCGATGGCCGCCGCCGGCGTCCCGGTCGAGCAGCTCAAGGCACGCGGCCATTTCCACTCGTCCTTTGCGATGGTCGACGTGATCATCACCGGCGTGCCGGGCCGGGTGCAGATGGCCGAAGCCCTGCGGCGCTTCGCCGGGCTTCCGCCGCAGGTCAGCCGCGGCGACGAGCACGGCCACGGCGATGCCAGCCCGGGGCACAAGATCGCCGCGGCCGCGAGCTGAATGGGGCGCCAAGGCGGCCGGGAACCTTTTTCCGGCGGCTGCGTTGAGTGCTCGTGGCATTGAGATGCAGCGATTAGGTGTAGGCCCCGGCGCGCAAATCCGCGTGCTGGGGTATTTTTTGCGTGAGGCGAGACGATGGGGGACGTGGTTGCGGATTCAAAGGTCGATTTCGGCGCGCTTGCGGCCTTGTACAAATGGCCATCACTCGCAAACCAGCGTCGCCCGGATAGCACGCCGTATCAGGTGATCGAGGGCACGCTGGACGAATGCATTTCCGCTTTCACGGCGAAGCCGGCGGCGACCCGGCACCTCTATGAGATTCGGACGATTGCGCAGCCGCCGCTGGTGACGGATATCCTCTCGCCCGAGCACGTCATCGAGCTCTCGCGCCTGAGGGAATTTCTCTGACGGCCTTCACAAGCGCGCGAGCAGGAACCTTCTTCCGGTTTTTCCCGTTGTCAGGGATCGGAAGCCAAGACGTGAGCGCCTCAAGATGCCTGAAGCCGGTAGACCATCCGCGGTCGTGCCCTATGGCGCAGACCAGACCCTGTTCGTGGTGATCGATCGCCGTGCCGAGGCGACTGAAATCCGCATCGAGCGGAGCGATCTCGAAGCCACCATCGGCGAGCTCGTCGCCGGCTGCTTCAACGATCCCATCAAGGTGATCTCGTTCAACACGCTCGAGCACTGGATGAAGGACATCTCGACCGATGTTGCCGGCGAGATCAAGGCGCGTTGCGACATCGACGGCGTGACGCTACCCGACTATCTCAGCGATTTCGTCGAAAGCCATAGTTGAGCACACATCGCTGCGCTTTCCCGCGTCACGGCGCGGAGCAATCGGCGTGGAGCCTGGGTCAGGCGCGCCGGTGTTTGCCGCCGATAACCTCGATCTCGCGGCGGCGCTCGCCGGCAAAGGTCAGGAGCTTTTCGATCGTCAGCGTATCCGTGATCCGTTTGGCGAGCCGCTCGGCGCGCGCGGCCTGATCTTCGAGATACTGGATCGTGTTCAAACGCCGCCTCCCCCAAAAGCCCCGAATTGTTCGGGCAGCCATGGTGCTTGAGGAGCGGCTAACAGCCGGTTAAGCGGCGGCATCGGATCGATCAATCGCAGCTATCGCACCACGTCGAGCCGGACGCTGGCGAGGCCCTTGTCGACCATGCCGAGGGCCTCGGCCGCGGAGGGCGAGATGTCGACGACGCGCCCACGCACATAAGGCCCGCGATCGTTGACCCTGACCGTGACGAAGCGGCCGGAGGAGACATCGGTGACGCGCAGCTTGGTGCCGAACGGCAGGCTCGGATGGGCCGCAGTCAATTCGTTCTTGTCGAACTTCTCGCCGCTTGCGGTCTCCGTGTCCGAATAGAAGCTGGCAACGCCGTGCGAGGCGGTCTGCTTTGCGTTACTGTCGGGCATGCGCGCCCGGCTGATCGGCCGCGGATGCAGCGCCGCCACCCTGTGGGGCCGCTCCACCGCAGCCTGGCGGCTGGTCGCCCCGAGGTCCGCCTTCTGGCGGCCGACCGGCGACTGTGCGCACGCGGCGAGCGAAGCGGCAGCGGCGACGGCGAGCAGCAACCGGCTCGAGGTTGCCAGCGAAATCCGGGCAGTTTCGGCATTTGCAAAGCAAGACATGATGCGCCCTCCGAACAATCCCAAGTTTCGGTGGGCAATCGGGGCAGAACCTTGGCTGAAGGAAAGCGGGGTTAGGGCCGCAGCCGTTTCGCGCCGGCTGTGACGATTCCATCACAGTGCCGTGTCCTGAATCGGGACAGAGACAGGCAGCTCCAGCTCAGGCCGGAGGCGGGATCGCGCGCAACACGTCCCTGAAGACGCCGTATTGCAATCGAAAGGCTTGCCGGCTGTAGTCCTGATAGTAACCCGCGGTCACCGCGACGACGAGATCGAGCTCCGGGACGATGCGGATCGACTGCCCGCCCCGACCCAACGCACCGATCCAGTTGATCTTCCGGTCATTGAGCCGTGCCTGGCCGCGCCACCACAGATATCCGTAGGATCGATCGTCCGTCGCCGTGATCTTCTCTGCCGTCGAAGCGTCGATCCATGCCTTGGAAACGATCTGGCGGTCGTTCCAGCGGCCGCTCGCAAGTACCAGCTGGCCGATCTTGGCCATGTCGCGCGGCCGCAAGCGCAATCCGCCTCCGGCATCGGTATCCCCCCTGTACCGACCCCACGCCGTGCTGACGATGCCCAGAGGCTCGAACAAATTCTCGCGCGCGAATTCATCGAGGGGGCGTCCGGTCGCCTTGCGGATGATGGCCGACACCAGCGTGAGCGCGCCGGTGTTGTAGAAGAACTCCTGCCCCGCCGCGGCGGTCACGGGAAGACCGAGAACGTAACGGCACGGATCCGATGCCATATGCATGCGCGTCTCGTCGTTGTCGTCGTCTCCCGTTGCGGGCGTCGCTTCGACCCACTTCAGGCCCATCGACATGGTGAGCACGTGCGCCAGTCGGATGCGGTCCTTTTCGGGGGAGCGCAGATCGGACAGCTCGGGGAAGAAGCTGAAGATCGGCTCATCGACGCTGCGTATCAGCCCGCGATCGATCGCGATCCCGACGGCGAGTGACGTAACGCTCTTCGACACCGATTTCATGTTGTGCAGCGTATCGGCATCGAAGGCGACGGTTTCCACCCGGCGGCCGTAAATGTAGCCGGGCACCTCGTCAGCTCCCTTGAAGTAGCGTTCGAACGCCAGCTGGCCATCGCGGGCCACCAGCACGGCATGAACATTGGCATCGCTCGCGGCCAGCCGGTCGGCCATCCCGCACAGCGCCCCGCGATCGACGAGACCGTCGCCATCGATCGACCCGCCCGGCCAGCCGTCGCCCCGCGCCAGCGGAACACCGCAGCCATCGGCCGCCTTCGCGGAGAGCGGCGCCAGTGCGGCGCCGCCGAGAAGTGACATGAACTGGCGCCGCCTCATGCAAGCTTCATCCCTGTTGCGGCGCGGAGCAAACTTCAGCGCCGGCGGAGCCGGGCTGCGCGTTCTCCCGGAGGATGCGCGCGAATTCACGCCAATAGAGCCTTCGCCAGCTCGTCTTCAAGCTGACGAGAAAATCGAGCTCTTTTTGCGTCAGCGTGCACATCGCGCTTCAGGCCAGGAGGCCCCCCATCGGCTTGACGTCGGCGCTGCCGGGGAAGACCGTTTCTGCGAGCACCTTCTCCTCGACGCGCAGATGATCCCGCAGCAGGCCCTTCAGCACGGCGCGCAGATCGGTCGTCGGCTTGAGGTCGCGGTCCTCGAACAGCTGCGCCGGCTTCAGTCCCGGCCAGTCCGCGATCACGCGACCGCCGGCGAGGCCGCCGCCGACGAGGAAGGCGACCGTGCCGGTGCCGTGATCCGTTCCCTGCGTGCCGTTGATGCGCGCGGTGCGTCCGAACTCGGTGACGACGGCAACGACCGTCTCCCGCCACGCCTCGCCCATGTTGCTCTCGATCGCGGCGAAGGCGCCGTCGAGCGCACCGAGCAGATTGTAGAGCTGGCCTGACGCTGCGCCTTCGGCGATGTGCGTGTCCCAGCCGACGAAACCCATCGCACCGACGCGGGGGCCGTCGGGCTTGGCGAGATAGCGCGCGGCGGTGCCGGCGGCCTCGGCGAAATAGGCGCGCACGCGCGCGATGCCGGGCGGCGCCAGCGTCGGATCATCGGACATCGGATCGCCCGTGCCAGGTGCGCCGCCGAGCGAGGCGAGCTTCATGCGCGCCTGGAGCACGGTCGCAAGCTTGGGATCGGTGTGCTGGTAGAGATCGAGCAGGCGATTCTGCGTGTCCTCGCTCGCCGGCAACAATTTCTGCGGCACCCATGTCATGACAGGCGCCGAGCCCCGCACCACCAGCGGCGTCACCGAGCCGATGCCGAGCGCGCGGCTGCCGCGCGGATCGACGCGTCCGCCCGATTCCATCGCGAGCAGCGCGCGGTTGAGCCAGCCCGAAGCCGTCATACCGGGCTTGACGAGCCCGCTCTCGAGCACGTCCTGACCGTCGAAATGCGAGCGCTCGCGATAGGGCGTCGCGGTGGCATGGACGATCGCGGCCTTGCCGCTCTTGTAGAGCCGGTGCAGGTTCGGCATCGCCGGATTGAGCGCGAAGAAGGCATCGAGCGGCAGCGCCGGCGGCTTGCCGTCCAGCAGCAGCGCGCGATCGCCGCGCAAGGAGACCCAATCGGGATCGCCGACCGGCGCGACCGCGCCGAGGCCGTCGAGCGCGCCGCGCAGGACGATGACGAGCAGGCGCGGATCGCGCCCTTCGGCCCGCGCGATCCGCGGCATCTGGCTCCATGCGAACAGCGCACCGGAGCCGACCAGAAGCTCGCGCCGCGTGGGCAAATGATCGACGACGCCCATGCTCACCTCCTCTGAAAATCCGCCGACATGAACAGCAGCGCCAGCGCCTGCTGGCGGCTCTCGGCCCGGCCGACCGCCTGCTTCACCTCGGGCGCGATCTGCGATGCAAAGACGTCCTCGATGATGGCTTGCGGATCGGCCATGCTGGTGATGCGCTCGGCAAAATTGTTGGCGATGTCGAGCCGGCGGCCGACGCCGTCGATCCAGCTCGCCTCGTCGTCGGGATAGCCCTTGGGCGCGGACGGACGCCACAGCGCCTCGCCGAGCAGCGCCTGGCCGCCAGTGAAGCGTTCGGGATCGACGGTCGTGATCCCTGTCGCGCGCACCATGCCGACGCCCCATTCGCTGGGCCGCTTGAGCTTTGACGGCGGCCCGCGCCAGGCATCGTCCGACGACACCATCGCGATCGCGACCTGCTTGAGATCGCCTTCGGTGTCGCGAAAAGTCTTCGCCATCTGCTCGACCAGCGGCGGCGGCGGCTCGTCGGCGACGAAATGGCGCGCGAGCTTGGTCGCGATGTGGGTCGCGGTCGCCGGATGTGCGGCGAGGTCGCGCAGCACGGCGCGGCCCTGCTCGACGTCGTCCTGCTCATAACGCTTGCCGAGCACGGTCTGCCCGCCGGGCTCATGCAGCCGCGGATTGAAGGTGAACTCGCCGCCGTGCTGGGGATCGGCGCCCGGCGGCACCAGCGTCCAGCCGGTCATGACGTTGGCAAAGCTGATCACGTCGTCCTGGGTGTAGCCGGTGCGCACACCGAGCGTGTGCAGCTCCATGATCTCGCGCGCAATGTTCTCGTTGAGGCCGCGGTTGCGGTTGATGCCCGCCGTCGAGTTCGCGCCCATCGACTCCAGATTGTCGAGATAGAACAGCATCGCCGGATGGCCCTCGGCGGCCAGCAGGAGATCGACGAAGCGGCCGAGCGCGTGAGCGCGAACCGCCTCGCGCTCATAGGCGCCGGACATGCTCTGGATCCGGTTGGCCGAGACGCAGAAATGGTTGGACCAGAACCACACCAGCCGCTCGGCAAAGCCGATATCGACACCGAGCGCGGCTTCAGTGCGCAGCTTGGCCTCCTGCAAATAGATCGGACGGCCGGGATCGGGGATGGCGTCGGCCGCCTGCTTCGCCGCCATCTCGGCAGCGTCCTTCTGTTGGGCAGCGTCCTTCTCTTGGGCATAGCCCTGCGCTTGCCCCTCGGGCTGCGCCTGGGCCTGGCCCTGGTCGCCCGCAGCAGCCATCTGCTGCTTCTTGGCCTGCTGCTGCGCCTGCTTGGCGCGCGCGGTTCGCCGCGCATTGGCATCGGCCACAGTGCGATAGGCCTTCGCGCTGGTGGGAAGGCTGGATGTGGCACTCAGCGCGAGCGGACGATCGAGCTCGGCGATCAGCGCGCCGCGCGGGTCGGTCCCGATAGCCGCAATCGATCCCGGCCGCGGCCCCATCCCGAAGCGATGCAGCGCCAGCACGGAATCGGCCTTTGCAGAATTGCTCATGGCGAACGCCCAATTCTATCGCGCCTGCGGACAGCGTGTGCGAGGCTACAAACCGTAATGCTACACATCGTAGCATTCGCGACAGCGGTCCGCAAGCGGAGATTGAGGGCCCCGAAGCCGCTAGAAATTCGGCCCGAGCGCGATCTTCGTGATCGTGCCGTTCCTGACGCCAATGCGCCATTCCGCGGAGCCGTTGGCGAACTGCGCGACATAGATATCGCTGTCGAGCGCGGTGACGCCGCGGAACGAGACCGCACGCAGCGCGCCGAGCTTCGCCAGGATCGCCTGGTCGAACGGAAGCTGCTGCCGCGTGATGTCGGCAACCTCCGACGTCATGTGCTCGTAGTCCGGCTGGCCCTTGCCGACGCCTTCGATGTAGCGGCGCAGCATCTCCTCGCCATTGGCAATCGGAACGGCGCGGCGCGCGGCGCGCCCCGGCTTTGCGCCGAGGTTCGAGGCTTCCATATTGTGGAAGCGCGTCTGCCGGCCCGGCATCAATATCTCCAGGCAGCGTCCGGACTTGTCGGCAATCACCCAGGGATTGTTCACGGTGGTCGTCGAGGCCCAGGTCGCATTGGGCCTGACGACGCTCTGGGACTTGCGATGGCCGTCGGCGTCGAGATTGAAGACCTGGATGTCGTCGCCCATCTCGTTATAGACCATGATCCGGATCGGCGAGGTACCGGCGCGGCCGCGCACGCTCGCCTCCTCCGCGCAAGGCACGATACCGCCGAGCTCGTCATTGCCATCGGCCCGGAACAGGACGTCTCCGACCTTGCCGTCGGGCTCGAGCAGCAGGCGGAATTCCGCCGAGCCGTTCTCGAACTTGGCGCCATAGATGTCGTAGCCGCCGGGGCCGACACCACGGAAGAAGATCGACTCGACCGCGCCGAGCGCCACGAATGTCGCCTGCGTTTCATTGAGCTGGCGGTGGATCTTGGCCGCCAGCGGCGCGCTCATGCGATCGTAGTTCGGCGTGCCCCGGCGCATATCCTCGATCCCACGCAAGATCAGCTCCTTGCCGCCGGTCATCGGGACCTGCTCACGGAAGCGATCCGGCACTTCCGCGACACGGCGCGCGAAATCGGCCTCGATCGCCTGCGCGACTGCCGCGTCGATCCGCGGCGCCAGGCGCGCGCCGAAGACCGCGTTCTGGACCAGAACGCGCGAGACTTTGGCCTGCTCATCGCGCAGGAAGATCAAGAGATTCTCGCCACGGATCGAGAACACGTCGGCACCTTCGGCGAGGAGCGTGGCACGGCCCTGCACGGTTTCCTGCACCTGGAGCCGATCGCCCTCGCGGCGCACGTTGAGCACCCGGTTCGGCGCGATCCTGTACCAGCCGACATACGGGTCGAGCGAGGCAGGATCGGCAGCCGCCACCGGCATCTCGGCGACGCGAACCGCACGCACGTCGCGCCCATTCATGCGCAGCACCAGCTCGGAGGAGCGGCGCTCGGCATCAGCCGAGAACGTGATCTCGCCGGACGAGGACGCATAGGATGCGGTGCCGTCATTGCCGACCGTCAGGCGCAATTTGCGTTGTCCGGTGAACTGGCCATAGACCTCATCGCCCTCGCGGAAGATGGCGAACACCGAGGCCGGCCCCATGGCGTAGAAATTGACGAAGGGGCGGTAATGCTGGGCCGGCACCTCGCCGGTCTCCGCAGCGACGGGTGCGGGATCCGGCGTGCGGTAGGCGATCATGCCGGCGGACACGATCACGGCCGGGACGATCGCGGCCGCGATCCACAGCCGCTTGCGCCAGCCGACCGCGACGGGCATCGCGGCCGCTGCAATGATGCGCTCGACGCGGGCGCGCACGGTCGAGGCCCGCGCCATCGCGAGCTCGACCGAGCGAGGTTTCACGGTGCTGGCAAACTCGAGCAGGATTTCCGCATAGGACAGCCGGTCGTCGATCACTTCGATCGCCTCGGCATCGCTGATGATCTCGGCGAGCTCGGCCAGGCGCGCGAGCTGCCACCACGAGAACGGGCTGAACCAGAACACCGCGCGGTTGAGCGAGGCGAGCAGCAGGACGTAGAAATCGCGATTGGCGACATGCGCGCCCTCATGCGCAAGCACCGCGAGGCGCTTCTTCGCATCCCAGCCGGCAAATTGCGGCGGCACCAGAATGGTCGAGCCGAAGGTGACGGGACCACCGACGTCGCGGCTGACGCGCACGTCGGCATCGATCATCTGCGCGCCCTTCATCGGCTTTGCCGCGCGCGCCAGGCGCCAGGTCAGGCAGAGACCGATCGTGAGCCGCAACAGCAGGCAAGCCGTGACGCCGGCATAGACGATGGTGGCGACCAGCCACCAATTGATCGAGAGCCCGCTCTTCGCCGGCGGCGCGACGGCCGCGCCGGGCGCGATCGGCAGCGCCGGCTGCGGCGCCTCCAGCATCGAGATGTCGGCCGGCAGGACATCATCCGGCATGGAGACCGGCAAAGGCAGCCGCGTGATCGTGAGCGTCGGCCAATGCATCACGAACGGCATCGCCAGCGAGGCCAGCAACACGACGACCCACGCCGTCATGTGGACGTGCGGATTGCGCACGCGAAAAACGTTGAGACCGAACCAGACCACGCCTCCCAGCACAAGGGAGCGCAGCGCCGCCTCCGCCAGAGTTGCGATCATTCTTTTTTCACTCCCCTCGCCTTCTTCGCCTTGGCCACCTGGTCGGCCAGCGTGCGCAATTGTTGCTGGTCGAGCATCGCATTGTCCACCATGCCGACGAGAACCTCTTCCATCGAACCGTTGCAGAACCAGTCGACGATGCGCTGCACCGCCTTGGCCGCAACCCGCGAGCGCTCCTCGGCCGCGTGGTAGACATAGGTGCGTCCGTCAACCGTGTGATTAGCATAGCCCTTTTCTTCGAGCCGGCGCAGCACCGTGCGGACCGTCGATTCCTTCAGACGCCGCGACAGCCGCTCCCGCACCACTTCGGCCGTGACAGGACCATGGGCCCAAACCAGTTGCATGACCTCGTGCTCGAGGTCGCCGAGTTCGGGCAAACGATCGTCCATGGTGTCTGACCTTGCGGATTGAGTTTTCTTGTAACGCTACGGATTGTCGCATATACGGCCGCGCGGCACAACGGCGATTCCACCTGAAATGGTGGCGCGGGGCTGACCTAGCGGCGATCTAGAAACGTCTGGGGAGTCGGATGGACCTCCGACCTGATTGGCAGCGTGCCCTGCCCCTCACCCGGATTGCGCCGGACGATGCTTCGCATCGCCGGGGGCAATCCGACCTCTCCCCGCAGAAGAGCGGGGCGAGGTTAAGAAGCGTCCCCGCAAACGATCTGGCTGGTGATCCGGCGCCAGGGACGCACCCTCTCTCACTCCCTCGCCCCGTTCTTACGGGGAGAGGGGTGGGGTGAGGGGCTGCCTCCACACGCCCGGCTCGAATTGTGAATCTCAGTACTGCGGCTCGTACATCTGGGACTGGACCAGCCCCTTCACGTCATTGGGTGCGGGCCCGTCCGCGAGCCCGCGCTGATAGGCGACATCAGCGACGGCGGCGGCGATCCGGGCCGAGACCTCGCGAATACGAGGCAGCGCCGGATAGAGGCTGCCCTGCGCGAGGTCGTCCTTGCCGACGCAATCGGCGAGCGTATGGGCGGCCGCCATGAACATCTCGTCGGTGACGAGGCGCGAACGGGTGGCGATGACACCGAGGCCGACGCCGGGGAAGATGTAGGAGTTGTTGCCCTGGCGCGGCACGAAGGTGCGGCCGTTCAGCTTGACCGGATCATAGGGACTGCCGCAGGCAAACAATGCGCGGCCCCCGGTATAGCGGTAGGCATCCTCCGCCGAGCATTCGGCCTTCGAGGTCGGGTTGGAGAGCGCGAACACGATCGGCTGCTCGTTGAGCTCGGCCATCGTCTTGAGCACCTCGGGCGTGAAGGCGCCACCGACCGCGGCGACGCCGATGATCGCCGTCGGCTTCAGCGTCTTGATCGCGGTGAGGAAGTCGGCGATCGGCGCCTGGTCGGCATGGGCATAGCGGAGCTTGTGGCCGGAGAGGCCGTCACGGCCGCTGACGACGAGGCCGCGGGAATCCACCAGCCAGTTGCGCCGGAGCGCTTCGGCTTCGGAGGCGCCCTCCGCCATCATGGCGGAGACGACGAGATCGGCGATGCCGGTCGCCGCTTCGCCCGCGCCGAGGAACAGGATGCGCTGGTCGCTCAGCTTGCCGCCGTTGACGCGCAGCGCCGAGAACAGGCCCGCGAGCGCCACGGCCGCGGTGCCCTGGATGTCGTCGTTGAAGACACAGGCTTCATCGCGATATTTGTGCAGCAGCTTGAACGCCGAATGATTGGCGAAATCCTCGAACTGGATCAGCACGCCCGGAAACGTCTTTCGCGCGGCCGTCATGAATTCGTCGACGAAGCTGTCATAGGCTTCGCCGGTGAGCCGCCGCTCGCGCAGGCCGAGATAATAGGGATCGTTCAAGAGCTCTTCGTTGTTGGTGCCGACGTCGAGCACGATCGGCAGGCACTGCTCGGGGTGCACGCCGGCACAGGCCGAATAGAGCGAGAGTTTTCCGACCGGAATGCCCATGCCGTTGGCGCCGAGATCGCCGAGGCCCAAAATGCGCTCGCCGTCGGTGACGACGATCAGCTTGGCCGGATAGGGCCAGTTCTTCAGGATCTCGGCGATCTGGCCGCGATCGCGCGAGGAGATGAACATGCCGCGCGGGCGCTGGAAGATCAGGCCGTATTTCTGGCAGGCGAGCCCGACGGTCGGCGTGTAGATGATCGGCTGGATCTCGTCGATATTGTCGACGACGACGCGGAAGAACAGCGCCTCGTTGCGGTCATGCAGCGCATTCAGCGCAACGTATTTTTCCAGATCTGTCGGCAGCGTGCGCAGATTGGTGAGTACGCGCTCGACCTGGGTCTCCATCGTCAGCACGCAGGGCGGCAGCAGGCCGCGCAGGCCGCGCGCCTCGCGCTCCGCCTCCGTGAAGGCGGTGCCCTTGTTGAGCAGGGGATCGCGCAGCAGCGTCATGCCTTGCGCGGTGTTGGATGATGTCGAATGGGCGCTGACCCGAGCAGGTCTATTCACGAATTCCCCCAGGGAGTTTCTTATTGAACGGCTGGCATTGTCGGCCAGCGCTCAATCGAGATCAAGGACGTAGAAAATTCAGGCAAGGATTGTGATCTCGCACCGCAGCGAGAACTGCGAAGGACAAAGGTTAACGGCGCAAACCTCTCTCCCCTCATCCTGAGGAGCCTGCGCAGCAGGCGTCTCGAAGGATGAAGGCCCCGCTCTCGCCCGTAGCCATCCTTCGAGACGCCCGCTTTGCGGGCTCCTCAGGATGAGGAGCGTTGCTTGTGAGATAGCAAGGCTATTCCGGCTTGATGTCGGCGGCTTTCACGATCGGCCACCATTTCTCGGTCTCGGCCTTCTGGAAGGCCGCGAGCGCGGCCGGCGCTTGCTGGTCGGGCGGAGGAATCTCCTGCCCGAGTTCGCCAAAACGCTGTTTGACGGCGGGATCGGCGAGCACGGCGACGATGGCCGCGTTGAGCTTTGTGACGATGTCCTTCGGCGTGTTCTTCGGTGCCCAGATGCCGTGCCAGTAGGAGATATAGAGGCCGGGCAGGCCCGCCTCGTCGACGGTCGGAATGTCGGGCGCGGAGGCGAGCCGCGCCGGCGAGGTCACCGCGAACGCCTTGATCGCACCGTTCTTGTATTGCGGCAGCGAGTTCGAGGCCTGATCGAACATGATGTCGATCTGGCCGGCAACGAGATCGATCATCGCGGGCCCGGCGCCGCGATACGGCACGAACTGAAAATCGGTGCCGGTCTTCTCCTTGAAGAAGACGCCGGCGACATGCGCGCCTGTGCCGGCACCGGCCGTCCCGGCGGTGGCCTTGCCGGGATTGGCTTTCAGCCAGGCGATCATCTCTTTCAGATTATTGGCCTCGAGCGACTTCCGGCCGACGATGAGCTGCGTCCCCATCGCGATCGTCGCGACCGGCTCGAAATCGGCGACCACGTCATAGGGCAGCTTGAGGACCGCGCCGTTGAGCACATGCGTGCCCCAATGGCCGATCGTGATCGTGGTGCCGTCAGGTGTCGCGCGTGCGACGCGGGCGCCGGCGATGCTGCCGGAGGCGCCGGCGACGTTCTCGACCACGACCGTGGTGCGCAGCTCTGCCGCGATCCGCTCGGACAGGATCCGCGCCAGCGTGTCGGTCGGGCCGCCCGCCGCGAACGGCACGATGAGGGTGATGGGGCGCGACGGGAACGGCTGGGCATTGCCCGGTACGCTCCACGCACATCCAATTAGCGCGAGCGCGACAATCACATGACCGCGCAATCCGGCCCACAGCCCCCGCATCAGTCTCTCCCACCCTTTTTACCGCCCGCATGTTGTCAGCGGACTGGGGCCGGAGTGAACGCTGCCGGGCGGGCCGAGGCAAGCTGGAAATTCTGGCAGGCTATCCCGCCGCCCGCCGCGGCGTCAGGTTAGCGGCGCCATCGGCCGGCGGCGCGACCTGCATCAAAATGGTCTGGACCGGGGATGCGACTTCGATGCCGTGCTGCTGGAAGCGCAGCTTCATGCGGCGATTGAATTCGCGCTGGACCGGCCAGCGGCCGGTCTCGGTGCAGCGGATCTGGCCGACGATCGACACCATGGCGCCGTCGACCTTGTCGATGCCCCAGAGCTCGAGGTCGCCGCGAATGGCGGCGCGAAACTCCGGCTCGCGCCGCATCTCGTCGACGATCTCCTTGAGGACCTGGCCGGCACGGTCGGTATCCTCCTTGTAGGCGACATTGACGCTGACGGACGCATTGCCGGCGCCGCGGCTGGCATTGGTGATGGTCGTGACCGCGCTGAAGGGCACGATGTGCACGGCGCCGTCGCCGGCGCGCAGGCGGATGGTGCGGATCGAAACATTCTCCACGACGCCCGTAAGGCCCGAGACGCTGACGGTGTCGCCGACCTGGACCGTGTTCTCCAGCAGCAGAAACAGGCCGGTGATCAGGTCCTGCACCAGCTTCTGCGAGCCGAAGCCGATGGCGATGCCGACGATGCCGGCGCCCGCGAGCAGCGGCGCGACATTGACGCCGATCTCGCTCAGCGCCGTGAGCCCGACCACCGTGGCGATCAGGCAGATCAACGCCGTCCGCAACATCGGCTGGAAGGTGCGCAGGCGCGCGGCGCGGGCGTAATGCCCGTCGCGCGAGAGCGTGTTGATCTGGCGGTCCATGAACGCGTTGCTGGCTTCCCAGATCGCCGCGGCGATGATGACGGCGATGCCGATGGTCGCCACGGCCGAGATCAGCCGGCTGCCGATCTGGCCGCCATAGAACCAGACGATGGCATCGACGCCCCAGACTTCGAGCACGGCGACGAAGCCGACGAAGCCGATCACGCCCGAGACGATCCTGCGCAGCAGCGGCAGGTAGCGGTTGGCGCGGGTCTCGAGCCCGGGAAAGCGCTGGAGGATCTCCGGCTTGATGCGGAAGCCGCGATCGATCAGGCTCAGCGTCACCATGATGGCGACGCGCGTGATCAGCGCCACCACGACGGTGCCGACGAAATATTGCAGCAGCAGCGAATAGCCGTTGCGGATGTTGAGCGCCCACACCGCCCACAGCGCAAGATCGAGCGCGATGGCAAGATAGTGCCAGCCGCCGGCGATGCGATTGCGCAGACGGGCCGCGATCCCCTGCCGTTCGGCTGGGGCGCGGATGGCCTCGGCGACCTGGCGGCGGCATTGCAGGATGATGACGACGACGAAGAGATGCACGACCAGCATGACCATGCGCAGCAGCGCCGCATAGCCGGCGCGGTGCAGGCCGAGCAGCAGCGCCACATTGGCGAAGGCGATGCCTGACACGCCGACACCGACGATACGCCGCGCCCAGATCTCGACATAGGCCGCGGTCTCGGCCCGCACCGGAAACAGGCCGAACGGCCCTGCCAGCGCACGGACCACGCAGATGAGGCCGCGCGAGAACGCATAGGCATTGGCGACCGCGAGGATCACGAGGCGAACGGTGGTGGGTTCGCCGATCTCCGTGCCGAGCAGCGCCGTGGCGACGCCCACAAAGACGAACACGGGAAGCAGCTCGAGGACGAGGCGGCCAAGCACGAAGGGGAGCCGCAGCAACAACTGCCAGACCCGCGCGAGACTGTGACGGCGCTTGTGCAAATCCGGCTCGGGGGTGACATCCGCCACGGATGACGGCGGATCGGCAATGGGCAGCGCCTGCGCCGGCAGGCGCGTGCTCTGCGGCACGCGTCCTTCCAGGAACGCGACCGGACGCCGGATCAGGCGGAAGATGACCCATTCGGCGCAGAAGGCGCAGCCGAACACCAATGCGAGCTTCCACGCGATCTCGATCAGGAGATTATAGGCCGCGGGATCGTTCGCGGTCCGCACGATCCAGTAGTAGAACGCCGGGAAATTCGTCAGCGTCCGCGCGACGCCGGCGATCTCGCTCGAGATCTCGCCGATCTCCTCCGACACCGTGAGCAGGAGCTGCGCGCCGAGACCGTCGGCCGAGAGCGGAATCGGCGACTTCTGCTCAGGCGCGGGCGGCGCCGGCTGTTGCGGACCTGATACATTCGCGATCGCGCGCAACGTGTCGATCATCTGCGCACGCTTCTTGTCGTCCTGGAGCGTCTCCAGCGCACGCCTGGCGTCCTCCGGCGACAGCGCAGCAGCGCTGCTGGCGGCCGGCGGCTCGGCGCGGGCGCTGGAGAAAGACGAGACCGCGAGGAAGAGAGCGGCGAGGAGCGCCGGGACGAGCTTATGCGACACGAGGATTCCCTGAAAAAATGAATGCGCCGGCGGAGTCGGGACCGTTACCGCCGAAGCACTGCGTCATGTCGGATCGTTGTTATTCGCCCGGGCGCTGTGTCGGAAGTTGGCCAACGCGGCGACATTCTCTTGGCATTTGCCGCAGTGCAGGATCGGGAACCGTGGGCGCGGCGCGCGCAAATCCGGTGCGCACAAGGCCCTCTCGCGTCATTCCAGGGATCGGACCTGGAATGACGGTGAGGAGGAGGAGAGAGATGAGATTCGCAGCTTATCCGCGCCGGTGACGCGTCACGGCATCCGACACGATCGGTGCTTGCAAAACGCACAGCGCCGGGCAGGTAGGGGCCATGCCACACTGATGCGGCCCTCTAGACCTGTACCCGGCGTGCCGTTCGCGGTTTCTGCCGCTATGCGATAGTCCGAACGAGCTCCATCGCACTTAACGCGGCTGGATTTGCGGAGGTGGAGTCATAGACCTCCCCTTGCTCATGAGATGGACGTTGCGCGTCGCTTGTTTGCGACCCTTGCGATGGTCCTCCCGTGACATAAGACTGTCAAGCGGGATCAATAGCGCCGGTATCACATTTGAGAACGCGTTCCCTTGCCATCGCGAGGGATAGGCGACGGCGGGGGAGGGAATAAATTCCCTCCCGGGCGATGGTGACATCATGTCCCTGTTTTGCCCGACGAGTCAAAATAATTTCGTAAAATCAGCAGCCATTCGCAACGATCCCCAAGCCATTGATTTCGCTATCCTCGGCTACTGTGCATGGGGTTGTTTTCGCATTTTTTTGTGCGTGGCTACGAGCGCGGACTCACTTCGTGCGCTTCTTGCCTCCCTGTCCCTCTTTCTCCAGCGCCTTGCGCACCTGCTCGAACTCATCCAGCGAGGCCTTGTCGGCGCGCGGGAAGCGCAGATCGAGCTTTTCGAGCGCCGCCACGATCGCCGAGCCGATCACGACGCGGGCGAACCATTTGTGGTCGGCGGGCACGACGAACCACGGCGCATGAGGCGTGGCCGTGTGCCGGACGATGTCCTGATAGACCGCCTGGTAGCGCGGCCACAGCGCGCGCTCCTTGATATCGTCCATGGAGAACTTCCACTGCTTGGCCGGCTCCTCCAGCCGATCGAGGAAGCGCTCGCGCTGCTCGTCCTTGGAGAGGTTCAGGAAGAACTTCAGGACCAGCGTGCCGTTGCGGCAGAGATAGCGCTCCCAGGCGGTGATGTCCTCGAACCGCTCCTTCCAGATGTTCTTGGTGACGAGCTTTGGCGGCAGCTTCTCCTTGGCGAGAATCTCCGGATGCACGCGCGTCACCAGGCATTCCTCGTAATGGGAGCGGTTGAAGATGCCGATATGGCCGCGCTCCGGCAGCGCGATCACGTGGCGCCAGAGGAAATCGTGATCGAGCTCCTTGCTGCTCGGCGCCTTGAAGGCACTGACTTCGCAGCCCTGCGGATTGATGCCCTCGAAGATCGCCTTGATCGCAGAATCCTTGCCGCCGGCGTCCATCGCCTGGAACACGATCAGCACCGACCAGCGGTCCTGGGCATAGAGCTTCTCCTGAAACGCGATCAGCCGCTTCTTGTTCTCGTCGAGAATCTCCTGTGCGGTCTCCTTGTCGAGATCGCCCTTCGCATCGGTCTTGTGGTCCTTGAGATGAAACTTGCCCGATCCATCGTAGCGGAACGGTGTGATGTAGCGGTCAAGTTCCTGGGCGAGCGATCTGGACGGCTTCTTGCTCATGAGCGCGGGGCACCTTGCGTTGCGGCTTCAGTCGGTCGAGCACGCTACCAAGGATACCCTTGGGAAGGAATATGATGAAAAGCACGAGCAGCACGCCGTAGACGAGATTGTCCCAGCCGACCGCCTTGGTGCCGAAGCCGATGCGCAGGGTTTCCGCCAGCAGAATCGTGATCACGGCGCCGAAGGTCGGGCCGAGCGAGACGAACAGGCCGCCGACGATCGCTGCGAACACCATCTGGAGCGACACCGCGATGCCGCTGACGGTGTCGGGCGTGATGAACATCTGATACTGGCAGTAGATCGCGCCCGCGAGCGCGGTCATCACCGCGCTGAGCAGCGTGATCTTCAGCTTCTCCGCGGTGACGTCGACGCCGGCGGCGGCCGCAGCGTCCTCGTCCTCCGAGATCGCCTCCAGCGCATGGCGGGCCATGCTGCGGTCGACCCAGTGCCAGATCACGATGCCGAACAGCCAGACCGCGAGCGCGAGCAGGTACCAGCTCGTCTTGTCGTCGAATTGCAGCGCCAGCAGCTTGTTGCCCGACGCGCGGTTGGGCGTATAGCCGAGCGAGCCGCCGGTATAGTCGCGCGTCGCCGTGATGACCTGGAGCACGATGCCTGACAGCGCCAGCGTCACCAGCACGAAATAGTGCCCGGTGATGCGAAAGCGGAAACAGGGATAGCCGACGATCAGCGCCAGCGCGCCGGCCGCGACCATGCTGATGGGGATGCCGATCCAGGGCGACAGACCCAGATGATTCCAGAGCAGCGCGGTGACATAAGCGCCGATCCCCATGAAGCCGCCATGGCCAAGCGAGACGAGGCCAAACCGCCCCATCATCGACCAGGACGTATAGGCGAACGACCAGATCAGGATCAGCACGAGGATGTGCAGATGATAGGGATCGCGATAGACGAACGGCAGCGCGACCAGCGCCGCCAGTCCGATCCCCCAGGCCGCAAGCCGCCCCTGCCCCGTCATCGGCGCCTCGCAAGCAGGCCCGCGGGCCGGATGAACATCATGACGATGAAGAAGGCGAAGGCGAGCACGTAACCCCATTCGAGGTCGGAGAACAGGCCGCCGAGCGAGATGATCTCGGCGAACACGAAGGCGGCGATGAAGCCGCCGATGAAATTGCCGAGGCCGCCGAGCACACAGATCAGGAAGGTGATCGGCCCGAACGAGAGACCGACGAAGGGATGCACGTCATATTGCAGCACGAGAAGACAGGCGGCGAGCCCCGCCAGCCCGCCGCCGAGGGCGGAGGTGACGAGATAGATCCGCTTGGTGTCGACGCCCATCAGCGCCATGATCTGCCGGTCCTGCGAGATCGCGCGGATCGCGGTGCCGGTGAAGGTCCGCGTCATGAACAGATAGACCGCGACCATGCCGACAAGCGCCGCCAGGAACGAGAGCAGCCGGGCATAGCTGAAATTCATGTCGCCGAAGGCGAGCACCGGCAGGCGGATGCCGAGATTGCGGAAGTCGATGCCGAACGCGACGGTGGCAAAGCTCTGGAGCACGAACAGCACGCCGCCGGTCGCGAGCAGCTGATTGATCGGCGGCGCTGTCAGCAGCGGCGCGATCACGAGGTAGTGCAACGCCGCGCCGAGGGCCCCGACAAGCACGACGGTGAGCGGCGCGGCGATGAAATAACTGATGCCGTAGACCTGCACCATGAAATACATCGCGTACATGCCGATCATCACGAGCTCGGCGTAACAGATCCAGGTCACGTCGATGACACCGAAGATCAAATTGAGCCCGAGCGCGAGCAGCGCCAGCACGCCGCCGAGCAGGATGCCGTTGATCACGGCCTCCAGCAGGTAGATGTCGAAAATGTCCAGAAATGCCTGCATGCCTGCCTGAACCTCACACCCCGAGATACGCTTCCTTGACCGTGTCGCTCGCCAGCATCTCGGCCGAGGTGCCGGACGCCCTGATCGTGCCCGCCTCGATCAGATAGGCGCGATCGACCACTTTCAGCACCTGCTGCACGTTCTGCTCGACGATCAGCACCGTCAGGCCGCGCGCGCGGATCCGCTTCACCAGCTCGAACACCTGCTGCACCACGACCGGCGCCAGCCCCGCGGAGGGCTCGTCGAGCAGCAGCAGTTTTGGATTGGACATCAGCGCGCGGCCGATCGCGCACATCTGCTGCTCGCCGCCGGACATGGTGCCGGCCATCTGGTGGCGGCGTTCCTTGAGGCGCGGAAACAGGTCGAACACGACCTCCAGGCGCTCGGCATAGTGGTTGCGCGCCTCCTTCATGAAGGCGCCCATCTTGAGATTGTCGTCGACCGTGAGCTGCGGAAACAGCCGCCGGTTCTCCGGGACATGCGCGATGCCGAGGCTGACGATCTTGTGCGCCGGCGTCGCCACGACGTCGACACCCTCCATCTTGATCGAGCCGCGCGTGGGCCGGATCAGGCCGGAGATGACGCGCATCAGCGTGGTCTTGCCGGCGCCGTTCGGGCCGATGACGCCGACAGCCTCGCCGGCCTTGACGTCGAGACTGACGTCGAACAGCGCCTGGAACGTGCCGTAGCCGGCATTGACGGAACGAAGCTCCAGCATCGCGACTAGCCTCCCGCGCGGCGGCGCGCTTCGGCGGCCGCGGCCTGCGTGGTCTCGGCATCGGTGCCGAGATAGACCTCGATGACGCGTGGATCGCCCGCGACCGCGCTCGGCAAGCCTTCCGAGATCTTCTCGCCGTGATCGAGCACCATGACGCGGTCGACGACACGCATCAAGACGCCCATGATGTGCTCGACCCAGATGATGGTGATGCCGAGCTCGTCGCGGATGTTGCGCAGCATGTCCGCGGCCTGGTCCATCTCGGTTTCGTCGAGACCGCCGAGGCTCTCATCGGCGAGCAGAAGTTTTGGCGCGGTGGCGAGCGCCTTCGCCAGCTCGAGCTTCTTGAGGCCGGCAGCGCCGAGGCCATCGACGCTGGCGTGACGATCGGTCGGCAGGCCGACCATGGCGAGCGAGCGCTCGGCCGCCTCCTCCGCCTTCGCGCGGCTGTGACGGCCCTGACCGTAGAAGCCGGCGAGCGCGACGTTCTCGAAAATGGTCAGGCGGCGGAACGGCCGCGGGATCTGAAAGGTGCGGCCGATGCCGCTGTTGATGATCCGGTGTGGGGCGAGGCCCGCGATCTCATGCCCGCCGAACAGGATCGAGCCGGATGTCGGCGCCAGCGTGCCCGAGAGCATGTTGAAGATCGTGCTCTTGCCCGAGCCGTTGGGGCCGATCAGGCCGAGGATCTCGCCCTGATCGACTTTGAACGACACGTTGTTGACGGCGGTGAAGCCGCCAAACCGCTTCACCAGCCCGCTGACTTCCAGCACCGAAGCTCTCCGCCGCTACTGGTTGCTGTAGGTGGTGCCCTTCGGCAGCGGCAGCACGGCCTCGCGCTGCGCCTGGCTCTTGGGCCACACCACCGAGGACTTGTCATCGATATACTGGATCACGACCGGGAAGGAGCGCTCGTTCTGTCCCGCCATCGGCGTGCCCTCGCCGTAGAATTTCACGCCGAAACCGAGCATGGTGCCGCCCTCGGGGATGTCGGTGTCGAGCGCGGCTTTGCGCAGGGCATCGGGATCGACGCCGCCATATTTCTTGATCGCGCGCGGCAGCACGTCGGCCATGAACACGTAAGTGTTGGACGCGCCGATGCCGACATGGGCCGAGCGGATGGCGACGCCGGGCCTGATCTTGTCGAACTCCTCGCCGACCATCTTGATCACGGGCGGAAGCTTCGGATCCATGGTTTTCTGGTTGGCGAGCCAGATCGAGATCGGGTCGGCGTTGAAGATGTAGGTGGCGTCGGCCCCCATGCCTTCCTTCAGCTTCTCATAGACGCCGTAGCCCGCGCCATGCCCCATCAGCGCGCCGAACTTCAGACCCTGCTCGCGCGCCTGGCGCAGCAATAGGGTGATGTCCGGATTGTAGCCGGTGTGGAAGATCACGTCGGGCTTGGCGCGCTTCAGTTTCGTGACCAGCGCGGAAAGATCGGGTGCGGTCGCCGAATAGCCTTCCTTCATCACGACGTTGAAGCCCGCCTTCTTGGCGCCGGCCTCGTTGCCCTTGGAGACGTCGACGCCATAGGCGCCATCCTCGTGGATGATGGCGACGCGCAGGTCCTTCGGCTCCTTGTCGAACTTCGCCTTGGCGTTCTGCGCGATGAAATCCATCGTCATCATGCCGAACTGGTCGCCGCTCGCCTGCGGGCGAAAGACGTATTTGTAACCCTTCTCGTTGAACACGGCCGACGAGATGCAGGTCGTCATCCACATGAACTTCTTGAGCTGCTCGACGCGCGCGGCCACCGGCACGCATTGCGCCGAGGAGAAGAAGCCGAGCACCATGTCCACTTTTTCCTGCTCGAGGAGGCGGACGGATTCGTTGATGGCGATGTCGGGCTTGCTCTGCGCGTCGGCGTAGACCGCCTCGATCTTGTAGCCCTCGACGCCAGTCTTGGCGAAATGGTCGAGGATGATCTTTGCGCCGACATAGTTCAGCTCAGAGCCTCCGCCCGCGAGAGGCCCGGTCAAATCGAAAACGACGCCGATCTTGATCTTTTTCTCTTGAGCCTCGGCCGAAGCCACCAAGCCCGTCGCTGATATCGCGACCAACAGCCCACGTACCAAACGGGCAGCCATGCGCAGGCGCATCAAAACCTCCCTGGACGATTGTGCATTGCATTCTTCTTGCTTTTGCTTTTTGCCCATCACATGGGCTGGGCGCAACGATGTCAAGCCTCGCGCGTCAGCGCGATGCGAACTGCTGCTCGACGAAGGCCGTGACAAATCGCGGCATGGACGGCGTGAGATCACTCACCCCGCGCACGAGATGAATGGTCGACAATTCGGGCTCGACCTCCCGTGCGAGATTGGCTTCGATCCGCGCACGGGCCACCTCGCCCGGCACATTCATGTTGAGAACCTGCATCATCGCAATCGACGGGCCGGTGACGACGCAGTGCCAGTCCGGCTCGGCCCGGTAGTCCGCCTCGGTCAGCCCGGTCTCTTCGCCCAGTTCCCGGGCAACACTGCCGGGAATGTCGAGCGCACCGTCCCTGACATCGTCGAGATCGGGCGTGCCCGAGGGGAAATAGATACGGCCCGCATTGGCGGTATGGGCCGCCATCTCGCCCATGACGAAAGCACCGTCGGAGGCGCGCAGCGCGCCCATGCCAAAACCGTTGAACACGGCCTTGTCGGGAAAGCCCCAATCGCGCCAGGCGAGGAAGCTCGCGAAGTCGGTCTCGAAATAGGTCGCAGCGAGATGGCCGTCGGTAAACACGGCATCGCACCCAAGGAGAACGCGGCCGTTCCAGATCTTCGGCCGCTCGCGCTGTTTCTCGGCGAAATGCGCTTCGATCTCGGCGCGGCGCTCCTCCGCGAACGGCCAGACGATGGGCCGCACGGCAAGATCGAGCGTCGTGACGCGATGGATGGTCAGTGACGTCATGACGCCTGACTACAACGCCAAAGCGTCAGCTATTTGGCGTTCCCCGTGGTCTTCTTGGCCTGGTCGACGAACTTGTTGGTAAAGGTCTTGCTGACGTCGATCTTGGCGTTGGCGACCTCGGGCGACCCCACGCTGAACACGGCGAGCACGGCATCCGCGCCCTTCGGGTCCATTTTGCCGGTCTCCGAGAACATCGGGATCGTGTTCTTCAGCGCGGCGAGATAGAGGTCTTTGTTCTTGCCGACCATCTCGTCCGGCATCTTCGCCATGATCTCCTCGGGCGAATGCGAATGGATCCAGGCGATCGTGGCGAGCATCGCATTGGTGAGCGCCTGCGTCTCCTTCTCGTGGCCGTTGATCCAGGCCACGGTCGAGTACAGCGCGCCGCCCGGATATTCGCCGCCGAACGTCTCGAGCGTATCCTTCTGGGTGCGGGTGTCCGAGAGGATGCGCAGATCCTTGTGGCTGCCCTGGAGCACGGTTACGGAGGGATCGAGCATCACGGCGGCGTCGAGCTGGCCCTGCTCCATGGCGGCGACCGCGGTGGCGCCGAGACCGACGCCGATCACGGCAGTGCCGGCGGGGTCGAGCCCGTTCTTCTTCAAGAGATATTTCAGGAAGAAGTCGGTGGAGGAGCCGGGCGCGCTGACGCCGACCTTCTTGCCGGCGAGATCCTTGATCGACTTGATGTCGTTGGTACGCGCAGGCGCGACCACCAGCACGAGGCCGGGATAGCGGTCATAGACCACGAAGGCCTGAAGCTCCTGCTTCTTGGCGGCGAGATTGACGCAATGGTCGAAATAACCGGAGACGACGTCGGCGCTGCCGCCGAGCACGGCCTTGAGCGCGTCCGAGCCGCCCTTGAGGTCGACCAGCTCGACATTGAGGCCGGCCTTCTCGTACTCGCCGAGCTGCTTGGCCAGCACCGTCGGCAGATAGCACAGACAGGCCCCGCCCCCGACCGCGACGGTCACCTTGCTTTGCGCCGCGGCAAGCGAGGTGGTGAGCGTCAGCGCGAGCAGCGCGCCGGCGAGCCTGGCAATCGTGTTCTTCATTGGTTTCCTCCGTTCGGCTGGCGGCACCATAGAGCAGCCGGACAGGCTTGAGAAGCGCGGCCGAAGGCTCTGGCCATCGGCCTTTCGGCGCAATAGCATGAGCCCACAAGAACAATTCTTGATGGGGAGGATCATCCATGAACCGCTGGACTGCCGGGCTCGCTCTGGCCGCCGCCTTTGCCGCAGGATGCGGCGCGAACCAGCTGCTTCGGCCGGCGCTGGCCGCCGAGAACATCGCGGCGCAGATCATCCATACCGGCGAGATGGAAGGCGACGCGCTCGGCCCCGCCAACAATGTCGGCTACCGCTCAAAAATGTTCGCAAGCGCCGACGGCGCCACCATCTCGATCCAGGTCGGCAACGTGCCCAAGCACATGCATCCCAACACCAACGAGATCCAGTACATCCTGGACGGGACCGGCACGATCTGGCTCGGCGACAAGGAGGTCACTGTGAAGCCGGGCGACCTCGTCATCATCCCGAAGGGCACGCCGCATGGCGGCACCAAGCCGATCAGCGGCCAGGTCAAGGCGATCGCGATCAAGACGCCGCCGCAGGCTCCTGACGATACCAAGCTGCTGGATTGAACTCTTGCTATCGGGGCTCGCGCGGACGCGGGCCCCATCGCTTCTAGCCACGCCCGTCCACGGTCGGACGCCAGATCAGCAGCCTGCGCTCCACCAGCGTCACCCCGAAGTCGATCAGGATCACGAAGGCCGACAGCACGAACATTCCGGCGAACACGCCGGCAACGTCGAAGATGCCTTCAGCCTGCTGGATGAGATAGCCGAGCCCCGCCGCCGATCCCAGATATTCGCCGACGACCGCACCGACCACGGCGAAGCCGACCGAGGTGTGCAGCGAGGAGAACATCCAGGACAGCGCCGACGGCCAATAGACGTGCTGCATCAATTGCCGCTCGCTCATGCCGAGCATGCGGCCGTTGTCGAGCACGGTACGGCTCACTTCCTTGACGCCCTGATAGACGTTGAAGAAGACGATGAAGAACACCAGCGTCACGCCGAGCGCGACTTTGGACCAGATGCCGAGGCCGAGCCACAGCGCGAAAATCGGCGCCAGCACCACGCGCGGCAGCGCGTTGACCATCTTCACGTAGGGATCGAACACCGCGGCCACCAGCGGCTGGCGCGCGAACCAGAAGCCGACCAGCACGCCGCCAGTCGATCCGATCACGAAAGCGAGGATCGATTCCGTTAGCGTGATGCCGAGATGCTTCCAGATCACGCCGGACGAGAACCACTTCACGATCTGGGCAAAGACATCGAAGGGGTTGGAGAAGAAGAACGGCGGCAGCAGGATCTTGCCGAACACTGGAACGGTCGACAACACCTGCCACAGCACGATGCAGACGACCGCGACCAGGATTTGCAGCGCGAGCAGCGTCGGGCGCGACATCAGACCGCCTCCGTCGCGTGAGTGGACTGCGCGTAACCCTTCATCACCTCGTCCTTCAGCACGCTCCAGATCTCGCGGTGGAGCGCATGGAACTCCTTGTCCATCCGCACCTCGAAGATGTCGCGCGGGCGCGGCAGTGTGACGCGCCAGTCGCCAATGATGCGCGAGGACGGCCCCGCCGACATGATCACAACGCGGTCGGCAAGCGCGATCGCCTCTTCCAGATCATGGGTGACGAACAGCACGGCCTTGCGGTCGGCGTTCCACAAGTCGAGCAGCAGATTGCCCATCACCTGGCGCGTTTGCGCATCGAGCGGCCCGAACGGCTCGTCCATCAGCAGGATTTTTGGATCGCGGATCAAGACCTGTGCGAGGGCCACGCGCTTGCGCTGGCCGCCCGAGAGCATGTGCGGATAGCGGCCCGCGAAGGCGCCGAGGCCGACCGAGGTCAGCCATTTCTGCGCCCGCGGCAGCGCTTCGGTGCGCGGCGTGCCCTGGATCTCGAGCCCGATCGCGACATTGTCGACCGCGGTCTTCCAGGGGAACAGCGCGTCGGCCTGGAACAGGTACCCGGCATCCCGGTTCAGCCCCGCGAGCGGCCGGTCGAAAATCTTGACGCTCCCGGCCGCCGGCTTGAGCAGCCCCGCCGCGACATTGAGCAGCGTGGATTTCCCGCAGCCGGTCGGGCCGACAATGGCGACGAACTCGCCCTGCGCGACCGCAAGATGCGCCTTCTCCACCGCCGTATAGACCCGCCCGTCCCCCAGGCGAAACGCGACCTTGGCATCTTCCAGCGCCACTGCCGTAGGCGTTGACATGTATTTCCTCCGAATTTGGCTTGATGCCTTAGCCGCTCGCGCGGCCAAGTTCAATCGAGCCGCCAAGCGTGCTACGCATAGGCTCTTGCCGTGGCTCTTACCCTCCGGGGAGGGTAAGGAAGAATGAGCGCGTCGAATGCCATCCGAACTTGCCATCACCTACCGACACGTCACCAAGAGCTTCGGTCCGCTCAAGGCCGTCGACGATGTGTCGCTCGACATCGCCGAGGGCGAGTTTGTGGCCGTCGTCGGCGGCTCCGGCTCGGGCAAGACGACGCTGCTGCGGCTCGCCAACCGGCTGATCGAGGCCGATGGCGGCACCATCACCGTCGAGGGTGAAGAGGTGCGAAACGTCGATCCGGTCGCACTGCGGCGCCGGATCGGCTACGTGTTCCAGAGCGGCGGGCTGTTTCCGCATTTGAGCGTCGCCGACAATATCGGGATCACGCCGAAGCTGCTCGGCACATCGACAGCGGATATCACAGCGCGCGTCGACGAGTTGCTGGAGCTCGTGCAGCTCGACCGAAGTGCACATCGCGACCGGCTGCCGGAGGCACTCTCGGGCGGCCAGCGCCAGCGCGTCGGCGTGGCGCGGGCACTCGCGGCACGTCCCCGCATCCTGCTGATGGACGAGCCGTTCGGCGCGCTCGATCCCCTCACCCGCGATGCGCTCGGCGAAGATTATCGAGACTTGCACCGCAAGCTCGGCCTGACCACCGTGATGATCACCCACGACATGACGGAAGCCATCTTGCTGGCCGACCGCATCGCGGTGATGCGCGGCGGACAGCTGCTCGCGCAGGGCACGCCGGCGGAACTCTCGCAAAGCAGCGACGCCTATGTGCTGGAGCTGTTGCGCACGCCGCGGCGCCAGGTCGAGCGGCTGAACACGCTCTTGCCAACGAGCGGTGCGGCATGAGCCTCTTCACCGATCCGCGCTGGGGCGAGGCGCTGTCGCATCTGCCCGACTATCTCGGCAACCATGTTCGGGTGAGTCTTGCCGCGCTCGCGCTTGGCCTCGCCGTCAGCCTGCCGCTCGCGATCCTCACGCGCAACCGCCCGGCGCCACGCACGATTTTGCTCGCGCTTGCCAGCATCGTGCAGACAGTGCCGGGACTGGCGCTGCTCGCGCTGTTCTATCCGCTGCTACTCGCGGCCGCCTCCGTGACGCTCGCCTGGTTCGGAATCTCCTTCTCCGCCTTCGGCTTCCTGCCGGCGATGCTGGCGCTGGCGCTCTATTCGATGCTGCCGGTGCTGCGCAACGGCATCACCGGCCTCAACGGCATCGATCCGGCGCTGATCGAAGCCGCCAAGGGTGTCGGCATGACCGCGCGGCAGTCGCTCGTGATGGTCGAGCTGCCGCTGGCGCTGCCGGTGATGATGGCGGGCATTCGCACCGCCGCGGTGTGGGTGATCGGCACCGCGACGCTGTCGACCCCGATCGGGCAGACCAGCCTCGGCAATTATATCTTTGCCGGGCTCCAGACCCAGAACTGGGTGTTCGTGCTGTTCGGCTGCGTGGCCTCGGCCCTGCTGGCGCTCGCCGTCGATCAGTTGCTCGGCCTGATCGAGGGCGGCCTTCGGCAACGCAGCCGCCTGCGCGCCGCGCTCGGCGGCATTGGCATCGCAACGCTGGTCGCCGCGACGCTGGTGCCGACGATGGGGCGCTCGTCGCAGGGCTATGTCGTCGGTGCCAAGACCTTTGCCGAGCAATATGTGCTGTCGGCTTTGCTCAGGGATCGCCTCCAGGCCGCCGGTCTCTCCGCCACCGCGCGATCGGGCCTCGGCTCCAGCGTGATCTTCGAGGCGCTGAAGGCCGGCGATATCGATCTCTATGTCGACTATTCCGGCACGCTCTGGGCCAACCAGCTTCACCGCACCGACATCAAGCCGCGCGCGGAGTTGGTGGCGGAGCTGAAGACGGCGCTCGCGAAAGAGAACATCACCCTGCTGGGCGAGCTCGGCTTCGAGAACGCCTACGCGCTGGTGATCCCGAAGCAGCGTGCCGAGGCGCTTGGCATCCGCACCATCGCCGATCTCGTTGCACATGCGCCATCCCTGTCGATCGCCGGCGACTATGAGTTCTTCTCGCGGCCCGAATGGGCGGCGCTGCAAAAAGCCTACGGCCTGTCGTTCCGCGCCCAGCGGCAGATGCAGCCGGACTTCATGTATGCAGCCGTCGCCAGCGGTGAGGTCGACGTGATCGCCGGCTACACCAGCGACGGCCTGATCGCGAAATACGATCTCGTCGCGCTCGACGATCCCAAACACGCGATCCCGCCTTACGACGCGATCCTGCTGCTCGCACCGAAGCGCGCCGGTGACGAGCGATTGCAGGCAGCGCTCAAGCCGCTGCTCGGCAGGATCGACATCACCACCATGCGCGAGGCGAACCTGCGCGCCAGCGGCAACGACGCGAATTCATCGCCGGATGCGGTGGCGAAGTGGCTGTGGGGGAAGGTGGGCGGGCGCTAGGCCCGGATTTCGTAGGGTGGGCAAAGGCGCGCAAGCGCCGTGTCCACCGTCTCTCGAGACGCGATCTCTCGACACGCGCGACAGGAGGGTGGGCACGCTGCGCTTTGCCCACCCTACGATCTCTTGCGGCCAAAGCAAGGAGCTACAGCCCCCGGATCAGCCCCGCGTCGATCAGCAGCCGGTTCAACCGCCGCGCTTCGGCGCCGTTCTTGCAGCCGTAGAAGAGGCCCTTGCAGCGAAGCATGATCTCCTTCTGCTCGGCGAAGGACGGATCGAGCGGGATGCCGGCCGCCTCCTGGATCGCCAGCGGCAGATAGGGACCGTCGATCGTGTCCATCACGGCTTCGCTCTTCACCGGCTCGAAATTGACGGCGTCGATCGCGTAATAGGTCGCATAGAGACGCGGATCGTAGGCGTCGAGCTTCTTGCCGAGAGCGCCTTCGTCGAGCCCGGGCTCGAGGATAGCAGGCGCGAACTCGGGCTGGTGATCACCGTAGCGTACGATCAGGAAGGGCTCGCCCGGAAAATTCTTCTTCAGCCCCGCAATGAAGGCCTTGTACTGCTCGGCGCTCATCGCCTGCCGGCGCAGATATTCGTCGATCGACGCCACATTGCCCGGCGCGCGCCAGTTCGGCAGCAGGTCGGGGCGGAAGCGCGTCTCCCAGGGGAAATGATTGGCGCCGAGATAGATGAAGGTGAACAGCGGCTTGTTCGGCGGCTGCTGCCCCATCAGCTGGAGCGCCTTGTCGTAGAAGAAGCTGTCCGGCTCGACGTCCCTGGCGCCGAGATCCTTCGAATCGAGGAAGCGCTCGACGCCGGTCGTCATCTGGAAGCTGCGCGCCGCCATGAAGCCGCCATAGGCGGGATAGAGCGACATCGTGTCATAGCCGCAGCGGCGCAGCGCCAGCGGCAGGCCGCGCTCGACGCGGCCTGTTGCGATGCGCGTCACGAAATAGGCGAAGCGGCCGAACGAGCGCGAGGAGAGGCCCGCGAGCACATTGTACTCGGTAAACCAGCTCGGCCCGCCATTGCTTTCGGCGAGGAACGTGCGCTGCTTGCCGTCCCAGGACTTGAAGTGATCGCCATAGCGCGGCGGCACCTTGATGCCCCGCGCAGCGCGGATGTCGAAGCTGGATTCATCATGGATCATGATGATGTTCGGCCGGCGGCCGGCGGGATGGCAGGCCTCGACCAGCGGCAGGTTGAGGCGCTCGCTGGTCGAGGCGGCCGACTCCATGAAGCCGTACTGCACGAAGTCGGAAACCGAGCTGACGCCGGAGCGGAAGAATTTCGAGAGATAACCGTCGTCGTAATAGCCGCGCCAGGCTTCATCAGGATGATAGAGCGAATAGCCGACCAGTGCGGCAAGGCAGGCGAGCTTGCAGGCCAGCGCCGGCAGGCGGCGAATACGGAACGGGTCGAGCCACCACAGCGCGTACATCAGCGGCAGCGTGACGAGGCCGGCCAGGATCACCGACCAGCGCAAATTCGGGAAGATCGTGAACAGGAACGCGACGGTGTCGCGGTCGATCATCATCAGGTCGATGAAGTTGACCGTCATCTGCACGACGTCGTGCTTGAGCCGCGACAGCAGCACCAGCACCACGACCATGGTCAGCGACAGCGCGCCCGACAGCGCCGGCCGGCGCAGCAGCGTGATCCAGAAGAAGTTGAGGATGCCCCAGGCCAGCGCGAAGGAGAGCCGCGAGCCGAAATCGGTCTCGGTCTCGTACATCAGCGCGAGTGCTGCCAGATGCGGCGCGGCGACCGCGAGCAGCCGCCAGATTCCGAGCGCGGCGACGCTCGCCAGCACGGCGGTCGTGGCAGAAGGACCTGGATTGGGCGCGGACGCCATCAACGACACGCAACAGCTGGTCCGGCGCAGTGATGACCTAGCCGTCTGGCCGGCCTGACGGCGGCTAGGGCGTCCGGCGCAGCCGGAAGCCTGCACCGTGTCATAAAACTGTAACGGAACGGTCAAGGACAGGCAACGCACGCCGCGGTCCGACCTTCGCCTATTATCGGTGGCGGCGATGGACCGCGCGGCGGCGGGCGGAGCGGCTCGCCTGCCTTAGGGCTTCGCGATCCCCGCGATGAAGAGGTCGATCACCCCTTCCGCCATCCGGTCGATCTCGCCCTCCTCCACGCCCCAGCGCGGAAAATGACCGTCGAGATTCATCCGGGCGAAGCCGTAGACCAGCGCCCGGCCGGCGATCTGGACGCGCTTGAGGTCGGCCGACCGGAGCAGGTCCTGCGCCGCCGCGTCGGCCAGCATCTGTTCCGACAGAGCGATCAACTCGGCATTGTCGCGCGTCAGTTCCGCGGAGCTGCCATGGACGAAATAGCGTCCCGTGGAGATGATCTCGAAATGCGCGGGATTGCGCATCGCCCAGCGCAGATAGGCGAGGCCGAAGGCGCGGAAGCGGCCGAGCGGATCGCTGGCCGGCGCCTGGCCCAGCGCCACCTCGATCTCGGCTCGAAAGCGCCGCTGCGCCTCCGCGGCCGCCGCCGCCATCAGGGCATCGCGGTTGGGAAAGTGACGGAACGGTGCCCCCGGCGACACGGCGGCGCGGCGCGCGGCCTCACGCACCGAGACTTCGGCCCCCTCAGCAGCCAGTTGCAGCGCAGCATCAATCAGCACCCGGCGGAGATCGCCGTGGTGATAGGGCCGGGCTTCGGCGGTCTGGCGGCGCGGGCGAGGCTTGGACGGCTGTCGGGCAGGCATGAGGCGTTCTAGCATCACCCGAACGTGAATGTAAGCAGCGATTACACCATTGACCGGGCCTCCGTCACGAAATGTAATCAATGATTACATAAGGGAGGAGATTGCCATGTCGCAACGTCAAAGCTGGTTCGAAGGCTGGCGGCTGCTTGCTGCCCTCGCCCTGAGCCTTATCGCGCTCAGCCTGTGGATCGCCTCGATGCGGCAGTTCGAAGTCGAAGGCGTGCGAATGGTGATCCGCTTCACGGCACGCAGCTCGCTGCTGCTGTTCTGCCTCGCCTTCAGCGCCGCAGCGCTGGCGCGGCTGTGGCCCAACGCCGGGACGCGCTGGCTGCGCCGCAACCGCCGCTATCTCGGCTTGAGCTTTGCGGCCTCCCACGCCATCCACGCGGTGGCGATCATCGTCTTCGCCAACATGGATCCGGCCGGCTTTGCGGAGGCCACCTCGGCCGCCTCCTATATCTTCGGTGGCATCGGATACGCCGCCATCATCGCCATGAGCGCGACCTCGTTCGACCGCACCGCCACGCTGATCGGACCGCGCGCCTGGCGCGCGCTGCACCTCGCGGGCGGCTATTATCTCTGGTTCCAGTTCATGGTGTCGTTCGGCAAGCGCGTGCCGGCGATGCCGCTCTACGCCGCCTTCCTCATTCCGCTGCTCGCCGTGATGGCGCTGCGACTGATCGCGATGGCCGCCCGCCCCCACCAACGGACGGTCGAAGCACGCTGAACGTCGATCAGCCCTGCGGCAGGAATCCGAGCCGCTTGGCGATGATGCGGTCGAGCGTCCGTTTCGGCAGCAGGGCACCGATCAGATGGCGCAGCGGATCCGGCGTGATCTGGTAACGCACCCTGGGGCTTGCCGCCGTCAGCGCCTCGAACACGATCTCGGCGATCCGCTCGGCCGGCAGGCCCTTCGCGGCGAGATCCATCATGAACGCCATGACCTTGTTGAGCGCCGGCAGATAGGGCGAGTTCTGGTAGACCGCGAGATCGATCTGCTCGGCCTTGCTCCAGATCGGCGTCTTCACCGCGCCGGGGGCGACGATGATGACGTCGATGCCGAACAGCATCAATTCGCGCCGCAGGCTCTCCGACAGTCCTTCGATGGCATGCTTGGAGGTGCAATAAGGCGCCGACAGCGGATTGCCGTTCCTGCCCGCGACCGAGCTGATCATCACGATCCGGCCCTTCGGCCCCTTCAGCGACGGATCGGCACCGAGCAGCGGCCCGAAGGCCTGCGTCGCGATGACAGGGCCGATCACGTTGATGTCCATCTGGCGGCGGAAATCGTCAGCCGACAATTCGAGCACGGGCCCGGCGACCGCGATGCCGGCATTGTTGACGAGACCGGCGAGCGTCTCGCCGCCCAGCGCTTCGCGGACATCTCGCGCGGCAGCGCGGACCGCGGCCTCGTCCGTCACATCAAAAAGAAGCGGCACGAAATTGACGCCGAACTCACTCTTGAGCCGGTCGGCGTCGGTTTGCTTGCGGACGCTGCCGAACACGCGATAGCCGCGCCCTATCAAAAATTTCGCAATGGCCCAGCCGATGCCGGTGGACGCACCGGTGACGACGACAGATCGCATGATCCCCTCCCCTTAAGGTTTCCGCGATCATGGAGGAGAAGCGCGCCGGTGCGCAATGCCCGCCAGTGCTTCCGCTGACCTAAAGCGCGATGAGATTACGATGAATCGTCATCGCGCTTTAGGCTGTTGTTTGAGCATGATCTTTTCGGAAAACCGCTTCGCACTTTTCCGGATCATGCTCTAGCAGGGGTCTTGCTTCGACCGCTCGCGAAGGCGGTAGAACTGAAGCGCGGCCATCGCGGTGCTCGGCTTCAGCCGCATGAAGCTTGCAAAGCACGTATCCGAACGCTCGCGCGTGATGTCATTAGGACCGCCCTGAAATCTCAGCATCGCCTTGGTAGTTTCCCAGGACAGCCCGATGGCTCGGGCGAGGATGAGGAGCAGTTCAGGCTCGCGTTGGGCCAGCGCACGCTCGATCACCCCGATGGGGAGATCACACCTCAGCGACAGCGTGACCGCGGTTTTATCGAAGGACCGTTCCTCGACGAACCTCAGCAAGCACGCCTCGTCGAGCATTCCCCGTGAATTGATCGCACGAACTTCGGCCAACGCCTGGGCATATTCGCCGGACCCGGTGCGCGCCGTCGTCTGAAGTTCGTCGGAGGCTTGCAAGACTGCGCCACGGATCTGCGCGGCCCGGCGAGGATCGGCCGCCTCGAGCTTGCGCCTTACCAACTCCGAGGCCTGGCCGAACAATTTCAGGACGGTCTCGCGCGGGATATCCGGACGAGACCAGATGCACATGGCGAGCGCGCTGTTGTCTCGCGCCCTCCTGACAAGAGTGGACATTCCCTGGGTCGAGAATCTTGCGCCGCGGTTGCCGGCGGTCCTCGCGGCGACCTCGTTGTTGCCGCGTTCGAGCAGGACGTCGGTCACAGGCTCGCTCAACTGACTGCGTCCTGCGATCGCCAGCAGGTGATCCTGGCTTTTGGTCCGCGCGTTTTCCGTCAAGGCCGCCTCGTCGAGGCGCGGTGAGTGCTCCAGGACGGCGGCGGCGACGTCGATGGCGTCGTCGAACGCCAGCAGACGGATCGTCCTGCTGGGGGCATCAGGCAGCGTGGCCAGCCTGCTTCCGAAGGCGACGCGAGCGGAGAGCTCGATCGTCTCGACGAGCTTGCTCATGACCTCGTCGAACAAGTCGATCTGCTTGCCTGTGAACTTGCCCGAACCGAACACGAAGAGGTCGGTGACGTGTCGCAGGACTTCGGCGCGCTTGGACAGCTCTTTGCTTGCCAGAGCGCCTTCGAGCTGATCGATCAGACTGTCCTGCATGCCCTTTGCCATCCTCCCGAATGCTTCTGCGCCGCCTGCTCAGGCGACATGCTGCTCCGCCGGAATCGTCATCTCAAAATCGACGTCGGAGCAGGGTACGGGACGTCCGAAAAGATAGCCCTGAACGAAATCCACGCCTGTCGCGACCAGGCTTTCGAACTGCTGCCGGCTTTCGACCCCCTTCGCGACCGTTGCGATGTCGAGACCATTGGCGAGGGCGATCGCCGAGGCAACCGCGGCAGCGCAATCCCTTCGGGCCGTGCATCCCTGCACGATCGCCCGATCAATCTTGATCTTGTCGAACGGGAACCCCTGGAGAAAACTGGCCGCCGAATACCCCATTCCGCAATCGTCGAGCACGATCGAGACGCCCAGATTCTTCAACTGCCGCATCGTGAGCAGCTGTGCCGCTGGATTCCCGTCGAGCACCGCGCCGGAATTAACCTCGAGCTCGAGCCGTTCGGGCGAGAGGCCGCTCTCGACCAAGGCACATAGCACCACATCGAAAAAGTCCCCCCTGTGCAACTGGGCGGCGCTGACGTTGACGGCGATCCTGACATGCGCCGGCCAAGCGGCAGCGTCCAGACACGCCTGCTGCAGGATCCATTCTCCAAGAGGCAACAACAGTCCCGCCGACTCGGCCGCTCCCAGGAACTGTCCGGGCAGCAGCACACCCTTTGACGGATGATGCCAGCGCACGAAAGCTTCCATCCCGCTCACCGCGCGGGCCCTTGCATCGACCACCGGTTGATAGTGCAACTCGAATTCGTCACGGGCCATCGCCTCCCGCAGTTCGACCTCCATCGACTTCTTGGTATCGGCGGATTCGGTCATGTCGGTCTGGAAGACACGGTAGTCGTTCCGGCCGGCCGACTTTGTCGCGTAGAGCGCGATGTCGGCCTTCCTGAGCAGGGTTTCGGCATCCGAGCCATGCTCCGGCGCGAGGGCAATTCCGATACTGGTCCCGACGCTGACCCGATTGCCACTGAGGTCGAAGGGTTGCTCGATCAGGCCGATGATCCTCAGCGCCAGGCCAATCGCACCTTCGCTTTGATTCTTTTCATTCTCCTGGATGATCGCAAATTCGTCCCCGCCAAGGCGCGCCAGCACGTCGGTATCCCGAAGCGACGATTGCAATCGCCGCGCCACTTCAACAAGAAGCTGGTCGCCCGCGGCGTGACCGAGCGTATCGTTGACGGCCTTGAACCTGTCGAGGTCGAGCATCAGAACGGTGAATGTCGAGCCGTGCCGCTCGAGCCGCCGCGCCGCCTCGTCCAGCTTCTCGGAGAACACGGCGCGGTTCGCCAGGCCCGTGAGCAGGTCGTGCTGCGCCAGGAACGCGATCCGCTTCTCATTTCTCGCGCGGTCCGTAATGTCCTCGTGGGTCGTGAGCCAGCCGTCGCCGGGCATCATGTGCCGCGCGATCGCGACCACCCGTCCGTCCGCGAGCTCGCGGATTTCGCTCAGCTGCTTCACGTTCTGCTTGCGATAGACGTCCGGTGCGACGTCGGCGAAATGGGTGCCCTGCTCGCGGCGATATTCGAGGATCTGTGCTAGCGAGATGCCTGGTCTTATCTGATCGCGGCCGAGGTGATAGATCTCCCCGTAGCGAGCGTTCGAGACCACGATCCTCTGATCCGCATCGAACAGGCAAAGCCCCTGGGACATGTTGTTGAGGGCGGCATCGAAGCGAAGGTTGATGGCCTCCAGTTCGGCGGCTTTCTCTGCCAGCATCTGCTCGCCGCGCCTCTGCTCGGTGACGTCTTCATGCGTCGCGACCCAGCCGCCATCCGGCAGCGGCTTGCGCTGGATCAGGATCTGGCGGCTGTTCTTCAGTTGATAGTCCTGCTGGCGCTGGCTCGGCATCTTCTGAAGGTGCTGATTCACCGTCAGGTTCTGGTCTGCTTCGCCGCGGTCCGCATAGTACTGCAATATCTGCTGCAATGGTGTACCAGGCCTGACGAGCTCGTCCGGCAGGTCGTACATCTGCTGATAGCGGCTGTTCGAGATCACGAGATTCTTCTCCGCATCGAACAGACACAGGCCCTGCGACATGTTGCTGATTGCAACATCGAACCGCGTATTGATGAGCTTCAGCTCGGTGGCATTCTCGGCCAGCAGGTTCTCGTCCCGCCGCCGCTCGGTGATGTCCTGATGGGTAGCCACCCAGCCGCCGTCGGACATGGGCGTGCGCAGGATCGCGATGATCCGGCCGTCGGCAAGCGTGAGGATCCGCGGCGCCCGGTGCTTTGCGCCCTCGAGGAATTCCTCCGCATCAAGTTCGGCTCCCGCAGCCTTGTAGTAGCCGACGATGTCGCCGAGCGGCGTTCCAGGTACGACCTGCGACTCCGTCAGATCATACATCTCGCGGTAACGGCTGTTGGCGATCAGCAGCCTCGCATCCGCGTCGAACATGCTGAGCCCATCCGGCATGTTGCTCAATGCAGCGTCGAACCGGGCACTTGTGTCCGAAAGCGCGTTCGTCTGCCGCCGCAGCAGGAATGTGCCGGCCATGATGATGACGACGATCGCAGCAGCCAGCGGGCCGAACAGGTAGAGGTGCCGATACCATGGCACCAGCACATGACTGCGGGTATAAGTCACCACCATGACGAGCGGCAGGTCAGCGACAGCCTTGTAGCCAGCGATGCGCGCGATGCCGTCAACCGGACTGGTCAGCTCGTAAGAGCCTGACTCGGCGGCCGGCAAATATTGTGTGAAGAGGGGGCCTCCCGCGACAGATTTGCCGAGGACGCCCTTCTGTTCCGGCACCCGCGCCAGAATCCGGCCGTCACGATGCAGCAGAACCACCGAGCCGTCTTGGCCGAGATCGATCTTGCGATAGATCTTGAGAAGATAGGATTGATCCAGCGGCGCGGTGACGATTCCTGCAAAGCTGCCGTCAGGATCATCAAGCCGACGGGACGCGGCGCTGAACCATTTGTCACCGACTGCCGAGCGATAGGGCGGCGCAACAAACAGACCACGCCTCGCATCGCCGCGATGAACGAGAAAGTGGGACATATCCGAGATGTTGCTGCGCGGCGGCACATGATCATAGGAATGAGCCACGACGTTCCCGGACGCATCGGTCCAGCCGACTGCAACGAGGATGGATGAGCTCTTCACGAGCTGGCGCAACGCAGCATTGGCGTCACCGGGCGCGGCGTATTTTCCGGACGAGGAGGCTTTCCGGATCGCCTCGGCCTCGAGCAGGACGCGATCGATATCTTCGAACGTCACCGCGGCGTGCTCGGCCAAAATGGCCGCGAGGTTGAGAGCGTCGGTTTGGGCAGATGCAATGGCCTCCCGGTAGCGGGTGCCGAGATCGACCAGAAACAGGCCGACGATGGCTGCCGAAAGCAGCAGGCCCAGGATCGTCACAGACAATCCCGGCGCCCCGACCAGCCTTCGCCAAGCTCTCAGCATTGCATGTCTTCTTGCGAGCGAACGGCTTCACCATCGCCCGGCAGCGCTAAAGATTTGGTTGAGCCGCGGAACACCTGCCGATTCCCCGTAATCCTGCGGGCCGGTCCGGGTGTTATGATACTTTCAATGCAAGATAATTTTGACGCAATCGGGGTCCGCAGCGCCCCGCCTTGATCATCCTCAGTCGAGGAAAGCGCCCGCTACGTCATTCGGCGCCGCGACAAAGTCGCGAAGCCAGAATTTGGCGAATGCGGATCGAGATGTCCACACTCGCGTCAGTCGGTCGGCGCCGACTTGGACATCAAAGAACCGAACTCGGGCGAACCCGAGCTCGGTTGCAACCGTGCTTAGTTCTTGCTCTTGTCGACCAGCGCGCCCTTCTTGATCCAGGGCATCATGTCGCGCAGCTTCGCGCCGACTTCCTCGATCGGGTGCTGGGCGAGCTTGGCGCGGGTCGCCTTGAACGAGGTCTGGTTGACCTTGTTCTCGAGCATCCAGTCGCGGGCGAACTTGCCGCCCTGGATGTCGGCGAGAACGCGCTTCATCTCGGCCTTGGTCTCGGCGGTGACGATGCGCGGCCCGGTGACGTACTCGCCGTACTCGGCGGTGTTGGAGATCGAGTAGTTCATGTTGGCGATGCCGCCTTCATAGATCAGGTCGACGATCAACTTCACTTCGTGCAGGCACTCGAAATAGGCCATCTCCGGGGCGTAGCCGGCTTCGACCAGGGTCTCGTAGCCGCCCTTGATCAGCTCGACCAGGCCGCCGCAGAGCACGACCTGCTCGCCGAACAGGTCGGTCTCGCACTCTTCCTTGAAGGTGGTCTCGATGATGCCGGCGCGGCCGCCGCCGACGGCGGAGGCGTAGGACAGGCCGAGGTCATGGGCGTTGCCCGAGACGTCCTTGGCGATGGCGATCAGGCAGGGCACGCCGCCGCCGCGCTGATACTCGGAGCGCACGGTGTGGCCGGGGCCCTTCGGCGCGATCATCAGCACGTCGAGGTCGGCGCGCGGATCGAGCAGGTTGAAGTGCACGTTGAGGCCGTGCGCGAACACGAGGGCCGCGCCCTTCTTCATGTTGTCGTGCAGGTGCTCGCGGTAGATGTCGCCCTGGAGCTCGTCCGGGGTCAGCATCATGACGAGGTCGGCCCATTTGGCGGCTTCGGCGACTTCCATCACCTTGAAGCCGGCGGCTTCCGCCTTCTTGACCGAGCCCGAGTCCTTGCGCAGCGCAATCGCCACGTCCTTGACGCCGGAGTCCTTGAGGTTGAGCGCATGGGCGTGGCCCTGGCTGCCATAGCCGACGATGGCGACCTTCTTGCCCTTGATCAGGTTCAGGTCGGCGTCGCGATCGTAATAAACACGCATAGGTCGTTTCCTCGTTCAGGGGCCGGAATCGGCCGTTGGTCAGGTCTCGGACGGTGAAATTTGCGGATTTCGGGGGCTGTCTAGAGCATTTTGGGCCCCCTGGGAAACCCGTTTCTGCATGGAAATCCGCGACATCATGCATCCATGAAGACGGGGTAGAGGGAGGCCAGCAGCAGGATCGCCATCAGGATGTTGAAGGCGCGGACCAGCCGCTCCGAGGTCAGGACCGGCCGCAATGCGGAGCCGAACAGGGCCCAGACCACGGTCGAGATCGTGCCAATGAGCAGGGTGGTCAGGGTCTGGATCGCGATGTTGAAGGGGAATTGGGCGATAGCCGCATAGGCCGTGATGGTGCCGATCACGATCACCCAGCCTTTTGCGTTGATCCATTGGAACATGGCGGCGCCCCAGAAGGTCATCGGGCCGCGGCCGCCGTCGCCGCCCGGCCTGGTCGGGCCGGACGTGGCAATCACGGCAGCAAGATAGATCAGATAGGCCGCACCGGCATATTTCAGGATCGTCTGAAGGATCGGATAGGCCAGGAACACGGTGCCGAGCCCGACGCCGACCGCTGCGACCATGAAGGCAAAGCCGATGACGACGCCGGCGATGTGCGGGACGGTGCGCCGGAAGCCATAAGTCAGCCCCGAGGACAGCAGCATGATGTTGTTCGGCCCGGGCGTGAAATACATCACGGTCATGAAGGCGAAAAAGGCATAGAGCAGCGACTGGGACATGCTCACCTCACGCGGTCTTCGGCAGGATCTGCGGACGCTTCGCCAGCACCATCACCGCGATACCGCCGATCACGGTCAGCATGCCAGCGAGGCGCAGCGGCCCGAACCGCTCGCCGAACACGATGCTGGAGGCGGCCGAGCCGACAAACGGCACCAGCAGCGCGAACGGCACCACCTGCGCCGCCGGATAATCACGCAGCAACCGGCCCCACAGCCAATAGGCGATGCTGGTGGAGATGCCGCCGAGCATCAACATGCACAGTGCTGACGTCATCGAGATGTGCGTCAGCGATGACCAGGTCGGTGCCGGACCATTGGCGACCAGCGCCAGCGCAAACAGCGGCACCGCTGAAGTAAGGCAAAGCCAGGCGAACAGATCGAACATCGGCACGCCGCGCGCGCCACGCAGCAGGAGATTTCCGACCGCAAAGCTGACCGGCGCGATCATCAGCACCGCAAAGGCGCCAACGCTGAAATCGTAGCCGACGGTGCCGCAGATCATCAACAAGCCCGCCGCGGCGATGACGATGCCCAGCGTCTGCGCCGGCGTCGGCCGCTCGCCGAATGCGATCGCCGCAAAGCCGATCGTGAACAGCGCCTGGCTCTGCACGACGACACTGGTCAGCCCCACCGGCACGCCGTTGGCGATGCCGTAGGCCTGGGACAGGAACTCGCCGAGGAACAGCGTGAAGCTGATCGCGATCAGCAGCGACCAGGCGACCTTCGGCTTGGGAATGAACAGGCACGGCACCGCGGCAATGGCGAAGCGCATCGCCGTCATCAGCTCCGGCGAAAGCTCGTCGAGCGCGATTCGGCTTGCCACGAAGGCAAGGCCCCAGACGATCGCCACCAGGATGGCGATGAGGATATCGGCCGGCTTCATTGTTGTTCTCGGTTCTGCTTTGTCGCAGCCCTGTTTGTTATTCTGGTCTAGCCTTGCTCGCCGGCTTTGGGTTTGCGCAGCAGATAAGTGCCGTGCATGGGGGCGTGGTAATCGGCCGAGATCAGCGTGAAGCCGACGTCGGTCAGCATCCGCTCCATCACCCAGCCGAAGGTGGAATACTCGTCGCGCATATGCGTGACCACGCTTTCGCGCGAAAAATCGTGGTTCTTGATCTGGTAGTCGGCCCATTGCTCGACGTCGCGCTCGATCGCGTCCGGCATCGATGCATAGACGATGTCGCGCAGATAGAAGCTGGCGCCTGGCTTCAATGCGCGAAAGATCCGCGACATCGCAACCGCCTTCCAGAAATCCGGCAGATGGTGCAGCGTGAACTCGCTGACGATCAGATCGTAGGATTCCGGCCGGTAGGCGAAGCTGAGCAGCCCCGCGGACTGGGTGCGCACGGGCGCCTTGCGATCGCGGGCGTAGATATCGGCCAGCGCCAGCATGGCCGGCGAAATGTCGATGGCGTCGACCTCGGCACCCATCAGCGCGGCTTCGGTTGCGAGCACGCCGTTGCCACAGCCGATATCCGCGATGCGCCAGCCGCGCTGGACCCCCAGCATTTTCAGCGCGGCGCGCGCCCGCAGATCGGCATCGTCATGGGCGTCGTAGATCGAAGCCACCGCGGGCTCGATGCCCATCCGGTTCCGCTCGTTATAATACCAGTCGCGCGCCAGCATGATTCACATCCCTTCAGGCCCGCGGCCGATCGCGGCAACGCCGGTGCGCGACACCTCGACGAGGCCGAGCGGGCGCATCAGATCGATATACTGGTTGATCTTGTCGGTATTGCCTGTGATCTCGAACACAAAACTCTCGGTGGTGGCGTCGATGACGCGGGCGCGGAACGCATCCGCCAGCCGCAGCGCCTCGACGCGATGCTCGCCCTGCCCGCGCACCTTCACCATCGCGAGCTCGCGCTCGATCGAGCGCTTGGTCTGGGTCATGTCGACGACCTGATAGACGGGGATCATGCGGTCGAGCTGGTGCTTGATCTGCGCGATCACCATCGGCGTGCCCGTGGTGACGATGGTGATGCGCGACAGATGCTTCTGGGCCTCGGTCTCCGAGACCGTGAGGCTTTCGATGTTGTAACCGCGGCCCGAGAACAGGCCGATGACGCGCGCGAGCACGCCCGGCTCGTTCTGCACGAGCACTGCGAGCGTGTGCGTCTCGTTCGGATCGTGACGCTCCTCGATGAAATAGGCGGATGCGGGCTGGTTCATTGTCGTCCCCTTATTCTTTCTTGTCATGCCCCGCGAATGCGGGGCATCCAATAATCACCAGCGTCAAGAGTCTCACATCTGCCGCGGCGTACTGGATCGCCCGGTCAAGCCGGGCGATGACAGCGGAGTTTGCGGACATCGCGCTCACACCAGCGCCTTGCCGCCGGCAAATGCCTTTGCGGTGGCTTCGTCATTCGCCTGCTCGGGCAACAGCATCTCGTTATGCGCCTTGCCGGAGGGAATCATCGGGAAGCAGTTTTCCAGCGCGGCGACGCGGCAGTCGAACAGCACCGGGCGCTTGACCGAGATCATCTCCTGGATGGCGCCATCGAGATCGGCGGGCTTGTGCACCTGGAGACCGACGCCGCCATAGGCTTCAGCGAGCTTGACGAAGTCCGGCAGCGCCTCCGAGTAGGAATGCGACAGACGATTGCCGTGCAGCAGCTGCTGCCACTGGCGCACCATGCCCATGTACTGGTTGTTCAGGATGAAGATCTTGATCGGCAGCTCGTACTGAACCGCGGTCGACATCTCCTGCATCGTCATCTGCACCGAGGCATCGCCCGCGATGTCGATGACGAGGCTGTCGGGATGGGCAACCTGCACGCCGACCGCGGCCGGCAGGCCGTAGCCCATCGTGCCGAGACCACCGGAGGTCATCCAGCGGTGCGGCTCCTCGAAGCCGAAGAATTGCGCCGCCCACATCTGGTGCTGGCCGACCTCGGTCGTGATGTAGGTGTCCCGACCGCGCGTCGCCTCAAAAAGGGCCTGGATCGCGTGCTGCGGCAGGATGACGTCGTTGCTCTTCTTGTAATAGAGCGAATTGCGGGCACGCCACTGCGCGATCTGCTGCCACCACGCCTTGACGTCGGGCTTCTTCGCCTCCGCCTTGAACACCTGGAGGATGTCGCCGAGGATGTTGCCGCAATCGCCGATGATCGGCACGTCGACACGGATGTTCTTGTTGATCGAGGACGGGTCGATGTCGATGTGGATCTTCTTCGAGCCCGGCGAGAACGCATCGACGCGGCCGGTGATGCGGTCGTCGAAGCGCGCGCCGACGCACAGCATGACGTCGCAGTCATGCATGGTCATGTTGGCTTCATAGGTGCCGTGCATGCCCAGCATGCCGAGCCAGTTCTTGCCCGACGCGGGATATGCACCCAGGCCCATCAGCGTGGAGGTGATCGGGAAACCCGTGACCTCGACCAGCTCACGCAAGAGCTTGGTCGCCTCGGGGCCGGAATTGATGACGCCGCCGCCGCTGTAGATCACCGGGCGCTTGGCATTGGCGAGCAGCGACACCGCCTTGCGGATCTGCGTCGCATCGCCCTTCACGCGCGGCGCGTAGGAGCGGTGCACGTCGGACTTGCGCGGCGGATGATAGGTGCCGGTGGCGAACTGGACGTCCTTGGGCACGTCGACCAGCACCGGGCCGGGACGGCCCGTGGTCGCAACGTAAAACGCCTCGTGCAGCACTTTGGCGAGATCGTTGACGTCGCGCACCAGCCAGTTGTGCTTGGTGCAGGGGCGCGTGATGCCGACCGTGTCGCATTCCTGGAACGCGTCGTTGCCGATCAGATGCGTCGGCACCTGGCCGGAGATGCAGACCAGCGGGATCGAGTCCATCAGCGCGTCGGTCAGCGGCGTCACCATGTTGGTGGCGCCGGGGCCGGAGGTCACCAGCGCCACGCCCGGCTTGCCGGTCGATCGGGCATAACCCTCGGCGGCATGGCCCGCGCCCTGCTCGTGGCGGACCAGAATGTGCTGGACCTCGCTCTGCTGGAAGATCTCGTCATAGATCGGAAGCACGGCGCCGCCGGGATAGCCGAAAATGTCGGTCACGCCATGATCGATGAGCGCGCGAACGATCATCGCGGCGCCGGTCATCTGGTTCGGATCGTGGCTCTTGTCGCTCATTGGCTTGCTCCGGATGCGCTGTTGTCAGCGGCTTCGTTCGTGTCGGGATCGGCAAATAAAAAAGGCCCCGAAGAGGGCCCATGCACACCGCCTGTCATGTGGATGGCAGCTAGCCACCCCCGGCGGTGTGCCTGGGTACGACGGCGATAAGGAGTTTGGTAATAATGTTACGCATGGCAGGTGCCCGGCTTCCCAAAGGTTGCGCGAAACATAGCGGCCAAAGCCCGGATGTCAAGGCAATGCGGCCGATCCCGCGCGATTTTGGCAGTGTAGCGGTGTTCCCGGGGTTCGGCGAGAGGTAAATTCGGGAACCGGGGCACAAAAGCGTCAGTCGGGACCCCGTGCCGCGTTCACGATGGCGGCGAGCCATCCCCTCGCCTCCTCCGGCTTCACCCACTCGAATTGTGGCAATTGGTGTCGGAACCAGGTGAACTGGCGCTTGGCGTAGTGGCGGGTATCGGCCCGGCCGATCGTGGCGGCTTCCTCCAGGCTGAGCTCGCCGCGCAGATGCCGGATCAGCGCCGGCACGCCATGGGCCTTCATCGCCGGCAGCAGCGGATCGAGTTGGCGGGCGGCGAGCCGTTCGATCTCCTTCAGCGCACCGGCGCCCAGCATGGCATCGAAGCGGGCATCGATCCGGGCATAGAGCTCGTCGCGCTCGGGCGCGAGAAACACTGCGCGAAAACTGTCCTTCGGCAATAGCGGCGGTTGGCCCTCGTGGTGCCAATCGAGCAGCGAACGGCCGGTCGCTTCGACCACTTCGAGCGCGCGCGCGATCCGGGTGCGGTCGCGCAGGTTCAATCGCTCGGCGGCGCGCGGATCGCGCCGCGCGAGTTCCGCGTGCAGCGCCTCGACGCCGTTGCGCTCCAGCCGCGCTCTCACATCGTCACGAACATCGGCGGGGATCGGCGGCACCACAGAGAGACCGGCCGTCAGGGCCTTGAAATAGAGCCCGGTGCCGCCGATGAAGATCGGCAGGCGTCCTTCGGCCTTCGCCTCTTCGAGAGCCTTGGCCGCATCACTCACCCAGGCGCCGGCCGAGAAATTCACGGCCGCATCGACGTGGCCATAGAGACGATGGGGAACGCGCGCTTCCTCGCCATGGGTGGGGCGCGCCGTGATGATGCGGAGGTCGCGGTAGACCTGCATGGAATCGGCATTGATGACGATTCCGCCCGCGCTGAGAGCAAGCTCCAGCGCCAGCGCCGACTTGCCGCTGGCGGTCGGGCCTGCGATAAGCACGGCCTTGCTTGAATGCCCCTCGCTCACGAAAACCTCAAATGTCCCTCGTCGCCACGCTGATCTGCAACCCGAATAATCCTGCGCTCGATTCTACCATCGTCGACGGCGCCCGCGCCGTGCTGCCGAAGGCGCAACCGGCACACTGGCTGTTCGACGGGGTTGCAGTCGACATCCCCTTCGGCGCGCAGGATAACCTCGAAGGCGACCGTCACGCCATCGAGCAGCGGCTCCGCGAGCTCCGCGGCGACCTGCCGATCGACATCGTGGTGCAGCCAGTCGGCTTCCGGCGCAAGAAGCTTTTTCTCGCCGACATGGATTCCACCATGATTGGCCAGGAATGCATCGACGAGCTCGCCGATCTCGTCGGGATGAAGGCCCATGTGGCCGCCATCACCGAACGCGCGATGCGCGGCGAGATCGAGTTCGAGCCGGCGCTGCGCGAGCGCGTCGCGCTTCTGAAGGACCTTCCCGCCGGCGTCGTCGACGAGGTGCTGGCCAAGCGCATCACGCTGACCCCGGGCGGACGTGAGCTGGTCGCGACCATGCGCGCCCACGGCGCCTATACCTGCCTCGTCTCCGGCGGCTTCACCCTGTTCACGCGCGCGGTGGCCGCAAAAATCGGCTTCCAGGAGAACCGCGCCAACGAGCTCGTCGTGCGCGAGGGCAAGTTCACCGGCGAGGTGAAGGAGCCGATTTTGGGTCGCGCGGCAAAGCTCGCGACACTGGTGGATTTGATGGAATCGTTCGATCTCGACGACATCGACTCCGTCGTGGTCGGCGACGGCGCCAATGATCTCGCGATGATCCAGGCGGCGGGGCTCGGCGTTGCGTATCACGCCAAGCCGGCGGTCGCCGCTGCGGCGGCGGCACGGATCGATCACGGCGATCTCACCGCGCTGCTTTATGCGCAGGGGTATCGGCGCGACGAGTTCGTGGAGGCGTAGCCTCACTTGCGGTGCGCGCAGCGGCCGTAGGGTAGGCAAAGGCACGCTTGCGCTTTGCCCACCCTACGAGATCGTACCGCGACTACTGCACGCTCAGCGCCACGAAGCGCAGCTCGCCATCAGCATTCGAGACCAGCAGCAGCACGGACTTCTTGCCGTCCTTCTTGAGCTGGTCGACCCGCTTCTGGATCTCGGCACCGCTGGAGACGGCTTCCTGCGCCACCTCGACGATGACGTCGCCAGCGGAGAGGCGCTTCTCGGCAGCGTCCGAATTGGCGTCGACATTGGTGACGACCACACCCTTGACGCTCTCCTTGATCTTGTAGCGCGCGCGCAGATCCTTGCTCAGCGCTGCGAGATCGAGGCCGAGCGCCTTCTGCGTCACCAGCTTCTCCGGCGCGGGCTCGTCGGTCTTCACCGCGGCCTGCACCTTGTCGGGATCCTGGAGACGGCCGAGCGTGACCTTCTTGGTCTCTTCCTTGCCCTTGCGGATGATGACGACGTCGACCTCCTTGCCGACCGCCGTGTCGGCGACGACGCGGGACAGGTCCTTCGGGTCCTTGACGTCCTTGCCGTCGAACTTGACGACGACGTCACCGGGCTCGATGCCGGCGGGTTTCGCCGGGCCCTTGTCGTCGACGCCGGCGACCAGCGCGCCGCGTGCGGGCTTGATGTTGAGGCTCTCGGCGATCTCGTCGGTGACGCTCTGGATGCGCACGCCCAGCCAGCCGCGGCGCAGCTCGCCGAACTGGCGGAGCTGGTCGACCACGGCGACGACCGTCTTCGACGGCACGGCGAAGCCGATGCCGATCGAGCCGCCGGAGGGCGAGATGATCAGCGTGTTGACGCCGATCACGTCGCCATCGAGATTGAACAGCGGGCCGCCGGAATTGCCGCGGTTGATGGAGGCGTCGGTCTGGATGTAGCTGTCATACGGCCCCGACGAGATGTCACGGTTCTTGGCCGAGACGATGCCGGCGGTCACCGTGCCGCCCAGGCTGAACGGGTTGCCGATCGCGACCACCCAGTCGCCGAGGCGTAGCTTGTCGGAGTCGCCGAACTTCACCGCGACCAGCGGCTTGGTCGGCTTGAACTTCAGCACGGCAAGGTCGGTCTTCTTGTCGACACCGACCAGCTCGGCCTTGATCTTGGTACCGTCATTGAGGATCACGTTGATCTCGTCGGCGTCCGCGATGACGTGGTTGTTGGTGACGACGACGCCTGACGTATCGATGATGAAGCCGCTTCCGAGCGAATTGGTCTTTTTCGGCGGACCGTTGTCGCCGCCCTTGCTGCCCCCGCCGGGACCCCTGCGGTTCTTGAAGAAGTCGTCGAAGAACTCCTCGAACGGCGAGCCGGGCGGTAGTTGCGGCATGGAGTTGCTGCCGCCGCCCTTGGCTTCGACCGTCTGCGAGGTCGAGATGTTGACGACCGCGTCGATCACCTTCTCGGCGACGTCGGCGATGCCGTCCGGGCCGCGGGCATAGGCCGGAGTGCCGAACGCGCTGAATGCACTGACGGCGAGCGCGGCCAGCCCTAAGCGCAAGCGGGTCGGGGCAATGGTGGCAGCGGTCATTGTGATCTCCAGAGAATAGGGATTCGGCGCCAGGGACTCGACTCCAAGGCTTCAACTCCAAGGATTCGAGCCCAGGGCTTCAACTCCAAGGCTTCAACTCCAAGACTGCGCTCGAACGGGGCGACGGCGCAAGCGCGGACCTTGACGGGTCTCAAGACCCCGACAATACGGCGAAAACCCGCCTCTCGCCTTCACTTTGGCGTTGGCGCGAGGCTTAAACCGGGCGCCGCATCACCCAGATCAGGATCAGGCCGGCCACGGCCGAGCCGATCCCGACCACCCGCAGGATATTGTCCGGCGTGGCGATAGCGCTCTTCATGGCCTTGCGCATCCAGTTTGGACTTGCCGCGAACATCAGGCCTTCCAGCACGAACAGGATGCCTAGGCCGATGAGGAAGTCGGCGAACGCAATGGACCTCATCGGATTGGAACCTCCCGTTGTACTGTTCTTGTCTGGACGAGGGGCGGCTGGATCCGCCGCCCCTGTCTAGCTTACGGCTTCGCCGGCGCCGCCGTCTTGCCGGACGCGTTACCGAAATACCGGAAGAAATCCGAGTCCGGCCGCAACAGGAAGCGGGTGTCGCTCGACTTCAACCCATTCTCGTACGCCGTCATCGACCGGTAGAAAGTGAAGAAGTCGGCATCCTTGCCATAGGCCTCCGCGAACAGGCGGTTGCGCTCGGCGTCGCCGATGCCGCGCGTCTGCTCGGCCTGCGACCTGGCTTCGGCCTCGATCACCGTCGCCTCGCGGTCGGCCTTGGAGCGGATCTCCTGCGCCTTCTGGCCGCCCTGTGCGCGGAACTCGGCCGCCTCGCGCTGGCGCTCCGTCTTCATCCGGTCGTAGACCGCCTGGCTGTTCTGGTCGGGCAAGTCGGCGCGGCGAATTCGAACGTCGACGACCTGGATGCCGTAGCCATCCGCCTCGCGATCGAGTTGCTCGCGGATGCGCAGCATCAGCTTCTCGCGCTCGTCACGCACGACATTGATGAAATTGACCTCGCCGAGCACGCGGCGGAGCGCAGCGTTGAGCAGCGTGGTGAGCTGGATGTTGGCGGCCTGGATCGAGCCGACGCTCTGATAGAAGCGTAGCGCGTTCTTGATGCGATAGCGCGCAAAGGCGTCGACGACGAGACGACGCCGATCGAAGGCGATGACTTCCTGAGACGGGTTCTCGAGATCGAGGATCCGCTTGTCGATGTTGATCACGGAGTTCCACGGCGCCTTGAAGTGCAGGCCGGGATCTGTGACGACGTCGACGGGTTCGCCGAACCTCAGCACGATGGTCTGCTCGGTCTGCTGCACCGAGAACAACGACATATAGGCCACGATCAGAACGAGCAGGAGCCCGAGCAGCGCGACGATGCCTGTAACCGGAGACCTCATCGGTTGCCTCCGCTCGACTGCTGACCGGCGGCCGGCGGCCGCTTGGTCGTCAGCTCATTGAGCGGCAGATAGGGCACGACGCCCTGGCCCGAGGGGCCGCCGTCATAGACGAGCTTGTCGGCACCGCCGAGCACGCGCTCCATCGTCTCCAGATAGATCCGTTCACGCGTCACGTCGGGCGCCTTCCTGTACTCATCATAGACTTTCAGGAAGCGCGCGCTCTGGCCCTTGGCCTCGGCGACCGCCTGTTCCTTGTAGCCCTCGGCGGCCTGAAGGATCTGCGCCGCGCGTCCACGCGCCTGCGGCACCACCTGATTGGCATAGGTCTCCGCTTCGTTCTGCACGCGCACCAGATCGGCTTGCGCCGCCTGAACGTCGCGGAAAGCGTCGATCACCTGTGCCGGCGGATCGACTTTCTGCATCTGTACTTGGCTGATGAGAATGCCCGCGCCGTAGCTGTCCAGCGCTTTCTGCATCAAGTCCTGCACGGTGGATTCCGTCTGTGTCCGCGCGCCGGTCAGGATCGGCTGGATCTGCGAGCGGCCGATCACCTCGCGCATCGCGCTCTCGGCGACCGCCTTCACGGTGCCTTCGGGATTCTGGATGTTGAAGAGGAAGTCGCCGACACCGTCCGGCTTGATGCGCCAGAGCACGGTGAAATCGACGTCGACGATGTTCTCGTCGCCGGTCAGCATCAGGCTCTCTTCCGGCACGTCACGAATGGAGCGGCCGCGCCGCGCCGGATCCTCGATCAGCGTCATGCCGATGGAGATGGTGGAGACGCGAAGCGCCTTCGGCAGCAGCACGGTCTCGATCGGATAGGGCAGATGATAGTTCAGGCCCGGCTGCACGGTGCGGACATGCTTGCCGAAGCGCAGCACGACGCCGAGCTCCTCGGACTGCACCCGGAAGAAGCCCGACAGCAGCCAGAATGCGACGATGAGCAGGACGATCAGCGTGATGCCGATGCCGGAGAAATAGCCGCCCGGCATGATCTGCTGAAGGCGGTCCTGGCCGCGCCGCAGAAGGTCTTCCAGATCCGGCGGCCTCGGCCCGACCGGTTGCGGGCCGTTGCCCCATGGTCCCTTCGGACCCGAGCCCCATGGGCCACCGCCCTGATTCTTCCACGGCATTCGACGCTCTCCTCGGCAGGGTGGATTTGCCCCCGCCCGCATTGTCCGGTCCGGCTTTATAGGGGACAGGCAAGTCCCTTACAACGCAGCCCGGGCCGTCTTTCGAGCTATGCTCGGGCACGAAAAAGTCAATGTAAACATTGGCGAAAGCGGTTAATGGCGGGGCCGCCGACGATATGTCACATAGGAGAAGTCGGCGCTGTCGTCGGGTCCGGCGGGATGACGGATGCGCTCAACCACGTCCCACTCCGCCTTGTCGATGTCGAAATGGGTGTCGCCTTCCGGGCGCGCGTGCACCTCGGTGATTTCGAGGCGATCGGCGCGATCGAGCCATTGCCGAAAGATCTCGGCGCCGCCGATCACCGCGATCTCGGCGACCGAACGCCGCAGGGCATCGCCGCGTGCAACCGCGCCCGCATCCGCAGACGACGTCGTGACGACGGCACCGTTGGCGCGATAAGCCGGATCGCGCGTGATCACGATGTTGGTGCGGTTCGGCAGCGGCCGGGGCAGGGATTCGAAGGTCTTGCGGCCCATGACCACGGGCTTGCCGATGGTCAGCGCCTTGAAGCGCGCCATGTCGGACTTCAATCGCCACGGCATCGCATTGCCCGCGCCGATGACGCCATTCTCCGCGATCGCGACGACGAAGACGATCTCCATCAGGCAGAGCTCCCGGCAAGCCGCGTCAGCGCAGGGCCGGTGACGCGGCACAGCGTCCAGTCGTCCATCATGACGGCGCCGAGCGATTTGTAGAACGCGATCGAGGGCGCGTTCCAGTCGAGCACCGCCCATTGCAGGCGCGACCAGCCGTTGTCGACGCATTCCCTGGCAAGATAGACCAGCAGCGCCTTGCCGAGGCCCCTGCCCCGATGCGACGGCCGCACATAGAGATCTTCGAGATAGATGCCGTGGCGGCCGCTAAAGGTGGAGAAATTGAGAAACCACACCGCGAAACCGACCGGCTCGCCGTTCCACTCCGCGATCGCGCAATGGAGTTGCGGTCGCTCGCCGAACAGCGCGTCCGCAATCATCGCCTCGGACGCCTCGACCTCGTGCGAAAGCTTTTCGTACTCGGCAAGCTCGCGGATGAAAGAGAGAACCAGCCCGGCTTCGCCCGGACGCACGCGGCGGATGTTGAGCGACATCTAGACCGCGACTTCCGCCTTGATGTGCGGATGCGGGTCGTAGCCGACGAGCTCGAAATCCTCAAAGCGGAAGGAGAAGATGTCCTTCACATCAGGGTTGATCCGCATCACCGGCAGCGCCCGCGGCGCCCGCGTGAGCTGGAGCCGCGCCTGCTCCAGATGGTTGGAGTAGAGGTGAGTGTCGCCGAGCGAATGCACGAAGTCGCCGGGCTTCAGGCCCGTGACCTGCGCGACCATCAGGGTGAGCAGCGCATAGGATGCGATGTTGAAGGGCACACCGAGGAACACGTCAGCCGAGCGCTGATAGAGCTGGCACGACAATTTGCCGTTGGCGACATAGAACTGGAACAGCAGGTGGCAGGGCGGCAGCGCCATCTTCTCGACGTCGGCCGGATTCCAGGCGGTGACGATCAGCCGGCGCGAATCCGGGGTGCGCTTGATCATGTCGATGACATTGGCGATCTGATCGATGCTGCGTCCGTCGGCCGTGGGCCAGGAGCGCCATTGATGGCCGTAGACCGGGCCGAGATCGCCATTGGTGTCGGCCCACTCGTCCCAGATGGTGACGCCGTTGTCCCGCAGATATTTGATGTTGGTGTCGCCCTTCAGGAACCAGAGCAGCTCATGCACGATCGCCTTCAGCGGCAGCCGCTTGGTGGTCAGCATCGGGAAGCCGGCGGACAGATTGAAGCGCATCTGATGGCCGAACACCGACAGCGTACCGGTACCGGTCCGGTCGGTCTTCTCAGCGCCGTCTGAAAGAATCCGCTCGAGCAGGTCCTGATACTGGTGCATGTGCCAAAAACCTTAGGAAGACGGCAGCCTTTGGGGAGGCGGCGAACTTAACGGCGCCCCCCGCGCTGCGACAGCGGCGATTCGCTGTCCTCACCGATTATACCCGGAAAAGTGAGCCTTCCCGGTACAAACGACAAGAGGCGGAACTTGCGTTCCGCCCCTTGCCTATCGGCTTGATCCTGCTGCCGATTCGACTTCCGAATGCGGCGCGCGACGCCCTCAGTTCTCGGATTCGGTGAACACCTCGTCGCGCTTGGCGCGCAACGCGGGCAGCACCGTGAGGATCAGCAGAAACGCCGCGATCGCCAGCAGCACGGCCGACAGCGGACGCGTCAGGAACACGCTCCAGTCGCCGCGCGAGATCAGCAGCGCGCGGCGCAGGTTCTCTTCCATCAGCGGTCCGAGCACCATGCCGAGCAGCAACGGCGCCGGCTCGAAATCGTGCTTGATCAGCCAGTAGCCGACGAGGCCGAACACGCCTGCGAGGATGACGTCGACCGGCGCGTTGTTCACCGAGTAGATGCCGATCGCGCAGAAGATCACGATCGAGGGGAACATCAGCCGGTAAGGCACCCGCAGCAGCCGCACCCAGATGCCGACCAGCGGCAGGTTGATGATGATCAGCATCAGATTGCCGATCCACATCGAGGCGATCATGCCCCAGACGAGGTCAGGCTGCTTCTGCATCACCTGCGGGCCCGGCACGATGCCGTGGATGGTCATCGCGCCCACCATCAGCGCCATCACCGCGTTCGGCGGGATGCCGAGCGTCAGCAGCGGGATGAAGGAGGTTTGTGCCGCGGCATTGTTGGCGCTTTCCGGCGCCGCCACGCCCTCGATCGCGCCGCGGCCGAACCGCCTCGGATCCTTCGCGATCTTCTTCTCCAGCGTATAGGCGGCGAAGGACGCGATGACCGCGCCGCCACCCGGCAGGATGCCGAGGATCGAGCCGAGCACGGTGCCGCGCAGAATCGCAGGCGTCGAGTCTTTCAGATCCTTCCTGGTGGGCATCAGGCCGGTGATCTTCTGCTGCACGAGGTCGCGGTTCATCTCGGCGCCGGCGTCAAGATTGCGGATGATCTCGGCAAAGCCGAACACACCCATCGCGACCGTCGCAAAGCCGAGACCGTCGGCGAGCTCCGGAATGTTGAACGCCATGCGCGAGGCGCCGGTTTCGATGTCCGAGCCGACCATCGACAAGAGCAGGCCGAACACGATCATCGCGATCGCCTTCAGCACCGAGCCCTTGGCGAGCACGACCGCGAAGATCAGGCCGAGCACCATCAGCGAGAAATACTCGGCCGGACCGAATGCCAGCGCGAGCTTGGTCAGCGGGGCGCCGAGGACGGCGATGAGGACGGTCGCGACGCAGCCGGCGAAGAACGAGCCGATCGCCGCGATCGCCAGCGCGGGGCCGGCGCGGCCCTGCTTGGCCATCTGGTGGCCGTCGATGGCGGTGACGACCGATGTCGCCTCGCCGGGGATGTTGACCAGGATCGACGTGGTCGAGCCGCCATACTGGGCGCCGTAATAGATGCCGGCGAGCATGATCAGCGCGCCGACCGGCGGCAGTCCGAACGTGATCGGCAGCAGCATCGCGACCGTCGCGATGGTGCCGATGCCCGGGAGAACGCCGACCAGCGTGCCGACGAGGGCGCCGATCAGGCACATCAGGAGGTTGATCGGAGACAGCGCGACGGCAAAGCCGTGGGCGAGGTTGGCAAAAATATCCATCACGCCCTCACTGGATCAGGAAACGCGGAAACATCGGCATCGGCAAGCCGAGCACGTATGGGAACAGGATGGCGCAGCCGAGTGTCAGGCAGGCGCCGACGATGGCGGCCTCCAGCCAGCGCGTCTCGTCCGATCCGGTCGCAGCGATCATGAAGCTGACGAAGGCCGTGACCACGAGGCCGAGCGGCCGGATCGCCAGCGCAAAGAACAGGATCGCGAGCATCACGAACAGCGGCCCGCGCCAGGAATAATGGGCGAGCGCCGCCCCCTCCGTCAGGAGCCCGGTCAGGGCGATGCCGGCGGACAAGGCGACCAGGAGACCGCCGAACATACGTGGCGCGGTGCCTGCGCCGAAGGAGAAGCCACGCATGCCCTGCAAGTCGCTCCCAGCCCACAGCGCGAACAAGGCGAGCGCCATCAGGACGATCCCGCCGATATAGTCCTGGGCCGACCGGATGGTCATGAACAGCGTGAGGATGGCCACCGCAAAGATCGGATAGGAATAGATCAGCGCCAGCAGCACATCCGATGACGCCTTCTTGGTGTCACCGCCGATCGCTCCGATCAACGTACCCGGCGCGCCGGCGAGCAGCGCCGTGGCGTGGCTGATCAGGACGGTGGCCGGGCCCCGTCCGGCGCCCCAGCCAAAAATCGTCCCGATCGACCAGATGAATTCGAAAATCTGCGGCGCGATCGCCAGCAGACAAAAGCCGAGCGCCACCTGGGTGTTTCGGGTGGCCGTCGCTGAGTGGCCCATCGTATCGGCCATGCATGTCTCCTCCGCGACCCGTAAGTCACGAGCACTGTTGTTCTAAATCGGCTGGAAATGGATCCCCCGCCCGGACCACTGCCTAGCGATTTTCATCACACAATGCCAGCAAAACCCAACAGGCCACCGGCGAGCAGAAGCCACAGCGGATTGATGCGCGAGACGGAGGCGATCGCTGCAACCGTCGCGGTCAGAAGCAGTGCAACAAAACTGCGATCGGTCGACTGGGCGAGGATCAGGGCGCTGGCTGCCATCAATCCGATCGAAAGCGGAACCAGTGCAGCCTGAATCAGGCCGGGCCAGCGCGACTGGCTCGGCCTGTTCAGGAGACGGCTGACATAATAGGCAAGCAGCGCCGTCGGCAGGCACATCGCCAGCGTCGCCGCCAGCGCGCCGGAGATCCCGGCGACGGCATAACCGATTAACGTCACGATAAGCACGTTCGGACCGGGCGAGAGCTGCGCGATCGCATAGGCGTCGGCGAACTGCTTCTCGGTCATCCAGTGATGCACCTCGACGGCGATGCGGTGCATCTCCGGCACCGCCGCCGCGGCGCCGCCGACTGCGAACAGCGACATTAGGCCAAAGGTGGAGATCAGCGCCCAGATCGGGTTTTCGCTGTTCATGCTGCCTTCCGCCACATCAAATACGTGACGCCGATGCTGACGGGGATCGCGACCAGCAACACCGCCTGGAGCGGCAGGCGGAGCACGCCGATGGCCACGAACACGCCGAGCATCAGGATGAGCGCGACGGCGTCCATCCGCTTGAACAAGGGCGTCATCATCCGGAAGACCACCGCGATCAGCAGCCCGACCGCCGCGCAGGAGATACCCGCGAGAATGCGGCGCAGCACCTCCACATCGCCGAACCGGGCATAGATCATCGCGAGCACGGTCATGATCAGCGTCGGCGGCAAGAGCAGCCCGGTAAAGGCGGCAACGCCGCCGGCGATCCCGCGCAGCCGCGACCCGAACACCATCGACAGATTGACGATGTTGGGCCCGGGCAGGAAATGGCAGAGCGCGAAGGTCTCGTTGAATTCGTCCGCCGTCATCCAGCGGTGCTGATCGACGATAGCGTGCCGGGCAAACACCAAAACCCCACCGAAACCGGCCAGCGACATCCGGGCGAAGGCCAGGAACAGCGCAACGAGGCCGGGCGGAGCGGTATGGGCGATTGGTTGATCCGGCTCTTGGACGGCCGGTGCTGAATCCGCGGACATGTCAGGAGCTTAGACCGGGCGCGGCGATGGGGCCAAGATTACAGGTGAGCCCCTGGGGAACCTATCCCAAGGGAACATTGCGAGGGCCCTCGAAACACCTGTCATTTGAAACCTTTGCCCCCTATATTGGGGGTGCCGGTTCGCCGGCTATGGAAATAAACGGTCGTCGCAATAAACCATTCGGACCCGGGGGCGGTACCCGGCGCCTCCACCAAAGCCCACCAGCGGGGCTACCCAAGAGCGGGCTTTGGCGGGGGCGAAATAGGATCGACGAGGGCGTAAAGGGCGAACTTTTTCCCGGTATTGTTCCGCCGTTATCGGGCTATGCAATAGTTGCCAACGACAACTTTGCTCCGGTTGCTCAGGCTGCGTAACGCAGTTTGAAAGACCATTCTGAAGTCCTAACGGGTTAAGCTCCGTTAGGCGGGGTTCGGAGGCACCTGGCAACAGAAGCCTCCACTTACCTTTGATTTCCTCCCCGGCGGGGACTCCTGCTCACCCGTCAGGCGCGGTACTATTGCGGCTTGGCGAGTCGGGCCGGCAGGACCCAACTCCTGGAATGCAACAGGACCACCATGGCGACCGATCATATCCGATACGATGTGCTGGCCCGCGACGCGCTGCGCGGCGTGCTGCGGAAGGTGCTGACCGATGCCGCGTCCCAGGGACTGCCGGGCGAGCATCATTTCTTCATCACCTTCGTATCGAAGGCCGAGGGCGTGAAGCTGTCGTCGCGGTTGCTCGCGCAATACCCGGAAGAGATGACGATCATCCTGCAGCACCAGTTCTGGGATCTGACCGTGCTCGAGGACCGTTTCGAGGTCGGCCTGTCCTTCGGCGGCATTCCGGAGCGGCTGATCGTGCCGTTCAGCGCCATCAAGAGCTTCCTCGATCCGTCCGTGAAGTTCGGCCTCCAGTTCGACACTTCCGATGTCGCCGAGGTCGCGTCCGAAAATCTGCCGACCGCTCCCGCAGCCTCGGCCGTCGCGATGCCGGCCCCTGCCACTGAAGCGGCGGAAAGCACCGACGAGCCGACCGCCCCGAACCAGGGCGGCGCCGAAGTGGTGCGGCTCGATCGTTTCCGCAAGAAATGATCTAGGTTGGGCGCGAAGCCGTCGCGCCCGGCCAAACTGCCTATATAGAAGAGCACATGACAAGGCCGTGCGGCGTTTCGCGCGGCAGAATGGATGTGCTCATGGCCAAAGCTGCCCGCGCGAAGACCGCCCGCCCCGCGACCCGTATCGAGACCGACAGTTTCGGTCCCATCGAGGTCCCCGCCGATCGCTATTGGGGGGCGCAGACCGAACGCTCGCGCCAGAATTTCCGCATCGGGACGGATCGCATGCCGATCTCGCTCGTGCATGCGCTCGGCATCGTCAAGCTTGCCGCGGCGCAGTCCAACCTCGAGCTCGGCCTGCTCGACCAGCGCCGCGCGGGCGCCATCATCCGCGCCGCGCGCGAGGTGATCGAGGGCAAGCTGGACGATCATTTCCCGCTGGTGGTGTGGCAGACCGGCTCCGGCACCCAGAGCAACATGAACCTCAACGAGGTGATCGCCAACCGCGCCAATGAGCTGCTCGGCGGCGAGCTCGGCGCCAAGAAGCCGGTGCATCCCAACGACCACGTCAACATGAGCCAGTCGTCGAACGACTCGTTTCCGACCGCCATGCACATCGCGGCTGCAAGCCGCATCACTGCCGATCTCGTCCCTGCGCTCGGCGAGCTGCTCCGCGCGCTGCGCAAGAAGGAGAAAGAGTTTTCGAAGATCGTCAAGATCGGCCGCACCCACACCCAGGATGCGACGCCACTGACGCTCGGCCAGGAGTTTTCAGGTTACGCCGCGCAGGTCGAAAGCGGCATTGCGCGACTGAAGGTCGCGGTGAAGGAGCTCTATCCGCTGGCGCAGGGCGGCACCGCCGTCGGCACCGGTCTCAACTCCAAGCCGCGCTTTGCAAAACTGTTCGCAAAGCACGTTGCCGGGATCACGAAGCTGCCCTTCACCAGCGCCGCCAACAAATTCGAGGCACTGGCCTCGAACGACGCCTATGTGCTGGCGCACGGCGCCATCAATTCGGTCGCGACAGGCCTGTTCAAGATCGCCAACGACATCCGCCTTTTGGGCTCAGGCCCGCGTTCAGGCCTCGGCGAGCTGATCCTGCCGGAGAACGAGCCGGGCTCGTCGATCATGCCGGGCAAGGTCAATCCGACGCAATGCGAGGCGATGACCATGGTGTGCTGCCAGGTGTTCGGCAATCACACCGCCATCACGATCGCCGGCAGCCAGGGCCATTTCGAGCTCAACGTCTACAAGCCCGTGCTGGCCTACAACATGCTGCACTCGATCCGCCTGATGGCCGACGCCGCGCGCTCCTTCACCGAACATTGCGTCAGCGGCATCCGCGCCGACGAGAAGCGCATCAAGGAGCTGATGCAGCGCTCGCTGATGCTGGTGACGGCGCTTGCCCCGAAGATCGGCTACGACAACGCCGCGAAGGTGGCCAAGACCGCACACGCCAACGGCACCACGCTGAAGGAGGAGGCGCTCCGCCTCGGCTTCGTCTCGGCGGATGAATTCGACCGCCTGGTGCGTCCCGAGAAGATGACCAGCCCGGGATAAAATTCCGAATTCCGATAGCCATCCGTAGTGATACGGACGCTTGATTCGCAGAAATGTAGGGCTTTGGGGGCGGGATTTGATTACCGTCAATGTTGCGGTCGGGCGGCGTGTTACGCAGCCCCTGCCCCGACGGGGCGAAATTCATCGTTTGATGGCCCGAGGCCGATTGACGAGGACGAGCGAATGGCGATCAAGTCTTTTGGGGCGCGACGCGGCCCCCTGTTTCTGAATGTTTCATCCTGCCTGAAGAGGATCGGATGATGGAGACGCGGCATGGGGAACGTCATCAACCTGAATCGTTTCCGGAAGCGCGCCGAGCGGGAAGCCTCGGTGAAGCAGGCGGACGCCAATCGGGCGAAGTTCGGCCGCACGAAGGCGGAGCGGTCGGCGGAGGAGACGCACGCGGACAAGGCGAAGGCGCAGCTGGACCAGCATCAGATCGATCACGAGGATCCGTCATGAAGTCGCCCGTCGTGAAACGGTCGATCGTCGTCGCCGGCCACAAGACCAGCGTCAGCCTGGAAGAGGCGTTCTGGAACGGCATGAAGGAGATCTCGGGCCTGCGCAACATGACGTTGTCCGAGCTCGTCGGCGAGATCGACGGCGCCCGCCAGCAGGGCAATCTGTCCTCGGCGATCCGCCTGTTCGTGCTCGACTACTTCAAGAGCCGCGCCATGGCTGCCATCCAGCCGGAAAAGGTCGCGGCCCAGTAGGCGTCGGGGGCCTATCCCCAACGCGCCCCAGTTCTGCACTTTAAAATCACTCTAAGGTGCAGCTTCGGCGCGCCAGCGCGCTTGACCTCAATGCCCTGCGTTGAAAATACAGGGCATGACCGACACCAATGATACGCGTTCGCAAATGCCGCTGGGCCTGGCCCAGCGCGGCTATACCGGCGTCATTCAGCACCTCTCCGCCAGGGACGCGGGCTCGGCCCTCTCGGACATCGAGCTGGAGAGCCGGCTGATCGAGCTCGGCTTCGTCGAGGGCGCCCGGGTCGAGGTCCTGCATGAGGGGCTGGTCGGGCGCGACCCGATCGCCGTCCGTGTCGACAACATCACGATCGCGGTCCGCCGTCGTGAAGCCATGGCCATCATCGTCGCCTAGATAGCGACCCGGACCCCGATCCAAGGCCTGATCCCATGGAATTACCCTTGCTGCATCTCGCCCTGGTCGGCACGCCCAACAGCGGCAAGACCTCGCTGTTCAACGCGCTGACCGGCAGCCGGCAGAAGGTCGCGAACTATCCGGGCGTCACGGTCGAGCGCAAGGAAGGCTTCTTCGTCACGCCGCAGGGCCGCCAGGTCTCGGTGGTCGACCTGCCCGGCACCTATTCGCTGCGCGGCCGCAGCCCGGACGAGGAGATCACCCGCGACTTCGTGCTCGGCAAGGCCTCCGGCGAGACCGTGCCCGACCTCGTGCTCTGCGTGGCCGATTCCACCAATCTGCGCCTGACCATCCGCCTGCTGCTTGAGCTGAAGCGCACGGGACGGCCGATGGTCCTCGTGCTCAACATGTTCGACATCGCGAGCCGCCGCGGCATCACGGTCGACGTCGAACGGCTCGCCAAGGAGCTCGGCGTGCCCGTGGTCACCTCGATCGCGGTGCGCAAGGGCGGCACGGCCGATCTCCTGGCGCTGACGGACGAGATTTCGGCCAAGCTCGCCGCCGAGCCGCAGGAAAACAGCTGGCGCGCGCTCAGCGTCGCCGAGCTGCGCGCCACCCAGCGCGAGGCCGACCGCATCATCGCCGACTGCGTCAGCCTGCCGGCCCGGCCCGACACCTGGACCGCGCGGATCGATGCGGTGGTGCTGCATCCCGTCGGCGGGCTGATCGTGCTCGCGCTCATCCTGTTCGTGATGTTCCAGGCGGTGTTCGCCTGGGCGCAGCCGGTGATGGACCTGCTCAAGTCCAGCTTCGATGCGCTCGGCGAGTTCGTGCAAGCCACCCTGCCCGACGGCTTGCTGCAGAGCTTCCTCCAGAACGGCGTGATCTCGGGCGTCGGCAGCGTCATCGTGTTCCTGCCGCAGATCATCCTCATCTTCCTGTTCATCCTGCTCTTGGAAGATTTCGGCTACATGGCGCGCGCCGCGTTCCTGATGGACCGCATCATGGGCGGCGCCGGCCTGCACGGCCGCGCCTTCATTCCGCTGCTGTCGAGCTTTGCCTGCGCCATTCCCGGCATCATGGCGACGCGCGTGATCGACGACAAGCGCGACCGCCTGACCACGATCCTGATCGCGCCGCTGATGACCTGCTCGGCGCGCATTCCGGTCTACACGCTGATCATCTCCGCCTTCATCCCTGCAAAAGACGTCTGGGGCTTCATCAACCTCCAGGGTCTCGTGATGTTCGGCCTCTATGCGGCCGGTATCGCCAGTGCGCTTGCCGTCTCGTTCCTGATCAAGTTCTTCATGCTGCGCGACTATGCGCCGGCCCCGTTCATGCTGGAGCTGCCGGACTACAAGATGCCGCAGCTGAAATCGATCGTGATCGGCATCTTCACTCGCGCAAAGATGTTTCTCTACCGCGCCGGCACCACGATCTTCTCGATGATGGTGCTGATCTGGTTCCTGGCCTCATTCCCGCAGCCGCCGGCAGGCAGCACGGAGCCCGCCATCGACTTCAGCCTCGCTGCGATGATCGGCAAGGCGCTCGAGCCGCTGCTCGCGCCCGTCGGCTTCAACTGGCAGATCGCGGTGGCGCTGATCCCGGGCATGGCGGCACGCGAGGTCGCGGTCGCAGCGCTCGGCACCGTCTATGCGATCGAAGGCGGCAAGGAAGCCGCCGAGCAGATCGGCTCGGTGCTGGCGACGAAATGGTCGCTCGCCACCGCCCTGTCGATGCTGGCTTGGTACATCTTCGCCCCGCAATGCGCCTCCACGCTCGCCGTGATCCGGCGCGAGACCGGAAGCTGGGGCTGGATGGCGGCGACCTTCACCTACATGCTGGTGCTGGCCTATGCGGCGAGCCTTCTGACCTACAACGTCGCGGTCGCGCTCGGGGCGGGATAGCCCTCTCGAAACCAAAACTGCGAAAACAACCCCATGCACAGTAGACGGGGGGTGTGAAATCAATGGCTTATGCGTGTGCGAAATCGTCCCGGCCACGCCCCGGTTGACCCGTCGGGCAAAACACTGGCACGATGGCATCATCGGTGCCGACGACATCAAGATCGCGACCAACTCCAAAGCGGCAATCCGTTTCCATGGATCACTTCAGCACCACGCGGCTAACCGCCGAGAGGCTGAACGAAAGTCACCTCGCCGATCTCGTCACGCTGCATCTCGATGCCGAGGTCTCGCGCTATCTCGGCGGCGTGCGTGCACCCGAGGTCACCAAGACCTATCTTGCGACCAACATGGCGCATTGGGACCAGCACGGCTTTGGACTCTGGACATTGCGCACGAAAGAGGGCGCGTTCGCCGGGCGCGCAGGCATCCGGCACATCCTGGTCGACGACATCGACGAGATCGAGATTTCCTACGCGTTCACGCGTGCGTGCTGGGGCCGGGGATTTGCAAGCGAGATCGCGACGGCGCTGACGGAGATCGGGCTGTCAAAGCTCGCGCTCGCCTCGCTCATCGGCATCGTCTACGCAGGGAACGTCGCATCGCGCCGCGTGCTGGAGAAATCGAACTATCTCCTGGAGCGAAGCACGATCCGCCACGGCAATGACGTCGTGATCTACCGCAAACGGCGATGAAAGACCCGGCGCTCAGCCGGTGCGCAGCCGGACCACCGATTGCGGCAGCGAGGCGAGAAACAACACTGCGCAGACGCACAGCAGGACGATGTCCTTGAACAGGAATTCGCCGGTCAGATTCCACGCCATCGGATCGGTTGAAAGGCTCCATGTCACGACGCCCGGCGTCGTGAAGAAGAACGACCATGTGACGGCGAAGGTCACCACGCCCATGAATGAACCGAGCGCGGACAGGACGGCGCTGAAGCTGCCTGCCGCGAGCAGCGCGGCAATCACGAACTCGACGACACCGAGAAAGTAGGCCTCTCCCCTCAACCCGAACACCGACAGCCAGGAGACGAACGGACTGTTGCTGATGAACTGGGCGATGCCCTGTGCGGATTGCAATGTGAATTTCTGCATTCCGAACGACACGAAGATGATCACCATGACCCAGCGGAGAATGGCCAGCGGACGATAGGAACCGCCACCGTTCTCAGCGATGTTGAACCCTTTCATCCGACCATGTCTCCTCGATTGCACGTCCGTCAGCTGTGCGAAAATCGTTCGCTGACATCTGTACGAGGGAGATCTTCCGTCGTTACCTGCAGGCGCGGGTTCACGGATCACGACTGCGTGCAACAAGCGTGTCCGCACTACCGGACCGGCGGCGCCAGCCGCGGGCCCTCCTGCGCGGTGACGGCGAGACGCCACCGCGCAGGAGCCTGAGCCGCCCCCAGCCCCTCAGAGCGGCCCTGTGCACATCTCGCTCACCACGCGTAGCGCGGAGCCGTGCGGTGTCGGCATAGGTCCGCGCTCATTCCCATTCCAGACGAACCAAGCTCTTTCAGCGATGAATCACTTGCCGCCCCGTCGTGAGATGACAAAGCATGTCTTCATGTGTCAAATTCATCAAAAGCAAAATTCAATGAGCTCAACGCATCATGATCACCATCCGGCACATCGAGATCGTCAACGCCCTCGCCCACCATCGTCATTTCGGCCGCGCGGCCGAGGCCCTGGGCATCACCCAATCGGCGCTGACGCGCGCGCTTCAGGCGCTCGAAGGCGATCTCGGGGTGCGGCTGTTCGACAGGGGAACGGGCGTCCCCGAGCCGACGATCTTCGGCCGCATCGTGCTGGAGCGCGGCGAGCCGGTGACGCGCAGCATGGACGTCCTGTCGCGCGAGATCCGTCTGGCCAGGGGGTTGGAGGTCGGCGAGATCACCGTCGTTGCCGGCACGTTTCCGTCCGAGCTCTGGGTGCCTCAGGCACTCGGACGTCTCGCGATGGAATTTCCGAATGTCCGCTGCCGCCTGCGTTCCACTGAAGCCCGGTTCGCGGTCAAGGAGGTGCTGAACGGCAGGGCTGATATCGCGATTGCCGACCGGGTCGAGGTCCGCGACCTCGACGATCTCGCGTTCGAGAAACTGGTCACCGCCAAGGTCGCCCTGTACTGCCGGCGCGGCCATCCGCTGCTGCGGCACAAGGTGATCAAGCCGGACGACCTGCTGGACTATCCCCTGACCGGTCCTAGTCCCTCGCATTATTCGTCCGAGACGGTGGACGGCCCCGGCGACTACGGCGCATTGACCGTCCCGAAATCCGGCGGGTTCGTTCCGCGGATCTGGGCCGAGAGCTTCGCTGCGATGCGCCAGGTGGTGATGGCGAGCGACGCGGTCGGCTGGGCACCGGTCCCGCTCCTGGAGCCCTATTGGCGCCGGCGCGAGCTCGCCCATCTGGTGATGAAGCCTGCGCCGATCGACATCGAATTCGGCCTCATCACCCAGCGTCACCGCACGCCGGCGCCGGCAGTGACGACGTTCATCAGGATCATCTCGGCGATCGCCGCGAACAAACAAGTGCCGCGCGATCTGACCGGCGGATAACGTCACCGCGGGGCCACGCGGGTCTTACCTGAAAGACCCCGGCACGAGATCGACATCGGCGCTGTCCACCACCGCGCCGTTCAGCTCGGCGTCGATGACACGGCGGCAGGGCTTTGATTGCGGCATGGCCGCCGAGATCGTTGGCGGCTTCGAGCACAGCACGAACCGTCACGGCGAGGACGCCGTGATTGATCGTATCCGGCGGTGAATATCGCAATCGCCGGAGTGCGCGGAGGTCCGGACTTGCCTGTGTTCAATTTTGCACCGACACGAGCGAAACGTCGGCGCCTCCTTCCGACAGGCAGGAGACCGCCGATCGCCGGGAACTCGACCTCCGCTGAAGAGTTCCTTGTAAGGACCCGCGCTGGTCCCAGCCCCTAGCTTGCGGACGCTTGGGGCAAATAGCGGGCTTCAGGAAGATGCCTCAAGGGGGGTTCGATGACTCATCCATCCCGGGCTGCTCTCGACAGCGCCTTCAAGGATTTGCCGAGAGTTTCGACCGGCAGCGATGGCCTGGATGACATCCTGGGCGGCGGCCTGGACGCCAATCGGATGTACCTCTACGAGGGCCGGCCGGGCACTGGCAAGACCACGATTGCGCTGCAATTCCTTCTCAGGGGCGTGCGTGACGGCGAACGCGTCCTCTATATCTCCCTGTCCGAAACGAGGCGGGAGCTGGAGCTTGTCGCGCATCGGCACCGCTGGTCTCTGCAAGGCGTTGATATTTTCGAACTGGTCCCGCCGGAGACAACGCTCGATCCGGAGCGAGAGCTCACGGTCTTCCATCCCGCGGAAATGGAGCTGAGCGAAACCACCAATCTGATCTTCAGGGAGGTCGAGAGGATCAATCCCACCCGGGTGGTGCTCGACAGCCTGTCTGAACTACGCCTGCTGGCCCAGAACCCGCTTCGCTACAGGCGCCAGGTGCTGGCCTTGAAGCATTTCTTCACCAATCGCAACTGCACCGTCATCCTGCTCGACGATCTGTCATCGTCTCAGGACGATCTGCAACTGCACTCCATCGCGCACGGCGTGGTGATGCTCGAACAGCTTGCGATCGACTATGGCGCCGAACGGCGACGGCTCCGCGTGATCAAGATGCGCGGCATCCGGTTTCGCGGCGGCTTCCACGATTTTACGATCGCAGAAGGAGGCCTGAAGATATACCCCCGGCTCGTCGCTGCCGAGCATCACAAGAACTTTTCGGGTGAGTTCACGCCCAGCGGCAGCGCCGAGCTCGACCAACTGCTGGGCGGCGGCCTCGAGCGCGGCACCAACGCGCTTCTCATCGGCGCAGCGGGCGTCGGCAAATCGTCGCTTGCGCTAACCTATGCGATTGCGGCGGCCCGGCGTGGCGAGCACGCCGTGTTCTTCGCCTTCGATGAAGGCCGGGCCACCGTCGAAGCGCGGGCCCGCACGCTCGGCCTGCCGCTCCAGGAGCACATTGAGTCCGGACGAATTCGGTTTCAGCAGATCGATCCCGCCGAGCTGTCCCCCGGCGAGTTCGCCGCGAGCCTGCGCCAGAGCGTCGAGGTCGACAATGCCCGCGTGGTCGTCATCGACAGCCTGAACGGCTACCTGAACGCAATGCCGGATGAGCGGTTTCTCATCCTGCAAATGCATGAGCTCCTGAGCTATTTGGCGCAGCAGGGCGTGCTGACCATTCTGATCCTGGCTCAACATGGGCTGGTGGGCCCGATGGATACGCCGCTCGACATCAGCTATTTGAGCGATGCCGTGCTGATGCTGCGCTATTTCGAGTTCGGCGGAAGAGTGCGGCGCGCCTTGTCCGTCGTCAAAAAGCGCAGCGGCAACCACGAGCATAACATCCGCGAGTTTCGGCTCGCCAGCGCCGGAATCAAACTCGGCCCGCCTCTCCACGAGTTCAGCGGCATCTTTTCCGGCAATCCGCATTATACCGGCAAGGAGATCCCGGAAGGCCCGGCCGAATGAGCGCCGACCGGGACCACAGGGTTCTGATCTTTGCTCCGATCGGGCGCGACGGACCGGCTTCGGCCGAGCTCTTTCGCGGCGCCAATCTGGAAGCGATCAACTGCCGAGATCTCCCCGGACTCATCAGCGAGATGACTGAAGGTGTGGGCGCCGTATTCCTGGCCGAGGAGGGATTGTTCGGGAAAGACACGGCGCCGCTGGCACAATGGATCGCAAACCAGCCGCCATGGTCGGACCTGCCTTTTGTCGTTCTCACCAGCCATCGGGAGCAACCGGCGGTCATCGCCTGGCGGCGCAGTATCGTCGCGCTTCTCCGCAACGTTTCGCTGCTCGAGCGACCGGTTCAACCGATCACGCTGACCAGCGCGGTTCAATCAGCGATGCGAGCACGCCGGCGCCAGTATGAGATCCGGGCTCTGCTTGCCGCGCGCGAGCAGACGGCGCAGGAGCTCGAGAAGCTGGTGGTCGAACGGACGAGGGAGCTGGAGGAGGCCAATAACCAGCTTCGCCTCGAAATGAACGAGCGCACTCGCGTGGAGGAAACTCTCCGCCAGGCCCAGAAGATCGAAGCCATCGGCCAGCTCACCGGCGGCGTGGCTCACGACTTCAACAACCTCTTGATGGTGATTTCCGGCGGGCTCGACATGCTCGACCGCCAGACGGATCCGAACCGCCGTCGGCGACTGATGGACGGGATGATCCAGGCGGCGCAGCGCGGCGCCAGCCTGACCAAGCAGCTTCTGGCATTTTCTCGCCGGCAGAAGCTTCGTCCCGAACCCGTTGACGTCGCCGCGCAGATCGGCGGCATGCGTGAACTGCTCGATCGCAGCCTGAGGGGGGACGTCCATGTCGAGTTCGAATTCCCGGAATCGCTCTGGCCGGTCGAGGTCGATCCCGGCGAGCTCGAGCTGGTCATTCTCAACCTGGCCGTCAACGCCCGCGACGCCATGCCCAATGGCGGCACGATCATCGTGCGCGGGGAAAATCTGCCTGGCCTCAACGACGAGCAGATCGCGGGCGACTATGTCCGGCTGTCCGTCATCGATACCGGCGTCGGCATGAGTCCGGAGATCCTGTCGCGGGTGTTCGAACCGTTCTTCACGACCAAGGACGTCGGAAAGGGGTCGGGGCTCGGGCTCGCACAGGTCCATGGATTTGCGACGCAGTCCCGAGGCACGGTCCGAATTCAATCGGAGGTCGGCCGTGGCACCAGCATCGAGCTCTATTTGCCGCGATCGTTCGACGTTCCTTCCCGGGAGCGCCACCTCATCGACCTCACCAGGGTGCGGCCGAAGAAGAGCAGCCATGGCCGCATTCTCCTGGTCGAGGACGACGACGAAGTTGCGGCCCTGGTCGGCGAGATGCTCGGCCAGCTCGGTTACGACGTCACGCGCGCCGCCAGCGCCGCGGCGGCTCTCGGTGCGCTGGCCGACGGCCGCACCGTCGACCTGGTTTTTTCCGATATCATGATGCCGGGCGGAATGAACGGGGTCGAGCTCGCGCAGGAGATCAAGAAACGTCGAACCGACATCCCGGTCCTGCTGACCAGCGGATATGCCGAAGCCGCAGTCCACGAGGCCGAAGCTGCGGATATTCAGATCCTGGCAAAGCCCTATCACATCGACGAGCTGGCCGCCGCGCTGAGCGCGGCAAGGTCAAGCCTACGTCGCGATGCAGGATCCAGACGCTCCGGGTCCTGCTGAGATTGGTCTCGGATTACGCTCCCGCTCCATCAGGGCTGCGGCGCGTTTACCGGAAGTACCCCAGCACGAGATCCACATCTGCGCTGCCGGCGACCGTGCCGTTCAGCTCGGCGTCGATGACGCGGCGGCAGGCTGCGATCGCGGCGTGGTCGCCGAGATCGTTGGCGGCTTCCAGCACGAGCCAGGCGGCGTCGACCGACGCCTTGTCCGATGCTCCGCCGCCGATATCGCCGGCCGGGGCCTTGTTGAGGTTCTTGGTCTTGCGAACTGCGGTGCCGAATTGAGGCAACATTGCAAATACTCCCCTCTGGCTCAGTGCACCTGAAGCTCGGGCTGACGGCCCGCATCGGCACCCGCGCCGGTCTTGCGCGACTGGTAGAACTTCAGAACGCTGCGCGAGGTCTCGATCTTGAGCTTGCCGAACTCGCGCTCGCAGTCCTGAAGCTCGCGCGCCGTGATCAGATGATCCTTGGCGCCGAGGAACAGCAGCGACATGGTCGTGTCCCAGGAGAAGTCGAGCGCCTTGCACAACACCAGAAGGATCTCGCGGTTGCGGTCCATCATCGCCCGCTCGATCACGTCGACCGGCAGTGACGACAGCAGCGACAGGCCGATCTGCACCTCGTCGAAGCGGTGCTGGCGCGCATAATTCGAGATCGAATCCTGGTTGAGGTTGCCCTGGCGGTGCTGCGTCGTCACCACCCGCTTGGCGACGAAATAGCTGCGCGAGGACGGGCCGAACTTGGACTGGAGATCGCCGGTGACCTCGGTCACCGAGCTCTGGATCTGCGACATCATCTCGGGCCGCTCGGTCTCGAGCCGGCGGCGGACGTCCTCGGACGCTTTCGAGATCAGCTGCTGGAAGATGTGGCGCGGCACGTCCTTGCGCAGGCCGAGCTGCTCGGCAAGGATCGAATCGCCCTCCGCGCGCCGGACCATGTGCAAGAGGCCGGAGCCGGAGAAGCGCGCGCCCTCGTTTTTGGCGACGGAGGTCACGACCTGCTGGTCGCCGCGCTTGACCAGCACGTCGGTGACGGCTTCGCCGATCGATTGGCGCTGGGCGATCGCGAGCAGATGCGCCTGCCCCTTGGTCAAGGCGCTCTCGACCAGCATCTTCTCGTCGATACGATTGGAGTCGCGCAGCACGGGACCGGCGACGGCAATCTCGTCGTCGAGGGCGAGCTTCTCGATGACGTTGAGCGGCGCGTGATCGCACGCCGACATCACGTCCGAGAGCTGCGCACGCGCGGCCACCTCGATCTCGTCGGCCAGCCGTCCGATGACCTCGCCGAACATGCTGATCTCGTCGTCGCTGTAGCGGCCGGTGATCAGGATGTCGGTCGCATGCCACAACGCCTTCGCCCGGCTCTCGTCGGTGCCGCGTGCGATCGCGTCGTCCAGATCCTGTAGAAGCGATTTCGCCCCGTTCATCTCGTTACCCCAGTTCTTGGCAGGTCGTTGGCGCGTCATCCTGTCTGTCGTGACAGGACGCCGGATTCCTCTGGGAGAAAGACTAGGGAACAAACGCGCAAATCCGGTAAAGTCGGTGCAGCAGTTTTGCCTAGGAAAATTCGCTAAAATGCGAGGGAATAGTTTACCGGCGGGCAAGGCCTTCGTAGGGGCCCGAACGTCGACGAACTCGGCCTTCATGGTTCGAGACGCGCCGTAAGGCGGCGCTCCTCACCATGAGGGTCTAAGATTTCACCGCGAAACAAGCCCTCATCCTGAGGGCCCGCCGAAGGCGGGCGTCTCGAAGGATGGCCACGAGGAAATTGCCCGCCGCCCTCACGGATTCTGTGGCGTCAGCACCAGCGGCGGCTTCGGCCTGGGTTTTGCGGGCGGCGGACCCGGGGCCGGCCTCACGTCGATCGGCGGCGGCAAGGGCGCGACCTGCTGGCTCGCGAGCGGCGGGCTCGTCAGTGGGGAACTTGTCGATGGAGGACTTGTGAGTGAAGGGCTTGGCGCTGCGGGGGCTGCCTGCGGAGCCTTCGGGCTCGGCGCGGCCTTTAGCTTCGGCGGCGGCGCGCGGCGCGGATCGCGGCCGGGCATCGGGACGTCGGTCAGTGACGGCTCCTGGACAGGATCCGGCGAGACCAGCGTCGGCAGCGCGGCGGTCGCGGGCGGCGGCTCGCCGCGCTCGATCGCATCGAGCCGGCGCGTCTCGCGATCGATCGTGCGCACCGCGAGCCACGAGGACAGCGGCGCGAGGTCGACGGTGCGGTTGAGCCTGTCGGGAGGGCCTGCCGCGAACAACTGGATCTCCGGCGGCGCGCCGGAGAGCCCGGTCATGATCGGCGTCAGGCTGGCGCGGATGTCGGCCTGGTCGGCGGGAATGTCGTAGCCGCCGGAGACGATGGCGCGGGCGTTCTTGGCTTCCAGCGGCGTCGCACCGACGCGCAGGCGGCCGTCGCGGATCGTGAACGGGATCTGCGCCGAGGCGACCGCGATCGGTGCGGAAGCAAGTGCCGGCTCGACGAGCTGCCGCAGCCTGTTGTCGTCGGCGACCTGGCCGCCGTCGCTGGCGCGGATCGCGATCTCGAAGGCGCGCGGATTGAGGCCGGCAATTTCGGCGGCGGCCAGCGTCACCGTGCCGTTGCCGGCGAGCGCGCCGGTCAAGGCCGCAACGCTGCGGCCCTGGCTCGTGAGCGCCATCTGCACCGAAGCACGTCCCTTGGGCAGCGCGAGGTCGCGATAGCGCAGCGCCGCCGCATCGACATTGGTGAGATCGAGATGCAGGTTGAGCGTAACGCCATTGGCGCCATTGCGTGCATCGAGGCTCGCCGACATCTCGCCGCCGCCGATGCCGCCCTTCAGCGCATCGAGCGCGAGCGACTGGCCGTCGCTCCGGATCGTGCCGCCGACCGGGCGCAGCTCGATGCCGCCCGGCAGCGTGCCATGCAACGTCTGGAAGGCGATGCGGCCGCGCCAGCCGCCGAGCAGCCCCGCACTCAAGGGCTCGCCGGCATCATGTCCGGCCGCGCCGATGGCCATCGCGAGCGCGGGCATGAGATCGAGCGCATCGAGGCCGATTTCGCCGTCGACGCTTCTGTCCTGATCCAGCGTCACCGCGAGACGCCCGCGCAGATGCGAGCCAGCCGCGCTGCTGTCGAGATCGTCGAAGGTCAGGCGGTTGCCGGAGAGGCCGACGCGGGAGGACAGGTTGACGCTCTGCACCGACTTGTCGGCCGGGCTGGTTCCGAACAGCGGCGCCAGATTGGCGCTCCGCACGCGCAGATTCACGCTGCCTTTCGGCTCCGACAATTCGACGCTGCCTTGCGCATCCGCGTCCAGCCCGCCGCCGCTGAGCTTTGCGTTCACTTGCAGCGGCCGGCGCCAGGCGCCGCTCACCTTGCCTTCGAACTGCGAGGCGCCCTCGCCTGCGGCAACCACGCGGTCGAGACCGAACAGCGCCAGCAAGGCGCCGGCTTGCGGCGTCGAGACTTTCGACTCAAGCGTGAAATCGCTGTTGCGCAATTTGTCGATGTCGATGCCGCCAATGGCGGCCACCGGCGCCTGCGCGGCCAGCGTCGCGGAGGCTTTGAGCTGCGGCGCGTCGAGATCGAGCACGGCACGTGCATTGCTGCGATCGGGATGCTCGGCATTCTTGTCGAGGCTGAGGTCGAGCTTGAGGCGCGTCGCGCCCGGCAGCGGCGGGAGGGCATCGAACCGCGCGCGGACCGAAGGTGCAAACGGCTCGATCAGCGCGGTGAGCTCGCGCAACGAATTGGCGGAGGACTTCAGCGCGAGCTTGCCGGTGGCCTTAGTGCGATCAAAACTGCCGCTCGCCTCCGTGGTCACGCCGCTGGCCTGGCCGAACCGCAACTGCTCCAGCGACAGCGCCGCCGGCCCGTAGCCGAGCTTTGCCGTGAACGGCCGCAGCTCCTGCCCCGCTGAGATCGCGCGGCCGACATCGAGCGACAACTTTGCCTCTTCCGGCCATTCGCCCTGCGGCCCCGCGAGCGCGCGGACAAAACTTGCGGCGGCATCGAGGTCGAGACGATCGGCCTTGATGTCGGCGTCGATCCGCGAGCCCTTGCTCGCGCCTGTCTGCACGAAGGCGATGCGGCCATCCACCGCACCGCCTTCGATCTCGGCTTTCAGCTTGTCGATGGCGAGATGGTTGGCGGCGATGGTGACGTCGCCGGCGAGGCGCAGCGGCCGCGTGCTGCGGCGGTTGATCTCGCTGCGGCCCTGGAGCCAGGCCACCAGCGTATCGGGATCGGACGACTCCACGCTGAGGCGGCCGCTGAAACTGTCGGCGCCGGGCGTCGCGCCGTTGAGCGAGAGCTGCGTCATGCCGGGCGCGCGCAGCTCGAGCCGCTGGAAGGTCCAGGATCGTCCGTCGGTCTGAAGCTCGGCCGTGATGTTCTGGAGCGGACGGCCGCCCAGCATGATCTGGTCGGAGTTGAACTCGATCTGCGCCGGGACCGGTGCCTGCGGGATCGCGGCAAGGCCGGCACGCAACGCCGGCATGACGCGCTGCGGATCGGCATCGTCCTTGGCCGTCAGCTTGTCGGCATCGACCTGCCGCGCCGACAGCACCGCGCGCAGCAGCGGCGAAGCGCCGAACCTGAGATCGCCGACGCCGCCGAGCTTGAGCGCATTGTCTTCGGCCCCGAAGCTCGCGTCGATCTGCTCGAATTTGGCACCGGCCGGATCCACCTTGAGCTTCGTCGTCAACTTCCAGGGCGTCGACCCCGCCTCGCCCGCTTTCTTCGCCGGCACGGCGAGCGTCAGGGCGCCGTCGAATTTCGGCAAGCGGCTGTCGAAAGCAAGCACGCCTTCCAGATCGGCGAGGATCGGACGCTCGCCGGGATCGATGTTGAGGTGGAGGCGGGTGGCGCTGCCGTCGGCGCTCGGGCCGGAAGAGATGCGAAACGGGTAGCGCGTGCCCTTGGCCGAGAAGCTGCCGTCGCCGCGGACCGAGCCGGCCAGCGAACGGACGTCGCCGGAAAAGGCGATGTCGCTCAGCTCCAGCGTCGAGCGGCTGGCGGCGTCATGCAGGGCGATGCGCCCGGTCAGATTGACGCGCTCGATGGCGAGCGAAGCAAGGTTAAAGGTGCCGCTCGCGGTGGAGGGCAGATCGACCCGCCCCCTGGCATCGAGGCCGAGATCCACCGCCATGCCATTGACCGTCAGCTCGGTGGCGCGCCATTCGCCGCGCATCAGGGAGCTCAGGCTGAACTCGACGTCGAGCTTGTCGGCACGTAGACGGCCGAGATCGTTGTTGCCGCCGAAGGTTACCGCGCGCAGCCGCAAGGTCGGCGCCGGCAGCAGCCGCGCGTCCAGCTCGCCCGCCACCCGCACCGGCACGCCGATGATCCGGCCGGCCTCCGCCTCGAACTGGGGCCTGAACTGGTTCCAGTCGATGAAGTAAGGCCCGATCAGCGCGGCCAGAAGCGCAATGATGAAGGCAATCGCCAATCCGAGCAGCGTCGTCTGCACGGGTCTCCCCTCGGCCAAACCGGCCCGGGCCAAACCTGAGGGCCTCAGGCGCGCCGGAACAGCCCCTTATATAGGGGGAAGTGTGGCGAAGTCACAGCGACTGTTGCGCGCGGAGGTTAACGCGTCCCCTGCCTTTACCAGCTCGCCGGCAACGTCTTGAGGCCGCGCAGCACGAAGGTCGGCCGCCATTCCGGGGTCTCGACGTCGTCGATACGCAAGTCCGGCAGCCGGCGCAACAGCGTGGCGATGGCGATCTCGGCCTCGATGCGCGCCAATTGGGCGCCCAGGCAGAAATGGATGCCGCCGCCGAACGACAGCGGCTTCACGTTCTGGCGGGTCACGTCCAGCCGGTCGGGTCGATCGGGATAGACCGCGGGGTCGCGGTTGGCCGAGCCCAGCAGGCAGAGCACGGTCTCGCCCTTGGGGATCCGCTTGCCGCCGAGATCCTCGATGTCCTCCAGCGTGACTCGGCCGGTCATCTGCACCGAGGAATCGTAGCGCAGGAACTCCTCGATCGCGCCCACCATCAGCTCCGGCCGCGCCTTCAAGAGCGCGAGCTGGTCCGGATTGCGGTGCAGCGCCAGCAGGCCATTGCCGATCAGATTGACGGTGGTCTCGTGGCCGGCGCCGAACAGCAGGATGATGTTGGCGGTCAACTCCTCGTTGGTGAGCTTGTTGCCGTCTTCCTCGGCCTGCACCAGCTGGGTGATGAGATCGTCGCCGGGATTTTTCCGGCGCAGCTCGAATAGCTGCTGGAAATACATCTGCGCCATCATGTTGCCGGCGTTGCCCTTGGCGATCTCCTCCGGCGTAAGCGGCACGGGGTCGAGCAGCCGTCCGCCGTCGCGCGAGCTGTTGTAGAAGGTCTCGCGGTGATCCTCGGGGATGCCGAGCATGTCGCAGATGATGGTGACAGGCAGGCGAAAGGCGAAGTCCTCGATCAGGTCCATGTGGCCGCGATCGATCACGGCATCGATGGCCTGATCGACGATCGCTTGAATCCGCGGCCGCATGTCCTCGACGCGGCGGGCGGTGAAGGCCTTCACGACGAGGCCGCGCAGGCGGGTGTGGTCGGGCGGATCGGCCTGCAGCATCCAGTGGCTCATGCTGCGAAACACCGGCTCGTCCATGATCTTGTCGCTGTAGCGGCGCTTGGAGCGCTCGACGAAATCCTTGCCGAAGCGCTTGTCGCGCATCACGAGGCTGACATCGGCATGGCGGCTGGCGACGAACTGGCCGAACGGCGTCACGTGGATCGGATCGATCGTGCGCAGCCGGTCGTAGTGCGGATAGGGATCGCGGATGAAGTCCGGCGACAGCGGGTTGAACAGCGGTCCGCCGCCTGCGCCTTGCACTTGCTCGTTCATGGTGACCTCAAATCGGTTGCCGCATGACACGAATACGCCGATCGCAGCCCCACGGCCCGGCGTAACCATCCTTTTGAATTATCAACTCGATACATTATTGTATCGAGTTGCATTCTGCCCTAACCTGCGCCGATGTCAAGGGTGAGAACCAGGCCGACCAGGGACGATACGCGCGACAAGCTGTTCGAGGCAGCCGCGCGCGTGTTCGAGGAAGACGGCATCGGCGGCGCCAGCATCGAGGCGATCGCGACTGCTGCGGGTTTCAGCCGCGGCGCGTTCTATTCGAATTTCAAGAGCAAGGACGAGTTGATCATCGCCATGCTCGAAGACCATGTCGAGCAGTCGATCCGGCGCAACATGGACATCCTCGCCCAGCACGACAATCTCGACGATTTCATCGCGGCCTTGAAGTCGATGGACCGCAGCAAACAGGACCCGCTCGGCCGCTCGCCCCTGCTGCACATGGAGATGATCCTGTTCGTCGCGCGCGCCGAGAAGCGCCGACCAGAGCTTGCCAAGCGGCTCCGCGCGCGGCGCAAGCTCATTGCCGACATCGTCGAGGCGACCTTGAAGAGCAACGGGCGCAACGACAATCTGAACCCGCCCTGGATGGCCTCCGTCGTGCTGGCGCTGGAAGACGGCTTTCGCCTGCACCGGCTGATCGATCCGGAGACCACGCCGGCCGACAGCTTCTTGCGCGCAATCACGGATCTGCGGCGGAGGACGGGATTGGCGTCGCATTGAGGCCTTGCTTCGCTAAATGCCGGTCTTGCCTTCGAAAGCGGACGGCGTTCGCAACAGCTCACAGCATCTAACAACGCCTAACGAGCTATTGGCCGGCTTCCAAGCCATGTTGCAGAGCCAGACGAAGGATTGTCCTGCCTCGCAGGCTCCGATCGTCTGAAGCAGGAGGCAGTCCCATGCCCATGCCACACAATTCAGAGATCACCATTGATGCAGACCGGCGCTTGCTTCTGAGCACCGCCGCGATTGGAATTGCAGCGGCGATTTCGGCGAGCGTGTTTCCCGTGCAGGAGGCGGCGGCCAACGAGAGTGCAATCAGCCCCTTCCGCATCGCTGTATCGGAGGAGGATCTCGTCGAGCTTCGACGGCGCGTGCTGGCGACACGATGGCCCGACCGCGAGACTGTTTCAGATCAGTCCCAAGGTATCCAATTGGCGAAGCTCAGGTCGCTCATGAACTATTGGGGCAAGGAGTACGACTGGCGGAAGATCGAGGCGAAGATGAACGCGCTTCCGCAATTCATCACCAATATCGACGGGATCGACATCCATTTCATCCACGTCCGCTCGAGGCATCCCAATGCGCTCCCCGTCATCATAACTCACGGCTGGCCGGGATCGGTATTCGAGCAGCTCAAGGTGATCGATCCGCTCACGGATCCAACGGCCCATGGCGGCCGGGCTGAAGACGCGTTCGACGCTGTGATCCCTTCGATGCCCGGCTACGGCTTCTCAGGGAAGCCGATCGATACGGGCTGGGGCCCCGAGCGCACGGCGCGCATCTGGGCAGAACTCATGACGCGCCTCGGTTATCGCCATTATGTAGCGCAGGGCGGCGACTGGGGTTCGCCCGTTTCAGGCGCGATGGCACGGCTGGCGCCCGCAGGTTTGCTTGGCATCCATATCAACTTGCCGGCGATCGTACCGCCCGAGATCGCCGCGATCCTCACCGCCGGCGGACCTGCCCCGGCGGGGCTTTCCGACAAGGAACGCGCAGCGTTCGACGCATTCAGTGCGGCCGCCAAAATGGGCAACCGCTCCTACGCGTTGATGATGGGGACACGGCCGCAAACCATCGGCTACGGCTTGACGGATTCTCCCGTGGGTCTGGCAGCCTGGATGCTCGGCCACCCAGGCTTCTCGCATTGGAATTATGACGGTACCGACCCGGAAAAGTCGCGCGACGAGGTGCTGGACGACGTCACGCTCTACTGGTTGACGAACAGCGCGACCTCGTCCGCGCGGCTCTACTGGGAATATAGCGGGCGCAGCCCCGCGCTTGCCGGCCCGGAGAAGACTGCAGAAATCTCGCTTCCGGTGGCCATCACGGTGTTTCCGGGCGAAAGCTATCAAGCCCCGGAGACGTGGGCCCGACAGGCCTATCGCAACCTGGTCTATTTCCACGAGGTCGACAAAGGCGGTCATTTTGCAGCCTGGGAGCAGCCGGAGCTTTTCTCCGCCGAGCTGCGCACCGCCTTCAGACCGCTTCGGCCCGCAATCTAGCCGAGCCGCTGCGAACGCGAGGGTCGCCCTGGCCTGCTCGACACAATGGGCGATCCAGCGGCGAAGGATTCGCGATCGACATTGCCGTATTTTGTTGGTTCCGCCAGCCCCGCCGTGCGTTCACGAAAGCGCGCGGCTGCCTGGAGCAGGATCAGGCAAAGCCGGGCCGATTCAGGCAAGACGACCAGCCGTTGCCGCGCATAGAACGCGCTCCGTTCCGTACAAATACGGATGACTGATCAGAGATCAGATGGAGCCACACTATGACCGGGAGCAACGCACTCATGCGCAATCCGTCGCACAAGGGCTTGCCACCCCTACCCAGCGCACAGCCTGACGATCGCACGACGGCCGAGCGGCGCGCCGCGGATGCGGAGATGGCGCGCGTGCTCAAGACGAAACCGCTTCGCATGGCCTCGGATTCCGACAGCGGCGCGATCGCTTATTGGAAGCACGAGCCGCTGCACGACGTGGTCGAGCCCATGGCCGATCACGTCATCATGACCTACCCTGCCGGCTCGCAGGCTCTGGAACGGCGCACGGGACAGACGGCGGCGATTTCAACGGCACGTCCCGGCGTCGTGACGATCATTCCAGCGGGCTCGACGTCCCGATGGGACATTCACCGGCCCATGCATGTCGTTCAGCTTTACCTGCCGCAAAGGACGCTGCTGCGCATCGCCGATGAAGCCAACGCGGCAAGCCCCGAGGATCTACTGGAACGAACCGGGCATCCCGACGCCATCACCTCGCGGCTGCTGCTGAGCGCGGCCGACGCGCTCGACGGCAGCGCCGCGCTGGACACGCTGTTCAGGCAGCAGTTGACCGATCTTCTCGCCACGCGCCTGCTGGCCGCGCATGTCGGCGTTGCGGCCATACCGCAGCCGACGATCGGCGGGCTGTCACCATCGATCCTGCGCCGCGCGATCGAACGTCTGCGTTCGGATTGCGATGCAGACGTCTCGCTCTCGGCGCTGGCGTCCGATGCCGGTCTGTCGCGCTTCCATTTCTGCCGGTCGTTCAAGGAGAGCACCGGACTCTCGCCACATGCCTGGCTGCGCCAACACCGGCTCGAGCAGGCCATGAACATGCTGCGGGAGAGCGACGAATCGGTCGTCTCGATCGCAGCAGCGCTCGGCTATTCCACGCAGACCGCCTTCGCCGCGGCGTTCAGGAAGCTGACGGGCGAGACGCCGAGCGATTGGCGCAGGCGCGTGCGTTAACAGCAATCCCGCGACAGGCACGGCAATCGCTCTGGGGCAACGGGCAATCTGGTTCGCTACACATCGCAACGTCAGATCATGCAGACGGAGGCAAACGATGAACTGGGAACGTCTTGCGATTGCGCCGCGGCGGAAAGCCATCTCGACGGCGCTCATCTACGGGCTCTCACTGACCGTGCGCTTGACCTCGCCGACAGCCGAGGAGGCCGGGCTACCGGCCGCGCCAAGCGCCCATCCCGCGACGTCGATCCTGATCGATCGGAGCTGGCCCAGCAAAACGACGCTGCCGGTCGCCCTGCGCGGCGGGCCATTGGGTCCGCGAAGCTGCCGCGCGGGATGTGACGGCCCTGCACTGCTGTCCTCGCTGCCGAACTGCACCGCGCAGTAACGGCGTCCCACCTCTCCGCGTCATCATCGATTGCACCAGCTCTGCTCGCATCGCGCGGCGGCGATGACGCGCGCATATCGAACCAACACACTCAGGAGACAACCACATGCGACTGCTCATCATCGGCGCCGGCTTCGCCGGCATGTACGCCGCCCTTTCCGCCGCGCGCCTGCGCGAGATCCAGGGCGCTACGCCGCAAGATCTGGAGATCGCGCTCATCGCGCCGGAGTCGACGCTGGTGGTCCGCCCGCGGCTCTATGAGCCGAAGCCGGAAACCCTGACGGCGCCGCTTCTTGATGTCCTCAATGCCGTCGACGTCGCCTACATCCAGGGCAGCGCCGAGACGGTCAACACCGAAGCGCGGACGGTGCAGATCGCGACGGCCACGGGCACGAAGAAAACCCTGTCCTACGACCGTCTCGTGGTCGCCACCGGCAGCCGCCTGTTCCGCCCCAACATTCCCGGCCTTGCCGAGCACGGCTTCAGTGTCGATTCGCTCGACGACGCCATCGCCCTCGACAGGCATCTGCATGGCCTCGCCGACCGGCCGGCCGTCAACGGCCGCGATACGGTCGTCGTCGCCGGCGGCGGTTTTACCGGCATCGAAGCCGCAACGGAACTGCCCGCGCGCCTGCGCGACATCCTCGGTCAAAACGCCAGGACACGCGTGATCATCGTCGAGCGCAACAGCGCGGTCGCGCCCGACATGGGCGAAGGGCCCCGCCCCCTGATCGAGGAAGCCTTGCGCAAGCTCGGCGTCGAGACAAGGCTCGGGGCCGGCGTCGCCTCGCTCGACAAATCAGGCGTCACGCTCTCGACCGGCGAGCACATCGAAACCGAGACAGTGGTCTGGGCGGCCGGCATTCGCGCAGCACCTTTGACGGCACAGATTCCCGCCGAGCGCGATAATTTCGGCCGGCTGCTGGTGGACCGCGATCTGCGCGTGCCGGGCGTTGCCGGCGTGTTCGCCACCGGCGACGCGGCGCGGGCCGCATGCGACGACGACGGCAATTACGCGCTGATGTCGTGCCAGCACGCCACGCGCATGGGCGCCTTTGCCGGCAACAATGCCGCCGCCGAGCTGCTCGGCGTCCCGACCAGGTCGTATCACCAGAAGGCTTACGTCACCTGCCTCGACCTCGGCGAAGCCGGCGCGCTGTTCACGCGCGGCTGGGAGCGGACGGTCGAGATGGTCGGCGACGTCGCCAAGAAGACCAAGCAGGAAATCAACACCGTCTGGATCTACCCGCCCCGCGCCGAGCGCGCCGCGGCGCTCGCATCCGCCGATCCGGAACGTGTGACCAGCCTCTAACGCAGAAGCCAGAGCTAACCAAGCACCTTCGTCATGAAACAGGAGACCAACATGAATCTGCACAACACCACGTACCCCGTTGCATCGAAACCCGAAGAGCTGGTGCCGTCGCGCTACGCGTTGAAGATCGGCGAGATCGACGTGCTGGTGGTCAGCGACGGCGTGCTGCCGCTGCCGACCACGATGCTGGCCCACAACGCCACTCCGGCCGACCGGGCGAACTGGCTGCACGACATGTTCCTGCCGCAGGACGCTTTCGACTGGGCGCTGAACGCGGTCATGGTCCGCAGCGGCGACAAGACCATCCTCATCGACGCGGGCCTCGGGTCCGACCCGGACCTGCATTTGCCGCGGGCCGGACAGTTGATCAAGCGACTGGCCGCCGCCGGCATCGATCTGTCGGCCGTGACCGATCTGGTGCTGACCCACATGCACATGGACCACATTGGCGGACTGCTCGTCGACGGGGTGAAGGAGCGGCTGCGCAAGGACCTGCGGATCCACGTCGCCGCTGCCGAGGTCAAATTCTGGGAGGCGCCCGATTTCTCCCGCGTCGCCATGCCGCCGGGCTTCCCCGACGCGCTTCGCGCCACCGCCAAGCGGTTCGCGAAGGAGTACCAAGGCCAGCTGCGGCCGTTCGACGAGCAGCACGAGGTTGCGCCGGGCGTCGTCGTCCGCCGCACCGGCGGTCACACGCCCGGACACAGCGTGGTTCGCGTCGCGTCCGGCGGCGAGGCGCTGACATTCGCCGGCGACGCCGTGTTCGCCGTCGGGTTCGAGCAACCCGAGTGGCCCAACGGCTTCGAGCACGACCCCGAGGAAGCCGCGCGCGTTCGTATCCGTCTGTTGCGACAGTTGGCCGACACCGGCGAGATGCTGGTGGCCACACACCTGCCGTTCCCGTCCATCGGCCGGGTCGCAGTCGACGGCGACGCCTTCCGCTGGGTCCCGGCCTTCTGGGACTACTGATCGCCTGTTGAGTTAAGGCCGGACCGGGGCGCGTACTCACCGAGCGAGTTCGCGCCCTGGTGTTGACGTTGCTTGTGAACAGAAGCCCTGGAGCCGACTACGCCGACCGCTTCACCGCGTCGCGACCGCTCGTCGCGACGTCGAGGCGCCCCAGCATCGCCCTCGCCTGCTCGGCGCAGTGCTCGATCAGCCAGCGCTCGAATGCGACGGGAGGAAGCGCGGGCGCGTAGAGGAAGCCCTGCACGACGTCGCAGCCGAGCTCGGCCAGCATCTTGCGCTGGCCTTCGGTCTCGACGCCTTCGGCGACGACGGTCATGCCGAGGCCCTGCCCGACCCGAACCACGGCGGTCGCGATCGCCAGCGCGCCGGCGTCCTGCTCGATGTCGCGCATGAAACTGCGGTCGATCTTGAGCTCGCGGATCGGCAGATGCGCAAGCCGGCTGAGGCTCGAATAGCCGGTGCCGAAATCGTCCACCGAAAGCCCGACGCCGAGCGCGCGGATCGCATGCATCGTCTCCAGCGCGGCGGCGCCGTCCTGCATGAAGGTCCCTTCGGTGATCTCCAGCATCAAGGCATCCGGCGGCAGCTCGTATTCGGCGAGGACGTCCTTGAGCCGCGCGGCGAGCGTGACGTTGCGGAAATTGATCGGTGACAAGTTCACCGACACGGAGGGAATGTCGAGCCCGGCACGGCGCCAGCTCGCCATCTGCCGGCAGGCCTCGCGCACCGACCACAGGCCGATCTGCTCGATCAGGCCGCATTCCTCGGCGAGCGGAATGAATTTTGCGGGCGAGACGTCGCCGAGCGCGGCATCGTGCCAGCGCGCCAGCGCCTCGACGCCGTGGATGGCGCCGTCGCAGCTGCGGATCTGCGGCTGGTAGCTCAGCGTCAGCGCACCCTCCGCGATGGCGCGGCGGAGCGCCGCGATCAGAGCGAGCCGCTGCTCGGCGAGCCCGTTCATCTCGGCGCTGAAGATGCGGTGCGTCGAACGTCCGGCCTGCTTGGCCATGTACATGGCGGCGTCGGCCTGTTGCATCAAGGTGTCGATGTCGGTCGCATGGTCGGGATAGAGACTGATGCCGATGCTCGCCGACATCTGCAATTGCCTGGAGCCAAGCCGCAGCGGCGCCGCCAGCGCCTCCGTGATCCCGGCCGCGACGCGCTCGGCGCTCGCGGCGTTGCGCTGCGGCAGCAGGATGACGAACTCGTCGCCGCCGAGCCGACCCAGCATGTCCTCGGGGCCGATCTGCTCGCGCAGGCGCTGCGCGAGCTGGACGAGCAGCTCGTCGCCCGCGGCGTGGCCGAGCGTGTCGTTGACGTCCTTGAAATGATCGACGTCGAGAAAAGCCAGCGCGACATGGCTGCCGGTCGGGCAGGCATCGATCGCCGTGGTGATCAGGTTGCGCAGTTGCGCGCGGTTCGGCAGGCCGGTGAGGATGTCGTGATAGGCGAGCCGCGCGATCTCGGCACGCGCTTCCTTGCGCTCGATCGCAAAGGCGCCGAGATTGACGCAGGCCTCGACGATGCGCCGGTGCCAGTTGCTCGGCGCGCGCGGCTCCCGATAGTAGAAGGCGAAGGTCGCGATGACCCGGCCGTCCTTGGCCTTGACCGGCGTCGACCAGCATGCGCGCAGGCCGATCGAAAGCGGCATCGCCTTGTAGGGCTGCCAGCGCGGATCGGTCTCCAGATCGGTCGCCAGCACCGGCTCGCCATGAAAAGCCGCACTTCCGCACGAGCCGACGTCGGGGCCGATGGCAACGCCGTCCAGCGCGCGGGAATAATCCTCGGGCAGGCTGGGGCCGCCGAGCGGATGGATCAGGCCGGTGGCATCGACGTGAAGCAGCGAGCAGACCACGTCGGGCGCGATCTCCTCGACGCGGCGGCACAGCCGGTCGGCGATGTCACCGATCGGGACCTCGTCGGCGAGCGCGCCCATGATGAGCTGCTGGAGCGAGCGCAACTGCTTGGTCTCGGTGATGTCCTCGAGCAGTGCGAAGATGTGCTTGACGCGGCCCTTCTTGTCGCGGAAGGCGTCGATCCGCGCACAGACCCAGATCTCCTCGCCGTCCTTGTCGTAGGCGAGCACCTCGACCTCGCCGCGGTGGCCGCCATGCATCAGGCGCTTGACGAGCTTCGCGACGGCCTTGCGATCGGTGTGGCGGCCGGCGATCAGGCCCCCGGCACGGCGGCCCTCGGCCTCCTCGCTGGTGTAGCCAAACAGCGTCGTGAAGGCGGAGTTGACGTAGACGATGTTCTGCTCGGTATCGGTGATGAGCACCGCGCGGTTGGTCTGGTCGGAGACGGCGTGGAGGAGCCCGATCCTGACGCGGCGTTCGGCTTCGGTGGTGACGTCGCGCGCGAACACGATGTGATGGGTCGCGCCATCGACGGTCGCGGAGGACATCGAGACCCGCACCTTGATCCGGCTGCCATCGCGCCGCACGAGGCTGATCTCATCGCGGAAGTCCGAGACCGGATCAGCCTGCAGGAATTTGAGTGTGAGAATTTCGGCATCGCAGCCGAGCACATCAGTGCGTGCCAACTTCCAGATCCGCTCGGCGCTCGCATTGAAATGCGTGATACGGCGCGAATCGTCGACGACGACGATGCCGTCGTCGGCGCATTCGAGCGCGGCGCGCAGCACGTCCGGCATTTCCATCACTGGGCGGTCGGAGGCAGACATCGTTGGACCCGGCGGCATCGGGAAGAAGCGGCAACGGGGCGAGGCTAGCGCTCCGATGGTGTCCAAGACGTTTTTGCAATCGGGTCGCGTCCGGCCAAGCCGCGACATGCTTAACGTTCCGCGAAAGATATGCAGGTAATCCGGTGCGTGCGGAAGCCGGATTTCTGACGCGTTTCTCCCAGCGCGACCACCTCGCTCGAAAGCGCTCTAGTCCGCGGTTCCGGACTTGAGCTTGTGCAGCCGGCCGGCCACGGCGCGCACCTTACGTGGCGCGGCCTGCCAGACCGAGAGTGCCGACAGTCCGCTCATGACAATGGCGATGGCAAAGGCGAGCGTGTAGTCGCCGGTGCGATCATAGAGAAAGCCTGTGAGCCAGGGCCCCGCGGCACCGCCGGCTAGGGCCGCCAGCATGATGGTGCCGAAAATGCTGCCCTGATGCTTGCCCTGGAAAATCTCGAACACCACTGCACCCATGATCGAGGTGAGGCCGTAGCCGAGCGCGCCCTGCGTGAACACCATGAGATAGACGAGCCACAGCGAGGGCTGGAATTTCAGCGCGATCAGCGCGGCGAAGCAGATCGCAAAGCCTGCGCAGCTGATCGCCCACACCCATTCCCGCCCGATCCGGTCGGAGACGTGACCGAGCAGGATCTGGCCGGGAATGCCGAGCAGGCTGACGATGCCGAGCGCCCAGACTGCAACGTTCGGGCTGAAGCCGATGTCGAGCAGAAACTTGGTCTGGTGCACCTGCACCGCGTACCAGATGTCCAGGCCGCTGAAATATCCGAGGGCGATCCACCAGAAGCGCGCGGTCCCGACCGCCCGCTTGAGCGTCCAGTCGGTACGGACCCAGGCGGGATCCACGATGTTGGAAACAGGTTGCGCCGCGCCCGAGGCGTGCGCGGCGTCGCCGTCTGCCTGGAGGCCGATATCCTCGGGGCGCTTGTACAGAAACAGATTGATCGGCGCCAGCACGACCAGGATGAGCAGGCCCATCGCCGTGCAGGCGGTGCGCCAGCCGGTCTGCTCGATCATGTGCTGCACCCACGGCAGCAGCGTCACTGAGCCGATGCCGACGCCGGCAAAGGCAATCCCGATGGCGAAGCCGCGCTTGCGGATGAACCAGTTCGGCAGGAACAGCGACTGGCCGGAATAGCCGAGACAGACCGAGCCGGCGCCGACCATGACGCCGATGGTGACGTAGAGATGCCAAGGCGTACTGGTGAGCGGCGCCAGCAGCAGCCCGCCGCCCATCAGCACGACGCCGAGCTCCATCACCGCGCGCGGGCCGGCGCGGTCCATCAGGCGGCCGATCAGCGGGCTGACGATGCCGGAGACGACGAAGCCGAAGGAGAAAGCACCTGCGGTGACGCCGCGCTCCCAGCCGAACTCCGAGATGATCGGCGGAAAGAACAGCGAGAATGCGGTGCGCGCGTTGACGCCGATGGCCATGGTGACGAAGGTCACGGCGACCACGACCCAGCCGTAGAAGAACGGAAGCCGCATGTTTTTCTTATTTCATCCCTGGACGATCCTAACGACCATCCGGGGCTGCCCGGGTCAAGCGATTTTCGCGTGACGTCCGTTGCGGCGAAGGGCTCAGGCCGCGTCGCGCTGCGAGGTGCGAGCGGACTCGTCGAATTCGATCCTGTCGACCGGCTGTGGGCGGCCGAACAGATAGCCTTGCGCAAAGTTGACACCGAGCGCCGTCAGCCGCTCGAACTCCTCGCGCGTTTCGACGCCTTCCGCGGTGACCGACATGTCGAGGCCGCGCGCCAGCGTCACGATCGAGGCGATGATCGCGGCGCTGCGCGGCTGATGCGTGAGGTTGCGGATGAAGGACTTGTCGATCTTGATCTTGTCGAACGGGAACACGGTGAGATAGCTCAGCGACGAATAGCCGGTGCCGAAATCGTCGAGCGCAAGCTCGATGCCGATGTGCTTCAGCCGCTCCATGAAGGCGAGGTTCTCGACGCCGCGCTCCAGCAGCACCGATTCCGTAATCTCGATCTCCAGCCGCTCGGGCGCCAGGCCTGAATCCGCCAGCGCCGCGCAGATCGTCTCGAACAGCTCGGCTTCCTTGAACTGGATCGGCGACAGGTTCACGGCAACGACGAGATCGGATGGCCAGTTGGCTGCGTCCGCACAGGCGCGCCGCAGCACGAATTCGCCGAGCGGCACGATCAGCCCGGTCTCCTCGGCAAGCCCGATGAACTGGTCCGGCGGGATCAGGCCGCGGCTCGGATGCCGCCAGCGCACCAGCGCCTCGAAGCCGCGACGACCACCGCCGGCGACGTCGACGAACGGCTGGTAGTGCACCTCCAGCTGGCACTGCGCGATGGCATCGCGCAGATCCCCTTCGAGGTTGTTGCGCGCCTCGAGCTCGGCCGACATCGCCTCGTCGTAGATGGTGAAGCAGTTGCGGCCGGCCGATTTCGAGCGGTAGAGCGCGAGGTCCGCCTTCTTCAGCAACTGCTCCTGGTCGCTGCCATGATCCGGCGCGATCGCGATGCCGATGCTGGTGCCGATCTCGACGCGATGGCCGGGCAGCAGGAACGGTTCGGCCACCAGTTTTGCGATCCGTGCCGCCAGCTCGGTCGCAGAGCTGCGCTGATCGTCGCAAGCTTCCTGAATGATCGCGAACTCGTCGCCGCCGAGCCGCGCCAGCACGTCGGTGTCGCGCAGTGCGGATCGCAGCCGCAGTGCCACCTGGCGCAGCAGCGCATCGCCGGCGCCGTGGCCGAGCGAGTCGTTGACGTTCTTGAAGCGGTCGAGATCGAGCATCAGGATCGAGAACGGCAGGCCGCTCACGCTCAACTGGCTGTTCATCAGGTCGAGCCGGGTGAGGAAGAAGGCACGGTTCGGCAAGCCCGTCAGGATGTCGGTCTGGGCGAGCTCCAGCACGCGCCGGTTCGCCAACGACAGCCGCCGCGAGTTGCGGCTTGCGAGCATGAGATAGGTTGCAAGCGACAGCGTCAGCAGCATGCCGACGACGATGACCGCGGCCGCGCGGTCATAAGAGGTCTCCAGCGATCCGCCGGCCGTCGGCACGGCGCGCACCTGCCAGTCGGTATCCCCGATCTTGAGGCTGCCCGACCAGTGCAGCGTCCGCGCGACGTCCCGCATCGACTGCGGCGAGGTGGCGGCCGACGCATAATCCGGCAAGGTTTCTGCCAAGCTGACAATCCGGCCCGTGAAGGGCGGGTAGACGTTCACGCTGACCGCGGGGCTTGCGCCCGTGGTGACGCGGATGGACTGGATCAGCAGCGGCAGGTCGAAGACGCCGACGACGAAGCCCGCCAGATTGCGCCGGCGGTCCACGACCGTGTCGCGCGACGTCCCCTTGGCATAGACGGGAATGGCAACGAGAGCGTCGGGCTGCCGGCCGCCCTCCTTCGGCTCGTACAGGCGCGTGCGAATGGCTGCGACCCGGTCGTTGTCGCGGGCGCGCTCGAGCACCGCGCGGCGCTCCGGAACGGTCGCGTAATCCATGCCGTAGACCGGCGAGGTCTTCGGCTGGGTCGAGTAGAACACCGGGAAATATTCGTCGCTTTGCGGCGCGGTCGCGAAAGCCTCGCCCTGCAGCGACTTGATGCGATAGCCCGACACGCCGTCCGTGATCGCGGCGGCCTCGTAGTCGGCGCGCTCCTTGCGGTTGACGCGTGGCAGCCAGGCGATGCGCAGCATGCCGGGATGACGCTCGAACAGCCGGGCGCTGAAGGTCTCGAACTCGCTGCGGGTGATTTCCTCGTTGGTCGATTCGAACAGCGTGCGCAGCGCGACGAGCCTGGAGATGTACTCGCTCATGCCGTTCTGCATGACGATGACTTCAGTCTCGGCCGCGTTCTCGAACTCGATCCTGTTGACGCGGTCTTCCCATCGCGCCACGGCGGCGGCGCCCACCAGCGAGAACAGCAGACCGACGCCGACCGCGACGAGCGCAGGGCGATAGAGGCCGAGCAGCGGCGCGGCACGCCACCATCCCGTCTTACGCCTCCGATCCTGATCGTTCTGATCCCGACCGCCCATCTTGATCCGCAAGTCCCCATCGCGCGACGGCCAGAACTTCTGGTTGAGCCGCCGATATCACTATCGGACAAGGACCGGGGTTAAGAACCGCACAATTTCGGAACCGGATCGTCCCGCATCACGCGGGTTAGTTAACGATTGCCCCCGCGAATTGCAGCAGTGTGGAGATAAGTTGCCGGTTTTCCCCGGTGTCTTACGGATCGTCGCCGCGGCGCAGGTTAGCGAGCTGTTCAGCCCGCAAGACCTATTGTTCCGGCAACGCCTCCCTCATCCGGCAAGCATCCTCATGACACGATCGCGATTCTCGGCCTGCGTCGCTCTGGCCGTCGCGCTACTCGCCACGGCCAATTTTGCAGCGAAAGGCGGCGAGACCGGGGTCAGCGACGATGCGATCCTGTTCGGCCAGGCCGCCGCGCTCGAGGGCCCCTCCTCCGCGCTCGGACAGCGGATGCGGCAAGGCATCGTCGCGGCGTTCACCGAGATCAACGCCAAGGGCGGCGTCCACGGCCGCAAGCTCCAGCTCGTCAGCCGCGACGACGGCTATGATCCCGATCGTTCGGTGGCGCAGACGCTGCGGCTGATCGAGGACGACAAGGTGTTCGCGCTGATCGGCGCGGTGGGTACGCCGACCGCCATGGCGACGATCCCGATCACCAGCGCCAGGAACATTCCCTTCATCGGCCCGTTCAGCGGCGCCGAATTCCTGCGTGACCTCGAACTTGCCAACGTCGTCAACATCCGCGCCAGCTACGGCGCGGAGGCCGAGGCATGGATCAAGCACCTCACCGAGGATCGCCACTTCACCCGCATCGGCATTTTCTACCAGGACGATTCCTTCGGCCGCGACGGTCTTGCCGGCGTGAAGCGCGCGCTCGCCAAGCGCGGCCTCGAGCTCGCCGCCGAAGGCACCTTCGAGCGCAACACCCGCGCGGTCGGCGCGGCCTGGCGCACGATCAAGCGCGCCGAGCCCGAAGCCGTCGTCATGGTCGGGACCTACGGTCCGTGCGCGGAATTCATCAAGCTCGCGCACCGCAGCGGCTCCTATCCGACGTTCGTCAACATCTCCTTCGTCGGCGCCAACGCGCTCGCCAGGGAGCTTGGCCCCGACGGCGAAGGCGTCATCGTCTCGCAGGTCGTGCCGTTCCCCTGGGATCACTCGCAAAGGCTCGTCGCCGACTACCAGGCGGCGCAGAAGGCATTCGACCCGGCGCTGACACCGGACTTCGTGTCGCTCGAAGGCTATCTCTCCGGCCGCCTCGCGGCCTCGGCGCTGGAAAAGGCCGGACTGAGCCCGACACGCGCGAGCCTGTTGCGCGCCATCAACGATGTCGGCCGCTTCGACATCAGCGGCAACGTCGTCACCGTCGGCATCCGCGCGATCGAGACGCCGCCGAAGGTGTTCCTGACGGTGATCCAGAAGGACGGGACGTTCAGGGCGGTGGATCGGCTTTAGGGCCGCCGCGTCCACCGCTCTGCGTTGACGGCGCCCGGCGGCACCTCGCCTTTGACAATGGCCTCGACCTGCCGCACGGTTTCCAGCGACTGGTATTCGATCGCCTGCGGCGTCAGCCCGCCGACATGCGGCGTCGCAATGACGTTGGGCAGCTTCGCCAGCTCCGGGCTCGGCATCTGGTCGGGTGCGCGGCCGACATCCATGGCCGCACCCGCAATGCGGTTCTCGAGTAACGCCTTGGCGAGCGCGGCCTCGTCTACGAGATTGCCGCGCGAGAGATTGATGAACACGGCATGCTTCTGCATGCGCGCCAGCGCCGCCTCGCCGATCAAATTCTCGGTCTGCTCGTTGGCGATCGCGAGGCAGACGACGTAGTCGGAGCCCGCGAGGAGCTCGTCGAGACTGACGCGCCGGATGGCGCTGTCGCTGACGGTGGCGAAGGGATCGGCCACCAGCACCTCCATGCGCATCACCTTTGCGATTTCGGCGAGGTAGCGCCCGATGCTGCCATAACCGATGATGCCGATCCGGCTGCCGGCAAGCTGGCGGCCCATCCGCGCCTCGACCTTGCGGCCGGCCTGGTAGTCAGCGGTCGCCCGCGACACGCCGCGGGAAAGATCGACCATGAAACCGAGCGCGAGCTCGGCCACGGCCTGCACGAAGCCGGGGCCGGCGCGGGTCACGAGCACGCCGGCTTGCGAGGCCGCCTCGACATCGACGTTGCGGATATCGACCGCGCAGCGGACGAAGGCCCGTAGGCGCGGCAGTTGCGCAAAAATCTCGCCGCGCCCTTCTGTCATGCGATCGGCGACGATGATGTCGGCATCAGCAGCCGCGCGGACGAGGCCGGCCGCATCGAGCGTCTCATCGCTCTCGTGCAGGATCACCTCGGCGGCCGCGCGCAGGCCGTTCAGGCTGCGGTCGCCATAATAATTGCGACGCATCTCCGGCGTATGGGCCAGCAGAACTTTCACGACAACACTCCGTCAGTAGCCGAATGCCCGCGGCAGCGCGGTCGAGAGCCATGGCACGAACGCGATGACGAGCAGGCAGAGGAACAGCAAGCCGAGATAGCCCATGATCGGCTTCACGGTCTGCTCGATCGGCACGTTGCCGATCAGGCAGGCGCCGTAGAGCCCGAGCCCGAGCGGCGGCGCGAACAGGCCGATGCCCATCGCGATGACCAGCACCACGCCGAAATGCAGGGGATCGACGCCGAGCTGCACCGCGACCGGCAGCAGCAGTGGACCGAAGATGATCAGCGCGGCGGCGCCTTCGAGCACCGAGCCCATCACGATCAGCACCGCGATCGCGAGCAGGATGAACAGCCAGGTGCCTGATGTCTTGGACAAGCCCAGCATGAAATCGCCGACCGCATGCGGTACCTGCTGCAAGGTCAGCGTGAACGCCAGCGACTGCGCCGCGGCGACGATGAACAGCACGAGCCCCGCGCGCGTCGCAGCCTGGACAAAACTGTGCGCGGCCGATTTGAAGCCGAGCTCGCGGAACACCACGCTGCCGACCACGAGCGCATAGGCCACGGCGAAGGCCGAGATTTCGGTCGCGGTGGCAAAGCCGCTCTTGAAGCCGAAGAAGATCATGAAGATCAGGCCGAACGAAGCGATCGCGCCGCTCCAGAGGCCCGACACAGGCATCTGCGGCTCGATCTCCTCGGCTTCGGCCGGGGTCTTGCCGAAGATGATGGAGACGACGATCAGGACCAGCGCCATCAGCGCCGCCGGCAACAGGCCGGCGACGAACAGGCCGCCGATCGACAGGTTCGCCACGAAGCCCAGGATGATCAGGTTGATGCACGGCGGAATGGTTTCCGCCATCACCGCGGAGGCCGCGAGCAGCGCCACCGCGCCGCCCGGATTCTGCTTCGAGCGGCGCGCCGCCGGGATCAGCACGGAGCCGACCGCGGCAACGTCGGCCATCTTCGAGCCCGAGATGCCCGAGAACAGCACCATCGAGGCGACCATCACGACGTTCAGGCCGCCGCGCATGCGCCCCACCGCGCGCTGCAGCAGCTCGATCAGGCGCACCGACATGCCGTTGGCTTCCATGAGGTAGCCGACCAGGATGAAGAAGGGGATCGCGAGCAGCACGAAATTGTCGATGCCGCGCGCCATCTGCTGGGCGAAGATTACGCCGGGCAGCGCGCCTTCGACCCAGATGAAAATGAGCGCAGCGAGCGCCAGTGCAAAACCGATCGGCAAGCCGCCGAACAGGGTTGCGAAGAACCCGATCAGCATCAGCGTGCCTGCCGACGGCACCGTGGACGGCGACAAATAATCCCAGGCCAGATACAGGCCGGTCACGATGGCAATCGCAATGACGCCCCTGACGATGACGGGCAGCGGCCTTGCGCAGAGATGGTCGACCGCAAACACCGTCATGAACAGCGCGCCGATCCCCATCGGGTAGAAGGTCAACTCCAGCGGCAGGCCGGATCCGGTGGTCTGCCCCGCCGTCAGCGAACCCAGCTTGACAGCATTGTACGCGACATAGCCGGAGATCAGCACGACCAGCAGCGCGCTCGCGGCATCGACCAGTGCCTGCAACCGCGACGGCAGCAGATCGCGGAAGAAGGACACGCCGACATTCTCGCCGCGCGCGAGCGCACTCGCCGCGCCGAAGAAGGCCGAGCCGACCATCAGGCCACGCGCGACGTCGTCGGACCATTCGACCGGCGCATTGAAGAAGAAGCGCAGCAGCACGGACGCGCACACCACCACGAGATCGGCAGCCAGCAGGACGGCCGCGATCGTGTCGCTGAGGCGAAGCAGCAACGCGATGCTCCCGTGGCGGCCGCCCGAGACGGGCACGGCGGCTGTCATCGCAAGCCCGGATTTGGTCATCTCAAGCTTGCGTCGCGCGGATGATGTCGATGACGGCCTTGGAGTCCGGCCGCGCCTTGATGAAGTTCTCGTGCTGCGGCGCCACGCGCTTCCTGAACGCCTCGCGGTCGCATTCAGCCACCGTCACGCCCTTCTCGGTCAAGGCCGCCAGCGCTTCCTTCTCGACCGCAAGCCCATGGGCGCGGGTGTCGACCGCGGCCTTCTTCGCGGCGTCGAGGAAGCCGTCGCGCAGCTTCGGGTCCATGCGGTTGTAGGTCATGTCGCTGAAGTAGATCGCGAGCGGCGAGAAATTGTGCTGCGTCAACGCATAGAATTTCGCGGTTTCGAAGAACTTGCTGGCCAGGATCGTCGGCGGATCGTGCTCGAGGCCATCCAGCACGCCGGCCTGCAACGCCGTGTAGATTTCGCCGAACGCCAGCGGCGTCGCGGCGGCGCCCATCAGCCGCAGGCATTCGGTGATGACGGGATTTGGCAGGGTGCGGATCTTGAGGCCGGCGAGATCCTCCGGCGTCTTCACCGGCTTCCTCGCCAGCACGCTGCGCGAGCCGAAATTATAGGCCCAGGCGATGATGCGGATGTTGCCGCCCTTGAGCAGCGCATCCTCGATCGGCTTGGCAGCGCCGGAATCGAACGCCTTGGTCTGCTGCGGAAAGCTCGAGAACAGGAAGCCGAGGTCGAAGGTGCCCACCAGCGGCACCAGATTGGCCGAGATCGACGAGCCCGACACCATGAGGTCGATGACGCCGAGCTTCACCGAATTGATGACGTCGATTTCCTGTCCGAGCTGGTTGTCGGGAAAGAAGGCGACCTCGACCTGCTCGCCGAGCCCGTTGCCCTTCAAATTCTTGACGAGGTTGTCGTAATAGACGCGGCCGTTGGCGTATTTGGGATCGTTCGGCAGCGAGGAGGAGCATTTCAGCTTCAGTGTCGCAGCTTCGGCGCGGCCGATGATGGCGGGGGAGAGCACGAGGCCGGCGCTGACCGCCGTCGATGACTTGATGAACGTGCGACGGCTCACGGGCACGATGGTCATGGTGCGGTCTCTCCCTGATTATTTTTTCTTCACCGCGGTCGTTGCCGCGGCCTGTTGCGCAGACTGTATGGCCAAAGCGACGGGGCAGGCAAGGGTAGCGGCCTGCCGCGACAGAACGGTGCCCGGCGACTATCGACAGCATGGGCGCGTGGTGAAGTGGCGGCCGTTTCCCGGGATTATCGATACGGACCCGCCTGCGGCTGGTCGTTGCGAGGCGGACATCGTCGCGCAGCACCGGCGATCGATCCAATCGGCGCATGGATCAATGCGCAATTCACATGGATGGCGCCAGAACGATGCTCCGGCAGACCCCCTGCCCCATTTTGCCGCGTTCGATGCGTGATCCAGCGCACAGACGGCGTCATCGCGAAGACGTAGAAAAGGTGACATCATCGCGCGCATTGCCGACGGAGGTGACATCATGCGCCGTCCAGCCTTTCACAATTTGTTCCTTGCCTCCGGTCTCCTTGCACTCACGCAATTGATGACGCCGACCGACGCCGCCGCCGAAGCCCGGCTCGCGCTGGTGATCGGTCAATCGGCCTATCGCACCGTGCCGGAGCTGCCCAATGCCGCCAACGATGCCAAGGGCATGACGGAACTGCTCGGCAATGCCGGCTTCACCGTCACCACGGCAGCCAACCTGGCGCAGAACGAGATGCGCGCAGCGATCTCGGATTTCGCCGGCAAGGTCAGCACCAGCGGCAGCGATACCGTCGCGCTGGTGTTCTATGCCGGCCACGGGCTGCAGATCGACGGCGAGAACTATCTGGTGCCGGTCGATCTCGATCCCAAGCGCGAGGCCGACATTCCGCTGCAGGGCGTGCGGCTGAACGATTTGCTCAACACGCTCGGCGCGCTGCCGACAAAGGCGCGCATCTTCATGCTGGATGCCTGCCGCAACAATCCGTTCCCGGCGCTCAGCGGCGCCGGCCACGGCCTCGCGATCGTCGACACCAAGGCCGGTGCGCCCGGCTCGTTCATCTCCTATTCGACCTCGCCCGGCGCGGAGGCCGAGGACGGCTCCGGCATCGACAGCCCCTACACCACGGCCGCGCTGACCGTGGCCAAGCAGCCCAATCTGCCGATCGAGGAAGTGTTCAAGCGCATCCGCGTCGCGGTGGCGCAATCGACCGACGGACGGCAGATCCCCTGGGAGAGCTCGTCGCTGACGACCGACTTCAAGTTCTTCGGCGACAGCAGCGGCAGTACGCCCGCTCTTCCGGGCGCCTCTGCCATGGCGCTGGCCAGCGGCACGCGCAGCGTCGCCGACTGGCGCAAGGACTTGCAGGGCAAGCCGGCCATGGTCGCCTATGAGCTGGTGATCACCGACGACACCGTGGAAGCCTATCAGGCCTATATCGAGCTGTACGCCCAGGACACGCGGACGCCACGTGTGCGCACGGTGCTCGAGCGCCGCCGCCAGATGCTGGCGTGGGAGCGCGCGACCGCGATCAACACCCGCGCCTCGTTCGAGGCTTATCTCAACAACTGGGACAACAGCGATCTCGCCACGACCGCGCGCCGGCTGCTGCTCCGCGTGCAGAACCGCAATTACGGCGTGCCCGTCGCAGCCGCGGCGACCCCCGCCCCCGTCGCGGTCGCGATGGCGCCGACCTGCCCGTGCTCGACGCCGCAGGCACCGGCAACGCCGGTCAATCCGAGCGTCGCTCCTGTCATCAAGAAGCGCGTCGACGACACGCCGCCGAAGCGCAAGGTGGTCGAAACGCCGCCGAAACGCCGGCCTGCGCCTCCGCCCGAGGAAGTGGTCTATGAGCGCGCGCCGCCCCCAGGCCCACCGCCCGGCGCCGTGATGCAAGGCATCGGCATCGGTGTCGGAATTGGTCTTGGCATGGGTGGCCATGGCGGTGGCGGCTACGGACGCGGCGACAACTATCGCAGCAGGTACTGAGTTCGTCGCTCCCGATACAAACGAATGTCCGCAGGTCTCCGGCCTGGGGACATTCGCGTTGATGGCGAAAGCAACGACTCTCGTGCCCCGGGCGCAGCGCCCCCGGCGATGCGAAGCGTCGTCCGGTGCGGGATGTTCGCCGTCTGTCGCCCGCGAAGCCGGAAATGCTGTAGTCTGATCGCACCAGGCTTTCCGGGGGATTCCACATCAATGCCGCACGACGCTCACGCCAGGCACGCATGGCCGCTCTTCCGCTCGCTGGCGCCCTACTCCCTGCCGGGCGATCTGATGGCGGGGCTGACGCTGGCGGCGATCGCCATCCCTGAGCAGATGGCTACGGCGCGGCTCGGCGGCTTTGCGCCGCAGATCGGCTTCTTCGCCTTCATGGCGGGATCGCTCGGCTTCGCGCTGCTCGGCGGCAACCGCTTCCTGTCATGCGGCGCCGATTCCACGATCACGCCGATCTTCGCCGGCGGGCTTGCCGCGCTCGCAGCAGCCGGCACGCCCGAATATCAGGGCCTTGCGATCGCGCTGGCGCTGATGGTGGGCGCGATGATGCTCGCCGGCGGCGCCTTCCGCCTCGGCGGCATCGCAAACCTTCTGTCGGTGCCGGTCATGGTCGGCTTCCTCGCCGGCATCTCCGTCCACATCATCGTCTCGCAGCTACCGGGCGTGCTCGGGCTTCCATCACCGGGCGGGCCGACGCTCGATCGCATCGGCGCGCTCGCAACTGAAATCGGCCGCACCAATCCCTTCACATTGTGCATCGGCTTCGGCGTGCTCGCCGTGGTCTTCATCTCCGAGAAGGTCAGCGCCAAAATTCCGGGCGCACTGATCGGGCTGGTCGCCGCGACGCTGGCGACGATCGCGCTCGGCCTCGAAAGCAGGGGCGTCAGCGTCGTCGGCACCGTGCCGGGCGCGCTGCCGCGGCCGACCTTTCCCGAGCTTGCGCCGGAGCTGTGGGTGCGCCTGGTGCCGCTGGCCTTCGTGATCACCGTCGTGGTGATGGTGCAGACGGCGGCAACGACGCGCTCGTTCCCGTCCGATCCTGACAGGCCCGCCGATGTCGACCGCGACTTCCTGGGCGCGGGTGCCGGCAGCGTGCTGTCCGGCCTGTTCGGCGCGTTTCCGGTCAATGCCAGTCCGCCGCGAACGGGCATCGTCGCCGAGACCGGCGGGCAGTCGCAGCTCGCGGGCCTTGCCGCTGCGGCAATCGTGCTGGCACTGCTCGCGTTCGGCACCGGCCTGTTGCAGCACGTACCGGACGCAGCCCTCGGCGGCATCCTGCTGTTCGTGGCGCTGCGCATCATCCGCGTCAAGCAGATCGTCACGATCTACCGGCAGTCCTTCAGCGAGTTTTTGCTGATCGTCGCGACCGCCGCGCTGATCATCGTGCTGCCGATCCAGCAGGGCGCGTTCCTCGGCATCGTGCTGTCGCTGCTGCACGGCATCTGGAGCACGACGCGCGCACGGCTCGTCGAGTTCGAGCGCGTGCCGGGCACCACGATCTGGTGGCCGGCGCATCCGCACATCAGCGGCGAGCGCATCGCCGGCGTGGCCGTGATCGGGCTGCAGGCGCCGCTGTCCTTTCTCAACGCGTCGGACTTCCGAAGCGACGTGGCGAAAGTCTTGGGCACATCGACGCCGCAACTGCTGGTGCTCGAGGCGAGCGGCATGGTCGAGATCGACTTCACCGCCGCGCAGATCTTGCTCGACATGTTCAAGGCATGCAGTGAGCAGGGCGTCACGGTGGCGCTGGCCCGCCTCGAATCGGTGCGCGCGCAGGCCGCATTCGAGCGCTTCAGATTGTTCGATGCCCTGCCCCGCGAGCACGTCTTCCACAGCGTCGACGAAGCCGTGCGCAAGCTGGCGAAAGTGGAATAGCTTTAGGTACTCCGGCGGAGCCGCGAACTCACTGTAACCTCTCCCGCTTGCGGGAGAGGTCGGCGCGTAGCGCCGGGTGAGGGCTTCCTCCTCTAGGGGGTTGTCCCGTTGCGGAGATACCCTCTCCCCAGCCCTCCCCCGCAGGCGAGGGAGGGAGCGCACCGTTCATGCCGCAACACTTATTGTGCCAAGGTCGGGTGATCCCGCTGCACGGTTTCGCGAATCCAGCCGGTGTGGATGGCGCGGAACAGGATCTGCGCGGTCTTGAGGTCGTTTGCCTTCATACAGAGATTCACGATGCGGTGGACCGCGTCGTCGCGCATCACGCCATCAGAGATCTTCATGGCGATTTCCATCGCGACCTTGGCCGCGCGCTCGTAACGCTGGCTTTCACGCTTGTCGCTCCGCGCCGAGCCGGCGGCGCTCGCGGCGGCGCAGATCGCGCGGATGCGTTCGGCGGCCTCGATGTCGCCGAGCGGCCCTTCGATCGCCTCGTCCCAGATGTCCCTCGGCGTTTGCCTCGCGAACCACTTCATCGTCCCGCCACCCGCGGTCTTGCAGACGCGCCCACCATATTGAACCGGATCGAGATCGGCGAGGCGGTTTTTTACGCCATGCCGTTTGGCTTGCGGCGCTCAGGACATGCGGCGCGGGCCGATCGCCTCGAACTGGGCCTTCTGCTCGTCGTTCAGCGTGGCGTAGAAATCGTCGAGCGCCGCCCGCACCGACTTGATGCCGGCCAGCATCATTTCGAGGCGCTTGCGGATTGCGGCCATGCGCGCCGGCGGCGTCATCAGGTCATTGGGCTCGCAGGCCGCCTTGAGCGATGCGCTGGCTTTGGCGCTGGTATCCTGGAGCACCTGGAGTGCCGCGCGCTGGGTGTCGCTCGGATGAATCCTCTCCTCGATCGCGGCGCCCGGCCAATCGAACGCGGCGGACGCGCTGCAATTCTGCACCGACGGACCGCCATTGCTCGATGCCGTCGCACGACGCTGATCGTCGGCCAGCGCATTGAAGCGCGCCTTCTGCTCGTCGGCGAGCGAACCATAGAACTTGTCGAGTGCAGGCTGAACCAGATCGACCGCCTTCTGCATCGCTTCGATCCGCTGCTGCATCGCCGCGAGCCGGCCGGGCGCCGTCGCGGCGGCCAGCGTCGGACAGGACGTGCGGATCAGCGCTGCCGCGTCAATCGAGGCGTTGGCCAGCGCATCAAGATCGGCGCCTTGCGCAACGCTTGGCTGCACCGCATCGGCGATCTGATCGATCGGCAGACCGACGATGGCACGGCGGTCGCTGCCGCAGAGCTGATCGAGCGGAGCGCTGCGCGCCCGCCGCCGTCCCTGCGGCTGTTGCGGCAGATAGGCTGACAACCGATCATAGCCATAGGGGCCGAATATGCCGGCATAGATGTCCGGATAGCCATAGCCCCAGAAGCCGAGCCCGTCGCCCCAGATCGTGTAGTCGTAAAGATCGTTGTAGGCGAACGGCCAGAACAGCGGTCCAACCCAGCCGTAGCCGCCACCCGCATGCTGCCACCATCCGCTGCTTGCCCCGCTCCAACCGGCGAGTGCGGCTGCGGTCGCGATTTGCGCACGCGCTGCGGGATTGCTGATCAGCCGGCCATTCCGGAATGCGCTGGAGTTCAAGGCATTGCGGAAGTTCGCCGGCCGTATTGCTGCATTCCGGATCTGACCGAAGTTCGGACCGCCACGTCGGGCGCCGGTCGCGAACCGCATCCCGCGATGATGTCCGCCGCCATGCGCGTGCCCGCCGCCGTGGCCGTGGAAATGGCCGCCGCCGTGATGACCGCCGCCATGCCCTCCTCCGTGGCCGCCTCCGTGGCCGCCTCCATGTCCGCCGCCATGTCCGCCGCCTTTGGCGACCGCAGCGCCTGCCAGCATGCAGGCAAATGCCACGGCGGCAATTGCAATGACCGGTCGCACCATCGCATCCTCCCGCGCAAAGTCCGGCCATTGAGGCATCGGAACCTGGCGGGAATTGGAACCGGCAAGACTGCCGAAAGTTCCCGGTCCCCGGGCTAGGGCCCTACGCTTCCGGCACAATCTTGCCGGGGTTGAAGATGTTTTGCGGATCGAGCGCCTTCTTCAGTGCCCGCATCGCGTCGAGCGCCTCGGTGCCGAGTTCCGCCTCGAGGTATTTCTGCTTGCCCTGGCCGATGCCGTGCTCGCCGGTGCAGGTGCCGTCCATCGCCTGCGCGCGCTCGACCAGGCGATGCATGAACTCCTCGCCGCGCGCCATCTCGGCCGCGTCGTTGGTGTCGCAGACCAGCGAGCAGTGGAAATTGCCGTCACCGACATGGCCGACGATCGGCGACAGCAGATTGAGCCGCTTGAGATCTTCCTCGGTCTCGCTGACGCAATCGGCAAGCCGCGAGATCGGCACGCAGACGTCGGTTGCAACCACGCCGATGCTGTCGCCGGGGCGCAGCGCCTTGACGGACCAGTAGGCATCGTGCCGCGCCTGCCACAGCTTGGTGCGATCTTCGGGCTTGGTGGTCCAGGAGAAATCGCCGCCGCCGCAGTCCTTTGCAATCTCGCCGAACGCCTTGGACTGCTCGGCGACCTCGATCTCGCTGCCGTGGAATTCCATCAGCAGCAGCGGCGTCTCCGGCAGCGTCAGCTTCGAATAGGCATTACAGGCCTTCACCTGCGCAGCGTTGAGCAGCTCGATGCGCGCCACGGGAATGCCGGTCTGGATCGCCAGGATCACCGCCTGACACGCCCCATGCACGGTCTCGAACGACACCGCGCCGGCCGCGATCGTCTCGGGGATACCGCGCAGGCGGATGGTCAATTCGGAGATGATGCCGAGCGTGCCTTCGGCGCCGATGAACAGATGCGTCAGGTCGTAGCCCGCGGATGATTTCTTGGCGCGCGTGCCTGTGGTGATGATCTCGCCGTCGCCGCGCACCACCTTCAGTGCCAGCACGCTGTCGCGCATGGTGCCGTAGCGCACCGCGTTGGTGCCGGAGGCGCGGGTCGAGGCCATGCCGCCGAGGGACGCGTCCGCGCCGGGATCGATCGGAAAGAACAGGCCCTGGTCGCGCAGATGCTCGTTGAGCGCCTTGCGGGTGACGCCGGGCTGGATCACGCAGTCGAGGTCCTCGGCATGAACCGCGAGCACCTTGTTCATGTCGCGCAGATCGATCGAGATGCCGCCGGCGGGCGCATTGACCTGGCCCTCCAGCGAAGTGCCGGTGCCGAAAGGAATGACGGGCACGCCGTTTTTGGCGCAGATCCGCACCACGTCCTGGATGTCGGCGGTCTCCTGCGCCATCACCACGCCATCCGGCGGCTGGTTGACGATCCACGTGGTGGTATGGCCGTGCTGCTCGCGGACGGCCTGCGAGGTGACGAGGCGGTTGCCGAAGCGCGCGGCAAGCTGCTCCAGCGCGCTCGCGAGGGCTTTCGGCTCCGGCCGCGGCGGATTATTGGTGATGGTCGTACCCACGGACAGTCCTCCCGACAGACGAAACCGTGGCAAAGGACATAAAACCGGTCAAGTCAAGCGACCGGATGCATAACAGGAAGAAACATGCCGGAGACTGCCGCCTCAGCGCCCAATGCAGAGCCCTTCCGCGCCTCGGTCATGCAGATCGAGCCGCAATGGATCGACTATAACGGCCACCTCAACATGGCCTATTACAACGTGATGTTCGACCGCGCGATCGACCAGCTCTGGCTCGAGCTCGGGATGGGGCCGGCCTACATGAAGGAGCGAGGCGGCTCGAGCTTCACCGCCGAATGCCATGTGCGGTACCTGCGCGAAATCCATCTCGGCGATCCCGTGCAGATCATCGTCTGGCTGCTGGAAGCCGACGACAAGCGGCTGCACACGTTCGAGGAGATGCGCCATGCCACCGAAGGCTGGCTCTCGGCCACGTCGGAGAACATGTCGCTCCACATGGACATGAATGCGCGGCGCGTTGCGCCGCTTCCGCCCGATATCCGTGAGCGCATCGCCGAGGTCACAAAAGCCCACAGCGCCGTCCCGCGGCCCGAGGGCATCGGCCGGAACGTGGCGATGCCCTCGAAGCGATAGCACGATCCGGCGCGCTAGATCCTTCGGCCGCGGGCAAGGCCGACCACGGCCGAGACCAGGAACAGAACGACCGCGATGAAGAAGATGATCTTGGCGATCTCGATCGAGGCGCCCGCGATGCCGCCGAAGCCCAGGATGCCGGCGATCAGTGCGATAACCAGAAACGTCACAACCCAGCCAAGCATGGTCAAACCCTCGTCTTGATGTTGTCAGCGTCGACGCGGCTGGCCGCGCCACCTGTCCAGACAATCTCGACGCGGGAACGATGGTTCCGGCCCGCGCAGGCGCGAAATTCGCGCCGGTGTCAGGAACAAATTGCCTTGCCGCGTACGTGGAAAACCTCCTCCTGCCGCCCCATATAGGCAGCAATATAGGCAGCAATCCCTGTTAAGAAGGCTCCCTTCCGCCACCCCGCGGTGCCAACGTGGGGCCAAATGATTCGCATGACCGAGCCGAGCAAAATCACTGACGTCCCCGACCACCAGCCCGCAGCCGGCGGCATCGCCGCGCGTGCGCGCGCCTCGGTGGGCCCGAAATATCTGTCCGGGCTCAATCCCGAGCAGCGCGAGGCCGTGGAGACGCTCGACGGCCCGGTCCTGGTGCTGGCCGGCGCCGGCACCGGCAAGACGCGCGTGCTGACCACGCGCATCGCCCACATCCTCAGCCAGGGCCGCGCCCGTCCCGCCGAGATCCTGTCGGTGACCTTCACCAACAAGGCCGCGCGCGAGATGAAGCATCGGCTCGGCCAGATGCTCGGCCATGCGGTCGAAGGCATGCCGTGGCTCGGCACCTTCCACTCCATCGGCGGCCGCATCCTGCGCACCCATGCCGAGCTGGCGCAGCTCAAGTCGAATTTTACCGTGCTCGACACCGACGACCAGGTGCGGCTCTTGAAGCAGCTCCTGCAAGCCGACAACATCGACGACAAGCGCTGGCCGGCGCGGATGCTGGCCGGCCTGATCGACGGCTGGAAGAACCGCGGCCTGACGCCGTCGCAGGTGCCGTCGGGCGAAGCCGCCGTCTTCGCCAACGGCAAGGGCGGCAAGCTCTATGCGAGCTACCAGGAGCGGCTGAAGATCCTGAACGCCGCCGATTTCGGCGATCTGCTGCTCGAGGACATCCGCATCTTCCGTGAGCATCCGGACATCCTGCGGCAGTACCAGCAGCGCTTCAAATTCATCCTGGTCGACGAATATCAGGACACCAACGTCGCGCAATATCTGTGGCTGCGGCTGCTGTCGCAGGCGCCGTCGAAGCCAACTGTGCCCGCAGTCATTCCGGAACGCATCGAAGAGGCGAGCTCCGACGTGCAATTGCACGTCGCAGAATCCGGCAGCGAGCCCGCAATGTCAGAGCGCGCGGCATTGGCGGCTGCTCCTGCAGGTCCCACCAAGAACATCTGCTGCGTCGGCGACGACGACCAGTCGATCTATGGCTGGCGCGGCGCCGAGGTCGACAACATCCTGCGCTTCGACCACGATTTCCCCGGCGCCAAGGTGATCCGCCTCGAGCGCAACTACCGCTCGACCGGCCATATCCTCGCCGCCGCCTCGCACCTGATCGCGCACAACGAAGGCCGGCTCGGCAAGACGCTGCGCACCGAGGACCACGACGGCGAGAAGGTCACGGTGACGGGCTCGTGGGATTCGGAAGAGGAAGCCCGCGGCATCGGCGAGGAGATCGAGCAGCTCCAGCGCCAGGGCGAGAAGCTCAACGAGGTCGCGATCCTGGTGCGCGCCTCCTACCAGATGCGCGAGTTCGAAGACCGTTTCGTCACGCTCGGCCTGCCCTATCGCGTGATCGGCGGCCCGCGCTTCTACGAGCGCGCCGAAATCCGCGACGCGCTGGCGTACTTGCGCGTCATCAACTCGCCGGCCGACGACCTCGCCTTCGAACGCATCGTCAACGTGCCCAAGCGGGGCTTGGGCGATGCCACCGTGCAGATGCTGCACGACCACGCCCGCAAGCGTCGCATCCCGCTGTTCGAGGCCGCGCGCGCGGTGGTGGAGACCGACGAGCTGAAGCCGAAGGCACGCGGCAGCTTGCGTGAGGTCGTCGCCCAGTTCGACCGCTGGCGCGCCCAGCGCGAGGTCACCGCGCATACCGATCTCGCCCAGATCGTGCTCGACGAGAGCGGCTACACCGAGATGTGGCAGAAGGACCGCTCGGCGGACGCCGCGGGCCGGCTGGAAAACCTCAAAGAGCTGGTGCGCTCGATGGAGGAATTCGAGAACCTGCAAGGATTCTTGGAGCACATCTCGCTGGTGATGGACCGCGACAGCGGCGCCGACGAGGATGCGGTGTCGCTGATGACGCTGCACTCGGCCAAGGGGCTCGAATTCGACAACGTGTTCCTGCCCGGCTGGGAGGAAGGCCTGTTCCCGAGCCAGCGCACGCTGGACGAACAGGGCCGCGCCGGCCTGGAGGAAGAGCGCCGGCTCGGCCATGTCGGCATCACCCGCGCCCGCCGCCGCGCCAAAATCTATTTCGCGACCAACCGCCGGATCCATGGCACCTGGTCGACCACGATTCCGTCGCGCTTCCTGGACGAATTGCCGGCCGCCAATGTCGAGATCACGGAATCCAAGGGCGGCTCGGCCTGGGGCGGCACCGGCGGCTACGGCGCCTCGCGCTTCGACGACATGGAGGCGTTCGGGTCGACCTATTCGACCCCGGGCTGGCAGCGCGCCCAGGCCAACCGCAATCGCGGCGGCGGGCGTACCGGCGGTGGAAGTGGCGGCTTCGAGGAACAGGCCTCGACCTTCTCGTCCTCCGCATCATCCGGACCCGATTTCGGCAGCTTCTCCTCGCGCCGCCGCGGCCCCCTGACCATCGAGGGGGAGCTGGTCGCCAAATCCACCGGCACGACCTCGGAATTCGCGCTCTCCGACCGCGTCTTCCACCAGAAATTCGGCTACGGCCGCGTCACCAGGATCGACGGCAACAAGCTCACCATCGCCTTCGACAAGGCCGGCGAGAAGAAGGTCGTGGACAGTTTTGTGCAGCGGGCGTGATGGCGCAGTACGTTGCCATCATCGAGGACGCGGACCCGGACGACGCCGTCAGCTTATGGTTTCCTGACCTGCCGGGCTGCATTTCCGGCGGCGACGACGTCGACGAGGCACTGGAGAGTGCGCCCGAGGCGCTCGCGTTCTATGCGCAGGAGCTGAGCGCGGACGGCCGCCAGCTTCCGCCGCCGCGGACACTGGACCAGCTCAAGGCCGACCCGGAATTTGCCGACGATCTTGGGAAACACACCGTCGTCCTGATCGAATGGCCGCCCCTCACCGAGGCCGAGGAGTGAGGACTGTTCGCCGCACTGGCCGGATGTTCGACGGTTCTCGCCCGAACAGCCCTTGACCACCGCGAACTTCCCCGTATCAGATGCGCCCATGGTCCGGGGCATCACACTGATCTTGCTGGCATTGGGGATGCCGTCGCTTAGCGCGGCGGAGACCATGAGCTTTGGCGATTCGATCGGGCTGCTGGCCAAGAGCTGCGGTGCGGAAATCGTCGCCAATTGCCGCGGCGTCAACCCGGACTCGACCCGCCTGAAGGAGTGTCTGTCGCGCAACCGCGACGTGCTATCCCCGCAATGCGCGAGCGACTATCTCGGCGCCTTCGACGCGATCCAGAAGCGCGTCGCCGCGCGCGTCACGGTGGCGAACGTCTGCCAGCGCGAGATCGTCAAGGTCTGCGGCGGCTCCACCAAGGAGACCAGCAAGTCGATCCCCTGCCTGGTCTCGACACCCAAGGGCATCAGCAACAACTGCCTGAAGGCCGTTGATGATGCGGGGTATCGCTGATGCGCGCGCCCGGAATGGCCATCACGCTCGGCCTTACACTTGGCCTGGTCCTGCTCGCGGGCACGGCACGCGCGCAGACGGCGGCACCGCCGACCCGCGACGACATCGTGGGCAAGCTCAACCATTTCGAGGAGGCCGCCGAGGTCGATCTTCCCGCGCTGAAGACGCAGGTGATGGAGCGCGCCAAGACCAGGATCAAGAACGATCCGGGTCCGGTGAACCGACCGCTGATCGCGCCTGATCTCGCCAAGCTGCCGACCTTCAACGCGCAGATCCAGTTCGATGCCGACACGCCGATCATCCAGCCGGCGTCCTACCAGACCGTCGGCCGCATCGCGGACGCGCTGGTTCATTCCTCGCTGCTGCCCTACACCTTCCTGATCGTCGGCCATGTCGAATCCAACACGAAGACGCGCGAGGCCAATGCGATCCTGAGCCAGCGCCGCGCCGACGCGATCCGCGACGTGCTGGTCAACACGTTCAAGATCTCGACCAAGCGACTGCACCCGATCGGCCTCGGCGAGGAGCAGCTTCTCGACCGGGCCAGGCCGACCTCGGCCGCCAACGGCCAGCTGCAAATCCAGACCTATGCCAAGCTGCCGGAGGAGGCGCCGGCGCATCCGGCTGCGGCGCCTGCGCCTGCGGCGAAAAAGCCCGCCAAGAAGCGCTGAGCGAACCGCGTCGGCGCGTCGCGGAACCCTTTGAAATCCTAACCCTTTGTGACCTGTCTCACAGCGCGGCTGCACTGTTCTGCGCGACACTCGCGCCGGTTTGTGCACCGCCCTGTCCGGTGCTATAGCCTGTTTTCGCCCTTCCCGCCCCCATGCTGCACGAGACCGACATGGCCAGTTATTTTCAACGCCAACTGGCCGACTACGTCGAATATCATCGCGATCCCTGGAACTGCGCGATGCACGTGGTCGGTATCCTCCTGCTCTTCACGGGCGCCGTGCTGCCGCTCACGCTCGTGCATTTTCCCGTTTTCGGGGTCGAGGTGAGCCTGGCGGTGATTTTGGCGCTGCCGGTGCTGGTCTACTGGCTGATGCTGGACACCGGGGTCGGGCTCGGCATCCTCGCCGCGATGATCGTGCTGCTATCGGTCGCAACCGCGATCGGCAATCAGGTCTCGATCGTCATGATGTGGTCGATTTTTGCGGTGTTGATCGCATCCGGCGTTGCATCGCAAATCGTCGGCCACAGGGTTTTCGAGGAGCGGCAGCCGTCGATGGTGGACCACCCCGCGCATTTCCTGCTTGGACCGATGTTTGTCATGGCAAAATTATTCATTGCATTGGGCTTCCGTCGCGACCTTGCCGCGATTCTGGCGCCTGTTCCGACCAATTCCCTTTCAACCCGATAGCTCTCGACGCGAAACAGCAAACCTTCTGCATGGCTCTCGTACTGGTTACCGGTGGCAGTGGCTTCATCGGACATCATCTCGTAGAAGCGCTCCGCGCCCGTGGGCAGCGGGTGCGTGTGCTCGATGTTCGTCCGCCGGCCGCGGCGAACGCGGAGGTTGAACACGTCGAGGGTTCGGTGCTCGACGGCGCCGCGGTCGATGCTGCGGTTGCGGGCGTCGATCAGGTCTATCACCTCGCCGGCCTGCCCGGCATGTGGGTCGCCAACAAGCAGGATTTTCACGAGGTCAATTGCCGCGGCACCGAGGTCGTGCTCGCAGCCGCGATGAAGCGCGGGGTCTCGCGCTTTTTGCACTGCTCGACGGAATCGATCCTGTTCCCCTATTCCAATCTGAATGGCGTGGCCGCCGAGGAGGCGCTGCAGCCGGCCGACGCGATGCCCGGCGCCTATACGCGGTCGAAGTCGCTCGCCGAGCATCACGCCGCCAAGGCCGCGGCCGCCGGCTTCCCGCTCGTGATCGGCACGCCGACCATGCCGATCGGTGCCGCCGACCACAATCTGACGCCGCCGACCGCGATGCTCTGGTACTTCCTCCAAAAGAAGGTGCAGCCGCATCTCAACTTCCTGGTCAATCTCGTCGACGTCCGCGACGTCGCGCTGGGCCTCGTGCTGACCATGGAGCGCGGCCGCCTCGGCCAGCGCTACATTCTCGGCGGCGACTGCGTTCCGCTCGGCAACATCCTCCGGATGATGTCGGCGATGAGCGGCCGCCGGCAGTTTCCGGTGGTCGTGCCCGGCAGGATCGCCGAGTTCTCCGCGATCATGCTCGAATCCATCTCCGATCACATCACGCGCCGGCCGCCCAACGGCACCGCCGAGGGCGTGCGCATCGCGCTGGCAGCGAGCGACCTCTCGATCGGCAAGGCCCGCACCGAGCTCGGCTACTCGCCGCGCCCGATCGAACCCGTGCTGCGCGAAACCATCACCCATCTGCTCGCCCGCAATGGCCAGCGGCCCTCCGGCGCCATCGAGCATCACGCGCTGTCCTCGCGCGCGAGCTGAGCTTCCCGCCCAACGCAAAGAACCTTCATGTCCTTCGATTTCAGCAAGCTTCTCTCTGTCGCCTGGGGTGGCTGGACCACCACCTGGCCGACGCAACTGCTCGCCCTGATCTGGCTCGCCTGGCTCGCCAGCTGGGTCGGCGCTTCGTTCTGGCAGGGCCGCACCCAGAAGCAGGTGATGACGCTGGAGTCCGGCCGCTACCGCATCCCGATCCTGGTCGGCGGCATCCTGTTCACGCCGTGGACCGCCGAAGTGCTCGGCGAGAAGCCGCTCTGGGTGTTCAGTAACCTGGCCGTCTACATCGTGGCGCTGATCGTGCTCGCCGGCATCTCCTTTACCTGGTGGGGCCGGCTGCATCTTGGCCAGTTCTGGTCGAACACCATCACCCACAAGGAAGATCACCGCGTCATCGACACCGGCCCCTACGGCATCGTGCGCCATCCGATCTACACCGGCCTGATCCTCGGCATGCTGGTGACCGGCATCGCAGTCGGCACGGTGACCGCAATGCTCGGCGCGATCCTGATCTCGCTCGGCATGTGGCAGAAGGGCCGGATGGAAGAAGTGTTCCTCTCCAAGGAGCTCGGCGAAGACGCCTACGGCGCCTACTGCCGCCGCGTGCCGATGATCATTCCGTTCCTGTCGCCGCGGTGAAGTTCAAGCTGCGCGTACTCCTGGCAAAACCCTGATGCCAAACCCGTCATCCTGAGGTCCGAGGTTCGCGATGCGCATGCATCGCGATCCGAGCCTCGAAGGATGCATGGCCGAAATGCAGCCGGGCCGCACATCCTTCGAGGCCTCCGCTACGCTCCGGCGCCTCAGGATGACGGGGATAGATCGGCGCGCCCGGAACCTTCCAAGGAACCACCCCTCCCCATACCCGTTACCCCTCGACACCTGCACCAACCGCAGAGCATCGAGCGATGTCGGACGCCTACGATTATTTTCGCGCGCATGCGATCGCCGCGCTCCGCAAGGCGCGGGCGCTGCCGCCCGGGCGGCCGAAGCAAAAACAACGCACGGTGGCGCGGGTCTATCATCTCCTGTCCAGGGAGGCCGCGCTCGCGCCGAATGTCCATCATCTGGATGATTTTCGCGCGGCACGGCGGCTGGAGCGGCAAATCGGCCGCTGATCCCCGGGCACAGGCCGTCGGCGTTCGTCCCATGCAAATTCGATCGGCTGCCATTCCACGGGAATAGGCCCCGGCGGCGTACCGCACAGGTTGACGTCCGCCCCATCAGCCAGTTGGATGCGCCCGCAAACAGGGGCTTCTCATGACTTTCTCGAGCATCTTCGCGCAGTTCGTTGCGCTCCTCGGCGGCATCGCGCTGCAATGGCGGAAGCTGTCGGGTACCGAGGCCGCACCGGCCTGGGGCCAGACCCCCGCCATTCCCGAAGCGAAACCGCAAGGTGCGATCCCGACGCTGAAGATGCCGACCGCGCGCGGCTGGAGCGAGGGGCAGAAGCCGACCGTCGCGCCCGGGCTCAAGGTCAACGCCTTCGCGACCGGCCTCGACCATCCGCGCTGGATCGAGGTGCTGCCCAATGGCGACGTGCTGATCGCGGAAGCGACGCAGATCGCGGGCGCGCCGAGGTCGGTGTTTCACTATGCGATGCAGGCGACGATGCGGCGCGCCGCGGCCCTCGGCGTGTCCGCCAACCGCATCACGCTGCTGCGCGACAAGGACGGTGACGGCGTCGCCGAGCATCGCGGCGCCTTCATGGAAAACCTCAACCAGCCCTTCGGCATGGCGCTGGTCGGCGACACCTTCTATGTCGGCAACACCGACGGCGTGATGGCCTTTCCTTACGTCGCCAATGCCGACAGCATCACCGCGCCGGGCAAGCGCCTCACGACGTTCAAGCCGAGCGGCCACTGGACCCGCAGCCTGCTCGCAAGCCCCGACGGCAAGAAGCTCTATGCCGGTGTCGGCTCGCTCAGCAACATCGCCGAGATGGGCATGGAGGTCGAGGAAGGCCGCGCCGCGGTCTATGAGCTCGATCTTGCCGCCGGCACGCATCGCATCTTCGGCGCAGGCCTGCGCAATCCCGTGGGTCTTGCCTGGGAGCCCAATACGAACGTGCTCTGGACCGTCGTCAACGAGCGCGACGGCCTCGGCGACGAGACCCCGCCGGATTATCTCACCTCGGTGCGTGACGGCGGCTTCTACGGCTGGCCCTATTGCTACTGGGGCAAGACGGTCGACGACCGCGTGCCGCAGGACCCGGCGATGGTCGCGAAAGCGCTTCAACCCGACTACGCGCTCGGTGGCCACACCGCTTCGCTCGGCCTGTGCTGGATGCCCGCAGGCACCTTGCCCGGCTTCGGAGACGGCATGGTGATCGGCCAGCACGGCTCGTGGAATCGCAGCAAGCTGTCCGGCTACAAGCTGGTGTTCATCCCGTTCGAGAACGGCAAGCCGTCCGGCCCGGGTCGCGACATCCTGTCGGGCTTCCTGTCCCCGGACGAGAAGGAATCCTACGGCCGCCCGGTCGGCGTCGTGATCGGCCCCGACAAGAAGTCGCTGCTGATGGCCGACGACGTCGGCAACGTGATCTGGCGCGTCACGGGAGCGTAAGAATCACGTCCCCACACACAGCGTGGCGCGCTGCTTGCGCAGCAGCGCGATTACCGACAATGCCGTGATCAGCCCGGTCTTGGGATTCTCGGACGGGATGTTCTCGATGCCCATCGAGAACCGCGCCGAATCCGCCTCGACCTCGATACGGTGAACGTTGCGCGTCACGGTGGGATCGGCCCAGACGTGGATCTGGGTGCGATCGGGCCCGATGCCCGCGAGCGACAGCGCAACGGCGACGTTGACGTTCGCCGGAAAGCCTTTTGCGGCTTCGCGCGCGCTGCCCTCGAACAGTTTGAGCGGCTCGCGCAGATTGTCGATGTCGATGTTGTTCTCGACGATGAACGGTGCGCCCTTCAAGCCGTCGATCGGCTTGCGCGTCACCATCTTCACCGAATGAATGGTGCCGACCGCCGCGGCGTTGACGGCATCGAGCCCGATCAGCGCGCCGGTCGGCACGAGAATGCGGCCGCCCTTGGCGCGGGCGAGATCGACGAGATCAAAATTGTCGAGCAGCCCCCCGACGCTGACGACGACGGCGGACCTGCCGCGCCTCACCGCGGGCTCGACGATCGCGCGCAACTGGCTGCTCGGCGCGCATTCGACCACGATGTCGGCGGCCTCGCCGAGTTGGTCGATCGGCAGGACTTTCGGCGTACGATGCAGGCCGTTGAGGAACGCCTGATGCTTGGCGGGATCACGCACAGCAACGGCAGAAAGCGCCAGCCCCTCGATGCCCTGATCGAGCGCGGTTGCGATCTTGGTGCCGATCGAGCCAAGGCCAGCAATGGCAACGCGCAACTCGTTCGAAGCTTTTTGATCCGTCATCGCATCTCACCTTCTCACCAGGCCAATGTCATAGCCGCTCACGCCTCACGCGCATAGCTGCGCAGGCGCGCTTCCAGCACCGCCAGCATGGCATCGCGGGCCGGATCGCGCGAGCCGCGCAGCCATGCCGCGGCGAGCGGCAGCCGGCCGACGGGGCCGCTCTGCTTCGGCCGCAGTGGCACGAAGCGCACGCCCGTCACCGCCATCCGCGTCGTCCAGCGCGGCACGATGGCAACGCCGAGCTTGGTTGCCACCAGATGGATGATGGTCTGCTTCTCGTCGGCGACCTGCACGATGCGCGGCGTCAGCCCGGCCTGCTCGAACAATTTGATGGTGAGGTCGTGACTGTGCGGTCGCGAGCGGCGGTCCGGCACCAGCATCGCCTCCTCGGCGATTTCCGCCAATGCGATCGACTTCTTTCCGGCCAGCGCATGCCGCTGCGGGAACGCCACGATGGCGGTTTCCTGGAGCAGGTCGCGGAATTCGAGCCGCTTGTCCGGCTGGACCGGCGGGCGGACGAAGGCGAGATCGAGCGCGCCGGTTAAAATCTTCGGCAGCAGCCGGATGGTCTTGTCTTCGAGGAGCTGGACCGCAATCTCAGGATGCTTGTCGCGGAAATCCCGCAGCAGCGGCGGCAGCAATCCCGCCGCCGCGCTGTCGATGGCGCCGACCCGCAGGCGCCGCGCGGCGCCCGCGCGCGAGCGATTGCGCAAATTGCTCTCGACCGCCTCGACCTTGGCGAGGATGGCGCGGGCGTCGCGCAGCAGCGTCGTGCCGTCTTCCGTGAGTGAAACGGCCCGCGTCGTCCGGGCGAACAGCCGCGTGCCCAGATCCTCTTCCAGCAGCCTGATCTGACGGCCGAGGGCGGACGGCAGCATCTGAAGCTGCTGCGCTGCACGGCCAAAATGCAACTGCTCGGCCGCCGTCACGAAGCATCGGAGCTGATGCAATTCCATCCTGGTCCTCTCGTCTTCCGGCCTGATTATATCATTTTTTTGTATAAACCAGCGCCAATTGAGTATGCCTCCCGCCCCCGCCTAGGCTCGCTGCCGCACAACGAAAACCGGTTTCAGGAGGTCAGGGTGACGAGCGAGATTCAGACGCGCGTGCTGCGCAAGATCACCTGGCGCATCGTTCCCTTCATCATGCTGCTGTACTTCGTGGCCTTCATCGACCGCGTCAATATCGGCTTCGCCTCGCTGACGATGAACAAGGACATCGGCCTGTCGCCCACCGTTTACGGTTTTGGTGCCGGCATCTTCTTCTGGGGCTATTTCCTGTTCGAGGTGCCCTCCAACATCATCCTGCACAAGGTCGGCGCGCGGATCTGGATCGCCCGGGTGATGATCACCTGGGGCCTCGTCTCGGCGGCGATGGCCTTCGTGCAGGGCGCGACCAGCTTCTACATCCTGCGCTTCCTGCTCGGCGTCGCCGAAGCCGGCTTCTTTCCGGGCATCATCCTCTACCTCTCCTACTGGTTCCCGGCGCGCCAGCGCGCCGCGGTGACCGCGCTGTTCATGGCCGCCGCCCCGCTCTCGACGGTGCTGGGCTCGCCGATCTCGGGCGCGCTGCTGGAGATGGACGGCCTGTTCGGCTTCAAGGGCTGGCAATGGCTGTTCGTGCTGGAGGCGCTGCCGGCCGTGCTGCTCGGCTTCGTCGTGCTGGCCTTCCTGACCGATCGCCCCGAGAAAGCGAAATGGCTTGCCGAGGACGAGCGCCGCTGGCTGGTCGAGACCATGAACGCTGAGACCACCCGCAAGGCTGCAACCGCGAGCCACAGCGTCTGGCGCGGGCTTGCCGATCCGCGCGTGCTGGCACTGGCACTGATCTATTTCGGCACCTCGGCCGGCCTCTACACGCTCGGCGTCTGGGCGCCGCAGATCATCAAGCAGTTCGGGCTGTCCTCGCTTCAGGTCGGTTTCCTCAATGCACTGCCGGCCACCGCCGCCGTCGTCGCCATGATCCTGTGGGCGCGGCATTCGGACCGCACCGGCGAACGCACCTGGCATGTCGTGTGGGCCTGCCTGATTGCGGCTGCGGGCCTCGCCTATGCAGGGCTCGCGGCCGGCGTCGTCGCCGTGCTGGTCGCGCTGGCGCTGGTCAACATCGGCATCTCCTCGGCAAAACCGCCGTTGTGGAGCATGCCGACGCTGTTCCTGTCCGGCCCCGCGGCCGCAGCCGGGATCGCCACCATCAACTCGATCGGCAATCTCGGCGGCTTCGTCGGTCCTGCCATGATCGGCTGGATCAAGGACCAGACCGGCAGTTTTGTCGGCGGACTCTATTTCGTCAGCGGCCTGCTCATTCTCTCGGCGGCCCTCACCCTGCTATTGTCGCGCGCGAAAACCGCGCCCGTCGAACCCGTCTCGCAATCCCACTGATCTCTCAAACGGAGCACCTCCATGCGCACCCATTCGATCGCAGCCATCCCCGCCGACGGCATCGGCCCCGAGGTGATCTCGGCCGGTGTCCGCGTGCTGGAGGCGCTGGCGAAACGCAGCGGCGACCTCGCCTTCACCATCAAGACGTTCGACTGGGGCTCGGACTATTACAAGAAGCACGGCGTGATGATGCCGGCCGACGGTCTCACTGAGCTGAAGAAGTTCGACGCGATCTATTTCGGCGCGGTCGGCGCGCCCGATGTGCCCGACCACATCACGCTGTGGGGCCTGCGCCTGCCGATCTGCCAGGGTTTTGACCAATACGCCAATGTGCGGCCGACCAAGATTTTGCCGGGCGTGGCATCGCCGCTGCGCAATGTCGGTGTCGGCGATCTCGACTGGGTGATCGTGCGCGAGAACTCGGAAGGCGAATATGCCGGCATGGGCGGCCGCGCGCACAAGGGCCTCCCCGAGGAGGTCGGCACCGAGGTCGCCGTGTTCACCCGCGTCGGCGTCACCCGGATCATGCGCTATGCGTTCCAGCTCGCGCAGTCGCGTCCGCGCAAATTCCTGACCGTCGTGACCAAGTCGAACGCGCAGCGCCATGGCATGGTGATGTGGGATGAGATCGCCGCCGAAGTCGCCGGCGAATTCCCCGACGTCACCTGGGACAAGATGCTGGTCGATGCCATGACGGTGCGCATGACGCTGCATCCGAAGAGCCTCGACACCATCGTCGCGACCAATCTCCACGCCGACATCCTCTCGGACCTCGCCGGCGCGCTGGCGGGGAGCCTCGGCGTGGCGCCGACCGGAAACATCGATCCGCAGCGCCGCTTCCCCTCGATGTTCGAGCCGATCCACGGCTCGGCCTTCGACATCACCGGCAAGGGCATCGCCAACCCGGTCGCGACGTTCTGGACCGGCGCACAGATGCTCGAGCATCTCGGCGAGAAGGACGCGGCCATGCGGCTGATGGCGGCGGTGGAGCGCGTCTGCGCGGCCGGCGTGCTCACGCCCGATGTCGGCGGCAAGGCGACGACAAAGGACGTGACGGATGCCGTGATCGACGCGATCCACGGGTCGAACCTCTAACGACTAATTCCAACCAGGCAGAGCCGTCCCGTCGCCCGACATCATTGTACGCCATGGCGGACGAAGTCGTCACCGACCGTGGCCTCGATGATCCTCGCTGCGGAGATGTCGCTATCACCACCGGCTTTGTCACCTCGCCTGAGCCTGGCAAGCCCGCGGCCGTAAAGCGCACTTGCCAGCCTTGGCTCGAGCCGCAGCGCTGAATCGTAGTCATCGATGGCCGCGGGAAGCTGGTTCATCTTCAAATGGATCAGCGCTCGCGAGTCGTAGGTCGCGGCACTGTTCGATCCCGCCTGAAGCGCCCTGTTGCAGTCGTCGAGTCCGGCCTGCAGATTGCCCAGCACCGCCCTGATCCAGCAGCGTCCGCTCCAGGCAAGACTCAAAGTCGGATCGAGACGAATGGCCTCGTCGAAATCGCGAGCGGCACGCTCGTACTGGCCCATTTTGAGGTAGGCTTCCGCGCGGTTGGCGAAGGCGCCGCCATATTTGGGGTTGAGCTTGATTGCCTGGTCGAATGCCTTGACCGCATCGTCATAGGCTCCCTTCCTGAGATACGCCACGCCGCGGTTGTTCACCGGCTTGACGTAATCTCGCGCGAGCTCGATCGCCCGATCGAAATCCCTGATCGCGCGGTCGTATTCCGCCGTTGCGGTATAAGCATTGCCACGATTGTTGTACGCCACAGCCAGCGCATCCGCCTTGGTCTCACCCGAATCAATGAGCGCCGTACAGCCGACGATCCGCGCTTGGGGCGAAATGCGGTCCGCACCGTTGCACTGTTCGATATTCTTGAGCTGCCCATTCTTCTGCGGCTGTTCCGCCAGCGCCGGCGAACAGAGCAACAGCAAGGCGAGAACGAGTGCGACGCGGTCGATGATGGCGGCGCTCATGGTCTTGTCCGTGTCAGGCCCTGCCGGAGCGTCCGCCTCGTTGCCCGACGGCGAGAAGAGATTCCGCCTGAAGATCGCTTCAGCATCCCCGGCAGATGTTCAGCTTGGGAGTGCCCCCCCGTCCGCCCTCGGGCTTCGCGGCAGTTGCGCGCTTCGCGAGCAATTTGCTTTTGCCCTCTTCGATAAGAGTCGAAAACCTGACAGCACCATCATCCGAAATTTCGATATGTGGCGTGGTGCCTCGGATTCCCATGGTTGCGACGGGCGTATCGACCTTCATATCGCCTGTCTCGGCGACCTTGCCGGCAACGAACGTGGCCGCCCCCTTGGTCAGATTGAAGAACGTCGCATTGGACTTGCCGGCCGGTTCGTATACGTACTCGTCCAAAATCATGCGAGCGTTGCTCAACAGATTGAACGACGAGCCATCGCTGAAGTTGATGCCGACCCGGCTGTCGGTTCCGGTTCGAACCACGTCGCCGAGATACACGACGTCGCCGACCTTGGCTTGAGCGGCCCGGCGGGGAAAGTTCGCCTGGACGACAACAGCACCTACGTGCTCGATCGTGACCTCCCCCGTGGCGGTTATGACTTTCCCGATGGGTTTTGGGGCCACATCCTGAACGCCGGGCTTCGCAGGATCGACTTGCGCCTGCGCTGGCACAGCGAGAACATTCGCGAATGCCCAAACGAAACCGGTCACCAAAGCTGCAATCGTGTGCCTGCACATGACCCGCCCTTTCCGAGAAGATCTGGTTCGCGTGGCCGCCTGATGGCTCGGTGAACCTTTCGCTAAGCCCGCACGTCGTGCATCGTGGGTATCTACGATCTAGATCGGGCCTGCGGCAGCCTTCCAGACGGGGTACCTCTTTTTTTCCTTGGACGTTAGTCCCAAGCCATTTGCCCGGCCACCGAAATTAAGTCACATTTCGCGCCGCTCAATCGTCAACTGTCCCCGAGAGACAATACCCGCTCACGTCGAGACGTTGCAACTCCCGTGAGCCCGTCATCCTCTTGGCTATGCCCATAAAGATCAATTTGCTTCATCAGACGTTTTCGGCGTGCAGGCCCAAGGTTGCCAACGCCAATAGATTCTGCCCCGTGGCGAAGGCAAAAACCAACAACAAGAAGACTGCGGCACCGCGCTGAGCCTGATTTGCCCGACCGGCGAGGCCAAAGCCATGTTAGTTGCGTCCGGCGTTGAACCCCGGGATGAGGTCAGCGCGATCCTCCCTCACCGGATCATCGGCATAGTTCAGACAGCGATTGGTTACGCCACTCTCACGCGTGACGCCGGCACCGCCGCTCAAGTCAGCGTTGGCGACCCTGTCTGTCATGGTGACATAATCGAGACTGCCGCGGACGCGCAGATCGGAATTCTGCTGATCGACAACACCGTTTTCAACGTGGGCGGCGGCTCTCGCGTCGAGCTGAGCGATTACGCTTACGATTCCGACGGCGCCGTGCATTCGATCGTGCTTGGGGTCACCCGGGGAAGCTTTTCCTTCGCGGCCGGCCGATTGGAAAACGGCGGCGCTCTGACGTTCGAGACACCGATTGGAAGCATTCGCGGGCGCTCCTATTCGAGCGGTTTCGGCATGTTGACGCTTGCGGCGTTGACCTTCTCGATGATGACGGACGCAAACGCCGCCGACCCGGACGCCACATTCCTGGATGATGACAGGATCACCTACAAGGACCTGCGGCACGGCGCCTTCGAGCTCATCACCAAGGAGCCGGTGCCGCGACACATCATCGTAGAAGATCCCGGCGAGACCGTTGTCCTGAAGAGGATCGGCTCCTCGGTCATCGTGAACCAGGTTGCCAACAGTGCGGCTCGCATGGAGGAGCTACAGGCGGCGCAACAGGACGTGCTCGCCAATCTCACGCGCGGTCCGACGGGATCCAGCACGCCCAATTTCGGCAGCTCGCTCGCGCTGCAGCACATCAACTTTACATCGGATAACACGACTGCGCCGCCAAACCAGCTTCCGCCACAGCCGGTGATCGTCCTCCCATTGGTCGAGCGGCCGTTGCCGACACTGATCCTGCCGGCCGGACCAGTCGAGATCGATACGATCACGTTCGACCAGTTTACCGAGACAAGCGGCACCTTCACCGCCAGCAGCCTGTTCGGCTCCACGCTGACCTACGGCCTCAGCGGAGGGACGGTCGGCACCACGGTCCTGAATGGAGCGACATACGATATCTCGCAGGCCGGTCCGTATGGCACCCTCTATCTCAACAGCACATCCGGCGCCTACATTTTTGTTCCGAACAGCGATGCGATCAATGCCTTGTCGGCGCCGACGACCACAAGCTTTATCGTCACGGTCTCGGACGGCGGGCTCACGGCGAGTCAGACCTTCACCATCGCGATTCATGGCGTCAACGACACTGCCACGATCTCAGGCAACGCCAGCGGCACGGCGGCGGAAGCGGGCGGCGTCGCCAACGCGGCACCGGGTACACCGACCGCGACCGGCACGCTCACGGACACGGACGTCGACAACCCGCCCAACACCTTCACGGCGGTCAGTTCACCGACCAGGAGCACCGGCGGCTACGGCCATTTCACGATGACGGCCGCCGGAGTGTGGACCTACACGCTCGACGACGGCAACAGCTCAGTACAGGCCTTGAATGCCGGCGATACCCTGATCGATACCTTTACAGTGACCAGCATCGACGGCACTCCCCAGGTCGTGACCATCACGATCCACGGCAGCAACGATGCCGCCGTCATCTCCGGCACCGCGACCGGTTCGGTCGTCGAGGCGAGCGGCGCTTCGCCCGGCGCGCCGGTCGCGACGGGCACCCTCGCCGCGGCGGATGTCGACAATCCGGCCAACACGTTCGCGGCCGTCGTCTCGCCGACGGCAAGCGCCCACGGCTATGGCAGCTTCACGATCACCGCGGCCGGGACGTGGACCTACGCACTCGACAATACCAACACCGTGGTGGCGGCGCTCAACAATGGCGACACGCTGACCGACAACTTCACGGTGACCACGGCCGACGGCACGGCACAGGTGGTGACGATCACCATCAACGGCAGCAACGATGCTGCGGTGGTTTCCGGAGCCACGACCGGCTCGGTGGTCGAGGCCGGAGGCATAGCCAATGGCACGCCTGGCACGCAAACTGCGGCTGGCACACTGACCGATGTCGATCCTGACAACACGTCGAACACCTTCACCCCGGTCGGTACGCCGAGGACGAGCGCGGGCGGCTTCGGCACCTTCACCATGACGGCGCTGGGCACGTGGACGTACACGCTCGACAACAGCAACAGCACCGTGCAGGCTCTCAATGTCGGCGATACCCAGACCGATCAGTTCACCGTCACGACTGTCGACGGCACGCCGCAGGTGGTGACGATCACGATCCACGGCACGAATGACGCTGCCGTCATTTCCGGAACCAAGACGGGCTCGGTGCTCGAAGCCGGCGGCATCTCCTCCGGCACGCCGGCTGCGACCGGCACGCTCACTGACACCGACCTCGACAATCCCGCCAATACCTTCACGGCGGTCACTTCGCGCACGGCAAGCGACGGCGGCTACGGCACCTTCACCATGACCGCATCCGGGGTTTGGACCTATACCCTCGACAACAACAACAGCGTGGTGGACGCACTCGATGTCGGCGACACGCTCACTGATCACTTCGCGGTGACGACGATCGACGGCACCACGCAAGAGGTGACGATCGCCATCCATGGCGCCAGCGACGCCGACCCCAACGACTTCGACAATTTGGCGACAGGCGCCACGGTCGTATCCGATGCCCCGTTTGTCTACGGCACTCCTGGAAGCGACAGTATCGCCGGTGGCGGCAACATTCCCCAAACCGTCTACGGGGGCGCCGGTGACGACACCATCAACGGCACCGGCGTGAACGACACCATCTTCGGCGGATCGGGCAACGATACGATCAAGGGCAATAACGGCGATGACGTCATCTACGGTGGATCGGGACAGGACAATATCGACGGCAGCAACGAGAACGACACCATCATCGGCGGGCTCGGCCCGGACAAGCTCACGGGCGGCAATGGCAGTGATGTCTTCGTTTATCTGTCGGCGGCAGATTCCAGTGCGGGCCGGTTCGACACGGTCAGTGACTTCAGATCAGGAACCGACAGGATCGATTTGACGGCCATAGGCGCGCTCGGATTCGTGATCCTGGCTCTGAGCTCCACAAGCACGTCCGTGCCGCCCCACACCATCGCCTGGGTCTACGACAGCTCAGCCAATGAAACCATCGTGTATGTCAATCCAACGGATCAAACTCTCCAGATCGGCGATTCCGGCCTGCTGGAAGTTCATCTCCAGGGCATCGCGACCGTCGATTCGTCGGACTTCATCGTGGACCAAAGCGCGGCACCGGCCCTGGCTGTGAGCGAAGCGATCGATCCGACCGTAGCGATGCAAAGTGACACGACGCTTGTGACGACCAGCACTTCCGACATCTCAACCGGAACGACGGACAGTACCGGCACTCTTTCGTTCGACTGGAGTTCAACCGCGCTCGATGTGAGCTATTCCCGCGATGATCAACCCTGGAGCCGGTGGAGCGACGAGAGCACCGCTTCCACCACGGGCGAGACCGCGACGCAATCCATCGTCTCCGAACCGGCGTACGTTTTGCTTTCGATGGACGGCTTCAGATTTGTCTTCGAACAGACCGAGACCAGCAACAACACCTATCCGAACGGAATTGGTGCGGGCGGCGCGGCGATGGAAAATCATGCCACGCTGGATATCTCTCTGGTCGTGCCGAACGAGCTCCTTGCGACCGACCAACATCTCGGCAATGGCAAGTCTGCCGAGGCTCCTGGCCATGCGCGTGCTGCCGATACCGGGAGTGCAGTTGATGCCGCCTCGCAGAAGGGCCTCGGGAACGGCGACGGCGCTCATTCGATTTCTCCTCAAGCAAGCGAGCACGGTCATGGTCCGACCGAGAGACCGGACGGGCCTCATTCTCAACTGCATTCTGCGGCAGATGGAGCACCCGGCACACACGGAAACTCGCAAGCAAATCCGCACGCGTCGGATGATTCCTTCAAATTCCTGAAGCCGGCGATCGAGAAATCGAGCATCACATTTTTGGACGATGTCCCGGCGCCACCCGGTCATCACGAACACATGGCAAAAGCCGACGAACATGGTGGCGCCGCTTCAGCCACCGACGTTTCGCAGCTGGACCATGGCCTTCACATTGCGGGCGGTTCAGCCGGGCATCATGTGCCGCACGATCTCATCGTGTGACCTTGGCCGGCTGACGGTGGTCTTCGGGGTTACCGCCGCGTCGGCGTCGCCATCGCGGCGGCAGGCTCAGGCGGCGTCAGGTGGCGTGGGACGATGATGGTCTGCCCCGGCGTGAGCTGCGCGTTCTCCGCCAGCGAGTTGCTCTGCGCCAGCGTCCACAGCGGTACGCGATTGGCGGCGGCGATGCTCGCCATGGTGTCGCCGGCGCGCACCGGCAGCCGCACGCCGCTGTCCCATAATTCGACCAGCGTATTCGCAGGCACGAGATAGCGCAGCGGCACGGCATCGGCCTGGCTCTGCACCGGGATGCGCGGCAACTGCGTCACCATGTCGACGATCTGGCGGTGGATCTCGTCCGACTTCTCGATGTTGATGTGCGAGACCCGGCTGTTTTCCTTCAGATCGTAGCTCGCGTAATGGCCGCGATAACCGGGCACGGCCACGACGTCGCCGCCGCCGAGCACGCTGTCGGAGAGGAAGATGTTGATGAAGCGCTCGACGTTGAGCGGCACGTCGCCGGTCGCATGCGCGGGATCGATGGCGATGACGAGGCTGATCGGGATGTTCTCCTTGGCCGCCATTTCGGAGATGACGACCGAGCACAGCCCGCCCATGGAGTGGCCGATCAGCACGATCGGCGCCGGGCTCTCCTTGTAGCTGGTGATGGCGCGATCGCCGATCCACCGGCAGATGGTGAATTCATAGACATTGGCCGAGAAGCCGGCCTTGGTCAGCTTCTCTTCGAGCCGGTCCATGCCGGTCGAGAAGATCGGGCCCATGGCGCCGCGGAACAGGTAGATCTTTGGCGGCGGCAGAGGCTCGACGGGAGCGGGAGGCGGCGCGGTGGCCGTCACGGCCTGGCGCTTCGACTTGGCGGGAGAGCCTGCGGCCGTGCCGATGCCCAGGGCGAGCAGCGCAACCGCTGCCAGCACCACAATTCGCCTTGGATCAAGCATCAGTCCAGCAGTCCCACCACGGGAGGCAAGGGCCTCTCCCAAACTGGCTTAGTGACGGCCGATTTGGCGGATTTTGGGGCATGGAAGCAGCCAGCAACGATCCGCCACACACATGCAGGACTTGACGGGACTTTGCGACGATTGGCCTCAGTTTGCGCTCGCAATCGGCTAAAACGGCAGCATTCGGTTCAGCAATTCGAGCAGCGTGCGCTGCTCGGCCTCGGTGAGCGGGGCCAGCATCTTCCGGTTATAGGGCTCCGTCAGCCTTGCCCCCTCGGCAATGAGCTTTGCGCCCTTCGGCGTGAGCACGAGCTCGACGGCGCGGCGATCGGACTTCGAGCGGTTGCGCTTGATGAAGCCCGACGATTCGAGCTCGTTCAGGATCTTGATCAAATTCGGCAACCGCAGCCGGAGCAGGCTGGCGAGACTGCTCGGCGGCACGCCGGGATTGTCGCGAATGACGGCGAAGATCGCATAGGTCGCGGGCGTCAGGCCCAAGGCGGCGAACTCCTCGTAAAACCCTTCGAAAAATTTCAGCTGCGCGAGGCGCAGCATGAAGCCGGGCGTCCGCTGCAGCGCGCGCAGGTCCAGCGAGTTCTCCATCTGCTGAGCAGGCTTCGCTCCGGGTCTGACGGTTTTCGGGCTCATGATTCTCAATCCAAGGGCGGGCCGAATTGACACTCTCAAAAATAGCTATAAAATATAACTATTATTCAGCGGCACCAAGACCGCACATGGGAGGGACACAATGAACAGCAAATTCCTGCATAAATTATGCATCTTGGCCGCAACTCTGACCGCCGCGCCGGCATTCGCACAGGACGCCGTGAAGATCGGCATCCTGAACGACCAGTCCGGTCCGTTCGCGAGCTATCAGGGCATTGGCTCAGTCGTCGCCGCTAAGATGGCGGTCGAGGATTATGGCGGAAAGGCCGCCGGCAAGCCGGTCGAGGTCGTCGCAGCCGACCACCAGAACAAGACCGACATCGGGATCGGCATCGCCCGGCGCTGGTACGAGAACGAGGGCGTCGATGCGATCTTCGACATCCCGAACTCGTCGATCGCGCTGGCAGTGGCCGGCATGAGCGCCGAGAAGAACAAGGTCTTCGTCGGATCTGGCGCCGGCACGGTGCTCCTGACCGGCGAGAAGTGCACGCCGAACACCGTGCACTGGACCTACGACACCTATGCCTACGGGCGCGGCCTCGGCAAGGCGATCGTGCAGCAGGGCGGCAAGAAGTGGTTCTTCATCACCGCCGACTATGCCTTCGGCCATGACCTGGAAAAGCAGGCGGCCGAGGCCGTCAAGGCATCCGGCGGCGAGGTCCTCGGCAGCGTGCGGCACCCGCTGGGAACGGCCGATTACGCCTCGTTCCTGCTCCAGGCCCAGGCCTCGGGCGCGAATGTCATCGGCTTTGCCAATGCCGGCGACGACACCATCACGTCAATGAAGCAGGCCGCCGAGTTCGGACTGACCAAGGACCACAAACTGGTCGGATTGATCCTGGGCATGAACGGCCTTCCCGCGCTCGGGCTGAAGTTTGCGCAAGGCGCGCAGATCATGAATCCGTTCTACTGGGATCTGAACGACGGCACACGTGCTTTCGCAAAACGCTTCGCCGAGCGCATTCCCTCGAAGGCCTATCCGAACGACATGCAGGCCGGCGTCTATGCCTCGATCATTCACTATCTCAAGGCGGTCGACAAGGCCGGCAGCGCCAAGGACGGCAAGGCCGTCGTCGCCGCGATGAAGGAGATGCCGACCGACGATCCTCTGTTCGGCAAGGGCTATATCCGCAAAGACGGACGCAAGATCCACCCGCTCTATTTGCTCCAGGTCAAGGCGCCCGAGGAGTCGAAATCCACCTGGGATCTGTTGAAGGTCGTCGCCACCATCAAGGGCGAGGACGCGTTCCGCGCCGAGAGCGAAGGCCAGTGCCCGCTGAGCAAGCAATAGGAAGCGGAGCTGATCATGAGCGGCATCGCCTCCAGTCCGGTCGACCCGTTCGCGCCTGACTTCCTGATGGACCCCTACCCTGCCTATGAGGCGTTGCGCGCGCTCGGGCCCGTATTCGCGCTGGAGCGCTATGGCGTGTGGGCGATGGCCGGCTATGCCGAGGTCGAGCCGGCCCTGAAGGACTGGAAGACGTTCATCAGCGGTGAGGGCGTCGGGCTGCACGGGATGAACCCTGCGCTGCCGAAGCCGCTCACGCTCCAGATCGACCCGCCCGACCACGACAAGGGCCGGCGGGTCCTCGGCCGCACGCTGTCTCCGGGCGTCGCAAGGAAGCTACGGGAGACGTTTCAACGGGAGGCGGAGAGGAAGGTCGCGGAGCTGATCGACAAGGGCACGTTTGATGCCGTGAGCGACCTGGCCGAAGCCTATCCCATGAAGGTGTTTCCGGATACGATCGGCATCCGGCCGGATGGCCGCGAGAAGCTGCTGGCCTGGAGCACGTTTGTGTTCGACAGCTTCGGCCCTGACAATGAAATGCTGGCCACATCGCGCAAGGCAGGCCTCGCCGCGCAAAGCTGGATCATGGAATGCTGCGCCCGAGATGCGCTACAGCCCGACAGCCTCGGCATGATGATCTACCAAGCGGCCGATGAGGGCGAAATCAGCGAGCACGAAGCAACCCATCTGGTGCGACCGTTCCTCACCGCCGGGATCGACACCACGGTCAACGGCATCGGCAACACCCTGCTCGCGCTCGCCACGCATCCGGATGAATATCGCAAGCTCCACCACAAGCCTGAGCTGGCGCGCAACGCCTTCGAGGAAGGCCTGCGCTATGATTCACCGGTGCAGACGTTCTTTCGCACCACCTCGCGCGACGTCGAGATCGGTGGCGGCGTGATCCCCGCCCACCGCAAGGTGCTGCTGTTCATGGCCTCCGCCAATCGCGATCCCGCGCGATGGGACGGAGCCGACCGCTTCGAGGTCGAGCGGGTTGCCACCGGGCATGTCGGCTTCGGCGCCGGCATTCACGCCTGCGTCGGCCAGATGATCGCGCGCCTGGAAGGCGAACTGATCTTCAGCGAGCTCGCAAGGCGCGTGAAGACCATCGAGCTCACGGCCGAGCCGAAGCGCAGGCTCAACAATTCCCTGCGCGGGCTGGAGAGCATGCCGATCCGAGTGACGGCTGCCTAAGGCGCGATGAGATTACGATGAATCGTCATCGCGCTTTAGGTTGTTGTTTGAGCATGATCTTTTCGGAAAACCGCTTCGCACTTTTCCGGATCATGCTCTAGGCTGCGCCGCATGTGGCACTGCCCTCGGTCAGTGCCTGTGCTTGAGCCTGTCGCGGTGCGCGGCCTGCTTGGCACGGTTGCCGCAGACCGCCATCGTGCACCATCGTCGCGCGCGTCTGCGGGTGTGGTCGACGAACAGCATCGTGCAGTTATGGCCTTCGCATGCCTTCACGTCGGCGAAATCCTCCTCGCAGACGAATTTCGCCAGCGCTTCGCCGATCGGCAGCAGCAGGGATTGCGGCGATTGCCAGCGCCGTGTCATCCGCAGCGCGAGGCCGTGATTGCCGTCATCATGCCGGGCTTCGATCCGGCTGTAGGCTTCGTCGCGCTCCAGCAGGCTGTTCAGCGGACCGAGCTCGCGCAACGCCTCCGCCGCGAGCGGCCGGCCCGCATGCTCCAGAACGAAGCCACGAAACCATTCGCGCAGGTCGCGCGCCTGATCGGCGGCTTTGTCCAGCTCCCCAGGCCTCGCGCGCGCCTTCAGCGCGTCGAGCTCGTCCGCAGGCACCAGCTTCGCCTGAGTCAGCCAGTCGATCAGACCATTGCCATCGTCGAGCCAATCCACGGGCGTATCGACCGGCGTCGCCACCGAGTTGAGGAAATCGAGACCGAGCGAGTCGGCAATGAACATGGCGGGCGGTCTGTCCATGGGCGGTCCTTGGCTGGCCCGATGAGGCAGCTTAAGTAACCTGTATAATGACGATTGACAAGTTACCCTAAGTTAGTAACCTGATAAATACGATTTGTCAGGTTACAAAAACGGAGACGGTCATGACCCCGACGACCTACCGCACCGCGGATGTCGATGGCTTCAAGGTGTTCTATCGCGAGGCCGGTGCCAAAGGCGCGCCGAAGCTTCTGCTGCTGCATGGCTTCCCGAGCGCCGGTCACATGTTCCGCGACCTGATCCCGTTGCTCGCAGACAGGTTTCACATCGTGGCGCCCGATCTTCCCGGCTTCGGGCAGTCCGACATGCCTGCGCGCGAAACATTCCGCTACACCTTCGACAATGTCGCGCACGTGATCGAGCGCTTCACCGAGGTGATCGGCTTCGACCGCTTCTCCGTCTATGTGTTCGATTATGGTGCGCCGACCGGCTTCCGGCTGGCGCTGCGCCACCCCGAGCGGATCACGGCGATCATCTCGCAGAATGGCAACGCCTATGAGGATGGCCTCAGCGACGGCTGGACCCCGATCAAGGCCTATTGGCAGGACCCGTCGCAGGCCAATCGCGAGGCTCTGCGCGGCTTCCTCACGCCGGAAGCAACGCGCTGGCAGTACACGCATGGCGTCCCCGATCCGACGATCGTGTCACCGGACGGCCAGAACCTCGACAATTTCTATCTCGCGCGCCCCGGCTCCGACGACGTGCAGCTCGACCTGTTCGGCGACTACAAGAGCAACGTTGCGCTCTATCCGGCCTTCCAGGACTATTTCCGCAACCACAAGCCGCCGTTCCTGGCGGTCTGGGGCAAGAACGACCCGTTCTTCATCCCGCCCGGCGCCGAAGCCTTCAAGCGCGACAATCCCAATGCGGTGGTGCAGTTCTTCGACACCGGCCATTTCGCGCTCGAGACGCATGCACGCGAGATCGCGGACGCCATTCGCGCGTTCTTGAGATGACGGGAGAGACGCGGCATCGCGCGCGCCCTCGTCGCGCGCGATGCCGAAGCGTAATGCGCCTTAGTTCCTGGCCGGGGCCGTGGCCGCCGCCGAGCGCGCCTGCCTAGGTGCGCCGGGCTCGGCGACCGGGGCTGCCGGGGCGCGCGAGCGCATGATGGCGGCATCGATCTCGGCGATGACGCGGCGCTGGATCGCCTCGTTCTTGTCGATCGAGATGTGGCCGACACCGGTGCCGCGCACGTCGACATTGTCGAGCTTGCCGCGCAGGCCGACCGCGGCCCGCACCGGCTCGCCGGGGCCGTCGCCGATATAGATGTTGATGTAGCGTTCGGCGCCGGTCGACAGCCTGGTCTTGAACACGGAATCGAGGCCGATCGCGAGCTTCACGGGCACGCCGAGCTGGTTGAGCTTGGCGATCATGTCCGGCAGCGCGGTCGCGCCCGAGGAATGCCCGACCAGCACGATGGTCTTGAGCCGGCCGGCCCTGTAGTTCGCCGCCGCTTCATCGGCGAGCGAGGACCAGGACACGAAATTGGCGACGGTCACCGGAATGCCCTGGGCCTGGAGGCGGGCACCGATCGTGTCGAGGCCGAGCGAGAAGATGTTGAGCACGCCCCGGAGCAGGTAGACATGCGTGGTCGCGGCGGCGGCCTGGCTCGGCGCCGCCCTTGCGGTGGTCGGGCTGATGGCAACAGCTGACAGCAGGAGCAGGCAAATCGCCCACACGCGGATGGCGGACAACTGGCTGGCGCCGGCGGTGTGACGGCCGTTCGGTCTCATCGATCTTTTCCCTGGGGACATGCGCTTTGCGATTGGCCGGAATCGTAGCCACGGCCTGCTCGCAGACGCAACAAAGAGGCGCGTGAGCGGCAAATGTTAGCCGCGGTCCGTGACCATCGCGCAACACTTGCCTGAAACCTGCCACCGAAGAGCCTGTTTTAAGACCATTTTTCTCCCGGCAATTGCGGCCGGGCAAGTGCATTCCTATTTCAGGGCTCCGCTGACCCGCCGCCGAGGTGGGTTCCAGCCTCCCCTCCCCAGCCTTTGCCCCTCTGACTTACGGCCATCATGTCCTCCATCATTTCCGTCGCCAATTTGTCGAAGACCTATGGGTCCGGCTTCAAGGCGCTCAAGAACGTCAATCTCGACATCAAGCGCGGCGAGATCTTTGCGCTGCTCGGCCCCAACGGCGCCGGCAAGACCACGCTGATCTCGATCATCTGCGGCATCGCCAATCCGAGCGAGGGCAAGGTCCTCGTCGGCGGCGAGAGCATCCAGACCTCCTACCGCAAGGCGCGCTCGCTGATCGGCCTCGTGCCGCAGGAATTGCACACCGACGCCTTCGAAAGCGTGTGGGCGACCGTGAGTTTCTCCCGCGGCCTGTTCGGCAAGCCGAAGAATCCCGCGCATATCGAGAAGGTGCTCAAGGACCTCTCGCTGTGGGACAAGAAGGACAACAAGATCATCACGCTCTCCGGCGGCATGAAGCGCCGCGTGATGATCGCGAAAGCGCTGTCGCACGAGCCGCAGATCCTGTTCCTGGACGAGCCCACCGCCGGCGTCGACGTCGAGCTTCGCAAGGGCATGTGGGAGGTGGTGCGCACGCTGCAGCAGTCCGGCGTCACCATCATCCTCACCACGCACTACATCGAGGAAGCCGAGGAGATGGCCGACCGCATCGGCGTCATCAACAAGGGCGAGATCGTGCTGGTCGAGGACAAGGCGACCTTGATGCAGAAGCTCGGCAAGAAACGGCTGACGCTGCATCTGCAGGGCAAGATCAATTCGCTGCCGGACAGCCTCAGCCATTACGAGCTCGACCTCTGCGACAATGGCGCGACGCTGGTCTACGACTACGACACCAAGGGCGAGCGCACCGGCATCACCAGCCTGCTCGGCGACCTCCGCACCGCCGGCATCCGCTTCAACGATCTCGACACGACGCAATCGTCGCTCGAGGACATCTTCGTCGACCTCGTGAGGACGTCATGAATCACCGCGCCATCCGCGCCATCTATCTGTTCGAAATGGCGCGCACCTGGCGCACGCTGCTGCAAAGCATCGTCTCGCCCGTCGTTTCGACCTCGCTCTATTTCGTGGTGTTCGGCGCCGCCATCGGCTCGCGCATCAGCCAGGTCGAGGGCGTCAGCTACGGCACCTTCATCGTGCCGGGCCTGATCATGCTCTCGGTGCTGACCCAGAGCATCGCCAACGCCTCGTTCGGCATCTACTTTCCGAAATTCACCGGCACAATCTACGAGATCCTGTCGGCGCCGATCTCCTATTTCGAGATCGTGCTCGGCTATGTCGGCGCCGCCGCGACCAAGTCGATCATTCTGGGCCTGATCATCCTCGCAACCGCGGGCCTGTTCGTGCCGCTGCACATCCACCATCCGGTCTGGATGCTGGCCTTCCTGGTGCTGACGGCGGTGACGTTCAGCCTGTTCGGCTTCATCATCGGCATCTGGGCCGACGGCTTCGAAAAGCTGCAGATGATCCCGATGCTGGTGGTGACGCCGCTGACCTTCCTCGGCGGCAGCTTCTATTCCATCGACATGCTGCCGCCGACCTGGCGCACGGTGGCGCTGCTCAATCCGGTGGTCTATCTGATCTCGGGCTTCCGCTGGAGCTTCTACGAGATTGCGGATGTCAGCATGTCCGTCAGCATCGGCATGACGCTGGCGTTCCTGGTGATCTGCCTCGCCGTGATCTGGTGGATTTTCCGCACCGGCTATCGGCTGAAGAACTGACGGCCGCCCGTAGCCCGGATGGAGCGCAAGCGTAATCCGGGACGGTTCGGCGTCTGGACGACGCTCCATCCGGGCGACGACGCCATCACCTGTAGCAATGAAAGCGGTGATAGCCGTCATAATAGCCGCGGCAGCGGCGATAGCCACGGTGGGGAATGCCGAACACGCCCTCCACCGCGCCGACGGCCCCACCGACACCGGCGCCGACCGCGCCTCCGACGACACCGCCCACCGGACCGGCGATGCGGTTGCCTTCGTGGGCTCCCTCCTGGGCACCGCGCACGATGCCCTGGGCGTGGCCGGCGTGCGGCAGCGACAACAGCGCGAGCAGGATGGCGGCGGCTGCGAACAGCAGGCGGAGTGGCAAACCGGCCGGCAATGACGCGGCGGCGATACGGGCTTTGTTCATCTTCGGTCCCAAGGGAAGCAAAGGGCAAAAGACGGCGGACGCCGCCTGTCGAGGCTGGTTACGATCAACGTCTGAAGCGGCCGAATGGTTGCACCTTTGTGACGAATTGTCGGCGTTGTGAACGCGCATCCGCTCGCGAAAATGTCAGCATCGCCGCTGTCAGCGCGGCACAAAGCGGCCTTGCTTACGCCGGGCGCCACGTTAACGATGGGCTCGCAGGCTGCTGGAACGAAAGCCGGATTGCAGGCATATTGCACGCCGGGGGACGGAGAGCCGCGGCGCTAGTGTGAACAGGCCCGGAGGCCAGAACTCAAATGCGTTTCCAGATGCGTTCATTTTTTATCGTTTTCACCTCCCTGATGCTTTTGAGCGCCGGCACCGCGCAAGCCAAGGTCGAGATCACCGTCGACAAGGACAATCAGCAGATGACCGTCGCGGTCGACGGCGTCGCGCGCTATCGCTGGCCGGTGTCGACCGGCATCCCCTCGCGCGAGACGCCGAGCGGCGCGTTCCGCACCTTCCGCATGGAAGAGGATCACTACTCCAAGGAATTCGACGACGCGCCGATGCCGCACGCGATCTTCTTCACGAAAGTTGGCCACGCCATCCACGGCACCGACTCGGTCGGCCGTCTCGGCTCGCCGGCGTCGCATGGCTGCGTGCGCCTGTCGCGCCAGAATGCCACGACGCTCTACGCGCTGGTGCAGCAGCAGGGCGTGCTCAACACCACGGTGACGCTGACCGGCTCGGCGCAGGTGGCGCTCGCCCGCAATCCGCGCGGCCGCAACAACAATGCAGTGGCCCGCGCGCCGCAGCAGCCGGCCGAAGAGCAGTACGCCACCACGGGCGATCCCGTGAACCTGACGCCGCCGCAGCAGCCCGCCCGCCCCTACATGCCGCAGGACGACAATTACATCTATCCGGCCGACGGCAGCGACACCGGCGCGCGCTATCCGGCGCCGCGTGGCACCCGCCCGCTCTATGACGCGCAGGTCCATCAGCAGCAGCCGCAACAATACTACAATCAAGGCTATGGCCAGCAGGGCACCTACTATCAGCCTCAGCCCCGGCAGGTTTACCAGCCGCGCGGCTACTACTATCAGAACTGACGCGGCCGTCCGCGGCCGCCGTCAACCGTCGTCGCCGGCCAGCATGAACAACAGATTTCCCTTCGAGGCGCCATGCCATCACGTGCCGCGGCCATTCTGACCGTGCTCTCGACTCTGATAGCGGGACAGGCCATGGGGTTCGACCTCGAGGCGCATCGCGGCGGCCGGGCGCTATTGCCGGAAAACACCCTGCCGGCCTTCGCCAACGCGCTGTCGATGGGCGTGGACACGCTAGAACTGGACGTCGGCGTCACCGCCGATGGCGAGGTCATCGTCTCGCATGAGCGCGGGCTCAATCCCGATCTGGCGCGGGATGCGAGCGGCGCCTATGTGGCCCCGCCTGGCACGCCGTTCGTCAAACTGCGGCTCGACGCGGTCAGGGCCTATGACGTCGGCCAGATCCGACCTGACAGCACCTACGCCAAGCAATTCCCCGATCAACGCGCCGTGCCGGGGACACGCATTCCCACGCTGGGCGAACTCTTCGCGCTGGTGCGCAAGTCCGGCAATACGCGCGTGCGCTTCAACATCGAGACCAAGATCGATCCGAACCGTCCGGACGAGACGCTTGATCCGCAGGGCTTCGTCACCAAGCTGCTGGGGCTGATCGAGGCCGAGGGATTTTCCGACCGCGTCATGATCCAGTCGTTCGACTGGCGGACCCTGAAGCTCGTCCAGCAGCAGGCACCGAAGATGCCGACGGTGTATCTGACGCTGCAGCGCGGCTCGAGCCCAACGGTAGCGCTCGACAAGACCACCAACTGGACGGCGGGATTCAATCCTGCCGATCACGGCGGCTCGCTGCCGCGGACGATCAAGGCCGCGGGCGGTGCGATCTGGTCGCCCTATTTCGGCGACGTGACTGCGGCGCTGATCGCCGAAGCTCATACCGTCGGATTGCGCGTCGTGGTGTGGACCGTCAACAAGCGTGAGGACATGGCGCGCATGATCGAGCTCGGCGTCGACGGCATCATCTCGGACAGGCCGGATTTGCTGCGGCAGGTCGCGGGCGAGAAGGGCATTGCATTGCCGGCGGGAACGCCGGTGGAGCCGTAGGTCTCGTGTCCCGGACGCAGTGCCGCGTCGCCTACTCCCCGTCCCTCAAGCGCCGGTACAGCGCGCCCAGGATGTTGGAATAGTCGTCGGTCCAGACACGCACCCTGTCGTCGGCTTCGGTCTGCTCCCATGATTTGGAGGAGGCGAGCCGGCCGATATCGGCGTCCTCGCGCGCGGAGATGACGACGTCGGTCGAGAAGATGTAATCGCCGTCGCGCCCGGAATCCTCGTTGAAGACCCAGCTCTTCAGATCGTTGGCGTCGGCGATGCCGACCACGACCGTCTCGAGATCGAGGTGCCGGTTGGAGACGTGCATCACCACGGCGCCGTGCGGGGCGAGCTTGTCCTTGTAGATATTCATCGCTTCTTCCGTCGCAAGATGGATCGGGATCGCATCGGACGAATAGGCATCGACGATGATGAGATCATAGGCGCCGTCCGGCTCCTTCGCGAAGGTGAGGCGCGCATCGCCGATCACCGGCTTCAGGCCCGGCATGCAGCTCGAGATGTAGCGGAAATTCTTCGGGTCGCTTGCGGCATCGACCATGGACTGGTCGATCTCGAAAAATTTCCAATCCTCGCCCGGTTCGGCGGCGCAAGTGAGCGTGCCGGAGCCGACGCCGATCGCGGCGACCTTCAGCGGCGCGCCCTTGCGCTCGCGGATCGCGGTGACGGCCTGACCGATGCCGCCGTCCTTGTGGTAATAGGTGATCGGCTCGGGGCGGCCGGTCACCGGCGTGCCGTCATTGTTGCGGAAGCGTTCGGCGCCGTGGATCGTGGTGCCGTGCATCAGCACGTGGAAATAGCCGCCGGGCGTCACCACGATCTTGTGCACGCCGAAGAAGCTGCGCACCGTCGTGACGCGGCCTTCGTCCGCCGGATAAATCCTCGCCAGCGCCAGCGCGAGCACGACGGTGGCAAAGATCTTCCAGCGGCCGGCATTGAGCGCGAGCGCCAGCAGCGCTGCGAACACACCGACGGCGCCGGCGACCCAGACGCGGTGATCCTCGAACCAGGTCGAGAGATTGCCGGTCGTCCAGGACGGCGCAACGAGCGCCACCGCGAACGCGGCGAGCGCCAGCCAGTACCATTTGAGGACACCGGCGAAACGTTCGCTGGCCGACGGGCGGCACAGCGCGGCGAGCGCAATCAGGATCGGATATTCGGCGATCCACGAGAATGTAAAGGGTGCGACGAGGCCGGCGAAGAGCCCGCCGACCATGCCGCCGAACGACAGCGCGACATAGAAGCCGGTGAGATATTTTGCGGCCGGCCGGGTCCGCGCCAGCTCGCCATGGCAGGCCATGGCGATGACGAAGAAGCACAATTGGTGGCCGCCGAGGGTCAGCAGCAGATTCTGCTCGCCGCCGAACGCCAGCAGGAAGATCACGCCCGCGATCGCAACCGGCTGCAGCATCAGCATCCATTTGTGCGGCAACAGCGGCCGCGACTGGAACACCACCACCCAGGTCAACAGATAGAGCGACAGCGGCAGCACCCAGAGCAGCGGCGCCGCCGCGACGTCGGTCGAGATATGCGCGGTGACGGCGATGAGCAGGCCCGACGGCACCGCGGCGAGGAAGATCCAGCGCAGTCGCGTCACCATGCCAGGCGCGGGCGCATTGACGTGCTCGGTTTGCGCGTCGACCATTGCGAGCTTCGGTGATCGCAGCAGCAGCACGCCGCACGCGGCAATCAGGACGATCAGCAGGCCATAGCCACCGGTCCAGAACCGGTTCTGCGTGTGCAGCGTAAATATCGGCTCCAGCAGGAACGGATAGGACAACAGCGCGAGGAAGCTGCCGATGTTGGAGGAGGCATAGAGAAAGTAGGGATCATGCCCGGCAGGATGGCCGGTGCGGACGAACCAGGCCTGCAGCAGAGGATTGTTGGCGGCGAGCGCGAAGAACGGCAGGCCGATCGAGACTACGAACAGGCCGAGCAGCCAGAATGCATAGCCTGACGCCGGCGGCTCGCCATAGGCGGTGGCGATGCCGAGCGGCAGCGTGGCGAAGGCCAGCACCAGCAACACGAGATGCACCGCCACCGGAACGATGCGGTTCCGGACTTGCATCAACAGATGCGCATAGGCATAGCCCGCCAGCAGCAGCGACTGGAAGAACACCATCGCCACCGACCACACCGCCGGCGAGCCGCCGAGCCGCGGCAGCACCATCTTCGTGAACAGCGGCTGCACCGAGAACAGCAAGAGCGCGCTGACGAAGATCGCAGCGGTGTAGACCGTCAGCAGCAGCCGGTTGCGCGATGAGGACGGCTGCTCCGTGGCGGCGGGTTGCACGATCGAATCCATGGAAGCTCCGGCACACAATCCTCCGGCGGGCGCCGGACGCGCGCAATGGAGCACACGGCGCCTGAACGGGCAATAAAGGGTCTCGTGATGTTGCGGCGAGAAATGCCTGATATACAGATGTCATTCCGGGGGCCGGCCCTTCGGACCATCCCGGAATGACAGTGGAACATTTTTGAATCCTGCATGAGCGAAACAGACGTCGTCATCATCGGTGCTGGCCATAACGGCCTCACCTGCGCGGCCTATCTCGCCATGGCCGGCCTGCGCGTGCGCGTGGTCGAGCGCCGCAAGGTGGTCGGCGGCGCCGCGGTCACGGAGGAGTTTCATCCGGGCTTCCGCAATTCGGTCGCGGCCTACACCGTGAGCCTGCTCAATCCGCAGGTGGTCCGCGACTTAGGGCTCGCCGAGCACGGCCTGCAAATCGTCGAACGGCGCGCGCAGAATTTCCTGCCCGCGCCGGATGGCAGCTATCTCCTCACCGGCGAGGGGCGAACGAAGGACTCCGTCGCACGGCTGAGCACGCATGACGCAAACGCGCTCGACGGTTTCTCGCGCGAGCTGGAAGACATCGCCGACGTGCTCAGGCAATTCGTGCTGCGCGCGCCGCCAAACCTGCTGGCCGGCATCGGCACGGCAGCAATCCGCGAGGCCGTGAACGCGCTCCAGAGCGCCAACATCCTGCGCGGATTGACGCTGGAGCAAAGCCGCAGCCTGCTCGACCTCTTCACCCGCTCCGCCGGCGAGATGCTCGACGAGCGTTTCGAGCATGACCTCGTCAAGGCGCTGTTCGGCTTCGATGCCATCGTCGGCAACTACGCCAGCCCTTATGCGGCGGGCTCGGCCTATGTGATGCTGCATCACGCCTTCGGCGAGGTGAACGGCAAGAAGGGCGTCTGGGGTCACGCCATCGGCGGCATGGGCGCGATCACGCAGGCGATGGCGCGCGCCGCGCGCGACCGCGGCGTTGCAATCGACACGGATGCGGGCGTGCGCGAGGTGATCGTCGAGCGCGACCGCGCGGTCGGCGTGATTCTGGAGAACGGCGAGACCATTCGCGCGAAGTATGTCGCGGCCAATGCGAACCCGAAACTGCTCTATACGCGGCTGATCGCAGCCGACGCCCTGCCCCAGGATTTTCTGGCCCGCATCCGGCACTGGAAGAACGGCTCCGGCACCTTCCGCATGAACGTGGCGCTGGACCGCCTGCCTTCCTTCACGGCACTGCCGGGCGACGGCGATCATCTCTCCTCCGGCATCATCCTGGCACCGAGCCTTCCCTACATGGACCGCGCCTATCTCGACGCGCGCGCGCACGGCTGGAGCCGGGAGCCCGTCGTCGAGATGCTGATCCCCTCGACGCTCGACGACACGCTGGCGCCCGCTGGCAAACACGTCGCGAGCCTGTTCTGCCAGCACGTCGCGCCGGAGCTGCCCGACGGCAAGTCCTGGGACGACCATCGTGACGCGGTCGCCGATCTCATGATCGCGACGGTGGACACATACGCGCCGGGCTTTGCGGCCAGCGTGCTCGGCCGCCAGGTCCTGTCCCCGCTCGATCTCGAGCGGCAGTTCGGGCTGTTGGGCGGCGACATCTTCCACGGCGCATTGACGCTGAACCAGCTGTTCTCGGCCCGGCCGATGCTGGGCCACGCCGATTACCGCGGGCCGCTGAAGGGCCTCTATCACTGCGGCTCCGGCGCCCACCCCGGCGGCGGCGTTACCGGCGCCCCCGGCCACAACGCGGCACAGGCGATCCTGCGGGATCACAGGTCGCTGTTCGGAAGCCGTGGATAGGTCTGTGGAGGAGCTGTGGACAGGCTGTCGAGAAGCCTGTGCCAAAGCGGTAGTGTCTCAGTTTGAAATTTAGCTCTCTGGACGAGGGTCGCGCTTGGCTAGTTTCCATGCTATGCTTTGCGCTAAGCATGGATAGAAAATGAAGATCACCGTTCATATTCCAGACGACATCGTTGCTGAGGTCAAAGACCAGCTTCCGCCCCCGGAAATGGGAGTGCTCGAAGCTATCGCGCTGGACGCCATTCTCGGCTTCATTGATCGTCTAAAATCTCCTCCATCGGGAGGTACTGATGCCTAGAGGCCCTAAAGGCGAAAAGCGTCCCGCCGACGCTATCGGCAACGCCATCATGATCGCCAAGATCGCCACCGGCGAGATTGAGGACATGACCACGGATGACGGTAAGAGCGCCGCTGCCGTGGCGCTGGGGCGAATGGGCGGCAAGGTCAGGGCGGAAACGCTAACGCCTAAGCGACGCGTCGAGATCGCCAAGAAGGCGGCTAAGACACGATGGCGGAAAAAAGATCGGGCTGACGTTTAGGCCGGTTTTGCTCAACGATCTTGTTGGAGATAATTTTCCGATTCATGCCCTCCATGATGCAATATGCTTCCATCATGGCTTCTACAAACCTAAACGTGAAACGCCTTGTCTGCCCAATTTTTTTCAAGATTGGCCCTCGCGTAGGCTCGCAAAACTCATTCAAGTGGTACGAGAACGCGGGAACATCGAACTTTTCTCCCGTGATTTCGGAAAGAATGCGGGCGACCGATTTTGCGGTAAACTGTCCAAAGCTATCTTTTTGCGCCAGCGCGCACGCGATAAGTACGTGTTTAAAAATATTGTCCGGCCGCTCTGAGTATACAGCTCGTTCAAAACCGGCCTTGATCGACTGATTGGCATCCAACAGCGCTCGCTTGGATGCCTCTTCGATGTCCTTTCGTTCGATTATAATCGCCTTTCGATCGCAAACGCTCTGCATCGCATGGAGGCCGAGCAAATGGGCGTAGTGAGGCAAGCCCTTGCATATGAAAACGCAATCCCAAATAGCCTCCGAAGTAACTTTTATTCCAGCGCGCTTCAGTCGTCGATTGACGATGTCGATTATTTCACCATCGGACATTCTTGGCATTTCGACTTGCGACAGCGCTCTACCGATAGATTCGTGCCCATGCAGCAAATCTTCCACTGCGTCTGAGACACCTACGATGAAAAACGTGGCATTCACGGCTTCGTCCGAGATCAATTTGATTGTGTCGGAAACCAGATTTTTTGCTCGCTGATCTTTCAGCCGGTCAAATTCATCAACTACGATAATTGGGATGGTTGAGCCTGAAAAATTCTCAAACTCCAGCAGCACATCATCGGGAGTTATTTGGCGTCCTTCGTATAGATCTGAAAGACGGTTTTTCTTTCCGTCCTCCTCAAGAACCATCCGCTTAAATATCTTGGAAAAGAGCGCATTGTAGTCATCGCCATCAGTAACAGCGACGCGGATGTACTGAACTCTGCTTGGACTGGCGTCCGCGACGTACCTAAAAATATTGACGAGAGATGATTTACCGACCCCTCGCTCGCCATAAATCACGGCGTGGCCGCCGGAAAGCCTGATCCGTTGAGCCAGTTTGGCTATCTGTTCTTGCCTACCGGCAAAAAGGTCTTGTTCTTTGATCGCGGTACCTGGGGTGAAAAGCTGCTCCGCTTCACTTCTAAGAGCGGCCCAATCGCCATCGTCCATCGCTTTAATATCTCGAACCATCTGAAAAGGCTGTGGCGCCATGTTCGCCGCCCTTGAATCGCCGTCCGCACTTTAAAATAGCACTAAATAACGGCCGCGCCGCTGTTAAATCGACCAATCAACAGCAAAACATGCTTGACGCTAAGCATAAAAGTTCAGATAGTAGGGCATGAACAAGTTGCCCCTCCAGACCCGCGTTCAAATCCTCCAGATGCTCTGCGAGGGGTCATCCATGCGGTCCATCTCGCGGATCACTGGGGCTTCGATCAACACCGTTTCCAAGCTTCTGATTGACGCCGGGCTGGCTTGCGCCCGCTTCCACGACGAGACGGTGCGCGGCGTGACCGCCAAGGCCGTCCAGTGCGATGAGATTTGGTCGTTCAGTTACGCCAAGCAAAAGAACGTCAAATTCGCCAAGGCCGCCCCGGAGGCCGCTGGCGACGTTTGGACGTGGACGGCGCTGGACGCGGACTCCAAGCTGATCGTTTCTTGGCACGTTGGCGACCGCAGCCAGCATACCGGCATTTCGTTCATGGGTGACTTGAAGGCTCGGCTTGCCAACCGCGTCCAGCTCACCACGGACGGCCACAAGGCCTATTTGAAGGCCGTGGCAGCGGTCGATTTCGACGCCGACTATGCAATGCTGAACAAGATTTTCGCTACGGACTACGCTGGCGCGGGCCGCTACAGCCCGCCCAAGTGCATTGGCGCGATCAAGAACCCGATCATGGGCAATCCGGACCCTGACCTTATCAATACGTCGTTTGTCGAGCGGCAGAACCTGACCATGCGCATGTCCATGCGCCGGTTCACCCGTCTCACCAACGCGTTCAGCAAGAAGTTCGAGAACCACTGCCACGCGCTGGCGCTCTACTTCGTGTTCTACAACTTCTGCCGCGTCCACAAGACGCTGGGCGCGACCCCGGCGATGGCTGCGGGTCTTGTGGACAAGGTGTTGAAGATGACGGACGTGGTTGCGCTGATCGATGCCGCCAACCCGGTCCCGGCTGTTCGCGGCCCGTACAAAAAGGCGGCCGAGATTTCAAACTGAGACACTACCGCCAAAGCGGTAGACGCCTGAACCAGGCTGATCCGGACATCCTGGGGAGAGAGGTCGGTGGAAAACTGCGGGGTCAGCAGGGGATAAGCCAGTGAACAAGCGGGCGGGTGGCCTGTGGACACCCCGAGGCGCGGCCTCCAAAAACGACCTCGCCCGCCAGGGGGGCAACTCCCCGTGCGGGCGATCGTCTGGAAACAGCCTCTAAGGAAAAAACAGCCCCGCTGGGAAAAGGGAGGCGGAAATTACTTCAAGGAGCTGCTAATCGAACCGAACTTGTCGTTCATCGTGGTGCCCAGGCTGTTCACCACGGTGATGATCGCCAGCGCGATACCCGCTGCAATCAGGCCGTATTCGATCGCGGTCGCACCAGACTCGTCCGACCAGAACTTCAAAACCATGCGCTTCAAGACTCGCCTCCGTTTCAATTCCAAGATGCGTTGGCTGGATCCAACATCCGCAAATCTACGGGGCACAAACTGCGGTCAGGTTAACTCGGGAACCGCAAGTTATATGGAAAATCGGGAACAAAAGTTCCAAGAATTGAACCTAATGGAACCCTTGAATGCAGCTTTCCCCTACCCATCGCGCCAGCTTTTCGATCGGGACCGAGCTTGCGGCCAGGCGCGTCGTCGACGTTCTGACAGAGGTGTTTTTCGAGGGCGATGCGGCGGTCGCCGCGTTCGAGCGACCGGACGGACAATGGGATGTCACGCTCCATTTCGCCGAGGCGCCCGACCAGGCCTGGCTGCGCGAACTCGTTGCAACTTCAGCAGGAAATGAGATCGCGGACACCCTCACCTTCGACATTGTCGAGGCCAAGGACTGGGTCAAGGCGAGCCTGGAAGATCTCGTCCCGGTGCCGGCCGGGCGCTTTGTCGTCCATGGCAGCCATGACCGCGACCGGGTGGCGCCGAACAAGCTCAATATCGAGATCGAGGCGGCGCTGGCCTTCGGCACCGGTCATCACGGCACGACGCGCGGCTGTTTACTGCTGCTTGACCATATTCTGAAGAGTTCCCGGCCGCGGAACTTGCTCGACCTCGGCACCGGCACCGGTGTGCTCGCAATCGCGGCGGCGAAAGCGCTGCATCGCGCGGTGCTCGCCTCCGACATCGACCCGCCTTCGGTGCGGGTGGCGGCCGAGAACGCGACGCTGAACGAAGTCGGCACCTGCGTCCGGGTGATCCGCGCCACCGGCTTCGCCGCACCGGATTTTGCCCGATGCGGTCCATTCGACCTGGTGCTGGCCAACATCCTTGCCAACCCGTTAAGGCAATTGGCCGGCCCGATGGTGCGGCATCTCGCCCCCGGCGCCCGTGTCATCCTCTCCGGCCTGTTGACGCATCAGGCTCCTGCCGTGATCGCCGCCTACCGCGCGCGCGGCCTCGTGCCGCTGCGGCACCTCAGGATCGAGGAGTGGAGCAGTCTGTTGCTGCGGAAGGTGTCGTAGGCCAGCACGGGTGCCGTAGGATGGGCAAAGCGAAGCGTGCCCGCCAACTCAATGTCTGATCGATGAAGATGGTGGGCACGGCGCTGCGCGCCTTTGCCCACCCTAAGGCATCACCCTCGCCGCCCTACTCCGCCGGCTTCTCGTCCGGACGCGCCGCGCGCTCGCCCTGCAACGCGCGCTTGGCGCGACGCTCGGCGATGCGATCGATCATCTGGCTGATCAGGCCCCGCGGCTTCTTCGGTCGCGTCGCAGCCGGGGCGCGGCGCGCCGGCGGCGAAATCTTCTCAAACGTAAACGCAGGCATCGTGTGTCCCCTCGCCGTTGAGATGAACCACTTGCTCGAATTTCCCTGTTATCCGGACGAAGCGCAACTGCCGCATCCCTTAACTCCACTCAATTCGAATGGAACATTTTCAAGCACGCTCCATGCCAGATGCGATGCGAATGCGTCTACATTGCGGACTGACCCTCCTGATCCTAAAGTGATCCACATGTTCGAAGCGCATTTCCAGACATTCGAGGAGCCCGAGGCCGGCGTCGCATTGACGGCGCGCCTTTCCGCGCTCCGTGAAGAACTCGCCCGCCGCAAGCTGACCGGCTTCGTCGTTCCGCGCGCCGACCAGCAGCAGAACGAATATGTGCCCCCCTCGGAAGAGCGGCTGGCCTGGCTGACCGGCTTTACCGGTTCGGCGGGATTGGCGGTGGTGCTGACGCATGAGGCCGCGGTCTTCGTCGACGGCCGCTACACGATCCAGGCCGCCAAACAGGTCGATGCCAAGGCGTGGGCCGTGGAATCGCTGATCGATCCGCCGCCGGAAAGCTGGGTGTCGGCGCATTTGAAAGCTGGCGACCGCCTCGGATTTGATCCGTGGCTGCACACTTCTTCGGCAGCCGAGCGCCTCGCCGCCGCCTGCACCAGGGCCGGCGCCGAGCTCGTTGCCGTCGACAGCAATCCGGTCGACGCGATCTGGCAGGACCGGCCACAGCCGCCGCTCGCGCCGGTCGCGGTGCACAGCCTGCAAAATGCCGGGGTCGCCGAGGCCGACAAGCTGGCGCAGATCAAGAGCGAGATCGACAAGCTCGGCGTCGAGGCGCTGGTGCTGTCCGACAGCCATGCCGTGGCCTGGACCTTCAACATCCGCGGCGCCGACGTCGCGCATACGCCGCTGCCGCTGTCTTACGCGCTGGTGCCGAAGGACGGCCGTCCCACCATCTTCATCGACCACCGCAAGCTCTCCAACCTCTCGCGCGACCATCTCGAGCAGTCCGCCGACGTGCGCGATCCCGATGCCATGGCGCCGACGCTGATGGCGCTCGCCAAAAGCGGCGCGGCGATCGCGCTCGACAATGCCACTGCGGCCGACGCGCTCAGCCGGCTGATCGCCGGCGCCGGCGGCAAGCCGGTGCGCGGCAGCGATCCGATTGCGCTGCTGAAAGCGGTCAAGAACGCGACCGAGATCAAGGGCACCAGGACGGCCCACGTGCGCGATGCCGTGGCGCTGGCGCGCTTTCTCGCATGGGTCGATCGCGAGGCACCCAGCGGCAAGCTCACCGAGATCGACGCGGTCGAGGCGCTCGAGACGTTTCGCCGCGACACCGGTGCGCTGAAGGACGTCTCGTTCCCGACCATATCAGGCACCGGCCCGAACGGCGCCATCGTGCACTACCGCGTCACCCGCAAGAGCAACCGGCGCATCGCGCCCGGCGATCTCCTGCTGATCGATTCCGGCGCGCAATATGAAGACGGCACCACCGACGTCACCCGCACCATGGCCGTGGGCGAGCCGACGGCCGAGATGCGCGACCGCTTCACCCGCGTGCTGCGCGGCCACATCGCAATCGCGCGCGCGGTGTTTCCCGACGGCGCCACCGGCGCGCAGCTCGATACGCTGGCCCGGCAATATCTCTGGGCTGCCGGCGTCGATTTCGAGCACGGCACCGGCCACGGCGTCGGCAGCTATCTCAGTGTGCACGAAGGGCCCGCGCGGATCTCAAAACTCGGCACCACGCCGCTGAAACGCGGCATGATCCTCTCCAACGAGCCCGGCTATTACAAGACCGACGGCTTCGGCATCCGCATCGAGAACCTCGAGCTGGTCGTCGCCGCCGAGATCGAGGGCGCCGAGAAGCCGATGAACGCATTCGAGACGCTGACGCTCGCCCCGATCGACCGCCGGCTGATCGATGTCGCGATGCTGAGCCGTGACGAGCTCGGCTGGCTCAATGCCTACCACGCGCGCGTCCGGGCCGAGGTCCGGCCGGCGCTGGACGAGGCGACCAGGGCGTGGCTCGATCAGGCCACGGCGGAGCTGAAGGCGTAGCGCATAGCGCTACGCGAATGGCGCAAGGCTGCTTCCCCACCCCCAGCTGTCATGCCCCGCCTAGTGCGCAATTGCGCACGGGGGCGGGGCATCCAGTACGCCGCGGCCCCTCGATTCAATCACGACGGCCTCTGGAATACTGGATTCCCCGCTTTCGCGGGGAATGACACCGACCTTGTGGTGCGAGTTATCGCGCCCAATCGGTCGCCATCACGCCATCATCATAACCATCCCGAAATCCGTATAGCCGCATTCCGAAACGCCGATATCCGTCTTGCGCGAGCACGCTACAGTCGGATTCGACTTCGAGAGACGGACAATTATGCACGGCATGATCAGCAGGCCGCCGGAAACGGCGAAGAACATCGCGACCTCGCGCGTCGTGTTGTTGCTGCTCGTCGTCATGACCGGGATCGCGCCGATCTCGCTCTACATGCTGGTTCCGGCGCTGCCGGTGCTGGCGACGAATTTCGGCAGCGACATCTCGATCGCGCAGATGACGGTGTCGCTCTACATGGTCGGCATCGCGCTGTCGCAGCTGATCATGGGGCCGCTGTCGGACAGGTTCGGGCGGCGTCCCGTGCTGCTCAGCGGGCTGACGCTGATGGTCGCGGCCAGCATCGGCTGCATCTTCGCGCAAACCCTGCCGCAGCTGATCGCCGCGCGTTTCTTCCAGGCGCTGGGCGGCGCCGCCGGCATGGTGATCAGCCGCGCCATCATCCGCGACATCTACGAGCGCGATCGCGTCGCCTCGATGATCAGCCTCGTGATCGCGGCGCTGATGATCGGGCAGATGGTGTCGCCGCTGACCGGCGGCCTGATCGAAACCGCATTCGGCTGGCGCGCGATCTTCTATGCCATCACGATCGGCGCGATCGTTGTCGCCGTCGGCATCGCATTCGCGCTGCCGGAGACACGCCGCAGCCGCGCCGCCGGCAGCGGCTTCCGCCGCGACATCGGCGTCCTCATTCGCAACCGCGCCTTCGTCGGTTACGTGATGTGCCAGGTGCTGGCCTCGCAGATCATCTTCACCTTTGCCGGCGGCGGTCCCTACATCGTGGTGACGCAGATGGGCCGCAGCAGCGCCGAATACGGCGCCTGGTTCGCAACGACCGGATTCGCGTATCTCGTCGGCAATCTGCTCTGCGTGCGCTTTGCGCCCAGGCATTCGCTGGAGAAGCTGATCTGGTTCGGGCTCGCCCTCCAGCTCTGCGGCAGCCTCGCGAACCTGCTGTGGAGTTTCACCGGCTGGAACGAGGCGCCCATCTGGCTGTTCGGTACCCAGATGATCGTGATGGCCGGCAACGCCTTCGTGATGGCGAATTCCGCGGCCGGCGCCATCAGCATCCGTCCCGAAGCCGCCGGCACCGCCTCAGGCGCGATGGGCTTCCTCCAGCAGGGCATCGGCGCGCTGATGTCGCAGTTCGGCGCCTATCTCGGCGGCCATTCCGCAACGACGCTGCCACTCACCTCCGCGGTGCTCGCGATCTCGCTGCTCTGCGCCTGCATGATGATTTTCGTCGTCCCCCGCCGCGAGGTGATGGTGAGCGAGGCGTTGATCGAGCAGGCGGAGGAGGAAGAGAGCGGGATGATGTGATCCGTCGCGACGCGACGGCTGTCACAACACACTCGGTGTCATCCCCCGCGAAGGCGGGGAATGACGGCGGAGTGCAGGCACGAAGCGCGCCCCCTCACTCCCCGATCAGCGTCAGCCATTCGTCCTCGGTCAGCACCTTGACGCCATGCTTGTTGGCTTCCGCGAGCTTCGAGCCCGCACCGGGGCCGGCGACGACGAGATCCGTCTTCTTCGACACCGAACCCGACACCTTGGCGCCCAACCGCTCCGCGGTGGCCTTGGCTTCATCCCGCGTCATTTTCTCAAGCGATCCCGTGAACACCACGGTCTTGCCGGCGACAGCGGAGTTGCTTTTGGGCTTCTCGGCGTCGACGATCTCGACCTCCTTCGTCAGCCGCTCGACGATGCCGCGATTGTGGCTCTCGCCGAAATAATCGGCGATGCTCTTGATCACGGTGTCGCCGATCTGGTCGAGCGCGTCCATCTCCGCCATCGCCTCCTCGTCGCCCTTGGCGACCTTGAGACAGGCGTCGTGGAAGGCCTCCCACGAGCCGTAGCCGCGCGCCAGCGCCAGCGCCGTGGTCTCGCCGACATGACGCATGCCGAGCGCATAGATGAAGCGCTCCAGCGCGATTCTGCGCCGGCTCTCGATGGCACCGAACAGATTGCGCACCGAGGTTTCGCCGTAGCCTTCAATCTCCTCGAGCTTGAGTTTCGAGTTACGCTTTTCCAGCGTGAAGATTTCGGCGGGCTCCCGCACCCACTCCTCGTCGAAGAAATGCTGAAGCTGCTTCTCGCCGAGGCCGTCGATGTCGAAGGCGCGGCGCGACACGAACAGCTTGAGATGCTCGATCTTCTGATAGGGGCAGGCGAACTCGCCGGTGCAGCGGGCGCGCGATTCTTCCTCGCCGGCGGCCGTCTCCCCGCGGGTGACGTCGGTGTGCAGCGGGCACGGGCACTTTTTCGGGAAGTGGAATTCCTTGGCGGTCTTCGGCCGCTTGTCGAGCACGACGTCGACCACCTGCGGAATGACGTCGCCGGCGCGCTGGATCACGACGGTGTCGCCGATCCGGATGTCGCGGCCCTCGCGCAGCACCTCGCCCTTGTTGCCGATGCCCTTGATGTAGTCCTCGTTGTGCAGCGTGACGTTCTGAACGATCACGCCGCCGACGCCGACCGGCTCGAGCTTGCCGACCGGCGTGAACGAGCCGGTGCGGCCGACCTGGATCTCGATGTCGCGCAGCACCGTCATGGCGCGCTCGGCCGGGAATTTGTGCGCAATGCCCCAGCGCGGCGTGCGTGAGACGAAGCCGAGGCGCTCCTGCCAGTCGATGCGGTCGACCTTATAGACGACGCCGTCGATGTCGTAGTCGAGCCGTGCGCGCTGCTCCTCGATCGCGTGATGGAACGCGAGCAGCTCTTCGACGGAGTGACACAGCTTGGTCAGCGGATTGGTCTTGAAGCCGCAGCGCTCGAACCAGCCGATCATGCCGCTCTGCGTGCCCTCGGGCATCGCACTCATCTCGCCCCAGGCATAGGCGAAGAAGCCCAGGGGACGCGAGGCGGTGATGGTCGGGTCCTTCTGCCGCAGCGAGCCCGCGGCAGAGTTGCGCGGATTGGCGAAGATGGTGTCGCCTGCCGCCTTCTGCCGCTCGTTGAGCGCGAGGAACGCCTTCTTGGTCATGTAGACCTCGCCGCGCACCTCGCAGATGTCGGGGACGTTGCGCCCCCCAAGCTTCTGCGGCACGTCTTCGAGCGTGCGGATATTTGCGGTGACGTCCTCGCCTACCGCACCGTCCCCGCGCGTCGCGGCGGTGACGAGCTCGCCGCCCTCATAGCGCAGCGACATCGAGAGGCCGTCGATCTTCGGTTCGGCGGAGAAGTCGACCTTGTCGTCGTCGAGCTTCAGGAAACGCACGATGCGGCCGACGAAGTCGCGGACGTCCTCTTCGGCAAAGGCGTTGTCGAGCGACAGCATCGGAACGGAGTGCCGCACCTTCTTGAAGCGGCCCGAGGGCGCCGCGCCGACCTTCTGCGAAGGCGATTCCGCGCTGGCGAATTCCGGAAAGCGCTTTTCGATCGCATTGAGACGCTGACGCAGCGCGTCGTATTCGGCGTCGGTAACGCTGGGCGCGTCCTCCTGGTAGTAGCGCTCGTTGTGCCCCTCGATCTCGAGCGCGAGCCGCATATGCTCGACCTTGGCCTGCGGCTTGGTCAGGTCGGCGACGTCGCGAAGCGGTTTGGATTTTGCTGCTCTTGCCATGGTGCTTGGATACGACGGAGCGGGCGGGAGGGTAAAGGCGAGTTCGGCGCTTTGTTCCCCGGATGCTGTGCAGCGACGCTCCGGGTCCCGGGTCTGCGAAGCAGCGCTGCGCGCTGCACCGCGTCCGGGACACGAGACCTAAGCCGTCGCCGCCTTGAGCAGCCGGTCTGCGGCGGCCCTCGCCTCGGCCGTGATCTCGGCGCCGGCGAGCATGCGGGCGATTTCCTCGCGGCGGTGGTCGGCGGCCAATGCATTGACGCGGGTGGCGACGCGCTTGCCTTTGTCCAGCGCGTCCTTGGAGATCAGCAGATGCTGGTCGGCACGGGCGGCGACCTGCGGGGCGTGGGTCACGGCCATCACCTGGACCTTGCCGGCCAGCCGCGCCAGACGGCCGCCGATGGCGTCCGCCACTGCACCGCCGACACCGGTGTCGATCTCGTCGAACACGAGCGTCGGCGCCGAGCCGCGGTCGGACAGCACGACCTTGAGCGCCAGCAGGAAGCGCGACAGCTCGCCGCCGGAGGCGACCTTCATCATCGGACCCGGCTTGGTGCCCGGATTGGTCTGCACCCAGAACTCGACGCGGTCGAAACCTTGCGGGCCGGGCGCGGCCTCGTCGGTCGCGACCTGGGTCATGAATTTCGCGCGTTCGAGCTTGAGCGGGGCGAGCTCGGCATTGACGGCCTTGTTGAGCTTCTCGGCCGATTTCTGCCGCCCGAGCGACAGCTTCTTGGCGGCAGCCGCATAATGCGCGTCGGCCTCGATCGCGGCCTGCTCCAGCTTTTTCAGGCGCGAGGCACCGGCATCGATCAGCACGACGTCGGCGGCATATCTAGCGGCGAGCGTGGCGAGCCCATCGACCGGCGTCGAATATTTGCGAGACGCTGCACGCAGAGCAAAGAGTCGCTCCTCGATGCGTTCGAGCTCGGCCGGGTCGAAGTCGGTGGCGGCAAGCGCGGCCTGGAGATGCTGGTCGGCTTCCTCCAGCGCGTTGATCGCGGTGTCGATCGCCCGCACGGCAGGCTCGACCAGCGCCGGCGAGTTGACGCCGCGGCGCTCCAGCCGGCGCACCGCTGCCGACAACGTCGCGACCGGAGAATGATTGCCGCCGACCGCTTCCTGCGCCTCGCGCAGATCGGAGGCGATCTTCTCGCCCTGCATCATGGTGGTGCGACGGGACGCCAGCGAGGTCTCCTCGCCGTCCTTGGGCGCGAGCTGCTTCAGCTCGTCGGAGGCGTGGCGCAGATAATCGGCTTCGCGCGCGGCGCGCTCCATGCCGGCGCGATGCTCCTCCAGCGCGGTGTTGGCGGTGCGGCGCGCATCCCAAAGCGTCTCAACGGCCGCGACGTCCTTTTCGAGGCCGGCAAAGGCATCGAGCAGGCGGCGGTGGGTGGCGGCATCGACCAGCGCGCGCTCGTCGTGCTGGCCGTGGATCTCGACCAGGGCGGCGCCGACCGCCTTCAGCGTCTGGACGCTGATCGACTGGTCGTTGATGAAGGCCCGGGTGCGGCCGTCGGCGAGTTGCACCCGGCGGAGAATCATCTCGCCGGTATCGTCGAGCCCGTTCTCGGCGAGGATCTTTGCCGCGGGGTGATTTTTGGGGATATCGAAGACGGCGGTGACCTGTCCCTGCTCCGCGCCATGGCGCACGAGGCCGGCGTCGCCGCGGCCTCCGAGCGCCAGTGCAAAGGCATCGAGCAGGATGGATTTGCCCGCACCGGTCTCGCCGGTCAGAACCGCAAGTCCGGTGGCGAATTCGATATCGAGCCGTTCGATCAGGACGATGTCACGGATCGACAGACGCGCCAGCATGGAACCAGATTTCCTAGCCGAGACCTAGAGGCCAATCTTCTTGAAGGTCCGGCTGATCCAGGACCCCTGATTCTCGCTCGGTTCGAGACCGCCGGATTTTACAAGATTATAGGCGTCCTTGTACCAGCGGCTGTCAGGAAAATTGTGCCCGAGCACGGCCGCCGCGGTCTGCGCCTCGCCGACGATGCCGATCGACATATAGGCCTCAGTGAGCCGGAACAGCGCTTCCTCGACGTGGCGGGTGGTCTGGTACTGCGTGACGACGGCCTTGTAGCGGTTGATCGCCGCCGTGTAGTCGCGCTTCTGCATGTAGTAGCGGCCGACATTCATTTCCTTGCCGGCGAGCTGGTCGCGCGCGCCCTCGATCTTGGCCTTGGCCGAGGTCGCATATTCCGAGTTCGGATATTTGCGGTTCACCTCTTCCAGCGCGGCGATCGCCTTCTCGGTGCGGGCCTGGTCGCGGCTGATGTCCGGGATCTGGTCGTAATGGGAGGCGGCGATCAGATATTGCGCATAGGCCGCGTCCGGGCTGCCGGGATGCAGCGTGACGTAGCGGGTCGCGGCGCCGATGCAGCCGTCATAATCGCCGCCCTGGTAGGACGCATAGGCCGACATCAGCAGCGATTTGCGGGCCCAATCGGAATAAGGATGCTGGCGGTCGACCTCTTCGAACTTCTTGTTCGCCGCCTTCATGTCCTTCTTCTCGTTCATGAGGTACAGGCCCTCATTGTAGATCTTGTCGGCGGGCTCCTCGACGAAGGTGTCGTCCTTGGCAGTGAACTTGTCCCACAGCGCCCCGGTGCCGCAGCCGGCCAGCGGCAGCGCGAGCATGATGAAGGTGGCAGCGTGAAGCAGCCCGCGGACTCGAGACGAGACCGGGAGATATCCGCGCGTCATACGCTGTGCCGACATGAATTTAAGCCCTGACGCCCTGTGATGCGGTGTCCGCCAGCCCATGAACCCCGTCACAGGCGCGAAATGGTGCCGTGGTGCCTGCCATGCGACCACGCCGGTGTAACCGAAAAACGATCTTGAACCAACCGGATAGGCAGGCATTTCGCCCGGATTAAGGCGAATGCGCCGCAATCCTAGCCGATCATTGTTACCCGGAGTTTCCCGGAGAAAGCCGCCGCGAAACGACCCCCGGCACAGGGCTCTTCAGGAAAAGGTTTCTTCAGGACACGTCCGGCCCGAAGGCCGCGGCCACCCGGCCGCCGACGATGCTGCGACCGACGTCGCCCACGGGACGCGTGGTGCGGCGGGCCGCCTCGCCCTCGACCACCCGCCAGGCGGTACGGTCGGCGAGCAGCGCGGTCAGGACGGCGTGGTTGAGCTTGTGGCCGCCACGCACCGAGCGGTAGGCGCCGAGCAGGGGCAGGCCGGCCAGCGCGAGATCGCCGATCACGTCCAGCACCTTGTGGCGGACGCATTCGTCGGCGTAGCGCAGGCCTTCGGTGTTGAGCAGCCGCTCCTCGTCGAACACGACGGTGTTATCGAAGGAGGACCCGAGCGCATAGCCCGCGCTCCAGAGCCGGGCAACGTCGGACATCAGGCCGAAGGTCCGGGCGCGGCCGACTTCGCGGCGGAAGCGTTCCGGGCTCAGCTCGAAGTCGTAGCTCTGCTGGCCGATGACGGGATTGGTGAAGTCGATCTCGACCTCGGCACGGAACCCGTTGGCGTAGGGCCGGATCTCGCCGAAGGAGTCGCCGATCTTGACTGAGATCGGCTTCAAAACCTGAATGAAGCGGCGCTGCGCCGGCTGGCTGACTATGCCGGCCTGCTCGATCGCCGCAACGAAGGCCGCGGCGCTGCCGTCCATGATCGGCACTTCCGGACCGTCGATCTCGATGGTGGCGTTGTCGACGCCCATGCCCCGCAGCGCAGCAAGCACGTGCTCGGCGGTGGACACCAGCGGGCCGGTACGATCGCCGAGGACGGTGGCGAAATCGGTTGCGATCACCTGGTCGGCGGTCGCCTGAACTTCGCGGTCACTTCCCTCAAGTCCGGTGCGGACAAAAATAAAACCTGCGTCGACAGGCGCAGGCCCAAGCGTGAGGGTGACGGGAAGACCGGAATGAACGCCTACGCCTGCCACAGAGGCTTGCGCACGAAGCGTTGTTTGCCGGCTAAATTTCATCAGGAACCCGCCCCACTACGACCCACTGCGACTTATACGAGACCCGCCTGGTCGGCCAGTGCCGACGCTTCCGAATCTCCGTATCCCCAAGTCACGGCAAACCATAGTCACTGCCCCAAACAGCGCCAACTCACGCTTTTTTACCGATTGTTACCCCAAACCCGCCGTATTCGCGCCAAGGCTTAACCAAATTGCACCTCGGTTTGGGACCGTTATCGGCAGTTTTACTGAACCATCGAATACGTAATTAATGATTTAAAATCAGTTGTTTGGGCGTGCAATCCGGATATGCACGGGACAAAAGGAAAGGTCCCGGCAAGCTTCCCGCCGGGACCTTTTTTCGTCTGCCTTATTGTAACAATCCTCAGGTCGCCTGGCGCCGCAGGAAGGCCGGGATATCAAGATGGTCGTCACCCTGTGGCGCCGGTGCAACAGGAGCCGGGCGACCATGCACGTCCAGGCCCTGAGGCGCGGGACGGCGGGCATACTCAGATACCGGCTCGCTGGCCGCGATCTGCTGTGCCACGCTCTTCTGCGGGCGACGATCGGGCAGCGGCGGCATCGCGGGACCCGCGGTGCGGGCGGCGACCGGCGGCTCGCTCTCCTCGTCACGGCGGCCGAGGCCGACATTGGCGAGGCGCTGCAGCAGCGACAGGCGGGTCTTTTGCGGGGTCTCTTCTTCAGCCTCGCCGCGGGCCTGGCGAAGCTCGTTCTGGGCCGGCATCGGCAATTCGTCGATACGGGGCATCCGCGGTGCACGGACCGGCGCACGCTCGGCCTGCGGTGGGATGAAGGTATCCGGCGTCATCGGCTCCTGCATCGCGACCGGGGCCATGTCGGGCTCCGGAAACAGGGTCGGCTTCTGCGCGATCGGGCGCACGGTGACGTCGCCATAGGTCTGCGGGGCGGATGCCTGCGGGACCTCGGCAACGGCAGCCGCGATGGCGGCAAGCGCGGCACGCTCGACATTCGGACGCGGCGCGACAGGGGCGGCAGCCTGAGCCGGTGCTGCGGCCGGGATCTGCCCTTCCAACTTCTGGGCGCGTTCGGCCATGCGCTGATTGTCGGCACGCAGACGTGCGGTCAGGTCGGCGAGACGGCTCTCGGCGGCCGCGGCCGGAGCAGCGGGAGCCTGCTGCCCTTGTTGAATCTGCTGCGGCGCTGCGTTCGCGACCGGGGCGCTGGTGGCCTGGCTGTTGCGGGCGATCGCAGCCTGCTCGATGCCGGTGGCGACGACCGAGACGCGGATCAGGCCGTCGAGCGCTTCGTCGAAGGTCGCGCCGACGATGATGTTGGCGTCCTGGTCGACTTCCTCGCGGATGCGGGTCGCGGCTTCGTCGACCTCGAACAGGGTGAGGTCCTTGCCGCCGGTGATCGAGATGAGAAGGCCCTTGGCGCCCTTCATCGAGCTGTCGTCGATCAGCGGGTTGGCGATCGCAGCTTCAGCAGCGGTCAGCGCGCGCTTGTCGCCGGAGGCTTCGCCCGTGCCCATCATCGCCTTGCCCATTTCCCTCATCACCGCTCTCACGTCAGCGAAGTCGAGGTTGATCAGGCCTTCCTTGACCATCAGGTCGGTGATGCAGGCGACGCCCGAGTAGAGCACCTGGTCGGCCATCGCGAAGGCATCGGCGAAGGTGGTCTTCTCGTTGGCGACCCGGAACAGGTTCTGGTTCGGGATGATCAACAGCGTGTCGACCACCTTGTGCAGCTCGTTGATGCCGGCTTCGGCGGTGCGCATGCGGCGGCCGCCTTCGAAGTGGAACGGCTTGGTGACGACGCCGACGGTGAGGATGCCCATGTCGCGCGCGGTCTTGGCGATGACGGGAGCAGCACCCGTGCCGGTGCCGCCGCCCATGCCGGCGGTGACGAACACCATGTTGGCGCCGGAGAGATGGTCGCGCAATTCGTCGATCACCTCTTCCGCCGCCGCCGCGCCGACGTTCGGCTGCGAACCCGCGCCGAGGCCTTGCGTGACCGCCGTGCCCATCTGCACGATGCGCTGCGCCTTCGACATCGTCAGCGCCTGCGCGTCGGTGTTGGCGACCACGAAGTCGACGCCCTGGAGGCCCGCCGTGATCATGTTGTTGACGGCGTTGCCACCGGCGCCGCCGACGCCGAACACGGTGATGCGGGGCTTCAATTCGTGAATATCAGGAACATTGATGCTGATGGTCATGTTTGCCTCTCGATCACGCGCGCGTGGGTTCGCCCCGGCCGTCGGCCGCGGGAGTTGGTGAAATTCGAAGATTGCGGAACCGGTTCATCAGAAGCCCTCGCGTAGCCATCGTCCGACCTTTCCAAAATAGCCGCCCGTCCCTGTCCTGACCTGCTGCCGCGTATGTCGCGGTTCGACATGTTCGTGGTGAACATATTGCGGGTAGACGAGGAGCCCGGCCGGCACCGCGAACGCGGCGTTCTTCGCCTCGTTGGGCAGCCGGCCAAAACCGAGCGGACGTCCGACCCGCACGGGCCGGCCGAGAATCTGGGTGCCGAGTTCGACGAGACCCGTGAGCTGCGAGGCCCCGCCCGAGAGCACGACGCGGCCGTTGGGCTCCGAGGCGAAGGGCGAATCCTTCAACTTGTCCCGAACCATTTCGAAGACTTCCTCGGCACGGTGCTTGACGATGTTGGCGATGGTGGCGCGGGAGACGATCTGCGGCAGATCCTGCTCGTCACCGGCCGTCGGCACAGACATCAGCTCACGCGAGTCCGATCCGCCGGTGATGACGGTCCCGTATAACGTCTTGATTCGCTCGGCATCGGCAATGGTCGCCGAGAGTCCGCGCGCAAGATCCATCGTGATGTGTTGCCCGCCGACCGCAAAACCGGCCGCGTGCACGAAGCGGCCGCCGGAATAGACCGCAATCGTGGTGGTGCCCGCACCCATCTCGACGACGGCCGCGCCGAGATCGGCCTCGTCGTCGGTCAGCACCGACAGGCCGGCCACATAGGGGCTCGCCGCCATGGCTTCGACATTGATGTGGCAGCGCTCCACCGCCAGCATCAGGTTCCGCGCCACGGTGGCGTCGCAGGTGACGACGTTCATGTCGACGCCGAACTGATGCGCGACCATGCCGCGCGGATCGCGGATGCCTTTGACGCCGTCGAGCGTGTAGCCGACCGGCAGCGCGTGCAGCACGGTGCGGCCCTCGCCGGTGGCATGGCGCATGCCGGTGGAGGTGACGCGGCTGACATCGGCCGGGGTCACGGCGCCGCCGCGAATGTCGGCGGCGGCTTCAACCAGCTGGCCGGAAAGCCGGCCGCCGGAAACCGACAGCAGCACGGACTCGACCCGCACCTTGGCCATTTTCTCCGCAAGCCCGACCGCCTGGCGGACCGCCTGCTCGCATTCGCCGAGATCGATCACCGCGCCGGCTTTCATGCCGCGCGACTGGATCTGGCTGTAACCGATCAGTTCCACCGCATGGGTGCGGCCGCGCAGCGCGTCGCTCGGCGCCGACGGCTTCAGCCGCGCGATCATGCAGGCGATCTTGCTGGTGCCGATATCGAGGCAGGCGACGAGGCCGCCGCGCTTGTGCGGCATCGGGCGCGTCTTCGGCGTCTGGGTGCGATCGAGACCGGTCATGCGGCGTCCCCGGCCTTCTTTTTCTTCTTGTCCTTGAACAGGTCCTCGCGCGCCTTGGCGGCGTCGTCGGACAGCTGCACCACCAGACGATCGGGCAGGCGCATGTCGACGGCGACGATGTCGCGGGAGAACAGCCTGTCCTCCTTGTCGAGCTTCGACAGCATCGCCAGCGCGTTGCCGACGTCCTGCTCGGGCAGGCGGATGTCGAGGCCGTCCTTGAGCCTCAGGTTCCAGCGCCGTTCGCCGACATAGATCGCGGCCTTGGTCACCGAATTGATCTGCGGATAGCGCGCCAGCAGCGCCAGGAAATCGCGCGCCTGGGTGTCGGCGCCCTTGCCGACGACGAGCGGCAGCGACAGGAACCGGCGCGAGACATAGGGCTCGAGCACGGCGCCGTCGTCGGCGATGACCGAGAGCCGGCCGGCTTCCTGCCACAGCGCGTACGCCTTGCGCTCGGTGAGCTCGATCATGAGCTGGCCCGGATAGAGCTTCAGCACGGTCGCATCCGCGATCCAGGGATTGGCCTTGAGCTTGTCGCGAACGGCGTCGGCGTCGAGGAACAGCAGTGAGGAACGGCCGCTGACGCCGCCGATCGCCAGAATCTCGTCCTGGCTGAGCTGCTTGCGGCCGTTGATCACGACGGAGGTGATGCGGAAGCCGGCGGAATTGGCCAGCGCATTGCGGGTATCGCTGACCGCCGTGATGAAATCCTGGAGATGGCCGCCCTTGACGATGCCGAAACCGCAGCTCCCCATCAGCAGCAGCACGGTCATGGTGATCCCGACCCGGCGCGGCGCATAGCGCTCGACCAGCGCGACGACGCGCGGCGGCGGCTCGCGCTCGATGGCGGGCCTGGCCTTGGTCCTGGATTTGATCTTGTTCTGGGCAGCAGCGCGCTTTTCAGCGTGCTTGTCCTGCACCCACTCGCGCAGAAGCACGACCGCTCCGATAGCGGCCGCCTTCAGGTCAGCTTGGGGCCTCAGCGATCTGAAAAGCGACCGGGTGAGGCTTCCTGCACGATCCATTGCACGAGCTCGTCAACAGTTTTCCCGCGATACCGCGCGGGTCCTGGCGAATGTGACGTCTCGGTCTTGCCGGGCCGGGTGCTGGTCTTCGGCAGAAGAAGCCTCTCCCCATCAAAGCGTTCGCTGGAGGTGACATCACCCGGGACAGCTCACGCGCCGGCAGCCAAAACGCCATATGCGCCGCCAGCGTTAACCTTCGGACGTCCTGGTAAACAAAAGGTAAAGTTCGTTAACGCCGGATGCGTTTTGCCGAGGCCAGTGAGGCATTTATGCCGCGATCTCCGGCATTTTACCGGATTTGGACCCCAAACCGGGCCATTTCGCCGGTTCGGCCGTTAACCAGTCCTAACTATTTCCGCACGCCCCGCCCGGCGAGCTCGACCAGGCCGCGCAGGAAGTCGACGAATGCGATGCCCTCGGCTTTCAGCGCCTTGGGGTAGAGCGACGACTTGGTCAACCCGGGCAGCGTGTTGGTTTCAAGATAGACCAGGCCCTTGTCGGAGACGATGAAGTCCGAGCGGGAATAGCCGGTGCAGGACATTGCGCGATGCGCCAGCATCGCCTGCTCCTTCAGCGCGGCGGTGATCTCGGGTGCGAAACGCCCGGGGCAGATCTCCTGGGTCGACTTCAGAAGATATTTTGCGGCGTAGTCGAAACTCCCCTCGCCCGGAATGATCTCGATCGGCGGCAGCGCGACGATCGAGCCGTCGGCGCGTTCCAGCACGCCGCAGGTGGCCTCGACGCCGGCGACGTAGGGCTCGATCACATAGTCTTCATGCTGGGCCGCATTGCGGACGGCGACGAGATCCTGCCTGGCGTTGACGAAGATCAGGCCGTAGCTCGAGCCGTCGCGCGCCGGCTTTGCGATCAGCCGGCCGTATTCGGCGAAGGCCTCGTCGATCTTGTCCAGCGCAATGTTTTCAGGCGGCGTCACGCCGCCGAGCGCGGCGAAATGCTTGGCCGCGATCTTGTCGAAGGCGAGATGCGAGGAGGCCGAGCCCGATCCGGTGAAGGGCACGCCGCGCGCCTCGCACATCAGCTGCAATTCGCCGTTCTCCGCGCGCCCGCCATGCAGGCCGAGTACCAGCACGCGCCCTTCCGCCTTGGCCCGGTCGAGTGCCTGCTCCAGCGGAATGCCCGACGTGCCGGGCTTGAACTCGTCCTCGAACGGGCGGGCATGTTCGAGCAGCTGCTTCGATTGCACCACATGCACCTTGTCCTCGACGTCCCACCACCAGAGGTCGGCCTCGGGCAGCGCCTGATGCAGAGCCTGGGCCGAGGCGACCGAAACCAGACGCTCCCGGTTGGAGCCGCCGAAGAGGATGGTGATGCGCATGTTCTCTCGTCGCCTGTCCAAATTAGCCGGGAATTCCGATCCGCTTGATTTCCCAGTGTAGCTCAATTCCGGAATTTGCCTTCACCCGCTCGCGCACGGTCTCGCCCAGCGTCTCGATGTCGTGCGCGGTGGCATCGCCATTGTTGATCAGGAAGTTGCAGTGCATCTGCGAGACCTGCGCGCCGCCGACGCGCAAGCCGCGGCAGCCGGCGGCATCGACCAGCTTCCAGGCGGAATGGCCGGGCGGATTCTTGAAAGTCGAGCCGCCGGTCTTTTCGCGGATCGGCTGCGCGGTCTCGCGATGGGTCTGCACCTCCGCCATGCGCGCGCGGATCGCATCGGTATCCCTGATCTCGCCGCGAAACCGCGCGGAGGTGAAGATGATGGAGGGATCGACGCCGCTGTTGCGATAGACGAACTTCATGTCCGCATTGGAGAAGACATGCTTCGTGCCGTCGCGCCCGACGCCTCGCGCCTCGATCAGAACGTCCTTGGTCTCGCCGCCATTGGCGCCCGCATTCATGCGCAGCGCGCCGCCGATGGTGCCGGGAATGCCGAAGTAGAATTCGAGCCCGCCGATATTCTCGCTCGCGGCCACTTCCGCCACGCGCTTGTCGAGCGCCGCCGCTCCAGCGGTGACGACGTCACCGCTCGCGACTGCGTCGCCAAAGGCACGCGGCGCAAGGCGGATCACCACGCCCGCGATGCCGCCGTCGCGCACGATCAAATTGGAGCCGACGCCGACGACATAGACGGAAACGTCGGACGCGAGATGCGCGAGGAAGTAAGCGAGATCGTCCTCGTCCGCCGGCGTGAACAGCACCTGCGCGGGACCGCCGACGCGAAACCAGGTGAGCTCGGCGAGCGACTGGTTCGCCAGCAGCCGGCCGCGCAACTCCGGCATCGCGGCTTTGAGGTCTGGCGTGATGTCGGGGAAGCTCACCGCCCTACCCCAGCGCCTTCAACTGGTCCGGCAGTGTATACGCCCATTGCGTGATGTTGCCGGCCCCTAAGCACACGACGAGATCACCCGACTTCGCCACGCCCTTGACGATGCCCGCAAGCTCCGATGCCCCCGGCAACGGCACCACCTCGCGGTGACCGTGCGCGCGCAGGCCGGCAACGAAATGGTCGCGGTCGATGCCGTCGATCGGCGCTTCGCCGGCGGCATAGACGTCGGCGACAACAACCGCATCGGCGTCGTTGAAGCAGGTGCAGAACTCCTCGAACAGCGATTGCAGGCGGGTGTAGCGATGCGGCTGCACCACGGCGACGATCTTGCCGTTGGTGGATTCCCGCGCCGCCTTCAGCACCGCGGCGATCTCGACGGGATGATGGCCGTAATCGTCGATCACGGTGACGCCGTTCCATTCACCCGTCTTGGTGAAGCGGCGCTTGACGCCGCCGAAGCCGGCGATGGCCTTGCGGATCGCATCGTCGGACACGCCGAGCTCGCGCGCGACCGCAATCGCGGCCGTCGCGTTGGAGGCATTGTGGCGCCCCGGCATCGGCAGCATCAGATCAGCGATCTCGTGCACGGCGCCGGTCTTGCGATCGCGGAACGCAACCTTGAACTTGGAGCCACCGCCCATCGGGGTCAGATCGACGAACCGCACGTCGGCCTGCGGGTTTTCGCCGTAGGTGATGATGCGGCGATCCTCGATCTTGCCAACGAGGCTCTGCACCACGGGATGATCGATGCACATCACGGCGAAGCCGTAGAACGGCAGGTTCTCGACGAAGTTTCGGAACGCGTCCTGCACGGCCTCGAAGGTCTTGAAGTGGTCGAGATGCTCGGGGTCGACATTGGTGACGATCGCGACATCGGTCGGCAGCTTCAGGAACGTGCCGTCGCTCTCGTCGGCTTCAACCACCATCCAGTCGCCGGCCCCGAGCCGCGCGTTGGAGCCATAGGCATTGATGATGCCGCCGTTGATCACGGTGGGATCGAGCCCGCCGGCGTCGAGCAGAGTCGCGACCATCGTGGTCGTGGTGGTCTTGCCGTGCGTGCCGGCGATGGCGATGCAACTCTTGAGCCGCATCAGCTCGGCCAGCATCTCGGCGCGCCGCACCACGGGAATGCGCCGCTCGCGCGCCGCCATCAGTTCCGGATTGTCGCGCTTGATCGCGGTGGACACGACCACGACCTCGGCGCCATCGACGTTCTCGGCCTTGTGGCCGACGGAGACCTTCGCGCCCTTCTTGCGCAAGCGGTCGAGATTGTAGTTGTCGGAGGCGTCCGAGCCCTGCACGGCATAGCCGAGATTGACCAGCACCTCGGCGATGCCGCTCATGCCGATCCCGCCGATCCCGACGAAGTGGATGGGTCCGATCTCGCGCGGCAGTCTCATGCTCTGTTCCCTGACCTCGCCGCCGGAGAAGGCGGCATCTGGCGAAGGTCACGGCCAAATCAGCCGCGCCGTTCCTACTGGATGCCCCGCTTTGGAAGACGAAGACAAGGGCTTTTTCGCGTCAGATTCCAGCGACTTTGACCACGAGATCGGCGAGCCGCTCGGCGGCATCGAGCCGGCCGGCACCGCGGGCAGCGGTGGCCATGGCCGCGAGGCGCGCGGGCTCGGCGGCGAAGGCGGAGATCTCTGACGCCAACCGGTCGGACGTGAACTCGGTCTGCGGGATGCGGATGGCACCGTCGACCTTGGACAGCACGCCAGCATTGGCGAACTGGTCCTGGTCAATCGAACCGGGCAGCGGCACCAAAATCGAGGGCCGTCCGATTGCGGCGAGCTCGGCCACGGTGCCGGCGCCGGACCGCGACACCACGAGATGGTTGGAGGCAAGCCGCGCGGGCAAATCCTTGAAGAACGGCGCCAGCTCGGCATTGACCTTGAGCTTGTCGTAGACCGCGCGGACGCGGCTCATGTCCTCGTCGCGGACTTGCTGGGTCAGGATCAGCCGGCTCCACAGCGCAGGCTCGAGCCGCTCGATCGCGCCGGGCACGATGTCGGCCATGATGCGTGCGCCCTGGCTGCCGCCGACGACGAGCAGGCGCAGCGGGCCGTTCGCCTCGGGCGCGGCATATGGCACGGCGGCTGCCGCGAGAACCGCCGGCCGCATTGGCGTACCGACGGTCGTGGTCTTGCCCGATAGTGCGGGATCGCGGTCGAGCACGCCGGGCAAGGACGTTGCGATGGCGCGGACGCGGCCCGACAGGAACCGGTTGGCGCGGCCGAGCACGGCATTGGCATCGTGGATGATGCCGGGCACGCCGGCGAATTTTGCCGCGACCAGCGGCGGCAACGTCGGATAGCCGCCGAAGCCGACGACGGCGACGGGCGTCAGCCGCTTGATCAGGCGATACGCAGAGAGCGTGCCGGCAGCCAGCGTGAGGCCGGCATAAGCGAGCTGCAACGGATTGCGGCCGCGCGCGGTCTCGCTCGAGACGACGTCGATCATGTCCTTGCTGAACAGCCCGCTATAGCGCAGCGCGCGTTCGTCGGTGACGAGGCGGACACGAAAGCCGCGCCGGATCAGCTCGACGCCGAGTGCCTCGGCCGGAAACAAATGGCCGCCGGTGCCGCCCGCGGCGAGAAGAATCAGGGGGGACGTGGTCATGGTGGGGGAGTTTTACAGCGTCTCTCTCGTCATTGCGAGCGAAGCGAAGCAATCCAGAGTGCCGCCGCGGAGACAGCCTGGATTGCTTCGTCGCCAGCACAAAATTGCTCCGCAATTTTGTCGCGGGCTCCTCGCAATGACGGCTTAAGCGTAACTCCGCATCGCCTCGGCATGGCCGCTGGCCTCGACCTCGGTGCGCGGGCGCAGGCGCGTCAGGGCCAGCATCATGCCGACGCCATAGGCGAGCGACACGATCGAGGAGCCGCCATAGGAGATGAACGGCAGCGTCATGCCCTTGGCAGGGATGAGCTGGAGGTTGACCGACATGTTGATCGCCGCCTGCACGCCGAACAGGATGGCGAGACCCGACGCGGCGAAGCGCGAGAACATGTCCTCATTGGCATAAGCGCGCGACAGCGTGCGGATGACGACGAAGGCGAACAGCGTCAGCATGGCAAGGCACAGGATGATGCCGAACTCTTCGGCGGCAACCGCGAACACGAAGTCGGTGTGGCTGTCCGGCAGGCTGCGCTTGGCGATGCCCTCGCCCGGCCCGAGGCCGAACCATCCCCCGTTGTAGAAGGCCTCCATGGCGGTATCGACCTGGAAGGTGTCGCCGGAGGCCGGATTCATGAAGCGCTTGATGCGGCCCGCGACATGCGGGACGAACAGATAGGCGCTGAACAGGCCGGCGGCGCCGAGACCTGCCAGACCGAACACCCAGATCATGCGCATGCCCGCAATGAAGAACAGCGAGCCCCACACCATCAGGATCAGCATGGTCTGACCGAAATCCGGCTCCATCACCAGCAGCGAGACCAGCATCAAGAGCAGCACCAGCGCCATCGAGGTCGCGGGCATCTCGGGCCGCTTGGTCGATTCCGCGAACAGCCAGGCCGCGATGACGACGAAGGAAGGCTTGGCGACTTCGGAGGCCTGGATGTTGACGCCGATCAGCGTGATCCAGCGCCGCGAGCCCTTCACCTCCGGGCCGATCGCGAGCGTCAGCACGATCAGGATGATGCTGGCTGCGAAGATGATCAGCGCACTACGGCGGATCGCGCGCGGCGACAGGAAGGAGACCCCGAGCAGCACCAGGCAGGACGGGAGGAGGAACAGCACGTGGCGGCTGAAGAAATGGAAGGGATCGAGCCCGATCCGGGTCGCGACCGGCGGGCTCGCCGCCAGCGACAGGATCACGCCGGTCAGCATCAGCGCCAGGATCGCGCCCATCAGCGGCTTGTCGACGGTCCACCACCACTCGGAAAAGGGGGTGCGTTCTTCACGGGAGAGCATGGGCGGCCGCTTTCGGACAGAGGTCGGTCCATTGGTCGCCGAGGTTGGTTACCGGGGGGTTAAGGAATTGCGGATGGTTGGAGACGATCTCCGCTGCCGCCGCACAACACAATGTCATGCCCCGCGAAGGCGGGGCATCCAGTACGCCGCGGCCCCTCGGCTCAAGCGCGGTCTCTGGAATACTGGGTCGCCCGGTCGAGCCGGGCGACGACAGCGGAGCAAAAGGGCAGTGACCTGCCCTACACCACCGGCTTCACGCCCGGCAGCGCCTGCACCAGTTCGCGGAACTTTGTGCCGCGGATTTCGAAGTTGCGGTACTGGTCGAACGAGGCGCAGGCTGGTGACAGCAGCACGACCGCATCAGTGAGACCTGACGCCTCTGCATCGCGCGCGGCGTGTTCGACGGCGACGTCGAGGGTCTGGCTGATCTCGTGCGCCACCTGCGTGCCGAGCGTGCCCGAAAACTCCTGCGCGGCCTCGCCGATCAGATAGGCCTTGCGGATGCGCGGGAAGTAGCCGGTGAGGCCAGTGATGCCGCCGGCCTTGGGCTTGCCGCCGGCGATCCAGAAGATGTCCGCAAAGGACGACAACGCATGCGCGGTAGCGTCGGCGTTGGTGCCCTTGGAGTCGTTGACGAACAGCACGTTGCCGCAGCGGCCGACCTGCTCCATGCGATGCGCGAGGCCGGGAAAGCTGCGCAAGCCGTTCTGGAGCACCTCCAGGCTGATGCCCATCGCGAGCGCGGCAGCGGCGGCGCAGGCGGCGTTCTGCGCATTGTGCTGGCCGCGTAGCGAGCCGATGCCGCCGAGCTTTGCGACCTCGCTGCGCGCACCGCCCGCAGTGCGCACGATGGTGCCATGCTCGACATGGATGCCGCTCGCCAGCGGATTCCTGACGGAGACGCGCTCGACCTTCTTGCCGGCGCGGTCGAGCCGGTCGGCGATGTCGCGGCAAAAGCCGTCATCGACGCCGACGATCGCGGTGCCGCTTCCTTGCACGCCCGCGACGAGGCGCTCCTTCACCGCGGCGTAATGCGCGATGGTGCCGTGACGGTCGATGTGGTCCTCGCTGACATTGAGCAGGATGCCGACGGAGGGATCGAGCGAGGGCGTGAGGTCGATCTGGTAGGACGACATCTCGATGACGTGAACGCGGCCCATGCGCGGCGGCTCCAGCGACAGGATCGCGGTGCCGATATTGCCGCCCATCTGGGTGTCGTAGCCCGCGACCTTGGTCAGGTGCGCGATCAGCGCCGTCGTGGTCGATTTGCCGTTGGTGCCGGTGATGGCGACGAACGGTGCGTTCGGCGCGTGCCGGCGCCGTTCGCGGCAGAACAGCTCGATGTCGCCGATCACCTCGACCCCGGCCTCGCGCGCCTTCAGTACGCTCCAGTGCGGCACCGGATGGGTCAGCGGCACGCCGGGCGCGAGCACGAGTGCGGCAAAATTCGCCCAGGAGACGTTGCGCAGATCCGCGGTGATGAGGCCGGCCTGCGCCGCCTTGGCGACGTTCTCGGCATTGTCGTCGGCGGCGATCACCTCGGCGCCGCCGGCTTTCAGCGCGTGGCAGGAGGCGAGCCCCGAGCCGCCGAGGCCGAACACCGCGACCGTCTTGCCGGCGAAGGATGTGACCGGAATCATCAGCGCAGCTTCAGCGTCGACAGGCCGGCCAGCGCCAACATCACCGAGATGATCCAGAACCGGATCACGATCTGCGGCTCGGTCCAGCCGAGCTGCTCGAAATGGTGATGGATCGGCGCCATCCGGAAGATGCGCTTGCCCGTGAGCTTGAACGACACCACCTGGACGATGACGGAGACCGCCTCCAGCACGAACAGACCGCCGATCACCGCGAGCACGATCTCGTGCTTCACCGCGACGGCAATTGCGCCGAGCATGCCGCCGAGCGCGAGCGAGCCGGTGTCGCCCATGAAGATCGAGGCCGGCGGCGCGTTGAACCAGAGGAAGCCGAGGCCGGCGCCCAAGAGCGCGCCGCAGAGCACCGCGAGCTCGCCGGTGCCCGCGACATATTTGATCTGGAGATAATCGGCAAACACCGCGTTGCCGGCGAGATAGGCGATCATCGCAAAGCTCGCGGTCGCAATCATAACCGGCACGATGGCAAGGCCGTCGAGACCGTCGGTGAGGTTCACCGCATTGCCGGCGCCGACGATGACGAAGGCGCCGAACACGACGAAGAACCAGCCGAAATGCAGCACGGTGTCCTTGAGGAAGGGTATCGTCAGCGCGGTCGAGGCGGGATCGCGGTTCAACCGCACCAGCGCATAGCAGGCCACCAGCGCGATCGCCGCTTCGATCAGCAGGCGAAGCTTGCTGCCGAACCCGGTCGTGGTCTGCTTGGTCACCTTGAGATAGTCGTCATAGAAGCCGACGAAGCCGAAGCCGAGCGTCACCGCCAGCACGATCCAGACATAGGGGTTGAGCGGATTGGCCCACAGCACTGTACCGACCGTGAGGCCGGACAGGATCATCAGGCCGCCCATCGTGGGCGTGCCTTTCTTGGCGAGATGCGATTGCGGGCCATCGGTCCGGATTGGCTGGCCCTTGCCCTGGCGGATGCGCAGATGGTCGATGATCCAGGGTCCGAACAGGAACACGAACAACGCGCCGGTGACGACGGCGCCGCCGGTCCGGAAGGTGATGTAGCGGAAGACGTTCAGGAAGGTGCGGACGGCACCGAAGCCCGGAAATGTGTTGGAGAGCTCGATCAGCCAGTAAAACATTCAGACGGTCCTATGGCGCCTTTCGCACGCAGCCTTGATCTTGATCCTGGCGTGCCTCACGCGCATTCGCTGGTCTTCATCATGGGGTCGGGCGACCTCCGGGAAAACGACCGGCTTCGCGCCGCAAGGTGGGATTCGGGAACAGCGCCTTCCAAGCAGTTTACGCCTTTGCCTGCAAGGCGGCCACTAGGCCCGGCACAAACTTGTTGACCCAGAACATCTTCTTGCTGCCCTTGACAACCACGACATCGCCTGCCCTCAGCAGATTTGCGACCTCGCTGGCTTTCAGCGTGGCGGGATCGTCGTGCCAGCCGAGGGCCTTGCCAGCCGGCAACACGTCGCGGAGGTGGCGCATCAGGGGGCCGACGCAGTAGACGCCGTCGATGCCTTCGAGATGCTTGACCAGACCGGTATGATAGGTTGGCGCGTCATCGCCGAGCTCCAGCATGTCGCCGAGCACCGCAATGCGGCGGCCACCGGTCACGTTGCGGGCCTGGAGGCTTTGCAGTGCAGCAGCCACGCTGGCCGGATTGCCGTTGAAGCTGTCGTCGATCACGGTGACGCCGCCGACCGCCTGCTCGACGCCGCGGCCGGTCATGATGCCGACCCGGTCGAGCTTGATCGCGAGCGTCGCCGCATCGAGGTTCGCCGCACGGATCGAGGCGAGCGCGGCGAGCGCATTCTGCACGCGGTGCGGCGCGCCCGGCGTCAGGCTGAAGGCGATCTCCTTCTTGCCGATCATGGCCACGACCTGCCAGCTCTCGCCATGCGGCGCGTGCGCGACCTCGTGCACCTCGGCATGCTCGCCGAAACGCACCACCTTGCCCTTCCATTCGGACGCCTTGAGTCCGGCGGGCAGCACCAGCACGCCATCCTCGGGCAGGCCGAGCGCGATCGACACTTTCTCGCGCCTGATGGCTTCGAGGGAGCCGAGCTTCTCCAGATGCACGGGCTGGACGTTGACGACGAGCGCGACCGTCGGCCGCGTCAATTCGCTGAGCCGCGCGATCTCGCCAGTCTGGTTCATGCCCATCTCGACGACCCAGAGGCTGGCATCGGGCTTTGCATTGCACAGCGTCAGCGGCACGCCCCAGAAATTGTTGAAGCTCGATGGGCTCGCATAGGCGCCGGGGTAAGCCGCGAGGAATTCCTTGGTGCTGGTCTTGCCCGCGCTGCCGGTGAGCCCGATCACCGGCCCGCTGAAGCGTGCGCGTGCGGCCCGCGCGAGACCCCAGAGCCCGTCGATCAGCGTGTCCTTGACGACGATCTGGGGAATGCGGATGCCGGCGATCTCGTGCGGCACGATCATCGCGACTGCGCCGGAAGCTTCCGCCTTGTCCGCGAACTCCCAGCCGTCACGCGCGCTGGCGAAGGCCGAGGTGAAGCCGCCGCTCGGCGTGCCGCTCAGCGCGACGAACAGGCTGCCCGGCTTCACCAGCCGGCTGTCCTGGGTGACGAAATCGATCGGCGTGTCCGGAAATGATCCGGCAGCGCCCAGCGCGCGCGCCACCTCGGCAACCGTCCATATTGGCCCGCTCATCTCGTCCTCGACGCTAATGCGGCGGCGACCGCCTCGTGATCACTGAAGGGCAGCACCTCGCTGCCGACGATCTGCCCGGTCTCGTGTCCCTTGCCGGCGACGAGCAGTGCATCGCCTTCTTGAAGTTCCTCGATCGCGGTTCGGATCGCCGCGGCACGGTCGCCGATCTCGCGGGCGCCTTTTGCGGCGGCGAGGATTTCGGCGCGAATGGCTTCCGGCTTCTCGCTGCGCGGATTGTCGTCGGTGATGATGATGCCGTCGGCGTTCTCGGCCGCGATCGCGCCCATGATCGGACGCTTGCCGGCATCGCGGTCGCCGCCGGCGCCGAACACGACGACCAGTCTCCGTTTGGCGTAGGGCCGCAGCGCCTGCAACGCCTTCGCCAGCGCATCGGGCTTGTGCGCGTAGTCGACGAAAACAGGCGCGCCGTTGCGCTCGCCGACCCGTTCCAGACGTCCCTTGGCGCCTTCGAGATGTTCCAAGCTGGCAAGCACATTGGCCGCATCGCTGCCGGTGCCGATGGCAAGTCCGGCCGACACCAGCGCGTTCTCGATCTGGAATTCGCCGACCAGCGGCAACCGGACGGAATAGCGCTTGCCGCGATGCTCGAGCGCGAGCACTTGCGAAAAGCCTTCGACGTCCGCGCCCATAAGGCGAATACCCTCGCCTGCCCCATCGCCGGCGCGGCCAACGGCCATAACGCGCAAGCCGCGCGACTTCGCCGCATCGATCGCTTCCGCCGAGCAATCATGATCGGCCGAGATCACCGCCGCGCCGCCGGGCGCGACCAGCTCGCGGAACAGACGCAGCTTCGCCGCGAGGTAATGCGCGACGGTCGGATGGTAATCCATGTGGTCGCGCGAGAGATTGGTGAAGCCGCCGGCGGAGACGCGCACGCCGTCGAGGCGATACTGGTCGAGCCCGTGCGAGGACGCTTCGAAGGCGAGATGCGTCACGCCCTCGCGCGCGATCTCATCGAGCTGCCGGTGCAGCGCTATCGGATCCGGCGTCGTCAGCGAGCCATAGACCGTGCGCTTCGGCGAGACCAGACCGATGGTGCCGATGCTGGCGGAGGCGTGCCCCAGCCGCTCCCAGATCTGGCGCGTGAACGCCGCGACCGAGGTCTTGCCGCTGGTGCCGGTCACCGCGGCAATCGTCGCGGGCTGCGCGGGGAAGATTTTCGCCGCCGCCAGCGCCAGCGCGCGGCGCGGATTAGCCACCGCGACGAACGGCACCCTGGAGCTGGCTGGCGCATGATCGCCGACGACCGCCACCGCGCCTGCGGCAATCGCGGCATCGACGAAGCGCGCGCCGTCGGTCTTGCTGCCCGCGAGCGCGAAGAAGAGATCGCCCGGCTTGACCGCGCGGCTGTCGAGCGCAACGCCGGTCACCTCGAGCGCCGCGACAGCGGGCTCGAGTGCAGCATCATTGCTCAAAACGTTCTGGCCTAGAAGGTCGCGCAGCTTCATGGTCTTCCAGTCGACATGCCGCGCCGGAAAGCCGAATCGTCAGGAAAAGCCGAATCAGCACCGGCGATGGCCACCCCGGTTGATTACTGGGTTGTCCTGGATGCTGCAAGAATAAGGCGCTCGGACGGCGGCAGGTTGAAACGGGGCTCGATCCCGAGCAGCGGCCCGATGCGGGCAATGACGCTGCCCCCCGTCGGCACCGCATTAAAGCCCGACGTGATGAAGCCATACGTCTCCTTCAGCGGCTGTGGCTCGTCGAGCATGATGAGAATCTGATACTTCGGATCGTCGGAGGGCATGATCGCGGTGAAGGAGTTGAGCACCCGCTTCTTGGCATAGCGGCCGTTGATGACCTTCTCTGATGTGCCGGTCTTGCCGCCGATATAGTAGCCGGGAACATCGGCCTTCTTGGCGGTGCCTATCTCGGCGTTGAGCCGCATCAGATAGCGCATCTTGTCGGAGGTCTCCGTCTTGACCACGCGCTTGGCCATCGCCGCGGCTTCTTCTTCGCTGCGCTTGAGGAACGTCGGAGGAATCAGATAGCCGCCGTTCACCAGTGCGTTGATGCCCATCACCGCCTGTAGAGGCGCCACGGAGAGGCCCTGGCCGAATGCGATGGTCACCGTGTTCAACTCACCCCAACGGCGCGGCACCAGCGGAGCCGCGCTCTCCGGCAACTCGGTACGCAACCGCGTCAACTGGCCCATTTTGGCCAGGAACGCCTTGTGCGCCTCGACGCCCTGGCCGAGCGCAATTCGCGCAGCGCCGATATTGGACGAGTAGGTGAATACTTCCTTGGTGTTGATGAAACGCCCGAGCGAGTGGCTGTCATGGATGGTGAACTTGCCGTAGTGCAGGTTTCCGCGCGCATCCCACATCGAGTTCAGGTTGATCTTTCCGGAATCGAGCGCCATCGCCAGCGTGAAGGCCTTGAAGGTCGAGCCCATCTCGTAGACGCCGGTGGTCAGGCGGTTGATGCGATCAGGATCGTGCGCTTCCTTCGGGCTGTTGGGATCGAAGTCCGGCAGCGAGACCATCGCCACGATCTCGCCGGTCTTGACGTTGGAGATGATCCCGGACGCCGCCTTGGCGTGGTACTTGTCCTTGGCCTTCAGCAACTCGTCACGCAGGGCGTGCTCGACGCGCAGATCGACCGACAGCTCAATCGGCTTCTGCAGGCGGTCGATGGCAAAGCCGGCGCGGTGGAGATCGGCGAGCCCTTGATTATCGAGCCACTTCTCCATGCCGGCGATGCCCTGGTTGTCGATGTTGACGAGACCGATGAGGTGGGCGACCTCGTTGCCGGTCGGGTAGACGCGCTTGTTCTCGCGCAGGAAGCCGACGCCGGGAATGCCCAGCTTGTGGATGTCCTGCTGCTGCTTCGGCGTGATCTCGCGCTTGAGCCAGACGAAGCCCTTGCGCGACTTCAGGCGTTCGCGCACCTCGGCTTCATCGAGGTCCGGCACGGTCGCGGTCAGAAGCTCGATCGCCTCGTCCTTGTCGATGATGCGGCGTGGCTCGCCGAACAGGCTCGACGCCTTGACGTCGGTCGCCAGGATCGCACCGTTGCGGTCGACGATGTCGGGTCGCGCGGTCGCAACCACTTCCTGCGCGGCAGCACGGCGCGCGCTGTGGGCGTCGGCACCGATCGCGAACATCACGAGCCGGCCGCCGATCAGGGCGTAGACCGAGGCAAAGGCGAGCATTGCGAGGCCGACGCGCGCGCGCGCCTTCGCGGCGCGGTCGACATTGCGCCCGTAAAGCAGGCTGCGGATCAGCCGCTGTCGCCAGGGTTCTGTTGGCTTGGCCGGAGTCGCAGCACTCATTGCTTGTCCTCGGACTCGGATACGGAGCCCGTCACCGTATCCGGGTCGCTTGCGGCTTCGATGGTGTTGAGCATGGCCCCGATCGGGTCGGGCTCGCCCGGCCTGAACATCCGCGGCGGACGCTCCGGCAGGTTCTTCAGCTGGTCATATTGCGTGCCGTTGACCGGCTTGAGCGGCAGATGCCGCTCGGACAGACCTTGCAGCCGCAAGGGCGCATCGAGCTTGGCCCATTCGGAACGCAACGAGGCGATCGCGTCGCGCTGCTCGCGGATCTCCGCATGCAGCCGCAGCACCTTCTCGGTGCGCGCCGTGGAGTCCATCTTGATCCGGTAGACATAGGCCGCCGCGAAGATCAGCGCGCCGATGACGAGGAGGTGGATGAAGCGCATGTGCTAGCCGCCCCTCATCACGTCGGAGAGTTTGGGCCAGGACGATGGCTCGTCGTCATCATGCGCGGGCGCCGGGGTGCGCTCGGCGGCGCGCAGCTTTGCGGACCGTGCGCGCGGATTGTTTGCAACTTCCTCGTCTCCGGCAACGACAGGCCGCCGCGTCAGCAGCTGGAAGCTCGGAGCGACTTGCGCCACTTCGGGCAGATGCCGCGAGCCGCCGCCGGTTTTGGAACGCAGGCCAAGGAAATTCTTGACGATGCGGTCTTCCAGCGAATGGAACGAGACGACGACAAGGCGGCCGCCCGGCTTGAGCACACGCTCGGCCGCAGCCAGCGCAGTCTGAAGCTCCTCGAGCTCTTCATTGACGAAGATGCGGAGGGCCTGGAAGGTCCGCGTCGCCGGATGAATGTCGCCGGGCTTGGAACGCACCACCCTGCCGACGAGATCGGCGAGCGCGCGCGTGGTCGTGAACGGTGTCTCCTGCCGGTCCGCGACGATGGCGCGGGCGACGCGGCGCGAATGCCGCTCCTCGCCGAGGAGATAGATGATGTCGGCGAGATCGCCTTCCGAGGCGCGCGCGACGACATCGGCCGCGGTCGGCCCGGCCTGCCCCATCCGCATGTCGAGCGGACCGTCGAGACGGAACGAGAAGCCACGACCGGCCTGGTCGAGCTGCATCGAGGAGACCCCGACATCCATCACGACGCCGTCGACGGCATCGACGCCTTGCGCCGCGCAAACTTCGGCGAGATTGGAGAAGCGGTCCTCGACCAGCGTCAGCCGGCCCGAGGAGCGTTCGACCAGTTCGGCACCACCCGCAATGGCGGTGCGGTCACGGTCGATCGCGATCACGCGGGTTCCCGGCACGTCGAGGATGGCGCGGCTGTAGCCGCCGGCACCGAAGGTGGCGTCGACATAGATCCCGCCCGCGCGCGGCGCGAGATGATCGACGGCCTCGCGGCCGAGAACGGGGATGTGCGGAGCCGAGCTCATGCGCCAAGCCTTCCGACACCAGGCCTTCCGACACCAGGCCTGCCGAACGTCCATGCGCGATTGAGGACGAACAAGCCCATAACGCCTCGAATAATTCCGCGTCGCGGCGGTTCCACGACAAAGCCCTCGTCCAGCACGGTCACCAAGCCCGGTCATCCCGGGCCGCAAACCCAGTGTTCCCAGGGGAATTTGTCGGGCAGCCATGGGATTTCGAGCCAAAAATGCGCTTCGGCCGCCTCAGGACGCGGGTCGGCTCTTCATCTCTCAGTAACGGCCCTTAGCGTTAAGAAAGCGTTGATCGGCGCGCGACAAGTCGAAAAGGTGGCGGGGTGGGTGATGCTTCATCCACACACACAGGCCAAAATGCATCCGTTAACCGCGTCGCACGATTGCGCAGGGTGAAGGGTAAAGGAATAGTAAAGAGAAGGGCTTGGCCCACTCTTCTGTCCCGCTTGAGCTGTTCATGTCATCCGGTTCGTCCACACCGTCTGGATCTGATTCGAAGCGCCAGCGCGTTCTCCCGGTTCCCAAGGCCGCGGCGAACATGCGGACGTTCGAGCCGGATTCCTCGATCGTCTCCGACATCATCCCCTCGCCGAACCATGGCGAGCGCAACAAGGGACGGCAGCCGGACATGATCCTGCTGCACTACACCGGCATGCCCGACGTCGAGGGCGCGCTGGCGCGGCTGTGCACCGCGGGCACCGAAGTGTCGGCGCATTACGTCGTGCTGGAGGACGGCCGCATCGTGCAATGCGTGCCCGAGACCAGGCGCGCCTGGCACGCCGGCGTCTCGTCCTGGGCCGGCGAGGACGACATCAACTCCTGCTCGATCGGCATCGAGATCATCAACCGCGGCCATGACTGGGGCTATCCGGAATATCCGCTGCGCCAGATCGCCGCCGTGATCACGCTGTGCCGCGGCATCATGCTCCGCCGCAAGGTGCCGGCGCACCGGGTGCTCGGGCATTCCGACGTCGCACCCGCGCGCAAGAAGGACCCCGGCGAAAAATTTCCGTGGCATTCGCTGGCCAATTCCGGCGTCGGTCACTGGGTGACGCCCGCCCCCGTCGTGCGCGGCGAGACCCTGATGCTCGGCACCATCAGCGACGAGGTGCTGAGCCTGCAGCAGGCGCTCGCACGATACGGCTACGGCGTGCCGCTGACCGGCAAATACGACGCCGCCACCATGGAAGTCGTCACCGCGTTCCAACGGCACTTCCGCCCGGCGCGGCTGGATGGTGTCGCGGATCATTCGACGCTGTCGACATTGCAGGCGTTGCTCGGGAGCTTGCCGGCGGACGGGACGACGGTCGCGTCGAAGTGACGGCCAAAGAGGCGCTGCGCTGCGTCCGGGGCACGAGTGTCCTACCCCATCTCCCTCACCCGTCGCGCATACAGCCGCCGCAACGGCTCGAGCTGCGTCGCCTCCGTCGCCGCGCGGTACGCCTCGCGCGCTTCGTTTGTGCGGCCGAGCCGGCGCAACAGATCCGCGCGCACCGCGGGTAATAGCTCATAACCGCGCAGCCCGCCGCGCGCAGCGATCGCATCGACGAGATCGAGCGCGCGCGCAGGCCCGTCGACCATCGACACCGCCGCGGCGTGGTTGAGCTCGACCACAGGCGACGGGTTGGTGCGCAGCAGCACCTCATAGAGTCCGGCGATCTGCGGCCAGTCAGTCTCGTCATAGCTCGGCGCACGCGCATGCAGCGCGGCGATCGCAGCCTGCACCGCATAGGCTTGCGGCCGCCCGGGCATCCGTAGCGCGTCCTCGACCAGATGCAGCCCCTCCTCGATCTGCACGCGATCCCAGAGCGAGCGGTCCTGCTCTTCCAGCAACACGACGTCGCCCGCCGAGGTCGCGCGCCCGGCGCGGCGCGCATCGTGCAGCAGCATCAAGGCCAGGAGGCCTTTGATACTGCTGCGATCAGGCATCAGCCGGTCGAGCAAGCGGCCGAGCCGGATGGCCTCGACGGCGAGATCGGGCCGCATCAAATCCGCACCCTCGGTTGCGACATAGCCTTCGGTGAAGACCAGATAGATCACCGCGAGCACGCCATCGAGCCGCGGCTCCATCGCGTCGCGCTCGGGCACTTCATAGGGAATGCCGGCGAGCCTGATCTTCTGCTTGGCGCGGACGAGCCGCTGCGCCATCGCCTCCTCGCTGACCAGGAAGGCGCGCGCGACCTGCGACGTCGAGAGCCCGCCGACGGTGCGCAGCGTCAATGCGACCTGGACCTCGGGCGCGAACGCCGGATGGCAGCAGGTGAAGATCAGCCGCAGCATGTCGTCATCGAGCATGGCCGGCGGCTCGTCGGCGGCCTGCGCGTTCGGCTCGAGCTCGTGCACGAGCGCCTGCTGCTTGCCGCGGAAGGCAATCTGACGGCGGACCCGATCAATCGCCTTGTGCCTGGCGACATTGACCAGCCAGGCACGCGGATTGTCTGGTAGCTCGTTTGCCGGCCAGCGCTCCAGCGCGACCGCAAAGGCATCCTGGAGCGCATCCTCGGCGAGATCGAAGTCGCCGACGAGGCGGATCAGCGTGGCCAGCGCCCGCCCCGCCTCGTCGCGAAAGATCGTGTCAATTTCACCCGGAGTCATGTGTCGGCGCGCGGCCTGGCCGTCACTTGTCGTAGACCCAGATCGGCCGCACCTCGATCGAGCCGATGCGCGCGCTCGGAATGCGCGCGGCAATCTCGATCGCGGCATTGAGATCCTTGGCCTCGACCAGGTAATAGCCGCCGAGCTGCTCGCGCGTTTCCGCGAACGGGCCGTCGGTCGTCAGCGTCTTGCCGTCGCGCACGCGCACGGTCGTCGCGGTCGTGGTCGGCTGGAGCCGGTCGCCGGCCTTGAAATTGCCGTTCTGAATGATGGACTGAGTGAAGGTCTGATATTCCTCCGTCATCTGCTGGCCGGCCGCCGGGCGCATGTTCGCGTACTCGGCTTCGTTCTGGTAGATCATCAGCAAATACTGCATCACTTAACTCCTGTTGCACGGCTGGATCGCCGACATCCAGTCGAACGGGGCACGCTCCCAACGACATCTTCAGGATAAATTATTTGCAGGAAGCGGGCACGGCGATATCGGCTTGACGGAACCGTCACAAATGCCCCATGCGTAAGGCGTCAGTCGGCCGGACGGCCGCTCCGGCAAGCGCCGAAAGGCCGCCGGGGAGGAAAGTCCGGGCTCCCTTGACATACGGTGCCGGATAACGTCCGGCGGGGGCAACCCCAGGGAAAGTGCCACAGAGAACGAACCGCCCGCCGTCGCTGCGCAAGCAGCGTAGGCGGGTAAGGGTGAAAAGGTGCGGTAAGAGCGCACCGCGGCTGCGGCAACGGAGCCGGCATGGTAAACCCCACCGGGAGCAAAACCGAATAGGGACGGCGTAGCGGGCTGTTCGCGAAAGCGATAACGCCGCGGGGCGATGTCAGGCCCGCCGTCCGGGTAGGTTGCTCGAGGCCATGTGCAAACATGGTCCCAGAGGAATGGTCGTCACGTATCGTTCGCGCAAGCGGGCGGTGCCCTACAGAACCCGGCTTACAGGCCGGCTGATATCTTGCAACGAGGGGTTCGATTCTAGCGCATCGGACCCCTCACCAATTTCACCGCTGCTTTACGCCGTGATTTCCTGCAGCGTCTGCATCAGCGCCTCCGGCGCCGTCACATTCGGCGCGTGGCTGGCATCGAGCTCGACATAGCGCCAGCCGTCCTCGCTCTTCGTCCGCTTCGCAAACTGCCCGAACACGTCGCCCGGCGGAATGCGCGTGCAATAGATGTAGCTGCGCGGCACCGCCGCCTCGCCATGCGCGAGCTTCAATCTCGTCTCGAAACATTTGATCGGCATGGCAACGCGGCGCGCGTTGAGCCAGTCGAGATCGGTTTGCGGCGTGTCCGGCGGCGGCGGATTCGGCGGGATGCGGTAGCCGTCGCCGGAGCTTGCTGCCTTGCGCATCGGCTCGCGCCCGCCCTCGTTGAGATCGAACAGCGACTGGCCGTCGCGCGGCACGAAGGCGTCGAGATAGATCAACTGCGTCACGCGTTCACGCGCCCGGTCGGCGACGCCGGTCGCGACCATGCCGCCATAGCTGTGGCCGAGCAGCACGACGTCGCCGAGGTCCTCGAACTTGATGACGTTGATGATGTCCTGGATATGCGTGTCGAGATCGACCGCGGGACTTGCGAGATGCGCGCGCTCGCCGAGGCCGGTATAGGTCGGCGCCACCAGGCGGTGGCCGGCCTGCGCCATCAGCGGATGCATCTTCTTCCAGGCCCACCCGCCGGACCAGGCGCCATGACAGAGCAGAAAAGTCCTCGCGCGTGCAGCCATCGGCGTTTCCATCGTTCTTGTTGATACGATGGAGTGTAGCGGCCGAATGCGCGATGTAAACGCCGCGGCCCGTCAGGCCGCGCGGGTGTTCACCTTCACAAGGACGGGCGCAACCGCCTCGCGCCGCAGCTTGCCCGCCTCAAAGCCGTGCATGCCGATCTGCCATTGCAGGCCGACGATCGAGCCTTTGGTCGGTTGCAGCAGCGCGAGCGAGGCGAACAGCGTCACCGGCAGCCACACGGCCAGTTGCAGCCAGACCGCCGGCGCATAGGCCGTCTCGACCGCGAGGATCGCCGGCACCACGAGATGGCCGACCACGACCATCACGAGATAGGCCGGGAAATCATCGGCGCGCTGGTGAAACAGCTCCTCGCCGCAATGGTCGCAAGCGTCTGCGACCTTCAGGAAGCGCCCGAACATATGTCCTTCGCCGCAGTTCGGGCACTTGCCCAGGAAGCCGCGCCACATCGCCTTCGTGAGAGAGACTGAACCGGCCGCCATGACCACACCTCTTCCTTTTCGACGATCCATACAATAATATCTTGCATCCATACATTCAAAGGATATGGGCCAAAATTGCATGGATTGGACCCCTACAATCTCGGAGCTGAGCGGCCCGCGCTACCAGCGCATCGTCGAGGCCATGGAAGCCGACATCGCCGCCGGCCGGCTGGTGCGCGGCCAGCAGCTCCCGACGCAGCGCGCGCTGGCAAAAGCCCTCGGCATCGACCTCACCACGGTGACGCGCGCCTACACCGAAGCGCGGCGCCGCGGCATCATGGAAGCCCGGGTCGGACAGGGCTCGTTCGTGTCGGAGACCAGCGCGCGCCGCGCGATCGACCTGCCGCATCCGGTCGCGATCGACCTCTCGATGAACGTGCCGCCGCATCCGCTCGAGGCGCAACTCGACGAGCGCATCATCGCAGGAATGGAAGCGATCCGCGCGCAATCGGGCCTGACCGCCCATCTCAACTACCAGCCGCCCGGCGGCAGCGCGCATGAGCGCGAGGTCGCGGCGCGCTGGATGCGCGCCCGCGTTCCGCATGCGCATGTCGACAGGCTCGTGATCTTCCCCGGCACGCAGACGATCCTGTTCAACCTGCTCGCCCACCTTGCGAGGCCAGGCGACGTCGTGCTGACGGAGGCCCTGACCTTCCCCGGCATCAAGGCCGCAGCAGTGCGGCTCGGCGTCAAGCTCGTCGGCGTCGCGATGGACGACGGCGGCATCCTGCCCGATGCGCTGGCGAAGGCGTGCCGCACGCACAGGCCGAAGGCGGTCTATCTCATCCCGACGCTGCACAATCCGACCACCGCGACGCTTCTCCCCGAGCGACGCAACGCGATCGCGAAGATCATTGGGGATGCCGGTACTTTTCTGATCGAGGACGACGCCTACGGCCTGCTCGACCGCGCGGCGTCGCCGATCGCGAACCTCATTCCCGAGCGGACCTATCTCGCAACCACGCTGTCAAAATGCATCGTCCCGGCGCTGCGCGTCGCCTATCTCGTGACGCCCGACAGCGCCGCGCAGCAGGAGATGCGGACTTACCTGCAGGCGACCGTGCAGATGCCGGCGCCGCTGATGGTTGCGCTGGTGACGCATTGGATCGAGACCGGCATCGCCGATCGCATCATCACCGCCATCCGCAACGAGGCGATCGGCCGCCAGCAGCTTGCGCAGCGCGCACTCAAGGGCTTTCAGTTCCTGGCCAAGCCCGCCGCCCATCATCTGTGGCTCCGGCTGCCGGAGGGCCGACCCGACGTCGCGGCTCATCTCCTGCGCAATGGACTCGCGGTCGTCGCCGGCGATGCCTTCACCGTCGACGGAACGCCGCCGCATGCGGCGCGCGTCTCGCTCGGCGCGGCGCGCAACCGGGCGGAATTGACGGAGGCGCTACGTATCCTGGTCGGCGCGCTGCACAGGCCCGCCGACACCAGGCAAATCGTCTAGAGCATGATCCGGACCCGAGGGGCCGCGTCAGCGCAAAGTGTGAAGCGGTTTTCCGACAAGCGCGCGCCGCCGGCGTAAGCTGGCCGCCGTTCAGCACGTCACGACCGGGATGCGCGGCCTGATAGGCCGCGGGCTCGGAAAACTGCGCCTGCGCCATCGTCTTTTGCGAGCGCTCGACCACCGCAGATCACGCTTGCGTGCAGCGCGGATTGACCTGCCCGGCCGCAGCCGTGCTATGCGGACGATGGCGGTCGACAATTCGGGATCGCCCAGGCAACAAGGACGATCCGTTGGGAACGCTCACCTACGTGCTGCTGCTGTTCGGCGCGCTGGCCGGCGGCTTCGTCTCGGGCCTGGCCGGCTTCGGCACGGCGCTGATGGCGCTCGGCATCTGGCTCTACGTGCTGCCGCCTTCGCTGGCCGTGCCGCTGGTGCTGATCTGCTCGGTGATTGCGCAGACCTCGACGCTGCCGTCGATGTGGAAGAGTTTTGATCTTTCGTTGGTCTGGCCGTTCCTGATCGGAGGACTGATCGGCGTGCCGCTCGGAACCATGCTGGTCGCCTCCGCCGATCCCAAAGTGTTCAAGCTGAGCGTCGGCGTCCTGATCCTGATCTTCTCGACCGCTCTCTATCTCAACAAGAAGCCGCTCGCCGTCACGTTCGGCGGCCGGATCGCCGACGGCGCGATCGGCTTTGCCGGCGGCATTTTGGGCGGCCTCGCCGGGTTGTCCGGACCGCTGCCGATCCTGTGGGCCAACATCCGCGGCTGGAACAAACACGAGCGGCGCGGCATCTTCCAGCTCTTCAATTTCACCGTGCTCACCACCGCGCTGGTGTTGCAGACCGCGTCCGGCCTCGTCGAATTCAAGGTGGTCTGGCTCGCAGCTGTCGCCTTTCCGGGCACGCTGATCGGTGCATGGGCCGGCGCGCGCGTCTATCACGCGCTGAACGACAAGCATTTTGGCGACGTCGTGCTCGGCCTCTTGTTCCTGTCGGGCCTGACTCTCGTCTGGAACAGTATCGGCGCGTTCTAGCTGTGTGATTTCCTCGCGGCGAGCGCCATGCCGCCGGCGACGCCGACACCGAGCACGTAGATCCAGCCCGAGGTGAAATCGAACAGATGCGTGTTGAGCAGCGAGGAGAGCATGTTCTGCACCACGACCAGCATGCCGATCCAGCAGGCCAGCCCCTCGCCGCGGAACATCAGGAGATGCGCGATCCACAGCGCGTAGAGGACCAGCACGCCGACGATGCCCCACTGCACGGCATTGCTGAGCGTCTGGTTGTGCGGATTGCTGACGATCTCGCCGCGCAGCGGGTCGATGTCCGCATCGACGGCCACGCTCGCGAACAGGCCGCGGATCGAGCCTGTGCCATGACCGATCAGCGGCGCGTCGGCGATGAAGCGCAAAGACTTTCGCCAGTATTCGAGACGTGAGCCCATGCCGCTGATCGAATTGTTCTCGGCCTCCATGCTCCTTTCATAGTCGCTCTGGAATTTTGCGACGGTCGCGCGCAGATGCGGCGAGACGGCCCACAGCAACACCGCGACCAGCGCCGTCGCCCCGACGGCGATGAGGGCCGCACGCCAGCGCAGATGCAGCAGCGCAAATACCAAGACCAGCACCGGAAGCGTCACCAGTGCCGTGCGCGAAACCACGACGAACATCATGTTGGCGAGAAAGCCGATCGACAGGAGCGCGAACAGCGCCGCAAGCCGGAGACGGCCCTGGCGGACCAGCGCCGCGATCGGATAGACGAGCGCGAGAGCGCAGAGCGCGAACTCCTGGCTCTGGTCGATATAGTTGCGCACCGCGATCCCGCTCTCGACCTGATAAGGGCCGCGCGACAGATAGAGTTTGAGCGACAGCCTGGGATCGATCGCGACCGCGAACGAGTAGAGCATCAGCAGCGCGCAGGAGACCAGGAACGCCGCGAACACCCATTTGCCGTAGGGCCAGCGCTCGAACTGGTAGATCAGCAGCGGGATCACCAGCAGCTTTGCCGGCGGCCCGAGCGCGTGCAGCCGCTCGGCCCAGGGCGCATCCGACCAGAGCGTACCGACCAGCGCCAGGACGAACAACGCGATCGGCAGCAGGCAGACCGGACGCAGCAGCGAGCGGGGGAACTCACGGAGATCGACGAACGCGAAGGCGATCAGCCAGGGCACGAGTGCGAAGGTCACACCCGTCGTGCTCCAGGGCAGCAGCAAGGCGACCAGCGCGACGAAACGGGCCGGCGTGCGGTAGCGCGCCGCCCAGATCGCGGAGAGCCAGGACGCTCGCCCTTGCTCGTTCAACACCTCGGTCATGCCGTTCCTTGCAGATTCGCGGCCCACCCACGGCGCGGCAAACTAGCCGGAGCCGTGGGGCGGGGACAAGCGCGCGTCCACTCGGTCTGCTACGCGGGTTCGCGCATGGGAGGCGCAACCGGCTCGGGACTTGTCGGCTCCGCAACTTTCTCCTGCGCTGGCAGCGCAAGGCGCTTTCCGAACTCGCGGCGCAACAGCCACACGCTCAGGGCGGCCTGGAGCGAGGTCGTCGCGATCGACAAATACCAGACGTGCTCCATCCGGAAGCCCGGCCGCGTCGAGAGCCAGATCGACGGCAGGGAATAGGTGAGGACCCGCATGGCCGAGGTCCACAACACCGGCCTGGTGTTGCCAAGCCCCTGGAACATGCTGGAGCAAGTGAAGATCAGCCCCTGCGCCACCATGTTGAGCGAGACGATGCGCAGAAACAGCGCGGCAACCGCCATCGTCTCCTGATCCCTGGAGAAGCCGGCAAGCAACAGACCAGGCACCAGCTGCGCGAGGATCAGGAAAACAATCATCACGGCGGTCGCGATCAGCGCCGCCTTGACAAAGGTCTCCCGCACCCGCGCGCCATTGCCGGCGCCGAAATTCTGGCCGGCGATGGGTCCCGCAGCAAGGGCGATGGCGAGCGCCGGCATCTGGATCAGGCCGAGGAGACGCGTCCCGATGCCAAATCCTGCCTGGGCAGCCGGGCTGAAAACGCTCAGCACGTAATAACCCACGGCCATGATGACGAAGACCATCACGAACTCGCCGCCGGCAGGCAGGCCGACATTGAGGATCCTCTTCCATTGCCGAAGCTGCGGACGCCATTGCGCAGGCCGGAACGCGACGTAGCGCTCCAGCTTGAGAAAATAGCCGAGCAGCATCAGCACGCCGATGAAGACGGCGATCGAGCTGGCAAGGCCTGCGCCGGCCACACCGAACGCGTGTCCGGTGCCCCAGCCCAGGATCAGGACCGGCGCCAGCGCAATATTGATCGCCACGGCAAGCGCCTGCACCAGCATGCTCGGCCGCACGATGCCGGTCGCCCGCAATGCGGATCCCATCACCTGTGTCGCGAATTGCAGCGCCAGCGCCGGCATGAACCAGAGAAGATAGGTCACGCCGGCGTCGATGGTGGCCTCATCGGCGGCGACTGCCCGCATGTAAGGGCGCGACAATGCAAAGCCCGCGACCAGGGTGAGCACCCCGAACAGCACCGACAGGACGACCGACTGGTTGAAGACGAGGTTGGCGTCGCCGCGGTCCTTGCGGCCGACGGCATGCGCGATCAGCGCCACCGCGCCGACGCCGAGCACCTGCATCAGGGCGTTGACGAGAAAGCCCGCATTGCCCGCCGCAGCGACGCCCGCAATCGCGGCCTCGCCGAGGCCCGAGACGAAGTACAGGTCGACCAGCTGGCAGATCATGATCGTGATCATGCCGACCATGATCGGGGGCGCCATGTGCAGGATGTGTCTGACGATGGAGCCGTGTGTCAGGTCGTTCATGTCATTCCATCCTTTGGCAACGTGACAGCGGGACGTTCCGTCCCGCTGCCGTGCGCCTCACTCCGCTGCTGCGACATGCCCGAGCTCCACCACCTGGCGCTCGAACAGGCCGCGATAGATTCCGCCCGGCTTGTTCGCGAGCACGGCATGGGTGCCTTGCTCGACGATCTCGCCGCGGTCGAACACCAGGATGCGATCGAGGCTGCGCACCGTCGACAGCCGGTGCGCGATCACGATCGAGGTGCGGCCCTTCATCAGCCGCTCCATCGCCTGCTGGATCAGCGCCTCCGATTCCGAATCGAGGCTCGATGTCGCCTCGTCCAGGATCAGCACTGGCGCGTCCGCCAGGAAGGCACGCGCCAGCGCCACCCGCTGCCGCTCGCCGCCCGACAGCTTCACGCCGCGCTCGCCGACTAGGGTGCCGTAGCCCTTCGGCAGGCGCAGGATGAAGTCGTGCGCATTCGCCAGCCGCGCCGCCTGCTCGATCGCCTCCAGGCTGGCGCCAGGCCGGCCATAGGCGATGTTTTCGGCGAGCGAGCGGTGAAACAGGATCGGGTCCTGCTGCACGATCGCGATCTGGCTGCGCAGCGAGTGCTGCGTCGCCAGCGCGATGTCCTGCCCGTCGATCAGCACGCGTCCATCCGTGACGTCGTAGAGCCGCTGCACCAGCTTGACGAAGGTGGTCTTGCCGGAGCCGGAGCGGCCAACGAGACCGACGCGTTCGCCGGCGCGGATCGTCAGCGACAGTCCGTCATAGAGCGGCGCGCGATGGCCGCCATAATGGAACGTGACGTCGTCGAACACGATCTCGCCGCCCTCGATCGCGATCGGCCGCGCCTCGGTCGCGTCGGCAATGCCGATCGGCTCGTCGTGGATCGCCACCAGCTCCTCCATGTCGTTGACCGACCGCTGGAGATTGTTGATGTGCATGCCGACGTCGCGCAGGTACGCGTGGATGACGTAGTAGCTGGTCAGCACATAGGTGACGTCGCCGGGCGAGGCATGCCCTGACATCCACAGCAGCACCGAGCCGCCGATCACGGAGCCCCGCAGGCACAGCAGCAGCGAGAGCTGCGCCATGGCGGTGTAGTTGTAGCGAAACCAGGTCCGCCGCACCCGCACGCGCCAGCGGTTGATGACGCGGCCAAGCCGCGCATCCTCGCGCGCTTCGGCGCCGAAGGATTTCACCACGGCGTTGCATGTCAGCGCGTCCGCCAGCGTGCCGCCGACCTTGGTGTCCCAGGCATTGGAGACACGCGCGGCCGGCGCGATGTAGCGCGTCGAGAACAGCACCGTCATCGTGACATAGACCAGCGCGCCGAGCGCGATCACCCCGCCGAGCGCGGTCCAATGCACGCCGAGCAGGATCATCGATCCGATCAGCACGACCAGCGACGGCAGCAGCGCCAGCAGGATGGTGTCGTTCAAGAGGTCGAGCGCCCACATGCCGCGCGTGATCTTGCGCACGGTGGAGCCGGCGAAGGAATTGGCGTGCCAGTCGGTCGAGAAGCGCTGCACGCGCATGAAGGCGTCCTGCGCGACCTCGGACATGATCTTCAGCGTGAACGGCACGATCGCCTGGAGACCTGCGAGCCGCAGCGCCATCGAGGCCGCGCCGAGCGCCACGATGGCGCCGAATGCGACCAGCGCAGCGTGGCGCGCTTCGGGATCGGACGGCCCGCGCGTCAGCGCATCGATCAGGTGCCCCGAGAACACCGGCATGAACAGGTCGGCGGCGGTCGCCCCCAGCAGGCCGATGACGATGGCAAACGTCCGCCCCGGCTGCTTCAGCCAGTGCCGGAACACGAAGGGCAGCACCACGCGTATCGCCGCGGGCTTCTTTGACAGAGCGGTCATGACATCATCCGGCCGCTTTGGCGCGGGCCGGCTCCATCGATGGACGCAGGCCGGCCGCGAGGGCCGAAACGGCGTCACTTAAGACTGATTTTGACTTGGGAAGCGGAGCGATCGGGACACAAAACCCAATCGAAGCTGGCGGAAAGGGCCTCTAGGAGGCCGAGCAGGTACCGAGCCAGAACATCATCGAGCGCGGGCGTACGATCTGCGAATGCGACGAAATCATGCAAATCTCTCCCCGGTTCGATTGAATGAGGTACGCTTTATAGATGTGCTGTTCGCGATTTGCAACGGGGCTTGCGCGAGATCACGCACGAGTGTTGCATTTTGGTGCGGGGAGCTTGGTGCCTACGCCGCCGCCTCAACCTCCGCTGTCATCCTCCGCGAAAGCGGGGGGATCCAGTACGCCGCAGCGGCTGTGGTGAGAGCGAGCTCGCCAACGCCGGTCTCTGGAATACTGGATCGCCCGCCTTCTGTTCAGACCGGGGACATAGCTGACACCTGTTCGGACACATCACTGACAGGTTGGCCATTGGTCAAGTCGATTGATGCGACCTGCCAGCTGGCGAAGAAGATTCCGTAGCGACCGTCGCGGTCGAGCTGCCTGATGGCCAACTGCTCGCCGCAGAAGGCTTGAGGGACTTTCCACATCTGCCCTTTGAAGGCGATGTAGCTCCGGGTCGAGGAGGCGGTGCGAACGATCTCCCCGGCGTCGTATTGCACCTTCGGCACACGATCGGGCATGGCGCGAGAACTCGGCCGGTAGCGATCGGCGGGGATACCCATGCCGAGGCTTTCATGTGGCCGCTCCAGATTGTAGATCGTGCGCCAGTTGTCGAGGGCGCGCTGAACTTCCGCCAGGGTGCGGAACGTGTGCAGAGCGAACACTTCCGCTTTCAAGCTGCGATGGAAGCGTTCGTTCTTGCCTCGGCCCTGAGGATGGCGTGGCCTGGCGTGGATCACCCTGACGCCGAGCTTGAGCAGCCATACCTTCAGCGAGGTCCAGCGAGCGCCGGACGTGTCGCCCCAGGGAGATCCATTGTCGAGGTAAAAGGCCTCTGGCATCCCATAGCGTCGAAAAGTGTCGGTCAGGTGTTTCTGCACGTCTGGGCGCTGCTCGTTGGCGCATGCCTTCAGACACAGGGCATAGCGCGAGTGGTCATCGACCATGGTGAGCGGATGGCAACGCCTCCCGTCGGCAAGCGGCATGTGACCCTTGAAGTCCATCTGCCAAAGCTGATTGGGCGCATCCTTCTCGAACCGGTGGTCTGAAGGGCTTGGCGAAGCCTTCTCGCTCGGCTTGATCCGCTCATTCCGGCACAGGATCTGATGGACCGTCGAAGGCACAGGCACAGCCTGGCCGTCGCGCTTCAGGCAATGGGCAATCTTGCGCGCCCCCCAGGCTGGATGCTTGTCCCGCACAGCCAGGATTTGCGCCTCCACCGCAGGCTCGCTGCGCCTGGGCATGCTCTTCGGACGACGCGGCTGATCCGCCAGATCATGGTCGCCAGCCTGCCAACGCCGCAACCATTTATAGCCCACGTCAGGGCTGATTCCGAACCGCCGGCACAACTCTCGCCGGTTCGCTCCTTCCTGTAAGGCAAGCCGCACAAACTCGCGTCGCTGATCCATTACCGACACCTCGTTCCAGGGCATGGACGGCCTCCCAAATCGACCAATCCAGCCCATTGTGATGTGTCAGCTATGTCTCCGAACACCCGTCAGTGATCTGTCCGGTCTAAACAGCAGGCGGGCGATGACACCGAGGGTGGGCTGCGTCAATGCGCGTCGCCGCCGCCGGTCAGCGCGGCCGGCTTGTTCAGGAGCGTGACCAGCAGGCTGAGGCCGAGATAGAACAGCGTCAATATGAAGAAGGCATCGCCAAAGCTCATCACAACGGCCTGGCGATGCACCAACTGGGACAGCTGCTTCATCGCCATCAGCGTGGAGTCGCCGAGCCCCTGAAACTTCTGCATGAACATGGTCAGGGTTTCGGTTGCCGTCGCGTTGCCCCAGGTCACGCGCTCCTGGAGGCGGGTGATGTGCAGATCGGTGCGGTCGTTGAGCACGGTGTTGATGACGGCGAGGCCCACGGCGCCGCCGAGATTGCGCATCAGGTTGAACAGGCCGCTCGCATTCTTCACCCGATCGGGCGCCAGCGTGCCGAGCGCGATGTTGTTGGTCGGCACCATCGCGAACATCATGCCGACGCCGCGCAGGATCTGCGGCACCAGCAATTCGTAGAAATCGTAGTCGCGCGTGATCCACGTCATCTGGTAGGAGCCGATCGCGAACACGACGAGGCCGAACGCGATCATGTAGCGCATGTCGAGCTTCACCATGAGGCGGCCGACCAGCGGCGCGACCAGGAACATGGTGATGCCGGAGACGACAATGGTCTCGCCGATCATCAGCGCGCTGTAGCCGCGCACTTCGGCCAGATAGCGCGGATAGATGTAGGTCAGGCCGTAGAGGCCGATGCCGATGCAGAATTGCAGGACGCAGCCGATCGCGAAATTGCGGTTGGAGAAAGTGCGTAAGTTGACGATCGGCTCGGCCGCCGTGAAGACGCGCCAGAAGAAGGCGATCGCCGAGACCGCGCAGATCCAGGCACAGATCGCCACCGAGGTGTCCTGCATCCATTCATATTGCGGGCCTTCCTCCAGCACATATTCCAGCGTGCCGAGGAAGGCGGCCATGAACAGCAGGCCCCACCAGTCGAAGCGGTCGAGCAGCTCGAAATGCGGCTCGTCGAAGTCGACCAGGGCCAGCACGCCCAGGGTGATGCCGATGCCCGGCACGACGTTGATGAAGAACAGCCAGTTCCACGACATCAGATCGGTGATGTAGCCGCCGACGGTCGGCCCGATGGTCGGCGCCAGCGTCGCGACCAGCCCGATGATGGGACCGACGATGTGGAATTTCGTGCGCGGGAACACGGTGTAGGCCGAGGCGAACACCGTCGGGATCATGCCGGCGCCCAAAAAGCCCTGAAGCGCGCGCCAGAGGATCATCTCCTCGATCGTCGTGGCGAAGCCGCAGAGCAGGCTCGAAGCGGTGAAGCCGGCCGCCGAGATCGCAAACAGCAGCCGCGTGCCGAAGGCGCGCGACAAAAACCCCGACAGCGGGATCGCGATGACTTCGGCGATCAGATAGGCGGTCTGCACCCAGGAGACTTCGCTGGAGCTCGCCGACAGGCCGGCCTGGATCTCGCTCAAGGAGGCCGAGACGATCTGGATGTCCAGGATCGACATGAACATCCCGAACACCATGATGATGAAGGCGAACAGCCGCTTCGGCGCAATAGTTTCCGAAGCGGGGTTCGCCATCATGGCGGGTGAAGCGGTGGTGGCGTTGGCCATGTGTCAGCTCGGACTCTTCTCACCTCTCCCGCTTGCGGGAGAGGTCGGCGCGAAGCGCCGGGTGAGGGTTTTCTCCTCTTGGGGAGTCTCCCTGGAGGAAACACCCTCTCCCCAGCCCTCTCCCGCGAGCGGGAGAGGGAGCGCACCGGCGCTTGGGGCAAGCATCGGCATTGCAGCAGTCCTATTGCGGGTGGATGGCGGTGGGATCGTCGAGATCGATCTCGCTGTCGGCGTCGGCCGCGCCCTTGTTGGTGTCGACGGTCGCATAGACCGACATGCCGGCACGCAGCAGGCTCTGCTTCGCCACCGATTTCGGCACGCGGATGCGGACCGGCACGCGCTGCACGATCTTGGTGAAATTGCCGGTGGCGTTGTCGGGCGGCAACAGCGTGAACACCGAGCCCGCGCCCGCCGCGATACTGTCGACGACACCGGAGAACTTGCGCATGCCGTAGGCATCGACCTTGATCGTCACCGGCTGGCCGGAGCGGATGCGCTTGAGCTGCGTCTCCTTGAAATTGGCGTCGATGTAGACGTCGTCGAGCGGCACGATGTTGCCGAGGCGCTGGCCGACCGCGACGAAATCGCCGGCGCTGACGAGACGGTTCGAGAACGTGCCGTCGACCGGCGCGCGCACCGCGGTGAAGGCAAGATCGCGCTCGGCCTTGGCGAGCGAGGTCTTGAGCTCGGCGAGTTGCGCCTTGGCTTCGGCCTGCTGCGCCTTGGTGACGTCGACATTGCTGACGGCGACGTCGTAGGCGGCCTGCGCGGCCTTGACCGCGGCGGCGCCCTGGTCGCGTCCGGCTTCGGAGCTTTCGAACGTGGCCCGCGAAGCAAAGCCCTTGCTGCTCAGCGCCTGCTGGCGCTCATAGTCGAGATCGGCGCGCTTGAGGCCGGCTTCGGCGGAGACGAGTTGCGCCTTGGCCTGCGCGACCTGGCTGTCGAGCGCGGCGATCTGGCGGCCGATGCGATCGATGGTGGCCTGCTGGGTTGCGATCCTGGTCGCGGCGGCATCGACCGCGATCCTGTAGTCGCCGTCGTCGATGCGGAAGACGATGTCGCCGGCGCGCACCGGCGTGTTGTCGCCGGCGAGGATCGAGGAAATGTGTCCGGCAACGCGCGCGCCCAGCATGGTGTTGTTGGCGCGGACATAGGCGTCGTCGGTGGAGATGTAGAAGCGGCCGACCAGCGTGTAGTAGCCGGCGTAGCTCGCGGCGGCGAGCGCCAGCACGAGGCCAACGCCCATCAGGACGAATTTGCGCTTGCCGGACTTCGGCGCGCCGCCTGCGGCGGGCGCATCCGGTGAAGGTGCGGCCGGCTTGTCGGTGGCCGGCTTCTCCGGCGCCTCATTGGTGCGGCGCTTGGTTTCCTCGGCCACGTGAGAGCGCAACTGCTCGGCAAGGGCGGCAGGTTTCTCGGTCGCAGCTTCACTGCCCGCCTGCTCCGTCGTCTCCACCGCCTCCTGGCGAAGGACTCGCGCAGCCTGGTCTCTCGATACGGCCATAGAGGCCTCCTCAAAAAAGCGCGACCAGGGACGGCCGCCCCGCGGCCTGTTCCCCCTCGCTTATCCCTAAATACCATTGACCGAACGGTTCGGTCAATATACAAATGTTCCTGATCGGACCCTACTGGCCCGAATCCTTTATTTGCGTTTCATAGTCCGGCACCGCGTCCAGAAAGCTTCCGAGATCCTGAACCAATGGTTGTAGCTGCCAGCGAACATCTGCACGTCATCCAGGAGGAGGACAGCTCCAAGCGCCGCCAGATCCTGGACGGCGCCCGCAAGGTGTTCATGGATCTCGGCTTCGACGGTGCCAGCATGGGCGAGATCGCGCGCGCGGCGCAGGTGTCCAAGGGCACGCTCTACGTCTACTTCGCCGACAAATGCGCGCTGTTCGAGGCCATCCTCGAGCAGGAAGCGCTTCAGCACGGCCAGGTCGTGTTCAATTTCGACCCCGCGCGCGACGCCGAGACCACGCTGAAGGATTTTGGCCGGGCCTACATCCATCTGCTCTGCCGGCCCGGCGGGGGATCAGCGATCCGCACCGTGATGGCGATCGCCGAGCGCATGCCCGATGTCGGCCGCCGCTATTACGCACGGGTGCTGGACAAGACCATCAACCGGCTCTCCGAATATCTCAAAGCCCATGTCGCCTCCGGCGATCTCGGGATCGACGATTGCGATCTTGCGGCGTCACAGTTCATGGAACTGTGCAAGGCCTCGCTCTTCCTGCCCTTCGTGTTCCAGGCCGCGCCCGCACCGTCGGAACAGCGCATGACCGAGGTGGTCGACAGCGCGACGCGGATGTTTCTGGCGGCGTACCGGGCGAAGTAGCAACGGCCGGCGACGCGTTGCGCGGGCCGGTCACGCTCCACTATATTCAGTGCCATGTCCCGTGATCTTCGCCCGCCAGTCGATATCCTTCATTATGAAATCGTCCAGGAACAGGCTTCAGCGCTTGGACGGATGGGCCGCACGCTCGAACAGGCGCTGACGCGCTTGCGCGAGTTCGATGCCGCCCACGCGGAGACACCGGCCGCGATGCAGGCGGCGAGGCGCGAACTGGTGATGGAAGCCGGCCAGGCGCTCTGGATGTTCGTGGTGCAACGTGAGGCGACCGGCTTGCGCGACAGCCGCCACATCATGCGCACCTACAACGTCCCCGGCGAGGTGCAGCGGTGCATGGGGCTGGCCCCCGCCCCGCTCAAGCCAACCTCGAGATAGCTTCGCCGGGCTACGCCCCGATCTCTTCCATTCTGCGCCATCCATGCAGAACACGGCGCCCGTCCCGAGCGAACGCAAAACAATTGCCGCCGCCGCCCGGCTGATCGTGGACGCGGTCGATGGGATGGCCGGCAGTGTGGCAGAACAGCAGCGTGCCGACGGCACCATGGCCGACGAAGAGAATATCGCCGGGACGATTGCACGTCAGCACCACTTCGGCCTCGCGCACGATGCGTGCCTGCGCATCGATCGCGCGCTCCCAGCCGCGAACGCTGAGATGCGGCTCTGCGAAAAATTGATCGGCGACTTGCTCGAACTCGGCCGGCTTCAGGAAGCCCGTCGCCGAGCGGTCGTTCTCGTGCATCGCCTCGCGGATCTCGATCATGATGCCGAGCTTTGCGGCGATGATCTCCGCAGTCTCGATCGCCTTGCGCTCGGCGCTGGAAATGATCTGCGTGGTGTTTGCAAACCAGCTTGCATTCGCGAGCGCTTCAGTGCGCGCACGGCCGACCGCGCTGAGGCCCCATTGCGGCACGGGCACGTCGGGATCGATCTGCACCTGCGGGTGGGTGAGATAGCGGACGATATCGGCGGACATCTTATTCGTCGGCGTATTCGTCTTCTTCGCGCTTCTGCGCGGCGCTCCTGCGACCGAGCGAGCCGGTCACGGAGGGATCGCGCGCATTCGCGTATGGCCTGCGCGATTGCGCACGCGAGGCGACCTCGTCACCGGAGACGGCGGCCGGCTGGCAGATCAAACGGCGGCTGGCGCGGCGCATCAGGTCCACATGGATGTGATCGTAATGATAGACGTTCGAGCCCGGCGCGAGCACCGTGGTGAAATGCGCGCACGCGCCCGACTGCACGTCGCGCAAAAATCCCTGCTCTTCCGGCATGCCGCGCCAGCCATCCTTCACGGTGACGCGGCGGCCGTCGGCGAGCACGAAGGCGGCGATGTCGAGCGCGTTGCCGAAGGCGTGCTCGGAGATATGGGCATGCGAGTTGCCGTTCATGCCGCGGCAGGAATAGGCGGAGATCTGCTTGATCTCGGCGACGCGGACGCCGAACCAGCGCATCGCCGAAGGCTGCACGGTGTCGGCGAGCCAGCGGTCGAGCTCGGACACGATCGGACAGGCCAGCGTCGCGGTCGGCTTGATCGCAACAGGACCGACCGAAGCGACGGGATTGCCCTGCGCCGGGCCGAGACGCGGCAGCGGCGGCTGTGCGGGCGCCTGCGAGTAAGGCGCCGGACCGGGCTGCCGCGCCGGATAGCTCGGCGAATTCATGTAGCGCGCCGCGCCCGCGGCATCGGTGCCCTCGGGCGGCAGGTCGATCTCATCCTCTTGCTGTGCGACGCCGGGCGCGTTCAGCGACATCGGCCCGGACGACGCACCATAGCCGGAGGGCTGGCGCGCCGCGCTGTCGGGATAGTTCGGCCGCTGCGGATAGGACGATGCCGGATAATTCTGGCTCTGCGGATAGGTCGATCGCGGCTGCGTCACCGGCCATCGCGGCTGATTGCCGATGCTGCCGGGCGGGCGCAGTTCCTCATCGGCAAAACCGTAGCTGCTCGAGCCTTCGCCTATTGCGGCGACCTTGAGCGGAAACTCGGCGCCGCACTGGCCGGGACCGGAGATCGGGTCGATGCGGACGATGTCCGCGCTCTCCTTGACCGCCCCCGATTTCAGGCATGCGGCTTCGGCCTCGGCCCGCCACGGTTCACGTTCGGCCTGGAAAAAGCCGCGTCCGCAACCCGCAAGCGAAACAAGGACGATGGAGCCGACGAGATACAAACGAACTCCGCGCGTCATGCACGCACGTTCGGTGAATTTACTTAAAGACTCTTCAACGTGTTGATTTCAGGGTTCTTTAACCATGTTGGCGCGCGAACACGCGCCCGCGATCCGGCATGAGCGGCAGCTAGGCTGACTTTTTCGAAAAGCCACTTTCTGTTAACCATGACGTTGCGCGCCAGGCAGCGCGCATGGAGGGAGCGACCTCATGACGTTCGCCGGGAAACTGAGCGTTGTCACCGCATACCTCGCCATGGCCTTCGTCGGCGCCATCGTGCTCGGCATGATCTAGAACCTCACCGACGGCAGAGCTACGACCGCGCACTCCATTGCCGTGACGTCGTGATCATCTGCTCACGCGGTGCGTCGATGCGCGTCCAGTCGTTGCCGGAGCACCAGAAGCGGCCGAACGCGCAGGCTTCGACGTGGAGCTTGCCGGAGGCCTTCAGGGTCATCGTCCCGTAATAGGTGCTGCCGCTGGAGCGGCTGTAGATGCTGCCGGTCCAGACGTCGTGCGTCTTCGGCTTCATGTTGACGAGCACGCTCTCGCCCCGGTTGGAGGCTTCCGTGAGCGCGAAACCGCACAATGCGGGACCGCAGCGTTCGATGCGAACCGTGCCCTTGGCGCCGGTGCTCTCCCATTCGCCGAGCGGCGAATAGGCCGGCTCATCGTCACTGCGCTGTGCGATCGGTGCCGCTGGCTTGATCTCGGGCCGCGGGGCGGCGACCGGCGGATCGAGCGTAACAGCCTTCGGCGGATCGACGCGCTGCAGATCGACCCGCGGCGGACTGGGGCTCGGCGCCTCGGCCCTTGGCGCCTCTAACCTTGGCGCCTCTAACCTTGGTGCCTCCAATCTTGGCGCAGGCGGCGGCACGACAGACTGCGACGTCGTTGCGGCAAGGACGGGGACCGGCGGCGCCGGCGGTGCGGCAATTGTCGCCTGTGGCGGCCGAACCGGGGCGGCCGGATAAACCGGCTGCGGCGGCTGGACAATTGGCGCAGGCGGCGGTGTGGATGCCGTGCCGACATCGTCCGTTGTCCGCAAGCGGCGATCGGACACCGAAACACAGGACGTGGACCGGCAATTGCGCGGCGCTTCGACATGGAACCGGTGACCGCCGATCGAGAAGGAGTAGGAACCGGCCTCGGCTGAAGGCGCCATCGCCAGCAGTGCGATCAATGTGCCAAGCGAAGTCACAAGCCGCGTCATCGGCGCCTCCCTCTGTGTCGCGACGACGTTACGCGGGATGGACCACGGCTGAATGTGCGCTGGCTCACCCAGGCGGCGCGAGCCGTAGTGACGTCCATCACAGAAAGCCGGAGGGAGCAGGCGTAGGGTCGAACCACGCTTCATCCACCCGCGACACCAGTCCATACCGGGACCGCACAAATTTCGGAGGTTGTCATGAACAAGCTCACCATCGCCGCCACCGCGCTCTTCCTCGCCTCGACCGCCGCCGCGCATGCCGGCAATACGATCTCGTTCCAGATCGAGGGCCAGCACATCCGCATCGAGACGCCGCGCAATTGCGCCTCGCTCAACTGCGTGACCATCGTCGCGCCGGGCCTGTCGGACAAGCCGATCAAGCTGAACAACATCAACCTCAAGGGCCTTGGCGGCTCCAAGGACGACGACGTCGACAATACGCCGGCTCCGGCCACGACCGCACAGCCCGCGCCGGCTCCGGTGCAGCAGCAGCCCGTGCAGCAGGCCCCGGTGCAGGCGACCGCGCCGGCCGCGCCTCCGGCGCCCGCTCCGGCCACGACGGTTGCCGCCGCGCCGACCACCACCTACGACAACACCGCACAGCCCGCGCCTGTTGCGGCTCCGGCTCCCGTTGCTGCGCCCGCCCCTGTCGCGGCTGCTCCCGCGCCGGCTCCGGTGGCCGCCGCGCCCGTGGCGGTTGCCAACTCGCCGATCGGCGTCTGGGCGACCGAGGAGAACAAGGGCAATGTCCGCGTCGAGCAGTGCGGTGCCAACCTTTGCGGTTACGCCCAGAAGACCAACGAGCGCATCCTGATCAACATGAAGCCCGAAGGCTCGAAGTGGAGTGGCCGCATCCATGATCCCGACTCCGGCCGCAACTACGACTCGACCATCGCGATGAAGGGCCCGAATGCGATGCGCGTGCAGGGCTGCGCCTTCGGCGGCATGTTCTGCGGCGGCCAGACCTGGAAGCGCGTGAGCTGACACCGCAGGTGTCATCCCTTACTATCGAGATCCCGGGTGATGCAAACCATCAACCCGGGATTTCGCGCGACAGCTCCACTTTATCTCCTCACCCTGAGGAGCCTGCGCAGCAGGCGTCTCGAAGGGCGCGGCCCGGCTCTCGATCATGAGGAGAGAGAGCTTCGTTTGAACGTTCACCGCCCCGTGCGACACATGTTCATCCGCCATTCAGCTACTCCCGGCTGAAATCCCAGATCTCGCCTCGCGTTCTCACCGGGACCTCCTCGTGACTTCATTGGTCGTCTGGCGCCGCTTCGTCGTCGCGCTTGCTTTGCTGGCCTTGCCGCCGGCCGGCACGAATGTGGCATTCGCATCCGAGACAATCGAGCTTGCGCAAGCGCAACCACAGGCGCAGCCACAAGCGCAGCCGACACCGGCCCCCTCCCCGACGCCATCGGCTTCGCCGACACCAGCCGCGGATGCGCAGCCCGCCGCCGTCGAGCCGATCGGCAACGTCGCGACCGTGACGGGAATCGCAACCGTGATCCGCGACAAGAATTCGTATCCGCTGCGCGTGCGGGACGACATCTATCTCAACGACGTCGTGCAGACCTCGTCGAACTCCTCGCTCGGCATCACCTTCGACGACGCGACCACGTTCAATCTCTCGGCCAGTTCGAAGATCACCATCGACAGTTACGTCTATGAGGACGGCGGCAAGCAGAACGCCGGCGTCTTCGACATCGGCAAGGGCACGGTCGCGTTCGTCGCAGCGGCGGTGGCGAAGACCGGCAGCATGAAGATCACGACGCCGACCGCGACGCTCGGCATCCGCGGCACCACCGGTGTCGTCGACGTGCCCGAAAATGCGGCCGCCGGCAGCAGGAACAACGTCAACATCAAGCTCTATCCCGATGCCGACGGCCGGGTCGGACATATCGACGTCGACGACCGCACCAGCGGCACGCGGCTCGGCGCGCTGACGCAAGGCGCGAGCGGCTTTGCGATCCGGCCCGGCGCGGCCGCCGCCGGAATCATGCGCTTTGCCGCGGTGCCGATCACGATCGCCCCGCAGCAGATCGCGCGCGACCGCGGCTTCGTCGGCCAGGTGCATCTGGCGCAGACCACGGGCCGGCAGATCGTCACCGAGCAGCGCGACTTCCGTCGCGCCAATCCGGCCGCGAGCCCGCGCCTCCCGCGGCCGTTCCAGCCGCAACAGCAGCAATTGCGGCCGAACACGCCGCCCGGACAACAGCCGCAGCGGCCGAACGGCCAGCCCGGTCAGAACAACCGGCCGGGCCAGCAGCAGCCGGGCGCACCGGACCGCCAGGGAACGCAGACGCCGCAACGGCAGGGCCAGGGACAAGGTGGCGCGGTGCAGCCGGGCAACCCGCGCGCGGGCCAGGGTCAGCAGCAGCGAGGCCAGCAGCAACAGGGGCAGCAGCAGCCCGGCCAGCAACAGCAAGGTGCGGGACGTCCAGGTGCACCGCGTGCCGGACAAGCCACCCAGCCCAACGGCACGCCGCAAACCCAGCCGCAGCGAGGCGGACAGATTCAGCCCGGTGGTATCGTGCCGCCACAGCAAGGTGGAACACCGCAGCCGCAACAGCCGCGCACCGGCATGCAGCCTGGACAACCGCCCGCTGCTCAACAGCCGGGCCTGCAGCGCCCTGGCGGATTCCAGCAGCGCCTCCCCGCCGCGCCGCGCCCCGCGGCGCCGCGCAGACCGGCGCCTGCTCCGAAGGAGAAGAAGGAGCGGCGGTGACTCTTTCTTCCTTCTCCCCTTGCGGGAGAAGGTGGCATAGGTGGCCTTCGGCCGCCGTTCTTAAGAACGCCGAAGTGGAGCTTCGGCTATGGCGCCGGATGAGGGGGTGGTTCGGCAAGCTCTCATGCAAGAGGCTCGCGTGCGGAGACATACCCCTCACCCGTCTCGCCGCTTCGCGGCGAGCAACCCTCTCCCGCAAGGGGAGAGGGTACAGCATCAGCGCGGCAGCCCTCTCCTCCGTCATTGCGAGCGCAGCGAAGCAATCCAGAGTCTTTCCGCGGAGGGATTCTGGATTGCTTCGCTGCGCTCGCAATGACTGCTTGGAGAGAGCGAGTGCGAGACCTCACGCCTCGCCGCGCAGCCAGGCCTTCACCTTCTGCAACAGACCGTGCCGCAGCTCGTCGACGGAGGCCGCTTCAGCCGGCGTCAGCGTCTGCAAGGCCGCATCGATGTCGTCGGCCGTCGGTTCAGGAGTGGGCGTCGGCTCGACCGCCGGCGGCGACGCCAGTCCTGCCGCCGCGAGCGCGATCGGGCCGACTTGCGTCAGGAACGCGCGCTCATATTCGCGCGACAGGCGCGCGAGCGCGTCGTCCAGTGTCAGCCAATCGACCGCCTTGATGTCGTTCATCAGCTTGCGGACCGGACCGCCTTCGGCCTCCATCCGCCAGAAATGCACGACCTTGGAGCGCCCGCCCGACCGGTAGACGAGTGTGCCGAGGAATTCGTGGATGGCCACATTGTGGCCCGTCTCCTCCAGCACCTCGCGATGCGCGGCTTCTTTCGGTGTCTCGCCGTCGTCGAGCTTGCCCTTGGGCAAGACCCATTCATTGCGCTTGCGCTGGCGCACGACTGCAACCAGCGGCGGCGCCCCACGCCGCAACACAATACCACCCGCCGCCATCACCGGCGCCCGCGCCATCACCAAACCCGTGTCGTCAAATCGTCCCCGAGAGACGATATAGGCGGCGGGGACGGCGGATTGAAGGCTACTTTTTGCTCAACAGCGCTTGACCGGCGCGGATGCGCGTACCTTCGGCGATGCCGTCGCAGAACGAAAAATCGCCGGGCGCGAGGATGATGATGGTCGAGCCGTGCTCGAACCAGCCGAGCTCCTCGCCCTTGGTCACGTTGACGTCGCAGGGGAAATTGACCGGGCCCTTCGTCTGCGCGTTCAGCACCATGTCGAGGAAGTGCAGGCGGATGCTCGCAACCAGGATCGCGGCAACCGGCACGAGTGTCACCGCCTCGCCTGTCGACAAATGCGTGCGGATCACCGCGCGCTCGTTCTTGCAGAACAGCCGCTCGACCCGCTTCAGCGCGATCGGGTTGACGTTCCAGACGTCGCCATGGATCAGCGTGACGCGTTCGATATGCGCGTCAAACGGCGCATGGAAGCGGTGATACATGCTCGAGGTCAGCCGCAGCGTGACGAAGGAGCCGTTGCGGTGCTGATCGACCAGCGCGGAATCGCCGAGCAAATCGAGCAGCGAATAGGGCGCGCCCTTGACCTGGAACAGCTCGGTGTCGGCGATCCGGCCATGGGCGCCGACGATGCCGTCCGAGGGGCTGGCGACAACGGATGGATCCGGATCAAAGGGGCGCAGGCCCGGCTTCAGCTCCCGGGTGAAGCAATCGTGCAGGCTCTTGAAGTGGGTCTTGCGCGCCTCCGACAGATCAAGGTCGGAGAACAGCTTCCACAGCGCGATCGAGGCGTCCCGCACCAGGGGATTCTCGATCTTGGAGAACCAGCCCATGAAGCGGGTCAGGGCCGCGCGGGGGATGCGGTTGGTCAACAGGAAGTTGAGGTCTTCCTGCTGGGTGAAAGAGGCGATGAGGGCTTTGACTGTCATGAATCTGTCAGCTCACAGTATTAGCGCTTGTTGTCATGGAAACGACACTCCCGATTCTCTCATTTTCCGTGGCCGCCGCAGCGTCCGCTGCCGCCGTCCTCCCGAAGATCAAGGCGCGGGTCGAGTTGTCCCGCGCCAAGCATCGCTCGCTCGCCGGGCACTCCAAGATGTCGCGGCGGGTGGCAAAGCTGCTGCCGTTCTACGAGTTCGAGGGTGACAAATATTTCGGCTGCGACGGCGCGCCGGCGAATGTGGTGATGCAGCGCAAGGACGCCTTCTTCCGGCTCGCGCGAATCTACGCCGATCGCTACCCCAAGGGCCGCGCGATGACGAAGGAGGCGGCGGAGACGATCTCCGACCTGAACTTCACCGAGAGCTACCGCGTGCCGTTCCAGTTCTCGCGTCTCGTCCGCGAACATCTGGGCACCTCGACCTTCATGGAATCGTCGAGCGGCGTCACCGTCACCGATGTCGACGGCAACACCTCCTACGACCTCACGGGCTCCTACGGCGTCAACATCTTCGGCAACGACTTCTACAAGGAGTGCATCGAGGGCTCGGAGAAGCGGGCGCATGCGCTCGGCCCGGTGCTCGGCCCCTACCATCCCGTCATCCTCGAGAACGTGCAGCGGCTCCGCCAGATCTCGGGTCTCGACGAAGTCTCGTTCCACATGTCCGGCACCGAGGCCGTGATGCAGGCGGTGCGCCTGGCGCGCTACCACACCAAGCGCACGCATCTGGTTCGTTTCGCCGGCGCCTATCACGGCTGGTGGGGCGACGTGCAGCCCGGCGTCGGCAATCCGATCGCCGCGCACGAGACCTACACGCTCTCCGAGATGTCCGAGAAAACGCTGCACGTGCTGCGCACGCGGAAGGACATTGCCTGCGTGCTGGTCAATCCGCTGCAGGGTCTGCATCCGAACGGTAACGCGCCCGGCGATTCCTCGCTGGTCGATAGCTCCCGCGGCGGCAACTTCGATCGCGCGGCGTACACCGAATGGCTCAAGAAGCTGCGCGAAGTCTGCACCGAGCGCGGCATCGTGCTGATCTTCGACGAGGTCTTCGTCGGCTTCCGTCTCGCTGCCGGCGGTGCCCAGGAATATTTCGGCGTCAAGGCCGACATGGTGACCTACGGCAAGAGCCTTGCCGGCGGCCTCCCGGTCGGCGTTGTCTGCGGCAAGAAGGAGCTCATGCGCCGCTTCCGCGACGACCGCCCCGCCGACATCTGTTTCGCCCGCGGCACCTTCAACTCGCATCCCTACGTCATGACGGCGATGGACGAGTTCCTGAGTCGGCTCGCCAGCCCGAACTTCCGCGCCATCTATGACGGCCTGGATGCGACCTGGAACGGCCGCGTCCAGAAGCTCAACCAGATGATGACCGACGCCAAGCTGCCGGTGCAGTTCGCCAACTTCTCGTCGATCTGGACGGTGAAATACACCACCCCGTCCCGCTACAACTGGATGCTGCAATATTATCTGCGCGCCGAAGGCCTGTCGCTGAGCTGGGTCGGCACCGGACGGCTGATCTTCAGCCTGAACTACACCGACGCCGACTTCACCGAGGTCGCCGAGCGTTTCGTCCGCGCCGCCGAAAAGATGAAGGCCGACGGCTTCTGGTGGCACGACGGCGTGCTCACCAACAAGCAGATCAAGCGGCAGATCCTGAAAGAGATGCTGGCCAAGCGTTTTGGCCGCTGAGGCCGACACGGACACTGCTCTTCCGTCCCCTCGCGCGCGGCGAGTGCATCGCTCTTGGAAAAAGCTTGGCGAAGAGTTCGCTCGCGGCCATCCTTCGAGACGCCCGCCTTTGGAGGGCTCCTCAGGATGAGGACTGGCTTCGCGGGAAAATCCTTGACCCTCATGGTGAGGAGCCCGCGATAGCGGGCGTCTCGAACCATGCAGGCCGAGTTCGTCCGGCATCATAGGCGAAGCAGCCCCCAAGACGTGGATGCCCGGCACGAAGCCGGGCATGACGCAACCATCAGACATCGGAGTGTTCAGTGAGACCGGCGCGCTCAGGCGTGCTGCTCTTCGAGCGTGGGTTCGTCGATGAAGCCCAGCGTGTGCTCGGGGTTGAGGTGCAGGCCGGGGTCCATCAGTTCGCCGCGCATCAGAGCGAGCGGAGCATTACGATAGAGCATCAGGTCGTGGAACGGGTCGGTCAGGATCTTGGTCATCCAGACGAGGCCGGTCTCGACGTCGCGGATGAAGAACAGGTGCACGGTGCGGAACAAGAGACCGCCGCCACCGATCACCAGCCAGATCTTGGCGACCTGCCGCATGAAGTCGGTCGCGGAAGCCCAGGGCGTGAACAGGCCGAACAGCGTGGGGTCGACGAACAGCACCAGCGGCGATGCCGCCCAGATCGCCATCAGCACGACCTTGCGCTGAAGGTTGTAGCCGACCTTGATGTCTTCCTTGTACTCGTGCGTCGCCTGGTTGATGTGGTCGTAATCGTGCGGCTCGAAGAAGAAGTGACCGGCCTGGCGCGAGGTCATCGAGACCAGCCAGCCGACCAGGGCGGAGATCATGGGATCGACGAACAGCCAGACATAGGCGAAGAGAAAGCTCAGCGCGCTGACGAAGTGCAGGCTCTGATTGATGCGGCTGTGGTGATAGTAGCGATGGTCGTCCCAGCGCTGGATCCGCAGCTGCTCGAGATAATTCTTGATCATGCTCTCCCCCAAAATGCTTTCGGGTTCAGGATTTACAGGGATTCGATGTAGGCCGTGTGACATCATCATTTTGTCATGTGACGATGTGCAGCGGCGCGATGACGCACGCGACACGTGAGCTTCAGGTCAGGCTGCCTTGGCGATGTCGACCTTGCGGAAGCGCACCAGTGAGAAATGGCCGAACGGCGGAATCAGGCGACGCTCGGCGAGCTCGATGCCGCTCGCGCCCGAGAGCCACTTGGCGTAGCGCGACCAGGCGAACTCGGCGGTGCGGAAGCCGAGCGGACGCACCACCGGCTGGAGCTTCTGCTCGATGAAGCGGCGCATGCCGGTGTCGGCGCTGACGCGGGTGAGGATGATCAGCTCGCCGCCCGGACGCAGCACGCGGGCGAATTCGTCGAGCGCCGTCTCCGGGTTCGGTACGGCGGTGACGACATACTGCGCCATCACGACGTCGAAGGAATTGTCGGGGAATTCGAGCTTCTCGGCATCCATCACCGCGAGGCCCTCGACGTTCTTCAGATTGCCCTCGCTGACGCGGCGGCGCGCCTTGTCGAGCATCGCCTCCGAAATGTCGGTGCCGAAGATGCGCAGGTTCGGCGCATAGAGCGGCAGCGAGATGCCGGTGCCGACGCCGACCTCGAGCACGCGCCCGCCGATCTTGTTGGTGGCCGCGATCGCGGCCTGCCGGCCCTTGGCGAACACACCGCCGAACACGAGATCGTAGACGGGGGCCCAGCGGTCATAGGCCTGCTCGACCGTGCCGCGGGTGAGGTCAAGCTGCTGGGTGCCGTCAAGGTTCATGATCTTAGCCATCGATGAGGTTCTCGCTGTGGTTCAAACAAAAAGGGTCAACCGCGCACCGGCCGCCGCGCCATGCGAGGCGAGGCACGCAGGACGCGACTGGGCTGAAGTGAGGTGAGATTGCCGACGAACTGGCGCGCGCTGTTCTCCCAGGAGCGCTCCAGCGCGAAGTTGCGGCAGGTCTCGCGCGACATGGTGAGTGCGCGCAGGCACGCGGTACGCAGATCATGGTCGATCGCGCCGATCGGGTGATCGGCGATGACGTCCTTCGGGCCCGTCACCGGAAACGCCGCAACCGGCGTGCCGCAAGCGAGCGCCTCGAGCTGCACGACGCCGAAGGTGTCGGTCAGGCTGGGAAACACGAACACGTCGGCGGCGGCGAGATGCGCAGTGAGATCCGCGCCCTTCTTCTCGCCGAGGAAGACGACATCGGGGTATTTCTTTTCGAGCGCCGCCTTCTGCGGGCCGTCGCCGACGACGACCTTGGTGCCGGGCAAATCGAGCGAGAGGAACGCTTCGAGGTTTTTCTCCACGGCGACGCGGCCCATGGTCATGAAGATCGGACCGGGCAGATCGAGCTTGGCCGGATGATCCGGGTGGAACAGCTCGGTGTTGACGCCGCGCGTCCAGAAGCCGAGCCGCTTGAAGCCGCGCTCGGACAGCTCCTGCCGCAGCGAGGGCGTCGCCACCATGGTCATGGCGGCGGCATCGTGGAAGTGGCGCAGCACGGCATAGCCGACGCTCGCGGGGATACCGGTTCGCACCGAGACGTATTCCGGAAAGCGCGTCGTATAGGACGTCGTGAAGGCGAGCCCGTTGCGGCGGCAATAAGCGCGCGCGGCCCAGCCGATCGGGCCTTCGGTCGCAATGTGCAACGCTTCCGGCGCCGCCTTCTCGATCCGCCGCGCGATCTCCTTGCGGCTCGGCAGCGCGATACGCAGGCCCGGATAGGTCGGCAGCGGCCAGGACGGAAAGCCGTCCGGGGTCAGGAAGTCGATCTCGACATCGAGGGCCTTGGCCGCGTTCGCCAGCGAGGTCAGCGTCCGGACCACACCGTTGACCTGCGGATGCCAGGCGTCGGTCGCGATTAATACCCGCATGGGGAAATCCCGAGAGTTTGATGATTCTCGGTTTACGACCATCAACGAAGGATATTTCAGGCGTGTGACGTCACAGAAGTGTCGGCCCGCTGTTTTGTTCGTTAACGGACCCCTGCGGCCACGAAACTGTCATGAAACAATCCTTGCCGCCATGAAACCGTTTTCGGTTTTCCGCGCAAACGTCCCGAAACTTCTTTCCGTTAGTGATCCAGGCAACAGAGCACCGCAACGGTGCCGCGGTGGTCATTGAAACACCGAGCAAACAGGGGCGATCACATGTTCAATCTGGATACTTTCAGGAATTATTCGCGCGCCGTTGCCTTCGGTGCAGTTGCGGTCTCCGCGATCGCGTTCGCAGGTGCAGCCGAGGCGGCGCCGGTGCAGCTCTTCCCGTTCTTCCAGCCGCTGCCGCCGATGACCGCGCCGCAGCCGATGCAGCCCTATCAGCCCTATCAGGCGCCGACCTATCAGACCGAGCCGTCCGAGGACCAGGATGCGGTCGAGATGCCGGCGCGCTTCCGCCGCCAGACCGTCTCCTACGCGACGCGCGAAGCGCCGGGCACCATCATCATCGATACGCCGAACACCTATCTCTATTACGTGCTCGGCAACGGCCAGGCGCTGCGCTACGGCATCGGCGTCGGCCGCGACGGCTTCACCTGGTCCGGCGTCCAGTCCGTGACCCGCAAGGCCGAATGGCCGGCCTGGACTCCGCCGCCGGAGATGATTGCCCGCCAGCCCTATCTGCCGCGCCACATGGCCGGCGGCCCGGGCAACCCGTTAGGCGCCCGCGCCATGTATCTCGGCGGCACCATCTACCGCATCCACGGCACCAACGCCCCCGACACCATCGGCAAGCGCGTCTCGTCCGGCTGTATCCGCCTGACCAACGACGACGTCTCGGACCTCTATTCCCGCGTCAACGTCGGCACCAAGGTGATCGTGCTGCCGATGACGGAGCGCCGCGCGGATCTCGGAGCTGCGACGCGCTGAGCGACAGGACATTGTGACGCAAACGGCCCCGGAACCCACCGGGGCCGTTTTCGTTTGCCCTCAGCATCTCGACGCGCGCGTGTTGCGGCGCGATCCCCGATGGAGGCGCCGATGCAATCACGCCTGCAAACCTCGCCAAGCCCATGGCTGCGCACGATCGCAGCCGCCGGAGCATTGACGCTGCTCCTCTCCGCCTCCGCCTTGCTCGCACAGCAGCCGGCGGGCGATGAGGCGGGCCAGCAGGCCTTCAACAATTCCTGCCGCACCTGCCACTCCGTGAAGGAAGGCGACAACCGCCTCGGTCCCAACCTCAGCAAGATCGTCGGCCGCAAGGCCGGCGCACTGCCGAACTACAACTACTCCCAGTCGATGAAAGAGGCCGGCTTCGTCTGGGACCACGACAAGCTCACCCGCTTCATGGTCAAGCCGGACGAGGTCGTATCCGGCAACAAGATGCAGCCCTATGGCGGCGTCTCGGCGGAGGAGGCGGCCAAGGTGGCTGCTTATTTGCAGGCGGCAGGCGGGCAATAGGATCGCGGCGATGCCAGACATTTAGTGTCGGTGCTCGCGGCCATCCTTCGAGACGCCCGCCTCCGGCGGACCCTCAGGATGAGGACTGAGCTGGTGGCCTTGAGACGACGAACCATCGATCTTGCACCTATACGCAACTGCCGGTTAGCCTCATCTTGAGGAGCGCGCTCTTGCGCGCGTCTCGAAGGATGGGGCGGGCACGATGACAGACGGCGCGTGGCTCTACATTCTCAAATGCGCCGATGGCAGTTACTACATCGGCATAACGCGAACCGAGCTCGAAATCAGGATCGCGCAACACAACGCCGGCACGTTTGCTGGCTATACGAAGTCGCGCAGACCCGTAACGCTCGTCTTCTCGCAATGGTTCGATCGGATCACCGACGCGATTGAATGCGAACGCAAGCTCAAGAAATGGAGCCGCGCCAAGAAGGAAGCATTCATACGGGGAGATTTTGTCGAGCTCCATGAATTGGCGAAGCGCGGATCTCATCATCCTTCGAGACGCCCGCCTATGGCGGGCCCTCAGGATGAGGGTTGAATGCGGATCAGCAATTTCGCCGCGGGGCCGGTGCCGGTTAGCCTCATCCTGAGGAGCGCGCTCTTGCGCGCGTCTCGAAGGACGAGGCGTTCACACCGGCGGTCCCTTAGCCACGACCTCCCCGCCGCTCCGCAATCAACCGCAGCCACGCCGCCGAATGAAATGCGCTCATCAGGAGATACATCGGCACCATCCCGCCGAGCACAGATCCGCGCCCGGCGGCGCAGAGCATGTCCGCCGGGCCACCGATCACGGCCGTCAGCACGGCCATGATCGCAAAGGTCGGTGTGGCCGCCAAAGCCAGCCATCTGGCGAGGTGGCGCGCGGCCACCACGCCGTCGCGGCCGGCGCCGGCAGTTGCGCTGACGGGACTAGTCACGACCGTCCGCCGCCTCCTCGCGAAAAGCCTTCTCGCCGGCGTCCGAGATCTCCACCCATTTCTTGTCGGGGGCAGCGCCTTCCGTGTAGCTGTCGTGCCAGTTCCACCATTTGTAAGTCGGCGTCTGCGGATAGCCTTTTGGCGAATCTTCCCAGACCTCCTGCCGGCCGAGCGGGGTGATGTCGAGATAGTTCCAGGTACCGCCCATCTGCTCGTCGCCCCGGCTCTTGACGAAGTAAGTGCGGAAGATCCGGTCGCCGTCGCGGTAGAACACGTTGGTGCCGTGCCATTCGTCGACGCCGAAATCGGCATCAAAGCTGTCGGTGACGGTGACCCACGGCATGGTCCAGCCCATCCGCTTCTTCAGCCGCGCAATGTCCGCTTGCGGCGCGCGCGAGGCGAACACCAGCGTGGTGTCGCGGGCGTTGAGATGCGCGACATGGGCGACCTGGTCGGCCACCATCGAGCAGCCGCGGCAGGCATGATCGGGCCAGCCGAACACGCCGGGCTCGAAGAAGGCGCGATAGACGATCAACTGCCGCCGGCCCTGGAACAGATCAGTCAGACTGACCTTGCCGCCGGGGCCCTCGAACGCATAGGTTTTGGTGACTTCCATCCACGGCATGCGCCGGCGCTCGGCGGCCAGGGCATCGCGGGCACGGGTATGCGCCTTTTCCTTCACGAGCAGTTGCTGACGGGCCGCTTCCCAGTCCTGTGGCGACACCACCGGCGGTGCCTGCATGGCGGTTTGTCCGTTGGTCGCTGCTTTGTCTGCTGAAGTCATCATGGTTCTCCAAACTTCTTGTCCGGGCGACCATTCCGCGTCTCACAGATGCGGAACCGCTCGCCCCTCGCCGCATAGTGTCGGCCGTCAACGATTTCTGGCACCGGACGGTTGCGCGGTGGGAGTAACAAGTGTGGCGGGATTGTCATGGAGTCGCTGATCACGGCCGCGGCGCGTGCGCTAGAGGCCGGCGATCCGCTCGGCGCGCTGAACCGTGTCGCACTGCGCAACGATGCGCCATCGCTGGCGCTACGCGGCATCGCGATGGCGCAGCTCGGCGATCTCGCGAAAGCGAAGACGCTGCTGCGCAGCGCCGCACGCGCCTTCGGTCCGCGCGAAGCGGTGGCGCGCGCGAGATGCGTGGTGGCCGAAGCCGAGATCGCGCTGGTCTCACGCGACCTGGGCTGGCCGGCGAAAACGCTCGCGGCAGCGCGCGCGACGCTCGAAAAGCACGGCGATCTCGCCAATGCTGCCCATGCGGGGCACATCGAGGCGCGCCGTCTTCTCCTTCTCGGGCGGCTCGACGAGGCCGACCGCGCGCTGGCCGAGCTTGCCTCCGCCCCGCTCCCGCCCGCATCGCAAGTCGTCCGCGAGCTCATAGTCGCCGGCATCGCAATCAGGCGACTCAGAACGACAGACGCGCGCGCGGCGCTCGGCCGTGCGGCGCAGGCCGCCCGGCTGGCGAATATCCCGGCGCTCCTGGCCGAGGTCGACAGCGCAAATCTCGTGCTCGACACCCCCGCGGCGCGCCTGATCACGCGCGGCAGCGAGCACCCGCTGTTGCTCGGGGAGGTCGAAAGGCTCGCGACCTCGACGGCGCTCGTCGTCGACACCTTTCATCATGCGCTGCGCAGGCAAGGCCGCATCGTATCGCTCGGAACACGGCCGGTGCTGTTCGCGCTCGCCCGTCTGCTGGCGCAGGCCTGGCCCGCGGATGTCTCGCGGGAGGCTCTGATCGCCGGCGCGTTCCGGGCCAGGCACGCCGATGAATCGCATCGCGCGCGTTTGCGCGTCGAGATCGGGCGGCTCCGCGCCGAGCTGACGACGCTGGCCGAGATCAGCGCAACGAAGCAGGGCTTTGTGCTGTCGCCGCGAAAGACGCGCGACGTCCTCGTGCTGGCGCGGCCTGTCGAGGAAAAGCACGCCGATGTCCTCGCCTTCCTCTCCGATGGCGAACCCTGGTCGAGCTCGGCGCTCGCGCTCGCGCTTGGCATGAGCCCGCGCACGGTGCAGCGGGCGCTCGACGAGCTGGCGCGGTCGAACAAGGTGCAGTCGTTCGGACACGGCCGGGCGCGGCGCTGGATGACCCCGCCCGTGCCGGGTTTCCCGACAGGCTTGTTACTCCCCGGACCGCTCCTGAAGACGTAGGATGATCCGCGTCACAGGGAGCAAGCACATGAAACGTTCAGCCGCCGAGATCGTCAGGGAGTACGGACCATTTCCAGGCGTCGAAGCCGTGCATGGCGTCACCTATGACGGCACCCATGTCTGGTTCGCATCCGGCGACAGGCTGAACGCGGTCGATCCGGACAGCGGCAAGATCGCCCGCTCCATCGACGTCGCCGCGCATGCCGGAACGGCGTTCGACGGCCGGCACCTGTTCCAGATCGCCGAGGACCGCATCCAGAAGATCGACGCCGCGACCGGCAAGGTGCTCTCCACCATTCCGGCGCCCGGCGGCGGCGGTGACTCTGGATTGGCCTGGGCCGAGGGTTCGCTCTGGGTCGGTCAATATCGCGAGCGCAAGATCCATCAGGTCGATCCCGAAACGGGGAAGGTCCTCCGCACCATCGAAAGCAAGCGCTTCGTGACCGGGGTGACCTGGGTCGACGGCGAGCTCTGGCATGGCACCTGGGAAGGCGAGGACAGCGACATCAGGCGGATCGACCCGGAGACCGGCACGGTGCTCGAGCAGCTCGACCTGCCCGCAGGGACAATGGTTTCAGGCCTGGAGTCCGATGGCGGCGATCGCTTGTTCTGCGGCGGGGGAGATCGCGGCAATGTGAGAGCGGTCCGCCGTCCGCGGCGCGGCTAGCCCCGCGCCGACGGCCTGACGACGCGGCAACGGCGCGGTCACAGCCGTTAACCTGTTCGCCCCAATTCCACCCCACCGGTACGCTCTAGCACCCTCCTCGCCCGCCCTGTAAAATCCCCGCCGGGGCGGCTTGGGGGAGTGATGCGTCTGACGTTGAATTTCAAGACTATCCTGATCGCCGTGGTGGTGCTCGCGGCGTCGTTTTTCATCAGCCTGAAGGCGATGGACCTGCTGTCGCCGCGCGCCACGAATCCCGCGCCGCCGGTCGCGCAATTGCCGCCGCTGCCGCCGGTCGCGAAGAGCTCGATCGTGGTGGCGCCGGTCGCGATCGCGATCTCGGCGATCCGCGAGCAGGCCGAGAAGGCCGCGCCGCGCAATTTCGCCGGCAAGGCCGACAACCCGATCTCGCAGATCCTGGAGAACGCCGATATCGGCTGGAGCGCCGTGCGCGGGCCGATGGCGGCTGCCGGCGACAAGGACGTGCTGACGATCTCGACGCCGCTCAACGGCAAGCTGAACGTGACGGGCTCGCTGTCGTCGAAGGCGACCGGCGCGCTCGGCGATGCGCTCGGCAGCGTGCTCGGCGGTGACGCGGCGAAACGGATCGGCGCGGTCAACATCAAGAATTTGAATGCCAGCGCCGAGATCAAGGGCAACGTGCTCGTGACGTCGCGCCCGAAGCTCGCGGCCAACTGGCATCTGGAGCCCAATCTCGGCGCCCAGGTCAATCTCGGCGACACCAATCTTGCGGTCGCCGGCGCCAAGGTCAACGTGCCGGCGCAGGTCAAGCCGCTGATCGACAAGAATGTCGGCGAGCAGATCAACATCGTCTCCGAGCGCATCCGCAACGATCCGTCGCTGCGGGAGAATGCGAAGCTGCAATGGGCCAAGGCCTGCCGCTCGATCCCGCTGCAAGGCTCGGGCTCCTCGGGCGCACTGCCGCCGCTCTGGCTCGAGATGAAGCCGACCCGCGCCATCGCGGCGCAGCCGCGTGTCGACGCGCAGAACGTGACGCTGCTGCTCGGCCTCGAGCTCGAGACGCGCGTCACCTCGACGCAGTCCAAGCCGGACTGCCCGTTCCCCGACAAGATCTCGATCGTGCCGCCGACCGGCACCGGCGTGAACATCGGCGTGCCGATCGACGTGCCCTTCACCGAGATCAACAAGCTGATCGCGGCGCAGATGGTCGGCAAGACCTATCCCGAGGACGGCTCCGGCCCGGTCGACGTCACCGTGAAGAGCGTCAACGTGATCCCGTCGGGCGACCGGCTGCTGATCTCGCTGCTGGTGCGCGCCAAGGAAAAGAAGAGCTGGCTCGGCCTCGATGCCGAGGCGACCGTGCACATCTGGGGCCGGCCGATGCTCGACCAGGGGCAGCAGACGCTGCGGCTCGCCGACATCCAGCTTGCGGTGGAATCCGAGGCCGCCTTCGGCCTGCCCGGCGCGGCCGCTCGCGCAGTGGTGCCGCAGATGCAGCAGGCCTTGGTGCAGAAAGCGACGCTCGATCTGAAACCGATCGCCGCCAATGCGCGCGAGAAGATCGCGGCTGCCATCGCCGACTACCAGAAGAGCGAGGACGGCCTCAAGGTCGACGCGAAGATCGACAGCCTGACGCTGGCCGACATTGCCTTCGATTCCAAGACGCTGCGCATCGTCGCGGAAGCCGGCGGCTCGGTGAACGTGTCCGTGACGAAGCTGTCGGGGATGTAGCGCGCCTTCACTCTCCGGACCCTCGGGTCTTCGTCGCTTGCACCGCTTGCCCCCTCGCCGGAGGATGCTAAGCTGTTCCTCGCAACCTCGAACGAGGTGCCGACAGCACTGGTGCTGACAACGCGAGGACGACATCGGCATGGTCACGCCTGCGCCAACACTGGCGCGCTTTTCCGGCATCCAGAAGACCTACGATGGCGAGCACCTCGTGGTGAAGAACCTCGACCTCGACATCAGGAAGGGCGAGTTCATCACCCTGCTCGGCCCGTCGGGCTCGGGCAAGACGACCACGCTGATGATGCTGGCCGGCTTCGAGGTTCCAACCCATGGCGAGATCTATCTCGCGGAACGGCCGATCAAGAACGTGCCGCCCCATAAGCGCGACATCGGCATGGTGTTCCAGAACTATGCCTTGTTTCCGCACCTGACGATCGCGGAGAATATCGCCTTCCCGCTCTCCGTTCGCAAGACGAACAAGGCGGAAACGCAGGAGCGGGTCAAAGCGGCACTGCGCATGATCAAGATGGAAACGCTGGCACAGCGGCGACCCGGGCAGCTGTCCGGCGGCCAGCAGCAGCGCGTGGCGCTGGCTCGCGCGCTGGTTTTCAATCCGCAGCTCGTGCTGATGGACGAGCCGCTGGGCGCCCTCGACAAGCGCCTGCGGGAGCAGATGCAGCTGGAGATCAAGCAGCTGCACGAAACGATGGGCATCACCATCGTCTACGTCACCCACGACCAGAGCGAAGCGCTCACCATGTCGGACCGCATCGCCGTGTTCAACGACGGCATCGTGCAGCAGATCGACAGACCCGACGCGCTGTACGAGCAGCCGGTGAACAGCTTCGTCGCCCATTTCATCGGCGAGAACAATGTGCTGGCCGGTACCGTCGAGACGCTCGACAAGGACTATTGCCGCGTCGCGCTGGCTGGCGGCGGCGCCGTGACTGCACGGGCGGTCAATGTATCAGGCCCAGGCGCCGCCACCTCCCTGTCGGTGCGACCGGAACGGATCGCCATTGTCAGCGATGGCACCTCGAGCGACGGATCGAACCGGCTGCCGGCCAGGGTGCAGAACACCATCTATCTCGGCGACCACGCGCTGGCCGTGCTCGATGTCTGTGGGAATGCCGAGTTCATGGTCAAGCTTCAGCCGGGCACGCATCACAGTCTCACGCCCGGCGAAGACGCGTTCGTCACCTTCCGCCCCGAGGACTGCCTGGCCCTCGATCCCGCCTGATCCAGCGATCAACATCAACGCAACGCAGATGAAGAAGGAACAACGACCATGCTGAAGCGCAAGACCGGCAAGATTGCTCTGGGTTTCGCAGCAGTGCTCAGCGCCAGCGCGGCGCTGGCCACGGTCGCGCAGGCGCGTGACCTCACGGTCGTGTCGTGGGGCGGCGCGTATCAGGATGCCCAGAAGAAGGTCTATTTCGAGCCCTTCAAGAAGGCAGCCAACATTCCCATGAACGACGAGTCCTGGGACGGCGGCGTCGGCGTGTTGCGCGCCAAGGTGCAGGGTGGTGCCGCCACCTGGGACGTCGTCCAGGTCGAGAGCGACGAACTGGCGGTCGGCTGCGAGGAAGGCCTGTTCGAGAAGCTGGACTATTCCAAGATCGGCGGCGAGGCCGCCTATATCCCGCCATCGGTCAATCCCTGCGGCGTCGGCGCCATCCTTTACGACTTCGTACTCGGCTACGACAAGGACAAACTGAAGGACGCTCCGAAGGGCTGGGCCGATTTCTTCGACACCAAGAAGATTCCGGGCAAGCGCGGCTTGCGTCAGGGCCCGAAGACCACGCTGGAGATCGCCCTCATGGCCGACGGCGTCGCACCGAAGGACGTCTACAAGGTGCTGGCGACCGACGAGGGGATCGAGCGCGCGTTCAAGAAGCTGGACAGCATCAAGGGCGACATCGTCTGGTGGAAGGCCGGCGCCCAGCCGCCGCAATTGCTCGCCTCCGGCGAGGTGGCGATGACCTCGGTCTACAACGGCCGCATCGACACTGCGAACAAGAACGAGAAGAAGAATTTCGGCATGGTGTGGGACGGAGCGCTCTTCACCCTCGACAGCTGGGTCATCCTGAAGGGCAGCCCGAACAAGGACGCCGCCTACAAGTTCCTGGACTTCGTCGGCAAGGCGGAGAACCAGTCAAAACTGTCGGAAAACATTGCCTACGGCACCTCGAACAAGGACGCAGCCGCTCTGATCGCGCCCGCCGTTCTGAAGGATCTGCCAACGGCGCCTGACAACATCAAGAATGCGGTCGAGATCAACGTGGGCTTCTGGCTCGAGAACATCGACCGCCTCACCGAGCGCTTCAACAAATGGGCCGCGAAGTAGCGCGCGATCGAATGGGCGCTGAGGAAAAGGCGTGGCGGATAGCGCCCGCGGCGCATCCTTCGAGACGCCCGCCTGCGGCGGGCGCTCAGGACGAGGTCTGAATCTGTGGCAGCGACTCTACAGGCGCCGTTGTCGATCAGCCTCGTCCTGAGGAGACGGCGAAGCGGTCGTCTCGAAGGACGCGGCGCTTGCTCGGGCCGCTCCAAAAGGACACATGCGATTGACCTCCCAGAATTGGCGAGGGCAATCCGTCCAGAGGCGCTCATGCCATGACGGCAGCGTCCCCGACCGGCGCCGATGCGCCGACCGAAATGCCGCTCAAGCGCCGATTGAAGCGTGCAGAGCGGACACGTCAGGTCAGGGCATTGGCGCTGGTCGCGCCGCTTCTCGTCTTTCTGCTCTTCACCTTCGCCGGGCCGATCGCCGGCATGCTGTGGCGCGCGGTCGATGACCGCGAGGTGCGTCAGGTTCTGCCGCAAACCGTCGCTGCTCTCGCCAGTTGGGACGGCAAGGACCTGCCGGACGAGACGGCCTACGCGGCGCTGGCCAGCGACATCCTGGCGGCGCGCGCCGCCGGCACCATCGCCATCGCGGCCAAGCGGCTCAATTACGCGCTGAACGGTTTTCGCACCATCCTGACCAGCACCGCACGCAATCTGAAGACGGCGCCAGAGCCGGGCACCGCAAAGGAGACGCTGGGCAAGATCAACCCGGCCTGGCGCGAACGCACCACCTGGACGACGATCAAGGACGCCGGTGGCCCCGTGACCGGCTTCTACCTCCTGGCGGCGCTCGACCTGACCCGGAACGTGGACGGCGCGATCATCGCGGCACCACCGGATCAGGCCATCTACCGCGACATTTTCATCCGCACCTTCCTCATCAGTCTCGCTGTCACCGCGCTCTGCCTGATCCTTGGCTTCCCGGTCGCCTACCTGCTGGCGGCGCTGCCGCCGGGCCGGTCGAACCTCTTGATGATCTTCGTCCTGCTGCCGTTCTGGACATCGCTCCTGGTCCGCACCTGCGCCTGGATCGTGCTGTTGCAGAGCCAGGGCGTCGTGAACGACAGCCTGCACTGGCTTGGCATCATCGACGCGCCGCTGCGCCTGATCTACAACCGCTTCGGCGTCTGCGTGGCGATGACCCACGTTCTCCTGCCGTTCATGATCCTGCCGCTGTACAGCAGCATGAAGGCGATCTCGCCTGCCTACATGCGTGCCGCTGCCTCGCTGGGTGCGCCACCACTCACCGCCTTCCTGCGGATCTATCTGCCGCAAACCCTGCCCGGCATCGGCGCGGGAAGCCTGCTCGTCTTCATCCTGGCACTCGGCTACTACATCACGCCGGCCCTCGTCGGCGGCGCCGCCGACCAGATGATCAGCTACTTCATCGCACTCTACACGACCGAGACGGCGAACTGGGGCCTTGCTTCGGCATTGGGTGCGGTGCTGCTGCTGGCCACTGTTCTGCTTGCGCTCGTCTACGGCAAGCTGGTGCAGGGACAGCAGGTCACGGGAGGCATGAAGAATTGAGCGACAGCCCCTCCCTCCGCACCCCCAGCCAGCGCATCGCGTGGATCGCGACCATCGTCATCTCGACGCTCGTGTTCATTTTCTTGATCGCGCCGATCCTGGCGATCATGCCGCTGTCGCTCAGCTCGGGCTCGTACCTCACCTATCCGCTGCCGGGCCTCTCCTTGCGCTGGTACGATGACTTCATCAATTCGCCGCGCTGGATGAATTCGCTGAAGAACAGCATGATCATCGGCGTCGCCTCGACTATGCTGTCGATGGTGCTTGGTACGCTGGCTGCGCTGGGGCTGGCGCAGTGGAAGAGCCGGTTCAAGCCGCTCGTGCTGGCTTTCGTGCTGTCGCCAGTCGTCGTGCCCGGCGTCATCACCGCGGTGGGTCTGTATTTCTTCTTCGCGCCGATCGGACTGACCGGCAGTTATCTCGGCTTGATCCTGGCCCACACTGCGCTCGCGACGCCATTCGTGGTGATCACGGTCGGCGCGACGCTGCAAAGCTTCGACACCAATCTGGCGCGCGCTGCCGCCTCGCTCGGCGCCTCGCCGCTTGACGCGTTCCGCCGCGTGATCCTGCCGCTGATCCTGCCGGGCCTCGCCTCAGGCGCGCTGTTCGCCTTCGCGACCAGCTTCGATGAGGTGGTGATCGTGCTGTTCATGGCAGGTCCCGAACAACGAACCCTGCCGCGCGAAATGTTCAGCGGCATCCGCGAGAATATCAGCCCGACCATCACGGCAGCGGCCGTGATCCTGACGACGGTATCGGTCATCCTCCTCGCCACCCTGGAAGGCCTGCGACGGCGCAACGAACGGCTCAAGGGCAGCGAAGGCTGACGACGAAAACGAAAAAGGCACGACAGCGCGCCCGGTGAGAACCGGGCGCGCCTCGTTTAGATGGTCACACGAGCCGCATTACTCCGAATACTTGAACTCCGGCATGTTCTTCAGCTCGTCCTTGCTCGCATTGAACACGGCGTGATCCGGATACCATTTCGACCCTGACGGGGCGGCCGTCGCGGTCTTGTCCGTACCGGTCGCAGCGCCGGTCGTCGTGGATGCCGCAGGCTTGGCGCCCGGGTTCGTGCCGGCGCCGGTGTAGGCCACGGCCTCGTTGACGAACTTCAGCTTCTCGTAGGGCACGGCGACCAGATGCTCGCCCATGCCGAGGAAGCCGCCGACGCCGATCACGGCGATCTTGATGTTGCCGCTCTTGTCCATCAGCAGGTCGTTGACCGAGCCGATGTTCTCGTTGGCCTCGTTGTAGACCTTCAGACCCGACATCTTCGAGGCACGCCAATCGCCGGAAGCGGTCGTGGTCGTCGCGGTGGCGGCGGCCGCGGTCGGCGCCTTGTCGGTGGTGGCGGTCGGCGATTGCGCGAACGCAACGGTCGCAATCAGTGCGGTGCCGGCGAGGCCGGCGGCGATCGATTTGATCAACATCTTGTCCTCTCCTTCAGCAGAAAACTCGTGTGGAGAGAACAGCGCCGATCACGTGCAGTTCCTGTGATGCGGCAATTTCGTCGCGCAATAATGGCGCTGCATTGCGATGAGAGTTCCTCGCTCGCGCGGAAACGTGCGGGACGCACAGTTCCCCGCCGACGATCATGCGCCCTGGGTGAAGCACGATCGCGGCGAGGAACGTGCCGGCCTGCGTCGCTTCAGGTCAGCTCTTGTAGTCGATCAGAAGTGCCGAGAAGTCCGAGCTGCTGGACGAGCTGCCGTTGGCGCCATAAGACGACGCCGAGGATTGCGACTGCTGAAGCGCCTGGAGGAACTGCTGGAGGATCTCCGCCGTCGTCTGATCGCTCGACGTGCTGCTGGTCGAGTTCGTGGTCGACGACGAATCCGAGCTGTCATCCGGCGGCGGGCCGGGCGGCGGTCCGCCCGCGCCGCCGGGACCGCTGGCGAAGGCGGACTGAAACACGTTCTTCAACTCCTCGGCCTGGTCCGAGGTCAGCGTCCCGTTCGACACCTCGTCGGAAATGAGGTCGTCGATCTTCGACTGCATCTCGTCCTTGGAGGGACGCGTGCCGCTCGACTGGTCGCTGGACCGGCCCGACTGCAAGGCCGTGTCGATGTCGGTGAGCGCCGTCGAGAGCGCCGACTGGTCCGACGACGAGATGGTGCCGGCGGAAACTTCCGATTGCAGTTCCTGCTGAAGCCGCTGCAAGGGCGACTGGTAGTTGCCGGCGGAAGCCGCCGAAATCGAGGTCATGATGGCTCCGTGGTTCTTGCGGGGTTTCTTGTGTGACGCCGCCACGGTATGGTTAACGGCCTTAACGAGACCTTGCTGCTTCCCTGCCCAGGTGTTGCCCTGTGTTGCGCCCAGGCGGACGGAAACAATCTGAAACAAAAATCTTCGCCATTTGGCCCGAATCTTGGACAAACAAAGCTCATGGCCATTCCCAATCCCAACATCCTGGTCGTCGAGGACGACCGCGAAACCCGGACGTTGATTGCGAAGTATCTCCGCAACAACGCCTGCAACGTCACCGCCGTGAGCGATGGCCGCGAGATGTCGCGCGCCATGGCCGATCACAGGGTCGACCTCATCATCCTCGACGTCATGCTGCCCGGCGAGGACGGCTTGAGCCTCTGCCGCAAGGTGCGCTCGGAGGCGCAGACGCCGATCATCATGCTGACCGCGCGCGGCGAGGACGTCGACCGCATCGTCGGCCTCGAGATGGGCGCGGACGACTATCTGCCGAAGCCCTTCAACCCGCGCGAGCTGCTCGCGCGCATCAACGCGGTGCTGCGCCGCCAGGCGGCCGCGCAGGCCGCGAGCTCGATCGAGGGTGCCTCCACGCTCACCTTCGAAGGCTGGCGCATCGACCTGCGCCTGCGCGAGCTGCGCAATCCCGAAGGCGCGCGGGTCGCGGTGACCAGCGCCGAGTTCGATCTGCTTCGCACGTTCTGCGAGCGCCCCGGTCGCGTGCTGTCGCGCGACAGCCTGCTCGACCTCACGCAGGGGCGCAACACCGGCTCGTTCGAGCGCTCCATCGACGTTCTGGTCAGCCGCATCCGCCGCAAGATCGAGCCCAATCCCGCCGATCCCACCATCATCAAGACGGTGCGCTCCGGCGGTTATCTGTTCACGCCGAGGACTGAAGCAGCGAGCAACGAAGCGATCGCGGCGACCCTGGGCGCCTAGTGGAGCGGCCGTCATGACGCCGTTCCGCTTCTTCCACCTCAAAAGCATCGGCGGACAGATCGCAGCCCTGGTGGTGGCCTCGATCGTCGCGCTGCATCTGATCCTCACCGTCAGCTTCCTGATCAGCCGGCCGGACCGCGCCGAGCCGCCGCCCGACAGCGCGCATCAGCTCGCGGATGCCGCCCTGCTGCTGAGCGGTGCCGACGCAAGCGCGCGTCCGCGCCTCCTCGGCGATATCACGCGGGCGTTTCCGAAGGCCGGGATCGAGCTGCTCGCGCCGGGGACCGCCGCCGTCACCGAGGACGGAGACAGCCCGCATCTGCGCAGCGTGCGCCGGCATCTCGGCCATCAGTACAAGATACTCGCGCTGGCGCCGGACGGCGGCGTGCACCGGGTCGCGGTCGAGCTCCCCGATGGCAGCATGATCGCCGGCCGCGTCGAGCAGGGCCAGCATCCGCCGCGGTTCTGGGGCGGCCCCTGGATGATGACGCTGCTGTTCGCGCTGATCAGCGTCACCATGCTGGGCCTGTGGGCAGCCTATGCGCTGGCCGCGCCGCTGTCCTCCTTCGCCAAGGCGGCCGAGAATTTCAGTCTCGACGTCGCCGGCGAGCCGTTGCCCGAGCGCGGCCCGGAAGAGATCCGCTCGGTCGCGCGCGCGCTCAACCGCATGCACGAGCGGATCGCGCGGCTGATGTCGGACCGCACCAAGATGCTGGCGGCGATCAGCCACGATCTGCGCACGCCGATCACGCGGCTGCGGCTGCGCGCCGAGTTCATCGAGGACGAGGGCAACCGCAAGCGCATGCTGATCGATCTCGACCAGATGCGCTCGATGCTGGAAAGCGTGCTGTCGCTGCTGCGCAACGACCGCAGGATCGAGGCGGTGACCTTGGTCGACATCGCCAGCACGCTCCAGCTGATCGCCGACCAGTTCGGCGACATGGGCCATGTCGTGCATTATGACGGCCCGCTATCTGCAACCGCCGCCGGGCGGCCCGACGATCTGCATCGCGGCATCACCAACCTCGTCGAGAACGCGGTGCGCTTCGGCGCCGAGGTGACGATCCGCCTCGATGTCGCCGGCACGAAACTCGTCATCGACGTCGAGGATGACGGCCCCGGCATCTCGGATGCGCGCAAGCAGGAGATGCTGGAGCCGTTCGTGCGCGGCGACGATGCGCGCACGATGGACGATTCCACCGGCTTCGGCCTCGGCCTGTCGATCGCACGCGCGATCGCCCTCGCCCATGGCGGCGAGCTGTCGCTGCACGACCGCGAGCCGCACGGGCTGATCGTGCGGATGCAATTGCCGGTGTGGCAGCAGCCGCGGCTGGCGGCTTAGGGCATGATCCGGAAAAGTGTGAAGCGGTTTTCCGAAAAGATCATGCCCTCTTGAGAAGACGCTTCAGGCCGCGAGCGGCGGATGCGCGATGATGTCGTGATCGAAGATCGCGACCGCCTCGAAGCGATAATTGCAGGCGTGGCACGTCCAGAGATAGGAGACGCGCCCCTCGCCCGGCTCGATCCAGTCGGGTTTTGGGATCGGCGTGCCGCACTGGGCACAGGGATTCTGTCTGGGGGTGTCGCCGAAATGTAGCTTGGCCATGTCCGTTTTTGTCATGGCACCTCTCCCGATTTGCAGCGCCTTCTTACTCGCTTTCGCAAGTCCACGCGAATAGACAACCTTGCTGTCGCGAGCGGGCGTGTGGGCTCGGGAGACCACTAAGCCAGCATTGAGTCGCAATGACGGCTCGGCGCCGCAAAATCGTCCGCGGCGGCGTTTGGTCACATCATCGCCGCGTTCGCGAGGCCTAACGGACGCCGGGCGCAGGTCACTTACTGGACCTCAGGGAATATCTGATGAAAATTTTACGCGTTGCCGCGCTGCTCACGGCCGGACTGATGTTGCCGCAGGCCGCATTCGCCGGCGAAGCCGAATATGCCGAGATGGTCGCGATGCATGCGCGCGCCAACGGCGTGCCGGAAGCGCTGGTGCATCGCGTCATCATGCGCGAGAGCCGCTACCAGCCCGGTCTCGTCGGCCATGGCGGCACCATCGGCCTGATGCAGATCAAGCTCGCGACCGCCCGTGGGGTCGGCTACACCGGCGATGCCGCAGGCCTGCGCGATCCCAACACCAATCTCACCTATGCGGTGAAATACCTCGCCGGCGCCTATCGCGCCGCCAACGGCGACCACACCCGAGCCGTGCGTTATTTCGCGGGCGGCTATTACTACGTTGCAAAGCGGCAGCGCCAGGAGACGGTGCAGCTCGCCAATATGGGCGACACCAATATGGGCGCCCCCTGGCTCGAGCCGAACGGCAACCCGCAGCCCATGTTCGGCACTGTGCCGCACAGGAAGCTGGCCCAGCGCGTCCGCAATGCGCGGGCGCAGGCCTTGAAGTAGCCTCTCATGTCCCGGGCGCACGGCGCCGCGTCCGGGCACGAACAGTGGGGTTCCCGGCAACATGCGTTGACACGGCCTCCCACTGGCATACATTAGAGCCGTTCCGAGGGGTGCTCCGAGGAGGAGCTGAGATACCGCTAAATGGGCAAATCCGCCCAGGACCGCGGTGACCCTTTGAACCTGATCCGGGTCATGCCGGCGAAGGGACAGGGATGTTGCAGACGACCAAGCGACCGGATTCACCGGTATCCATCATCGGCGCAGGCATTGCAGGCGCCTGGCAGGCGCTATTGTTCGCGCAGGCCGGCCACGCCGTGACCTTACACGAGCGCGGTGACGCCGCCATGACCGACTCCACCAGCCATTGGGCCGGCGGCATGCTCGCGCCCTGGTGCGAGGCGGAGGTCGCCGAACCCATCATCTCCAGGCTCGGCCAGCGCTCCCTCGACATCTGGCGGCGCGAGCTGCCCGATACCCCCTTCAACGGCTCGCTGGTCGTCGCCCATCCGCGCGAGCGCAACGATTTCGAGCGCTTCGCCCGGATGACCGAAGGCCACCGCCGGCTCGATGCCGCAGCTCTCGCCGAGCTCGAGCCGTCGCTGGAGGGCCGCTTCCGCGACGCGCTGTTCTTCCCGACCGAAGGCCATGTCGAGCCGCGCCGCGTGCTGCCGAAGCTGCACGAGCGCATCAAAGCCGCCGGCGGCACCATCAAGTTCTCCAGCGACGTCACGGCTGCCGATCTCGACGGCATCGTAATCGACTGTCGCGGCTTGTCCGCGCGCGACGAGCAGAGCGAGCTTCGCGGCGTCAAGGGCGAGATGATCCTGATCGAGACCTCCGAGGTGCAGCTTTCGCGCCCGGTGCGGCTGATCCATCCGCGCTGGCCGCTCTACGTGATCCCGCGCGAGGGCAATCTGTTCATGCTGGGCGCGACCTCGATCGAGGCCGAGGACACCGGCGTCAGCGTGCGCTCGGCGCTGGAGCTGCTGGGTGCGGCCTACGCCGTGCATCCGGCCTTCGGCGAAGCGCGCATCGTCGAATTCGGCTCGGGGCTTCGTCCCGCCTTCCCCGACAATCTGCCGCGCATCGGCATTCGCGGCGGCCAGATCAGCGTCAACGGGCTCTACCGCCACGGCTTCCTGATCGCGCCGGCACTCGCCGAGCTGACGCTCAGCTTTGTCCAGCGCGGCCAGATCGACAACGAGGTGATGCAATGCTTGTGACCGTGAACGGCGAGCAGCGCGAGGTGAATTCCGCGAGCGTCGATGCGCTGCTCAGCGAGCTCGACTACGAGGGCACGCATTTCGCGATTGCGCTCAACTACGACGTCGTGCCGAAGAGCCGCTGGGCCGAGACGAACCTCAAGGCCGGCGACGAGATCGAGATCATCACGCCGCGGCAGGGAGGGTGATGGAGATGATACGCCCGCCGCACACTCCGCTGTCATCGCCCGGCTTGACCGGGCGATCCAGTACGCCGCGGCTTCACGTTTCCAGCCGCGCCGCCGCGGCGTACTGGATCCCCGCTTTCGCGGGGATGACACTGTCATTCAAGGAGACACCTTCGCCATGGTGACCTTCTACGGCCAGACCTTCGCCTCGCGCCTCCTCATCGGCAGCGCGCTCTATCCTTCGCCTGCGATCATGCAGTCGGCGATCCGCGCCTCCGGCTCGAACATCGTCACGGTGTCGCTGCGCCGCGAATCCGCCGGCGGTAAGTCGGGCGATGCATTCTGGAAGCTGATCCGCGAGCTCGACGTCACCGTGCTGCCGAACACCGCCGGCTGCCGCAGCGTGCGCGAAGCCGTGACCACCGCAAAACTCGCGCGCGAATTGTTCGGCACGAACTGGATCAAGCTGGAAGTCATCGCCGACAACGACACGCTGCAGCCTGACGTCGTCGGCCTGGTCGAGGCCGCCGCCATCCTGATCAAGGACGGCTTTGAAGTGTTCCCCTATTGCACCGAGGACCTCTCGGTCGCGAACCGGCTGGTCGATGCCGGCTGCAAGGTGGTGATGCCGTGGGCGGCTCCGATCGGCAGCGCGAAGGGCATCACCAACCGTGACGCGCTCAAGCTGCTGCGCGAGCGGCTGCCCGACATCACGCTGGTGGTCGACGCCGGCCTAGGGGCGCCCTCGCACGCGGCACACGCGCTCGAGCTCGGCTACGACGCCGTGCTGCTCAACACTGCGATCGCCAAGGCCGCCGATCCCGTCGCGATGGCGAACGCCTTCCGTCTCGGCGTCGAGGCCGGCCGCACCGCTTACGAAGCCGGGCTGATGAACGCCCGCGACTTCGCCTCCCCTTCCACCCCTGTCGTTGGGACCCCGTTCTGGCATGCCGTATCCTGATCGCTTCTATCCCGTCGTCGACAGCCTTGCGTGGGTCGAACGCCTGACCAAGCTCGGCGTCGGCACCATCCAGCTGCGCGCGAAAGATCTCGATGACTCGCAAGCGCTCCAGATCGTCACCGACGCGCTGGCGATCACCGCGGGCACGCAGGCCAAGCTGGTCGTGAACGACTATTGGCGCGCCGCGGTCGTCGCCGGCGCGAAGTACCTGCATCTCGGCCAGGAAGACCTCGCGGACGCGGACCTCAACGCCATCCGCGAAGCGGGCCTTCTCCTCGGCATCTCCACCCACGACGACGCCGAGCTTGCGACCGCGCTCGACGCCAGGCCCGACTATGTCGCGCTCGGCCCGATCTTCTTCACCACGCTCAAATCGATGCGCTTCGAGCCGCAGGGCATTCCAAAGATCACGGAATGGAAGAAGCGCATCGGCGATATCCCGCTGGTCGCGATCGGCGGCATCAAGTTCGAGCACGCCGCGGAGATCTTTGCCGCGGGCGCGGATTCGATCGCCGTGGTGTCCGACGTGACGCAAAACGACGACCCCGATGCGCGGGTACGGCAATGGCTCGGCCAATCGGCGGAGGCTGCGTGATGCGCGCGCTCTCTCCACGCACTCCGCCGTCATCGCCCGGCTTGACCGGGCGATCCAGTACGCCGCGGCCTCTCCGTATCCCACTACAGTCTCTGGAATACTGGATCCCCGCTTTCGCGGGGATGACAGCTGCAATCGACGCTCGCGCAGCGAATCTAACGAATTAAAGGAGGATCCCATGAACATCCGCTCCAACCCCGAAAAGACCGTCCCCGCCGTCACCACCGGCCCGCTGCCTTCCTCGCGAAAGATCTTCGCGTCGCCCGATGCCGCGCCGGACATCCGCGTGCCCTTGCGGGAGATCATCCTGTCCGAAGGCGCCGGCGAGCCGAACCTGCCGGTCTACGACACTTCGGGCCCCTACACCGACCCGTCCGTCACCATCGACGTCAACGCCGGCCTTGCCCGCAACCGCAAAACCTGGGTGCTGGAGCGCGGCGGCGTCGAGGAATATGACGGACGCCAGATCAAGCCGGAGGACAATGGCAGCGTCTCCGCCGACAAGGCCGCGCGCGCGTTCAGCGCCTATCACAAGCCGCTGCGCGGCCTCGACGGCCACAAGATCACCCAGCTCGAATTCGCCCGCGCCGGCATCATCACCAAGGAGATGATCTACGTCGCCGCCCGCGAGAATCTTGGCCGAAAGGCACAGCTCGAGCGCGCGGAAGCAGCCCTTGCCGACGGCGAGAGCTTTGGCGCATCGGTGCCCGCCTTCATCACGCCGGAGTTCGTGCGCGACGAGATCGCGCGCGGCCGCGCCATCATCCCCTCCAACATCAACCACTCCGAACTCGAGCCGATGATCATCGGCCGCAACTTCCTGACCAAGATCAACGCCAATATCGGCAACTCGGCGGTGACGTCGTCGGTCGAGGAGGAGGTCGAGAAGATGGTGTGGGCGATCCGCTGGGGCGCCGACACCGTGATGGACCTCTCGACGGGCCGCAACATCCACACCACCCGCGAATGGATCCTGCGCAATTCGCCGGTGCCGATCGGCACCGTTCCCATCTATCAGGCACTGGAGAAGTGCGACGGCGATCCGGTCAAGCTGACCTGGGAGCTGTACAAGGACACCTTGATCGAGCAGTGCGAGCAGGGCGTCGACTATTTCACCATCCACGCCGGCGTGCGGCTGCAATACATCCACCTCACCGCCAATCGCGTCACCGGCATCGTCTCGCGCGGCGGCTCGATCATGGCGAAGTGGTGCCTCGCCCATCACAAGGAGAGCTTCCTCTATACGCATTTCGACGAGATCTGCGACCTCATGCGCAAGTATGACGTCTCGTTCTCGCTCGGCGACGGCCTGCGCCCCGGCTCGATCGCCGACGCCAACGACCGCGCACAGTTTGCCGAGCTGGAGACGCTCGGCGAACTCACGAAGATCGCGTGGGACAAGGGCTGCCAGGTCATGATCGAAGGCCCCGGCCACGTGCCGATGCACAAGATCAAGATCAACATGGACAAGCAGCTCAAGGAATGCGGCGAAGCGCCGTTCTACACCCTCGGGCCCCTGACCACCGACATCGCGCCGGGCTATGACCACATCACCTCGGGCATCGGTGCGGCCATGATCGGCTGGTTCGGCTGCGCCATGCTCTGCTACGTCACGCCGAAGGAGCATCTCGGCCTGCCCGATCGCAACGACGTCAAGGTCGGCGTCATCACCTACAAGATCGCCGCGCATGCGAGCGACCTCGCCAAGGGTCACCCCGCAGCCCAGCTCCGCGACGACGCGCTCTCCCGCGCCCGTTTCGACTTCCGCTGGACAGACCAGTTCAACCTCGGCCTCGACCCCGATACCGCGAAGAACTTCCACGACGAGACCCTTCCGAAGGAAGCCCATAAGGTCGCCCATTTCTGCTCGATGTGCGGACCAAAGTTCTGCTCGATGAAGATCACGCAGGACGTGCGGGATTATGCGGCGACGCTGAACGACCCGAACAGCGTGGGGATGTCGATGGCCGGCACCGCCGAGGACGGCATGGCCAGGATGAGCGAGAAGTTCAAGGAGATGGGGAGCAGCGTTTATCTGGATGCGGAGAAGGTGAAGGAGAGTAATCGGGTGTTGTGAGGGACGGAGACGCTTTCAACAAGACATGGCGGTCCCGCAAGGCGGTAGCGCCATGTCTTCAGCTTTCGTAGATCCCGAGCAGCCTAGTTCGGACCGGACGATGAATGAAGCTGAGCTCAACGCCTATGGCCAAATGGCGCTAGCGCTTGCGCGCCATGCGGATGGTTGGGCCAAGAGCTGGGATTTCAAATTTCCAGGGATTACCAAGCCCGTCTATTACCACTTATCGGATTCGACATTTGAAAGTGTGGCGAACTGCCTCTGGAAGCTGAAGGTATTTAGGGCTCTCGATGAGGAGAACGGCGGCGCAGCCTATTTTGTTATCGATTGCGAATTAGAAGATGCTTTCCGCATCGCGATTGCCAATTACGATGTTGGCCCCTCTTTCAAGGAGCTGCTCTATACGCTGATCTATTTGTTTGGCGATTATGGCACCCAATACTGGGGATTTTCGACACGTCGGGATCTTGCGTTCGGGAAAGATGGACGATTGACGTCGGTGCTCGACGCGCTCGTTCCACTTGGCTACGCGGAAAGAACCGAAGCCGGGTATATCTGGACCGAACGCGTTGCACCGATCATGCGCGAAGCAGGTTATGAGGATGAATGGCCGGTAGGCTAGATACCTTGAGGTGCGCCGCATCAGCGCAGACCGGAGATAAGCAGAACTGATTTGCCCGAGACTCCGCACCGCCTCCTCGACCAGCTCCGCCCCGACCTCCGCCTCGTCTTCGTCGGCACCGCGGCCTCGACGCGATCGGCCGAGCTCGGGCATTACTACGCCCATCCCGGCAACCGCTTCTGGCGCGCGCTGCATGAGGCCGGGATCACGCCGCGGCGCTACCAGCCGGAGGAGTTCGCATCGCTGATCGCGCTCGGAATCGGCTTCACCGATCTCTGCAAGTCGGGCGCGGGGATGGATCACCAGATCGCGGCGGAGACGATCGACGTGCCCGGCTTCAGGGCCAAGATCGAGAGGTATCGGCCGCGGACGATTGCGTTCACGAGCAAGAAGGCGGCGAGCTTGTTTTATGGCAGGCCGTCAAGCGGGATTACGCTCGGGCGGCAGCAGCGCGATGAGAGCTTGCCCGAGATATTCGTGCTGCCGTCGCCGTCGGGCGCGGCGTCCGGGCACTGGACGCTGGAGCCGTGGCGGGAGCTTGCGGCTTGGATTGCTGCGTTGGACGTCCAACACCAACAGACCTCATCCTGAGGAGCCCGCCAACGGCGGGCGTCTCGAAGGATGGCCGCGGGCGAGATGCGGGCCTTTCATGGTTCGAGACGGCGCTTCGCGCCTCCTCACCATGAGGGTCTGGCTTCCGTAGGGTGGGCAAAGGCGCGCTGGCGCCGTGCCCACGATTTCTCCATGAGTGCCGGCAGTACGTGGGCACGGCGCGCGAAGAGCGCGCCTTTGCCCACCCTACGAGACCGTCACCGCCTCACCCCGCATACGCCTTGTCCAGATCCGCGATCACGATCTTCCGCATCCCCATCATCGCCTCCATGACGCGGTTCGCCTTGGTGCGGTCTTTGTCGCCGAGATAGCGGCCGAGCGCTGACGGGATCACCTGCCAGGAGAGGCCGAACTTGTCCTTGAGCCAGCCGCAGCGGGACTCTTCGCCACCGTCCGCGATCAAGCGGCTCCAGAAATAGTCCACCTCGCCTTGCGTCTCCACGCTGACGAAGAACGACACCGCCTCATTGAAGCGGTATTGCGGGCCGCCGTTGAGCGCGTGGAAGCGCTGGCCTTCGAGCTCGAACACCGCCATGAAGTCGCTGACGGTCTCGACCTTGGCGTTGGGAAACACCGATTTGTAGAAGGCGACGGCTTCCGGGACGTTGTTGTCGAACCAGAGAAACGGCGTGATGGAGGTCATGAACTTGTATCCTTTCGGCTCGGGCCGGACGCGCGACCGCACGCCGCAATCCCAAGGACGCGGCAGGGCGCGACGTTCCGACAGTTGGGCAAGATTTTTTGGGCCCAGCAGCTCGCAGGAAATCGAGATAGCCTGTCGGAGCCCTCTCCGGCCATTCGTCCTCTGACCCGAAGCCATCAACCCGGAGCCGCCCATATGCCGCCCACCATCACCGCCTTCGAAAACTCGCCCGACCGCGGCAAGGGACAGGCGCGCGACATGCGCCTGCGCTGGGCGCTCGAAGAGGTCGGCCAGCCCTATGACGTTCGCCTCGTCTCGTTCACGGCGATGAAGCAACCGGCGCATCTTGCGCTGCATCCGTTCGGACAGATCCCGACCTATGAGGACGGTGATCTCGCCCTGTTCGAAACCGGAGCGATCGTGCTCCATATCGCCGAGCGCCATGCCGGATTGCTGCCCGTCGCGCCGAGCGCCCGCGCTCGTGCGATCGCGTGGATGTTCGCCGCGCTGAGCACGCTGGAGCCGCCGATCGTCGAGCTCACCATGGCGATGCTGTTCGAGCGCGACAGCAGCTGGTACGCGGAGCGCCTGCCCATGCTCCAGGACCGCGTCCGTACCCGCCTCGGCGAATTGTCCCGCCACATCAGTGGGGCCGACTGGCTCGATGGCGCGTTCAGCGCCGGCGATCTCATGATGGTGACAGTGCTGCGGCGGTTGAATACATCGGGCCTGCTGGACGAATACCCCGATATCGCCGCCTATGTCGCCCGCGGCGAAGCGCGGCCGGCTTTCAGGCGGGCGTTCGATGCGCAATTGGCGGTGTTCAACGCAGCATCGCGTTCATAGCAACCATCGCTTCACCCCAGCGACGCCAGCTCACGCGCGAGGTTGGCGCGGGCTTGCCGGTCGAAGCTCGCCGCGAAGTCCGGATCGGGAAAGATCACCTCGCGTGCCGCGAAGTGGCGGAGCACCCGGGCACGGCCGATGCGATAGTCGTCCTCGCCGACATGGATGAACTCCCGGCGGATCGCAGCCGCATAGGCGTCGTATCGCACGGGCTCGGTGCCGAGAATGCTGAGGTCGATCGAGATCAGGATCGCCCCGAGGCGATCGCCGGCGGCCACGTCGTGCGTTTTCGTCAGGCGGATCAGGCGGCCGACCTCCTGGCGCAATTCAGCGCGGACGTGCTGCTCGGCAAGCTCCGCGCTCTTCTCCTCGTTGTCCGGCCGGGTCGGGTCGTAGACGACGTCGTGCCACCAGATCGCCTCCGACAGGGTCTCGCGCTCGGCCGCCGAAAGACCGCCGACACGCGTGAGCGCGGCCAGGCAATCCTCGATATGCGAGAGATTGTGATAGTGGCGGCTCGGCACCGCGTAGGCGGCGGGCAGTTCTTTGCGGTTCATCTCGAAAGTATAGGGCCGAAATCGCGGAGGCGATAGCGGCCGGGCATATGGTCTGCGCTTGCCCTGCCGCATCAAAACGAGGCGGCGGCCCATTGCGTCCGCCACGGCACCCCTGCATGCTGGCCTCCGCCAACAGAGGAGCCGCCATGCTGACCCTCTATTCCTATCCGGACCTGTTCGGCGTCGCCGACAACAACGGCTACGGCCTCAAGGTCTATGCCTTCTTCAAGCTAGCGGGCGTAGAGTTCGTGCACCAGCATATCTTCGATGCCTCCGCCGCGCCGCGCGGGCAGCTGCCCTATATCGTCGACGACGGCGAGACCATCGGCGACAGCGAGACCATCATCGCGCATGTGATCGCAAAGCATCTCCTCACCATCGATGCCCTGCTCTCGACCGAGCAGCGGCGGACCAACCTCCTCATCACGCGCATGCTGGACGATCTCTATTGGGTGATGTCGTATTCACGCTGGAAGGACGAGCGCTTCTATCCGGCGTTCCGCGACGGCTTCATCGTGCAGCACAAGCAGATCGATGCCGAGGGGTTCGAGAAGGCGAAGGCGTATAACGCGCAGCGCTATCACTTCCAGGGCATCGGCCGCTACACGCCCGACCAGGCCTACGCGCGCGGGCTCGCCGATTTGCAGGTGCTGGCCGAGATCGTGCCGGCCACAGGTTTCGTCCACGGCGCGGCGCCGACCAGTATCGATGCCGGCATCTACGGCTTCATCGCCAACATCCATTATTTTCCGATCCCGACGCCGCTGAAGGTCTTCGTCGACGCGCACGACAATCTCGTCGCGCATTGCGAGCGGGTGCATGCGATGGTGAGCGGAGCGTGACGGGATCGTAGGGTGGGCAAAGGCGCTCTTGCGCCGTGCCCACCATCTCTCGGCGATCGCGATGTAAGATCCTCATGGTGAGGAGACGCGAAGCGCCGTCTCGAACCATGCAGGCCCGCTCCTCGTCCGCGGCCATCCTTCGAGACGACCGCTTCGCGGTCTCCTCAGGATGAGGTCTGTGTTCGCGGGGGCGTTGGTGGGCACGGCGCTTGCGCGCCTTTGCCCACCCTACGGCACCGTCTGCTACCGCATCGTGATCGCGAGCCCGCTGAGATCCGCATTCGCCATCAGGCCGACCTGCGTGCCGGTCAATTCCAGCACCGCGCCCTTCTGGTTGGTGAGCACGATGGCGCGGGCACCGCGGCCCACCGCGAGGCCGGCACCGGCGGCGCCGTAGACGCCGGCGACATCGGAGGGACGATTGATGTTGGAGACGCGGCCGCGCAGCACGGTCTTGGAGCCGCCGAAGACGAGGCCGTAATCGAGCCCGCCGGTCGAGAGCGAATAGGCGCGGCCGCGGAAGTTCAGCACGCCCGAGCCGCCGGAACCGCCGATGATCCAGCCCGCCTTGTAGATCGTCAGCACCACGGTGCCGCCATCGGCCATCGCCGAGGTCGAAAGGCCGGCCAGAGCGGCAATGCCGACCAGCGCGGCGCGAAAGGTGGAAGCGAGCTTCATGGGTGTCTCCGGGGGCTATTTTTCAAGGGAGGAAACGAATCAGACGGCCTGAATCTATCCGATGGATCGCGGCGGCAACATGATGGAGCGCAGTGGACGTCAATCGTGCTCTTCGCCACGCACTCAACTGTCATCGCCCGGTTCAACCGGGCGATCCAGCATTCCAGAGGCCCGTGTTGGAAAGCTCGCTCTCGCCACGTCTGCCGCAGCGTACTGGATGCCCCGGTCAAGCCGGGGCATGACAGCGGAGTTTAAGGCCGCACGCGGCGGAGTTCGGGGCCGCAGCACAGGCCAAGCACCACCCTGCCATTCTGCTCCTGTTTTGCCCGACGGAGCAAACGAATACTTCGCCCTACCCGAATTTTGAAAAGGCCAATGATTTCCGCATGGTTTCTACTGTGCATGGGGTTGTTTTCGCCGTTTTTGTTTTTGCCCCCTCTCTCGTTGCCGATTGCAACTTCCCCGCATGCCGCTACGCTCGTGCGGACGACGCGACCGTTCCATCCGAGGTGTTCCCATGCCGATCCAGCATTTCGCGCCCCCGCCGCACGTCAAGGCGCCGCCGCTGTCCTTTGCGACGCGTGTCGGCGACCTGCTGTTCGTCTCCGGCATTCCCGGCTTCGACGCCAATGGCGCGCTGCCTGACGGCTTCGAGGCGCAGTTCGCCAATGTCGTCGTCAACATCAAGCGTGTGCTCGACGAGGCGGGCGCGAGCGTTCGCGACCTCGCCAAGGTCAACGTGCTGCTGACCCGCGCCTCCGACGTCGCCGCCATGAACGCACTCTATGCCGGCGCCTTCGGCCCGCCGCCCTACCCGGCGCGCACCACCTGCGTGGTGCAGGCGCTGCCGGATCCGAAAATGCTGATCGAGATCGAGGCAGTGGCCTCGCTTTCGAAGTGAGCCATGCCTTCGCGTGTGGCTTGCCGGGCACGCGGCCGAACCAAGTGCGCGACTCCGTCTGACATATCCGTGAACGGCCGCTCCCCGGCTTGCAAAGGACCTGCTTTTACCGCACGAATTTTCCGGTCACCCTTCCCCCACAGGAGATATTTCATGCGTCGCGTTCTCGCCCTCTGTGCCGTTGCCGGCATCGCTTCGTCGGTCTTCGCCGTGCCCGCATCCGCGGCGGTCGGCTATTACGTGATCCGCTGGGACAACACCGGCATCTGCCAGGTCTGGAACGAGGACCTGAAGTACAAGCCGTTCCAGATCGGCGTCTCGACCTACAAGGTCGTCAGCAAGCCGCTCCCGACCTTCCAGGCCGCTTCGGATCTCCAGATCAAGATGCGCGCGGAGCGCCGCTGCACGCTCTGAGCGTCACGCGCAAGGACTGGATTTCGAGGGCGGGTCGCACCAGCGATCCGCCCTTTTCCTTTTGGCAGAGTGCTGCCGGTTTTCCGGCCGAAATCACGCAATTTCCCACGCCCCGCGCTTTGAACCTCATCGGCATACGGAACTACTCACATCTTGTCCGGGGCGCATCCCCAAAAGCGCCCCGCACCACCCCTCCCCTCATTGTCGGGAGGCGCATCACATCATTCATTTTGAGGAGCTGATCATGCGTCGTATGTCCATGCTGTGCGCTGCCGCCGGACTTGCCGTCACTGCGTTCGTCGCTGCGAGCCCTGCGGAGGCCAGCTATCACCTGATCCGTTGGCAGGACACCGGCTTCTGCCAGATCTGGGACGAGAGCATCCCGACCACGCCGTGGCCGGCCGGCTATGCCCGCGTCAGCGCGACCGTGCCGACCTTCGTCGACGCACTCGTGCTGAAGGACGCGTCGCTGAAGAACGGCCACTGCACCTGGTAGGAATTCGATCGGCGGACGAAGAGCCGGGCAAGGCCGCGAGACCTCGCGTCCTTGCCCGCTCGTTTTTGTCCGAGCTGAAAACTCACGCGTCCTTATGGGCGCCGGGATGGATCAGGATGTCGCGCGCGGCGGCGAGGTCGATGAAGGCTTCGGCGCTGCCGCCCCGGTCCGGATGCATGCCCTTGGCGGCGCGGCGATAGGCCTGGTTGATGTCGTCGCAGGTGAGCTGCACCGCGAGCGGCAGGCCTAGCATCCTGCGGGCGCGATCCTCGCTGGACAGTTTCTTCGGCATGGCGTTGCGGCGACCGAAGCGCGGCGCGGTGAGATCATGCACGACATCGAGGATCACGCCGATGCGGCGCCGGGCCGCCAGCGTGACGCTGTGATCGTCATTGTCCACGGCCTGGCGCAACACGGGCAGCGCCTGCCCGGCCGCCTGCCGCAGCGTCGCCTCCGTGCTCATCCGCGCGATCTCGGCGACGAGCCGGCCCGCCTCGGCCCAATCTGCCGGCTCCGACGACCGCAGGCGCTCAAGCGCCAGTTTCCAGGATTCAAGCCGTTCCATCATGCGCGCAACGTTTAGCAATCAGGATCAGTATGCCAAGGCTGCCGTTTCCGACCCCTTAATTTCGAGTTAGCTTTTCGAGAAACTTCACAAAGAAATCGGGAGGAAATTGTCATGGCATTGCTCGCAAACCACATCGCCGTCGTCACGGGCGCCGGTTCCGGCATCGGCCGGGCGATCGCGGCCGGCTACGCCCGCGAAGGCGCGCAAGTGGTCATGCTCGACGTCAATGCCGAGACGGTCGCGGAGGCCGCCCGGGAGATTCGAACAGCGGGCGGCAAGGCCGAGAGCTTTGCGCTCGACGTGACCCGGCGCGAGGATTGCTTTGCGCTGGCAAAGCAGGTCGCCGACAAGGTCGGGCAGGTCTCGATCCTCGTCAACAATGCCGGCATCACCCGCCGCAACGCCTTCACCGCCGAGCCCGAGACGGTGGCGAAGGACTGGAACGACATCATCTCGCTCAACCTCAACGGCGTCTTCAACATGACGCAAGCGTTCCTCAGCCCCCTGCGCGCGAGCAAGGGCCGCATCGTCAATATCGGCTCGATCCAGTCCTTTGTGCATCTGCGCACGCCGAGCTCGGCGGCTTATACGACCTCGAAACACGGCGTGCTCGGCTTCACCAAGGCGCTCGCGGTCGAGCTCGGCAAGGAAGGCGTGCGCGTCAACGCGATCGGGCCGGGCTTCATCGAGACCAACATCAACGCCAATGTGCGCGCGACCAATCCCGCGCTGGTGCAGGCCTTCGTCGATCACACCCCGCTGGCGCGCACCGGCAAGCCCGAGGACATCGTCGGCCCCGCGATCTTCCTGGCGTCGGACCTCTCGGCCTACGTCACGGGAACGATCGTGATGGTGGATGGCGGATACCGGACGGTGTGAGACGCAGCGCGGCACTCGCGCGCACGAGATCGTCCCGCATCGCTATGCATCCCGTGCCAATCGCGGCGCCTTCGCGGCATTCCTGAGGTCATCTGGTGCGATGGTCCGCGATTAACCTTTCGTTAACCAAACCCGGCCACCGTAGATCTACGGCTTGGGGGTCGTTTGTTCTCGATCGCTTCCAACGATGGAAGCGGGCGTTGATCGGGAGGTGTGTTGATGACCACTGTTCATGTCGCTGCGTCCGAGCCGGGCGCGCAATTCCTTTCCCCGGACCAGATCGTTCCGCTGCTGATCGGCGCGACTGTCGACGAGGTCGAGCGCGAGCTCGTGCTCCAGACGTTGGCCCGCTGCGATGGTAACCGCACGCGCGCATCGCGCGTGCTCGGCCTGTCGGTGCGCACGCTGCGCAACAAGATCAGGATCTATGCTGCGTCCGGCATCGAGGTGCCCGCGTATCACGACTAAAGCGCGACGAGATGACGATGAATCGTCATCGCTCTTCAGTTGTCGTTTGAGCATGATCTTTTCGGAAAACGCTTCGCACTTTGCGTTAGCGCGGCCCTTCGGGTCCGGATCATGCTCTGGCGCGTGACCATGCGAGATGGATCAGTCCGCCGGCGAGAGCCGCAAGCGCGGCGATCGCGACGCCGGCCGCGATCAGCTCGATGGCACGGAGCATGAAGGCTGTCATGACAGCCCATGACGATTGCGGCTCCTCGGCAAAAGCGACCGGCACGACATCGGGCACGAGCAGCTCGGCGAGACCGAGCGCGACGGCAAGAACGGCAGCCGACAGGCAGAACATCGTCCACGCTGCGCGCATCGGTCGCTCCTCGCAGGGTTTGGCCACGCGTCATTCAATGACACGGCGTCCGGCGACGTCGATTGATGTTGATCAAGCCCGCCGCGATCCGTCGGCGGAATTGCTGCCGTCGTCAAACGCGGCTAAGTAGCTTGCTTGCGCGAGAGGGAGCAGTGGCGTGGCAGACGAACAGAAACGGCAGGGACCTCAGGGACCACGCGGGCGACAGGGCGAGCCGGGGCGGCCGGGACCGCAGGGTCATCCGGGCAAGCGCGGGCCGGACGGGGCGCGCGGCAAGCCGGGCCCGCAGGGCAAGCCGGGGCCTGCCGGAAAGGCTGGTCCACAGGGCAAGGCCGGCCTGCCTGGCAAGCTCGGTGAAGCCGGTGCGCGCGGACCTGCGGGGCCGCAAGGGCCGGCCGGCCCGCAAGGCCCGCGCGGCGAGGCCGGTCCGCCCGGCCAGCTGCCGTCGATCGAGAAGGTGCTGCCGTGGCTCGAGCAACTCTTCGACGCCTGGGACGAACGCCGCCGCCAGCGCGAGCAGGAAGCGGCCGAGCGTGCGGCGCTGGAGACCGCGGTGCAGGAGGCTGATGCGGCGGCCGTCGATGACGAGACCGACGACGGCGACGATCAGAGGAAAAAGAAGAAAAAGAAGAAGCACGGCCATTAGGATTAGCCGCCGAGTTTGAATGGTTGCGTGCCCCCGGCTCTGCGGAGCGGCACGTCGCTCCGCACCGCGTCCGGGACACGAGTCCGGATCAAGACGCCTCGGAGGAATCGTCGTTGCGCGGCAGCATGCCCATGCGCTCGAACTGCCAGCGCATGGCACGGTACCAGAGATAGCCGACCAGCGTGCCCGGCAGCGTCAGGATGACGAGGCTGACGCTGCTGTAGGAGCCGCTCCACCACATCATCCATGCAGTCCACAGCGCCGTGAAGGTGACGGCACCTGCTTTGAGAGGAATAAGGGGGCGGCTCATGATCGTCTCCGGGCTGTCAAAACCCCGGCAGGCATCATCGCAAGTCGAGGCCGCTCTCACCGTGAGCCAGATCACGGAACCTCCGTGACCAGCTAACCGAACCGCAGCCGCGAACGCTCCTTGGCCTTCTCCGCCTCGACCTCACGGTCGCGCGCCGGCGCATGGGTGTGCAGCGAGGTCAGCAGCCTTCGCGCCGCCTCCGAGACTTCAGCCACCGCGCGCTCGAACGCCTCCTCATTGGCTTGCGACGGCTTGTTGAAACCCGACAATTTGCGCACAAACTGCAAGGCTGAGGCGAGAATCTCGTCCTCCGTCGCGGGCGGCTCGAAGTTGAACAGCGTCTTGATGTTGCGGCACATGCAGTCTCTCCCGATGCTTGCCTCAAGGACGATCGACCGAGCCGAAATCCTACATCCTTCCGGACAGTTCTGCTAAGGTTCCCATAACGCGGCCGTCGACCATGAGCCGCATGGGGAGAGAGACATGAGAGCTTCTTGCGCGGTGCTGTCGGCCGTTCTGCTGTCCATCGCAACATCGGCGACAGCCGCCGACTATCCGGCTCCCAAACAAGGCGACTGGATCGCCAAGGATTTCAAGTTCCACACCGGCGAGACCATGCCGGAGCTGAAGCTGCACTACACCACCATCGGCGAGCCCAGCGGCCAGCCCGTGCTGGTGTTGCACGGCACCGGCGGCTCGGGCGCGAGCATGCTGTCGCCGGCCTTCGCCGGCGAGTTGTTCGGCGCGGGGCAGCCGCTCGACGCCTCCAAATACTACATCGTCATTCCCGATAGTATCGGCCACGGTAAATCGTCAAAGCCGTCCGACGGCATGAAGACGAGCTTCCCGAAATACGATTACGACGACATGGTCGAGGCGCAGTATCGCCTGGTGACCGAAGGCCTCGGCATCAAGCATCTGCGGCTCGTCATCGGCAATTCGATGGGCGGCATGCACACCTGGCTGTGGGGCGAGAAATATCCGAAGGCGATGGACGCGCTGATCCCGATGGCCTCGCAGCCGACCGAGATGGCGTCGCGCAACTGGATGATGCGGCGGATCATGCTCGACACCATCCGCAACGACCCCGACTACAATGGCGGCAACTACACCAGCCAGCCGCGCATGATGAAATATGCCATCACCGCCTACGGCATCGCCAGCATCGGCGGCACGCTGGCCTATCAGCAACAGGCGCCGACCGCGGCGAAGGCCGACAAGATCGTCGACGAGCGGCTGGCGATGCCGATCACGGCGGATGCCAACGACTTCGTCTACCAATGGGCTTCCTCGCAAGACTACAACGCCGGCGAGAAGCTCGAGCAGATCGAGGCGACGCTGCTGCTGATCAATTCCGCCGACGACGAGCGCAATCCGCCGGAGACGGGCCTCACCGACGCCGCGATGAAGCGAATCAAGAACGGCCGCCTGTATCTCATCCCTGCAAGCACCGAGACACGCGGGCACGGCACCACCGGCAACGCGAAATTCTACGTCGAGCAGGTCAGGCAATTGCTGCAAACGGCGCCGCAGCGGACGATGTAGGCGAGCAGCAAGACAGCATGTCGAAAGCCCGTTTTCGCAAGGCTGCACTGGCGCTTCCCGGCGTCATCGAGGGCGCGCATCACGGCCATGCCGACTTCCGCGTCGGCAAGCGCGTGTTCGCGACGCTGGGTTATCCCGATGACACATGGGGCATGGTAAAGCTCACTCCGGACCAGCAGACCATGCTCGTCGACGCGGAGCCGGAGATGTTTCGCCCCGTGCCCGGCGCCTGGGGTAAGAGCGGCAGCACGAATGTGAAGCTGGCGAAGACCGATCCGGTGACGCTGCGGAGTGCGCTTGAGATAGCCTGGCGCAACGTCGCACCGAAAACTCTGCTCACGTCGATCGAGACGCGATAGCGAAGATGATACCGCATCGCATCATGCGCTGCGCTTCTGGCGCCGCATATTATTTGAGCATGCAATGCGCCGACAGCTCGGGCTTAATCGTGACAACCGGAATCACGACGGGACGAGGAGGATCGCATGCACAGGCTCGCACTGTGCGTCTGGCTGGCCGCAATGACGGCGTCGACGAGCGCCGCGTTCGCGTTCGACAACGGCCAATATGACCACGTTCCGCCCGACATCCGCGCCTGGTTCAAGAGCGTGATCGCGCCGAACGGCGTCCCGTGCTGCGACATTTCCGACGGCCATCGCACCGACTACGACGTACGTAACGGCGCCTATTGGGTGCCGATCGAAGGACAATGGATGGAGGTGCCCGAACGCGCCATCATCCGAGATCGCGGCAATCCGGTCGGCCAGGCCGTAGTGTGGTATGTCCACCACCGCGGCGCGATCATCATCAGCTGCTTCGTACCGGCGGATGCCGTGTAGGCAAGTCAGGCCTTGAGATCTCGCTGGGGCGAGGCCTCGACATACTCGATGTCATCGCCGAAATCATCGAGCGCCGCACGAACCGATTTGGCGTCAGCCTCGGCGACGGTGAAGATCGCGGCGAGGTTTTGCCGCTTCTGTCCCGGAAACAGGCTCTCGGCGGCATAGCCGGCATCGCCGAGCATCTTGATGATCTCGCGCCGCCGGCGCTGATCGACGCGATCGTGGAATTTGAACTGCACGGACATGCTGAGAAGCTAGCTGTTCGCGGCGCCCGATCAAGATCGTGGAGTCTATTTTCGCGCCTTTCTCTTCGGCTTCGCCTTGGCGGTCTTCCTGCCCGATTTCCTTGCCGCCTTGGCGCGGGGCATCGCAGCCGCAACGTCCAGAAGGCCGGCGCCGTATTCCGGCGTAAAGTCCCGTCCCCGCATCGCCGGCAATTTCGTCGCAGTCGCGATCAGGCGCCTGGCAACCGCAAGTCCGGCCGCCCTGGATTTCGGCCTGTGGATATAGACGAGTGCAGCGGCGCCCGTGACATGCGGCGTTGCCATCGAGGTCCCGGGCCAGGAATCGTAGTCGGTGTGATCGGCGAAGCTGGCCTTCACCCGGGGCACCGTCGACAGGATATTGACACCCGGCGCGACCAGCTTGATGTGTTTCCCCGTATTGGAGAACGAGGCGCGGCGATGGGACTCATCGACGGCGCCGACGCCGATCGTGTCCGCGTAGCCCGCCGGATACTCCTTCGGATTGCCGTCCTCGAACTCGTTGCCCATCGCGGTGGAGATGACGACGCCGGCATCGATCAGTTCGGCGAAGATCGTCGCTTCCGCCTTCGAGTGATCCTCGCCGCCAATGCTGAGGTTGATGACCTTGATGTTGGAATCGAGCGCGGCCGCGAGCGCCTTGCTATAGAATTCGAAGTTGAAGTTCTCGTCGTCGCCTGCCCGCTTGGGATCGTCGAATACCTTCCAGCAGTGCAGCCGGCAATTGGCCACGCCCGCGATGCCGGCCGAGTTATTGACCACGGCCGCGATCGTGCCGCTGACATGTGTGCCATGGCCGAGAAAATCGCGCTCTCCGTTGCCGTCGTGACGGTATTCCTCGATCGCGTCCGCGAGATCGGGATGTCGGGCGTCGACCCCGCTATCGAGCACAGCGACGTGAACCCGTCCCGCACCCGGCCGCGGTCGATCGAACCATCTGATGGCGCGAAGCCCCCACTGCCGAATCTTCATGGGATCGGCGGCGATACTGAGCCACCGGTTGGGAACGGGCTCGACCAGATCCATCGCCCTGGAGGCACGCAGGCGCTTCAGGACGCCTGCATCTATCTTTCTGTCCTTCACCTGCACGATCTGATATCCGGCCAGCGCCTCCCGCGGCGCCGACGTTGCGGAGCGTGCTATCGAGCGATGAACCGCAGCCATCGCCCGCGACTGCGCGGGTGCATCGTCGCCGCCGACCACGAACAGCGGCTTCATCGACTGAAGTCCGAGACTGTCGTGCAGGAAATCGATCGGACCTCTGACGTCATCGGGCATCGCAGCCATCAGCGCGCGTGGCGTCGTCGCCTGAAGTGAGGTCGCCGCGATCTGCCGGGCTGCGGCGGGCTTCAACCGGACGATCAACTGTCCCGGGACATGCTTGCGACGGCGCGGCCGATCGCCCGCGACCCGCATTGCCTGCGTTGGGGCCATGACGAATTCCTTCCTTGAAAAGCCATAAAATACGTCACGCGTTATAAGCGAAATTCCGGATCAGCGCTACCTGCACCATCCGGGCGTTCCTGGTCCCGATCGGAGCGCAGTCCAGTGGCTACTCCAGGCCACGCATGCTATTTTGCCGATGGAATCCGATCTCGCCGATGCCCCTCAATCAGGGAGACCTTCGTGACCGACCTTTGCGCCGAAGACCTCGCCACCATCTATGCGAAGCCGAGCCCGCGCGTGATCGCGAAAGCGCGTCCCGCGATCGATGCACATGCGAAGAAGTTCATCGAGATGTCGCCGTTCTGCGTGCTCGCGACATCAGGGGCGGATGGCAGCGTCGATGCCTCGCCACGCGGCGGCGGCACCGGCTTCGTCCACGTCGCCGGTCCCAACCAGTTGCTGATGCCCGACCGCTCCGGCAACAACCGGATCGACAGTTTTCGCAACGTCGTCGAAGGCTCGGGGTTCGTGCATCTGTTGTTCTTCGTGCCGGGGATCGACGAGACGCTGCGCGTCGGCGGACGCGGCACGCTGTCGGCCGATCCGGACCTGCTCGCCGCGATGGTGGAGTTCGGCAAGCCGCCTCGCGCGGTGCTGAACGTCGCCGTCAGCGAAGTCTATTTTCACTGCGGCAAGGCGCTGATGCGCTCGAAGCTGTGGTCGGGAGAGAAGGTGCAGCGCTCGGTCATGCCCAGCATCGTCGAAATCGTCCACGAGCAGACCAGCCTCGGGGAGCCGCAGAGTCAGGAGATCGTGGAAGAACTCTACAAGACGCAGCTTTAGGCGTACGCGACAAGATTAGCTGTCGTCCCGGACAAGCGCAGCGAAGCGGAGCGCTGATCCGGGAACTCCGCGCGAGCGCTTGCGCTCGCCGCGATAACCACAGGAAGTCATTTGTTGCGTGGTACTAGCCACGTCATGCCACGGAAAGATTCCGCGGTATGGGTCCCGGCTTTCGCCGGGACGACATGGGAGTGCGCGGCTACAGCCGGAGCTTAGTGCCCCTCGCCCTCGAGCCCGCCGACGTGCTTCTGGGTGTAGAGCTCGAGGCCGATGCGGCCGATCAGGTCGAGCTGGGTCTCGAGGAAGTCGATGTGGTGCTCCTCGTCGCTCATCAACTTCTCGAACAGGTCGCGCGTGACGTAGTCCTTGACGCCGTGGCAGTAGGTGGCCGCTTCCTGGTAGAGCGCCCGCGCGCTCATCTCGGCGGCGAGATCGCATTCGATGATCTCCTTGACGTTCTGGCCGATGCGCAGGGGATCGAGCACCTGCATGTTCGGAAAGCCGTCGAGGAACAGGATGCGCGCGGTGAGCTTGTCGGCGTGCTCCATCTCCTCGATGGACTCCTTGCGCCAGACCTTGGCCATGTCGAGGAGGCCCCAATTGTCGAGGAAGCGGTAGTGCAGCCAGTACTGGTTGATCGCAGTCAGCTCGTGACGCAGTGACTTGTTGAGATAGTCGATGACTTTTGCGTCGCCCTGCATGGTTCACTCCAGCTCTTGCAGTCCAATTCGGCCCTAAACCGAATTTAGAACGCTTCTAAATGACTTTGGGGACGAGGGCAACCGGCTGCGGGGATGCAGCCGGGGAAAAGCTCAGCCGAGATTGCGGAAGTCCTCAGCAGGCCGCGAGAGCGAACTGGGCGGGCTCGGCCGTCTCGTCATTGGCGGCCACGGTGTGGCTGTGCGGGCAGCCGGAACAGCAGGATTTGGCACAGGGGCCAAGCGCTTCGTCGATGATGGTCTTGATCGTGCGAGCGCAGCGGCCGCATTCGGCGCTACAGCCGAGGCATCCATAGACCTGCTTGGCATAACGCACGGCATCGTCGGACTCGGCGACGGCGGCGCGGATGTCGTCATCGCTCAGCACGTTACAGGAACAAACGATCATGGAAGCGGTAGGCCCTTCGGTGATGCGCCATCATCGATATTTAAGGGGCCGTCCGGATGCAAAGGGAAAAACCGGTATTTGAAGCTATTCCAAACTGGCCCGGAAACAGCCTAGAACGGCTCTAAAACAAGGTGTTGCGCTGGATCAAGATTGCGGCCGACCTAGTCGCCACCACCGCCTCCACCATCGCCTCCGCAATCCCCGCCGCTGCTGCCACTATCGCTGCTGGAACAACTGCCGCTGTCGGTCGAGCTGCCCGAGCTGTCATTGGAAAACCAGCTGCCCAGCGAGAAGCCATCGCTGGTCCCTGAATAGCTGTCGCCGCTACTGCCTCCGTCATTCCCGGCTCCCGCGCGCGAGCGCCGACCGCGGTTCTGGAGATAGGTGAACCAGCCATAGCCAATCCCGAAAATGACGCCGGCAGCGATCAAGGCATTGATCATCGCATTACCCATCCGTTGCCTCCCTGGTGGACCTGCGATCCACACCAATTGGTCGCACCGGCAAAGGTGCCGTTCATTGATCATTCAAACGAAGTATGGAACTCTGCCCCCAAAGAGTTCCCGCGTGATTGTGCGAAAGGTCAAGCCAATGAAAAAATCGCTCCTGGCAGTTGCTGCCGTTGCCATCCTGGCGCTTGGGGCCGGAACGCCAGCCCATGCGCAGCGCGGCGTCGCTGCCGGCGTGGCGGCCGGGATCATTGGCGGCGCCATTGTCGGCGGCGCGATCGCCTCTCCGTATTATTACGGACCCGGGCCGGGCTATTACGACCCCGGCTACTACCCGCCCCGCTATTACGCCCCGAGCCCCGGCTATGTCGCCGACGACTATTACGGCGGCGGCTGCGTCTGGCAGAAGCAGCGCTTCTGGGACGGCTATGCCTGGCGCGTCCGCCGCGTGAGGGTCTGCGGCTAAGTCGCCCTAAACCGATTCACTACGGATGCGCCGTTCATCTCGGGGCCTGAAAAAGACCGCTTTTTCTCGTCACAGCTCCGTGTGCGTTTACCGTGGATTGACCAATTGCGCGCTTCCTAGCTGCACGGTCAATTTCATCAGAGTGTGCGTGAACCTTTGAAACCCGGACGCTCCTAACAAGGGACGTCCATCTCCCAGGAGAGCCAAGAGCATGAAGAAGACTTTTGTTGCCGCCCTCACGGTCGCGACGATCGCCGGTTCGCTGGTGACCGCCACTCCGTCCGCGAAGGCCCATGACGGCGTCGGCGCCGGCATCGCAGCCGGCCTGATCGGCGGCGCCATCGTCGGCGGCGCCATCGCGTCGAGCCGTCCCGCCTATGGCGGACCCGTTTACGTCGCCGAGCCCGGCCCGCCGCCCCCGCCCTGCTACTGGCAGCGCCAGCGTTATTGGGACGGCTACGGCTGGGTCGTTCGCCCGGTCCGCGTTTGCTACTGATCTGATCGCACGACGCTCATGAGCGCCGCGATCGAAGCCCGGCCGAGACCATCGGCCGGGCTTTTTTCTTTTTGTCGAGAAGACCGGACCCGCTAGTGCGCCGCCTGGATCGAGCGCAGCACTTCCTCGCTCGGCCAGCAATCGACCTTGAGGCCTGCCGACTTCTGATAGGCGCCGAGCGCGGCGCGCGTCTGCATGCCGGCCTTGCCGTCGATCTTGTCCTTGTAGAGCCCGACACGCGTGAGACCGCGCTGCATGGTCTCGACATCCCTGGTGCGCAATTGCTTCGTGGCCGCCCAAGGCGTCGCGAACGGTTGCGGGCTCGTCATGCGATCGCTGAGATGGCCGACGAACAACACGTAGAGATCCGAGAAATTGTATTCCTTGATGACGAAGTAGTTCTTCGTCGTCAGGAATGACGGGCCGTAGACTCCCTCCGGCTGGAGCAGCGAGGCCGGCTGCGCCTGCTCGGCGGCACTCAGCTTCGCGCCGCGCACCGGCACAAAGCCCTCGCGCAACCACTGGCCGATCGGCTTCGTCATCTCCGGCACACCGCTGGTGCAATCCGCCTTGGCCGGCGCCTGCACCTCGTAGGCCCAGCGCACGCCGCTCTGCCAGCCCTTGTTGACGAGTTGTTGCGCGGCGGACGCGAGCGCATCCGGCACCGAATGCCAGATGTCGATGCGGCCATCGCCGTCGAAATCGACGCCGTGCTTGTAATATTCGGATGGCAGGAACTGCGTGAGCCCGGTGGCCCCCGCCCATGACGAGCGCATGTCCTTGCGCGTCACCACGCCCTCGCCCAGGATCTTCAGCGCGAGAATGAACTCGCCCCGATAGGTGTCCTTGCGCCGTCCGACATAGGCCTGCGTCGCCAGCACGCGAACGAGATCATAGGGCAGCGTGTAGCGGCCGTAGTCCGTCTCGCGGCCCCAGATCGCCAGCATGACGGTGGCGGGCACGCCGGACTTCTTCTCGATCTCGCTGAGCGAGGTGCGATATTTTTGCAGCAGCCGCTGCCCCTCGCCCGCGAGCCGCGCAATCGAGGTTTCCCTGACGTAGTCGGCCGGCACCTGCACGAACTCGGCCTGCGACGGCGCGCCGGTGGCGGGCCGTCCGGGCAGGATGAGATCGGGGAGCTTGTAGTCAGGCTCGAGCCCGCGCGTCTGCTCGTCGAACGTCTTGCGCGACACGCCTTCGGCCTGCGCCTCCGGCCAGAGCGAAGCGACGAACTGGGTGAAGGCGGCGTCGGCGGCGCGGGCGGACGACCATCCGCAGGTGACCACGATCACTGCAGCGATGAGCGCCCGCCGCATCATGCCGCCATCACCGCGTCAGCTTCTTGTACTTCACGCGGTGCGGGATGATGCTGTCCTGGCCGAGCCGGCGCATCTTGTCCTTCTCGTAGTCCTGGAAGTTGCCTTCGAACCATTCGACATGGCTGTCGCCTTCGAAGGCCAGCATGTGGGTCGCGATGCGGTCGAGAAACCAGCGATCATGGCTGATGATCACGGCGCAGCCGGCAAAATCTTCCAGCGCCTCTTCGAGCGCGCGCAGCGTGTCGACGTCGAGATCGTTGGTCGGCTCGTCGAGCAGCAGGACGTTGGCGCCGGACTTCAGCATCTTGGCGAGATGCACGCGGTTGCGTTCACCGCCGGAGAGCGCGCCGACCTTCTTCTGCTGGTCGGCGCCCTTGAAGTTGAACGACGAGCAATAGCCGCGCGAGTTGACTTCCTTCTTGCCGAGCAGGATCAGCTCGTTGCCGCCGGAGATCTCCTCCCACACGTTCTTGTTGCCGTCGAGCGCGTCGCGCGACTGGTCGACATAGCCGAGATGCACGGTCTCGCCGACCGTGATGGTGCCCTTGTCCGGCTTCTCCTGCCCCGTGATCATCTTGAACAGGGTGGTCTTGCCGGCGCCGTTGGCGCCGATCACGCCGACAATGCCGCCGGGCGGCAGCTTGAAGGTGAGATCGTCGATGAGGAGACGATCGCCATAGCCTTTGCTGAGCGCTTCGAAATCGACCACGTTGGCGCCGAGCCGCTCGGCGACGGGGATGATGATCTGCGCGGTCTGGGTCTGCTTGTCGCTCGCCTGCTTGAGCAGCTCCTCATAGCGCTGGTAGCGCGCCTTGGACTTGGCCTGGCGTGCCTTCGGCGAGGACGCGACCCATTCCTGCTCGCGCGCGATCGTCTTCTGATGCGCGGCGTCTTCGCGGCCTTCCTGCTCCAGCCGCTTCTGCTTCTGCACCAGCCAGGACGAGTAATTGCCCTCGTAGGGAATGCCCTTGCCGCGATCGAGCTCGAGGATCCAGCTCGTGACGTTGTCGAGGAAGTAGCGGTCGTGGGTCACGATCAGGATCGCGCCGGGATAGTTGCGCAAATGGCCTTCGAGCCACGACACCGACTCGGCGTCGAGATGGTTGGTCGGTTCGTCCAGCAGCAGCAGTTCGGGCTGGTCGAGCAGCAGCTTGCACAGCGCGACGCGGCGGCGCTCACCGCCTGACAGCTTGGTCACATCGGCATCGTCGGGCGGGCAGCGCAGCGCGTCCATGGCCTGGTCGACCTTGCTGTCGAGATCCCAGAGGCCCTGGGCCTCGATCTCGTCCTGCAGCTTGGTCATCTCGTCGGCGGTTTCCTCGGAATAATTCATCGCCAGTTCGTTGTAGCGATCGAGGATGGCCTTCTGCTTGGCGACGCCCAGCATGACGTTCTCGCGCACGCTGAGCGCGGGATCGAGATGCGGCTCCTGCTCGAGATAGCCGACGCGGGCGCCCTGGGCGACCCAGGCCTCGCCGTTATACTCCTTGTCGAGACCGGCCATGATCTTGAGCAGCGTCGACTTGCCCGAGCCGTTGACGCCGAGCACGCCGATCTTGGCGTCCGGGTAGAAGCTCAGATGGATGTTATCGAGCACCTTCCGGGTCGGGTAGCTCTTGGTCAGGCCCTGCATGAAATAGATGAACTGGCGCGCCATCGGTCCCGAATACCTTCGATTTGAGGAGATTTGCTTGCCGCCGATGTAACGATCCCGCCCCCAAAGGGCAATGTTTTCCCTCCGTTCACCACGGATGAATACTGGGCGGACACCATCCGGAGCCCGATCCGGACAATTGAAACCATTTTTTAATAAAGCAGGCCAAAGCTCGGTCATGCGCGGACATAAGCGCCCCCTGCTCAGAATGAACGGGGAGAACAGCGAGGCCCATCATGGCTTTGATCGAGACCCACTCTTTTCCCGTTCCGGCCGAAACCGGGAACGCGTCAGGATTCGTGTCCGAGGTCAGGGGCTTCTGGAAGCGCTTCTTCGCCACCGCCTTCAATCCCTACCGGCCCGAGCTGCACTACATGCGCGGCCCCGGCCCCGCCTGGCGCGCCAAGCACGGCATGGATGCGCCGTTGCGACTGAAGCCCCGCGATATCTGAGCTCCTCTTTCCTAGCGGATTTTTGAAGATCCAAGCGGCTTGCGCGTCGCTCTGATTGCGCGCAACCATGGCCCCGGTTCCGACGATGGCGCCCCGCTCGCGCCGTCACCTCTCGCCGTCGATTCTGGCCCTGGATGAACGCTGATGACGCAGCTGCGCTGTGCAATTCTCGACGACTATTTCAACCTCGCCCTCGACGTCGCCGACTGGCCGAAACTGTCGGACCGCGTCGACGTCACCGTGTTCAGCCATCCCTTCGCCTCGGAACAGGCCGCAGCCAGCGCGCTGGCCGACTTCGAGATCGTCTGTGCGATGCGCGAGCGGACCGCGTTCCCCAAGAGCCTGTTCGACAAGCTGCCCAAGCTGAAGCTGCTGCTCACGTCGGGCATGCGCAACGCCGCGATCGACGTGGAGGCCGCGAAGGCGCGCGGCATCACCATCGGCGGCACGCAATATTCGCGCGATCCGACTGCTCCCCTCGCCATGGGCCTGATCCTGGAACTGACCCGCGGTATCGGCCGCGAGAATGCGCGTATGCATGCAGGCGAGCCGTGGCAGACCTTTGCCGGCGTCGAGATCGAAGGCCTGACGCTCGGTATCGTCGGGCTCGGCAAGCTCGGCAGCAAGATGGCCGGCATCGCCAAGGCCTTCGGCATGAACGTGATCGCCTGGAGCCCGAACCTCACACCGGAGAAGTGTGCGGCGGCCGGCGTCGGCTACGCCACCAAGCAGGAGCTGTTCGCCAAGGCCGACATCATCACCATCCACGTCGTGCTGAGCGAGCGCTCGCGGGGCCTCGTCGACCGCGACGACCTCGCGCGGATGAAGCCGACGGCGTTCCTCGTCAACACCGCGCGCGGGCCGATCGTGGACGAGCAGGCGCTGCTGGAAGCCTTGCAGCAGCGGAAGATCGCGGGCGCAGGCCTGGATGTGTTTTCGGTCGAGCCGCTGCCGGTCGACCATCCCTTCCGCAAGCTCGACAATCTCGTGCTGACGCCGCATCTCGGCTACGCGACCGAGGACGGCTTGCGCATTCATTACGGCCAGATGGTCGAGGCGATCGACGCCTTTACCAAAGGCGGCGAACTGCCGCGCAAGCTGGCCTGAAACGACAATGCCCTGAAACGACAATGGGCGTGCCAAGGCACGCCCATTGCAATTCGAACTCTCTCGCAGCGCTTAGCGCACGGTGACCGGTGCGGGCAGCGGCGGCACCACGGTCGGCTGGGTGCCCGGGACCGGACCAGCCTGCGCGGCCACCGGAGCCGGACCAGCAGCGCTGGGCGGCGGCGCGGCGGACGCGGTCGCCGTTCCCGGCGGCGGGCCACCGGGCATCACCACCACGCGGGTGCCGACCTTGACGCGATCGAACAGGTCGGAGACGTCCTCGTTCAGCATGCCGATACAGCCCGACGACACGAACTTGCCGATGGTCGAAGGCTGGTTGGTGCCGTGGATGCGGTAGACGGTCGAGCCGAGATACATCGCGCGGGCGCCGAGCGGATTGCCGGGACCGCCGGCCATGAAGCGCGGCAGATAGGGCTGACGCTCGATCATCTCCGTCGGCGGATGCCAATCCGGCCACTCGGCCTTGCGGGTGATCTTCTGCACGCCGGTCCAGGTGAAGCCGTCGCGGCCGACGCGGACGCCGTAGCGGATCGCGCGACCGTTGCCGAGCACGTAATAGAGATAGGTGTTGGGCGTATCGACGATGAGCGTTCCGGCCGGCTCCTTGGTCGCCAGCGAAACCTCCTGGCGGCGCAGGTTCTGCGGCAATTGCGCGGGAGCGGCGTCGGGCTGCTCCTCGGGCGGCAGCGAAGCGATCGCCATCGGCCGGCCATCGTTGCCGACGGGCGGCTGGCCGGACTGGATCGTTCCGGTCGCGGCGGGCCCACCAACGGCCTCCGGCGGACGCAGGCCGTCATTGGCGGGGGCCTGTCCCTGCTGGCCCGGACGATTGGCATAGATCACCGGCGGCGGGCCGGCGGGGCGGCCGTAGCGGGGATCGTCGGGCGACATCACGGGGCCCTGTGCGGGCGCGGCCGAATAGACCGGAGCGCCAGCCGGGCGGCCATAGCGGGGATCATCCGGCGACATCACCGGGCCCTGCGGCGGGGCGGCGGAGTAGACCGGCGGGCCGGCGGGGCGGCCGTAGCGCGGATCGTCAACCGGGCCGGGCGGCGGCAGCGAGGCCTGCGGCATCGCGTCGTCGTCATCTTCCAGCGCGTCGAAATTCGGGGTGCGGTCCCCGGGGCGATATTCGGCCGGGGCGCCGTAGCTCGGCGCCTGCTGGACCGGATAGCTTTGGGCCTGTGCGAGCGAGGTTCCCGCCGCAGCGACTGTTGCGGCAGCGCATATCGTCAGAAAATGTTTGATCATCATCGCTCTTGTATAGTCCCCGGGCCCCGTCCGGACCGTTAACGGCCAGATGACCGAAGATAGCGGCACATTCAAGACATTGCAGGCCCATTTGCGCCCGATTTAGCGATTTGTGATGCAGGCGCATACAGTTGCCCCGTTGCATCACGGGGCGGAAATCAACTCATGCCGTAGATTGCCGGAGTCTCCGGCCCCGATTTTTACGGAACGGGTCGGAATCGTTGCGGTATGTTCGAATCAGCCTGATTCGCCTCCGCTTTGAGCTTCCATCCCCGCGTGGCGAACGCGGCAAGCAGTACCGTCACCGCGTTCAGATGGCTCATGGGCCCTGGCTACCCACGCCGCCGGGGCGGAAATTCGCAATCCTTCGATGCTTCCCGGCGTTCGCTTCCTGTTTGCCGCGATCCTGCTGTCAACCTCCATCCTGGTGTTCGGCCTGGGCGCCGCCGCGCTGCTGCGGGCAACCCATGAGCAGTATGTCAGCAATCCCTCCTGGCGGAACGGCCCGCAGGAGCAGGTGTTTGCGCAAGCCCCCGAGCCGGCCCAACCTGTTCTGGCGGTCCTTCGCGCCGAGCCGGAGGTGGCTGCCGAGCCCGCACCGTCGCTGCGGGACCAGGTGCCTACCATCGGCTTGCCGATGAGCGAGCCCGAACAGGTTGCCGCGCTGACGACCGAGACCGATGCGCAGCCGCAGCTCGCCGCGCCTCCGGCTGAAGTCGCAGCCGCCGAGCCGACGACGGAGGCCGCCGCGCCAGCCGCCACCGACACGCTCACCCCAGCCGACACCACGGCCTCGATCTCCGAGGCCAAGCCTGACTTTAAGCCTGCCGTCACCGCCAGCGAGCCGGCGCCAGTTGACCCCAGCGCGGCCCTCGCGTCCTCGGCGCTCGACATGGCCACAGCCAAGGTGGCCGCGCTGAACGAGCCGGCGACGACGGCTGTGAAGGATGCGCCGGCGAAGGCCAAGGCCGAGAGCAAGGCCGACGATAAGGTGACCACGCGCAAGGTGAAGGCGAAGAAGCGGCACCGCGTGGTGCGGCGTCCGCCGCCTCAGCAATTGCAGCAGCAGCTCGATCCGTTCGGACAGCAGCAGACGTTCGCAACGACGACCGCACGCGCGCGGTGACTTTCCTTCGCCTCTCCCCCGCTTGCGGGGAGAGGCCGGATCGCCCCCGGCGATGCGAAGCATCGTCCGGCGCGATCCGGGTGAGGGGGTACAGGTCCCTCGATAAGCTCATCGTGTGGAGAGAGGCCCCTCACCCCAAACCTCCCCGTAAGAACGGGGCGAGGGAGCGCACTGTCATCGTGGCTTCACGCCGGCCCGGTCGCGACCGGCGGGCCGCCGGCCTGGCCCCATTCCGACCATGAGCCGTCATAGAGCGCGGTGTCGGTGATGCCGAGGCGGTAGAGCGCGAGCGTCAGCACGCCGGCGGAGACGCCGGAGCCGCAGCTCGTCACGATCGGCGCGTCGAGCTTGACGCCGGCGCCGGTGAAGGCGGCGCGCAGATCCTCGAGCGGCTTCATCGTGCCGGTCGCGGCATCGAACAGCAGATTGTAAGGCACGTTGCGGGCGCCGGGGATGTGGCCGGAGCGGATGCCCGGCCGCGGCTCCGGCGCGCGGCCCTCGAAACGGTCGGCCGCGCGTGCGTCGATCACCTGCTCGGCATGGCTGGCGACGTTCGCGATCAGCTGCTGCATGCTGCGCACGCGCCTTGAATCGTAGCTCGCCTTGAACGTCGCCGGCTGCGGCTTCACCTCGCCGGTCTCGACGGTGCGCCCTTCAGCGCGCCACTTCTTCAGGCCGCCATTGAGGATGCGCACATTGGCGTGGCCGTAGGACAGGAACATCCACCATGCGCGCGGCGCGGCAACCCAGCCGCCGGCGTCGTAGATGACGACGGTGTCGGCGTTGGAGATGCCGAGATTGCCGACGTCGCGGCCGAACTGCTCGGCGCTCGGAAACATGTGCGGCAGCGGGTTGGAATGGTCCGACACCGCGTCGACATCGAAGAACACCGCGCCCGGCAGATGCGCGGCGAGATAGTCGTCCTTCGGCAGCGGCAGCACGCCTGGGAGCTTGAAGCTGGCGTCGAGCACCTTGACGTTGGCATCGTTGATGTGGGCGGCGAGCCATTCGGTGGAGACGAGGGGGTCGGTGGCGGTGGTCATTGGCTTTTCCTTGCAGTCATTCCGGAGTCCGCGCGCAGCACGAGTGAGGCTGAAGCAGCGCGCGTCAAACTCTGCTGTCATCGCCCGGCCAGTGCGCAATTGCGCACCAGGAACGGGCGATCCAGTACTCCGAGACGGTTGTGATTGAACCGATAGGCTGCGGCGTACTGGATTCCCCGCCTGCGCGGGGAATGACGGGTGGAGAGAGCGAGGCTCACCCCTTCTTCTTCGGCTCCCACTGCTCCGTCGGACCACCGGCGTCGCGCCAGGCGGCGTAGCCGCCGGCGATGTGGGCGACGGGTTTCAGGCCCATGTCCTTCGCGGTCTTGGCCGCGAGCGCGGAGCGCAGGCCCCCGGCGCAGTGGAAGACGAACTTCTTGTCTTCCTGGAAGATCGGCTTGGCGTAGGGACTCTGCGGATCGATCCAGAATTCGAGCATGCCGCGGGTGCAGGCGAACGCGCCGGGGATGCGGCCGTCGCGCTCGATCTCGCGGGGATCGCGGATGTCGACGATGACGACGTCGCCGTTCTTGGAGATCTCGATGGCGTCCTTGGCGTTGAGCGTCTCGATCTCGGCATTGGCCTCGTCGATCAGCGCCTTGATGCCGCGGGTGATGGTCTGGGGCATGCGGTTCTCCCTCTTGTTGTCATTCCGGGGCGCGCAGCTAGTGCGTCAATTCCTTCATCGCCCCTTCGAGACCTTCGATCGTGATCGGGTACATGCGGTTCGCAAAGATGCGTTTGATGATGGTGGTCGATTCCGAATAATCCCAGTGCTTCTGCTGCACCGGGTTCAGCCACACCGCATGCGGATAGGTATGGATGATACGGTCGAGCCAAACCGAGCCCGGCTCCTCGTTGACGTGCTCGACCGAGCCGCCCGGCACCATGATCTCGTAAGGCGACATCGAGGCGTCGCCGACGAACACGATCTTGTAGTCGTGCGGGTATTTGTGCAGCACGTCCCAGGTCGGGGTGCGGTCGGTGAAGCGGCGCTTGTTCTGCTTCCACACGCCTTCATAGAGGCAGTTGTGGAAGTAGAAATACTCCATGTGCTTGAACTCGCTCTTCGCCGCCGAGAACAGCTCCTCGACCTGCTCGATATGCGCGTCCATTGAGCCGCCGATGTCGAAGAACACCAGCAGCTTCACCGCATTGCGCCGCTCGGGCCGCATGTGCACGTCGAGATAGCCGTGATTGGCGGTCTCGCGGATCGTCGTATCGAGATCGAGTTCGTCGGGCGCGCCGGTGCGCGCGAACTTGCGCAGGCGCCGCAGCGCCACCTTGATGTTGCGGATGCCGAGCTCGACATCGCCGTCGAGATCTTTGAACTCGCGCTTGTCCCACACCTTCACGGCGCGGTTGTTGCGGTTCTTCTCCTGGCCGATGCGCACGCCTTCGGGATTGTAGCCGTGGGCGCCGAACGGCGAGGTGCCGGCGGTGCCGATCCACTTCGAGCCGCCCTGGTGGCGCCCCTTCTGCTCCTCGAGGCGCTTCTTCAGCGTCTCCATGAGCTTGTCCCAGCCCATGGCCTCGATCTGCTTCTTCTCTTCCTCGGAGAGGTATTTCTCGGCGAGCTTCTTCAGCCACTCCTCGGGAATCTCCGCCTTCTCCATGGCGTCGAGCAGGCTTTCCAGCCCCTTGAACACCGTGCCGAAGACGCGATCGAACTTGTCGAGATTGCGCTCGTCCTTCACCAGCGAGGTGCGGGACAGATAGTAGAAATTCTCGACCGAATAATCCGACAGGTCAGCGTCGAGCGCCTCCATCAGCGTGAGGTATTCGCGCAGCGTCACGGGGACCTGCGCATCGCGCAGAGAAGTGAAGAATTGCAGGAACATGGGTGACAGATTGCCCGTCGGGTGGCTGACGTCAAGGGGCGGAGACCGCCGCCGGGCGCTGGACCGGTCGGCTTTTTGCTCTAGAATTGGCGGTCTCACGGGGTTGTTTTGGGGACGTTTGCAATGGGAATTCTCGCAGCACTCATCATCGGCGCGATCGCAGGCTGGCTTGCGGGCAAGATTGTCCACGGGGCGGGATTTGGACTGATCGGCAACATCGTCGTCGGCATCATCGGGGCGCTGGTCGCAAGCTGGGTGCTGCCCCAGCTGCACATTCAGCTGGCAACGGGCACGGTCGGCGCCATCGTGGACGCCACGATCGGCGCGGTGATTGTGCTCGTCATCCTTTCGCTGATAAAACGGGTCTGAAAGCCTGACCGAACCAGGAACGGCCGCCGCAAGCGGCCGTTCGCTTGTCGCGACCGGGGCCAGCGCCTCGCGCCGACGATTATTCAAGGACACGCAATGAAATTTACCGGCACCAAGGACTATGTTGCGACCGATGATCTCAAGGTCGCGGTCAATGCCTCGATCGTGCTGGAGCGCCCGCTGCTCATCAAGGGCGAGCCCGGCACCGGCAAGACGGTGCTGGCCGAGGAAGTGGCGAAGGCGCTGAACGCGCCGCTTCTGACCTGGCACATCAAGTCCACCACCAAGGCGCAGCAGGGCCTCTACGAATACGACGCGGTGTCGCGCCTGCGCGACAGCCAGCTCGGCGATGCGCGCGTGTCCGACATCAAGAACTACATCAAGCGCGGCAAGCTGTGGGAGGCCTTCACCGCCGAGCAGCGCCCGGTGCTGCTGATCGACGAGATCGACAAGGCCGACATCGAATTCCCGAACGACCTCCTGCTCGAGCTCGACCGCATGGAATTCCATGTCTACGAGACCGGTGAGACGATCAAGGCCAAGCAGCGCCCGATCATGATGATCACCTCCAACAACGAGAAGGAGCTGCCGGACGCCTTCCTGCGCCGCTGCTTCTTCCACTACATCAAATTCCCCGACGCCGACACGATGGGCCGCATCGTCGACGTCCACTTCCCAGGCATCAAGAAGCGCCTGGTCGAAGAAGCCTTGCGCATCTTCTTCGAGGTTCGCGAGGTGCCCGGCCTGAAGAAGAAGCCGTCGACGTCGGAGCTGCTGGACTGGCTCAAGCTGCTGCTCAACGAGGACATGAGCGTCGAGCAGCTCCGCGAACGCGACCCGCGCAAACTGATCCCACCGCTGCACGGCGCGCTGCTCAAGAACGAGCAGGACGTGCATCTGTTCGAGCGGCTGGCGTTCTTGAGCCGAAGGGAAGTGTAGGGACCTCGCTCGCGATAGCGCTCCGCCGTCGCCTCACCATCGGTGTCATGCCTCGGCTTGACCGGGGCATCCTGGGCGGATTCAACCGCTCGTCGCAACACCCTGAACAAGGAGGTTGCGATGGAGAGCCGTGCGCGAGCAAGTCGTCCTCAAGAGGCCCGACGAGAGGATTGTAGACGGTTCTGGGCTGCGATTGCCTCGGGGCGATCGAGCGAAGATGCTGCGGTTGAGGCCGGGGTATCGCCTTCGGTTGGAGTGCGCTGGTTCCGGAGGGCGGGCGGCATGCCGCCAACACATTTGTCACCGTCGTCAAGGCTTCCATCGGAGCGCTATCTCTCGTTCGCCGAGCGCGAGGAGATCGCCATCTTGCGTGTGCAGGGTCATGGGGTGCGAGCCATCGCTCGTCAGCTTGATCGAGCTCCCTGCACGATCTCTCGTGAACTCCGTCGTAATGTGGCGCGCCGCCACGGCGCCCCACAGTACCGAGCAACCACGGCACAATGGCACGCTGATCGGTCCGCCCGACGGCCCAAGCCGGCGAAGTTGGCGATCAATCCGCCCCTGCGGGATTACGTGCAGGACAGGCTTGCCGGTATGATCGCCAAGCCGGACGGGGAGCTCCTGGCTGGCCCGAAGGTCGTGTGGAAGGGACGCCGGGCTGTGCATCGGCAAAACCGGCGCTGGGCCAGGGCATGGAGCCCGGAACAGATTTCTCGGCGACTTCGGCTGGACTTTCCCGAGGATGAGACGATGCGCATCAGTCACGAGGCGATCTATCAGGCACTTTATGTGCAGGGTCGAGGAGCTTTGCGCCGCGAACTGACGGCCTGCTTGCGCACCGGGCGGGTGTTGCGGATGCCGAGGGCGCGCGTCCGCAAAGGCAGAAGCTTCATTCCTTCCGAGATCATGATCAGTCAACGTCCGGCGGAAGCCGCCGATCGAGCTGTGCCGGGCCACTGGGAAGGTGATCTCATTATGGGTCTTGGAAGTTCCGCGATCGGCACCTTGGTGGAGCGCACGACCCGCTTTACCATTCTGCTGCATCTGCCGCGTATCACAGGCCATGAACAGGAAGCTCGCGTGAAGAACGGACCTGCACTCGCCGGACATGGCGCTGAGGCAGTGCGCGACGCCATCACCCGCGCAATCGTCAGCATGCCCGAACAGCTGCGTCGATCGCTGACCTGGGATCAAGGAGCTGAACTGGCTCAGCATGCACGCCTGAGGATCGATGCAGGCCTGCAGGTCTACTTCTGTGACCCTCATAGCCCATGGCAGCGCGGCACCAACGAGAACACAAATGGGTTGCTGCGCCAGTACTTTCCAAAAGGGACCGATCTTAGCCTGCACAACTCTGGTGATCTCGAGGCCGTGGCTCTCGCACTCAACACCAGGCCCAGGAAAACCCTCGGCTGGAAAACACCGGCCGAAACTCTCGACCAATTGCTACAAGTGAACGATACACAGGGTGTTGCGACGAGCGGTTGAATCCGCCCTGTACGCCGCGGCTTCTCGGCTCAATCATATCCGCCTCTGGAATACTGGATCGCCCGGTCCTAGTGCGTAATTGCGCACTGGCCGGGCGATGACAGTGAGTGCGTAGATGCAGACACGCCTTTGCATCCTCGCGGCTCATTTCGCCCGAGCTTTGCTTCGTCTCTCGCCCCCTCTTCAAACAGAGGGCGCAGGGAAGGCCGGGTGCCGGCTTGGCACCCACGGTCCGCTGTGCGCGTGTAGCGCAATGAGAAATGCACAGCGGCATACAGGTGAAGCCAAACACACGGCCTTCCCTGCGCAGTGGTCGGACGGCTTATGCCGTGCTCTCCCGGGAGCCGAACTTTCCTTCTGGCCTCCCTCACCCCGCGAATTGACGATGCCGTCTACCCGGTTGGGCTCGCGCACATCTCCGCAAAGGCTCGACCGTAGCAACGACGGCCAGGACCACACGATTTTGCCGTACGCGCTCAGCGCCGTTCGTCCACACGTGGCCGCGGACTCACAGGGACTACCCGCCCTGCCCGCTACCGGTCGTGCCGCCGCTGCCGCGTCCACCGCAACCCGGCCCGCGTTTCGAACGACTCGCGAACCGCCCCTCTTCGTCGGGCCGGGCTGCGTCGACTTATGCCGTAATTCCGAATTCCGGTAAAGTGGAATATTTTCGCGGGAAGGGGTTGACGGGGTGGCGGGTGTTTTGCCCGACGGGCAGGCTTGTCGGATGGGTAGAGCGAAGCGAAACCCATCGCGCCTTCAGATATCGCGGCACGATCATGGGTTTCGCTTCGCTCTACCCATCCTACGAAGATGCCGTCACGCCACCGCTGCGTCCGGAATCCGCGCGGCTTCCATCGGCTGCTTGCCGCGGATCAGGTCCGAGGCGCGGTCGGCGATCATCATCGTAGAAGCGTTGAGGTTCGCCGAGATCATGCGCGGCATCACGGAGGCGTCGATGACGCGGAGGCCTTCGAGGCCGTGGACGCGGAGCTGGTCGTCGACCACCGCCCACGTCGAGTCCGCCGGGCCCATGCGGCAGGTGCAGCCGGGGTGGAAGGTGGTGGTGCCGCGTTCGGTCGCGGCGGCCAGGAATTCGTCGTCGGTGTTGATGTTGGGACCGGGGAAATCCTCGTAGGCATAATAGGGCGACAGCGGCGCCGACTTCAGCAGCCTGCGCGCGAGCTTCATGCCGCCGACGATGACGCGGCGGTCGAGCTCGGCATCGAGATAGTTGGTCTGGATGATCGGCGGCGCGAACGGATCGTTGGAGCGAATGCGGACATAGCCGCGGCTCTCCGGGCGCTGCTGCCAGGACGCCACCGTCATGCCGGGCTCGTCCTCGAGCTGGCCCTGCACGCCTTCCTTGTAGGACGCCGGCGTGAAGGTGAGCTGAAGGTCGGAGCTGTCGGCGCTCTCGCCGGAGTGCCAGAAGCAATAAACCATGGTCGGCGACAGCGAGAGCAGGCCGCGGCGCGTGGTGGCCCATTTCAGCGCCTCGATCCAGAGCGAGAAGCCGCGGCGCAGTTCGTTGATGGTCTTGATGTCTTTGACGCGCGCCACGGTGCGCGGGGCGTAATGGTCCTGCAGGCCTTCGCCGACCGGCAGCGCGTGACGCACCTGGATGCCATGGGCGCTCAGCAGATCGGGCGAGCCGATGCCGGAGAGCTGAAGCAGCTGCGGCGAATTATAGGTGCCGCCGGAGAGGATGACTTCCTTGTTGGCGCGCACCTCCACCGGCGTGCCGCCGCGCCCGCCCTTCATATAGCGCACGCCGACGGCGCGCTTGCCTTCGAAGATGATCTCGGTCGCGTGAGCATGCGTATGCACATGCACGTTGGGCCGCTTCATCGCGGGCTTGAGGAACGCGGTCGAGCCGGAGACGCGCAGGCCCTTGTCGATGGTGCGCTGGCAGTAGGAGACGCCCTCCTGAATCCTGCCGTTGTAGTCGGGGTTGCGGGGAATGCCGAGCGAGACCGCGCCTTCCATGAAGGCCTCGCAGAGCGGATCGCGCCAATCCATCGTGGTGACCGTGAGGTTGCCATCGCGCCCGCGGAAGGTGTCATCGCCCTCGCCCACGCGCTTCTCCAGCCGCCGGAAGTAAGGCAGCACGTCGGCATAGCCCCAGCCGCGATTGCCCATCTGCGCCCAGGTGTCGAAATCCATGCGCTGGCCGCGGTTGTAGATGTGGCCGTTGATCGAGGACGAGCCGCCGAGCGTCTTGCCGCGCGGCGCGTAGATGCTGCGCCCGCCGGTGTAAGGTCCCACCTCCTGCTGGTAGGCCCAGTTGATGCTCTTCATGTGGAAGGTCTTGATGAAGCCCGCCGGCAGATGGATGTAGGGATGCCAGTCGCTGGGCCCGGCCTCGAGCACGCAGACGCTGGTGTTGGGATCCTCGCTCAGCCGGCTGGTGAGCACGCAACCGGCCGAACCCGCGCCGACGATCACATAATCAAATCTATCCATGGTGCCTCGGCCGCTCAGCGCGGCTTGTCGTTGAGTTGATAATTCAAATGCGCCTGCACCGTCGGCCATTCGGCGGCGGTGATGCTGTAAACCACGGTGTCGCGCAGCGTGCCGTTCGGCGCGACCTGGTGGCTGCGCAGGACGCCGTCCTGCTTGGCCCCGAGGCGCTCGATGGCGCGGCGGCTCTGGTGGTTGAAGAAATGCGTGCGGAATTCCACCGCGATGCAGTTCAGCGTCTCGAAGGCGTGGGTGAGCAGCAGCAATTTGCATTGCGTGTTGAGCGGGCCGCGCTGCGCGCTCTTGCCGTACCAGGTCGAGCCGATCTCGACGCGGCGGTTGGCGGCATCGATGTTCATGTAAGTGGTCTGTCCCACGATCTTGCCGCCGGCGTCGAACACCGTGAAGGGCAGCATCGAGCCCGCAGCCTGCAAGGCCAGACGGCGATCGATCTCCTTGGCGACGTTCTCCGGCGTCGGGATCGCGGTGTACCAGATCGTGTAGAGCTCGCCGTCCTTCACGGCCTCCACCAGCCCCTCGCGGTGCTCTTTCGACAGCGGCTCCAGACGGGCGTGCTGTCCACGCAGGGTGACGGGATCAGGCCAGGGCATTGAAAATCTCTCCTTGCGTCATTGCGAGCGAAGCGAAGCAATCCAGACTGCCTGACCCTCATCCTGAGGAGCGCGGAACGCCCGTCTCGAAGGATGAAGGCCCGGCTGGTGGCCTCGCCCTTCGAGACGCGCGCGAAGGGCGCGCTCCTCAGGGTGAGGGTCCGAGAGTTGCCTCGCCTCCCGTACGATGACGGCTTGGCTCACTTGTTCAAAAAGTTCAACGGCAAACCGCCGCGCGGCCAGTCCATGGCGATCAGCTCGCCCTTTCCCGACAGCGTGATATAGGCGGTCTTCAACTCGGGGCCGCCAAAGGCGATGTTGGTGGTGACGCGGTCGCCGGTCGGGACCTGCTCGACCAGGGTACCGTCCGGCGCTATCACCGAGATGCAGCCGGAGACGAGGGTGGCGACACAGACATTGCCGCCTCCTTCGACCGCGAGCGAGTCGAACATCTGGTAGCCGCCGAGGCCGCAGATCGGCTTGCCCCGCTCACCGCGATAGATCACCTCGCGCGGCTTCAGCGTGCCGGGCGCGGAGAGCTCGTAAGCCCAGAGCCGCCCCGTCGGCGTCTCCGCGATGTAGACGGTGTTCTCGTCCGGCGACAGGCCGATGCCGTTGGCCGGCAGCACGCCGTGCACGACCTCGACGATCTCCTTCATGCCGGGCTTGAGATAATACATGCCGCCGACATCCATCTCGCGCGGGCGGCGCTTGCCGAGGTCGGAGAACCACAAGCCGCCGTGCCTGTCGAAGACCAGATCGTTCGGCCCGCGCAGATCGTGCTCGCCGCATTTGGTGACGACGGTCTCGACCTTGCCGGATTGCAGGTCGACGCGCTGGATCGAGCCGCCGAGATAATCGTCGGGCTGCGGGCCCGGCATGATCATCTGGCCGGTCGGGATCCAGGAGAACCCGCCATTGTTGCAGATGTAGATTTTGCCGTCGGGGCCGAGGGCCGCGCCGTTCGGGCCGCCCGGCACCTTGGCGACGATTTCCTTCCGCCCGTCGGGATAAACCCGGGTCAGGCGCTGGCCGCGAATTTCCACCAGCACCACCGAGCCGTCCGGCATCACGACCGGCCCTTCGGGAAATTCGAGGTCGGTGGCGAGAACGCGGACGTTGGACATTGTGAGACCCTCCCGGCTGCTTGTTATGGCTTGCACGGGATGTCCGGCACGGGCCCCACACGCAAGATTTGCCTGCGGTTATGACAAAGTCATTAGGGCTTGCCAAGCAAGCGCGATGGTATGCCAGCGTTGCGCCGCAAAGCGCGATGAGGGTCATCGCGCCTTGCTCGTCCGGATCACGCTACTGCCGCACCGGCACCCAGATTTCGAAGCCGCCATTGCCGGTTGCGGGATCGAATTTTTCGTCATAGCGCTCGAAATTCGGCGCGTCGGCCGCCTTCAGACCGGAGGCCGGCAGCCACTGATTCCAGATCGTGTTGACGGTGCGGCGGACCGAGGCGACGTGCTCGGTGTGGGTGAACACCGCATAGCGCTGCTCGGGGATGCGGACGCGGCCGAACCGGCGCGGCAGGTCGGAGAATTCGGCGACCTCGACGCCGGCGATATAGTCGAAATTGCCGGCATCATCGCCATTGCAGCAGACGCCGTAAGCAACGTTACCGACGCGCGCGGGAATGTCCGCAACGTCCTGATGGAAGCGTTGCCACAGGCCTGGAATGGCAGCGCCATTGTCGCAGGAGATGCGCTCGGCGGTGCCGGCCACGAGGAATGCTTTTGCCGTCTCGAAGCGCGGGGCTTTGAGGTTGTCGATCATTGTGGAGTCCATGAGGATCGGCTCCTGAAGCTCGAGGTGGTTGACGCATCTCGCGGCCCGCACTGCTTCGGGCGTGGCGCCGAACTGGTCGCGGAACGCGCGGGTGAATGCTTCGTGCGAGCCGTAATCCGCCTCCAGCGCCAGCGACAGAATGTCCGGCGCGCCGTTCGCAAGACTGCGCGCCGCCTCGCTCAGCCGCCGTGCGCGCACGTAACGCATCACCGGCAAGCCGGTGGCTGCGCCAAACGCACGCACCAGATGGAACCGCGACACGCCCGAGATCGCAGCGATCTCGTCGAGCGTCATCGACTCGACCAGATGGCTCTCGATGTACCAGAGCGCGCGCTGGGCTGGGTTCATGACGGTTCGGCCCTCGTTCGAAACGTGGCGATGATGCGCCAGCCGGCGTCGCCGCGCTTGATCGGCATTGCTATCGTGCCCAGACGATCAACTCGTAGGGTGGGCAAAGGCGCATTAGCGCCGTGCCCACCATTTCTTTCTTGTTCGTCGTGGAATGGTGGGTACGTCGCTTGCGCTCCTTATGCCCACCCTACAGCACCTACTTCGCATCCTTCGGCGGCGGCGCGTCCTGCTTCTTCTTCAGATCGTCCGCCGTCTTCGCCTGCGCGGCCTGGAGATCGCCGAGCGTCTTCTGCAGGCCGGCGATCGTCGTCTTCAAGGCGTCGATCTGGCGACCCGCGGCGTCCAGCTTCTGCTGGTGATCGAGGTTGAGCTTGGTGATCGTCTTCTGGAGGAAGTCGACGTTGCTCTGGAGGCAGCTCGTGCGCCGTTCCATGGTCTTCTCGACGGTGCAGATCTCGATGCCGGGCACGTCCTGCGCGCGGAGCGGCAGAGACGCCAGCGTGGCGAGCAGCAACATCGCGAAACAGACGCCGACGGTTCGAAGCAGCATGCGAGGTTCCCCGTCAAATCAATCACGGCAATGTGCGCTTTTTGCGCGCAGTCGCGTGACGCTACCACACTCGTACCGCATTCTCGCGTTGAGCTTGCGCTGTTCCCTCGGACGGGGAACGATGATCCGCACGCGGAAGAACTGGGCGCTCTTTCCGCTGCTTTGTTTAGGGGAGATTTTTGGAATGGCAACGCGCGACAGACGACTGGCGGAATTCGATGGCGCCGGCGAACCACCACCTGGCCTTGCGGTCGAAGTGCTGTGCGAGGACCACAGCGGAACGTATCAACTCCCGTTCGCCTGCCGCTATGTCGAGGGACGCTGGCAGAACCACACGGCTGGCGTCGCGGTCGAAGCAACCGTGATCGGCTGGCGCGTACCGCGCGCGAAGCATTCGGGCGTGGCCTGAAACACCAATGCCTGTCTCAATATGCGACGGGGCCGCGCTCCGCTTTAACCTTGGGAACGCGGCCCGAACGAATCAGGTCCGAATCGGCCGACAGGCCTCGTACGCAGCTGTTCACGGCTAGATGTCGCAACCCGCGCGCACATGTACACAATATCTGCGCAGGGCGTGAGCAGGTCCGAGCCGGCCCCAGGGGCTAAACGTTAACGGCTTCAATGGCATGGCTGCCGGATGCGGTAGCTCGAGCCTCCGCCCCCGAAACAGGCAGGGCGAGGCGGACTTGCCTAATATTCGACCTCGAGCTCCTCGATCTCGGCCGGCTCGTCCTTTGCCGCCGCGATCCATTCCTGCATCTCGGGCATGGCCATGATGGTATCGGCATAGGCCTTCAGCAGCGGCTCGAGCTTGACGTCATAGGTCACGAAGCGCGTCACCACCGGGGCGTACATCGCATCCGCCATGGTGCGCGTCGTGCCGAACAGGAACGGCCCGCCCGATTTCTCCAGGCAGTCGCGCCAGATGAACCAGACGCGGTCGATGTCGGCCTGCGCGCGCGACCAGATCTTGAAGCCGGGGAAATGTCCCTTCAGATTCACCGGCAGCGAGGCGCGTAGCGTGGTGAAGCCGGAATGGATTTCGCCTGAGATCGAGCGGCAATGCGCGCGCTGGACGCGGTCCGCAGGCAACAGGCCTGCATCGGGCATCGCCTCGTTGAGATATTCGGCGATCGCCAGCGTGTCCCAGACGGTGGCGCCCTCGTGGCGCAGGCACGGCACCAGGATCGACGACGACAGCAAGAGGATTTCGGCACGCGCCGACGCGTCATCCGGCGCGGTCACGATCTCCTCGAAGTCGAGCCCGGAGAATTTCGTCAGCAGCCAGCCACGCAGCGACCAGGACGAATAGTTCTTGCTGCTGATGGTCAGTGTCGCCTTCGCCATATGGCCCTTCCTTAACGCCTGCACCCCGCCCGGCCCGCGGGCGTGCTCATGACCTGTGCTTCCCGCAAAATGAGGAGCAAGCGATGTGCCAGTTTCGAGGGCGGTCAGCTCCCGCTTGGCTTCGATATTGCATGACAGCACGCGACAGGTGGGCGTTTCAGTATGATGTCGATGTATTATCAGGCCTTTCAGAACCATATGGACCTCACCGCGCCGTGGCGTGCGGGGGCCTCGTCCGCGCTCAAATTCCTCAATCTGGTGCCGCAGGGCCTGTCGGATCAGGTCGTCGGCCGGCTCTCGGCCGCGCTGGAGCTGATCTCGCGCTCCACCCTCACCTATGACCGTCCGGCCTACGGCATCGACAGCGTCATGGTCGGCAATCGCGAAGTCGGCATCACCGAGGAGGTCGCCTACGCGACGCCGTTCGGCTCGCTGCTGCACTTCAAGAAGGATGGCGGAGCGGAGCAGCCGCGCATGCTGCTGGTGGCGCCGATGTCCGGACACTTCGCCACGCTGCTGCGCGGCACGGTGAAGACGCTGCTTCAGGATCACGACGTCTACATCACCGACTGGCACAATCCGCGCGACATCCCGCGCAGCGAAGGCCGCTTCGGGCTCGACGACTACACCGATCACCTCATCGATTTCCTGGGACAGCTCGGCCCGCGCCCGCACATGGTCGCGATCTGCCAGCCGTCGGTCTCGGCCCTCGCGGCCGCCGCGGTGATGTGCGAGGGCAACCACCCGGCGCGGCCGGCGACGCTGACGCTGATGGCGGGCCCGATCGACACCCGCATCCAGCCGACCAGGGTCAACGAGTTCGCCAAGAGCAGGCCGATCGACTGGTTCGAGAAGAACCTGATCAACTACGTGCCGATGCAATGCCGCGGCGCGCTGCGGAAAGTCTATCCCGGCTTCGTGCAGCTCACCGCGTTCGTCTCGATGAATCTCGAGCGCCACATCAAGCAGCACATGGATCTCGCCAATCACATCGCCAAAGGCGAGAAGGAGAAGGCGGCCAGCATCAAGACCTTCTACGACGAATATTTCGCCGTGATGGACCTGCCGGCCGAGTTCTACATCGAGACCGTGCGCGACGTTTTCCAGGAGCACCTGCTGCCGCAAGGCAAGCTGATACATCGGGGCCGTCCGGTGAACACCAAGGCCGTCAGCCGCATGGGGCTGATGACGGTCGAGGGCGAGAAGGACGACATCTGCTCGATCGGCCAGACGCTGGCGGCGCAGGACCTCTGTACCGGCGTGCGCGCCTATCGCCGCGTCCACCACATGCAGGCCGGCGTCGGCCATTACGGCGTGTTCTCGGGCAAGCGCTGGAATGGCGAGATCTATCCGCTGCTACGGGACTTCGTCCACGTCAATTCGTGAGGCGCGCTGACATCATCCGGCAGCGCGCCATCTCTTCCGCAAGGCATTCGGCATCGCCACGCGCGAGGATCAGCTCTCGACAAAAAGTCCGCCCGAGAGCTTGGCCGTCTTGCCGGTTCCGTCCGAGACCACGATGTCCCACGCGCCGGTTGGCGCGCTGAGGTCCATGGCGAGCGAACATTTCACGCCGCTGGCGCTCGAGGTGACGTCCGTCGCGAGCACCTGGCGGTCATTGGAGACGGCCTTCACCTCCTTGACCGTGTCGAGCCCGTCGCCGGTGATCTCCAGCTTGGTCAGCACACCGCGTCTCACCTTCGACGGATTGATCGACCGGATCACGGGAATTCCGCCGGGCTTGTCCGGACTCGATTGGCTCGCAATCGCCGTTTTCGACCCGAAATAGAAGCTGGAGACCGCCGTCACCAGCGTGCCGATGATCGCCAGGAGCTGTTTTGCAAAATCGTCGCTCGCCGGATTCTGTGTGTCCCGGTATTGCACCGTGACAGTCGCATTCGTGCCGTCGCCGACCTGCTGTTCGAGCACGAATTGCCCGGGCAGCAAACGCTCCTTCAGTTGCGCGCTGGCCTCTTTGGTCAGCCCCTTCGCCTCGAATATCTTTCCGCGAGACGCCATGCTGCTGTACAGGTAGACTGCCAGGATCGCGAACAGCAGCACGAGGCTGAGGGCGATCACCGAGCGCACCGAGCCTTCCGGCAGACCGAGCGCCTGCGTCTTGTCCGTGAGATCGACGCCGGAGAACACGAAGGCCGTCAGCGCGAGCGTGACCAGCAGCATCATGACGCCGCTGATGATCAAGAGCGGCAGCATGAACTCCGGCGGGCCCTTGCCGCTGGCCAGGGTTGCGGCAACGCCCAGACAGGCGATCACCAGCAAGATGACGGCTGCCCAAATGATGAGTTTCGTCGGCCCCTTCTTCCACTCCAACTCCATGATCGCCTCGCTGATGATTGTTCAAAATTATGGACGCCGCTACGCGACCGGCATGGTGGCAAGGCCCTGCTCGAACAACTGGGCTTCCTTCTCGCGCCGCGTCTGGAGGCCGGGCACGGTGGGCCAATGGCGCCTCATGCGGCGGAATTCGTCCGGGATCAGCCGAAACTCCCGGTTCGTCATGTGCGCCTTGATAGCGCGCATCTCCGCGTAGCGGGATCCGGACCGCGAGAACGACGGTCCGCGGTTATAGGCGAGCGACACCAGGGCGCCGAGGCAATCCCCATCGAGCAGGTTGCAATTCGGCAGCGCGTCCTGCACCGTCTTGACCCAGCGCGGGATGTCGGTGTCCTTGAACACCGACATCGCCGCCTCGATGGGAACATCGACAACCCCTCCCAATTGCCGCGCCAGCGCCGATGCAGTCGATCCCCTAACACCCACGGCTTGCCCCAGCGCCTGGATCATCGCGCCCGGTATTTTGCCGGTCCAGTCGTTGACGAGATGCCCCTCTGCATAGCCGACGTCATAACCGATACCGATGGTGACACCTGACCTTCCGCCCGGCCATGTCGGCTTCCGATACTTTTTCTCGTAGAACGCTGGGCTCGAGACTTCGAAGAACACGATCAGGTCGATCGCCTTCGGCGAGATCTGGTTCTTGGGATCGTTGGGATTCCCGGGCGTGACATCGAAGCCGGTCCGGGCATTGCTCGACTCGAGGTCGAGCCAGCGGATGGCGTGAATGCGCGAGGTCGGAAAGGTCGAGCGCTGAACGCAATCGCTCTGATTGCCCCCGAGCAGCTGGATGCTGTTGCCGTTGTCGGAGAGGTCGGCGCAAAAGCCGACATGTCCGCTGCCGTCGACCCCCGGCGAAGGCTGCATCACGACGATCGCGCCTTGCGGAATGACATCCGACCGCACCGACAAGCCTCGTCCCCAGCCGGCCCAGGTCACGGCCAGCGCCGAGTCGGTGGCCGGAATCGAGGCGGCGGCCTCCGGGCTTCCCGACTTCTGCAGACAGTAGGCAACGAACGCGGCGCACCACGGCGCCATCTTGCTCTGTGGACCGAGACTGGTGGCTGCAAAATATTCCTTCGTGATGACGTCGGAATTGTCGGCCTCGGAAATGTGCTTGGCCTCTTCCTGCACCGCAATGTCGAACCAGGGGGCCTCCGCCTGCTTCATCTCGGGAATGGCTTCCGGAACAAACTGCTTGATCAGGCCGAACGCCTCCTTCAGCGCCTGATCCAGCGCAGCGCCTGTCGACGCGAACAGTTCGGCGACCGTCTTCGGTTGCAGCGCGGTTCCGAAGAAGCTGCCGCGATTGGCGAAAATCTGCGCCGACTGCGCAGCATCGATGCCCCTGAAGAAATCCGAGACCGGCTTGGTGCGCCCCGCATCGTCGTCCACAGCGCGAAGCAGCTCCGCCGCGGTTTCCGGATTGGTGTAGTAGGCGTGCAGCACATTCAGATAGCTCGGAATGAAAGGATCCTTCTCCGTGCTGCCTGTGATCTTTTTCACGGCCTCGCTGATCGCCTTGGTATCCGCCGACATGGTGAAGCCGGCGGCGTAGATCTGGGTGAGCCAGTTGTCGAAGGCATCCGGCTGGCGCGTCACCTGCAACGCCGGGTCGGCTCCGGCCACGAAGCGCTGCCACTCCTTCGAGGAGACCAGCAGCGGACCGACCGTATCCGTCCCCGGGGACGGGCCGACATTGACGATCTTGGTTTCGAGCAGCGCCCGCGCGATCAGATAGTCGGCGGCAACGTACCAGGGCGCCGTCGACGCGATCTCGTTGAACGCGCGTTCGACTCCGATGCATGTATCGACGAAGAAGGCGGCAACGGCGACAGGTCGGGCGCTGGTATCGGGGCCACAGTCCGCCTTGGCGACCCAGCCCTTGTCCTCGCTTTCAAGGGTCACTTCGATGAGCAGGCCGCTCTCATTCCCGGTCGATGTGATGGGATCGCCCGGGAGCAGCCGGGTGAGCCGCTGGCCACCGGGCGCCTTGAAGAAATCCGTCATGTTGAGAATAATGAGCTTCATCTTGTCTGCCCCGGTATCGGCGCTGGTGTCTGGACGGGTGCTGGCGCTGCCGGCGCTGGCGTCTGAGCTGGTGCCTGCGGCACTAGCGCTTCAGCCAACGCTTCGTCGAAGTCGCGGGTCAGCTGATCCGACACGTTGATCCCGTAGTCTCTCAGGCTTACCGTTTTGCCCAGCTTCTGGCGTGCGAGCGCAATCTTGTCCCTCACAGGCTTCGTGAGAGCGGTGGGTGTGCCCAGGGGATTCTCGGGAATGAACCTATCGAGATTGCGGCCCAGCGCACCGAACCTCGCTTGTGCGTTCGGCTTGTAGTTGACCTTCTCGTAATAGTTCTTCGCCGTATCCGGACACTCTCCGGACGTCTTGATTTTGCGTATTTCATCCGGGCTCAGTTGTTTCCCTTCCCGGCGGGGGTCGTCCGGGAGGACATACGTCGCGATCTTGAAAACTCCGATTTCGGCCTTCGTCAAAGCACCGACCACGCCGTTGTCCGCCTTCGCGCACAATGCGCTTTGCAGCTGATTGAGATCGCTCTGACCGCGGAGCTCCGGATTGTCCTTGGCCGTGATGTCCGTAAGGCCGGGAATTGTCGGCAGCACCGGACGTTCGATCTGCACGACCTTCTGGCTGGAGACGAGCGGCACCGCTCCGACCGGCGCGTTCCTGGTCACCGTGCGGGGATCGATCAGCGGATTGTCGCGCTTGATCGCGACGCCGGTCACGCCAGCCTGCTCGTAGATCGTGATGGTCGTATTGATCTGCATCTCGATCGTCATCGGCATGCAGATGCGCAAATAGGAGCGCAGGGCGTAGACGGCTTCCGCGCGCGTCACCACGCGCTGCTTCATCAGGCCGTCGCGATATTCCTTCTGCCGCGACAGCACGATCGACTGCACCGTGGAATGGTTCGCTTCCAGCAACAGGCGCGAGCGGATGTTGGTGAACGTATTCGAGGCGAGACCGAAGGCCAGCCCGACCATCGTGATCGGGTCGGCACCGACCCCGGCCACACGCATCAGGGCCTGCGAGGTCGTTTGCAGCGCATTGATCTCGCTCAGGATCGGCTCCTGCGAGCGCCGCTTGTCGTCGAGCCATGCCAGATACGCGTCGCACCGCGCGTCGATGTCGTTCATGCCGGCTTCGGCGATCACACCCCAATTTGGCGTGATGCCAACCGGGTTACAAACGCCCTCCACCATGGGAACCATTCCGGTCTGGCGGCAGAGCTCCGACAGATACAGGTCCTGAAGCGCGGTCACGGTCGTGATGTCCGGCCTGGTGATCTCGGTCCCGACGCCTTCCTTGTAGTACTTCTGCTCGAGCGCCGGATCGCAGGCCGCGAGCGAGACCATCGCGGCCGGCAGCAGAGCGGCAAGTGCAACGCGTCGTGAGGCGGCGCGGCCCATGATCGAGAACCAGCTGGACAATCCTGCTCTCAGCTTCATTTTGGCTGCTCGTCTGTCAGTGGATCTGTGGGCGTTTCCCCGGCGACTGCGGCATTCAAGCTGGAAGCAACGACTGCGAATGCGCGCTGCACGTCGTCGACGACTTCCCCGCGCTGGCTGTTGATGTTGCGGACGAGCACCCGCCAGTGCCCCTGCTCGCCGACACCGGCGTCCTCCCGCCAGAAGCGCAAGATGAAGACCTGATCCAGCCATCGCGATTGCGAACTCATGCGAAGACGATCGCACAGCCGCTCCACGGCAGGATCGCGCGATCGTCAGGCGACGATCGCCTCCCGTTCCCGGATGGATCGGCAATGGCTCGGGCCCCAATCACGGCAGGATCACGACGTGGATGGCGTGCACGCGTGCGCCGCGCCAGCCGAGGATGATCGGCGGACCAAAAATCCTGCTGGTTCAGCGATTTCAGATGATGGTGAGGATGGCCTCAGAACAAAGCGAGATGCTTTTCGGCACGGCCGACCAGCCGCTCGCGCAAATGCTGCACGTTTTCGGCGTTGTGCAGGTTCCTGATCTCTTCAATGAGGGCCCGCGTCGCCGGCAGCGGCGAAATCCCCAGTTCCTTGCGGATCAGGTTGATCCAGGAATCATAGTAGCGGATCGCCTCTATGCGCCTTTCACTCAGCGCGAGCAGGATGAGAAGATGACGGACGAGTTCCTCTCGATAGGGATCGAACCGCAGGGCGTGACGCGCGAGCCGGATCGCATCATGATCGTAGCCGTCCAGGCCGAGCCGGCGAACCAGCATGGCCGAAGACTGTATGAACAGCGAATGCAGCCGCTCCCGTTCCTCCAGGATCCACTCTGCATCCTCACCGTCCAGAAACGGCCCTTCGTATCGATAGAGCACGCGCAGAGCGTCCTTCATGTCCGACGGAGACAGCCCTACGCCCGCGCTCTCAATGATGGTCGTCGCCGCCTGATGCAACGCCCAGGTATCGACATCCAGCCACAGCATCCGCCGGAACAATGTCTCAGAACCGACCGTTCGGAGGCTCTGCCCCTCAATATAGTCAGGGGACGACGCCAGCAGCTTCCTGATGCGCCAGACCGCGGAGTTCATGGCACGGCGACCTCGCACGGCGTCAAGATCCGGCCAGAACAGGTCGATCAGTCTCTCTCTGCGGTGCGGGCGATCTGGAAATGTAACGAGGTAACCGGCCAAACGACGCCCCGCCGGACCGAGATCCGACCAAGTCTGCTCGTCACCACTACCAACACGACTCGAACCCAACAAACTAACCGTTAGCAAGGACCCCCTCCCCGCGAACGTGTGAACTAACCAGCAATTTGAACTGCAAAATATTCAGCTTGAAATTGTATCATTGCAAGAAATCCCCCGTTGTCAAGCTGCGACATCCCGCGTTGAACATCTGCGGAATGCAACCAGCGGAACCGATGCAGCATGTGCTCGCCGGAATCGGCTGTTGCGGCGTGTTCTCCGGCAAGCGCTGAAACGACGATATCAATCCGCTGCTGCGCGATGTCGTGCACGTGAACTGGTAACGCCCCCCGCAAAATTCCTTCAGCAGGATCAGGCAAAGCATCGCGGCTTTGGAAAAGACGCCAATCCTGCACGACACCTACAACACGGACGTGCCGCTCGAGCCGGAGGCTTTGCCATGTCCGAATTGCCAGCCCCTGCCGCAACGCCGGCTGCGATCGTGGATGCACTGAAGGCGGTCGCGGGCAATCCGCCAAAGGTGCGCGCAAGCTTTGCCAAGGGCCGGTGCGTGCGCGGCACCTACACCCCGTCCGAGCGCGCCGGAGAGATCACGCGCTCGCTCAGCTTCACAAAGCCCTCGCGCGTGCTGGCGCGTTTTTCCATCGGCGGCGGCAATCCGGACGTGGCCGACACCAACAACCTCGTGCTGCGCGGCTTCAGCTTCAAGCTTGGCGATGCCGATCATCGCTCGGATATTTTGGCGGAGAGCGCGCCGGTGCATTTTGCACGGACACCCGACCAGATGCTGGCGTTCCTGAGCGCACGCATTCCGGGCGTGGACGGCACGCCCGATATGGAGAAGGTCAAGGCGTTCTCCGCAGCCAATCCGGAAACGCTGAACCAGGCGAAATACATCGCCGCACGCCGGCTGCCCGCAAGCTTCGCCGGCACGACCTATTGGGGCGTACACGCATTTCCAGCGACGAATGCCGCGGGTGAGACGCGGTTCATCAAGTTCAGGATCGCGCCCGTCGGCGGCGACATCACGCTGAGCGAGGACGAGGCCAGGGTGAAGTCCGCCGACTTCCTGCATGACGATCTCGCGCGGCAGATCGCAGCCGGCGACGTCCGCTTCAACGTGATGGTCCTGCTCGACCGTCCGGGCGATCCCATCCTGGACGTGACCCTGCGATGGCCCGACGAGGACAATCGCGAGGAGCTGCGACTGGGGACGATCGTCATCACCAGTCTTGAAGCCGATGAGGCCTGCGACGGGACGATCTTCAATCCGGCCAATCTCGCCGACGGCATCGGCCATCCCCAGGACGAGATTTTCGCGGCACGCCGCGCGGCCTACGCGACCTCGCTGGCGAAGCGCCGCTGATTACTTCTCGTCGCCCGGGCCGCCATGCGTTTCGCGGCGCCACGCGCCCGGGCTGACGCCGACCATCTGCGAGAACACCCGCGTGAAATGGCTCTGATTGGCAAATCCGGCCGAGATCGCAATCTCCGACAACGGCAGGTCGCGGACCGTCATCAGCTGCTTGGCCGCCTTCACCCGCTGCTGGAGCAGCCATTGATGCGGCGGCAGGCCGGTGGAGATCCGGAATGCGCGTGAGAAGTGGCTGACCGAAAGGCCGAGCTCGGCCGCGAGCTGCTGCAACGCGACCTTGCCCGAGAGATCGGAGTCGAGCCGGTCACATGCGCGCTTCACCTGCCACGGCGCGAGGCCGCCGCGGTTCGGCTCTGCCGCGGGCTTCAACCCGCCATAGGCCTGGGCGACGTGGGCGGTGAGCGCGAGCATCATGTGATCGACGAAAAGCTGGTTGGTCTCGTCCGGGCGATGCAGTCCTTGCTGCAAGGTGGCGCCGATATGACGGATGATTCCGTCGTCATGTCCCACGCCGGGCGCGTAGCTGAGCTCGCCAACGCGCGGCGCACTCGGCTGACGGGCGATGTCGCCAAAGGCCGAGCGCGGCAGATAGAAGAATAGCGAGTGAAACGGCTTGTCGATCACATAGCGCGGATCGCGCTTGAGGTCGTACAGATAGGTCGCACCTGCACGAATATCCTCCTTGGCGACGTGGCGGCCCTCCTCCCAACATTCGCAAGCGGGATAGTCGCGGAGTTTCAGGCTGACCAGGTACGCATCTTCAGCCGGCAAAGAGCCGGAGAGATCCGGCGTCGGATTGTCATTGCGCACTTCCGTGACCGCGAGCTCGGCGCTGCGCAGCGAGCGCGTGATCAGAACCGGCGCTTCCTTGACGTGAAGGCCACGCCCGAGCCTCTGCCCGTAGACGCCTGCTTGTGTCATTTCGATAAACCCATCCGTAACGCTCGTCTTCGCCGGCCCTCCCGAGATTCGCACACTATCGGAGATCGCCGGCCGACGGTCCAGTAATACCGCATAACACGAAGCTGTCGCGGCGGGCCTCGCGCCGAACGCCACGAGATGATTTCATCGTGATTTCAGCGTGATGTCACAGGCTCGGGCCCGGTGAAGGACAGCAGCGCTAACCTGCTCGGGCAAATTCCTGCGCGATTTCATCGTGCGTTCTCGAAAGGATTCGCAGCCGTGCCGAGAGCTTCGGTTCTAATTGAATCAGAACCGAAGCTCTACATTCTTGTCTTGACGCGTTCTCTTCACGCGAACCGGTATCCACTTCGCTCGAAAACGCTCTAGTGCTCGGACCCGAGCAGCTCTATCGCTTCTTCGACTTCGGGAAGATTTCGTTCCACATCGAATTCAGAAAGGACCGGAGCGAGCACCTCGGAGACCGCGCCCGTTCGGCCATTTTTCCTGTGCAGGCGTGCAAGTCCAAGTGCGCTGCGTAACTCGAAAGTCTTCGCCTGTTGGTGTCGTGCGATGTTGAGCGCTCGCTTGAGAGCATTTTCGGCGCTGGATTCGTCGGAATGACGCGACAAGAGTTCCCCGTAGACGCGATGCAGCTCGGCATCAAGCCAATGCTGACCGGATTGCCCCGTCCATGCGATCAATTCGCTCAAGGTCTCCAGCCCGTTTTCGAGTTGGCCCGACTCTGCGTCCGCCATGGCGACATGCATCCCCCAAAACGGCTCACAGAGGTAGCAGTCATTCTCGTGCAGCAGGGTCCAGCCGCGACGCATTTCCGTCTGTCCGGCCATGCGGTCGCCGGCACGCCACTTGGCCAGCCCATTCAGATAGGTGCCGGCGGCCACATACAGCGGCATCGTGTGATCGCGCGCGAGACCGAGCGCCAGGATCGTCTCGGTCTGCTGCAACATGCCCCCGCGTAGTCCGTCGAACACGGCGCGGTGAACGAGCGCATTGGCCCGGGAAAGCGCCCGCTGCTCTCCGGAAGCCCTGACGGCTTCGGCGGCGAGCCGGCGCGCGCGAGCGATCCCGCCGAGCGGCCAAAGCACCAGGGCAAGGAACCTCATGATCACGAACGGCAGATCCAGCGCGGATGCCCTGAACGTCGATGGATCCGGTTCCGCACCATAGATATCCAGTGCCTGCTCGAGATGAACCCTCGCGTTCAGGTAGTCACCCCCGAACCAGGAGGTGACCCCACCTGTCCAATGTGCAACGACCGCGGCGACCGGCGAGTCCGGTCGTCGGTCGGCGGCGCTCCTGATGGCATCCGCCAGCTCCCGCATCGGAGCGAGCTCGCCGTGGGTCAGGCATGCATTGAAGAGCCCCGAATGAACCGGCGCAAGTTCGACGGGATCATCGATGTCGGCTGCGAACCGTCGGGCGCGCGTCCATGCGGCGACCGTTTCGTGTGCGCTGTGACCGAGGCTGCCCCGCAATGCACGGCCATATGCGATTTGAAGATGCAGCCTCCCCATCATCCGGCGGGAATCGTCAGGCAGCTCATCCGCGATCGCGACCGCCTTGCCGAGATGGGCGATCGCCTCGGAATAGGCCGAGCGTCTCAGCGCCTGCTGGCCCGCCTTGCGCCACCATTCGAGGGCATCCTCGCTCAGCCCCGCCTCGGTGAAGTGATGCGCCAGAACTTCCGGCTCGGTCTCGGCGACGCCGGGAAACTTCTCGCGCAGGGCATCGCCGATGCGCTTGTGAAGCACCTGCCGTTTGCTCCTGAGCAGGCCCTCATACGCTGCCTCCTGAACGAGAGCGTGCCTGAAGCTATAATTTGCTTCGGGCGGAGCCCCGCGACGCACCAGCAGTTCCGCCTCTTCGAGTTGCGCCAGCGCTGCACTCAACGTCAGATCATCGCGTCCCGCCACATATCTCAGCAGCGCGTACGAGAAGTCGCGGCCGATGGCGGCGCCTATTTGCGCCACCTCCTTCACAGGAGCCAGTCGATCGAGCCGCGCCATCAGCGAATCCTGCAGCGTCGCCGGAATGGCGAGCGGCGGGAGTGGACTATCGAGGCGATAGCGCCCGGAATCCTCGACGAGCAATCCGGACTCCAGCACCATCTTGGTCAGTTCCTCGACGAAGAGCGGGATGCCATCCGTCTTGTCGATGATCCGTTTCATCATCTCGCGTGGCAGCTCGCGACCAACGGTCACCTGCTCGACCAGCGCACGTGTGTCCTGTCGGTCCAATCGATCGAGCCGCAACAGACTGACATTGGCAAGTCCCGACCACGAAGGCTCGAATTCCGGCCTGGATGTCATGAGCACGAGGATCGGCAGTCCCCTGATCCGGTCGACCGCGAGGTCGAACAATTCAAGCGTCGTGGCATCGGCCCAATGCATGTCCTCGCAGATGATCAGCAGGGGCTGTTCTCGCGCCAAACCCTCGAGCTGATCGAGCAGGGTGGCAAATGTCTGTCGCCGCTGCTGCGCCGGGCTCAGGCCAAGCGGCGGACAATGCTCGCCGGTTGGTATCGACAGGAGAGCCGCAATGAGCGGCGTCGCCTGGGCAACCTGCTGCGTTCCAAGAGCCAGCATCGCCTCGAGCTTCTCAAGCTTTTGCCCCGGCGTGTCGTGCGAGCGGATGCCGGCGGCGCGCTCGAGCTGCGCGACAAAGGGATGAAGCGCGCTATTGGTGTGGTAGGGCGAACATTGATATCGCACCCGGCGGTGCGCCCCCAACGCGGGGCTTTCGCACAGCGTTGCGACGAAGCGCGACTTGCCGATGCCTGCTTCGCCGCAAATCAATACTATCTGGCCGTGGCCTTGCCATGCCAGATGCTGGCGCGAGAGCGTGAGTTCGATCTCCTGCTTGCGGCCGACGAAGCCGATCGAGCGCGCGGCGCGGACCGCCTCGAAGCGACTCTCCGATGCGGTCGCTCCCTCCACCGCCCAGACTGCGATGGGTTCGTCTATTCCCTTGACCTCACGGCGGCCGAGATTGCGAAACGTGAAGAGATCGCCAAGCAGCCTGCGCGTCGACGAGGCAACGACGACCGCTCCCGGTTCGGCCAGGCTCTGGAGCCGCGCAGCGAGATTTGGCGTATCGCCGACCGTTGCGTGCTCCTCCGACGCATCTCCGCTGATGAGGTCGCCGACCACCACGAGCCCGGTCGCGATTGCGATCCGCAGTTCAACCCGTTCGTCAGTGCCCGTCCTGAGTTGCCCAATCGCAGAGATGGCGTCGAGGCCCGCCCGCACTGCCCGCTCGGCATCATCCTCATGGGCGCGGGGATAGCCGAAATAGACCAGTATCCCGTCGCCGACGAACCTGGCAATCCTGCCGTCGTAAGCAGCAACGACGCTCGCGCAGGCGGCGCGGTAGGCCCGGATCACTTCCCACATATCCTCGGGATCGAGACGCGCCGAGAGCGCAGTCGAGCCGACCAGATCGCAAAACATCATGGTGAGATGACGCCGCTCCGCGTCATGAGGAGGCGCCCGCGATGCGATCAACGCGGCTGGATCGAGGTCGGCGATAGCGCGAAGCATCTTGCGACGATGGCCGAGCAGGACGCCGATCTTTTCGAAGTCCTGGTCCATCAATTCGGGAAGGACGCCCATGTCGATCCCATTCTGGGCAAAACGCTCTGCGTATTGCCCAAGCCCCAGCGTATTGAGCCACTCCGCAATCTGCATGGGCTCCACCGATCGCGCGGTTGGCGGTTCGCAGAATTTTGGACCACGGCGCGCGGGGACAATATCCCAACGCCACCACGATGGCACGTCTTGTTGCTGTGCGACAACTTAGGTTGCTCGGTACCGGCACCGCTTCGAGGCAGCGACATTGCTCGATGCGAAAGACCGCGCTACTCAAAGTCGTCTGTCCGCGACGCTGGGCGACAACGGTTGCGATGAGCTGTCAGCTATTCGCATTCAGGCTGGCTTGTGCCCACGTCGCGACGCCGAGCACACGCCTTTCCGTGAGCATAGCCGTCTTCATTCCTTGCCCATCGGCACTTCATGGTTGCGTGCCATCGTTCCCGCCGCGACTTGGAGCGAAGAACCAACCACCCAGCAGCCGGCGACAAAACCTATCAGGCCGTTGGGTAGATTTTGATCAAGGACAAGGATGCTGACGGACAGAGTTGCGGCAATGGCCGCGCCGAATGTTCCCGCCGCACTCATGATCTCAGCCGGCTCGGAGCCGGACCATTCTTCCGAGATGCTCGATGTCGGCTTCCGTGCGACATTGCCGGACAAATCAATTCCGACATAATAGCTGACAGCTCCGTAGAGCATTGTCAGCAGCACAATCCAGCCGCTTTCAAACAGTCCGCCTTTCTGACGCAACAGGGTCGCCCCCACGTAAAGGCCGCAAGAGGCCCCAACGGCCGCAAGCCCAATTCTTTCAAGGATATGGGCCGACTTGATCAGACTGGAACGGGCGATCCCAAGACTGCCGACGTGCCTTTTGAGGGAGAATGCGCTGGAAATTGCGCTGCTAATCTTCATTGGGGGCCTCCTTCTGAGTAATTGGCAGCCCTACTGGCTGACCCCAAATAGAATCTGCCTGGACGAGTTTCTCGATGCCCTCGATTCCAATTTCGAAAAGTCTTGCTGAGTGATGGGGCTGGCTTGCTCGTGAGCAAGACGAGGAGCCCAAAGCTGCGAGCACGCGGCTGCGCAGGCATTGCATCTCACCCGCGTTCGTCAATCAGGTCCGGGTGCGGCAATTTCTTACGGGAGTGGTAGTTCAGAAGAGAGTGATGGACTATGAAGCGGTTCACATACCGCTGCTTCCTGTTGCTCCATCCGGTCACGATTTCCGGAGGACACGTGAAGCTCGCAGTCAGGCCGACCACTCCTCGCCCCAGACCTGGACGACGTGTCCTGGCGATACTTCGCGATATTGCCGCACGGGCGGCTGGTAATCCGGTGCGCGCACCGGACTTCTAATCTCGTCGTTGGAGGCTTCGCGGCGAGTGCCGCGGCGCGATGGATCGGGCACCGGCACCGCGGCCATCAGCTTCTTCGTGTAGGGATGCTGCGGATTGCAGAACACGGACGCACGCGGCCCGATCTCGACGATCTCGCCGAGATACATCACCGCGACGCGGTGGCTCATGCGCTCGACCACCGCGATGTCGTGGGAGATGAAGAGGTAAGCGAGGCCCATGCTGGCCTGGAGATCGAGCATCAGGTTCACGACCTGCGCCTTGACCGAGACGTCGAGCGCAGAGACCGCCTCATCCGCAACGATCAGTTTTGGTCCAAGCGCGAGCGCGCGCGCGATGCAGATGCGCTGGCGCTGGCCGCCGGAGAATTCGTGCGGAAAGCGCGCGGCCATGTCGGCGGTCAGGCCGACACGGACCAGCAGATCGGCGACCTTCTCGCGCGCCTGCGCGGCGGTGGCAAGGCCGTTGGCGAGCAGCGGGGCCGCGATCGCCGTTCCCACCGACATGCGCGGATTGAGGCTCGCGAACGGATCCTGAAACACGATCTGCATCTGCTTGCGGAAGTCGCGCAAGGTGCGGCGGTTCATGGCGAGGACGTCCTGACCGTCGATCAGGACAGTCCCGCTGTCCGGCTCCGTCAGCTTGAGAATCGAGCGGCCCGTGGTCGACTTGCCGCATCCGGATTCGCCGACCAGTGCCAGCGTCTCGCCGGCGCGCAAGGTGAAGGAGATGTTCTCGACCGCATGGACGCGGCCAGAGACCTTGCCGAACAGGCCCGAGCGGATCGGAAAGCGCGTGGTGAGGCCCGCGACTTCGAGCAGCGGGCGCTCGGCGACGGAGACCGTATCCGGTGTTTCGGTCGGCTCGTCCGAAGTGCCCGTCACCTTGTCCACGATCGGAAAGCGCATCGGCCGCGCACGACCGTCCATCGAGCCGAGGCGCGGCACCGCCGCGAGCAGCGCCCTTGTATAGGGATGCGAGGGCTCCGCGAAGATGCGCGCGGTGGCGTCCGTCTCCACGGCCTGCCCGCCATACATCACCACGGTGCGGTCGGCGATCTCGGCAACCACGCCCATGTCGTGGGTGATGAAGAGGATCGACATCCCCTCCTCCTCCTGGAGCTCTTTCAAGAGCTCCAGGATTTGCGCCTGGATGGTGACGTCGAGCGCGGTGGTCGGTTCGTCCGCGATCAGGAGCTTCGGCTTGCAGGCGAGCGCCATCGCGATCATCACACGCTGGCGCATGCCGCCGGAGAAGCGATGCGGATGCTCGTGGAAGCGGGATTTCGCCGCGGGAATGCGCACGCGATCGAGCAGGCGGACGGTCTCGGCCTCGGCCGCCGCGCGCGACAGGCCACGATGCTGGATCAGCGCTTCCGCGATCTGGAAGCCGATGGTGAGCACCGGATTGAGGCTCGTCATCGGCTCCTGGAAGATCATGGCGACGTCGTTGCCGCGGATGTCCTTCATGCTGCTCTCGGGCAGCGCCGTCAGATCGCGCCCGGCCAGCATGACGCGGCCCTCGACGCGGCCGATCTCCTGCGGGATCAGCCGCATGATCGAGAGCGCAGTGACGCTCTTGCCCGAACCGGATTCGCCGACGATCGCGACGGTTTCACGCGGCGCGACGTCGAAGGAGACGTTGCGGACGACAGGAATCCATTGCCGCTCGAGCATGAAGGAGGTGGTGAGGCCGGAGACCGACAGCACCGGGGCCTGCGTGTCGGCAACGACTGGGTTAGATGCATGTGCGCCTTTGCTCATGCGTAGACCCCGAGGCCAGCCACGGAAAAGCTGCGCTCCCTCCCCCGCTTGCGGGGGAGGGTTGGGGAGAGGGTGCATCCACTAGCGAGATCCCCCAAGAGGAGAGAGCCCTCACCCGCGCCTTTGGCGCAACCTCTCCCGCAAGCGGGAGAGGTAAGAGGAGCCCGGAGCTGCGCTGATGTTCCCATCATCACCTCAGTAACCACGGCTACGATCGACGCGTCCCGGCAGCTCTTCGCCGCGCCGGTGGCGTGCGATCACGTCGAGCACGAAGTCGACGGCCGTGTCCGGCGTCGTCATGCTGGCATTGTGCGGCGTCAGCAGGATGCGCGGATGGCTCCAGAACGGATGTCCCGCGGGCAGCGGCTCGGGATCTGTGACGTCGAGCACCGCACCCGACAACGCACCGCTGTCGAGTGCGGCGAGAAAATCGGCTTCGACCAGATGCGGGCCGCGGCCGACATTGACGAGCGAAGCCCCGCGCGGCAGGCGCGCGAACAGATCGGCATTGAGGATGCCGCGGGTCTCATCGGTCAGCGGCAGCAGGCAGACGAGGATGTCGGCCTTCGCGAGAAATTCCGGCAGCGCCTCCGCACCGGCGTAGCAGGTGACGCCCGCGATCTCGCGCGGCGAGCGGTTCCAGCCGAGCAGCGGGAAGTCGAATGACCTGAGGCGTTCGAGCACGGCCTGGCCGAGCTGGCCGAGCCCCATCACGCCGACACGCCGACGCTTGGCCGGCGTGATCCGGATCTCGCGCCAGACCTGCTCCTTCTGCTGATTGATGAAGTGCAGGAGGTCGCGATGCAGGGCGAGCACGGCCATGGTGACGTATTCCACCATGGTCTCGGCAATGCCGGGCTCCAGCATGCGCACCAGCGGAATATGTGCCGGAACTTTCGTGGCGTCGAACTGGTCGACGCCGGCGCCGACCGAGAAGACCAGCCCGAGGTTAGGGAACGTCGTCGCGATGTCGTCCGGCGGCACCCACGCCACGAGATAACGCACCTCGGCGGGATCGCCGATGTCGGGCCAGAGCCGGAACGGGACGTCGGGCGCGCGCTCCGCGAAGAAGCGCGCCCATTCGGCGCCACGCACCATGTTGGCCTTGTAGAGAACCGTCATGCGGCCCCTCAGAACGGGCTGACCGGCGCGAGCCGCCGGCCGTCGATCATGCGCTTGTGGCTGTAGGCCGCGGGATCGACCAGCGGCGTCGCGCCGGTGACAATGTCGGCGGCAAGCTTGCCGGCCGCGGGGCCGATGCCGAAGCCGTGGCCGGAGAAGCCGGTCGCGAGGAAGAAGCCCGGCAGGGCGTCCACCGGCGAGATCACCGGGATCGTGTCCGGCGTGCAATCGATCGTGCCGCCCCAGGCTTCGGCGATTTCGATGTCCTTCAATTCCGGGTTCGCCTTGATCAGCGAGGCCAGCGCCGCATTGACCAGCGACATGTCGGGCTCGGGATCGCGCACACGCTCGGTCTCGAACGGCGACGGCTTGTCGAAACTCCAGCTCGTGCCGCGCACGATCTGGTCGAAGAACGACTTGCCGAACGAGAGTTTCAGTCCGTTCTTGCGATGCAGATAGGTCGGCCAGAAGGTGCGCGCGTAGCGAAACAGATCGGGCGACAGCTCGACCGTGCCGCGGTTGCGCAGCGCCAGCGTGAAGCCGCCGTCGAGACGGCGGCGGATGCAGTAGAGATCGGTGCCGAGCGCGCCCGAGGTGATCTCCGGTGCCGGCGTGGTCCGGCATGCGGTGGCGTTGACGAGGCCGATCGACAGCTCGATGCCGTGGCGGCGGCAGAACAGCGACGACCACGCGCCGCCCGACAGCAGCACGGCTTGCGTGCGAATGGTGCCCCTCTCGGTGACGACGGCGCTGACCTTTCCGCCTGTCGTCTCCAGCCCGCGCGCGGCACAGCCCTGATGGATGGTGACGCCGTGCTTTCGCGCGGCAGTCGCGAGCGCGGGCACGGCCATCGACGGCTCGGCACGGCCGTCGCTCGGCGTGTACAGGCCGCCGACCCATGTGTCGGTATTCCCGGGCATGCGCGCGGCGACCTCGGCCGGGGTCAGCACCGTCGAGTGGACCTGCATCTCGCGCGCGACCGCGGCCCAGCGCTCCCAGCTTGCGAGCTCGTCCTTGCTCTTGGTCAGGAACAGCACGCCGGTGCGGCGGAAGCCGGCATCGACGCCGGCGTCGTTCTGCATGTCCTCCCACAGAAGCAGCGCCTCGCGGGCGAGCGGAATTTCCTCGCGCGCGCGGCCCTGCTGGCGGCACCAGCCCCAATTGCGGCTCGACTGCTCGCCGCCGACATGGCCCTTCTCGACCAGCGCGACGGAAAGGCCCTTCTTTGCGAGATGATAGGCCGCGGACACGCCGATGACGCCGCCGCCGATGACGACGACATCCGCCTGTGCCGGCAGGCGTTCGTCGCTGTTTATACGGTTGAGCGGCGGGGACATGATGCACTCCTGCACTTCAGTTCGATCGAATTCTTGCTCGTCATGAGATGTTCATTCGCGGGTCGAGCGCATCGCGCAGGCCGTCGCCGAGGAAGTTGAAGCTGGTCACGGCAAGCGTGATGACGAGGCCCGGCGCGATGGCGAGCCAGGGCGCGCTGGTGAGATAGATCTGCGCGTTGTTGAGCATGTTGCCCAAACTCGCGGCCGGCGGCTGGATGCCGTAGCCGAGATAGCTGAGATAGGATTCCAGCAGGATCGCCTTGGCGACGTTCAGCGTCGCCGCCACCACGATCGGCGCGACCGCATTGGGCACGAGCTCGCGGAACATGATCCGCAGGTTCGACGAGCCGAAGGCGAGTGCCGCAACGGCGAACTCGCGTTCCCGCAGCGAGCGCACCTGGGCCTCGACGACGCGGGCCACCCACATCCAGGCGGTCGCCGCGATCAGCACGGTGGTGGTGAAGAGGCCCGGCTCGGTGAGGGCCGCGAGCGTGAGCAGCAGAAAGATGGTCGGGAAGCACAGCACGGCATCGACGAACCGCATCAGGACCGCGCCGATCACGCCGCCATAGAAGCCGGCGAAGGCGCCGACGGCGATGCCGACCGCCGTCGCGAGCACCATCGCGACGATGCCGATCGACAGCGAGACGCGTCCGCCCATCATCAGACGCGCCAGCACGTCGCGGCCGAGCTCGTCGGTGCCGAGGATATGCGCGCCCGACAGCGGCGGCGCGAACCGCTTCATGATGTCGATATAGGTGTCGTCGTACGGCAGCAGATAAGGACCGAACACCGAGCCGAGGACGAGCACCAGAATGATCACGGCGCCCGCGAGTGCGAGGCGATGCCGGCGGAAGCGCCGCCAGGCGGCCTGGCCGGGCGCGAGCTGAACGGAGGAGAGGGTCGCAGCCGTCATTCCTAGCCCACCCGGATGCGTGGATCGACGACGGCATAGAGCATGTCGGCGAGCAGCGAGCCGATCAGCACCATGGTTGCCGAGAACATCAGGATGCCCATCACCACGGGATAGTCGCGGTAGCCGATGGAATCCAGGAACAACCGGCCCATGCCGGGCCAGGTGAACACGGTCTCGGCGACCAGCGCGCCGCCGAGCAGCGTCGGCAACTGGAGGCCGGCCACCGTGATCATCGGCAAGAGCGCATTGCGAAGCGCGTGCACGGTGAGGATGCGCCATTCCAGCATGCCCTTGGCGCGCGCGGTGCGGATGTAGTCCTGGTTGATCACCTCCAGCATGGAGGAGCGCATGAAGCGGCCCCACATCGCGGTCTCGACCAGCGCCAGCACCAGCGCCGGCGCGATCAGGTGATGCAGCAGGTCGAGGAAGGAGCCGTCGCCGACGGTCTGCCGGTTGCCGGCCGGCAGCCAGCCGAGTTTTACCGAGAACACGTAGATGGTGACGAGGCCGAACCAGAAGGTCGGGATCGACAGCGCGATCATGGCGCCGACGGTGGCGAGCGTGTCGAACAGCGAATAGCGGCGCAGCGCGCCAAGTACGCCGATCCAGCAGCCGAGCAGCACCGCGATGATGGTCGCCGTCGCCATCAGCTCGAGCGTCGCACCGAGATGCGAAGTGATCACCGACAGCACCGCCTCGCCGTCGCGATACGACTTGCCCCAGTCGCCTTTGAGCATGCGGCCGAACCAGTCGAGATACTGGATCGGCAGCGGGCGATCGAGGCCGAGCTGTTTGGTGACGCGGTCGAGATCCTCCTGCGTCATCTGCGCGGAGGCCGCGAACTGCGACAGTGGACCACCGGGCGCCAGATGCAGGATGGCAAAGCCGATCGCGGAGACGATCACCAGCAGCATGATCGCCTGCGCCAGGCGATTGGCGACGTAACGGGCCATCTCAGATGATCTCGCGGGCGAGAGGCATCAGGCCCAGTACCATTCGCGGATGTTCCAGCAGTTGATCGAGGTGTTGATATTGGGACGGAAGCCCTGCAGCCCCTCCTTCACGCCCTCGGCGATGAAGCCCTGGAACAGCGGCAGGATGGCGAGGTCGTTACGGATGAGCTTTTGCAAATCGCCATAGGTTGTCTTGCGCTCCGCGAGATCGAATTGCTTGGCACCCTGCGCGAGCAGCCGATCGGCCTCGACGCTCTGGTATTGATAGGTGTTGTAACCGCGGCCGCCCTTGGCGGGAGTGGCGCCGGAGCCGAACCGCGGCGTCACATCAGGATCGCTGCCGAGCATGAAGTTCACGCCCACGATCACCGAATTGAACTTCGACTGCTGCCAGAAGTCGCCCCAGATCACGGCCGCCGGCATGTTGTTGACGCGCATCGCGGCACCGATCGCGCGCCAGTCCTGGATCAGGAGCTGCTGGGTTTGCTCGCGCACGGCATTGCCTGACGTCGTCGAGTTGGTGAATTCGAGCTTGACGCCGCCCTTCTCGCGCACGCCACCGGAGCCGCGAACCCATCCCGCGGCATCGAGCAGCGCGTTGGCCTTGGCCGGATCGTATTTGTGCTGCGGCAAGCCCTGCTGGAACGACCACGCCTGCTGCGGCACGAAGCTCTCGGTCTGCGTCGGCAGGCCGTAGTTCAGCGCATCGATGATCGCCTGCTTGTTGATCGCGAGATAAAGCGCCTCGCGCACGGTGCGGTCCGCGAAGGGACCGAATTCGAGATTGGGCGCGACATGCTCCACCGAGGACGTCGACGAGACGAAGATCTTGCGGCCCTTCAGCGTCTTCGCCTCCTGCACGAAGTTCGGCAGGATGCCTTGCAGGCCGGTGTAGTCGACCTGGCCGGTGCGGAACTGGGTGTAGAGCACGGTGAGATCGGGAATGTATTTGAAAACCACGCGTTCGACGTAAGGTCCTTTGCCGTGATAGCCGGCGTGAGCATTCAACTGAATGTGGTCGCCGGGCACGCGCTCGCCCCAGCGGAACGGCCCGGTGCCGACAGGCGCGTTGTGGAACGGCGAGGCGTTCGGGTCCGGCACCTTGTCCAGGATGTGCTTGGGCACGATGAAGGTGAGCGACAGGATCGACATGTAAGGCGAATAGGGAGCCTCCATTCGCCAATGGATCTCGTCGGGCGCGACGATCTTGATGTCCTTCACCAGGCTGTGGCCGACGCGGCTGCGGGCGCGAAAATCGGGATTGTTGTTCAGCTCCAGCGAGAACTTGACGTCCTCGGCCGTGAACGGCGTGCCGTCGTGCCACTTCACGTCGCTGCGCAGCTTGATCTTCCAGGTCAGGCCGTCGGCCGACAGCCCGCCATTCTCGATGGTCGGCACTTCGCGCGCGAGATCGGGGACGAACTTGCCGTCGGGCTCGATGAACCAGAGCGGTGAGAACACCTGCCACCAGAGGCCCTGGTCGACCTCGATGCCCGGCATCAGCGGATGAAAGACGGTCGGCTCCTGCGACAGCGCGGCGATCACCTGCCCGCGCGGCTTGTCCGGCGGATTGGTTGGGCGTTCGGTCTGCGCAAACGCGTTACCTGAAAGTGTCCACCCCGCTGCGGCGCCCGCGCCGAGCTGGAAGAATTGTCGGCGATTCGGAATGCCGGGATGCACTGACCCAACGCCGAACTTGCCGGTGCTGTCTGCCATGACCACTCTCCGTTTTCGCACGCGGCACCGTCCCCCGCGCCCCGAGACCCCGGCAAAGGGACAGGAGTGGGCTTTAGTGCTTCTAAATTTTTCAATCAAAAGGTCATCATGACTAAATACAGCTGTCAATCACATTGCTAGGATGCGCGACCTTTTCACTCCGACTGAAGCTCCGGACCGCTGTGGTCCGGAGCTGAGACGATGCATGGGAGAGCGACATGGATGGTCGCGGCGATACGAACGGTCCGAAGGACGCGCCGGCGGCCGAGGCCGACGATGCAGTCGACCAGCGGCTCGGCGAAACCGTGCGGCTGCTGCGTCAGCGCGCCGGGCTCTCGATCCAGGACGTCGCCAACAAGACCGGCCTCTCCAACGGCATGATCAGCCAGCTCGAACGCGCGCGCGCCATGCCGTCGATCCGCACGCTGCGCCTGCTCAGCATCGCGCTCGAAGTCCCCATCTCCTACTTCTTCGAGACCAGCGATCCCGCCGACGTGCAGCGCTACATCGTGCGCAAGGGCAGCCGGCGGCTGCTGCGGCTCACCGCCAGCGGCGTCGTCAAGGAAGCCCTCACGCCGGAAGGCAAGGGCCAGCTCGAACTCTACGAGCTCACGCTCAATCCCGGCGCCTCGTCCGGCACGGATTTCCTGCAGCACACCGGCGAGAAGGCCGGCTACATCCTGTCCGGCAGCCTGCGGCTGTGGCTCGACAACCAGGCTCATCTGCTGGAAGCCGGCGACAGTTTCCGGTTTCCGAGCATCGTGCCGCACATGTTCGACAACCCGACCCAGCAGGTCGCGCGCGCGATCTGGGTCACGACGCTGCACCAGACCGATTCGCCGGCAGGTTGAGGCGCCGAGGAACGCCTGCGGCTGGTCGGAAATTGCCTCTCGACGCAGGCTCAGGGAATCTGTAGCCACATGAAACCGGACTCCATTTGCGGGGGCGGACGTGGGAGTCCGTAACTGACGTCGTGGGTGTGAGACCATGAAACCCAGGGGGCTTCTGACACTCGCGATGGCCGCACAGGTCGTCGTGACCGCCGTGGCCCTCCTTGGCTCCTATGCCGTCACCGGAAGCGGGTTCGGCATTGCCCAGATCGTCGCCCTGATCGCAAGCGGCATCGTTGCGGTGCTGCTCGTGCGGTTCTGCGCGCGCGCGATCGAGACGACGCAGGACGAGCGCATGGCTGCGCAGCTCGCCGAGCGAGCGCAGGCCAGCGCGCAAATCACGCAAGCCGTCATCAAGACCGCGCTCGATGCCTTCGTTCAGACCGATGCGGACGGCATCGTCCTGGAGTGGAGTGTTCAGGCCGAGGCGCTGACCGGATGGACGCGCAAGGAGGCGCTCGGCGCTGATGTCGTCAACCTCCTGATCGCCGAGCCGCTTCGCGACGGCTTCAGGCAACGCATGATGCGGCTGCTGCCGGAACTGTCGAATACCCCGATCGGCATCCGGTTCGAGGCGACGCTGCTGCACCGGAACGGCGACAAGATCCTGATCGAGGCGTCGAGCACTGCGCTTCAGATCGGCGGGCGCACAATCATCAACAATTTCATCAAGGACGTCACCCAGAAGCGCGCCGCCGAGGAGCAGTTGATCCAGGCCCAGAAGATGGAGGCGGTCGGCCAGCTCACCGGCGGCATCGCGCACGAATTCAACAACATGCTCACCGTGATCACGGGCACGATCGAGATCCTCGCCGACGCTGTCAAGGACAACCCGCCGCTCGCCACCATCACCAAGCTGATCAGCGAAGCGGCCGACCGCGGCGCCGCGCTGACGTCGAGCCTGCTGTCCTTTGCGCGCAAGCAGGCGCTCCATCCCGCCGAGATCGACGTCAACGAATTGCTCGAAGAGCTCGCAAAGCTGCTGCTGGCGACCTTCGACAAGAAGATCGAGATCGTCACCAGGCTCGACCGCAACGTCTGGCTCGCCTTCGCCGACCGCGGCCAGTTGAGCTCGGCGCTACTCAACCTCGCGATCAACGCGCGCGATGCGATGCTGGATGGCGGCAGGCTGACGCTGACGACGCGCAACGTCGTGTTCGGCGTGCGCGAGGCCGTCGCGGTCGGCGCCGGCTATGCCGGCCACTATGTCGAGATCGAGATCGCCGACAGCGGCACCGGCATTCCGCAGGCCATCCTCGAACGCATCTTCGATCCCTTCTTCTCGACCAAGGACGTCGGCAAAGGTACGGGCCTCGGCCTCAGCATGGTGTTCGGCTTCGTCAAGCAATCCGGCGGCGGCATCAAGGTCAGCTCCGTCGAAGGCGGCGGCACCATTTTCACGATCTATCTGCCGAAGGCCGAGACCAGCACGCTGCGTCCGGCCGGCTATGACGAGCGCAAGGTCGTCGGGGGTAAGGAAACCATCCTGTGCGTCGAGGACGATCGCGACGTCCGCCAATACGTCACGGTCCAGCTCGAAAGCCTCGGCTACAAGGTCATCCAAGCCGCCAACGCGGCCGAAGCGCTCGCCATCGCGGCCGCGGGCACGCCGTTCGACCTGCTCTTCACCGATATCGTGATGGCCGGTGCCTTGAATGGACGGGAGCTCGCCGTCGAGATGGTCGCCGCGCGACCCTCGCTGCGGGTGCTGTTCACGTCGGGTTATGCCCACGACGCCCCGCATGGGCCGGCAGGCGCCACGATGGGCGCGCCGCTCCTGACGAAGCCCTATCGCAAGGCCGAGCTCGCGCGCATGCTGCGCCGCTCCCTCGACACGGCGGTCGATGCCGCCGGTGATGCGATCCCGACACCCTATTCGGTGCAGGCCGATCTCGAGGGCTTTCTGCGCAGGCAGGCGGCCGAAGACAACGCCACGAGGAGGCCGCGGAGATAGCCGTCTTGCGGCTAGCTCATTCTTCGCCGCAGCGTGGCCGACGGCGTCTCGCCGAATTTTTCGCGGTAGGCTCCGGCCATGCGGCTGAGATGGGTGAAGCCGAGATCGAATGCGATGTCGGTGATGGAGGCATCGGGCGAAGCCTGCGCGAGCCGGGCGTGCAGACCGGCAAGTCGCATGTCGAGCAGCATCTGCGAGATCGACACCCCGAAATGACGACGGAAGCCGAGCTGAAGCGCGCGGATGCCGATCCCGGATGCGCAGGCAAGCTGCGCGAGGTCGAGCGGCTCACCGGCAGTGTCCGCAAGATGGTCGCGTGCGGCACGGAGCGCGCGTGGCAGCCGCTCAGCTTGCCCCGAGAACGTTCTGATCGCATCCGACAGGCCATGGCGCTGGCCGTTGAGGAGATGATCGAGCAGTCCCTCGCGCCAATCGGCCATCGCGACCGGTGAAAGCCTGCCGGACGGCCCGAGACGCTCGGCGAGCGTCATCAATTCGGCAAGGCTGGTTCGGAGGCCCTGCCCGGACGGCGCATCCAGAGCGATGATCGGATCGAACTCGACGGGGCCGGCCGCTTTGCCCGACAGCGCCGCAGCACGCTGCTCGACCATGCGGCGGTCGAGCAGCAGGATCGCCTGCGCACAATCCGTCCAGACCATTCGGGTCGGAATCGTCGGCGACAGCAGCGACGCCGTCCTGTCCGGCGCGGCATCGAGCTCGCTGGCGCCGGCACGAATGTGGGCGCTGCCGCTGAGCGGAACCTGCACCAGGAAGAAGCGATCGAGGCAGCCGGGATCGATGCTGACCGATCCGCCATAGGCGACGTAGTTGATGGAAAAGCCGTCGAATGCCGCGCAATTGTGCCGGGCGGAGAAGCCGGCCGCCCGCGGCTGTGCCGGCTTGAGATCGTGCGGGCAGAAAATGCGCCCGATCTGCTCGGCCGCCTCGTCGACATCGTCGGTAGTGACGCGGGCAAAGTCCGCGAGCCGGTCGGCTGCGAAAATTGTTGCGCTCATTTCCAGCTCGGCTGCGGACATCGTCGACCACGCTTCGCGTCACGAAGTTGTTTTAAACCTATAATAGTTCCCCGGTCGCGAAAAGGGCCGCACCCGCAAAATCGTCGTGCTGCATGGCAGCAGCCGCGTGCGGATTCGTTTAGCGGATAGACAGGTGCCCATGACCGGCCGATGCTCCGTCCCCGCCGGAATCCATGAGGAGGCGAGCATGACTGCACTCGAAAAGGGCATTACCGCAAACGGCACGGGCTATGGCGGCAAGACCTGGAACATCCTGGGTCAGGTCTATTTCCCCAAGGCCGTCACCGAGTCCACCTTCGCGTTCGAGACCAACAGCGATCCCGGCCAGTTCGTGCCGGTGCACATCCATCCGACCCAGGACGAGTTCATCCTGGTGCAGGAAGGCACGCTCGACCTCAAGCTCGACGGCCAATGGGTCAAGGCCCACGCCGGCGATCTCGTGCGCATGCCGCGCGGCATCCCGCACGGCTATTTCAACAAGTCCGACAAGCCGTGCCGCGCGCTGTTCTGGGTCTCGCCAATGCAGAAGCTGGAGGCGTTGTTCGAGCAGCTCCACAATCTGACCGACCCGGCCGAGGTCGTGCGCATCTCGGCGCTGCACGAGGTCGACTTCCTGCCGCCCGAGGCCAACGACTAGGCGTAGCCTCCTCGATCCATTTTCATCCGCTTGCAGGTCCCGCCGGCCGCGCCTTGCGGCCGAACGTGGCCGCTTGCGCGCGAAACACATTGATTGCGAGCCATCCCATGGTCAGCCCAAAACATGTCTGCGTGATCGGCGCCGGTATCTCCGGCCTTGCTGCCGCCAAGGCGTTCTCCATCCGCGGCCACCGCGTCACCATCGTCGAGCGCAGCGGCGATCTCGGCGGCGTCTGGGAGCCGGCGCGCTCCTATCCCGACGTGCAGACGCAGAGCCCGAAGGAGCTCTACCGCTACACCGATCGCGCGATGCCGGACGCCTATCCGGAATGGCCGACCGGGCCGCAGGTCCATGCCTATCTCGCCGACTATGCGAAGAGCTTCGGCCTCGACCGCATGCTGCGCCTCAACACCGCCGTCGCGGGCATGGCGCGCCGCGCCGACGGCAAGCCGGGCTGGTCGCTCGCGCTAACGGCCAGGGATGGCGCAACCACGAACGAGGACTTCGATTTCGTCGCGGTCTGCACCGGGCAGTTCAACGAGCCGCGCGAGCTGCATTGCCCGGGCGAGGAGGGCTTTCTGGCGCAAGGAGGCCAGATCCTGCATTCGTCGACATACAGCGATCCTTCGCTGGTGAAAGGGCGCCGCGTCGTCGTGCTCGGCGGATCGAAGTCGGCGACCGACATCGCGGTGAACGCGGTGAAATCGGGCGCGCGCGAGGTCACCATCGTGATGCGCGAGCCGGTCTGGCGCATTCCCTATTTCATCGGCGGCCTCGTGAACTTCAAGCGCATCCTCTACATCCGCGCGCAGGAGGAGATGTTTCCGGGCTGGGGCGCGAGCGCCACGGCACGGCTCGCGCTTCGTCTCGCCGCGCCGCTGATCTGGGCGAACTGGCGCGGGCTCGAGAGCCTGTTGAAGGCGCAGCTCAAGCTGAAGCAATGCGGGATGGTGCCGAAGGAGCGGATCGAGGACGGCGTCAACTGCTCGGTGCCGATCGCAACGCCCGGCTTCCACCCGATGGTCGCCGACGGCCGCATCAAGGCGGTGTTCGGCAGCTTCGATCAGTATGAGGGCGACAGCATCGTGATGAGCGGCGGCGAGCGCGTCGGTGCCGACGTCGCCGTGCTTGCGATCGGCTACAAGCTCGGCGTGCCCTTCCTGCCCGCGGCGTATCAACAGAAGCTGGTCGATGAAGACGGGCAGTACCGGCTCTACCGCCTGATCGCCAACCCCGATCTGCCCGAGCTCGGCTTCGTCGGCTTCAACTCGTCGTTCTGCACCGTGCTCTGCGCCGACCTCGCCGCGAACTGGCTGGTGCGCTATGCCGACGGCCAGCTCGCCAACCAGCCGACGGCGCAAGCGATGCGCGACAACATCGAGATGATGCTGCACTTCAAGCGCGTCGAGCGTCCGGCTGCCGGCGTCTATGGCGGCCTGTGCGTCGCGCCCTATCACTATCGCCATTTCGACGAGCTGATGGCCGACATCGGCGCGAAGAACCAGAAGCGTGGCGGGCTTGCCGGGCACTTCCAGCCGCCGGACGCGGATGCCTATGCGAAGTTCCTGGCCACGGCGCCGGAGTACCGGGTGGCGTCCTGAGCCCGGATAATCCGGCGGGACGAGATTTGTCCCTCGCCAGCCTGCGCCGCGATGCCTACGATTCCCGTCGCCGCCGAATCGACAGGCCTGGGAGCTCGCGATGGAACCACGACGTCACGCCGCCGCAGCCATGGTGGCGCTTGGGCTGATCCTCGCGACGATCGCCATGAGCCAGGCACAAACGCTCACGGCGAAGCAGTCGGAGGCGCTCGCGACCTACAATCGCGCGCTCGGCGACTTCAAGGCCATTCTCGCCGAGCGGCGCAAGCAGATCGACGCGAAGCAGCCGCTGCCAAACCTGCCGGGCCAGGCGCTGTATCTCGCGCGCGTTGCCGTGATCAGCAGCTACAAGGATCTCACCGACGCCATGCCGTCGCGGATCGGCCGGCCCAACAAGTTCGAGATACCGCCGGCCTATTTCGATGCCGACATCGAGCCGCTGATCGACGAATATGCCGGGCTCTTCGACATCATGGAGGCGCCGCCGGCCGGAGCACAGAACTCGCCGACGCCGTTCAAGGACGTCGTCGATCTCGCGGTCGCGATCGCGCGCGCCAAGGGGCTCGCGCCACCTCACGCGGCGGCCGCAGGACGCATCAGCCTCGGGCTGTTCTTCGCGGAAACCAACGGCAAGCAGAATGTCCGCAACGGGCGCTCGAACACCTATATGGGCAGCTTCCAGACCGGCCCCTCCGAGGACCGCAACGGCCGCAGGAAATGGGAGGCGATCAAGGGCGAAGTCGCGGCGATCGATCCGGGACTGGGTGCGCGCGACGACAAGGAAGAGGCGCGGGCCCGCGGCACCGATCACCGCTTCAATCACTGGACCAACGTGCGCGACGGCCTGATGAACGCGCATGCGGATCTCTTTCGGGAGATTCCGGGAATCGTGAAGACGCTGCCCGACCCGATCGACCAGATGAAGCTGTTCGAGCTGATCCAGATCGTTCCCACCCCGACGCGGTCCGCGCTCAAATCGGGCGACCTGCTGAACTACAGGGTGTCCAGCCCCACAATCATGAAGCATCTGCGCAACAACAGCATTTTCGCGTTCGGACAGGCCGACCGGGCGAGGACCTCCGCAAGCTTCCGCGAGATCATGGGGGCGATGTGGCTGTTCAACCGGAAGTTCGAGAAGGCGATGACGAAATATGCGGAGATCAGGCCGCGCTGAGGGATCGGCTGTATCGGCCGTTCGACGCAGGCGAAGAAAGGTCAAGCTCACGCGCGCCAATGGGCGGCGGACCGACTTAGGACAGTGCACTCGCATGGCTGTTGGCGCGTCCGCCAATGGCACGATGCGCAGAGACGCATCATGGCTCGCGCTTGCTGTTGGCCGAGATGAATTCCGCAATCCCGTCGACCGCCTGCGTCTCAACGCCGTAGTAGCCATGTGCTGCGAAAGCCTCGCACGGGTCGGATCTCGGTGGGTCGCCGCCGCTGACCAGAACAACCGCCACCTTGGCTGCTCGCGTCAGGCGTTTTGCGAGCGCCGGCGCGTCAACGGCGGGCGTGAACTCGCAGGCATCTTCGCTATGCGACACAATAAGCGTGGGGACCTTGATCTCGGGCAGCGCCATGCTGATGACGCCGTCCGGGTAGTCCCTGGCGACGTCGGGGAAGAGTTTTGCCAAGGACGAGCCTGGTGCAATGCGGGTAACGGTCGACGTCAACACGAGGCCATCGATCGAACCGGCCGCGATGCCGTCGCGGCCAGCAGCGATGGCGCCGCGTGCCGCCGACCAGCTGCCCGCGCTGGTGCCGACCAGCCACACCGGCACGTCGGCCTGGCGCTTCAAGTAGTCGGCGACGGCACCGATATCGATCGCGTGGTCGCTGCTGAGACGAAACGATCCGCTCATGCCCCTCGGTTGATCGGACGGAGCATCCATCACAGCCACGATGAGATCATGCGCGGCGAACTTCACGCGGCTGCGCACGAGGAAGTTTCCGGCCACGAAAGCGTACGGCCCCACTTGCGGAGATGGGACCCTACTCAATCGCAGATTTCCGCTGCCGCCAGCGAACAGGATGACGGATGCAGTTGCGTGGTCCGGTTTGATCAGGATGAAGGATTGCTGGACGCCGCGCGGCGTCGTGATGGAGACGATCGAAGCGTCTTCTCCAAAGGCGAGGTTCCAAGTTGCGAGCGACAGAATTCCGAGCTGGACCATCAGGTGAAGCGCGCGATTCATGGAATGGCTCCAACAATCCATTGTCGCTTTCTTGGTCGGGCACGGAAAGGCCAGGACAGCGTAACACGACTTTGCGCGTCGATCAGCCTCGTCCTAATTCTCCGGCCGGTAACCGTCCGTCAACGTCTTCAGGAACGCGATGATATCAGCCTCGTCCTGTTCCGTCATCGCCGGCCTGTCACCGGGATGACGATCGAACGGCGGATCGGTGACGTCGACATTGGCGTGATATTTTTGCGGCAGGTCGTCGTACTTCCGCACCGTGCCGTCGGCAGCGCGCGGAAACACCTTGTCCGGATTGATGTCACGGAAATTGTAGAAATCGAGCACCTGCTCGAGGGTGCGGAAGACGCCGTTGTGGAAGAAGGCGTGGCGCGTCGCCGTGTTGCGCAGCGTCGGGGTCAGGAACATGCCGCAATATTGCGTCTGCTCGGGGATGTCGGTGCGATGCGGGCCGCAGACGCCGAGGTCGAAATAATTGGGATCGCGGTTGCCGGCAAGCGCGGCATTGCGCGGCGCGCCGAGCGCCTCGTATTGGTGGTCGGTGAACAGCGGCGGCAGGCCGTCGCGGGTCGGCGCCGAGGTGTGGCATCCCGCGCAATTGGCCTTGTCGGGATCGTTGAACATCTGCAAGCCGCGCAGCTCGCTCTCGGACAGCCGCGCCTTGCCCTCGAGCCAGTAATCGTACTTGCTGGTATAGGGATGGAAGCTCGGCTCCTCGACCTGATAGCGCGCCACCGCGAACATCGCCTCCGCGATCAGGAGCCGCTGATTTCTCAGCACGCCGGCGCCGAACAGCTCGACGAAGCGGTTGGCGTAAGGCGCCCCGCGCAGCTTGTCCGCGACGACCTCCGCACTGCCGCCGTCCATCTCGTTGGGATCGAGCAGAGGAAACAGCGCCTGATCCTGCAGCGTGTCGGCGCGGCCGTCCCAGAACAGGCCGCCTTGCGGCACGATGTTCGCCGACGCTCCGGTGCCGCCCGCGGTCTTCGTCGTGCGCGCGGCTTGCTGACCGATTGCGGCCATCTGCGCGAGATCGACGACGTTGTCGTCGTCGCCCTTGTCGGGGCCGATGCTGAAATTCGGATGGCGATCGAGATAGGTCAGCGACGGCACCGCGCGCACGCCTTGGCGCGACAGGGCCTTGCCGCCGAGCATGACCGGTCCGTCATTGGGCGGGCCGTAGGCATGATCCGGGCTGTGGCAGGAGGCACATGACAGCGTACCGGACGAGGACAGTGACGCGTCGTAAAAAATCTCCTTGCCGAGCTGCGCCATCGCGGAGAGCGGCGCAACGGGCGGACGCATGAGACGGACCGGGTTCGGGTTCGCACCCGCCGCCGTGGAGGTCTCTGCATGCGACCCGACCGCAAAAACGGCGCCGGCCAGACAGAGCAGGCCGGCGCCGAGAAGCCACATGGTGCGGCTGTTCATGTCTCCAGACGTCCTAGTGGTGATGATGATGCTCATCCGGCGGGCTGGTGATCACCGTGCCGGAGGTCGGATCGAGGAACAGCGCGTCCACCCGGAGGTCGTGGCGATGATCCTGATCGAAATCGAACAGGTCCATGATCGACCCGGCGTTCGCATCGAACGAGCCGCCGCCGAGGCGCCGACCGCGCAGCCAATTGTCCTCGATGAACCGCACCACGGAAGCCTGCGAGATGTAGCTGCGGCTGACGAAGTTCGTCCTGGCGTAGGGCGAGACCACGATGAAGGGAATGCGCGTGCCCGGACCGCAGCGTCCGTTCACCGGCTGGCCGCCGAGCCCCTTCGGGGCCGGCTGCTTCTGTGCGCCGAGGCCGCACAGGCCCGGACCGTTGACCTGATCCGCGGTTGCGTCATACGAGGCGCTCTTCGGCGCAACGTATTGGTGGTCGTACCAGCCGTCGGAATCGTCATAGGTGATGATGATTGCGGTCTCACGCCATTCCGGCTGCTTCTGGAGGAAGTTGATCAGCTCGACGTTGCCGGTCTGCTCGTCGAGCGGGTCGGAGTTGCCGGCATGCCCGTCCTGGAAGGCCGGCATCTTGATGTAGGAGACGGCCGGAAAATTACCGGCCGTCACAGCCGCGTAGAAGTCCTCGAGATCATAGCCGTGGTTGGCTGGATCGACCTTGCCGTCCATTGCATAGGTGTGGCCGATCGCCCGCACCGAGCTCGGCCGCGCGTGGGTCGGGTTGGCGGTCGACTTGTAGTACTGGAACCAGGCGTGGTGCGGAATGTAGTCGACGATGGTGCCGTTGACGTTGCTGGAGAAGGTGCTGCGGCCGCAGCCGGTGGTGCCGTTGGCGTTCTTGAGCGTCAGGTCGAAGCCGCCCATGAAGCTGCCCCAGCTGATGTGCTCGGCATTGAGCAGGTCGCCGATGTTCTTGCCGTCCATCAGGATCGTGCTGGTGGTGCTCGAGCAGGGATCGCTGCCCGGATCGGTATCGCCGATCAGCGTCAGCCCGCCCTGCCCGTCGGGAACGGTTTGTGTCGACGTGCCGACGACGTTCTGCGCGCCGTTGGTCTGTCCGGAGATCACTTCGAGCATGCCCGGCGTCGACGGACCGAAGGTGTCGGTCCAGGCATTGTCGCTCATCGAGAAATGCTGCGCGTAGTTCCAGAGGGCCGTGACGGTGTTGCCGTCGAAATAGCCCATCACCTGACCGTTGGTGCCGAACGCGCCGGCGCCGCCGGCGGTGCCGCGGCCGGTGAATTTCGGGAACAGGTCTTCCTTGCCATTGTCCACGGCCTGCTGCTCGGGCGTGTAGGCGTGGTTCTGCGAGCGCGTGTTGGCCTGGGTGCGGTCGAGGCGGAACGGGTCCGTCGCGCCGGCGCCGTTGGCCGGGCTGTCGTTGGGGTTATTGACCAGCAGGTTCGCCGTGACGAGGTTGTTCACCCTCGGCGTACGCGGCTTCGGCACGAACGGGATCGAGCCCGACGGATTGGCCGCGATCGGATAGGTCGCGAAGTAATGATCGAACGAACGGTTCTCGTTGAAGATGATCACGAGATGCTTGATCGGCGTCTCGGTGTGGATGTTGTGCGGATGTCGATGATGATCGTCCTGGTCGTGCCCGTGATCGCGGTCGAAATCATCCGCCAGGACCGGAATGCTGCACGCGAGTGCCGTCGCGGCCGCGAAAAACGCGACCGTCGTCAGGAATCTATTTTTCATTGGGTGTTGCCCCGAAGGAATGACGCCGACCTTCGGGACATTAATGGCGCGCAATGACAAAGGTGTGTCAACTTGACGCACGAGACACTTTGCGTAGTGGCCGAGACAAGATTCTTTACACAGCCGCCAGGCCGAACGCTCGCTGGCCATGAAGCCGCCTGCCGCTACTCCGTCCGGATCGGCGAGTCCTTCAGGCCATTGTTGTCATAGGCCTTGCGCAAGGTGCCGTTCGTCACCGCCTCGTTCATGAATTTCGTGACGAAGGCAAGCGACTGCTGATGGCCGAGCGGGACGGCGACGGCCGTCACCGTTTTCTTGAAGGTTTCGTCCAGCACCTTTGTCCCCGGAATCTTCAGCGCCATCTTGTTGAGCTGGTCGCGCGACAGCGCGAAGGCGTCGATCTCGCCGCTCTTCAGAAGGCCGAAGATCTCGTCATAGGTCTGATAGCCCGTGACCTTGGCATTCTTCAGATGCGCGACGGCGCCGCGCATGGTGGTGGTGGCGTTGACGGCTGCGACCTTGACGCCCGCCTGGTCGAGACTGGCGAAATTGGTGACGCTCGAGCCGGGCTTGACGATGTAGGTGGCGTCCGCGACCTCGTAGATCGGGCCGAACATCATCCTGGTCTCGCGCTCGGGATCCTTGGGCAGCCATGTGACGTCCCAGCTGCCTTTCGACGCCGCGTCGGTGATCTGCCCGGAATTCTGGTGCACGACATATTCGACGGGCACGCCGAGCTGCGCGGCCATCTCCTTGCCGAGATCGACCGGCACGCCGGCATAGCCGGCTTCCGTCCTGGTCGACCAGAATGCGCCGCCCGCCGGGCTGATCGCAATCGCGACCCGCAGCTTGCCGGTCGGCGCGATGTCGTCCTTCAGGCCATCGGCTAGCGCGGGCATGGCGAGGGCCGCTGCGAGGACGAGGCCGGCAAGGGCCGAGTGGAAGGACGTTGGCATGTCATGCTCTCCTGACCTTTTCTTCTTCTCTTCTGACCGGTTCGAGCGCTTCGCCTCTGTCGCGCGGCGTTTGACACAATTCTGGTCGATCGTGCGCGCGATGAAAAGCCATTTGTCATGACAAACCTGTCAAGGGCCACAGCGCGGTGTGCAGTGCAAGGCCGGCGACCGCCATGGCTATGGTGTTCCACGCCCGGTCATTTGTTGCTAGCCTGCCGCACCGACAGACAATCATCGGGGGCCATCGAATGACCTGCGCGAATCCCGCACACCGCAATGGAGCGTGGCGACCTATCGGGCGGTCAATGGCCGCAGCAATGGCCGTGGTCGCGCTCGCGGGCTGCGAGGACAAGAACACGTTCGTGGCGCCGCCGCCGCCCAAGGTGGACGTCGCAACACCCGTGCAGCGCCCGGTCACCCGCTATATCGAGGCCACCGGCAACACCGCGCCGATCAAGAGCGTCGACCTGGTCGCGCGTGTGCAAGGCTTCCTGCAATCGATCGACTACCAGGACGGCAGCTTCGTCAAACAGGGCACCCAGCTGTTCACGATCGAGCCCGAGACCTACAAGCTCAAGCTCGAACAGGCGAAGGCCGCGGAGGTCGGTGCGCAAGCCACGGTCAAGCAGACCGAAGCCGATTACAAGCGGCAGGTCGAGCTCGTGCAGCGCCAGGCGGTCTCGCAGTCCACCCTCGACACCTCGACATCGACCCGCGACAACGCTCAGGCCAACCTCCAGCAGGCCCAGGTCAATACGAGGCTGGCCGAGGTCAATTACGGCTACACCAACGTGACGGCGCCGTTCGACGGCATCGTCAGCGCGCATATGGTCTCGATCGGCGAGCTCGTCGGCGTCTCCTCCCCGACCCAGCTCGCCTCGATCGTCGCGATGGACCCGATCTATGTGAACTTCACCGTCAACGAGCAGGACGTGCTGCGCATCCGCGCCGAGGCGGCCCGCCGGGGACTGACGCCGGCCGACCTCAAGCAATTTCCGATCCAGCTCGGCCTTCAGACCGAGACCGGCTATCCCCATGAGGGCCATCTCGACTACGTTTCGCCGACCATCAACCAGTCGACCGGCACGCTCGCGGTGCGCGGCCTCGTGCCCAACGACAAACGGGTGCTGGTGCCCGGCTATTTCGTCCGGATCCGCGTACCCTTCACCCAGGAGAAGGACGCCCTCCTCGTCCCCGACACCGCGCTCGGCAGCGACCAGGGCGGCCGCTATCTCCTGGTGGTCAATGGCGACAATACGGTCGAGCAGCGCAAGGTGCAGATCGGCCCTGCCGACAACGGCTTGCGCGTGATCGAAAGCGGCTTGAAGCCCGACGATCGCGTGGTGATCGCGGGGCTGCTGCGCGTGATCCCGGGCCAGAAGATCGATCCGCAAGTCACAAAGATCGAGCAGCCGCAGGCCGCTGCCAAGTAGGAGCTGGCCATGATCTCAAAATTCTTCATCGAGCGGCCGGTCCTCTCGAACGTCATCGCGCTGCTGATGATCCTGATCGGCGGCGTCGCGCTGTTCAACCTCGCGATCGCACAATATCCCGACGTGGTGCCGCCAACCGTGCAGGTCACCACGCGCTATCCCGGCGCTTCCGCCAAGACCGTGATCGACACGGTGGCCCTGCCGATCGAGCAACAGGTCAACGGCGTCGAGGACATGCTCTACATGCAGTCCTACAGCGGCTCCGACGGCACCTATACGCTGACGGTGACCTTCAAGATCGGCACCGACCTCAACTTCGCGCAGGTGCTGGTGCAGAACCGCGTCTCCAGCGCACTGTCGCAACTGCCGTCCGCCGTGCAGAACCAGGGCGTCACCGTGCAGAAGCGGTCGACCTCGATCCTGTTGTTCGTGACGCTGACCTCGCCGGACAGGACCTTCGACAGTCTGTATTTGAGCAACTACGCCACCATCAACATCCGCGACGAGCTCTCGCGCCTGCCCGGCGTCGGCAACGTCACGGTGTTCGGCGCCGGCCAGTATTCGATGCGGGTGTGGCTCGATCCGAACAAGCTGCAGGTCCGTGGCCTCGTGCCACAGGACGTCATCCAGGCGATCCAGCAGCAGAGCCAGCAGGTCTCCGCCGGCCAGGTCGGCGCGCCGCCGACGCCGGCGGGACAGGCGTTCCAATACACGCTCAACGTCAACGGCCGGCTCGACGACACCACCCAGTTCGAGAACATCATCGTCAAGTCCGGCACCAGCGGCGACGTCACGCGGGTGCGCGACGTCGGCTGGGTCGAGCTCGGCGCGCAGACCTACAGCCAGATCTTCTCGCTGAACAAGCAGCCCGCCACCGGCATCGGCGTGTTCCAGTCGCCCGGAGCGAACGCGCTCCAGGTCGAGCAGGCCGTCGAGAAGAAGATGGCCGAGCTCGCCAAGGCGTTCCCGCAAGGCATGAAGTACGACACGCCGTTCGACACCACCAAGTTCGTGCAGGCCTCGGTGCACGAGGTCTACATGACGCTGATCGAGGCCGGCCTCTTGGTGCTGGTCGTGATCCTGGTGTTCTTGCAGGACTGGCGCGCGATGCTGGTGCCGGCGACCACCGTGCCCGTCACCATCATCGGCGCGTTCGCGGCGATGGCCGCGCTCGGCTTCACCATCAACATGTCGACGCTGTTCGCGATCGTGCTGGCGATCGGCATCGTCGTCGACGACGCCATCGTTGTAGTGGAAGGCGCCGCGCACAACATCGAGCAAGGCATGAACGGCCACGATGCCGCGATCAAGGCGATGGACCAGCTCTTTGCCCCGATCGTCGGCATCACGCTGGTGCTGATCTCGGTGTTTTTGCCGGCCTCGTTCCTCGCCGGCCTTACCGGGCGTATCTATTCACAGTTCGCGCTGGTGATCGCGGCGACGGCGCTGCTCTCCGCCATCAACGCGGCGACGCTGAAGCCGACGCAATGCGCGCTCTGGCTGCGGCCCACGGTGCCGCCCGAACAGCGCAATTTCTTCTATCGCGGCTTCAACGCGGTCTATGACCGGGTCGAGCGCGGCTATACACGGCTGATCACCTTCCTGTGCCGGCACGCGACGGTCTCGGTCGCGTTCGCGCTGCTGGTGATCGGGCTGAGCGGCTACGGCCTGTCGCGGGTACCGACCGGCTTCCTGCCGATCGAGGACCAGGGCTATCTGATCGCCGCGGTGCAGCTGCCCGACGGCGCCTCGCTGGAGCGGACCCAGACGGTGCTCGACAAGGCCGCCGATATCATCAAGGACACGCCCGGCGTCCAGCAGGTCATCACCATCGCCGGCATCTCCGCGCTCGACAACAGCGCGAGCCTTGCCAATGCCGGCGTCGCCTACATCATCCTGAAGGACTGGGAGGCGCGCAAAGGCCCCGGCGAGGATCTGCGCTCGCTGGTCTACGGGCTCAACGACAAGGTCGCGACCATCATGGAAGCGCGCACGCTGGTGCTGCCACCGCCGCCGATCCAGGGCATCGGCAACGCCGCCGGTTTCTCGATGCAGGTCGAGTTGCGCGACGGCAACAGCGATTTCGCAAAACTCCAGGCGATCACGGGTGCGATGGTCTCCAACGGGCAGAGCCAGAGCGCGCTCCAGCGCGTGCAATCCTCGTTCCGCTCCTCGGTGCCGCAATTCAACGTCGAGATCGACCGTATCAAGACGCAGACCCTGCATGTGACGACGGACCAGGTGTTCGCGGCACTGTCGACCTATCTCGGCTCGTCCTACGTCAACCAGTTCAACAAGTTCGGCCGCGTGTTCCAGGTCTACACCCAGGCCGACCCCGCGTTCCGCGTTACCGAGCGCGACATCGCCAACATGCAGGTGCGCAACTCGAACGGCGACATGATCCCGATCGGCACGGTCGCAACGATCACGCCGGCGACCGGCCCGTCGCTGATCAGCCTCTACAATCTCTATCCGTCCTCGACCATCATCGGCCTGCCGGCGCAAGGCTATTCCTCCGGCCAGTCGCTGACGCTGATGGAAGACATCGCGGCGAAGACGCTGCCGCCGGGCACCGGCTATGAATGGACCGCGATGTCGTATCAGGAGAAAGCCGTCTCCAACCAGATCTACTGGGTGTTCGGCCTTGCCATGTTGCTGGTCTATCTCGTGCTCGCCGGCCAGTACGAGAGCTGGTACGCACCGATCTCGGTGATCCTCGCGGTGCCGCTGTCGCTGCTCGGGCCGATGCTGATCCTCTCTGGCCTCAAGATCGACAACAACCTCTATTGCCAGATCGGCCTGATCCTCTTGATCGCGCTGTCGGCCAAGAACGCGATCCTGATCGTCGAAGTCGGGTTGGAATTGCACGGCCGCGACGGCAAGCCGATCCTGGACTCCGCGATCGAGGCCGCGCGCGCCCGCTTCCGCCCGATCCTGATGACCTCGTTCGCCTTCATCCTCGGCGTGGTGCCGCTGGTGATCGCGACCGGCGCCGGCGCCAGCGCGCGCAAGTCGATCGGCATCACCGTGTTCTCGGGCATGCTGGCCTCGACCTGCCTCGCGGTGCTGTTCGTGCCCGCGTTCTTCGTGGTGGTGCAGCGCTTCGAGAACTGGCGTTCCTCGAAGAAGGCGCCGAAGGCACAGCCGGTCGCGGAAGTGAAGTCCTAGGCGGATCTGGTTCGCAAAAATTCGTCCGGAAGTTGAACCGGAACGCTCCGCCCGCGTTGGAGCTACTTGCGCTGGGAAACATGAGGGACGTGGCCATGACGGATCGTCACCTGGCCTTCGCTCTGTTCGACCGGCCCGTCGTGCTCGATCTCGCGGCGGTCGTGGATGTCTTGCGCAAACGACATCCCGGAATCGAGATCGACCTGCCCGAAGCTGCAGCGGGACAGGCGGCGCCGGTGATCCGTTGCGCCGGTCAGAACATCCTGCTGATGGTCATGTCAATGCCGGTCCCGCGCGAGAGCTGGGACTTGCCCGGCCGGCGCACCGTCGCGACCTGGCCGGCTGCGCTCGAGGTGCTCGGCGGGCATGCCGCTCACGTCGTGATATCGACGGTCGGGCGGGTCGGGACACCTGCAGAGCGGCTGCAGGCCGCGCGCACCGTGACCGCGGTCACCGGCGGTTTGATTGCGACCATCCCGGCCGTGGCGGTTTTATGGAATGGGCTTGTCGCCCACCCCGCCGAGCGATGGGAGCTGTTTGCACGCGAGGCTTTCGCCGAATATCCGCGCATTCCGTTTCCGCTGTGGGTCAGCATTCATCCGTTCCGCGACGGCGAGATCACCGGCGCGATTACGTTCGGCCTGGCGCCGTTCGGCGACCGCGAGATCGAGTTCGAAGGCAAAGGCGCCGATCCGAACGAGATCATGATCACGGTCGCCCGCCTCATCGTCTACGTGCTCGAACATGGTGCCGTGCTGCGCGACGGCGACACGCTTGGCGCCGGCGAGTCCGACCGCATCAAAATCCACCACATCGTGTCGCGTCGTGTTCAGGGCCTGCCGGTGCTGCAGGCCACCGTGCCCGGCGCAGCCTAGGCCAGAAGCATCAGGTGGCGATATGTCCGATGCGGCAAAGGTCGGCGACGATCTCGGACGTCTCACGGTCGATCACTATGCCGGCGAATCCCGGCCGGACATGCTCTCGCCGGATCAGGACTATATCGGCTATTATCGGGTCGTGACGCCGCTGCGCGTGCTGTTCGTCAGCGCCGTGCATCGGGCCGAAAGATCGGACGGCCGGATCGAACGCCTCCACATCAACGTCAATGTCCGGGACGGCCGCGGCGAGTTCAAATATCTCGGGCGGCGATCGGACCATTTCAACGAGGCCGAAAAGCGCGCCATCGCGGAGCGCCTCGAGACCGAGTTCAAGCGCGACCGCAAACTGTTGTTTGCTCTGCATGTCCCCGGCGCACGGCGCGACGACGAGATCGACGTTGCCTCGTCTTATGAGGTCAAGCGCGCATAGCCCGTTTCTCCAACGCGTCGCGCGCTAGGCATTCTCCGCCGGAGCCTGCCGTGCCTCGCCGCTCGACACCAGCAGCACCGAGACCTTGGACTGCCTGAGCACCGCGTCGGCAACGCCGCCGAAGGAGAGATGATTGGCCTCGATCCGGTCGACGCCCATCACCACGAGATCGACGTCGGTGGTGTCGATCTCGCGCAGGATCGCGGCCTCCGGCGCCCGGTTTACGCGCAGGGTCGTGGTGATGTCGACGTCGTAGCGGGCGGCGAGATCGCTGGCGTCCTTCAGGATGCCGGCCTCCTGGCCCAGGCCGCGAGAGGCGCCGCGCTGCGCGCCCTTGTCCCGGGTCGTCGCGACATAGATCACCCGCAGCGAGCCTGAGCCGGCCTGCGTCAGCGCGACCGCGACCTCGGCGCCGCGCTTGGAGACGCCGCTGCCGGAGACCGGAACGAGGATGTTGAGCCCTTCCGGCACGGGCTGCTTCAAGTGCTTACCCTTGGCCGCCACGATCGCGAGAGGCCCCTCGAATTTGGCCGCGATGTCCTCGATCTTGCGGTCGAAGCGATCCTTGGCGGCGGTGACCTTGTCGACGCCGACGACGAGGAGGTCGAAGCCCTTGCGCGCCTCGTCGGCAATGGTTTCGCCGAGCTCCGCCCGCCTAGCACGGGTAACGACATCGACGCTGCCGGCATCGCCACTGGCGGAGACGGTTTCGGCGGCCTTCTTTACCACGGCCTCGTGGCTTTCCTGCTCGTCGCGGCCCTGCTCCTGCTCCCCGGCGCGCTTGCCGATATGGAGCACGGTGATCGGCAGGCCACGCATGCCGGCGATCAGGCCGGCGATATGGGCGGCGAAGGTGGCGTTGACGCTCTCGTCTACCGCCAGCAGAGGGCGTTCGAGATTGGCGATGAAGCCGCGCTTCTCGAATTCCTCCCGCTCCAGGCGCGCCTTCTCCTCCGCGTTCATCGGCAGCCTGGCCAGCGCCGCGCGCAGCATCGGCGGCATCGCCATCGTGGTCACGATCGCCATGGTGACGATCATCGTGAACAGGTTCTGGCTGAGCACGCCGATGGACAGGCCAATGGTCGCGATGATGACCTCGGTCGAGCCGCGCGCGTTCATCCCGCTCGCGAGCGCCAGTGACTCTCGATAGTTCAGCCCGCCCAGCGTGCCGCCGACAAAGGCGCCGCCGAACTTGCCCACACTGGCGATCACGACCAGCAGGCCGGTCAGCATCAGCAGATCGGGATCGCGCAGCACCGAGAGATCGGCACTGAGGCCCGCGAGGCCGAAGAACACCGGCATGAAGAAGCTCGAGATCAATCCGCGCAGGCGCTCGTCGATCTGCCGCGTCAGGATCGGGGATTCCCCGACCAGAATGCCGGCGACGAAGGCCCCGAGCACGGTGTGGACACCGATCAGGTGCGTGATCAGCGCCATCATGGACATCAGCAGCAGGATGACGGTAATGACTGCCGCCGCGCTGACGAGATTGTCGTTGGCCCAGCGGATGAGCCGAAACACCAGCCGGCGGCCGATGGTGAAACTGATGGCGAGGAAGGCGAGCGTGCCGAGCACGGCCCTCGCCACCGAGGCGATGTCCAGCGTGCCATGCGAGGCGAGGCTGAAGATGACGGCGATGATGATCCAGCCGATGGTATCGTCGATGACCGCGGTCGCGACGATGATCTGACCGACATTGCGGCGCATGAAATTCATCTCGCGCACGACCACGGCGACGATCTTCACCGAGGAGATCGACAGCGCCGTGCCCATGAACAGCGAGGCCACGAGGCGCGCTTGCGGATTCGGCAGCAGCGCATCGGGCAGAAACTCACCGAGCGCGAAACCGCAGGCGAAGGGCACGAGGATGCCGGCGATCGAGATCGCGATCGCGGCCTTGCCGACCTTCCTGACCAGCTTGAGGTCGGTCTCCATGCCGGTGAGCAAGAGCAGCAGCAGGATGCCGAACTGGGCGATGCCGTCGATCATCGCCTTCTGCTCGGGTGTCTTGGGGAAGATCGCGGCTTGCGCCTCCGGCCAGATCCAGCCGAACAGCGACGGCCCCAGTAAAATGCCGGCGAGCAGCTCGCCGATCACCGAGGGCTGGCCGATGCGCTGCATGATCTCGCCGAGGCCGCGGCCGACCGCGATCAGCAGCACGATCTGCGCCACCAGCAGGAATTCGGACGGGCCGGCCGATTTGCCGCCCTCGGCACTGGCCGCAATGGTGGTGAGGACGAGCGCCGCGGGGACAAGGCCGACCGGTCGGAGCAGGCGCCATGGCATGCAGGTGGTTTTCCCCCTTCATCCGCCCCGGTGTCGGGGCCACAGCGGATAGAACCCGCGGGAGGTGGAGCGGGTTCCCACCTCACCCGGCGGGTCGAAAAACGAAAAGTGCGAAAACAACCCCATGCACAGTAGCGATGGTGTTGAAAAGGCTCGAGAAAATTTCGGCCTACCCGAATCGGCTTGCGCCGTCGGGCAAATCACTGGCAGAATGGCATGATCGGCGGGGTGCGTGACGGTGGAGTTGCGCGAGCTGCCGCCACGCTCTCCGTCATTGCGAGCGCCGCGAAGCAATCCAGAGTCCCCCCGCGGAAGGATTCTGGATTGCTTCGTCGCTGGGCTCCTCGCAATGACGGTGGAGAGAGGTTAGGCCGCCTGCGGCGTCCGGATCTCGCGCGGGAGGATGATCGCGGCGGCGATCGCGAGCAGGCAGAGGGCGGCGAAGGCATGCAGCATCGTCACGAAGCCGCCCTGCTCGTAGAGCCAGGCGACCAGGCCGACGGAGGCGCCGGCCGCGGTGAAGCCGATGAAATAGCGCACCGCATAGGCGCGCGAGCGCCATTCCTCGCTGGTGTATTTGCCGACCATGGCGTCGTTGACCGTGACCTGCCCGAACGCGCCCATGACGATGCCGATCGAGACCAGGATCAGCGGCAGATTGGACAGGCTCGCGGCGAGATAGAGGAAGGGCGCCAGCATGAAGGACAGCGGCAGCGCCACCGCCTTCAGCGAGTAGCGGTCGAGCAGCCGGCCGATCGTGTATTGCGTCATCGCGCCGAACACGTAGACGCAGGCCGCGATCACGCCTAACAGCGCCGGGCTCTTGGTCAGGTCCGCAAGCCGCTCCGCGAACAGTTTTGGCAGCGCGACGGTGACCGCGTTGAACGTGGTCGAGATCGCGATCACGACGATCAGCAGCGACAGGATCACGCGCCACATGTCCTGTTTTGCGACCCGCGCCTGCGCGGCCGCCTGCCTGGAGCCCTTGCGGTCTTCGTGCACGACCATCATCGCGAACGCGATGCCGATCAGGATGGTGACGATGCCGGGGACGATGAAGGCAAAGCGCCAGCCGAGATATTGCCCGATCACGCCCGTCACCAGCGCGGAGGAGGCAACGCCGAGATTGCCCCAGACGCCGTTGATGCCCATCTCGCGGCCGAGCCTGTCGGCATAGGACACGATCATCGCGGTGCCGACTGGATGGTAGATCGAGGCGAAGATGCCGATGGCGAACAGCGCCGCGCCGAGCTGCGCCGGGGTCTGGACGAAGCCGACCGAGATCATGGACAGGCCGATGCCGACGAAGAAGATCAGCATCATGTGGCGGCGGCTCCAGCGGTCGCCGAGCCAGCCCGTCAGCAGTGAGCCGGCACCGAATGCCACGAAGCCAGGTGTCGCGTAAGGCAAGAGTTCCGAATAGGCCATGCCGAGCGCCGGCCCCATGATGATCACGGCGGCGGCGAAGATCAGCATCGCATAATGGTCGATGAAATGGCCTGCGTTGACGAAACTGATCACCCGGCTGGGATTGTTCATTCCGAATCCTCTCCTGCTCCGAAATGAGTTATATGTCCTGGCCATGACGGGATGCTGCCAATGACTGTCTTGGAAACGCCAATCCTTCGGGAGGTCCGGAGCAACCATTTCTCGCCCGCAGGCGTGCATCTGGTCGCGCGCGACTATCCCAAGGGGATGCGGATCGATCCGCACCTGCACCGCGAGGCGCAGCTGATCTATGCGGCCAAGGGCACCATGCAGGTGACGACGCCCGAGGGGCGCTGGCTGGTGCCGCCGGACCGTGCGGTCTGGGTGCCGGCCGGGCTCGAGCACGCCCTCGATTTGCTCGCCGACATCGAGATGCGCACGCTGTATTTCGACCTCGCCTGGCTGAAGCGCGAGAAGCGCTATGAGGGGCTGACCAGGGAATTCGTGGTGCGGGTGTCGCCCCTGCTGAACCAGGCGATCCTCGCTTTGTTCGACGCGCGCAACACCGAGGAACGGACCGGGCTCTTGGTGCGCCTGGTGATGCTGGAATTGCACCAGGCGGAGGATTCCGCGACCTTCGTGCCGCTGCCGCACGAGCCGCGCTGCCGCCGCGCCGCGATGATCGTGCTCGACGATCCCACCGGCCTGCACGACATCGACACGCTGGCGCGCGAGGTCGGAACCTCCGCGCGTACCTTGTCGCGGTTGTTCTCCACGGAGACGCAGCTCAGCTTCAAGAGCTGGTGCCAGCGCGCGCGGATTGCAGCCGCGATCCAGCGGTTGTCGACCGATGCGAGCGTGTCGGTGAAGCAGCTCGCGACCCAGCTCGGCTATGCCAGCGTGCCGGCGTTCTCGGCGGCCTTCCGCCAGGTGACCGGGCGGACGCCGACGGAGTTTGCGAGGAAAGCTTAGCCACCCACTCGGTGTCATTGCCCGCGAAAGCGGGCAATCCAGTATTCCACCAGCGCCGGTGATTGAACCGATGGGCTGCGGCGTACTGGATGCCCCGCCTTCGCGGGGCATGACAGCGCGTTTGAGATGAACGCGACCCAGTGCATCCCCGCCCACACCGGGCATGACGGCATTCTCCAAAACGCACGGCCCAACTAAAGATGCCGCATTCCCCTGCTTGATTGTGATCGGTTTCCGCCTAAATCCCGTGTAAGCTTCCCGCACCGCACAAACCGGACTGAAAGCACAGATGGCCAATGCCTTCTTCTCCGACCTGCTCGCCACCATCTCCGAGCGCGGCCGCACGCTGCTGCGCCGCGGGGATTCCGCCGATACCAAGCAGGATGCCGATGGGCTGCTCGAACTCTGCGGCGCGCTGCTGTCGGGCCGTGGCGAAGCATCCGGCACCGCCCTGGCGCGTGAGGTGCTCGACATCTACGGGGAGCTGGATGCGGCGGGCCGCCGCGCCTTCTTCGAGGGCCTCGTGCGCGATTTCGGTCCGGACCGGGAGCGCCTGTCCAAGGCGATCGAGAAATGGCGCGCCAAGCCGAGCGACGAGGACGCAAGCTCGCTGCATTTCGCCTCCGAGCCGCGCCGGCAGGAACTGATCCGCCGCCTCAACCGCGCGCCGGGTGGTACCGGCGATCTCGTCGCCATGCGTGCCGACCTGCTCGGCATGATGAACGGACACACCGATCTCGCCGCGCTCGATCGCGACGTCTCGCATCTTCTCTCGTCGTGGTTCAACAGGGGGTTTCTCGTGCTGCGCCGGATTGACTGGTCGACCCCGGCCAACATCCTCGAAAAGATCATCCGTTACGAAGCCGTGCACGAGATCAGCGACTGGGACGATCTGCGCCGCCGCATCGATCCGGTCGACCGGCGCTGCTACGCCTTCTTCCATCCCGCGATGGTGGACGAGCCGCTGATCTTCGTCGAGGTGGCGCTGACCGAGACGATCCCCGGCGCGATCGCGCCGCTGCTCGCGGTCGATCGCCAGCATCTGCCGATCGAACGAGCGCGCACCGCCGTGTTCTATTCGATCTCCAACACCCAGCGCGGTCTCGGCGGCATCTCCTTCGGCAGTTTCCTGATCAAGCAGGTGGTCGAGGAGCTCAGGCGCGAGACGCCGAAGCTCGACACCTTCGTGACGCTGTCGCCGGTGCCCGGCTTCATGCCATGGGTGAAGCAGGACAAGGATTTGCCGCTGTCGGACGAGGACCGCGAGGTGCTGAAGCGCCTCGACGATCCCAAATGGTTCGAGAACCCCGAGACGACGACGCTGCTCCGCGCCTTGATCGAGCCGCTCGCAGCGCACTATTTCCTCAAGGCGCGCACGCCGAAGGGCAAGCTGATCGATTCCGTCGCCCGCTTCCATCTCGGCAACGGCGCGCGGCTCGAACGCATCAACTGGCTGGGAGACCTCTCGCCGAAGGGCGTGCGCGAATCCGCCGGCGTGATGGTCAACTACCTCTACCGCCTCGACGACATCGAGAAGAACCACGAAGCCTACGCCAATGACGGCGAGGTCGTGGCCTCGAGCGCGGTGAAGAAGCTGCTCAAGGGCGAAGGGCGAAGGCTCTTGGACATGCGGCTGTCGTAAGGGCGACGCTCGCTCCACACCGTCATTGCGAGGAGCCCTTGCGACGAAGCAATCCAGACTGCCGCCGCGGAAAGAGTCTGGATTGCTTCGCTCCGCTCGCAATGACGGAGTGTGTGGCGACGCCTCGGACTCATCTGACCTGCCGCCCGCTGCGGGACCAGACGCCTACGAGTGGCTCCACTCCCTCCACCGTCATTGCGAGGAGCCCTTGCGACGAAGCAATCCAGACTGCCGCCGCGGAAAGAGTCTGGATTGCTTCGCTCCGCTCGCAATGACGGAGTGTGTGGCGACGCCTTAGGCAATTCCAGCGACCCGCCCCCGCAGCAGACAAGACGTCCGTCGAAAGCACCGCCCTCTCCACCGTCATTGCGAGGAGCCCTTGCGACGAAGCAATCCAGGCTGCTTCCGCGGAAAGAGTCTGGATTGCTTCGCTCCGCTCGCAATGACGGAGTGTGTGGCGACACTCTCGCAACCGACTGACAGCGCTCTGCAAGTGCTCAGATCAGCGTCTCGTACAGATCGGTCCAGTCCGGATTGACGCTTTCGATCAGCGCCAGCTTATTCGCCCGGCTGCCGCCCTTGATCTGCTTCTCGCGCGTAATCGCGTCGGTCATTGTCGCGTGCAGCTCGTACCAGACGAGGAGCTTGCAGCCGTACTTGGACGAGAAGCCCTTCGCGAGACCCTCGCGGTGCTCGAACGCGCGGCGCGGCGGGTTCGAGGTGACACCGACGTAGATCGTGCCATTGCGGCGATTTGCGAACATGTAAACGCAAGGCTGTTTCATGATCGTGCTCGGCTGAGAGTGCGTTCACGATACCACAACCGGGAGATGATCGCGAGCAGCATCTGCAATTGGCTAAGAAACGCAGCCGTCGCCACACCGTCATTGCGAGGAGCGCTTGCGACGAAGCAATCCAGGCTGCTGCCGCGGAAAGAGTCTGGATTGCTTCGCTGCGTTCGCAATGACGGAGCGTGTGGCGCGGCCGTCGCGCCTCAGCGCCCCCCTACTCCGCCAGCGCCTTCATCTCCTCGTAGAGATCGGACTTGCCTTCGAAGCCGATGCCCGGAAGCTCCGGCATGGTGATGTGGCCGTTCTCGACGCGCACGCCATCCGGGAAGCCGCCGTAGGGCTGGAACAGGTCGGGGTAGCTCTCGTTGCCGCCAAGGCCGAGGCCGGCCGCGATGTTCAGCGACATCTGGTGTCCGCCGTGGGGGATGCAGCGGCTGGGTGACCAGCCGTGGGTCTTCAGCACCTCCAGCGTGCGCTGGTATTCGCACAGGCCGTAGGACAGCGCGCAGTCGAACTGCAGCCAGTCGCGATCGGGGCGCATGCCGCCGTAGCGGATCAGATTGCGGGCGTCCTGGTGGCTGAACAGATTCTCGCCTGTGGCCATCGGGCCGGGATAGAATTCGGCGAGCGCGGCCTGCAGCGCGTAGTCGAGGGGATCGCCGACCTCCTCGTACCAGAACAGCGGATAATCACGCAGCATTTTTGCGTAGGCGATGCCGGTCTCCAGGTTGAAGCGGCCGTTGGCGTCAACGGCGAGCTGCGCGTCCTTGCCGATCTCCTTCAGCACCGCCTCGATGCGGGTGCGGTCCTCCTCGATCGGTGCGCCGCCGATCTTCATCTTCACGACGTTGTAGCCGCGGTCGAGATAGCCGCGCATCTCGGCCCGCAGCATCGAGAGATCCTTGCCGGGATAGTAATAGCCGCCGGCGGCGTAGACGAAGACGCGCGGATTGGCGGTGAGGCCATGCCGCTCGGCAAGCAGCCGAAACAGCGGCTTGCCCGCGATCTTCGCCACGGCGTCCCACACTGCCATGTCGATGGTGCCGACGGCGACCGAGCGCTCGCCGTGGCCGCCCGGTTTCTCATTGGTCATCATCGCGGCCCAGACCTTGTCGGGGTCGAGATTGTCGCCCGCTGCATCAAGCAGCGACTTCGGATCGGCTTCCGTGATGCGCGCGGCGAAGCGCTCGCGGATCAGCCCGCCCTGCCCGTAGCGGCCGTTGGAGTTGAAGCCGTAGCCGACGACACGCTTGCCGTTGCGGACGACGTCGGTGACGACGGCGACAAGGCTCGTCGTCATTTTGGTGAAGTCGATATAGGCGTTGCGGATCGGCGATGAGATCGGCTTGGTGATCTCGCGGACGTCGACGATGCGGACGGACATGGGGGCCTCGGTGGCTATTGTCGTCATTGCGAGGAGCTCTTGCGACGAAGCAATCCAGACAGCCTCTGCGGAAAGATTCTGGATTGCTTCGCTTCGCTCGCAATGACGAGGAGAGAGTGTGCTCCTCGCAATGACGAGGAGAGCGCGCGCCGTGCTTACGTCTTATCCCGGAAATACGGCTCCACCGGCCCGTGCACCTTGATGGTCAGCGGGTTGCCGTGGCGGTCCTTGGCGTTGCCGGCGGTGACGCGGACCCAGCCTTCGCTGATGCAGTACTCCTCGACATTGGTCTTCTCGACGCCCTTGAAGCGGATGCCGACGTCGCGCGACAGGATGTCCGCGTTGTAATAGGGGCTGTTCGGATCGACCGAGAGGCGGTCAGGAAATTCGTCGCTCATGATTGTCTCGCTCATAACAGGGTCTCGATTTGATTCCGCAGTCCTTCGGGCCGCGCGGTCGGCGCGTAGCGCGCGATCACCTTGCCGGCACGGTCCACCAGGAATTTGGTGAAATTCCATTTGATGGAAGCCCCTAACAGGCCGGATTGCTGGCGTTTCAGGTACTCGTACAGAGGGTGTGCGTTGCTTCCGTTGACGTCGATCTTCTCGAACAGGGGGAAGGTGACGTCGTAATTGGTCGAACAGAACGCCTGGATCTCAGCCGCCGGCCCCGGCTCCTGCGCGCCGAACTGGTTGCAGGGAAAGCCGAGCACGGAGAAGCCGCGCGGCGACAGATCGCGGTGCAGATCCTCGAGGCCCCGATATTGCGGCGTGAAGCCGCATTTGCTCGCGGTGTTGACGATCAGCAGCACCTGCCCTTCGAAGCGGCGCATCGGCACTTCGTCGCCGGCGAGCGAGTTGGCCTTGAAGTCGTAGATCACGGACATCGCTAACCCACGGGATCGATCGGCGACGGCGGCACGCCGCCCGCCTCGATCGCTTCGCCTGCGAGCAGACACAAATCCTCGCGATAACGGCCGGAGACGATGTGCACGCCGACGGGCGCCTTGCCGACCAGACCGGTGGAGACCACGAGGCCCGGCAATCCCATGAAGGGGGTGGCGATCTGCGGCAGCTGCGCCTCCCAGACGCGCTTGAAGGAGGCGTCGTCCTTGCGGTCGAGATGATCGGGGAATGGCAATTCGCCGGAGACCGGCGTCAGCAGCACCGCGTATGTCTCGAAGAACAGCATCCAGTCGCGGGTCAGCGTGGCCCGACGCGTCAGCGCCTTGGCGTAATTGGCCTGGTCCATTGGCGTGACCCTACTGCGATTGCCGCGCAGGCACGCCAGCGCGCCGGGATCGCCCTCACGCTCGGCCATCTCCAGCTGCGCCTCGTAGCCGTCACCGAGCCAGAGTTTTATTTGCCACTCGACCGCCTCGCGCATCGGCGGCGTATCTTCGATGATTTCGACGGTCCAGCCGGCGCGCTCCAGCCGCTTGCCGGCATCGGTCACCGCGGCCTTCACCTCCGGCGTGGTGGCAAGACCGTTCGGGTTGAGGCAGAGCGCGGCGCGCTTGGGCCTTGGGGGTCCGTCCAGCGGCGCCGGCACAAACCAGGGGTCGCGAATGTCGCGGGCCGACATCGCGGCGAGCGAAATCCTGATGTCGTTGACGGTCCGCGCCAGCGGGCCCGACACCGCCATGATCTGCGGCCCGATCGGGCGTTCCGGCAGCGCCGGATTGAAGGCAGGGATGCGGCCGAGGGTCGGACGCAGGCCGTGCACGCCGCAGGCATAGGCGGGGTAGCGGATCGAGCCGGCGATGTCGGTGCCGTGGGCGATGTGGCCGATGCCGGCCGCGACCGCCGAGCCGGCGCCGCCGGAGGAGCCGCCCGGCGTCAGCGCGGCGTCGCGGGGGTTCTTGGTGTCGCCGTGGACCAGATTGGTGGTGAACCAGCGATAGGAGAAGGCCGGGCAATTGGTGCGCCCAAGGAGAATGGCGCCGGCTTTGCGGAAATTGGCGACCACCGGATTGTCCTCGCGCGCGATCAAATCACGCTGGAGTTTCAGGCCGTTGGTGGTGGCAAAGCCCTCCTGGTCGACATTGGCCTTGATGGTGACGGGCACGCCGGCGAGCAAGCCGGGGTCCTCGCCCTTCGCGATGGCGGCATCGACCGCGTCAGCCTGCTTGAGCACGTCCTCGGGCCGGTGGTCGATCACGGCGTTGAGCGCGGGATTGACCGCGTCGAGGCGGGCGAGACCGGCCTTGGCCGCCTCCCTGGCGGAGACCTTTTTGGATTTGACGAGGGCGGCGAGGTCGGCGGCCGACAGGCGCCAGAGGTCTTGCATGGCTTGCTCCGTATGACCGGCGTCTTTTAGCGCCGGGAACGCGGCAAAGCCATGCGGATTTCGCAGGGGTACTGCCGTCATAGCGAGCGAAGCGAAGCAATCCAGAGTCCCTCCAAGGAGACAGTCTGGATTGCTTCGTCGCAAGGACTCCTCGCAATGACGGGGGAGAGAGCGGTGGGCTCTCTTAATGCCGCGTCGCGGACTGGTCCGGGATGTCCAGCAAGGCCTCGGTAAAGGGGAATTCCAGCACGATCTCCCCGTCATCGTCGGTGACCTCGATCACCGCCTCCATCAGGGCCGGCTGGGCGCCTTCCGACTTCACCACCTCCAGGATCATCTGGCGGGCGACCTCCCAGGCGCGATCGGGGTTCCGCAGGTCCTCGCCTTCGGGATCCACGATCAGTTCGTCGCCGATACGGGTGTTGAAGAAATATCTGGGCATCACCGAATTCCAGTTGGCCCGCCTGTACCGGATTGAAAGCTGCACTGCACTCACAACTGCTTTATCAGGACAGGGTTCGCGACCGAATGCGCCAGGCGCAAGGCCGTATCACCAGAAAGTACTGTTCCCCTCGTAAGTTTCGCAGCGCAACATGTCCATGCTCGGGAAAATTTCACTGGCGAACTTTTGCGCCGGCAGTAATTTAACCCCCGGGCGGATACGTCCGAATTCGCGAAATGGAGAGCCAAATGGCCTGGAAAGCCCCCAAGATCGTCGAAGTGCCCTGCGGCATGGAAATCAACATGTATGTGAGCGCCACCCGCAAGTAAGCGGTTGGCGAGTATGCGTTCTGCGCCGGTGGATCTTTCGGTCACGATACGTTTCCGGAAGACATGTTCTTTGTCGGCATCCGTGTTGGCCTGAGATCCACCTCGCGACGTTGCCTCCAGGAGACGTATCATGCTTCGCGTCGTCGTCCTGGGCGCCGGGGCTGGCGGCGGAGTCCCGCAATGGAATTGCGGGTGTGAGGGTTGCCGGGCGGCCCGTGCTGGCGGACATGAGCTTCATCGAACCCAGGCCTCGGTCGCCTTCAGTGGCGACGGCGAGCACTGGTTCCTGATCAACGCCTCGCCCGATCTTCGCCAGCAATTGAATGCGACGCCGCAGCTGCATCCGAAGGAAGGCAGCCTGCGCCATACGCCTGTTGCAGGCGTGATCCTGACCAACAGCGAAGTCGACGCGGTGGCGGGCCTGCTCTCGATGCGCGAAGGCTCGCCCTTCACGGTCTATGCGCATGAGAAGGTGCTGGCGATCCTGGCGAGCAACAGCATCTTCAACGTGCTGAACGAAAAAAACGTCAAGCGCCAGCCGATCGGGATCGGCGAGCCGTTCGAGCCGCGATTGCCCGATGGCGCGCGCTCGGGGCTGGAGGTGCTGCCCTTCGCGGTGCCGGGCAAATCGGCCTGGTATCTGGAAGGCAAGGCGCATCCCGGCGGCGAGAGCGGCGACGGCGATACGCTGGGCCTGAAGATCACGGACAAGGCCACCGGCAAGTGCTTCTACTTCATCGCCGCCTGCGCCGAAATCACCGATGCGCTCAAGGCCGAGATCGATGGTGCTGCACTGGTGTTCTTCGACGGCACGGTCTGGCAGGACGACGAGATGATCAGGGCCGGGCTCGGCCACAAGACCGGCAAGAGCATGGGACATGTCGCAATGTCCGGCGGCGACGGCGCGATCGCCCGGCTGGCCGATCTCACACTCGACAGGAAGATGTTTCTGCATATCAATAACTCGAATCCGGCGCTGCTGCCTGATACGCCCGAGCGCAAGGCCACGGAGGCGGCGGGCTGGCAGATACCGGCGGATGGAACGGAGATCGTGCTGTGAATGCCGCGTCACTGACTGGAATGACTGCGCTCTCGATCGGCAAGGACATCAAGCTCACCAGCGCCGAGGAGCTGGAAGCGACGCTGCGCCATATCGGCGCGACGCGCTATCACAGCCTGCATCCGTTCCATAAGCTGCTGCACGGCGGCAAGCTCAACAAGGGCCAGGTGCAGGCCTGGGCGCTGAACCGCTACTATTACCAGAGCACGATCCCGATCAAGGACGCGGTGGTGATCTCGCGCTTCCGCGACCGCGCCACGCGCGTCGAATGGCGCCATCGCATCGAGGACCATGACGGCGATGTCGGCAGCGAGGGCGGCATCGAGCGCTGGCTCAAGCTGACCGAAGGCCTCGGCCTCGACACGGCTTACGTGGAATCGACCGAAGGCATTCTGCCGGCGACGCGCTTCGCGGTGGAGGCTTACGTCCATTATTGCCGCGAGAAGAGCCCGCTGGAGGCGATCGCATCGTCGCTGACCGAGTTGTTCGCGCCGAACCTGCACGAGGAGCGCATCTCCGGCATGCTGGCGCATTACGACTTCGTCAATCCTGACATCATGAGCTACTTCAAGCGCCGCCTGACCCAGGCGCCGCGCGATGCCGGCTTCGCGCTCGACTACGTCAAGGCGCATGCCACGACGCCGGAGCAGCGCGCGCAGGTGTGCAACGCGCTGATCTTCAAGACCAACGTGCTGTGGGTGCAGCTCGATGCGCTCCAGCATGCCTATGTCGAGGGCCACATTCCGCCGGGCGCGTTCGTGCCCAAAGAGCACTAAAAAGGCGAGCTGAGGAACAACAATGGCCGGGCCGCGGAACATCAGCGTCAGCGAGGCAAGCCGCCCGGTGCTGCCGCGGCATGCCAAGCTGAAATACGACGAGACGCGGAAGGTCTGGGTGATCCTGGCGCCGGAACGGGTGCTGGCGCCCGACGAGATCGCAGTCGAGGTCTTGCAGCTCTGCAACGGCGAGCGCAGTGTCGGCGACGTGTCCGACCAACTTGCGGCGAAATATGCCGCGCCGCGCGAGGCGATCCTGGCCGACGTCATCGTCATGTTGCAGGATCTCGCCGACAAGGGCTTCCTCACGGAGGCCCGGGAGAAGACGTCATGAGCGATGTGCTCGGCAATCCTACCATCCCACCCGACGCCAGCGACAGCCTCGCGGTGCTGGAGAAGCAACGCTCGACGGCGGAGACGTTCGGCATTCCGCTCGCGGTGCTGCTGGAGATCACCCATCGCTGCCCGCTGCAATGCCCCTATTGCTCCAACCCGGTCGAGCTCGACCGCTCCGGCAAGGAGCTGACCACGGATGAGTGGAAGAAGGTGCTGAGCGAGCTCGCCGAGATCGGCGTGCTGCAGGTCCATTTCTCCGGCGGCGAGCCGACGGCGCGCAAGGACCTCGTCGAGCTGGTCAAGCATGCCAGCGACGTGGGACTCTACACCAACCTCATCACCTCCGCCGTGCTGCTGACGCGCGAGCGGCTGAGCGATCTGGCCGATGCCGGGCTCTGCCACGTGCAGATCAGTTTCCAGGGCATCGAGGAAGGCCTCGCCGACCGCGTTGCCGGCTACAAAGGCGGGCATCGCAAGAAGCTCGAAGTGGCGAAATGGACGCGCGAGCTCGATCTGCCGCTCACCGTGAACGCGGTGATGCATCGCCAGAACCTGCACCAGCTCCCCGACATCATCCAGATGTCCGTCGACCTGGATGCAGACCGGCTCGAAGTCGCCAATGTGCAATATTACGGCTGGGCGCTGAAGAACCGCGCCGCGCTGATGCCGACGGTGGCGCAGCTCGACGAATGCACCCGCTTGGTCGAGGCCGCGCGCGAGCGGCTGAAGGGCACGCTTGCAATCGACTATGTCGTTCCCGACTATTACGCGCTGCGGCCGAAGAAGTGCATGGGCGGCTGGGGCCGGCAGTTCTTCAACATCTCCCCTGCCGGCAAGGTGCTGCCCTGCCATGCCGCCGAGAGCATCACCGGGCTCGATTTCGAATCCGTGCGCTCCAACCATTCGATCGCCTGGATCTGGCAGAACTCCGATGCCTTCAACCGCTATCGCGGCACCGGCTGGATGAAGGAGCCGTGCAAATCTTGCGAATTCCGCGAGATCGATTTCGGCGGCTGCCGCTGCCAGGCCTTCGCGCTGACGGGCGATGCCGCCAACACCGATCCGGCCTGCGCGCTGTCGCCGCTGCACGAGACCATCTTCAAGCAGGCCGAACGCGAGGCCGAGGGCGAGACCAACCGCTTCCTCTACCGCAACTTCGCCGGCGGCACTCTGGAATCCGAGAATGGTGCCTGACGCCGACGCAGGCACAGCCGCCAAACGTGCCGATCCCTTTGCACCGCTGACCTCCGACACGCTCGATGTCGGCGACGGCCATGAGCTCTATGTCGAGAGCGTCGGCCGCGCGGACGGTATCCCAGCGATCTATCTGCATGGCGGCCCCGGCTCCGGCTGCCAACCCGATCACCGCCGGCTGTTCGATCCTGACCGTTTTCAGGCCGTGCTGTTCGACCAGCGCGGCTGCGGCCGCAGCCGTCCCAAGGGATCGCGCGAGCACAACACGACGGCGCATCTCATCGCCGACATGGAGAAGATCCGCGAAAAATTCGGCATCGCGCGCTGGATGGTGGTCGGCGGCTCCTGGGGCGCGACGCTGGCGCTGGCCTATGCACAGGCGCACCCCGAGCGGGTGTCCGGCATTGCGCTGCGTGCGACCTTTCTGGGCACGCGCGCCGAGGTCGAGACGGCCTTCACCTCGCGCCTGTCGCAATTCTATCCCGCGCTCCATGAGGACTTCCTGAGCGTGCTGCCGCCAGAGGAGCGCGCCCATCCGGTGGACGCCTATTGGCGCCGCATCCTCGATGCCGATCCGGCCGTGCACGGGCCCGCCGCGCGCGCATGGCACGACACCGAGCGCGCCTTGTCGGAGCACAAGGCGGCCAAGGCCCGGCTGGACCTGACCTCTCTGAACGTCTGGCGCACGCTGCCGGCGACGCCGTTCATGGAGGCGCATTATTTCGTCAACAATTCCTTCATGAGCGTAGACCAGTTGTTGCGAAACGCGGACCGGCTGTCCGGCATTCCTGGCATCATCGTCCAGGGCCGCTACGATTTGTTGTGCCCTCCTGAGACATCGCAGCGGCTCGCGAAAGTTTGGCCCGGTTCCGAGGTCAGGATCGTGGAAGAAGCCGGACATTCGCTCTATGATGCCGGCGTGAGGGACGCGGTCATGAAGTCGATCGCGGATCTTGCCTCTAAAATCCCGCGCTAGAGATCTAAACCCTCATCCAGCGCCCTCAGCGCGCGTCTTGAAGGATGAAGGCCGAGATGCAGCAGCGGGGACCTTCATGGTTCACCCGGCGATGCGTAGCATCGTCCGGATGCTTTCACCATGAGGGGTGGACTGGGAAGGACAAGAACAATGCCGCTCGCCGGGCAAGGCATGCTGCTGACGTCGATGAATATCGACGCGGCCGACGAGGCCGAATTCAACCGCTGGTACGATCGCGAGCATCTGGAAGAGCGTGTCGCGATCGAAGGCTTCCTGGAAGCGCGGCGCTATGTCGCGCACGCCGCCAATCCCAAATATCTCTCGCTGTACTCGACCGCGACGTTAGAGGTGCTCGACAGTCCGGCCTACCGGGCGCGGCTCGCCAACCAGACCGAATGGTCGCGGCGAAGCATGGCGCATTTCAAGGACATGCTCCGCGTGGTCGCGCGCATCACCATCAGCCAGGGCACCGGCCGCGGCGCTGCGCTCGGTCTGGTGCGGCTACGCCCCACAGCCGACAATGCCGGTGCGTGGCGTGATGCACTGCAAGAAAAGTTGGCTCCGGCGGATCGCGAAGGCATCATCTCGATGCATCTGCTCGAGAGCGAGCCCGAATTGTCCGGCGCAACAGCCGACATTCCGGCCGTGCGCAACGAGGGCGCGCGCGACTGGTTCGTGCTGATCGACGGCACGCGTGTCGGCGCGGTCTCGGCCGTCATGGCCGAACGCTTCACCGGACCTGCAGCGGCGCCCTTCCCGCTGCCTGTCTCCGTCGGCACTTATGCGCTGATGTGGGACCTCGCGAAGAGCGACATCGCGCGGAGCTGAAACGCTATCCGCATCGCAACATATTGCACCGCACGCATCACCGCGCGTGGCGTTAATGCGGTGCGCGCGCAGCTCCCATGAAAGCGGGGAAGCGCGGAAATTTGCCGTTGTACTTCGGAGCGGTTCTAATAAGCTAACCTAATGACGTCATTCAGAAACCAGATCGACGCGCGTTAAGCGTTCGCCAAGCTCAAGAAAAGGCCGCGGGGTCTTTGGGCCTGCGCGGACAGGGTAGGAATGAAACCGACCGATATCGCGGCCCCCGACTACTTTCACAAAGTGGTCGATTGCCAATGGGCCTGTCCTGCACACACCCCGGTTCCCGAATACATCCGACTGATCGCACAAGGCCGCTACAGCGACGCCTACATGATCAATTGGAAATCGAACGTGTTTCCCGGAATCCTGGGGCGCACCTGCGATCGTCCCTGCGAGCCGGCGTGCCGGCGCGGACGCGTCGAGGAAACGCCGGTCGCGATCTGCCGCCTCAAGCGCGTCGCCGCGGACTTCAAGGACGACATCAAGCAGCGCCTGCCGCGGCCCTCGCCGAAGAACGGCAAGCGCGTTGCGTTCGTCGGCGGCGGCCCGGCTTCGCTGACGGTGGCACGCGATCTCGCGCCGCTCGGCTATCACTGCACCGTGTTCGACGCCGATCCGGAAGCCGGCGGCATGATGCGCACGCAGATCCCGAAATTCCGCCTGCCCAATTCGGTCATCGACGAGGAGACCGGCTACATCCTGGGTCTCGGCGTCGACTTCAAGGGCGGTCATCGCGTCGAGAGCATGAAGGCGCTGCTCGCGGAGAAATACGACGCGATCTTCGTCGGCTCCGGCGCGCCGCGCGGCCGCGAGCTCGACATTCCCGGCCGCAAGGAAGCCGCCGCCAACATCCATATCGGCATCGAATGGCTGGCCAACGTGTCGTTCGGCCACACCGACAGAATAGGCAAGCGCGTCATCGTGCTCGGCGGCGGCAACACCGCGATGGATTGCTGCCGCACCGCGCGCCGGCTCGGCGGCGAGAAAGTCACGGTGGTCGTCCGCTCCGGCTTCGAGGAGATGAAAGCCTCGCCCTGGGAGAAGGAAGACGCGATCCACGAGGATATTCCGATCCTCAACTACATGGTGCCGGTTGAATTCAAACATGTTGCCGGCAAGCTCATCGGCGTGACCTTCCAGCACGTCAAAGCCGAATTCGACGCCAAAGGCCGCCGCAATCTGGTGCCTTCGGGCGACCCCGATCAGACCATTCCCTGCGACGACGTGCTGGTCGCGGTCGGCCAGGAGAATGCCTTCCCCTGGATCGAGCAGGACTGCGGCATCGAGTTCGACAAATGGCACATGCCCAAGGTCGACCCCAAGACCTTCGCCTCGACCAATCCAAAGGTGTTCTTCGGCGGCGACGCCGCGTTCGGGCCGAAGAACATCATCTGGGCAGTCGCGCACGGCCACGACGCCGCGCTATCGATCCACAAGATGCTGTCGGGCGAGGACATCACCGAGCGCCCCCTGCCGGAGGTGCAAATCTCCTCGCAGAAGATGGGCATCCACGAATGGAGCTATGACAACGACATTTCCAACGACAAGCGCTTCAAGGTTCCGCATCGCGACAAGGTGATCGCGCTGAAGGACATCCGCGCCGAGGTCGAGCTGGGCTACGACGTCAAGCTGGCGCTGGGCGAAGCCGAGCGCTGCCTGAACTGCGACGTCCAGACGGTGTTCTCGACCTCGCTCTGCATCGAGTGCGATGCCTGCGCCGACATCTGCCCGATGGACTGCATCACCTTCACGGGCAACGGCGACGAAGACCATCTGCGCCAGCGCCTGAAAGCGCCCTCGCCGCATCCGGACCAGGACCTCTACGTTTCGTCCGATCTCAAGACCGGACGCGTGATGGTCAAGGACGAGGACGTCTGCCTGCATTGCGGGCTGTGCGCCGAGCGCTGCCCCACCGGCGCCTGGGACATGCAGAAATATTTCATCGAGATGACTTACGCAGGTTCGACATGTCCGACAAAAAGCCGATCAGCAGCGTAAACGACTTCGTCGTCCGCTTTGCCAACGTCAACGGCTCGGGTTCGGCTAGCGCCAACGAGATGTTCGCACGTGCGATCCTGCGCCATGGCGTGCCGGTGAGCCCGCGCAATATCTTCCCCTCCAACATCCAGGGCCTGCCGACCTGGTACGAGGTGCGGGTGACGGAAGACGGCCATCTCGGCGCCCGCGGCGGCGTCGACATGATGGTGGCGATGAACCCGCAGACCTGGGACAAGGACGTCGCCGGCATCGAGCCCGGCGGCTATCTGTTCTACGATTCCACCAAGCCGATGCCGTCGACCAAATTCCGCGACGACATCACCGTGATCGGCGTGCCCTTAACCGCCATCACCAACTCGACCTACACCGACCCGCGCCAGCGCCAGCTGTTCAAGAACATCATCTATCTCGGCGCGCTCAGTGCGCTGCTCGAGATGGACCCGAAGCTGATCGAGCAACTGATCGGCGAGCAGTACAAGGGCAAGGAGAAGCTGCTCTCTTCCAACGTCCATGCGCTGCATCTTGGCCGCGACTGGGCGCTGCAAAATCTGAAATGCCCGATCGGGCTGCGGGTAAAGAAGTCCGACAAGGTCGGCGACCGCATCTTCATCGAGGGCAACAGCGCCGCCGCGCTCGGCGCGGTCTATGGCGGCGCGACTGTGTGCGCATGGTACCCGATCACGCCGTCCTCGTCGGTGGCGGAGGCGTTCACCGCTCACTGCAAGAAGTACCGGCACGATCCTGAGACCGGCAAGGCGAAATACGCCATCGTGCAGGGCGAGGACGAGCTGGCCTCGATCGGCATCGTGATCGGCGCGTCCTGGAACGGCGCCCGCGCCTTCACTGCGACATCAGGCCCCGGCATCTCCTTGATGACCGAGTTCATCGGCCTGTCATACTTCGCCGAGATCCCGGCCGTGATCATGAACATCCAGCGCGCCGGTCCATCGACGGGCATGCCGACCCGCACCCAGCAATGCGACATCATCGCCTGCGCCTACGCCTCGCATGGCGACACCAAGCATGTGCTGCTGTTCCCGGAAGATCCGGCCGAGGCCTTCGAATTCGCGGCCGCCGCCTTCGATCTCGCCGAGCGGCTTCAGACCACGATCTTCCTGATGCTCGACCTCGACATCGGCATGAACCACCGGCTCTGCCGTCCGCTGAAATGGGACGACGCCAAACAGTATGACCGCGGCAAGGTGATGACCGAGGAGATGCTGGAGGAAGGCCGCGACTTCGGCCGCTATCTCGACGTCGACGGCGACGGCATTCCCTACCGCACCTATCCCGGCACGCATCCGACCAAGGGCTCATATTTCACCCGCGGCACGTCGCGTGATCGCTATGCGCGCTACTCGGAGGAAGGCTCGGTCTATGCCGACAACATGCAGCGCCTGGTGCGCAAGTTCGAGACCGCGCAGGACCTCGTGCCGCGACCGCTGCAGGCCAACGCGGAACGGCCGACCAAATATGGCGTGATCTATTTCGGCTCGACTTCGCCCGCGATGGACGAGGCGATCAGCATGTTGGAAGCGCGCGGGCATCAGCTCGACCGCCTGCGCATCCGCGCCTTCCCGTTCCACTCCAGCGTCGCGAGCTTCCTCGCCGAGCACGATTTCGTCTACGTGGTCGAGCAGAACCGCGATGCCCAGCTCCGCCAGCTCATCGTCAACGAGAACGGCATCGATCCGGTGCGCCTCGTGCCGATCGTCCACTATGACGGCTCGCCCATCACCGCCCGCTTCATCGCGAAAGCCATTGGCGACCACCAGGATCACCTCAAGGTGACGCCGCTCCGCAAGGCCGTATCATGACCTACATCGCAAAACCGAAATTCCATCATCCGGGCCTCAAGAAGAACGATCTCGGCTACACGCATCGCGACTACGAGGGCAAGATCTCGACGCTGTGCGCCGGCTGCGGCCATGACTCGATCACGGCCTCGATCATCGAGGCCTGCTACGAGCTCTCGATCGAACCGCACCGGGTGGCGAAGATCTCCGGCATCGGCTGCTCCTCGAAGACGCCGGACTATTTCCTCGGCAATTCGCACGGCTTCAACTCGGTGCACGGCCGCATGCCCAGCGTCTTGACCGGCGCCAACCTCGCCAACCGCGATCTGATCTATCTCGGCGTCTCCGGCGACGGCGACAGCGCCTCGATCGGTTTCGGCCAGTTCGCGCATTCGATCCGGCGCGGCGTCAACATGACCTATATCGTCGAGAACAACGGCGTCTACGGCCTGACCAAGGGCCAGTTCTCGGCGACCGCCGACCGCGGCTCGAAATCCAAGAAGGGCGTGACCAATACCGACAACGCCATCGACCTCGTCGCCATCGCGCTACAGCTGGGGGCCACCTTCGTCGCGCGCAGCTTCTCCGGCGACAAGACCCAGCTGGTGCCGCTGATTGCCGCCGCGATCCGCCACAAGGGCGCGTCCTTCATCGACGTCATCAGCCCCTGCATCGCCTTCAATAACCACGCCGGCTCGACCAAGAGCTTCGACTATGTCCGCGAGCACAATGACGCGGTGAACCGGCTCGACGTGCTGGTCGGCCGCGACCCGATCGCGGTCGATTACGCACCGGGCACCGTGCAAATGGTCGAGCAGCACGACGGCAGCAAGATCGCGCTGCGCAAGATCGACGCCGATTACGATCCGCATGACCGGTTAGGGGCGCAAACCTTCCTCGCGCGGCACGCCGCCAAGGGCCAGATCGTTACCGGCCTCCTCTATGTCGACCCCGATGCGGAAGACCTGCACGAGCACCTCGACACGGTCGAAACGCCGCTCAATACGCTGGAAGCGGACACGCTGTGCCCGGGCTCGGCCGTGCTGGACAAGATCAACGCCAGCCTGCGCTGAACAGTCTTCGCTGCGAAGCGATCCGGAGTCATCTCGCGGTGGCAATCTGGATTGCTTCGCTGCGCTCGCAATGACGCAAGAGATGGTCGCCCAGCGCTTCTATCGCGCTGCAACCGGCTGCCTGACGCGGACGGTGACCTTCTCCGAGACGAGCGGCGGCTCGAACGGATAATGCTTCGCATCGCCCAACACCAACTGCAGCGTGTGCGTCCCGGGTGGAAGCTCGAGGAAGGTTTCGGTCTGCCCTGCCCCGAAATGCTGATGCGACTTGTCCTGAGGGATCGGCTCCTTGGGATCAAGCGGATCGCTGACGTCGATCAGCAAGTGGTGATGACCGGCGTTCTGATAGTCATCGCCGGCATGAGTGACTCCCATATTGCGCAAACCAAATCGGACCCAGAAGCCAGCGCGAACCTTCTGTCCGTCATGCGGCGTGATGAAATACAGCTTCGCGTCCTTGGGGGCGGTCTTGCCTTGCGCAACAGCTGCGCCGGGAAGCAACGCGAGCGCCGCTGACAGCGCGATGCAGCGAAAGATTTGCATCAAACCTGCTCCTGCATTCAAGGACTGAGCGCGACGCGGAATCCATGCGTCGGGTAACGAACATTGGTATCGTAACCGTCGCGATTGGACGGCCGCACATATCTCGAATCGTTCTTCCATGAGCCTGAGCGCAGGACATGGGACGAGCAGTCACCACCGGTCCAGGCCGAGCCGTCATTGGGTGCGCCCTGATAGGACTTGCGCCAGCAGTCCTCGACCCACTGATCGATACTGCCTCCCATATCGTGGAGGCCGAACGGATTCGGCTTGAAGCTGCCGACCTTCGCGGGTTGCTCGGCCGCAAGGCCGCCGCAGTCCTTGCATCCGGCCATACCAGGCTGGAGCTTGTCGCCCCACCAATATTTCGTCTGCGTTCCACCGCGCGCGGCGTATTCCCATTCGGCTTCGCTGGGAAGCCGATACGGCTTCTTCGTTGCCTGCGCGAGATAGGCCACATATTGCTGTGCGTCGGTCCAGCTCACATTGCTGACCGGCGCGTCGTCTTTGCCTGTGGCGGTGAAGCCGCACGCCTTTGCCGCGGCGCATTCATTCCATTCCTGCACCGTCACCGGATATTTGGCGATCGAGAACGGCTTGATCGTGACCTGGTGAACCGGGCGTTCGGTCGGATCGTCATTGCTTCCCATCGCAAAGCTGCCGCCGCGAATGGCGATCATCTCGGGCTCGCGAAGCGGCGCCGCCGCTGGACTTGGCGCGGGAGCGGGCGATGGAGATGACGCCGTCAGTGACGGAGACGGCTGCGGCGTTTGCGTCGCGGCTTCTCGCGGCGGAGGTTGCGGGCTCGGTGATGCGACCGGAGCAACGGCCGGCGCGGCGGCCTGCTCGTTCACCCTGCCCGGCGGCTGCGCCAGCAGATACCACAGTACACCGGCAGCGATCACGATGAGCGTGACGCTCAGAAGAAAGAGCAGGCTGTTCTCGCGCCGGCCTCGTGTCCTCCCGACCGCATCTGCGTCCGGCAGCACGCGATAGATGCGCACCGGGTCGGTAATGTTCTTGACCTTGCGGTCCCCGAGCGATTCATAGCCGCACACGACCTTGTGCTTGATCTGCTCGTAAATTGCGCCGGAGATGAAGACCTGACCGGGTTGGGCAATACCCTCGATGCGCGTGGCGATGTTGACGCCGTCGCCATAGACGTCGTCCGGCTCCACGATGACGTCGCCAAGATTGACGCCAATCCGGTATTCGATCCGGGAGTCCTTCGGAACCGAAGCGTTGCGTCCGACGAGATTCTGCTGAATGACGATGCTGCAGCGAACGGCCTCGACGGGACTGTCGAAGATCGCGATGAAGCCGTCTCCCGTCGTCTTCACCAGACTTCCGTGGTGTTCGACGATGCTGGGCTGGATGAGATCCCGTTCGATCCGCTTGACGCGAACATGCGTGCCCTCCTCGTCGGCCTGCATCAAGCGGCTGTAGGAAGCGATGTCACCGACGATGATTGCAGCGAGACGACGAGGCATCGGGCCGTGTGGAGGCGGCTCATCGTGATTTCCGGATCTGAAGTTGCGAATTTCGCCCATAGCCGGGCTCCACAAACTTGCAAAGACGGTCAGCTTACGACTTCGTAGCGCGGCTGTCTGTGAAGACTATCACAGTGATGCACCTCGACAATGTCGTCGACGGGTTCCCAAGCGAAACCGCAAGGGTTGAACCTTCCCGGCTCGACAGCGACTAAGGCAGATCCGTGCGCACCGGCAGTTTGGCCTGTGCCTGCGTCGTCTGACGCTGCGATCTGCGGCATCTTATCCGATGGCAGGGATTCCGCGCCGCCTTAGTTGACGGGCTCCGGCGCAGGTTCAGGCTCCGGCACGCCGTGGTCCACATGGGCCGGTCGTCCGGCACCCCAATATTGCTTGCAGGTCTCGAGCAATTTGTCGGTGTCCATGGTCAGGCCGCCCGTATTGATGATCACGCCGTCGGCGCCAAGCGCCTTGTTGATCAGCGACACGGTGCGCGTCAGAAGGCCGCCTGAAAATCGCGCGGCGATGAGGGGATCGACCTTGAGCACCACGAACTTCTGCGCGTGCTTCTCCCAAAACAAGATCTTCCGCACGGCGCTCCAGGCGATGGTCTCGTCGGCGAGCCTGGTGTCGCGAATGCCGACACGGCTGATGAAGACCACCGGCTGCCTCGCGGCGATCAGCCTCCAGAGCATTCTGCAGGTGGCAAGGCCGAAGAACACCGCACCGATATAGCAGGCGGCGACCTCGAACGTGGTGACGTTCTTGCCTTCCTGCCAGCTGAATGCGAACCCCGCGCAGAGCAGCGTCAGCAGCAGACTGCCACCGAAAAACATCAGCAGCCGGGCCCGGGAATAGCCGATCGCAAGATTGGGCAAGTTCTGACTTTCGGACATTTTTGACTGCCTCCAGCCATTTGCAGCAATCCGGGGGTTTATCCGCGCTCCTCCGGCAAGGATTAAGCCTGGAACCTTGCGTGGGGCTGCCCGCAGGGGTGGTTGAACGCCGGGCGCGCGGCTTGCGACTAACCGCAAGTTGGGCCCCACCATCCCGATGCGGCCCGTCAATGACTGACCGCCGGTGCGATCATGAAGCTTGCCCTTGTTCTTCCGCTTGTCTTTGCCGCGCTCGTCAGTGCCGCCCACGCGCAGGACGACGTCCATATCCGCGCAGCCACCACGGCCGAGGCCGGGGCCTTCAGCGAGCGGGTGTTCGCCGGTCCGCCCGGCAGGAAGCTCTATGCCTGCTTCGTCCGCCGTTACGATGCGGATCATCTCGCGCGACATCCGAAGCAGAAAGTCGCTTCGATGAAGCTGCTGATGTCGGCCGAATACGATAACGAGGTCAGGGACCTCCGCTATTCCTTCCGTCTGGGCTTCAAATACCGCCACCGCTCCGGCGATTTCGACTCCAGCGGGTCGTGCAGCCACGCCGTGTTCGAAGACAGCGGCAACGAGGTTCGTTTCGGCTGCGGCGTCGATTGCGAGGGCGGCGGCATCGGCGTTGCGCTGTCCCGGCACGACAAGTCGGCCATCGTGCGGCTGGCGCGAGTCCGGGTCTGGCAGAACAACAAGCCGGACGACGATGCCGAGCAGTCGCTGGTCGCCGGCGCCGACGACGGGATCTTCCGTCTCGACCGCACCGACAACCGCGAATGCGCTTCGCTGGTGACCGACCGCAAGGAACTCGCCGCGCTGCGCCACAAATGATATGCGTCCCTTCGAATTCAGGCTCAGTCGAGGGAGATCGCCATGAACCGCCGGAGCATCTTGTGGAGCGCCGTGTCGGCTTTGGGCGCGGCGTTCGGCGCCTCGCGTGCACAGGCCGCCACTGAAGCCGGCACGGGCAGCAAGCTCAAGGTGGTCTATCACCTCAGCGACGCCGAGAAGGTCAACTTCGTGCTCGGCAACATCCAGAACCATATCGACGGTGTCGGCGGGCCCGAGCACGTGACGGTCGCATTGGTGATCCACGGGCCGGCGCTGAAGGCTTTTCACCGGGCGCAGGCCAACCCTGACGTCAGCAAGCGCCTCAGCGATTTCTCCAAGGACGGCGTCGAGCTTGCCGCGTGCGGCAACACGATGAAGGCGCAGAACGTCACGCTCACGGATTTGCTGCCAGGCTTCGTCAGTGCGGAAAACGGCGGCGTGGTGCGCATCGCCGAGCTTCAGTCGCAGGGGTATCTGTATCTGCGGCCTTAGGGTTGCGCGCCGGCGCCGCGGCATTCTCCACAATGACGATGGAGAGAGCGCACTTGACTTACCCATAACTCTACGGTTATGAGTTTTCCATAACCTACGAGTTATGGATTTCGCATGTCCGCCGCGCACGACCTCCTGTTCAGGACGCTCGCCGACCCGACCCGGCGGGCGCTCTTCGAGCGGCTGTGCCGCGAGGGCGAGCAGACGGTGGGGGCACTGACGGTGCGATCGGGCGTTTCCCAGCCGGCGGTCTCGAAGCATCTCGGCGCGCTGAAGCAGGCCGGCCTCGTGCGCGACCGCCATGAGGGACGCCAGACCCATTACAGCGCGCAGCCCGGTGCGCTCGATCCGCTGATCGACTGGACCAGCCAGATGGCCTCCTTCTGGCAGAACCGGCTCGATGCGCTCGATGATCTGCTGAAGAGGATGGACCAATGAACGAGACCTCAAGCGAGACGCGCTCCGTCATCGTCGAACGCGAATTTGCGTTTCCGGCCGAGCGGATCTGGCGCGCGCTGACGCAGCCGCATCTGATCGAGGAATGGCTGATGAAGAACGATTTCAAGCCTGATGTCGGTCACCGCTTCAACCTGCGCGGCGAATGGGGCGGCGTGCTGGACTGCGAGGTGCTCACCATCGAGCCGCAGAAGACGCTCGCCTACACCTGGAATTTCTCGCACGAGGAAGCGGCGTTCGATCTCAAGAGCGTCGTCACGTTCACGCTGACGCCGACGGGTGCAGGCACGCATTTGCGCGTCGAGCAGGCGGGCTTCAGCCCGACGCAGAAGCAGGCTTTTGGCGGCGCGCATGCCGGCTGGAAGCAGTTCCTGGCAAAACTGGACGAGGTGCTGGCGCGGGCAGGCTAGCTCCGCCGGCGTTCATTCGATCGTATCAAGAGGAGGTTTCATTGACCGGCAATATGTGGGTTCGGCAGATCCATCGTTGGCTGTCGATCGCTTTTACCCTTGCCGTCATCGCCAACATCGTCGCGATGACAATGCAGGTCGAAGCCAATTGGATTGGCTTCCTCGCGCTCGTGCCGCTGATCCCGTTACTCGCGACGGGGCTCTATTTGTTCGCGCTGCCCCATATCGGCCAGAGCGACGGCGTCCGGCGCGAGGCGCAATCATGAAGAAGGCTACGACCGCGAAGAGGGCCGGCGCGACGAAAGCGGACGGCATTTCGCCCTCCAGGATGATCGACGGCAGGATCAAGGAGCTCGGCGACTGGCGCGGCGAGATGCTGGGGCGGATCCGCGGCCTGATCAAGCAGGCCGATCCTGATGTCGTCGAGGAATGGAAATGGCGCGGCGTTCCCGTCTGGGAGCATGACGGCATCATCTGCACCGGCGAGACCTACAAGGACGTGGTGAAGATGACCTTTGCCAAGGGCGCGGCGCTGGATGATCCTTCCGGCCTGTTCAATTCGAGCCTCGACGGCAACGTCCGGCGCGCGATCGACATTCGCGAAGGCGAGACAATCAACGAGAAGGCGTTGAAGGCGCTGATCCGCGCGGCGGTGGAGCTGAATGCGTCGAAGAAGAAGCCGGCCAAGAAGCGATCGGCCTAGAGCACCGCGGGTTCATGTCGATCGCGCTAGTCGCCGCGGGCTCGCTTCGACCTCTCCCGCTTGCGGGAGAGGTCGGCGCGCAGCGCCGGGTGAGGGTTCTCTCCTCTGGGGGACCCCCACTGTGGAGACACCCCTCTCCCCAGCCCTCCCCCGCAAGCGGGGGAGGGAGCGCACCTTCGTCGGAGCGCTGGCTGAGCCTCACCCGATTAGGCGTCAAGGATCGCCAGCCGCCTCAGGCGGCCACCGGGATCGGGCGCGGGCTCACGACGTATTCGCGCAGAACCTTGTCGTTGGCATCGACCTCGATCAGCGCGACGTCGTAGGTCCAGAGATCGGCGAGATGCTGGAGCACACGCTTGGCGTCGGTCTCGTTGAGCTGCGATCCCTTGATGACGTGGTGATGCAGGATCAGCCGGCGGTCGCCGGAGAGGTCGACGTCGACCACCTCGATATTGGCGTCGATGTAGCCGACATCGTGCTGCCGCGCCAGCTCGCGGCGGACGCGACGGAAGCCGCGTTCGTCATGGATCGCATCGACCCGGATGCCGGCGCGCTCCTCGGGATCGTCGTGCAGATGGAACATGCGGAGTTGCCGCATCAGCTTCGGGCTCAGGAACTGGGCGATGAAACTTTCGTCGCGGTAATTGGCCCAGACGTCGCGCAGGACGCCCATCACGTCGTTCTTGCCCGCGATATCCGGGAACCACTCGCGGTCCTCGTCTTCCGGCCGGGTGACGATGCGCTCGATGTCCTGCATCATGGCGAAGCCGAGCGCATAGGGATTGAAGCCGGAGAAGCGCTGATCGTCGAATTCAGGCTGGAACACCACGTTGGTGTGCGATCCCAGGAATTCGAGGAAGTTGCCGTCGGTGATGCGGCCCTGCTCATGCAGCTTGGTCATGATGCGATAGTGGACGTAGGTCGCCGTCCCCTCGTTCATCACCTTGGTCTGGCTCTGCGGATAGAAATATTGCGCGATGTGGCGGACGATGCGCAGGAGCTCGCGCTGCCAGGGCGCCAGCCGCGGCGCGCTCTTCTCCAGGAAATAGAGCAGGTTTTCCTGCGGCAGGCCGAGCAGCTTGCGGCGGCGCTCGAGGCTGAGCGCGGACTTGCTCTTGGCGGCGCCCTTGGGGACGGTGCGCCAGAGATCGTTGAAGACCTCCTCCTCGTGCTGGCGGCGGCGCCCTGCCCGCTTCTCCTCGGCGCGCAGGTCGAGCTTCTTCTTGCCGGGATAGCGGTCGATGCCGTGCGACATCAGCGCATGCGCGGCGTCGAGCGTGCGCTCGACCTCGGTGCGGCCGTAGCGCTCCTCGCATTGCATCACGTAGGTCTTGGCGAAGTCGAGATAATCCAGAATGCCCTCGGCATCGGTCCACTGCTTGAATAGATAGTTGTTCTTGAAGAAGTGGTTGTGGCCGAAGGCGGCGTGCGCGATCACCAGCGTCTGCATCGTCGCCGTGTTCTCCTCCATCAGATAGGAGATGCAGGGCGAGGAGTTGATCACGATCTCATAGGCGAGCCCCATCAGGCCCTTGCGGTAGGAGGCTTCGTGGTAGGCGAACTGCTTGCCGAAGGACCAGTGCTTGTAGAACAGCGGCATGCCGACCGACGAATAGGCATCCAGCATCTGCTCGGCGGTGATGACCTCGATCTGGTTCGGATAGACGTCGAGCCCGAGATCGTTCTTCGCCACCGCCTCGCAGGCATCGGTGATGCGCTGCAAGGTGTGAAAATCCCAATCCGCGCCTTCGAACAATCTTTCCGTCATGGAGCAGCTTTCTCCTGGGCAGTTTCGCGGCGCTGGAACAGGTCGTGGAACACCGGAAAGATCTCGCTGCGCTCGCTGACCTTGCGCATCGAGAGCGGTGCGCCGCTGTTGCGCAGGCGCTCATAGAGGGTCCAGAGCGAGGAATCGGAGAGATCGAAGGCGCTGCCGCCGGACTCGCCAACCTCGAGATAGGCAAAGAACTGACAGACCGGCAAGATCTTGTCGGTCAGCAGCAGGCCCGTGAGCTCGCCGTCGGAATAGGAATTGTCGCCGTCGGAGGCCTGGGCTGCGTAGATATTCCAGTCCGATGGATTGAAGCGCTCGCGCACGATCTCGTGCATCGCCTGGAGCGCGCTGGAGACCAGCGTGCCGCCGGAGGCCGGGCCGTAGAAGAAGGTCTGCTCGTCCACTTCCTCGGCGCGGTCGGTGTGGCGGATGAAGACGATCTCGACATGCTTGTAGCGGCGCTTCAGGAACACGTAGAGCAGCATGTAGAATCGCTTGGCGAGATCCTTCATGTGCTCGGACATCGAGCCCGAGACGTCCATCAGACAGAACATCACCGCCTGCGCGACCGGCCGCGGCACCTTCTCGTAGCGGCGGTAGCGGATGTCGAGCGGGTCGATGAAGGGAATGCGCTTGGTCTTCGCCTTCAGCTTTTCGAGCTGGGCGAGCAGCACCACACGCTCGTCCTCGTCCGTGCACGCGGCGATCGCGGCTTCCAGCTCCTCGATCTCCTCCTTGCGGGGACGCTTGAGCGCGATCCGGCGCGCCAGCGCGAGCCGCACCGTCCGGCTCACCGAGATATTGGCGGGCGAACCTGCCGTGGTGTAGCCGGCGCGCTGGATGCCCTCGCTCTCGGTCTGCGCGATCTTGCGCTTGGCGAGATCCGGCAGTTCGAGATCGTCGAGGAAGAGATCGACGAACTCGTCGCGGCTGAGCACGAAGCGGAAGGCGTCTTCGCTGTCGCCTTCGCCGGGACCGGAATCCTTGGCGCTGCCCTGGCCGGAGCGCTGGAGATAGTCGCCCTCGATGAACTTCTTGTTCCCGGGCAGCACCATGTCGCGCGTTCCGCCTTCGCGGCGGAAACGCGGCTCGTGCATGCCGTCCAGCGGGATCGTGACTTCACCCCCCTCGAGGACGTCCTTGATGTCGCGTTCCTGCGAGGTCTTCTTGACGGCGCCCTGCACCAGGGATTTGGCCCGACGCAAGAACCGCTGCCGGTTCTCAAGACTCTTGCCGCCTGGATTCAGGCGCCTGTCAATAATGTGAATGGGCACTTTACCATTCGCCTCCCATCCGCCTCAACCGGCCTGCTTCACGCGCATGTACCATTCGACGAGCCGGCGAACCTGACGCTCGGTGTAGCCGCGCTCCACCATGCGTGCGACGAATTCGCCGTGCTTCTTCTCCGTCTCGCCGTCCTTCTTCGACCCGAAGGAGATGACCGGAAGCAGGTCCTCGACCTGGGAGAATATCCGCTTTTCGATCACGTCGCGAATCTTCTCGTAGGAAATCCAGGTCGGATTCTTGCCGCCGTTCTGGGCCCGCGACCGTAACGAGAATTTGACCACCTCGTTGCGGAAGTCCTTGGGGTTGGCGATGCCCGCCGGCTTCTCGATTTTCGTCAATTCCTGGTTCAACAATTCGCGATCGAGCAGTTGGCCGGTGTCGGCGTCCTTGAAGTCCTGGTCCTCGATCCAGGCGTCGGCATAGTCGACGTAACGGTCGAACAGGTTCTGGCCGTAATCCGAGTAGGATTCCAGATAGGCCTTCTGGATCTCGTTGCCGATGAACTCGGCGTAGCGCGGCGCAAGGTCCGCCTTAATGAATTCGAGGTAGCGCTTCTCGACTTCCTCGGGCAGCTGCTCGCGGCGGATCGACTGCTCCAGCGCGTACATCAGATGCACGGCGTCGGCGGCGACTTCCTGCGGATCATGGTTGAAGGTCGCGGCCAGGATCTTGAAGGCGAAGCGGGTGGAGACGCCGTCCATGCCTTCGTCGACGCCGGCGGCGTCGCGATATTCCTGGACGCTGCGCGCCTTCGGATCGGATTCCTTCAGGCTTTCGCCGTCGTAAACCCGCATCTTGGCGAACACCGTGGAATTCTCGTGCTTGCGCAGCCGCGACATCACCGAGAACCGCGCCAGCGTCTCCAGCGTCGAGGGCGCGCACGGCGCGGCCGCGAGCTCGGAGCCCTGGATCAGCTTCTCGTAGATCTTCTGCTCTTCGGTGATCCGCAGGCAGTACGGCACCTTGATCACGCAGATGCGGTCGATGAAGGCCTCGTTGTTCTTGTTGGCCTTGAAGCTCGACCACTCCGCTTCGTTGGAATGCGCGAGGATCACGCCCGTGAACGGGATCGCGCCGATGTTCTCGGTGCCGATGTAGTTGCCTTCCTGCGTCGCGGTCAGCAGCGGATGCAGCATCTTGATCGGCGCCTTGAACATCTCGACGAACTCGAGCACGCCCTGGTTGGCGCGGTTGAGGCCGCCGGAATAGCTGTAGGCGTCGGGATCGTTCTGCGCGTAGGTCTCGAGCTTGCGGATGTCGACCTTGCCGACCAGCGAGGAGATGTCCTGGTTGTTCTCGTCACCTGGCTCGGTCTTGGAGATCGCGATCTGACGCAGCCGCGACGGCTGGATTTTTGCGACGCGAAACTGCGAAATATCGCCGCCGAAGGCTTCGAGCCGCTTATAACACCACGGGCTCATCAGGCCGGTGAGGCGGCGGCGCGGAATGCCGTACTTCTCTTCCAGCATCGGCCCGAGGTGATCGGGATCGAACAGGCTCAGCGGGCTCTCGAACACCGGCGAGAGTTCATCGCCGGCCTTCAGCACGTAGATGGGGTGGACTTCCATCAGCGACTTGAGCCGCTCGGCGAGCGAGGATTTGCCGCCGCCGACCGGGCCGAGCAGATAGAGGATCTGCTTGCGTTCTTCGAGACCTTGAGCTGCGTGGCGGAAGAAGCCGACGATGCGCTCGATGGTCTCTTCCATGCCGTAGAAGCCGGCAAAGGCCGGATAGGTGCGGATCGTGCGGTTCAAAAAAATACGGCCAAGGCGGGTATCCTTGGCCGTGTCAATCGTCTGGGGGTCACCGATGGCAGCTAGCAGTCGTTCGGCCGCGTTCGCGTATTTCATGGGATCGCTTCGACACGATTCCAGATATTCCGCCATCGACATGTCGTGCTGGCTTCTCGCCTCGAACGACCGAGCGAAAGCGTTGAATAGAGAATCGTTGTACATGATCCCTCTCCGCGTGAGTTCCGCTACAAGCTGAAACGAAAGCAGTTACTGGACCGTTCCTCAGGCCGCTTCTCGAATCAGCGTGAGCACATGCCGATCATTGGACACCCTGGTGCCGACGCGACGCAACGCACAAGGTAGGCACTCGGTGAATTACGAACAGGCACTTGCCTGTAATTTGTGCGAATCTCTATCTATCTTCGCTCATTTCCAGAATTTGTCACTCGCTCGCCACATCCGGGCAATACCGGGGATTCCTCCCCGGGCACCGCAACATAAGGCGATCTGCGCGCGGCGATCTTATGACGCTTGTACGGCGAAGCCTTGAGCTCCGTCTCGCGTGCGGCGTTCATCTTCGTGCTGCAATGCGGCGCGTTGGCTGCTTGCAGCATGACAATCGCGGCAGGCGCGCAGCAGTGTCTCAAAATCGGTCGCCAAACCCTCCGAGCGGATGACAACCCGATCGTTCTGCCGATCGTTTTGCGCGCCGCGCGCCATGGTGTGGACGGCGCCGAGCTGGCGCTGCAAGGCTGGCGTCGGCGTCAGCACGATCATCTTGTGCCCGCGGCACTCCTCGGCCGAAATCTCCGCAATCGCGTCCCACAGCAGAAATTCATTACCGATGCGGAGGTCGCGGATGCCATAGGGGGTGACGATCACCACCGGCCCTCGTTCGGCGGGCAGCATCCAGATCAGCCAGCTGGTGATCAGGCCAAAGAGTGCGACGCCGGCATAGCCGATGGTCGTGTCGTAGTCGCCGACCCCCCAAAGCCCGTCCCACCAGTCGAAGGCAAGGGTCGCGCTGAGCAGGGTCATCGCGAAGCCCGCCGCGACCAGCAGCCGCAGTTGGGTCGTACATGGACTGATTTCGAGATCGTGGGACGCGTCGATGCCGGTGGTCGACGCGACCGATGGCGGACTGTCTGCGACAGCGAGCACCGGGCCGTCATGATGTGCGTGCATGCTTTTCCCCAGCATGGCCATTCGCGGCCGAGCCACGATGCATCAGACGGACCGGAATCCGCTGACGGCACTCCACCCAGCCACTAGACGACAAGACGAAGCGGCCGACGTTACGCAACCAGACGCTGGTCAATTCAAGACCTTGGCCAATTCCTCCCGGCCAACGACTTTTTACGCAACACGGCAACTTCCGCCTGGATCGCCAAGATCGCGACGGAGTTAGACTGAGAGTATGACGCTCGTACCCTTGATTGGTTCCCTCCCGGGAGCATGTAGGCTAGAGGATAGCGCGTCAGGACCGGCGCGGAAACCCCTCGCCCGCAGGCTTGGAGATAAATAGGCATCATGAATCCCGTCAAAGAACTGGAAAAGCACGGCCAAGCCGTCTGGCTGGACTTCCTGGCCCGCGGCTTCATCGCCAAGGGCGACCTGAAGCGGCTGATCGACACCGACGGCGTCAAGGGCGTCACCTCCAACCCCTCGATCTTCGAGAAGGCGATCGGCAGCTCGGACGAATACGACGCCCCGATCGGCAAGGCGCTGAAGCGCGGCGACCGGGCCGTGGCCGATTTGTTCGAGGCCGTCGCAATCGAGGACATCCAGGCCGCCGCCGACGTGCTCCGCCCGGTCTATGACCGCCTCAAGGGCGGCGACGGTTATGTCAGCCTGGAAGTCTCACCGTATCTGGCGATGGACACCGCCGGCACGGTCGCTGAAGCGCGGCGGCTCTGGAAGGACGTCAAGCGCAAGAACCTGATGGTGAAGGTGCCGGCGACGCCGGAAGGCCTGCCGGCGATCGAGACGCTGATCGGCGACGGCATCAGCATCAACATCACGCTGCTGTTCTCCAGGACGGTCTACCTCGAGGTCGCCGAGGCCTACATCGCCGGTCTGGAAAAATACGTCGCGGGCGGCGGCGATCCCTCGCATGTGGCCAGTGTCGCGAGCTTCTTCGTCAGCCGCATCGACTCGGTCGTCGACAAGCAGCTCGACGAGAAGATCGCGCGCGCCAACGATCCGAGCGAAAAGGAACGGCTCGCGGCGCTGAAGGGCAAGGTCGCGATCGCCAACGCCAAGGTCGCCTACCAGGATTACAAGCGCCTGTTCTCCGGTGCGCGCTGGGAGAAGCTTGCCGCCAAGGGCGCCAAGCCGCAGCGCATGCTGTGGGCCTCGACCGGCACCAAGAACAAGGACTACAGCGACGTTCTCTATGTCGAGGAGCTGATCGGTCCCGACACCGTCAACACGGTGCCGCCGGCAACGCTCGATGCATTCCGCGACCACGGCAAGCCGCGCGACAGTCTCGAGGAGAATGTCGACGACGCCCGCCGCGTGCTGGAAGAGCTGGAACGCTCCGGCGTCTCGCTCGATGCGATTACCGAGGAGCTGGTCAAGGACGGCGTCAAGCAGTTTGCGGATGCCGCCGACAAGCTCTACGGCGCGGTCGCCCACAAGCGCGCGACCGTGCTCGGGCCTGCGATCGACCGTCAGCAGTTCTCGCTGGGTGACGGGCTCGGCAAGGCCGTGGCGAAGAGCACCGAGGAATGGCGCGCATCGGCGAAGATCCGCAGGCTATGGCAGCGCGACAAGTCGGTCTGGACCGGCGCCGATGAGAACAAATGGCTCGGCTGGCTCGACAGCGCGGCGAAGGCCGATGTTGCGGACTATGAGGACTATGCTGGCCGCGTGAAGGGCCAGAAATTCTCCGACGCCGTCGTGCTTGGCATGGGCGGATCGAGCCTTGGCCCTGAGGTGTTGGCCGAGACCTATGGGAAAAAACCCGGCTTCCCCAAGCTGCACGTGCTGGACTCCACCGATCCGGCGCAGGTGCGGGCGATGGAGGCGAAGATCGACATCGCCAACACCGTGTTCATCGTCTCCAGCAAGTCCGGCGGCACCACCGAGCCGAACGCGATGAAGGACTATTTCCACGAGCGCGTCGCGCAAGCGGTCGGGCCGAAGGTCAAGACCGGCCATCGCTTCATCGCGGTGACCGATCCCGGCTCGTCGCTCGAGAAGGCGGCCAAAAGCCTGAACTACGCCCGCATCTTCCATGGCGAACCCTCGATCGGCGGCCGCTATTCGGTGCTCTCGCCATTCGGCCTCGTGCCGGCGGCAACCGCGGGCATCGACGTCAAGACCTTCGTCAAGCATGCGCTGGCAATGGCCCGCTCCTGCGGGCCGGACGTGCCGCCAAGTGAGAACCCCGGCGTGCAGCTCGGCCTCGCCATGGGCCTTGCCGGCCTCGAAGGCCGGGACAAGGTGACGATCCTGTCGTCGAAGAAGATCGCCGATTTCGGCGCCTGGGCCGAACAGCTCATCGCGGAATCGACCGGCAAGGAAGGCAAGGGCCTGATCCCGATCGACGGCGAGCCGCTCGGTGAGCCCGCGCTTTACGGCAACGACCGCTTCTTCATCGACATCCGCATCGAGGGTGAGGCCGACGCCGCCCACGACTCCCAGCTTGCCGCGATCGAAGCGGCCGGCCATCCCGTGGTGCGCATCGTCATGAAGTCGATCGACCATCTCGGCCAGGAATTCTTCCGCTTCGAGATGGCGACGGCAGTGGCCGGCAGCATCCTCGGCATCAACCCGTTCGACCAGCCGGACGTGGAAGCGGCCAAGATCAAGACCCGCGAGCTCAGCGCATCGTTCGAGAAGTCCGGCGCGCTGCCTGAGGAAGAGCCCGTGGTCAGCACCGCGGAAGCTGACCTCTTCACCGACGAGCACAATGCCGCCGCGCTGCGCGCGATGGGCGCCAACGGCGACCTCACCTCCTGGCTGAGGGCACATATCACCCGCTCGCGGCGCGGCGACTATTTTGCCCTGCTCGGCTACATCGCGCGCGACAAGGCCACGATCGAGGCGCTTCAGGAGATGCGGACTGCGGTGCTCGTGAAGCGGCATCTGGCGACCGCAGCCGAGTTCGGACCGCGCTTCCTGCATTCGACCGGGCAGGCCTACAAGGGCGGGCCCGACAGCGGCGTATTCCTTCAGATCACCGCAGACGACGCCAAGGACTTGGCCGTGCCGGGCCAGAAGGCCAGCTTCGGCGTGATCAAGGCGGCGCAGGCGCGCGGCGATTTCGACGTGCTCACCGAGCGCGGCCGGCGCGCGCTGCGCGTCCACCTGAAAGGTCCGCTCAAGAAAGGTCTCGCGGCGCTCAATGCCGCGCTCAACGACGCACTGAATTAAGGGAATCTCTCACATGCAACTCGGCATGATCGGCCTCGGCCGAATGGGCGGCAACATCGTTCGCCGCGTGATGCGCCAGGGACATTCGACCGTGGTCTATGACAAGGATGCGAAGGCCGTCGCGGGCCTCGCCGCCGACGGCGCGGTGGGCTCGGCGACGCTCGAGGAATTCATCGCGAAACTCGAGCGGCCGCGCACGGCCTGGGTGATGCTGCCGGCGGGGCGCATCACCGAGACGACGATCGACACCATCGCGGGCGTGATGCAGGAAGGCGACGTCATCATCGACGGCGGCAACACCTTCTGGCAGGACGACGTCCGCCGCGGCAAGGCGCTGAAAGCGCGCGGCATCCACTATGTCGACGTCGGCACGTCCGGCGGCGTCTGGGGGCTCGACCGCGGCTATTGCATGATGATCGGCGGCGAGAAGCAGGTGGTGGACCGGCTCGATCCGATCTTCGCCGCGCTCGCGCCCGGCGCCGGCGACATCCCGCGCACGGAGGGACGCGAGGGACGCGATCCCCGCATCGAGCAGGGCTACATCCATGCCGGCCCTGTCGGTGCCGGTCATTTCGTCAAGATGATCCACAACGGCATCGAATACGGCCTGATGCAGGCCTATGCCGAAGGGTTCGACATCCTCAAGAACGCCAATATCGAGGCGCTGCCGCCGGACCATCGCTACGATTTCGATCTCGCCGACATCGCCGAGGTGTGGCGGCGCGGCAGCGTGATCCCGTCCTGGCTACTCGATCTCACCTCCACCGCGCTCGCCGACAGTCCGGCATTGGCGGAATATTCCGGCTTCGTGGAGGATTCCGGCGAAGGACGCTGGACCGTGAATGCCGCGATCGACGAGGCCGTGCCGGCCGAAGTCCTGACCGCGGCGCTCTACACACGTTTCCGTTCCCGCAAGGAACACACCTTCGCCGAAAAAATTCTCTCCGCGATGCGCGCGGGGTTCGGCGGCCACAAGGAGCCGAAGCAGCCGGACGCCACCAAGCCGAAATAAGAGCAACAAAGCGAAGGCCAATCGTTCGTGACAAAAGACCCGCAAGCCAAGCGCAAGCCGGAAAATTGCGCCTTCGTCATCTTCGGCGTGACTGGCGACCTCACCCATCGGCTGGTGATGCCGTCGCTCTACAATCTCGCCGCCGAGCATCTGCTGCCGGAAAAATTCTGCGTGGTCGGCGTGGCCCGCAGGGGCCAGTCCGATGACGAGCTGCGCGACAGTCTGATGAAGGGCCTGCGCCAGTTCGCAACGCGGCCCATTGACGACGACATCGCCCGGAAGCTCCTGGAATGCGTGACCTTCGTCGAGGCCGATCCGAAGGACCCGCCGTCGTTCGACCGCCTGCGCGTGCATCTGGATTCGCTGGAATGCGCGCAGGAGACCGGCGGCAACCGCCTGTTCTACCTGGCGACCCCGCCCGCCGCGTTCGCGCCGACCGCGCGCGAGCTCGGCCGCACCGGCATGATGAAGCAGAACGGCGCCTGGCGGCGGCTGGTGATCGAGAAGCCGTTCGGCACCGACCTCGCCTCGGCCAAGGCGCTGAACGCCGAGCTCCTGAAGATCATGGACGAGCACCAGATCTACCGGATCGATCATTATCTCGGCAAGGAGACGGTGCAGAACATCCTGGTGCTGCGCTTCGCCAACGGCATGTTCGAGCCGATCTGGAATCGCAACCACATCGACCACATCCAGATCACGGTGGAAGAGAAGCTCGGCGTCGGCCACCGCGGCGGCTTCTACGACGCTACCGGCGCGCTGCGCGACATGGTGCCGAACCATTTGTTCCAGCTGATGTCGCTGGTGGCCATGGAGCCGCCGGCACGCTTCGACGCGCATTCCGTGCGCTCCGAGAAGGCCGAGGTGCTGACCTCGATCCAGCAGCCGAGCCGAGAGGACGCGCTGAAGAATTCGGTGCGCGCGCAATATCTCGCGGGGCGCATCGGCGACGATGAGATCATCGACTATCGCAAGACCGAGGACGTCAAGCCCGGCAGCACCACCGAGACCTTTGTCGCGCTGAAACTGATGATCGACAATTGGCGCTGGGCCGGCGTTCCCTTCTATTTGCGCACCGGCAAGGCGCTGGGTCACAAGCGCACCGAAGTCGCGATCAAGTTCAAGCAGGCGCCGCTGTCGATGTTTTCTGGAACGACGGTCGATCGCCTGTCGCAGAACTTCCTCACCATCGGGATCGCGCCAACCGAGACCATCGAGCTTCAGTTCAACGCCAAGATTCCGGGGCCAAGCATCACCATCGACGGCGTCGAGATGAAGTTCAAATACGGCGACTATTTCCGCGCCGATCCCTCGACCGGCTACGAGACGCTGATCTACGACTGCATGATCGGCGACAACATCCTGTTCCAGCGTGCCGACGGCATCGAGGCCGGCTGGCAGGCGGTTCAGCCGTTCCTGGACGCGTGGAAGCAGGCCGGCGGCAACGGCATCGAGACCTACGAAGCCGGCAGCGACGGCCCGGCCTGCGCCGACGAGCTGCTGCGGCGCGACGGGCGAAGCTGGCGGAAATTTTCGTGATGGCGGCGGCCGGACAGCCGAAGCTGATCGTGGCGGCCGATGCCGAGGCGCTGGCACGGGCCGCAGCCGAGCGGGTGATGGCGCGGATCGAAGCCAACCCCTCGCGGATCGCGATTTGCCTGACCGGCGGCTCCAGCCCGAAGACGCTCTATCAATTGCTCGGCAGCGATAGCTGGTGCGGCAGGATCCCGTGGGAGCGTGTGCACTGGTTCATCGGCGACGAGCGCTTCGTGCCCGCCAGCGATCCCCTCAACAACATGGCGGTCGCGCGCGCGAGCTTTCTCGACCGCAATGCGCCGTCTAGCCATATCCACCCGATCCCAACTGCGGCTGAAAGCCCCGAGGCGAGCGCCGAGACCTATGCGCGCGAGCTACAAGCCTTCTACGGTTCTGAGAGCCTCGATCCGGCCAGGCCGCTGTTCGACATGGTTTTGATGGGCGCGGGCCCTGACGGCCACACCGCCTCGCTCTTCCCGGGCTATCCCGCGATCGACGAAACCACGCGCTGGGTCGTTGGCGTGCCCAAGGCCAATGTCGCCCCTTTCGTGCCGCGGGTCTCGCTCACCCTGCCCGCTTTGGCCTCTTGCCACGAAATGCTGTTCGAGATTGCCGGGCACGACAAGCAGCCGATCTTGACGCGCCTCCTCAATGGCGAGACTTTGCCGGCCTTACGCGCGCGCTCGAATGGTGAGACCGTCTGGCTGGTCGACCAGGCCGCGCTTCCGGAGGGAATTCGTGGCGGGCGTTGAAGCACCTTGTGCATTGATCGTGATGGGCGTGTCGGGTTCGGGCAAAAGCACGGTTGCGGGGGCGCTGGGCGAGCGGCTCGGCTGGCGCTTCGAGGACGGCGACAGCTTTCACCCCGCCAGCAATGTCGAGAAGATGCGGGCCGGCCATCCCCTGACCGACGAGGATCGCTGGCCCTGGCTCAACGCCATCGCCGACGAGATCGCGCGGGTCTGCGACAAGGGCGAGCATGTCATCATCGCCTGCTCGGCGCTGAAGCACACCTATCGTGACGTGCTGCTGCGCGGCCGCGACGACGTCCGCTTCGTCTTCCTGAGGGGCACCAAGGAACTGATCGCCGCCCGCCTCGCCGGGCGCAAGGGGCACTTCATGCCGCCCGGGCTGCTGGCCAGCCAGTTCGACACGCTGGAGCCGCCGGAGGCCGGCGAGCACGTCATCACCGTCTCGATCGACGAATCCGTCGAGGCGATCGTGGACGGCGTGGTACGGCAATTGAGACTGGGCGGGGCGAAACGCTAAAGGCCGAAAAACCCTGGGGATCCTGCCATGACGAAAATCTCACTGGTCGTGTCCGACGTCGACGGCACGCTGCTGACCAAGGACAAGACGCTGACCGAGCGCGCGAGGAGCGCGGTGCAGCGGCTGCACCAGGCCGGCATCGGCTTCACCATCACCTCCAGCCGCCCCGCGATCGGCATGCGCTTCCTGATCGAGCCGCTGGCGCTGTGGCTGCCGGTCGGCCCGTTCAACGGCTCCTCGATCGTCGATCCCGAGATGAAGCCGGTCGAGCAGCACCTCATCCCCGCGAGCGCCGCCGAGCGCAGCTTGCAAATCCTCCGCGAGTTCGGCGCCGATATCTGGCTGTTCACCACCGACCAATGGCTGATCGATAATCCAAGCGGAAAATACGTCGCGCATGAACAGCACACGATCCGCTCAGCCCCCACCATCGTGACCGATTTCACCCCGTATCTTTCCAGCGCCTGCAAGATCGTCGGCGCCAGCGCCGATGCCGCGGGGCTCGAAGCTTGCGAAAAAGCGATGCAGGAGGCGCTGGGCAGTGAGGCGACCGCAGTCCGCTCGCAGACCTACTATCTCGACATCACCCCGCCCGGCTTCAACAAGGGCACCTTCGTGCAGGCGATGGCCAAGCGCCTCGGCATTGCGACCGACACCGTCGCCACCATCGGCGACATGCAGAATGACCTCGCCATGTTCGCCGTCAGCGGCGTCTCGATCGCCATGGGCAATGCCACCGACAACGTCAAGGACCAGGCCACCCACGTCACCGCAACCAACGAGCAGGACGGTTTTGCGGAAGCGATGGAGATGATTTTGAAGCGGAATGGGGTGGGTTGAATTACTACTTCGACCGCTGCACCGCCGGCTTCTCACTCTCCTGCCTTGCCGCGGAGAGATTGTGGGCGGTGTTGATCAGCGCGATGTGGGTCAGCGCCTGCGGGAAATTGCCGGTCTGGCGCCGGGCGTTTGAATCATACTCCTCGGCCAGCAGCCCGACGTCGTTCGCGACGCCGACCACGCGATCCAGCAGGACTTGCGCCTTGTCGAGATCACCCGACAGCACATAGGCATCAGCCAGCCACAGGCTGCAGGCCAGGAACGCGCCTTCGAGCGGCGGCTGTCCTGCAGGCAACTCGCGCGGATCGTGCCGCAGCACGAAACCGTCGCGCACCAGGCATTTCTCGACCGCCGCGATGGTGCCGCGGATGCGCGGGTCCGACGGCGGCAGGAAGCCGACGGCGGGCAGCAGCAGCACGCTCGCATCGAGCAGCTTCGAGCCGTAGGACTCGACGAAGGCATTTTCCTCCGCGTCAAAGCCGTTGTTGCAGACGTCGCGATGAATCGCCTCGCGCAGAGCGTGCCAATGCAAGAGCGGCGCCTTGAAGCCAAAGGTCTCGGCGCTCTTGATGCCGCGGTCGAACGCGACCCAGGTCATGACCTTGGAGAAGACGTAGTGCTTCGGCTGCCCACGCCGCTCCCAGATGCCGTGATCGGGCTGGTCCCAGACCTCGGCGAGATGGTTGAGCACGGCGCATTCCAGCGACCATGTCGTCTCATCGTCGAGCTTGAGCTTGGCCATGCGCGACTGGTGGAAGGCGTCGATCAACTCGCCATAGACGTCGAGCTGGAGCTGCGCATGCGCAGCGTTGCCGATTCGCACCGGCTGCGAGCCCTCATAGCCGTCGAGCCAGCCCGCCTCCCATTCCAGGAGGCGCCGCTGGCCCCAGATACCATACATGATCTGCATGTTGGCGGGCGAGCCGGCCGCCGCGCGCAGCAGCCAATTGTGCCAGGCCGAGGCTTCCTCGGTATAGCCCGAGTTCATCAGCGCCAGCAGCGTGAAAGTGGCATCGCGCAGCCAGCAGAAGCGGTAGTCCCAGTTCCTGCCGCCGCCGAGCTTCTCCGGCAGCGAGGTGGTCGGCGCGGCGACAATGCCGCCGGTCGGGCCGAAGGTCAGCGCCTTCAGCGTGATCAGCGAGCGCATGATGAGATCGTGATAGTCCCCGTCGCGGGTGCATTGGCCGCACCAGTCCTGCCAGAATTTCTCGGTCTCCTCGAGCGCGATCTCCGGATCGATCGGCCCGGGCGGCTCGAGATGCGAGGGGCCGTAGGTCAGGACGAAGGGCACGGTCTCGCCGGCCTTGACCTCGAAGTCCGACACCGTGGTCAGATCCTCGCCGCGGGTCTCGACCGGCGTGCGCAGCACGGTCATGTCCTGGCCGGCGATGGCCATCAGGGAATGGTCGATCCGCCGCACCCAGGGAATGTCGGCGCCGAAACCGAAGCGGATGACGAGCTCCATCCGCATCTTCACCGCACCGCTGACGCCGCGCACCAGCCGCACGATGTCCGAGGCCTTGCCGCGCGGCGGCATGAAGTCGATCAGCGCGACGGTGCCGCTCTTCGTCTCGAAGCGCGTTTCGAGGATGAGGGTGTCGCCGAGATAGCGGCGCGACGTTTTTGTGACGTCCTCGCCCGGTGCGATCAGCCAGCGGCCGTTCCTGTGCGTGCCGAGGATCGCGGCAAAGCAGGCGTCGGAATCGAAGGCCGGCCAGCACAGCCAGTCGATCGAGCCGTTGCGCCCGACCAGCGCCGCGGTCTCGCAGTCGCCGATCAACGCATAGTCCTCGATCCTCTGAGACAATGTCGTGCGAGCCTTCGGAAATCGCCCCTGGATATCCCGGCCGATCAACTCCCGCCGGTCAACGAACGTTCCCGCGTCGCGGCCTTCAAAGCCGCGAGATCGACCTTCGAGGCAATCTTGTCGAGCGCAACAGGCAGGCGCTGGCGCCAGTTCGGATGCTCGTCGATCGTGCCGGGAATGTTGGGCTGGTCGATCACGCCGAGCAGATCCTCCAGCGATATCGCCAGAAGCCGCGACGGCGTGCGCGACAGGAAGGCGAGCACCGAATAGAGATCGTTGGCCTTGATGCCGTTCTGGTGCAGAATCTCGTCGAGCGCACCGAGCGCATCCCAGCGCGCCTGGTCGTCCTCGCCGGGATCGAGCCCGAGCGAGCGCTTCATCTTGAGATCGCCGAAGGAGCGCCAGCCGGCATAGGTGCACAGATCATGCGTGTTCAGCGTCACCAGCGCATTGGGACGGTAATGGTCGGTGTTGCGGAAATGGCCGGCCTCGTCGCGCTCGAACATCATGACGAGATAGGACCAGATGCCGAAATCCTGCATCATCTCGCGGAAGCCTTCTGGCACGGTGCCGAGGTCCTCGCCGATGACGATGCACTTGTGGGCGGCGCTCTCGCGCACCACGGCGCCAAGCAGCGCCTCGAATGGCATCTGCACATAGGCGCCGTTGTCAGGCTTGAAGCCGCGCGGCACCAGATAAAGGCGCTTCAAGCCCAGCACGTGGTCGAGCCGGATGGCGCCGGCATGGCGCATCGAGGCCGCTAGCATGTCCGCGAACGGCACGAAGGACTGCGCTTCGAGGCCGCCGGAATTGAAGCCGGCAAGACCCCAGTCCTGTCCGATGGTGTTGAGCACGTCTGGCGGCGCGCCGACGGCGAGCTCGCGCGAGATCGCCGTCTGCTCGTTCCATGCATCGAAGCCGTTGGATTGCACGCCGACGGCGACATCGAGATAAAGCCCGACCCGCATGCCGAGCTGGCCGGCCAGCTCCTTGGCCGCATGCAATTGCGAATCAGCCGTCCACTGCACGAATTCGACGAACTCGACCTCGCGCTTGTCGGGCCCGTTGCGCAGCTCGGCGCATTTGGCCTCATCCGGCCGCTGCCATTCCTGCGGCCACTCCCACCACGGCCCGTTGAAGCGATGGCGCAGCGCTTCGAAGCAGGCAAAGCGGGACAATAGCGGCGCGCGGTCGGCGCGAAAGGCGTCGAACTGATTGCGGCGGACACCGCTCGCGCTCGTCATGAAGCTGTTGAAGGCGGCGCGCAGGGCCAGCCATTTCAACGCCGCCATGTCGGCATAGGGGACGCGGTCGCCTTCCCGCAGCCGCGCGGCGGTCGCAGCCGCGTCGGGGACGAGGTCGGGGGAAAATTCCGGGATCGCCTCGACGTCGATATAGAGCGGGTTGAGGAACAGCCGGCTGTTCGGCGAATAGGGGCTGCAATCGGCCGGATGGTCGTCGAACAGGACGTGGAGCGGATTGAGCCCGACACCATCGGCGCCGAGTTGCTTGGCGAGCCGGACGAGACCTGCGAGGTCGGTGAAATCGCCGATGCCCCAGTTGCGGTCGGAGCGGACGCTGTAGAGCTGCACGGCGAGCAGCCAGCCGCGGTCGAAATCGCCGCCGAAGGCGCGCTCGGGCGCCACGATCATCGGCACCTCTTCGCTCACGCCTCCGGCATCGGTCAGCGACAACCGGTGATAGCCGAGCGGCAGGCCGTCGGGCCAGGCGATGACGGGCTCGCGCGTCTCGCCTTGCGCGATCACATTGGGTTTGCCGTTGGCCTGGTCACTGCCGGTGATCTTCCATTTGAGCGGCGGCGCGCCCATGGCCGCCAATTCCGTGCGCGGATGTCCCAGGGCGCGAACCACCACGGGCCCGCCGACGAAGCGATAAACCCGCTTCTCCGGCAGGGCGTCGAGGATGGATTTGAGCGCTTCGGGCGCGGTGACCCGCAGCTTTCCGAGCGCATCGACGAATTCAGACTGAACGCCCTTGATCCGGGCTTGAGCTAAAAGATCCATTCGGCACGCAGCTTGCAGGCCATAGTTTGGCCGGGGGCATCGATTTTAACGAGGCGGAGGAAGACGTTAGTCAGGCTTAACTCGCAAACCGCGCTGGCCGTTCCCGAGGGAACTAATGCCACACAACCGGCTTTCTATAGTGGTACCAAGCGTAGGTTCCCGACAAGGGAAACGGGCTCCTGCTTTCTTGTCAATGGCATCACCGTGAACAAGACAATTCAAACTGTCGAGAGTGCCGCAGCCGGCAGCGCTTTCCTCATCGAAGACGTCTATCCGTTGGTCGATGGCGGCCGCTTCGCCGTGAAGCGAATCGCGGGCGAGCGGGTCGAGGTCTGGGCCGACATCTATCGCGACGGCGACGCCGTCGTCAGTGCCGCGCTGATCTGGCGCCGCGAGCAGGACCGGGAATGGCGGAGCGAGCCGATGATCCCTCACGGCAATGACCGCTGGTCCGGCGTGTTCACACCCGTCGAGCCCGGCCCATATGTCTATGCCATCGAAGCCTGGACCGACGAATTCGCCACCTGGTCCCACGGTGTCGCGCGAAAACAGCGCCTCGGCGCCGATGTCAGTCTCGATGCCGTCGAGGGCGCCGGCCTCCTGACCAAGGCGCATGGCGCGCGGCAGGACGCCGCGGCGCTCATCATCAGGCAGTGCGAGGGTTATCTTCAGACCGGCGACGTCACCCCTCTGCTTGCAACCGAGCTCGGCGAGGCCATGGCCCAGAGCCAGCCGCGGCCTGATCTGACCCGCTCGCCGAATTTCCCGCTGATCGTCGATCGCGACAAGGCACGCTTCGGCGCCTGGTATCAGATGATGCCGCGCAGCCAGAGCCAGGACTTCAGCGGAGGCGCCGGCCGGCATGGCACGCTCCGCGACTGCATCGCGCGCGTCCCCGACATCGCCGCGATGGGCTTCGACGTGCTCTATTTCACGCCGATCCACCCGATCGGCCACACAAGCCGCAAGGGCCGCAACAATGCGCCGGTGGCAACCGCTGGCGAGCCCGGCTCGCCCTATGCGATCGGCTCGGCCGAGGGCGGGCACGATGCGCTGCATCCCGAGCTCGGCACCATCGAGGATTTCCGCGCGCTGGTCGCGACCTGTCTCGAATACGGCCTCGAGCTTGCGCTCGACTTTGCCGTGCAATGCTCGCCGGACCATCCCTGGCTGACGCAGCACCCGGAATGGTTCAAATGGCGGCCGGACCGTTCGGTGCGGACGGCGGATAGCCCCTATTCGGATATCGTCATCCCCGATTTCGCCTCCGTCGACCGGAGCGGGCTGTGGAATGCCTTCCGAGATGCGATGCTGTTCTGGATCGACCAGGGCGTCACCATCTTCGCCATCGACAACCACGACACCGCACCGCTTGCCTTCTGGGAGTGGCTGATCAGCGACATCCGCCGCCGGCATCCCCAGGTGATCCTGTTTTCCAAGACGTTTGCGAGGCCAAAGCTGATGAAGGGCCTCGCCAAGCTCGGCTTTGCGCAATCCTTCACTTATTTCCCCTGGCGCACGGCGAAGTGGGAGCTGGAGCAATATCTGGGCGAGCTGACGCGCTATCCCGAACGCGACTTCTATCGGCCGAACCTGTTCGTGAGCACGCCGGACCTGCTGCCCTATCATCTCCAGAGCGGCGAACCCTGGGCATTCAAGTCGCGCGTGGCACTGGCGGCGACGCTGTCCGGCAGCTTCGGAATCTACAGCGGCTTCGAGTTGCTGGAGCATCAAGCCGTGCCCGGCCGCGAAGAATATCTCGATTCCGAAAAGTACGAGATCAAGCAGCGCGACTGGAACAAGCCCGGCAACATCAAGCCCTACATCGCCGCGCTCAATCGCATCCGCAACGGCAATCCGGCGCTTCGGCAGACGGCAAACCTCCGCTTCCTCGGCATCGAGGACGGCGAGACGATTGCCTTCGCCAAGGAGGCGGCCGATCCCGCGAGCACGATCATCGCGGTCATCGCGCTGTCGCGCCGTGCGCGCGAATCCTGGTTGCCGCTCGGCGACTTCACCATCGATGCCGGTGGCGAACGCCGCCACGTCACCGCACTCGAAAATCTCCTCACCGGCGAACAGTCCCGCATCGAATGGGGCGGGATCAAATTGCGTATCGATCCCGACCGTGATCCGGCGCTGCTGTTCCGCTGCCTGGCGTAAGAGGCGCACGCCATGAACGTTTTGTCTTCCGTCGACACCAAGAAGGCCGAGGCTGCCGAGATCGTGGATGAGCTCTGGTACAAGGACGCCATCATCTACCAGCTCCACGTCAAGGCGTTTGCCGACAGCAACCAGGACGGCATCGGCGACTTCGCCGGGCTGACCGAGAAGCTGCCCTATCTGCAGGAGCTCGGCGTCACCGCGCTGTGGCTGCTGCCGTTCTATCCCTCGCCCGGCCGCGACGACGGCTACGACATCGCCGACTACGGCTCGGTCAATCCCGATTTCGGGACGATGAAGGATTTCAAGCGCTTCATCCAGGAAGCGCAGAAGCGCGGCCTGCGCGTCATCACCGAGCTCGTCGTCAACCACACCTCCGACCAGCACAATTGGTTCAAGCGCGCGCGCCGCAGCCCGGCGGGCTCGAGCGCCCGCAACTGGTATGTCTGGAGCGACACCGACCAGAAATACCAGGGCACGCGCATCATCTTCACCGACACGGAGAAGTCGAACTGGACCTGGGATCACGAGGCCGGCGCGTTCTACTGGCACCGCTTCTTCTCGCACCAGCCGGATCTGAATTTCGATAATCCGCGCGTCGTCAGCGCGCTGATCCAGGTGATGAAGCGCTGGCTCGATGCCGGCGTCGACGGCTTCCGCCTGGACGCCATTCCCTATCTCTGCGAACGCGACGGCACCAACAACGAGAACCTCCCCGAGACGCATGCCATCATCAAGCGGCTGCGCCAGGAGCTGGATTCCTACTCCAAGGGCAAGCTGCTGCTGGCCGAGGCCAATCAATGGCCGGAGGACGTGCAGGAATATTTCGGCCGCGGCGACGAATGCCACATGGCCTACCACTTCCCGCTGATGCCGCGCATCTACATGGCGATCGCGCAGGAGGACCGCTTCCCGATCACCGACATCCTGCGCCAGACGCCGGACATCCCGGCGAGCTGCCAATGGGCGCTGTTCCTGCGCAACCATGACGAGCTGACGCTGGAGATGGTCACCGACGTCGAGCGCGACTATCTCTGGACCACCTACGCCAACGATCCACGCGCCCGCATCAATGTCGGCATCCGCCGGCGCCTTGCGCCGCTGATGGACAATGACCGCCGCAAGATCGAGCTGATGAACTCGCTGCTGCTGTCGTTCCCGGGCACGCCGATCATCTATTACGGCGACGAGATCGGGATGGGCGACAACATCTATCTCGGCGACCGCAACGGCGTGCGCACGCCGATGCAGTGGAGCCCGGACCGCAATGGCGGCTTCTCGCGCTGCGACCCCGCCCGCCTCTACGCGCCGCTGATCATGGATCCCGTCTACGGCTATGAGTCCGTGAACGTGGAGGCGCAGTCGCGCAGCCTGTCCTCGTTGCTCAGCGCCACCAAGCGGCTGATCTCGGTGCGCAAGTCGACGCTCGCCTTCGGCCGCGGCACCATGACCTTTATCCGCCCGGCCAACCGCGCCGTGCTGGCCTATGTCCGGCAGTACCGCGACGAGGTGATCCTCTGCGTCGCCAACCTCTCGCGCGCCGCGCAGGCGACCGAGCTCGACCTGTCGCCCTGGAAGGACCGCATCCCGCAGGAAATGCTCGGCCGCACGCGCTTCCCTCCGATCGGCGAACTGCCATACATGGTCACGCTGGGGCCATACGGCTTCTACTGGTTCCAGCTTCAGGAGCGCGACAAGTCCGAGCCGGTGACGCCGCGCGCGGTGCCGGAGTTCGAGACCCTGGTGGTGCCGGTGAACTCGAACTGGGTGTCGCTCGCCCGCGAGCGCGGCGTGTTCGAGCGCGACGTGCTGCCGGGCTTCCTGTCGCGGACACGCTGGTATCCCGAGCACAATCCCAAGCATATCAAGGCCACGCTGACCTCGGCGGTACCTTTCAGCGACATCGGCGACAACAGGCCGTGGATCGCGTTCTTCGAGGCGGCGCAGGATGACGTCACGACGCGCTATGTGCTGCCGATGCAGATCGAGTGGGTGCGCTTCGACCGCGAACGCTTCAACCCGAAGGCGCTTGCCGCCGTGCGCCAGGGCGCGCGCGAGGGCACGCTGCTCGACGTCGCGACCGAGCAGATCTTCATCGGGCTTTTCTTGCGGGGTCTGTCGCAAAACCTGGTGGTGGAAGAAAATAACTTGCGCCTGGAGTTCAAGGCCACCAGCCGGTTTGCCGATCACATCGTCAAGGAGCCCGAACGCATCCGCGCGATCGAGCAGTCGAACAGCACCGCGCTGGTCGACAACCAGTATGTCGCGAAGATCTATCGCCGGCTCGAACGCGGCATCAGTCCCGAGATCGAGATCGGAGCCTACCTCACCGAAATCGCCTGCTTCGCCAACACACCGGCGCTGCTCGGCAGCGTCGCGCTGGTCGAAGGCGATAGAAGCAGCGCTCTCGGCGTACTGCACGCCTATGTCGAGAACCAGGGCGACGGCTGGGCCGTGACCACGGGCTATCTCGACCGCTACATCGACGAGCAGCGGGTGCTGCCGCCGGGCGAGAGGCTTCGCGAGACCCAGGAGCAGGCGCCCTATCTGCACTTCATGGCGCAGACCGGCCGGCGGCTTGCCGAGCTGCACGTCGCTCTCGCCGCCGCAAAGCCCGACAATCTCGCCCCGGAACCGATCGGCCCCGCACATGTCGAGCGCTGGACATCCGACCTCAGGGCACGGGCCGGACGGATATTGGAACGGCTGGCCGACATCCGCGAGGGCCTGCGCGAGAGCGACCGTCTTCTGGTCGACCAGCTCGCCGCGGTGCGCGCGACCCTGTCCGACCATCTGAATGCACTCTTGCCATCCGACATCGGCGGGTTGAACATCCGTCATCATGGCGACTTCCGCCTTGGGCAAACTCTGATCGTGAAGGACGACATCTTCATCATCGACTTGGACGGTGATCCGCGTCTGCCGCTGGCCGACAAGCGGCGCAAGCTGCCTGCCGCGCGCGACGTCGCGGGCCTGATCCGCTCGATCGATCTTTCGGTCAACGCCGCGCTCAGCCGCGCATTCACCGGCGCATCCGACGAACAGGACCGGCTCGCGACCGCACTCGGCGAATGGCGCGAGCGCGCCACCGCGACATTCCTCAACGCCTACCGCGACGCCATGACCGATCGCCGGCTGTGGCCGGAAGACCGGCGGCACGCGGAAGGCCTGTTAAGGTTTTTCCTGCTTGATCATGCCTTCGACGAAGTAGAGTACGAGCTGTCCCACCGGCCTGAGGGGCTCCATGCGCCGCTGACCGGACTGCTTCGCATTCTGTCCAGTGCCGGGAGCGAAGCCCATGCCTAAATTGCCAGCCGAGGCCTACGCCATCATCGAGGGCCGTCACTCCGACCCCTTCCATTATCTCGGACTGCATCCGGAGGGCGGCAAGAGCGTGGTCCGCGCCTTTCTGCCCGAGGCGTCCAACGTCGAGGCGGTGGGCGAACATGGCGAGGTCGCAAAGCTCGACCGCGTCCACGATTCCGGCCTGTTCATCGGCGCCCTGCCCAACGGCTCGAAGCACTACCAGCTGCGCGCGAAGTTCGGGAACGACGTCGTCGAGTTCGAGGACGCCTATCGTTTTCCGCCGATCCTGACCGATTTCGATCTTTATCTGCTCGGCGAGGGTACCCACCAGCGCCTCTATGACAAGCTCGGCGCGCATCCGATGCGGCTCGAGGGCATCGACGGCATCGGATTCGTCGTGCTGGCGCCGAATGCGCGGCGCGTGTCCGTGGTCGGCGATTTCAATTTCTGGGATGGGCGGCGCCATCCCATGCGGGTGCGCGGTGGTGGCTATTGGGAATTGTTCATCCCGCATGCCAAGGCCGGCAATCACTACAAGTTCGAGATCATCGGCCCGCATGGCCATCTGCTTCCGCTGAAGTCAGATCCGATGGCGTTTGCGAGCGAAGTGCGCCCGAAGACGGCCTCCATCGTGTTCGACGAGGCACATCTGCCGCGTCCGCGACCGGCGCCTGACGGCATCAACGCGCTGTCGGCGCCGATGTCGATCTACGAGGTCCATCTCGGCTCGTGGCGGCGCAAGAACGGCGACGAATGGCTCACCTATCGCGAGCTGGCCGAGCAATTGCCGGCCTATGCCCGCGACATGGGCTTCACCCATCTCGAATTCCTGCCCGTCAGCGAGCATCCGTTCGACGGCTCCTGGGGCTATCAGCCGACCGGCCTCTATGCGCCGACCAGCCGCTTCGGCACGCCGGAGGATTTTGCCGCGTTGGTCGATGCCTGCCATCGCGAGGGCGTCGGCGTGCTGCTCGACTGGGTGCCCGGCCATTTCCCGGACGATCCGCACGGGCTCGGCAGCTTCGACGGCACCTCGCTCTACGAGCACGCCAACCCGCTCCAGGGCCGCCATCTCGACTGGGGCACGCTGATCTACAATTACGGCCGCACCGAAGTGACGAACTTCCTGGTATCGAACGCGCTGTTCTGGCTGGAGCGTTACGCGATCGACGGCCTGCGCGTCGATGCGGTCGCGTCCATGCTCTATCTCGACTACAGCCGCCCGCCCGGCGCCTGGATTCCGAACCAGTATGGCGGCCGCGAGAACATCGAGGCGATCAACTTCCTGCGCCGCTTCAACACCGAGCTGTTCGCGCGCTTCCCGCAGGCGACCACGGCCGCCGAGGAATCCACCGCTTGGCCGCAGGTCTCGCGCCCGGTCGAATTCGGCGGGCTCGGCTTCGGCTACAAGTGGAACATGGGCTGGATGCACGACACGCTGAACTACATCAGCAAGGATCCGATCCACCGCAAGCATCATCACGGCGAGATCCTGTTCGGCCTGCACTACGCATTCTCGGAAAACTTCATCCTGCCGCTGTCGCATGACGAGGTCGTGCACGGCAAACGTTCGATCCTCGGCCGCATGCCCGGCGACGAATGGCAGCGCTTTGCGAATCTGCGCGCCTATTACAGCTTCATGTTCGGCCATCCCGGCAAGAAGCTGCTGTTCATGGGCGCGGAGATCGCGCAGAGCCGCGAATGGAATCACGACCAGTCGCTCGACTGGCACCTGCTCGAATACAAGTACCATTCCGGCATCCAGGCGCTGATCCGCGATCTCAACCGGCTCTACCGTGCGGTGCCGGCGCTGCACCAGATGGATTGCGAGCAGGCCGGCTTCGAATGGGTGATCACGGACGATGCCAACCGCAACGTGTTCGCCTGGCTGCGCAAGGGATTTGACGAACACGCGCGCTGTCTCGTGATCATCAACTTCTCACCCAACGTCTATCGCAACTACCGCGTTCGCGTGCCCTTCGCCGGCAAGTGGAAAGAGGTGTTCAACTCGGACTCCGCCCATTATGGCGGCACCAATGTCGGGAACATCGGCGAGGTTCATGCCGTTGACGGCAAGACGCCCGAGCTCCGTCTCACCATTCCGCCGCTCGCCGCGATCTTCCTCGTTCCGGAAAGCTGACCGATGCGCCTCACTGTTGGATCGCCCGCACGCCTCGGTGCAAGCTGGGACGGACGCGGCACCAATTTCGCGTTGTTCTCGGCCAACGCGCAGAAGGTCGAGCTCTGCCTGTTCGACACGCAGGGACGCCGCGAGCTCGAGCGCATCGAGCTGCCTGAAAGAACCGAGGACGTCTGGCACGGCTATCTCAACGACGTCTCGCCGGGCCAGCTTTACGGCTATCGCGTGCACGGCCCCTATGAGCCCGAGCAAGGCCACCGCTTCAACGCCAACAAGCTGGTGCTCGACCCCTATGCCAAGCGGCTTGCCGGGCGGCTGGTCTGGAGCGATGCGCATTTCGCCTATCGCACCGGAAGCGCGCGCGAGGATCTGTCGTTCGACCGGCGCGACAACGCGCGCGGCATGCCCAAGGCCGTCGTCGTCGACGAGACCTTCAACTGGGGCCGCCGCGAGATCCGGCCTAACATCCCGTGGGAAGACACCATCATCTACGAAGCCCACGTCAAGGGCCTGACCCAGAAGCGCGACGACGTGCCGCCGAATCTGCGCGGCACCTATGGCGGGCTGTCGTCGCCGGCGATCATCGAGCATCTGAGGAAGCTCGGCGTCACCACCGTGGAGCTGCTGCCGATCCACAGCTTCGTCGACGACCGCATCCTGGTCGAGAAGAAGCTCGCCAATTACTGGGGCTACAACACGCTGTCCTTCTTCGCGCCGGAGCAGCGCTACGCCCAGGACAATGCGCTCGATTCCTTCCGCACCACGGTGGCGCGGCTACACGATGCCGGCATCGAGGTGATGCTCGACGTCGTCTACAACCACACCGCCGAGGGCAATCATCTCGGCCCGACGCTGTGTTACCGCGGCATCGACAACGCCTCCTATTACTGGCTGAACCGCGAGAACCCGCGCTATTACGACGACTTCACCGGCTGCGGCTCCTCGGTGAACCTCACCCATCCGCGCGTCCTCCAGATGGTGATGGATTCCTTGCGCTACTGGGTCGAGGTCTGCCATGTCGACGGCTTCCGCTTCGACCTCGCCACCACGCTGGCGCGCGGGCCGAACGGCTTTGATCGCGGCATCTCGTTCCTGACCGCGATCCGGCAGGATCCGGTGCTGGCGAGCGTCAAGCTCGTCGCCGAGCCCTGGGATCTCGGCCTCGGCGGCTATCAGGTCGGCGCATTCCCCTCGCAATGGTCGGAGTGGAACGACCGCTATCGCAGCGCCATGCGCCGCTACTGGAGCGGCGAAGGCAGCCTGATCGGCGACATCTCCAGCCGCATGACGGCCTCCTCCGACCTGTTCAACCATGACGGACGGCGGCCGCGCGCCAGCATCAACCACATCACCGTGCATGACGGCTTCACGCTCGCCGACCTCTTCAGCTACAACGAGAAGCACAACGAGGCCAATGGCGAGGACAATCGCGACGGCTCCAGCGACAACCACAGCAACAATTGCGGTGTCGAGGGTCCGACCGACGATCCCCAAATCATCGGCCTGCGCCGGCAGCTTCGCAAGAACGTGCTGGCCTGCCTGATGCTCGCGCAGGGCATTCCGCTGATCCTCGCCGGCGACGAGGTCGGCAATTCGCAATCCGGCAACAACAACGCCTATTGCCAGGACAACGAGGTCGGCTGGGTCGGCTGGGACAATCTCGGCAAGGAGGGCGACGACATGAGCGATTTCGTCGCCGGTCTCGCCGACATCCGCCGGCGGTTCTCGCAGCTTCGCAGCCATCGCTGGCTCGACGGCCGCCCCAAAGACGGCCTCTCCTACGGCGCGCTGTGGCTGACGCCCGCGGGCGACGAGATGACGGAGAGCGACTGGAATTTCCCGGAAGGGCGGTTCCTTTCCTATGTGATGGGACCCATGGAACCGGGACGCGCTGCGATCTTTATCGTACTGAACGCCGCCCCCGAAGAGATCGCATTCAAATTGCCCAAAATGACCGAATACAAGAGCTGGCAGCAGATCCTGAACACGACGGATGCCATGCTGAACAGCGTTGATTTCCTGCCCGGAAGCGACAGCAAGGCGCCGCCGCGCTCCGTGCTCGCCTTCGCGGGGGCGCTATGAGGCCATCCTTCGGGGCGAGGCCGACCAAGGACGGCGTGTCGTTCCGGCTGTGGGCGCCCGGTGCGCGCCGTGTCGATCTCCTGCTCGACAGACGGCATGCAATGCAGCGCCGGCAGGATGGCTGGTATGTCGCCGAGATTGCCGCCCTGCCCGTCGGCAGCAATTACAAGTTCAGGGTTGACGACGCGATCGACGTGCCCGATCCGGCCTCGGCCTTCCAGCCCGACGACGTGTTCGGCCCGAGCGAGGTGATCGATCACGATGCCTTCGCGTGGCGCGCGCGGGACTGGCGCGGTCGTCCCTGGGAAGAGACGGTGCTGATCGAAACCCATGTCGGCACCTTCACCGCTGAGGGCACCTACCGCGCCATGATCGACAAGCTCGATCACCTCGCCGCCACCGGCATCACCGCGCTGGAATTGATGCCGCTGGCCGATTTCGCCGGCCGCCGCGGCTGGGGCTATGACGGCGTGCTCTGGTACGCGCCCGACAGCGCCTATGGCCGGCCCGAAGACCTGAAGACGCTGATCGACGAGGCGCATCTGCGCGGGCTGATGGTCTTCCTCGACGTCGTCTACAATCATTTCGGCCCGGAGGGGAATTACCTCGGCCGCTATGCGCCGACCTTCTTCACCGACGCCCACACGCCTTGGGGGAGCGCGATCGACTATCGCGTGCCGCAGGTCCGCGCCTTCGCGGTCGAGAACGCGCTGTCATGGCTGACCGACTATCGCTTCGACGGTTTGAGGCTGGATGCAGCCAACCACATCATGGCGATCCCCGGCGAGCAATCGATGCTGCAGGACCTCAGTGTCGCCGCCGGCGAGCTTGCCAAGGCCACGGGCCGGCACATCCATCTGGTGCTGGAGAACGGCGACAACCGCGCCAGCCTGCTCGATGCCGCGCAGGAGACGCCGAACGGCAAATATCGCGCACAGTGGAACGACGACTATCACCACGTCTGGCACGTGATGCTGACCGGCGAGCTCGCCGGCTATTACGCCGACTACCAGACGCCGCGCATGGACCTTGCGCGTGCGCTCGCCTCAGGCTTCGTCTATCAGGGCGAGGTCTCGGAATTCTGGGGCAAGAAGCCGCGCGGCGAGCCGAGCGGCGAGCTGCCGCCTGCGACCTTCGTCAACTTCCTGCAAAATCACGACCAGATCGGCAATCGCCCGCTCGGCGACCGGCTCGAGAGCCTGGCATCGCGCAAGCAGATCGAGGCCGCACTCGCCGTCACCCTGCTGGCGCCGATGGTGCCGATGCTGTTTCAGGGCGAGGAATGGGGCTCGACGGCACCATTCCCGTTCTTCTGTGATTTCCAGGGCGGCCTTGCCGATGCCGTGCGCAAGGGCCGCAAGCAGGAATATGCCTGGGCCTACGAGACATACGGCGACGAGGTGCCCGATCCGCTCGATCCGGCCACGATGCAATCGGCCGTGCTCGACTGGACCGGCCGCACGCCGGAGCAGGATGCGCGGCTCGAACTGGTACGGGAGCTGCTCACGCTCCGCAGCAAAGAGATTGCGCCACGATTGAAGCACGCGAAGTTCGGCGACGCCATTGCGGCCGATAACGGGCTGCTCACCGCATATTGGCGCATGGGCCACGGCGCGACGCTGCGCCTGACCGCCAATCTCTCCGACGAGGACATTGCAGCTCCCGGCGACGCTACGGGCACGCCTATCTGGGGCGAGACCAGCGGCGACCGGCTCGCACCGTGGTCGGTGATCTGGCATCTCGGAGGTTAACATGCCTCCTGCCATTCCTCTTGCGACCTATCGGCTTCAGCTCACCGCGGATTTCGACTTCGACAAGGCCGCCGCGGTGGTGCCTTATCTGAAGGCGCTAGGGATCACGCATCTCTACGCCTCGCCGGTGATGAAGGCCCGCAAGGGCTCGACCCATGGCTACGACACCGTCGATCACAGCCAGTTCAATCCCGAGCTCGGCGGCGAGGCCGGCTTCGCAAGGCTGAGCGAGGCGCTGGTCAGGCACGGCCTCGGCCTCATCATCGACTTCGTGCCGAACCATGTCGGCGTGCATTTTGCCGACAATCCCTGGTGGCTCGACGTGCTGGAATGGGGCCAGGCCTCGCCGCATGCGGTATCCTTCGATATCGACTGGGATCAATTGGCCTATCGCGCGCGTGGCGGCGTGCTGCTGCCGATCCTCGGCTCGTCCTACGGCGAGGCGCTGGAGCGCGGCGACATCGCGCTGCGCTACGATGTCGACGAGGGCAGCTTTTCAGCGTGGTATTTCGAGCATCGCCTGCCGATCGCGCCGGAGCGCTATGGCGAGCTGCTGCGCATGATCGTGAAGGAAGCGGACGCGAGCGAGACGGAAGCCGGCGAGCGCCTGCTGTCGCTCGCGGCGCGCTACACCGGGCTGCGCCGTCCCAACCGCAAGGAAGCGCCGGCCTTCAAGGCGGAGCTGAAGGAGATCGCAGGCGCTCCCGACATCATCGATCGCGGCCTCGCCGCCTATCGCGCCGCCAAGGATCGCCCGGCGCAGATACTGGCCTTGCATCATCTTCTGGAGCGCCAGCACTACAAGCTCGGGCACTGGCGGCTCGCCTCCAGCGACATCAACTATCGCCGCTTCTTCGACGTCAACGGGCTGGCGGGCCTGCGCGTCGAAGACCCCGGCACGTTCGCCGCGACGCACCGGCTGGTGAAGCAGCTCGTTGTCGACGGCAAGCTGCAAGGCATCCGCCTCGATCACATCGATGGCCTGCGCGATCCCGCGCAATATTGCCAGCGGCTCCGCCGGCTGGTGCGCGACGCGCAAGGCAACACAAAGCCGTTCTACACGGTGATCGAAAAAATCCTGTGCGAGCATGAGCGGCTGCCGCACTTCGCCGGCGTTCAGGGCACTACCGGCTATAAATGGATGAACGTCATCACGCAAGTTCTGGTCGACGCCAAGGGGCTGGAGGCGCTGAACGAGACCTGGCGGCAGATCAGCAACCGGCCGCCCCGGCTTGCCCCTTACGTCAAGGAGGCCAAACGGCGCGTGCTGGAGACCTTGCTCACCAGCGAATTCACCGTGCTGACGCGCCTGCTCGCGCGGATCGCCAACGGCCATTACTCGACCCGCGACTTCTCCGCCGACAGCCTGCGGCAGGCGCTCGAGCTCTATGTGCTGCACTTCCCGGTCTATCGCACCTATCTGACGCATAGCGGCCCGACCGCACTCGACCGCAAGCTGATCGACGACACCATCGCGCACGCCCGCGCCGAATGGTTCGCCGCGGACGAAGGCATTTTCGACTTCCTGCGCGATGCCCTGACCATGGACCTGCTCAAGCCCGGCCGTCCCCCGCACAGCGCCCCGCGCGTGCGCCGCTTCGCGCTGAAGGTGCAGCAATTCACCGGCCCGGTGATGGCGAAGTCGCTGGAGGATACCGCGTTCTACCAGTTCCACCGGCTGCTCGCCCTGAACGAGGTCGGCGGCGATCCCGCCAGCAATGGCCTCACGATTGCGGCTTTTCACGAAGCGATGAGGACCCGCGCCAAGGAGTGGCCGCTGGGGATGACGGCGACCGCCACCCACGACACCAAGCGCGGCGAGGACGCCCGCGCGCGGATCGCAGCGCTCAGCGAGATTCCCGGCGAATGGACCAGCACGGTTTCGCGCTGGAAGGTGCTGAACGCGTCGCACCTCGCGCTCAACGGCAATCTGCGCGCGCCATCGGCGACGTTCGAATACATGATCTACCAGACCCTGCTCGGCGCCTGGCCGCTCGACGGCACGGCCGATGCGGGCTTCGTCGAGCGCATCCAGGCCTATGCGCTCAAGGCGGCGCGTGAGGGCAAGGAGGAGACGAGCTGGCTCAATCCGCACGAGGCGTATGAGAACGGCGTCAAAAGTTTTATCGAGAAGATCCTCGACCCCGCGCAATCCGGCGAATTCCTGGAGGCGCTGCAAACCATCGCCCGCCGCGTCGCGCTGCTCGGTGCGTTGAATTCGCTGAGCCAGCTCACGCTCAAGGCGACGCTGCCCGGCGTGCCCGACTTCTACCAGGGCACAGAACATTGGGACCTGTCGCTGGTCGATCCGGACAATCGCCGCCCCGTGGATTTTGCCGCGCGCAGCACAGTGCTGGCGTCGCTGGAATCGCCGGATTGGCGTCACCTGATCAAGACCTGGCCTGACGGCCAGCTCAAGCTGGCCTGGACGCGGCATCTGCTCAAGTTGCGCAACGAGCTCGACGACGTCTTCGCGCAGGGCGACTATCAGCCGCTTCAGGTGCGCGGCGCACACGCCGATCATGTCGTCGCCTTTGCCCGCCGTCACGGCCGCAGGGCGGCGATCGTCGTGGTCGGACGCCAGTTCGCGCCCTTTACGCAAGCCGGCCGGGAATGGCCGGTGCTCGAGGGTTTTGACGCGACCGTCGATATCGCCGGCCACACCGCACCGGACCTTGCGGGCAACGAATTGGCGCTCGCGCAGGCCTTTCGTGATTTTCCGGCTGCGGTCATCGAGGCGCGCGCAGCCAACGCCATCAGGCCTGCGCGGCAGCGCGCTCGCGCCTGACAGCTACTTTTCGCCGTCCTTGGTCAGCAGCAACTGGCCGCGCCTCTTGATCGTCGCCTGCGCCATCTCGGCAAAGCGCTGCAGCAGCCACGGCAACACCACCTGCACCTCGACGTGATCGTCGGTGACATCGACCTGTCCGGTCGCGATCTGCCCGAGTGCGCGGATGCGAAAGGCCAGAGTGTCGCCATTCCAGCGCTCCTCTTCCACTTGCATCACCGGAATGCTCGCTGCGGCGCGGCCAAGCCCGGTCTTGAGCCGGCGGACCGCCTCCTCGCGGCCGAGACGATGCGGAATGGAAACGACAAGCGGTGCTGACATGGATCCCGGCCCGTGCTGTTGATCCTCACATAATCATGCCGGCGGGATAGGCAAAGGTTCCATGCAAGTTGGGACTTGTCGCCCTGTTTCAAAACCGGAACTTTAAAACATGCGGCAAGTTGCCTCCGCACCACGGGACAGGTGCAACGACCCTTGCAACCAAGGGCTGGAGGAGATTCGCATGTCTATCGGTACGATCATTTTGATCATTCTGGTCATCGCCCTGCTGGGCGGCTTCAGCGGCATCGGCGGCGGACCGTTCTACGGCACCGGCTATTACGGCGGCGGCGGCCTCGGGCTCGTCATCGTCATCCTGCTGATATTGCTGTTGCTCGGACGGATCTAGGCGCGAACTCGTAGGGTGGGCAAACGCGCAAGGCGCCGTGCCCACCTTTTCTCTCTGAACGAAGATGGTGGGCACGCTTCCGCCTTCGCTCTTCGAGCTGCGGCGGACAATTCGCTTTGCCCACCCTACGGAAGTTGCGCCCGTAGCAGAGACCTACTTCATCTTCCCCGCCAGCTTCTTCATCGCCGCCTTGATCGACGACGCCGCATCATCATAGCCCTCCCACGCTTTCGATCGCGCCAGCAGGCCCGGCACCGTCCGCACCGTATAGCGCTTCGGATCGAGATCGCCCTTCACCTGTGCCCATGTCACAGGCATCGACACTGTCGCGCCATCGCGCGCACGCGGAGACAGCGGTGCCACCGCCGTCGACATCCGGTCGTTGCGAAGATAGTCGAGAAAGATCTTTCCGTTGCGCAGCTTCTTCGACATGTTGAGCAGATAGCGCTCGGGATCGTCATCGGCCATCCATTGGCAGACGCCTTGCGCGAACGCCTTGGCCTCCTTCCAGCTCACCTTGTCGCGCGCGCCATGGAGCAGCGGCACAACCACATGCAGGCCCTTGCCGCCGGTGGTCTTGCAAAAGCTGTCCATGCCGACGTCGGTGAGGCGCTGCCGCATCTCCTTGGCCGCGTCCACGACATCGGCGAACTTGACGTCCGGCGCCGGATCGAGGTCGAACACCAGCCGGCCCGGCGTGTCATAGGCATCCGGGGCACAATTCCAGGGATGCAGCTCGACGCCGCCGATCTGCGCGACGGCGGCAAGCCCCTCGACGCGATCGATCTGCAAATACGGCTTGCGGTCGCCGGAGACCTTTGCGAGTTCGAGCAGGCTCGATGTGCCCTGCATGGCATGGCGCTGGAAGAACTTTTCGCCGCCAATGCCGTCGGGAGCACGCAGGATCGAGCAGGGCCGCCCCTTCAGATGGACGATCATCCAGCCGCCGACCGCCTCGAAGAAGCGCGCGAGATCGAGCTTTGTGACGCCCTCGCCGTCGCCGCCGTCCGGCCATAGCTCCTTGTCCGGCTTCGAGATGACGACGCCCATCACCTCGGCCGTGCCGGTATCCTTCCGCTTGGCGGTCTTCGGCGCGGCGCGTTTCCTGGCCGAGGGTTTTGCGAGCTCGGTGTCGGCGGGCGTTTCCGCCTCGACCTCCTCGGCCGGCTTGTCCTGCCGCAGGCCCTTGAAGGCCGCCTGGCGGATATTGCCGTCGGCGGTGAAGCCTGCGAATTCGATCTCGGCGACGAGTTCAGGCTTGACCCAGTGCACATCGCGCGTCTTCTTCGGCACATTCTTGCCGCCGAACGGGCTTTCGCTCGACGCCGCCTCCTTCAGCAGCGGCATGATGCGCTTGACCTTGTCAGCACCAAAGCCGGTGCCGACCATGCCGACGAAGGCGAGATGATCGCCGCGATAGACGCCGGCCATCAGCGAGCGGAATTTCCCCGCCGTCGTCTTCCAGCCGCCGATCACGACCTCATGCCCTGCGCGGCATTTTGCCTTGGTCCAGCTCTCGGTGCGGCCCGACCGGTACGGCGCATCGAGCTTCTTCGACACCACGCCTTCGAGCTCGAGCTTGCAGGCCGATTGCAGCACCGCATCGCCGCCGCTCTCGAAATGCTCGACATAGCGGATCTGGCCGCCCTTCTTCTTGCGCGCTTCCAGCAATTCCTTGAGGCGCTGCTTGCGCTCGCCGAGCGGCAGGCGGCGATGGTCCAGCCCTTCTGCGAACAGGAGATCGAAGGCGAAGAAGATGAGCTCCTCGGTCTTGCCGTCCGACAGCGCCGCCTGAAGCGAGGAGAAGTTCGGCGCACCGTTATGGTCGAGCGCGACGATCTCGCCGTCGATTATGACGTCCGGCAGCACGGCTGCCTCCTTGGCAATGGAGCCAAACTTGCCGGTCCAGTCGAGACCCTTGCGCGTCTTCAGCGCCACCTCGCCGTCCTCGACCCGGAGCTGCACGCGATACCCATCGAACTTGATCTCGTGGCACCAGCCCTCGCCGGCCGGCGGCCGCTCGACCAGCGTGCAGAGTTGTGGCGCCACGAAGTCCGGCATCTCGGCGACCTTTTTGGCGTTCGCTGCTGTCGTGGCCGTCTTCTTCGCCGTTCTTCCGGCCTTCAGCGCCACGCGCGGCGCCGGCTTGACGGTGCGCCCTTTCGGCTCCTCCGCGCGATTGGACTGCCAGACCGCATCGGCCTTGCCCGCGCCTTTCGCCAGCATGAACGGCTTTGGCGCGCGCCCCTTGCCATCCGCGATCTGCGCCATGGCACGGCCGGACGCGACGGACTTGTCCTCCGCCAGAATATCCTCGCCCTCGCTGGCATATTCGTCGCGATGCTTGATCAGGAGCCAGTTGGTGCGTTTTTCGCCGCCACGATTACGCATCCGCACCAGCACCCAGCTGCCATGCAGCTTGTCGCCATGCAGCGTGAATTTCAGGTCGCCCTTCTTGAAGCCGGCTTCCGGATCGTCCGATTCCCAGGTGCCGCGGTCCCACAGCATCACGGTGCCACCGCCATACTGCCCTTCCGGAATCGTTCCTTCGAAATCGCCATAGTCGAGCGGATGATCCTCCACCTCGACGGCCAGCCGTTTGTCTTGCGGATCGAGCGAGGGGCCCTTCGTCACGGCCCAGGACTTGAAGACGCCATCGAACTCAAGCCGGAGATCGTAGTGCAGCCGTGACGCATCGTGCTTCTGGATCACGAAGCGCCGCTGCTTCGATGGCGCCACGGCGGACTTACCCGATGGCTCGGGTGTCTTCTCGAAGTCACGCTTCCGTCGGTAGGTGGAGAGTTTCTGCAGCACGAGCGGTCCCGCTTTTTCTTTCGGGGATTCAAGCCTAACACGCCCAAAGTCCCATCCGGAACCAAAACCCTGCGGGAGGGTTGGGGTTCCAAAATGCCCTGAAAACGCTGGAGAATGGAATGGCCCCGCGCGCCTATTGGAAGGGAACGTTGAAACTGTCGCTGGTCAGCTGCCCGGTCGTACTTTATCCCGCGACCACCGCCGCCGAGAAGACGCGGTTTCACATGATCAACCGCGAGACCGGCAACCGGCTCAAGCAGCAGATGGTGGACTCCGAGACCGGCGACGTCGTCGAGAGCGACCAGAAGGGGCGCGGCTACGAGCTGCGCAAGGGCAAATATGTCGAGATCGAGCCGGAAGAGCTCGAGGCCGTCCAGATCGAGAGCAATCACACCATCGACATCGAGAGCTTCGTGCCGAGCGAGGAGATCGATCAGCGCTATCTCAACCACCCCTATTACATCGCGCCGGACGGAAAAGCCGCCATTGACGCCTTTGCCGTGATCCGCGACGCCATGAAGGATCAGGATCGCGTGGCGCTGGCAAAGATCGTGCTCACCAATCGCGAGCACATCATTGCGATCGAACCGCTCGGCAAGGGCCTGCTCGGCACCACGCTGCGCTTCCCCTACGAGCTGCGCGAGGAGGACCAGTTCTTCGACGACATCAAGAGCCCGAAGATCAGCAAGGATATGGTCGAGCTGGCCGGCCACATCCTCCACACCAAGGCGGCGCATTTCGATCCCGGCAAGTTCAAGGACGAGTATGAGAATGCGCTGAAGGCGCTGGTTAAGCGCAAGGCAAGCGGCAAGAAGATTGAACTTCCCGAGCCGGAGGAGCGTCCGAGCAACGTCGTCAGCCTGATGGACGCGCTGAAGCAGAGCCTGAAGGGACGCGGCGCGAAGAAGACGGCGGCGAAGTCGCATGCGCGGCGTGCGACCGGGCGGCGGCAGGCTGCGAAGAAGGCACACCGGTCGACGGCACGGCACAGGAAGGCGGGGTAACTGCTCGCCTGGTACTCGACATCGTAGAGTGGGCAAAGCGAAGCGTGCCCACCACCTTTATCGAAATCGAGAGAATGGTGGGCACGGCGCTTTGCGCCTTTGCCCACCCTACGGGTCTGTGGAAATCAATCCCCTGCCTTCAACCGGTACCCGATCCCCGTCTCCGTCAGCACGTATTGCGGCCGTTCCGGATCGGCCTCGATCTTCTGGCGGAGCTGGCGGACATAGACGCGAAGATATTGCGCGTCGGTGAGCTCGTCCCAGAGCTCTTTCAGCAGGAAACGATGGGTCAGCACCTTGCCGGCGTGCTGCACCAGCACGCGCAAGAGATCGTATTCCTTCGGCGACAGCTTCACCTCGCGCTCGCCGAGCTTGACGATACGGCGGACGAGATCGACCGAGAGATCGCCGGTGCGGAATATCGGGCGTTCGCCCTGCACTTGAAGCTGATGGCGTAGCGCGGCGCGCAGGCGGGCCAGAAGTTCGTCCATGCCGAACGGCTTCGTCAGGTAATCGTCGGCGCCGAGATCGAGCGCCTGCACCTTGCCGGCCTCGTCGCCGCGGCTCGACAGCACCACGATCGGCACGGCTTCGTTGCGGGCGCGGATGGTGCGCAGAAGCTCGTGGCCCTGGATGTCGGGCAGGCCGAGATCGAGAATGATCAACGCGGGTCCCTCGGTGAGCTTCTCCAGCGCGGTCTTGCCGTTCGACGCTTCAAGAATCTCGTAGCCCTGCGTTGAAAGCCCCATCCGCAGCAATTTTCGGATCGGCGGCTCGTCATCGATGACCAGGACCTTGATCGGGGCGGCACTCATGCGGCTGTATCCAGTGCTTGGGTCTGTGCCGGAACAGGCAATCGGATGGTGAGGACAGCCCCGCTCCGGTCGCTGCGGTTGGCGGCCGAGATCGTGCCCCGCATCGCCTCGACGAAGCCGCGCGAGATGGCAAGGCCGAGCCCGGTGCCGGGACGGACATGGTCGCCCTTCTGCACGCGATAGAACTTGTCGAACACGCTCTCGAGCTCGTCGGGTGGAATCCCGCCGCCTTCGTCGGCAACCTCGAGCACAACCTGATGATTTTCGCGCTGGCCCCGGATCGAGATCGTGGTCTCCAGCGGTGAGTATTTGGCAGCATTGTCGAGCAGATTGAACAGCACCTGCTCGAACAGCACCGCATCGAGCTGAAGCATCGGCAGGTCGGCAGCCAGCACTAGTTCGACCTTGTGCGAGGTCAGGATCTTGCTCGCACGCCGAAGCGCGCTGCCGACGATCTCGCCGAGATCGTGCAGCGCCGTGTTGGGCACGATGGCGCCGGATTCGAGCTTGGTCATGTCGAGCAGATTGGCGATGAAACGGTTGAGCCGCTCGGACTCGTCGATCACGGTAGCGAGCAGATCGCGCTTCTCGGTGTCGGAGAGCGCGCCGGCGAGATCACGCATGGTGGAGGCCGCACCCAGCACGGACGCGAGCGGCGTCTTCAAGTCATGCGAGATCGAGGTCAGGAGCGCGGCGCGCAGCCGCTCGGATTCGACGGTCCGCTTGACGCGATCCATGTCCTCGACGAGCAGCACGCGTTCGATCGCCAGCGCACCCTGGTCGACCAGCGCGTCGAGCAGCCGGCGCTGGTCCGGGGTCAGCAACGGGCCGGTGCGATCATTGTCGATGCCGATGACGCCGATCGGGCCGCGCCCGGTGCGCATCGGCAGGAACAGCCGTTTTGCGCCCGGCAGCGTATCCGAGCCGCGCCCGGCCGGACGATCGTTGCTCCAGGCCCAGTTGGCGGCGGCGAGGTCGGCCTGATCGAGCTCGTCCTCGGGCGGATAGCCGGATTTGACCGTGAGCAGGCCTTCTTCCGGCAACAGCAGCACCACCCGGACTTTCAGCATCAACGCGATCTGATAGGCCGTCGCCCACAATACGTCGTCGAGCGTGGCGGTGCCGGCGAGCTTGCGGCTGAAGGCATGGAGCTGCTCGGTCATCCTGATCCGGCCGATGGCGGCATCGGCCTGGGTGCGCACGCGCGCCGCGACATTGGAGACGATCATCGCCACCACCATGAACAGGACGAAGGCCGCGACGTTGGTCGGATCGGTGATCGTGAACGTGTAGATCGGCGGCAGGAAGAAGAAATTATAGGAGAGCGAGGCCGCGACCGTCGCAAGCAGCGACGGCCACAGGCCATAACGGACCGCAACTGCCACCACCGCCGTCAGCAGCACGAGGTCGACGTTCTCGATGCCGAACCGCGGCTGAATCAGCTCTGCGGCGCCGAGGCCGATCAACACGACGCCGAGGGCCTTCAGATATGGCAGCGGATTGAACGGTTCCGACCGCGCAGCGGTCTGCACCGCGGTCTTGGGCGCCGCCTCGCCCGGCAGCTCGTCACCGGCGATGACATGAACCGTGATGTTGCCGGCACGGCGCACCAGATCGTGCACGACCGAGCCACGCGTCATCTCGAACCAGCGCGAGCGCGTCGACTTCCCGATCACGATCTGGGTGACGTTGGCGCCTTGCGCAAAATTGACGACGTCGTCGGCGATGCGGCGGCCGACGGCGGGAATCGTCAGCGCCTCGCCGCCGAGGGATTCGGCGAGCCGCAGCGTATCGGCCAGCCGGTCACGCTCCTCATCGGACAATTGCAGCGACCGCCGCGTCTCGATCGACACCGCGGTGAACGGCGCATGCAGCCGGTCGGCCAGCCGCTTGGTGTAGCGCACGAGGCCGGCCGCGCGCGGATCCTCGCTGACACAGACGAGGATGCGCTCGCCGGCGGCCCAGGGACCGGCGATGGCATTGGCCTGCATGTGATTGAGCAGCTGCTCGTCGACCCGCTCGGCCGTACGCCGCAGCGCCAGCTCGCGCAGCGCGGTCAGATTGCCCGGCGAGAAATAATGCTCCAGCGCTCGCTCGGCCTGCCTGGGGACGTAGACCTTGCCCTCCTTCAGCCGCTGGATCAGATCGTCGGGCGTGAGATCAATCAGCTCGATCGCGTCGGCACGGTCGAACACCGAATCCGGAACGGTCTCGCGCACCCGCACATGGGTGATCTGGGCGACGACGTCGTTCAGGCTTTCGATGTGCTGGATATTGACGGCCGTATAGACGTCGATGCCGTGGGAGAGCAGTTCCTCGACGTCGAGATAGCGCTTGGGATGGCGGCAAAGGGGCGCATTGGTGTGGGCGAGCTCGTCGACCAGAGCGATCTTCGGCCGCCGCGCGATCACGGCATCGAGGTCCATCTCCTCGACGATCTGGCCGCGGTAATCGATCCTCTTGCGCGGGATCATTTCGAGCCCGCGCACCAGCGCCTCGGTCTCGGCGCGGCCATGGGTCTCGACGAAGCCGACCACGACGTCGACGCCAGCCTTGCGCCTCGCGTGGGCGCTTTGCAGCATCTCGTAGGTCTTGCCGACGCCGGGAGCGGCGCCGACGAAGATCTTCAGCTTGCCGCCGGTCCCCTCCTCGCGCCGCGCCGCTTCCAGCAGCGCCTCGGGGGACGGACGTTGTTCGGGATCGCGGCGCTCTCGGACCATGTTGCCAATATAATCAACGGGGCGCCGCGAGCCTAGACCGCTACTTCGCGGCCGTGCGATCGAGCGCGAGGTTCAGTGCCAGTACGTTAACGCGGGGTTCGCCAAGCAGGCCGCCCAGACGTCCCTGCGTGGCGGAAGCCACGAGCTGCTTCACGGCCTCTTCCGGCATATTCCGCGCCTTGGCGACGCGCGGCACCTGGAATTGCGCCGCTTCCGGCGAGATGTCGGGGTCGAGGCCGCTCGCCGAGGTCGTCACCAGATCCACGGGCACCGCAGCGTTCGGGTTCTCCGCCTTCAGCTTGTCCACATCCTCCTTCAGCCGATCGGCCAGCGCCTTGCTGGTCGGGCCGAGATTGGAGCCGCCGGAGTTGGCCGCGTTGTAGGGCGCCGACACCGTCTTGGTCGAATCGTTCGGGTCGGGCGCCAGCGTCGCCGAGGGGCGGCCGTGGAAATATTTGTCGTCCTTGAACTCCTGCCCGATCAGGGCGGACCCGACCACCTTGCCGTCCTTCTCGATCAGGCTGCCTTGCGCCTTTTCGGGGAAGATCGCGCCGGCAATGGCGGTCATCGCGAGCGGATAGGCGAGGCCCGTGATGGCGGTGAGCACCAGCAACAGGACAATGGCGGGGCGGATTTCTCTGAGCATGATGGGTCTCCTATGTCTGTTGTCATTGCGAGGAGCGAAGCGACGAAGCAATCCAGACTGTCAGCCGTAGAAACATTTCTGGATTGCTTCGCTTCGCTCGCAACGACGGCGTTAAGCCAGATGCAGGGCAACAACGACGAGGTCGATCGCCTTGATGCCGATGAAGGGGATGACGATGCCGCCGAGGCCGTAGACCAAGAGGTTGCGACGAAGCAACGCGCCGGCACCGACCGCGCGATAGGCCACGCCCTTCAATGCAAGCGGAATCAGCCCGATGATAACCAGCGCGTTGAAGATGATCGCCGACAGGATGGCGCTCTGCGGGCTCGACAGGTTCATGACGTTGAGCACGTTGAGTTGGGGGTAGAACGCCAAAAACATCGCCGGGATGATGGCAAAATACTTGGCGACGTCGTTGGCGATCGAGAATGTCGTCAGCGCACCGCGTGTCATCAGCAGCTGCTTGCCGATCTCGACCACCTCGATCAGCTTGGTCGGGTTGGAATCGAGGTCGACCATGTTGCCGGCCTCGCGGGCGGCCTGGGTGCCGGTGTTCATGGCGACACCGACGTCGGCCTGCGCGAGCGCCGGCGCGTCGTTGGTGCCGTCGCCGCACATGGCGACCAGCTTGCCCTTGGCCTGCTCGTCGCGGATCAGCTTGAGCTTGTCCTCGGGCGTTGCCTGCGCAAGAAAGTCGTCGACGCCGGCTTCCGCCGCGATCGCCGCGGCCGTCATCGGATTATCGCCGGTGATCATGACGGTGCGGATACCCATGCGACGCAGCTCCGCGAAACGCTCGCGGATGCCGCCCTTGACGATGTCCTTGAGCTGGATCACGCCGAGCAGTTTTCCATCCTTGGCAACAGCAAGCGGCGTACCACCGGCCTTCGAGATATCGTCGGCAATGGTCTGAATCTCCCGGCCAACGTCCGACAGCGCGGTCGGCTGGATGGCGCGGGCCGTGTTGCCGGAGGCCACGGCCAGCGGCGCGCCGCCACCGACATAGTTCAGCATGGCATCGACCGCGCCCTTGCGCACCGACGAGCCGCCGGCATCGACGCCGCTCATGCGGGTCTGCGCCGTGAACGGGATGAAGGTGGCGCCAAGTTCGGCCATGTCGCGGCCACGGATGCCATACTTCTCCTTCGCCAGCACGACGATGGAGCGGCCTTCCGGAGTCTCGTCGGCGAGCGAGGCGAGCTGGGCGGCGTCCGCCAGCTCCTGCTCGGTCACGCCGCGCACGGGACGGAACGCGGTTGCCTGCCGGTTGCCGAGCGTGATGGTGCCGGTCTTGTCGAGCAGCAGCGTATCGACATCGCCGGCGGCTTCGACCGCGCGGCCCGACATCGCCAGCACGTTGAAGCGGACGAGGCGGTCCATGCCGGCGATGCCGATCGCCGACAGCAGCGCGCCGATCGTGGTCGGGATCAGCGTCACGAACAGCGCCACCAGCACGATCACCGAGATCGAGCCGCCAGCATAGGCCGCATAGCTCGGAATGGTGACGGTGGCGAACACGAAGATGATGGTGAGGCCGGCCAAGAGGATGTTGAGCGCGATCTCGTTCGGTGTCTTCGTGCGCTCGGCGCCCTCGACCAGCTTGATCATGCGGTCGATGAAGGTCGAGCCCTGGGCTGCCGTGATGCGGACGCGGATCCAGTCGGACAGCACCTGCGTGCCGCCGGTCACAGCCGAACGGTCGCCGCCGGATTCGCGGATCACGGGCGCGGACTCGCCGGTGATGGCCGCCTCGTTGACGGAGGCCACGCCCTCGATCACCTCGCCATCGGAGGGGATGGTGTCGCCCGCCTCGACCAGCACGATGTCGCCGACCTTCAGGCTGGTACCCGGCACCAGCGTGAAGGCCCGGCCGGCCCCGGTCAGCAGCTTGGCCTGGCTCTCGGTGCGGGTCTTGCGCAGCGAGTCGGCCTGCGCCTTGCCACGGCCTTCGGCGACCGCTTCGGCGAAATTGGCGAACAGCACCGTGAACCAGAGCCAGAGAATGATCTGGAAGGTGAAGCCGAGGCCGGCACCGCCCGTGACAACATCGCGCAGAAAAATCACGGTGGTGAGCGCGGCCACGATCTCGACGACGAACATCACGGGATTCTTCACCATCAGCCGCGGATCGAGCTTGGCGAAGGAGGCGCGGATTGCCGGCACCACGATCTTCGGATCGAGCATGGCCGACATCGGCGCACGCTTTTGCAGTTTCATCGTATCCATGAAGGTCACTCCAACAATCAGAACAGGTTGCCGGCGTTCATCGCGAGGTGCTCGACGATGGGTCCGAGTGCGAGTGCCGGGAAGAAGGTGAGGCCGCCGATGATCAGGATCACGCCGACGACGAGGCCGACGAACAACCCGCCCGTGGTCGGGAACGTGCCCGCCGACGGCGGGATCGATTTCTTGGCGGCGAGCGAGCCCGCGATCGCCATCGCCGGAACGATCATGAAGAAGCGGCCGACGAACATCGCGCTCGCGAGCGTGAGGTTGTAGAACAAGGTATTGCCGGTGAGGCCCGCGAACGCCGAGCCGTTGTTGCCAGTCGCGGAGGTGAAGGCGTAGAGCACCTCGGTGAAGCCGTGCGGACCGGCATTCGCCATCGAGGCGACCGCCGCCGGGTAGACCACGCCGACCGCGGTCCAGCCGAGGATCATCAGCGGCAGCACCAGGATGGCCAGCATCGCCATCTTGACCTCGCGCGCCTCGATCTTCTTGCCGACATATTCAGGCGTGCGGCCGACCATGAGCCCCGCAACGAAGATCGCGAGAATGACGAACAGCAGCATGCCGTACATGCCGGCGCCGACGCCGCCGACGATGATCTCGCCGAGCTCGATGTTGATCAGCGGGATCATGCCTCCGAGCGCGGTGAAGCTGTCATGCATCGCGTTGACCGCGCCGCACGAAGCGGCGGTGGTGACGACGGCGAACAGCGATGAGGCCACGATGCCGAAGCGGACTTCCTTGCCCTCCATGTTACCGCCGGTCAGGCCGAGCGCCTGGAGCGTCGCGGTGCCATTGGCTTCCGCCCAATAGGTGATGGCGACGCCGGCGACGAACAGCACGCCCATCACGGCGAGGATCGCCCAGCCCTGGCGCTGGTTGCCGACCATGCGGCCGAACACGTTGGTCAGCGCGGCGCCGAGCGTGAAGATCGACAGCATCTGCACGAAGTTCGACAGCGCCGTCGGGTTCTCGAAGGGGTGCGCGGCGTTGGCATTGAAGAAACCGCCGCCATTGGTGCCGAGCATCTTGATCGCGACCTGTGAGGCGACCGGGCCGACCGCGATGGTCTGCTTGGCGCCTTCGAGGGTCGTCGCTTCAACATAGTCGCCGAGCGTCTGCGGCATGCCTTGCGACACCAGGAACAGACAGTACACGACACAGATCGGCAGCAGCACGTAGAGCGTACAGCGGGTGACGTCGACCCAGAAATTGCCGACCGTGCGCATCGAGGCGCGCGAGAAGCCGCGGATCAGGGCCACCGCCAGCGCAATGCCGGTTGCCGCCGACAGGAAGTTCTGGTGCGTCAGGCCGAGCATCTGCACGAGATAGGACAGCGTGCTTTCGCCGCCGTAGTTCTGCCAGTTGGTGTTGGTGATGAAGGAGATCGCCGTGTTGAAGGAGAGGTCCTCCGCGACCGCCGATTGCCCGGCCGGGTTGAACGGCAATATCGCCTGAAGCCGCATCACGCCGTAGATGACGAGGAAGCCGCCGACATGGAACAGCAGCATCGCGACCGTATAGGTCAGCCAATGCTGCTCGCGCTTCTCGTCGACGCCGGAGAACCAGTAAATGCCGGCCTCGATCGGCCGCAGCACCGGCGACAGGAAGGTCCGCTCGCCGTTGAATACGCGCGTCATGTACCAGCCGAGCGGCTTTGCGAACGCGACGATAATGACGCAAAAGAGAATGATCTGGAGCCAACCGATCATGGTCATGGAATCAACCCTTCAGGCATGGTGCAATCCTTCAGATTTTTTGCCCGCAGGAGCAGCAGGAGCACCGTCAGCAGGCCGGCGACGAGCACGACGTCCGCCAGCAGCAATTCGAGAAGCAGCAGCACGGGATCAGAACCGCTCGGGCCGCAGCAGCGCGTAGGTGAGATAGATCAGGAGGCCAAACGAGACGGCACCGGCGAGCGCATAATCGAAGATCATGGTCCGCTCCGTCACAGCCGTTCGCAGGCGTAGGTGTAGCCGATCGCCAGCGCGAAGAACGCGGCAACCAGCGCCAGCATCAGAATGTCCATCATGGTGATACTCCTCGTTGCAGCCCTAGTGTCCGGCGCAACCGTTTCCCGGAGTCCCGGCGGATAAGGTGAAACAGGGAAGCGCAACGCATTTCCACGGCACCAGCCCGGACTTTTGACCGCGCTGAAGTGCCACCACAGCCATAGGTTTTCGAGATGAGGGCTATGGCGACGTTATAGGAATCTCATAAAGGCCGAGGGCTCGCTCCGCGGGCGAAAGCCCCACACTTATGAGATCCCTATATCTCGCACCCCGTCTCCATCTCGTTTTCAAATGCCCTTTTGGCCATCTTGGAGAGGCCGGCCGACTGACCGACGCCAAATCCAGGAGGCCTGACATGACCGCTGCTCTCCGACGCCTCGATCCACCCTCCCTCAACCAGCGGCTTCGCGCGGCACCGACAACGACGCGGCCGTTGATGCTCGACATCATCGATCACGCCTGCCGGCGCTTCCCTTCGCTCGGACAGAGTGAGCGTACGGCACGCGTCATGCGCCTGGTCGACGTCGAGGCCTGGGCCGATGCCGCGCTGGCGCTGATGGAGCTCGAGCTGCCGATGTGGCAGGTCCGCCGCATCGCCTATGACGAGGGCGAGTGGCATTGCGCGCTCTCGCGCGCGCGGGAATTGCCGGAGTGGCTGGACGCCGCTGTCGAGGCTCGGCATGCCGACCTCGCACTCGCTCTGCTGTCGGCCTTCATCGAGGTGCAGGCGTTGGCCATGGAGGTCTCGCGGCCAAGCGTTCCCACCGTCCGCCCGGCGCTCGATCCGCTTTACGAGCCGATCGCCTGCGACAATTTCGGCTAGACCGACCAGGACAGAAGGACACCAGACAATGTCGACGCTGACTCAACGTCTTGAGCGGCCCCTTCAGTGGCCGGCACGGCGGCTCCGGATATCGAAGCTGCGCAAGGCCCGGCTCAGGCGCATCGCCCTGCATGGGCTGGCCTTGCTCTCGATGGGCAGCGTGCTCACCGCACTGATTGCGCTGAGGACTGCAATTCTGTGTTTCGCGAGGTAACGACATGATCGAGCTCAAGATCATCATCCTGGTCGCATTGAAGGGCGCACTTCTGCTCGGCATGCGCGTCACCGCGCGCCCGGCCGCGGACGGCTAGCATGCAGCCGTTCAAGGGAAATCTGGAGCAGGCGGTCACCGTGACCATCCTGACGATGACCTTGAGCCTGATCTGGGGCGGCATCCTGACGCTCGTGATCACGCTCCTCGCGCGCGGTCTCGGCGTCTAGGGCTAGGCCCCGCGATCGACCGCGAGTTGACCATGGCTGCCTACGAGGCGAGCAGCCCGGTCGCGCCTCCCGGTTGAGGCGCATATCCGGCGGAAAAAACCCGGTCGATCTGGCGCAAATTCATGGAACCGTGTAGATCGGTTTCATGAGCACCAGCACCGTCAACGTCGTCGCCCATCCCCTGGTCCAGCACAAGCTCTCGCTGATGCGGGAGAAGGACCGCTCGACCAAGAGCTTTCGCGAAATCCTGAACGAGATCGGGATGCTGCTCGGCTACGAGGTGACGCGCGACCTGCCGCTGGAGCTGGTCGGGATCGAGACGCCGATCGCGCCGATGCAGGCGCCGAAGATCGCCGGCAAGAAGCTCACGCTGGCGCCGATCCTGCGCGCCGGCGTCGGCTTCCTCGACGGCATGCAGGCGCTGATGCCTTCCGCACGCATCGCCCATATCGGACTCTACCGCGACCCCGAGACGTTGCAGGCCGTGGAATATTACTTCAAGGCGCCGCAGGACCTGTCCGACCGCACCGTGATCCTGATGGATCCGATGCTGGCGACCGGCAATTCGGCCTGCGCGGGCGCATCCCTGCTCAAGGCGCGCGGCGCCCGCGACATCCGCTTCGTCTGCCTGCTGGCCGCCCCCGAAGGCATCGCGCAATTCCAGAGCGAGCATCCGGACGTGCCGGTCTGGACCGCCGCGATCGACGAGCGGCTCAACGACCACGGCTACATCGTGCCGGGCCTCGGCGATGCCGGCGACCGGATGTTCGGCACCAAGTAGACAGATTTGCGCGATCGGGTTACTCCGGTTGCCATGAGTGCCAACCAATTTTCGCTGCAATCTCTGATTGACGTCGAGCCTGCCGCCGATCCCGCCTTCGTATTCGACGGCACGCCAGTCTCGCGCGCGGAGTTCTCTGCACAGGTCGAGCGGACGGCCGCATGGCTCGCCGCGCAAGGCATCGGCAAGGGTGATGTCGTCGCGGTCTGGCTGGTCAACCGGGTCGAATGGCTCGCGCTGCTGTTCGCCGCCGCCCGCCTTGGCGCCGTGGTCGCTGCCGTCAACACGCGCTACCGCAGCGCGGAGGTCGCGCACCTGCTCAAGCTGTCCGGCGCGAAGCTGATGGTGGTCGAGGCCGCGTTCCGCGCGATCGACTTTGCCGCCATCCTCGCCGACGTCGCCAGGAACGAAGTGCCTGCCCTGCAAAGGCTCGCGGTGGTCGGCACGGATGAGATTCCGGGCCAATGGCCCTGTGTGCGGTTCGATGCCTTCGACAAGCCTTACCCACCGGCGCCGCCGGCACAGGGCGATGTCGATCTGCCGGTGCTGCTCTACACGACATCGGGCACGACCAAGGGACCAAAGCTCGTCGTGCATTCGCAGCGGACGTTGGCCACGCACGCCGTCTCCGTCGCCAGAGCGCTAAACCTCTCGCCGCAGCGTCACTCGCTACTGGCCATGCTGCCATTCTGCGGCACTTTCGGCATGACTAGCCTGCTCGGCTTCGTCGCCGCGGGCGCGACCATCCATATGCTCGACGCCTTCGAGGCGGCACCGGCGCTGGAGATTCTCGGTAAGCACAAGATCACGCACTCCTTCGGCTCGGACGAGATGTTCCGCCGCATCCTCGCCCTCACTGATGCACCACGGCCGTTCCCGCATCTCGAGATCTGCGGCTTCGCCGCGTTCCAGCCCGGCTGGCGCGAGCTTGCCGCGGAGGCCGAGGCACGCGGCCTGCCGCTGTTCGGCCTCTACGGTTCGAGCGAGGTGCAGGCGCTGTTCTCGATCGCCCGCGCCAGCGACGCCTTCGCCGATCGCATCGAGGGCGGCGGCTGGCCGATGTCCCCGGAAGCACTGGTGCGCGTGCGCAATATCGAGACCGGCGAGCTTGCGGCCCAAGGTGTCTCCGGCGAGATCGAGATCAGCGCGCCGTCGCGCTTCCTCGGCTACTTCAACAATCCCGGGGCGACGCGCGAGGCGATCACTGCCGACGGCTTCTTTCGCACCGGCGACATCGGCCGGCTGCGGGGCGACGGCGCCTTCGTCTACGAGACCCGCGCCGGCGATGCGATGCGGCTCGGCGGCTTCCTGGTCGCGCCCGGCGAGATCGAGGACGAGCTCAAAGCCTGCACCGGGGTGGCCGATGCCCAGGTCGTCGCCGTCGATCTGAAGGGGTCCGCGCGCTGCATCGCCTTCGTGATTCCGACAAGCGAGCCGCCACAACACGAGCAGCTGACTGCGCGTCTGCGCGATCGGCTCGCCGGCTACAAGGTGCCGGCACGGATCTACCTCGTGGACGCCTTCCCGGTCACCGACAGCGCCAATGGCGTGAAGATCCAGCGCGCCCGGCTGCGCGCCATGGCGATGGAGCGGATCGCTGCCGAATAGCGACCGGCGAGGCGCATCCACACAACGCGCTGTCATGCACCGCCTGGTCCGCAATTGCGCACGGGGGCGGGGCATCCAGTATTCCCGAGACAGCGGTGATAGAGCCGCGAGGCTGCGGCTTATTGGATTACCCGCCTTCGCGGGGAATGACACCGAGAGTGTTGAGCCTATTTCAGGTAACTTGCGAGATTGATGCTCAGGATCTTGGCGAGCGCCGAATAGGACGCCGTGAGCTGTGCCTGGTAAGTCGAGAGCTGCGCCGTGACGGCGGCGACGTCGACGCCGGTGAGGTCGTTCGACAGCGTCTCAGCATAGCTCTTGTAGTCGGTCTGGCGCGCGCTCGCCGTCTCGATCGAGGACGCGGCGTTCGACAGCTTGGCCTGCACCGCCGCAGTGTCGTCCAGCGCCGTGCCAGCGAGATCGAGTGCGCTGGAGATGTCCGAGGACGACAGCGTGGTGCTATTGGCCACGAATTTGAGCACCCGCATCACCTCTTCGAACGCCGAATTGTCCGCGGTGACGCCGTACGACACCGTCTCGTCGGAGGCGACCCGTACCGAGGCGATCTCGTCGTCACCGTTGTAGTAGCTGGTGTCAGTCGCGGTCAGGGAGCCGCTGCCGGACGAGAAGCCGGTGAGGTCGACCGGCGCGGTGTCGGTCTTGCCCCCGGCGAACACATACTGGCCGTCATATTGCGTGTTCATCAGCGACCCCATCTCCTCCAGCATCTGCTGGGCGGTGGTGATCACCGAATTCGTCTCGGTCGAGCTGCCGGTCGAGGCCGCGCTGAGCTGGGAGCGGAGCTGCGTCAGGATGTCGGTCATCGATCCGATCGCCGAATACATCACCTGCACCTTGCTGTCGGCGAGCGTCGCGGCGTCGACATAGGATTGCGCGCGCGTCACCGAGACCTGAAGGTTGACGAGATGTTGCGCATCCGAGCCGTAGCCGCCGAAATCGCTCGAGACCACGCCCGACGATTCCTGGATCTGCTTGTTGGCCATGACCGTCTCGACGCGCATCGCGTCGGCGATCATCTTGTTCGACTGCGCGAAGGTGGCGACCCGCATCGCGGCCATGAGCCCGCTCCCGCCCGTTACGACTGCACGGCGGACAACAACGCCGAGTACATGGTGTTGATGGCCTGGATCAGCGCGGAAGCCGCGGTATATTTGTTCTGGAGCGTGCTGAGCTTGGCGGACTCCTCGTCGAGGTTGACGCCGGATTGCGAGGACAGCGAGCTCGCATAGGTCGACTGTGCGGTCTCCTTCGCGGTGTAATCGGTCGATGCCTGCGAGGCCTTGCTGGCGACGTCGGCCACGATGGCCGACGCATAATCGGCCAGCGAACCGGTGGTGGCGGCAAGCCCGCCGGTGGCGGCGAAGGTCCGGGAATCCGTCAGCGCATCATAGAAGGCGTTGACGACGCTGGCCGACCCCGACGACAGCACGGTGCTGCCCACCGTCAGGCTCGACGAGGAATCCAGGGTCCCGAGCTGGAGCTCGTTGGTGCCGGACAGGATCTTGCTGTTGACCGCGATGTCCGAAGCACTGGTGCCGGTCACGAGGTCGTTGAGACCGAAATACTCCGAGAATCCCTCCCCCGAGCTTCCCACCGAGCTCGTCATCTCGTTGATGGCGACGCCGTTGCCGGATCCTGTCGCGGCGATCGAGAGATGGCCGTCCGCATCGACCGAGGCCGACAGTCCGGAGATGCCGTTGATGGCGGTGACGAGATCGCCGACGGTGGAATAGGACGACAGGTCGAGATCGCTGTAGGAGACCAGATTGCCGCTCTGGTCGGTCACGGCAAGGCGCACCGTACCCGTCGCGGACAGTGCCGTAGAGCTGGTGACGCTCGCCGTCCCGGTGAGGCTCGTCGGCGCCGGCACCGCGGAGGCGCTGTTCGAGACGCTGTTCATCGCGGAGGCGAGCTGCTGAGCGAGCTGGTCGAGCTGGGACTGTGCGTTCGGCAGCGTCGTGTCGCGAAGCGTGATCAGCGCCCCGATGTCGCCGCCTGTGATCTGCGAGGTGACGTCGACGCCGTTCACCGTGATCGCGCTGAAACCGCTCGACGAAGAGCCCGCGGTATAGGTCGTCGCCGCCGTCACATTGGCCGCGGCGGTATAGCTGATCGTATGGGCGGAGCTGTCGACCAGCGCCTGGCCGGACTTGGTGTAGATCTGAATGTCGCCGTTCGACGCCGTGAAATAGTTGATGTTCATCTTGGACGCGAGGTCCTGGAGCGCGGTGTTGCGCTGGTCCTCCAGATCCGCGGTCGACTGGCCGGCCGCCGCCGTCTGCTTGATCTGCGCATTCAGATCCGCGATCTGCTGCAAGTCCGTATTGACGTCGTCGATCGAGGACGCGATGTCCTGGTCGGCATCGGAGCGGAGCTTCTGGATGCTGCTCGACGTCTCTCGCAACTGGCTCGCGACGTCGTCGAGCGCGCTGACGACGTTGGATTGCAGCGAGGCGCTGCTCGGCGTGCTCGCCAGCGACGACAGCGCCGATTCCAGCGAGGCGATGCTGTTGGCGAGCGACGTCCCGGTCGACGCGTCGTCTGTGCTGCTGGTCGAGCCGTAGAGCTTTTCGAGCGACGTCAGATAGGTGTTGGTGGTGTCGGCCGAGCCGAGGTCGGAGGTCGCAGAGATCAGCGACTTCAACAGCAGCTTGTCGACCGTCGAGGTGATGCCCGTTACCGTGACGCCGGTGCCGACGCCATTGGTGACGCTGCTCGACTGGTTCGCAGTCTTGGTCGTATAGCCCGTCGTGTCGGCGTTCGAGATGTTCGACGACGTCACGCTGATCTGCACCGACGTGGCCGACAGGCCGCTGAAGGCGATCGATCGTGCGATATCGAGCGACACGGCGGGCTCCTTTCGTCGTCAGGCGCTGCGGCTGGTGCCGCTGGAGACCGCGCGCGCGGCAAGCCGGCCGGACGCGCCATAGGGCGACACCGCCGCGATCTGCTCGCGGATCGCCTGCATGACGGCCTCGATCCGGCGGTTGCTGGCCTCGATGGCCGCGCGCAGGCGCACCAGATTCTCGTCCATCGCCCCGCGCAGCTTCAGGATCCGCTCCATCAGCTGCTCGCGCAGCATCCGGTCGCGCACGTCCAGGCTGGTCGTGCCTGCCGCGCATTCGGCGACGGTCCGCTCGAACATCTCCGCCAACCGGTTCTTCTCGTCGACCTGCTTCAGGCGCGAGGCCGGCAGGCCCTTGGCCAGCTCCGCATTCTCCTCCGCGACCAGCGCGGTCAGCGTATCGATCAACGTGATCAGCGACTTGATCCGCGCGTCGCCGTTCGCGGCGTTCGTCCTCGTGGCTTTGCTCGTGGCTTGAGCTACAGTCATGGTCATCGCCTTCTTCTAGTTATGCCGTTTGCCGCGGCCGGCCTGCGCGTTGCGCAGATAGGCGCCGATCGCAGTCGTCCTGACGGTTGCCTGCCTCATCTCGCCCTCGATCTCCGCACATTCGCGCAAGAGGCCGCGCCGGGTCGTCTCGAAATCGTCGAGCAGCGCGAGCAATTGCTTGCGGTCGCTGCCCCTGACGGTCGCGGCTCGCGCCACCAGCCGCCTCAACCGGCGCAGCAGTGCTTCTCCTGCCGCGCTCGCCTCCGGGCTGCGCATCGCTCACCTCATCGCCGAGATCAGGGTGTCGTACATCTTGTTGACGGTGGAGATGACCTGGGACGCGGCGGAATAGGCCTGCTGCGCCGAGATCATGCTCGAGAACTGGCTGGAGGTGTCGGTGGTCGAGGATTCCAGCTCGCTGCCGTAGATCGTACCCGCGCCGTTCTCGCCGGAAGCCTGCAAGGAGGCATTCCCCGACGTCACGGTCGCCGAGTAGAGTCCGTTGCTGGACGCGGAGAGCCCGTTGGGATCGGCGAAGGTCGCCACCGCGATCTTGTAGATCGCGATGGTCTCGCCGTTGGAGTAGGTCGCGTCGACAACGCCGTCGGTGCCGATCGAGATGCTGGACAGCTTGCCGTAGGACAAACCATCGGAGTCGATGCTGGTGACGTTGACGGAGGGCGTGGTCTCGCCGGAGGCATATTGCGTCAGGCCATCGGTGCCGCCGACCGTGCCGAGGTCCATGGTGACGGTGCTGTCGGCCGCGCCGTCGGTCCAGCCCGTGATCGAGATGGTTGCCGGGTCAGGGCTGGTGCTGGCCAGCGAGCCGTCGCTGTTGAAGGTGATGTCGATCGTGCCGGAGGCCGTGCCGGTCGCGGTCGTGGTGTCCGACGACGAGGTCGGTTCGGCAAAGCTCGCGCTCCAGCTGTTGGTGCCGGTCTTGCTCCAGGTGATCTGCATCGTGTTTGCAGCACCGAGAGAGTCATACACCGTCATCGAGCTGGTATAGGTGTCGCCGGTGGCGGCATCCGACGGCAAATTGGCCGCGATCGTGGTCTTGGTGGTGGCGCTGCCGCTGGTCGAGGCGATCTGGGTGTTGATGGCCGACAGGTTGCTGGCCGACTCGCTGCCGACGACATTGCCGTCCGCGTCGGTGCGCCAGCCCTCGAGGTAGCTGCCGTTGTTCTCGAGATAGCCGGCATTGTTGATCGTGAAGGCACCGTTGCGGGTATAGGACGTGGTGCCGCCGGATGCGGCGCTGGTCACCACGAAGAAGCCCGAGCCCTGGATGGCGACGTCGGTGGCATTCGAGGTCGCGGCCAGCAGGCCCTGCTGGGTGATGTTGGCGCGGCCCGCGACGGTGACACCGCCCGACGCGTAGGAGGTGGTGTTGCTCGAAGCCGTCACGAGCGAATCGAACATCGCCGACGTCGTCTTGTAACCGGTCGTATCGGAGTTGGCGATGTTGTCGCTGATCATCGACAGGGACTGGCTCTGGGCGCTGAGCGCCGAGATCGCCGAGGACAATGCACCGGTGAGACTCATGATGAAACTCCGAGGAAATCAGGGCGTGGGGTCAGGACGTGACGCCGAGGATGTTGGCGGCGCTGACAGCGACGCCGTTCACCGTGAGCGAGGGCGTGGAGGTCGAGGTGTCGATGCCGGTCACCGTGCCGGTGACGGTGGTGTAGTTGAGCACCGAGTTGCCGGCGCTATCGGTCGCGGTCACCGAGATGGTGTACTTGCCGCCGTCGGCGAGCTGATTGCCGCTGGAATCCTTGCCGTCCCAGGTGAAGCTGTTGGAGCCGGAATTGCCGGTCCCGGTGCCGGTGAAGACGACGTTGCCGGAAGAATCCGAGATGCTGATCGAAACGTTCGATGCGGCCGAGGACAGCGAGTAGCCGAACGTCGCCGAGCCGTTGCTCAAGGTCGAGGTGTCGGTCTTCGCCTCGACGGTGTGGCCGATATAGTTCACCGAGTTGAGCGTCACGAGGCTCGAGAACGAGCTCGCCAGCGACGACATGTTGGAGTTGATCGACTCCTGCTGGGTGAAATTGGCGTAGGAGGTGAGCTGATTGATGAAGTCGGTGGTCGAGGTCGCGTTCAGCGGATCCTGGTTCTGAAGCTCGCTGACGAGCAGGCTCAGGAAATCGCTGGAGGTCAGCGACGAACTGGATGACGTGCTCGAGGACGACGAGGTCGTCGTGGTCGCAGTCGTTGCAGAACTCGTGGCGGAAACGGTCATCAGAAGCTCCGGCTTTCCTGCGCTGCCGGCGACGGATGTCGGCCGGCAGCGCTTGAAATCTGTGTGCTGATGAAACGGGTGGGCGCGCGGATTCAGGCGGGGATTCGCGCGCGCCAAAACGGCATTCGACACGGCAAAATCTGCCGTGCGCGTGCGTTAGAGGAGCGATGATGTTGAGCTGATCTGTCGCGGCGGCGGCAGTGCGCTCCCTCGCCCCGCAAACGGCGAGGTAAAGTGAAGCGACAATGTCGGAAAGAGCCGCTCAGCTCTCCGCGGTCTCGCCTTCGGTGCGCGGCTCGGCGGTGTCGCCTTTCATCTTCGCAGCGGCGGCGACGATGCGGTCGGCAAGGCCTGCGGGCGCGCGGACCGGAGGCGCGGCGAGCGCGTGGCGCAAGGCGCGCGCCTCGTCCAGCACGGCTTGCGCGGCGGACGAGCGCGCCAGCAGCTCTTCGGCGGGCAAACGCCGATCGTCGGGCCAGAGGGAGAGATCCTCGCCCAGCCGATCGATCAGTTCCTCAAACTCGGTGACGTCCATCGCCCGCCGGTCCCGCCTCGGTCAGGCCACGTCATAAAGCATTGCAGGCACGGCGGAAACCGGATTTCGGCGGGGAAGCCCGCCGAGAGCGCCCGAAGCATTACGGAAAATGGCCGAATCGGTCGTCCGGACGATCGCCGGAACCCTGCGCGGCCGGAGCGACCGAGCCTCTCAGCGCTTGCCGGCCGAATCGGCCGAGACGGCCTTGCCGCCCCGCACGGCGGTATCGACGAATTCCCACGCCTCGCGCATTTCGGTCAGGCCGGCGATGATCCGCCGAAAGCCTTCGCGCGCATGCGGCCGGCCGTAGGCCTTCAGGCTCGCCATGATCAGGGCGTTGTAGGTCTGGTAGAGCCGCTCGGCCACCGCCCCGCCGTTGACGAAATCGAGATTGTGGCTGAGCCCACGCAGGATCGCGGTCGCCTTCATCAGGTATTCGTGTCCCTCCTCGAAACGCCGTGCCTCCTGAGCGGCAAGCGACTTCTGGAGGAAGTTGATCGCGCCGCCCAGCAGCATCGAGACCGCCTTGAGCGGCGGCACGCTGGTGGCGGCTCCCCGATAGGCCTGATTGGCCGTGTACGCCATCGGATTATGCATCATCAATCGCTCGATTTCCCGTTGTCAGTCACTCGACGAACTGTTCAGCAATGCCTTGAGATATGTCAGCGTGCTGTTGGCGCTCTCGATCGCGGCCTGGTATTTCGCGTATTGCGTCTCCAGCTGCGACTGCAGGGTCGACGCCGCGCTGTTGATGTCATCGACTTTCTGCTGGAGCTCTTCGTCGCGCGTTGTGAGGTTGGTGATCAGCGTTTGCAGCGCGCCTGATGACGACGAGTAATTCTTCGCGACCTGATAGAGCTGCGCCGCGATGCCCGACGTCGATGTCACGGTGATCGACTGGGAGGTCGACCCGCTATAGGTGAAGGCCATGCCGGCATAGATCGAGCCGGAGGCACCGATGATCGTGTTGCCGCTGATCGTGAAGAGCGACGAGTCGCCGCCGATCGAAGCCGAGCTGAGGTTTCCGTCCGAATCGACCGTCAGATCCAGGGTGAAGGATTGCGGCGACGTCCCGGTATTGACGACGCTGAGCTGGCTCGATGACGTCGTCGTCTGCGCCGACAGCAGCTTGGTCACACCGCTCAGATTCGTGGTCAGGATATCCGAGAGCGTGCTGGTGTCGAGCTCAAGCTCGTTGTTCTCGTTGAACGACAGGCCGAGGTCGGCCATCGTCAGTCCGCCCACGGTGCTGTTCAGCGCATTCTGGAGCGCATCCATGATGTTGCGCATGGTTCCGTCGCCGAACAGGACCGCGCTCGAGTCCGCGGTGCCGTCGGTCGCCGTCGCCTGCTGGGCGATGACCTCGTCGCGAAACGCATTGTAATTGGTGACGAACGTCTCGATCGCCGATTCGATCTGGCTGGTATCGGTCTCGATGCTGATGTTGAGCGACGTTCCGTCCGGCGTCGCCTGGAGCAGGCTGAAGGTGACCCCGCTGAGGACGTCGGAGATGTCGTTGGTGTCGCGGGTCATCGCGATGCCGTCGAGCGTGAACTCCGCGGACTGCGCCTCCTGGATCACGTCGGCGAAACTCCCCGAACTGTCGGTCACACCGAGCTCGTTCAGGATGTCGTCGCCGGACGTGCTGGAATAGGTGATATCGGCAGCCTCCTCGGTGCCCGTCAGCACCATCTCGTACGAACCGCTGGAGACCTGCACGATCGAGGCCTGGACGTTTGTCGTCGAGGTCTGGGCATTGACGGCATCGACGATGTCCTGGAGCGACATCGTGCTGGTGACGGTGATGTCGGCCGTGCTGCCGCCTTCGAGGCCGATCGAAAACGCGCCGGAATAGCCGAGTTCGTCGGTCTGGCTCGACTGCGAGGTGCCGATCACCTTCTGGGCGGTCGCGAGTTGACTGATCGTCAGCGTATGGTCGCCGGTCGCGGCGCCGCTCTGGAGCGTCATGGAGAGCGCCGAGGAGGCACTCACGTCTCCGGTCGAACCGATGCTCGCCGAGCGCGTGGCAAATGCGCTGGTGGACAGCGAGTTGACCACCGCCGTCGCGAGCGAAGCCAGCCCCGAATACAGCGTCTTCAGGTCGCTCTGGAGCGTCTGATAGGCCGAGATCTTGGCCTCGTTGTTCGTGATCGAGGTCGAGATCGTGTCCGCCTGCGCGGTCTTGGCGTCGACGGCCGCCTGGATCAGCGCCGACCAATCGATGCTGCTCGAATTGGTCGTTCCGCTCGTGGTGACGGAGACCGCCGAACTTGTGCTGCTGGTGCTCGAACTGACGGAGGCCACTTTGCGTACCGGTCCCTGATAGAGCGCGGGCCGGCATCATGCCGGCCCGCTTGGGTCTTCATCAGCCCAGCAGCTTGAGCAGGTACTGAGGCATCTGGTTCGCCGCGGCGAGCGCGGACACCGCGGCCTGGGTCTTCACTTCCGCGGAGGAGAGCTTGGACTGCTCGGCCGCGATGTCGACGTCCTTGATCGCCGAATTGGCCGACTGCAGATTCTGGGTCTGGGTCGAGATCGAGTCCGCGCTGAAGTTGAAGCGCGACTCCTGGGCGCCGATGCTGGCGCGGGCAGCGGAGACGGTGTCGATCGCCGTATCCAGCGCGGTCAACGCCGAGGTCGCGTCCGACAGCGAAGAGACGTCGAGCGAAGAGACGCCGAGCGAAGACGAGGTGAGGCTGGTGAGCGTGATGGTGATGGTGTCCGAGCCGGAAGAGCCGACCAGGACCGAGACGCCCGAGGCGAACACGCTCGAGCCATCCAGAAGGCTCTGGCTGGAGTAGCGGGTGCCGGACGCGATCGAATCGATTTCGCTCGTGAGCTGCGTGAATTCCGAGTTGATGTAGGCGCGGCTGGAATCGGTCGTGGTGCCCGAGGCGGACTCCGAGGCCAGCGACTTCATGCGTGCCAGGATGTCGGAGATGTTCGAGGCACCGCCGTCGGCAGTCTGGAGGATCGAGGTGGCCTGTGAGGCGTTGGTCGCGGCCTGCTGGAGCGTGGTGACGTCCGAGGAGATGCGGGTGGAGATCGCGAGGCCGGCGGCGTCGTCGGAGGCGGACGTGATGCGCGAGCCGCTCGACAGCTTCGAGAGCGAGCTGGTTTCCTGCGAGGAGTTGATGTTGAGGTAACGGACCGCGGCGTTGGCGGCGGTATTGGTATTGATTGCGGGCATTGGAAGCTCCTGTGCTGATGGGCAAGCGTGCCGCATCCTTGAAATCGACTTACGACGACGCGGACCGCAGCCCCGTCCGTTCGCTCAAACGGCGCAGCGCAATCAGATCAGGCGCGGAAATTTTCGCGAGGCGATTTTTATGGTTAGCAATCGGTAAACGCGGTGCGGATGTCGCGTTCGTGCTTGCGCAGCAATTGGCGAAGCTGCTGACGGCCGCGCTTGAGCAGCGACTCCACTGCGGCGACGGTCGTGTCCATCACCTGGGCGATCTCGCCGTTGCTCATGCTCTCGTGGTAGGACAGGATCACCGCGATGCGCTGCTGCTCGGGCAGGCGCTGCATCGCCAGCTCCAGCATGTCGTTGAGCTCGTTGCGCTCGATGATCTCGACGGCGCCTGGCTGACCGTCGGCGACCTCAGGCACGGTCTCGACATTCTCGTTGCGCGGCTTGCGGCGCAGATCGATGCAGCGGTTGGAGATGACACGGTAGAGCCAGGTCGAGAATTTGGCGCGGCCGTGCTGCCAGCGGCCGCGATGGCTCCAGATCTTGAGCATGGTGTCCTGCACCACGTCTTCGGCATCCGCCGCGTTGCCGACGATGCGCAGCGCAATCGCATAGGCGCGGTCGATGTGACGTTCGACCAGCATGCGGAACGCGGCCTCGTCGCCGGCGGCGAGCTTGTCGAGAAGCTCGCTGTCCTCGTCATAAACGACGTCGGCGGTAACGGGTGCGCTGTCCGGCGCGAGCGGCACCGACGGCATCACCGGCACGACCGCATCGACCCGCACCGTCGTCGTGATCTCGGCCTCGGCGGGAGCCCAGACATCAGCAGCGTAACTCATCCCGCAACCTCCAACCCGCAATACCGGCGGCGTACATGCCACACGGCTTCCAGGCGTTGAACGCGGCACCAAAACAATCCAGGCGGAGATTTTTTGTTATTTTTCAAGATGTTAGCCGGTATCTTTTGCCGAGCATCGGGCAATAATTGCCGACTGCGCGCAAGCTTCGCGCGTCCACATCTGCAATCGTCACATCGTCTCGCGCCATGGCGGATCATCCATCCTGAACAGATGTATGTGAGAGAAAACGCTGACATTACGCGGCACTAGGTGATCGAACGCGACACACGCATCGCGCGCGAGGCAGCGATTGTTTCCGAGTGTGAACGAACGCGGGACGACTTTCGCACTCGGCAATTTTTTCCGAATCACCTTTTTCGAACCTAGCGATTTTTTTGAATCTGTCAGTCGCGATGGATGCGATTTCGAATCGCGCGCGAACTTTTTTCGTCGTTGTGGCGCCTGACTCCGCACATGCGCACGTTAATCGTCATGGTGGACGGGGAATTACTGCATGAAGATCGCAACGGCCGGGCTCGAGCCCCGCGCGAAAATTGTTTCTGCTTGGTCGTTCGATGTTTTCGATACATTTCTGCTTCGCGCCTGCACGACGCCGGATGGCGTATTTGAAAGGACTTACGAGCTTTCCGGCATTTCAAGAACTTGTCCGAATGTTTCTGCGAGTTTCGTTCAGCATCGAATCCAGGCCGAATCGCGCGCACGCCGGACCGCAAAAGAAAAGCGCGGCGCGAGCGAAGTACACATTGCGGAAATCTATTCTTACTTTCCCTTCAAGCTGTTCGGCCTTTCACGGCGCGACCTGAGCGACCTCGTCGAATCGGAGTTCTCCGCTGAACTCGAGCTCTGCCGCGCCAATCCGGACATGCTTCGGCAATATCTGGACATGAAGTGCACGGGCCATCGCGTCGGTTTCATCTCCGACACCTATTGGGACTCCGACCGGCTGGCGCGGCTGCTGCGGGCCTGCCGCCCCGGGCTCACATGGCACTTCCTCTATGCGTCCTGCGACCATGGCAGCAGCAAGAGCGAAGCCTTGTTCGCTACATATCTCTCGGAGCAGGGTGTCGACGCCAGCTCCTCCTATCACGTGGGCGACAACGAGAAAGCCGACATCAAGGGGGCGAAGCGCCACGGCATTCGTCCTCGCTATTATCCGCAGGCAACGCCGCTACTGGCATCGACGTTTCAGCGCGAGACCGCTCTGTTCGAACTGCTGTGCCAGGGTGCGCCGTCGCGGCTCGACCACGGCGCACGCACCCTGCGGCGCATGGTCGCCGCGCGCAGCGCCGAGAAGTCACCGGCCTTCCACCTCGGCGTGACCGTGCTCGGCCCGATGATGACGGCATTCGATGCGTTCATCGCTCGGCGCTGCGAGGAAGCCTCCGGCCCCGGCCGCAAGGTTGCCCTCGGCTTCCTCGGCCGCGACGGCTTCCTGTCACACCGGATCTGGCAGGAGCTGCATGGTCCGACGGCTGCCTATCTCGAGATCAACCGCCGCGTCAGCCTGATTGCCTCGGCCGACACGATGCAGCCGCTCGTCGACCTCCTCAGCAAGGTCTTCAAGATCGACGCGCCGACATTCGGCGACATGCTCAAGATCATGCCGGCCAAGGTTGCCGCATTCTTTGCCGGTTTCCCGGATGGGATTGCCTCCGGCGAGGAGCTCGCCGAGGCGCTTCCGGGACTGATGAATCCGGCCGAGATCGTCGCGCTCGCCGCCGGCCTGCGCGCCCGTCTCGTCGCCTATCTGCGTCAGGCCATCCCGGACTTCGACGACTGCACCGATCTCGTCCTCGCCGATCTCGGTTATTCCGGCAGCGTGCAGAAGGCACTGCGCCGCATCTTCGACCTCGAAGGCATCAAGATCCGCGTCCACGGCGCCTATCTGATGTCGCTCGACGACGCCTTCGACGACCTCACTGAAGAGGACAGCGCCGAAGGATTTATCTCCGACCTGGTGGTCACCCCTCACGTCAAGCGCATGCTGATCCGCAACGTCGCGCTGCTGGAGCAGATCTGTTGCTCCGCCGATGGCTCGGTACGCGACTATGACGGCAACCAGGTGCTGCGCGAGATCAATCCGCGCCCCGAAGGCCAGATCGCGCTGGCCGCCGAGATCCAGGCCGGCGCCCTCGCCTTTGCAGAAACCGCCGAGGAGGTCGCGCTCGATTTCTGTCTGAGCCCCTATGCCGCACCCGACATTGCCGCGCGCTGGTGCACGGCGACATTGGCGCGCCTCCTGCTGCTGCCCGACGAAGACGAGCTGGCGCTGCTCGGCGATTTGAAGCATGACGTCAATCTCGGCACCCATGCGCTGGCGCCGATGATCGACGGCGCCTTCATCCGCCGCCAGATCACCGCCCGCGGCCTCTCCGCCGCGTGCACGGCATCGGCGCCGCCGATGTGGCTCGCAGGCTGCTTTGCGCGGCTATCGCCGTCCCATGCCTATCTCTATACGCTGTTCGGTGCCAACCGCCTGCCCGCCGACGTCTTCGAGGAGAGCCCCTGCGATCCGGTCCAGATCGGCCTGTTCCGCGGGAATGGCGAAGCGACGCTGGAGACGGTGACCGTTCACCGCACCGGGCTCGGTGAACTGCGCCTGCGCATCCCCCTCTCGCGCGCCATGGGCATCGCCACGATCACGCTGCCGCTGGCGAAATTCGCCGCCGAGGGTCTGCTGCACGGCGTGACCGTCCAGTCCGCCGACGACGTTCGCGACGCCGCCGAGAGCCAGGACGTGCTCGGCATCACAGCTGAAAGCCTGGTCTATGCCGGCATTCAGCGAAACGGCGACCATTATCGCGCCGAGACCGAGGACGGCTGCCTGCTGATCCCGGTCGCCCCGATGACGCAGAACATCGCGATCTATTCCATCGCGATCACTCCGCTCGGAGCCGGCCCCAAATAGTGCGCCTGATAGCACCCCTCTGGACGTTGAAGTCCAAGGGCTGCGACTGGGGGTACGGAATTGACGGACGGGACGCGCGGAAATCTTGATCGGCTGCTGCTAACAGGCGGCGTCAGGCTCGGCCGCGCCCAGCGCGATCGCCTAGACTGGCTGGTCGGCGAATACGGCGCGCCGACGTTCGACAATGTGCCGGACATGAGGCGAAACGGCGTCATCATCCTCAAGGAGCCACTGAGCGGCGCGGCGGCCGAGCTGTTCTACCGCTCGCTCACGCCCGGCTGCGCCGTCGTCATCCCCAGAAGCGAGAATCCCGGCTTCGACTTCCTCAAGTCCAAGCTGACCGAATTCGGCACCGTCGGCCCCTGCGGCGCGGAGGGCCCGCACGAGATGTGGTGGGGCGGCATCGGCTGGTCGAAATTCCTCTCCGCCGCCAATGCATCCTCGGTCCGCCCCCGGATCGTCTCCTGCTATCCACGCGGCGGCGATGCAACCGCGGCCGCAGCGCTGCGGCACTTGCTCGAACGGTTCGAGCTCGCCTGCCATATCGAACAGATCCCGACGGAGTTCAACGACCGCATCCTCTGCTTCGAGAAAGCGGAGTTCATGGTGCGGATGTGGAACAAATATCGCGAACCGCTGCTGTACGTCGAGACCGGCGCGACCCTGCGCGAAGCGCCGCTGCTGCCGTCCTACCTCGGCTGCGACGTCGCGCTCCACAAGTGGAATCGCTGGGAGATGTCGACGCGTACGCTCTATCTCGGCCGCACCCATCGCACCGAAGCGCTGCTGCACACCTGGCAGCAGCTCGCCGCGTCGTATCCTGCGATCTGGGAGGGCTATCTGCTCGACCAGGCCTGGAGCCTGACGTCCTCGCAGGTGCCGCTCGACACCGTATGGCTGCCGCGCTCCTATCACGCGCTGAAGGGGGATCTCGGCGCGATGCGCGCCACCATCCTGCATGACCAGCAGACGACGACGTTGGAGCTCGGGCCCGATCCGGCCTTTGCAAGCATCGTGCGCACGGCTCGCCGTGCCGGCCGCACCGGTGCCCGCGACGCCTTCATGGTGATGACTGCGAAGGCCGAGACCGGTAACGGCATCGCCGTGATCCTGCGCGACATCTCGGCCAGCGACGCCGGCGCGGTGGCGGCGACCGTGGAGGCCGTGACCGGCGCCTATGCCGCCGATTGCGGCGGATACGGCCGGCTCGAGCTGTCGCTCTGCGCCTGGCAGGACGACGTCGGAGCCGCCCGCGACGCCGCGGCCCTTGCGCGCTACCGTATCCTGGAGATCGCGCCGGGACAGCACATCGCCAACGATTTCTTCGCATCCCATGCCGCCGACGACGCGGTCATGACCGCCCGCCAACTCTTTCCCTGACGGACACCTCACGATGCTCAAGACCATCATCCTGCTCACCGACACCGTGCAACAGCAGCAGCCGCTGGCCAATCTGCTCCGCGAACACAATCGCGACCTCGCCTTCTGCTCGGCGCTGCGCGCATCGGACCTCGGCGCGATCGATCCGGAGGTGCTGAGCGAAGCCCGTCTGGTGTCCTTTGCCGCCGACATCGCGGTCTCCGAAAAATTCCTGCTCCAGCTCGGCTACGGCGCCTACAAGTTTTTCGCCGCGCCGGTGCAATATCCCGGCTTGCCGCCGGCGCCCGACGACAGCGACGAAGATCCGCGGTGTTACTCCGTGGTCGCGCAGTCGATGACGATCTGGCCCGACTTCAAGAAGGTGGTCGGCCTCGAAACCGTGACGATCCCCGATGGTACCGTTGCGACCGAACGCGAGCGGCTGGTGTTCTCCCGCCTCGCCCATCTGTTCTGGCAGATGTCGGGCATGATCGCCGGCGATGCGACCGATCTTCCCGGGATCATCGAATCCAGCGAGAGCCAGCGTCCGACGTTCGCGATGATGAACTGAATTAGCGCGCGGGAGCGCGGAACCGCGCCGAGAGCGCGTCACGATGTTCCGGCGCTGCAATCGAGATCATGCGGTGCGCCCGCTCGGCAAGACCGCAGCCGCGCAGCTCCGCAACACCCCATTCGGTGACGATGGCATCGACGTCGGCGCGGGGCGTCGTCACGGTCTCGACATTGGCGACGATCCGACTGATCCCGTCGGATGCCGTCGCCGGCAGCGCGATGATCGCCCTGCCCCCGGGCGACGCATTGGCGCCGCGCACGAAATCGAGCTGCCCGCCGATGGCCCCGATGGTGACGCCATTCAGCGTCTCGGAATTCACACTGCCATCGAGCCCGACCTGAAGCGCCGAGTTGATCGCGACCAGCCGGTTGATCCGCGCCAGCACGTCCTGGCCGTGTGTGTAGGACGTCGGCCGCACTGAAACAGCCTCGTTCTCATGCACGAAGCGGTAGAGCCGCTGCGTGCCGATCACCTGGTTTGTGACCGTGATCCCGGCATCGATCCCCTTCTCCGCATTCGTCACCGCGCCGCATTCGATCAGATCGACCACGGCGTCGTTGATCAGGCCGGAATGGATGCCGAGATTGCGCGCATGCGACAGCGAGGACAGGATCGCATCCGGAATCCGCCCCACGCCGAACTGGAGCGTGCTGCCGTCGGCGATCAGGCCCGCCGCACGGGCGGCGATGCGGCGCGAAACATCGTCGGGCGGTGGTGAGGCCAATTCAACCGGCGGACGGCGGGCGGACACGCGGACATGGATCGGCACGTCCCCGGGCCATTCCGCGCCAAAGGTAAAGGGCGCATCCGGGTTGATCTCGGCGATGACGAGGCGCGCGCCGCGCGCGGCATCGATGACATAGTCGTTGGAGAGGCTGGCGCTGAGCCGTCCGCTGGATTCCGCAAGCTGGACCAGCACGACATCGGCCTTGTGGCGACGCGCAGCGAAGTCGGCATAGAAGGCACTGTAATTGCTCGGGATGACGTCGAGCCGCCCGGCTTTCGCAAGCCGCCGCGCATTGCCGATCACGCCATAGCTCTGGAACGCGACGTTGGGCGAGCTCGCTGTCGAGAACGTTTCCGAGAAGATCGGCCCGATCATCATGCGGAACGGCGGAAGTCGAGGTGCTTGCGCCATCAATGCTTCGGTCAGGGTGGCCGGTTCGGCCGTCGCCTGCCCGCACACCACGAGATCGCCGTCCCGGATCAGGCCGGCGAAGTCGATGGGCGGTGCGTTATCGGACACGCCCTGGGCCTAGTACGACTTGGCGAGGCCCAGCACCTTTTCCGCAATAAAACTGAGCGCGAGCTGCGGGCTCACCGGCGCAATGCGAGGGATCAGGACTTCGCGTAAATAGCGCTCGACGTGAAATTCCTTGGCGTAGCCGAAGCCGCCATGGGTCATCACAGCCTGCTCGCAAGCATGGTAGCCGGCTTCGCCTGCGAAATATTTCGCGGCGTTCGCGCCAGCGCCGCAGGGCAAGCCCTTGTCGTACTGCCAGGCCGCCTGCATCACCATCAGCCAGGCCGCCTCGAGCTCGACCCAGTTCACCGCGAGCGGATGCTGGATACCCTGGTTCTTGCCGATCGGGCGGTTGAACACCACGCGGGTCTTGGCGTACTCGGTGGCGCGCGCCAGCGCGAGTTTTCCCAAGCCGACCGCCTCGGCCGCGATGAGAATCCGCTCCGGGTTCATGCCTTCGAGGATGTACTGGAAGCCTTTGCCCTCTTCGCCGATCCGGTCCTCCATCGGAATTTCAAAGTCCTCGAAGAACAGCTCGTTGGAATCGACGATCTTGCGGCCCATCTTCTCGATCTCGTGGACCTTGATCTTGTTGCGGTCGAAGTCCGTATAGAACAGGCTGAGGCCGTGGGTGGGCGAGCGCACCTCCTCCAGCGGCGTGGTGCGCGCCAGCAGCAAAATCTTGTGCGCGACCTGCGCGGTCGAGATCCACACCTTCTGGCCATTGACGATATAGCGGTCGTTCTTGGCGACCGCGCGGGTCTTGAGCTGGGTGGTGTTGAGGCCGGTGTTGGGCTCGGTGACGGCGAAGCACGCCTTCTCGCGGCCCTCCACCATCGGTGGCAGCATACGCTTGCGCTGCTCCTCGGTGCCGAACACGACGACGGGATTGAGGCCGAACACGTTGATATGCACGGCTGATGCGCCGGACATGCCGGCGCCTGACTCCGCGATGGTGCGCATCATGATCGCGGCTTCGGTGATGCCGAGGCCGGAGCCGCCATATTCTTCGGGAACGCAGATGCCGAGCCAGCCGGCGTCGGCAAGCGCTTTATGAAAATCGTGCGGGAAGCCACCGTCGTGGTCCTTCTTCAGCCAATAGGCATCGGGAAAGCCTTCGCAGATCTTGGCGATGGCGTCGCGAATGGCTTCCTGCTGATCGGTGAGCGCGAAATCCATGATGGTCTCCTTGTGGAGGCTCTCAATCGCAATGTCATTGCGCTCGAGTTTTTTGGTTACGCAGAATATTCGGAAAGCCGCTACACACTTTTCCGGATCATGCTGTGGTGGCTAGCGCCCCATCTGCGAGGGCAGCCAGAGAATGATAGACGGAAACGCCACCAGAATCGCGATCGCAATCAGGTGCGCGATGAAGTGCGGGAAGGTGCCGTGGAACACCTCGGCGACCGGCCGCTTGGCGTAGCGGGCGACAATGAAGCAGTTCAGCCCGACCGGCGGCGTGATCATGCCAACCTCAGCAGTGACGATCTTGATGACACCGAACCAGATCGGATCGAAGCCGAGCGTCTTGATCAGCGGCAGCACGATCGGCACGGTCAGCACCAGGATCGCGATCTGATCCATGAAGGAGCCGAGCACGATGTAGCCGAACAAAATCAGCGTGATGATCACCCAGCGCGAGGTCTGCAACGAGCCGATCCAGGCGACGAGGTCCTGCGTGACGTGGGTGAGCGTGAAGAAGTAACCGAAGATCGAGGCGCCGACGAGGATCGTCACGATCATGCAGGTGCCGTGGCAGGCGCTGAGCAGCGCGCGGTAGAGCGTGGCCGGTGTCACCCTGCGCTTGGCAATGGCAAGCGCCAGCGCTCCGGCGGCGCCGAGAGCCGAGGCCTCGGTCGGCGTCGCCACACCCAGATAGATCGTGCCGGTGACGAGCGAGAACAGCAGCACCATCGGGCCGACCTGCCACAGCAACGAAAACCGTTCCCGCCACGAGACCGGCTCGACGCGCGGCGCGCGCGAGGGGTCCTGCCAGACCAGGAAGTAGATGGTCGCCATGATCGTCGCGGTCACGAGCATCGCCGGAATGATGCCGCCGATCAGAAGTTGGCCGATGTTGACCTCGGCGAGCAGGCCAAAGATCACGAGCGCCACGCTGGGCGGGATCAGCATCGCCAGTGTCCCCGAGATGGCGACGACCCCGGCCGCCATTTTCGGCTCATAGCCCTGCCGGATCATCGCTGGCAAGCTTGTCGATGAGAGCGTTGCAGCCGATGCCGTCGAGGTGCCGCAGATCGCGCCGAAGCCTGCTCCTGCCAGCGCGGTCGCCATGCCGAGGCCACCGGGAATCCGGCCGACCCAGGCAGAAGCCGTCTTGAACATGTCGTCGGCGACGCCCGACAGCAACACCAGATCCGCCATCAGCAGGAACATCGGGATGGTGATCAGTTCGTAGGACGAGACCGTCGAGAGCGGCGCGGTCTGCAAGATACCGAACAGGGTGCCGGTGCCGCCCACCATCAGCAGGCCCACCGAGCCGGCGAAGCCCATGGCGAAGCCGACCGGCGTACCGATCGCCAGCAGGAGAAAAAGCAGTCCGAGCACGACGATGACTGTCATTGGTCCTGCCGTTATTCGAAGGAGCGCGCTTCGCCGGCCTCATGGAGAGGCGGCAAAGGAAACAGATCACGCCCGGAGATCAGGCTGAGGATGTTGCCGAGGAGCTGCAGCGCCAGCCGCAGGACGAGCACGCCGCAGCCGAACGGCACCAGCGCGGCCGATATCCAGGTCGGCCACGCAATCGCGCCGGCGAGCACGTCGTTCTGCTCGTAATTGTCCAGCGCGCGCTCGAACCCGACCTTGCTGATCAGGACGAAGACGAACAATCCGGTGAGCGCCGTGACGATCTCCGAGAGCCTCCGCCCCGCCGGAGGAAAACGCATCAGCAGCACGTCGACGCCGACATGCGCATGCACACGCAAGGTGTCAGACAGCGTCAGGAAGAACACGGCCGCCAGCAGATAGAGCCCGATCAGATCATAGGTGAAAGAGAACGGGCTGTTCAGGACATAGCGCATGAACACGTCGGCCACGACCAGCGCCATGATCGCGAAGAGAGCGATGGCCGCGATCACCGTCAGCGCGCGCTCGAGCACGCCGAGTACATCTTCTGCCCGTTTGATCACCCGGCGTCCCCCTCTCGATATCGTGCTGACTACTTTGCGCCGCCGGTGGCGAGCAATCCCTCGAACTCCTTCAGGGCCGCAGAAGCCTGCTTGCCGCGGCTGTCGAGCCCGGCCGCCCATTCCTGCGCAACGCCCTTGAGCTTGTCCTTCATCTCGGCACGCGTCGCATCCGACAGCGGAACGAAGGCGATGCCCTGCTCCTTCATCTTCTGCTGCGTGACCTGCTGCTCCTTGTCGACATCAGCGCAGGCCTTCGGCGTGATCGCCTCCGAGGCCTCGTTCATCGCCTTCTTCACGTCATCAGGCAGCTTGTCCCAGACCGACTGATTGATGGAGTAGGCAACGATGAAGCTGCCGAAGCTGACGCCTTCGGTCGCATACTTGACGAGCTTGTCCAGCCCATAAGCGGCGACGCTGTCCATCGGGAATAGCAGCCCGTCCATGGTGCCGCGGGACAGCGACTCGTAGGCATCCGGCGCGGCCATGCGCACCGGCACCGCGCCCAGCGTGCGCACGGTGAGATCCTGCGCGCCGCCGGTGGTGCGCAGCTTCAGGCCCTGCATGTCCTTGATGGTCTCGACCTTCGCCTTGGCGGTCCACACCTGGTAGGGCGGCAGCACCACGGCCATCAGCAGCTTGATCTTGTTGGGCGCATATTCGCGGCTGGCCAGGACGCCTTCCCGCGCAGACTTCCAATAGGCCAGCGTTCCCTGGCAACTCGTCTGGAACGCATCCGGTAATTGCGCGACCTCGGAGAGTGGCATCTTGTCCGAGACATAGGACGGTCCGATGTAGCCGATGTCGATCACGCCGGACTGGGTGAGCCGCAGCATATCGGTGGCCTTGCCGATCTGCTGGTTCGGATAGTGCGTGAAGGTGACCGCGCCATTGGTCCGCTTGGTGACATCGTCCATCCAGGGCTTCAGCATCAGACGGACGAGATAGTGGTCTCCGGGGAAGCTATCGGCGACCTTCAGCTCCAGCGCTTGGGCCGACATTGTCGAAACCGGCAGCGAAAGCGCGAGCACGGCGGCAGCCCGGACCAGATTTATCTTCATCTCATTCTCCCTGACGCGTCCCACGCCGAAGGCGGCAGCGACTTGCTGCGGCACCGTCCGGCCCTCACTCCATTTCTTGCTTGAGGAAAATGTACATATATGTGAATTTATCTGTCAAGTATATGAACTATGCATACGGCTATGCGCGACGGAGCGGGGTCATCGAATTGACACTCGGGTTTTCTGAACCCTAACTCCACATATATGAATTCATCGAACGAGGCTCCATGGGACCGCTCGCCGGCTTCACCATTCTCGATCTGACCTCGGTGCTGATGGGTCCCTACGGCACACAGGTGCTGGCGGACATGGGCGCCGATGTCATCAAGGTCGAAAGTCCCGAGGGCGACATCGTCCGCCAGATCGGTCCCGGCCGCACGCCCGGCATGGGCGGGATGTTTCACAATGCCAATCGCGGCAAGCGCAGCATCGTCCTCGACCTCAAGAAGAAGGAAGGCCGCGCCGCGCTGCTGCGGTTGGCCGAGCGCGCCAACGCACTGGTCTACAATGTACGCCCGCAGGCGATGGCGCGGCTCGGCCTCGACTACGAGACGCTTGCCGAGCTCAATCCCGCTCTCGTCTATGTCGGCGCGTTCGGCTACGGCCAGTCCGGCCCCTATGCCGCCAAGCCTGCTTACGACGATCTGATCCAGGGCGCCGCGACCATTCCGACGCTGCTCGCGGCCGCCGGCGACGGAACGCCGCGCTACGTTCCCGTCACCATCGCCGACCGCATTGTCGGCCTGATGATGGTCAACGCCATTATGGGCGGGCTGATGCACCAGCAGCGCACGGGCGTCGGCCAGCGCATCGACGTGCCGATGTTCGAATCCATGACCGAGTTCGTGCTGGTCGATCATCTGGGCGGACTCACCTACGAGCCGCCGCTCGACCATGGCGGCTATGCCCGCCTGCTCTCGCGCTACCGCCGCCCCTACAAAACCAGCGACGGCTATCTCTGCGTCCTCATCTACAACGACAAGCACTGGCGCAGCTTCTTCGAGGCGATCGGACAGCCTTATTTCCTCGATCAGCCGCGCTTCGCCAACCACGCCGCACGCACCAAGCATATCGACGAGATCTACGAAGAGATCGGCCATATCTTCGCAATGCGCACCACCGCGGAATGGCGTGAGCTGCTGGAGCGCGCCGACATTCCGGTGATGCCGATGCACACGCTGGAGACGATTTTGGACGATCCGCATCTCAACGCGGTCGACTTCTTCAAGACCGTCGAGCACCCCGTGGAAGGCCGCATCCGACAGATGCGGGTGCCCTCGACCTGGAGCGTGACCCAGCCGGAAGCCGCCGGTCCCGCACCGACGCTCGGTCAGCACGGCCGCGACATTTTGCGCGAGGCGGGCTTCTCGACTGATGAGATCGAGCAGCTCGCGGAGCAAAAGGCAGTTCATCTGGCCGCGCCGCCCTAAAGGCGGCACGGGCAAAATCGCAAAGACACAGGGAGGAAACCGCGATGGCCGGACTTTATTTCGAAGACTTTTCCGTCGGCCAGGAGTTCAGGCATCCGCTGACCCGGACCGTCACGGAAATGGACAACACCATGTTCAGCCTGTTGACGCTCAATCCGCAGCCGCTGCACATCGACGCGCATTTCTCCGAAAAGACCGAGTTCGGCCAGCGCATTTTCAACAGCCTTTACACCCTCGGCATCATGATCGGCATGACGGTCTATGATACGACCATGGGCACCACCGTCGCCAATCTCGGCATGACCGACGTGACGTTTCCAAAACCGGTCTTCCATGGCGACACCTTGCGGGCGACGACGAAGGTGCTTTCGTTGCGGGAATCCAAATCGCGCCCGAAGGCGGGCATCGTCGAGTTCGAGCACCACGCTCTTAACCAGCACGACGAGATCGTCGGCAAATGCCGCCGCATGGCGATGATGCACAAGAGGCCGGTCTGATGCGTTCCATGCTGTTCGTGCCGGGCGATTCCCCGCGCAAATTCGAGAAGGCGAGCGAAGGCAAGGCCGACGCGCTGATCATCGATCTCGAAGATTCCGTCGTCACCGACAAGAAGCTGGAAGCGCGCGAGCTGACGCTTGCGATGCTGAAGGGTCGCCCTGGGCCGCACCGGCTCTATGTCCGCGTCAACGCGCTCGACACCGGCATGACGCTCGCTGATCTCGCCGCGGTGATGCCGGGCAAACCCGACGGAATCGTGCTGCCGAAATCGCAGGGCGGCGACGACGTGCGCCAGGTCGCAACCTGGCTCGAAGCCCTGGAAGCGGCGGCCGGCATCACGGTCGGCACGACCCGCATCGTCTGTGTCGCGACCGAGACCGCGAGTTCGATCTTCGGGCTCGGCAGCTACAAGGGCTGCTCCCCTCGCCTCGCCGGCCTGATGTGGGGCGCGGAAGATCTCTCGGCTTCGCTGGGAGCCACCGAAAAAGCTTCCGGCGGCGTGTTCCACAGCCCCTACCGCCTCGCGCGCGACCTCTGCCTGATGGCGGCGGCCGCAGCCGAGGTCGCGCCGATCGACACCGTCTACACCGACATCGACAATCTCGCCGGCCTCGAGCAGGAAACGCGCGCGGCTCGGCGCGACGGTTTTTCGGCGAAGGCGCTGATCCACCCCAAGCACGTCGATGTCGTCAACGCGGCGTTCGCGCCGACCGACGCCGAGCGCAGCTGGGCGGAGAAGGTGATCGCGGCGTTCGCGAGCAATCCGAACTCCGGCACGCTCCGGCTCGACGGCCAGATGATCGACAAGCCGCATCTTCGCGCCGCGAAGAAGATCCTCGGCCAGCCCTAGACCAGGACATCGCCCCACCATGATCGTTCGCCAAGCCGCAAACGTCCTGGAGATCATGGAATTCTTCGCGCAAACGAGGAAGCCGGCGACGCTTGCCGAGATCGCCGATCATTTCGGCTGGCCGCGCTCGTCGACCTTCAACCTGCTCGCGACGCTGTCGGAGAAGGGCTATCTCTACGAACCGCGGCCGCGCGCCGGCTTCTATCCGACGCCGCGCTGGCTGGCGATGGCGCGGATGATCTCCGAGGTCGAGCCGCTGCCGCCGTGGACGCATCAGCTGATCGCCGATCTCTCTTCGGAAACAGGCGAGACCGCGTCGATCGTGGCGCCCGCGGGCGTGATGGCCGTGTTCATCGACGTCGTCGAGTCCCAGGCCGCGATCCGTTATTTCGCGACCATCGGCCACCGCGTGCCGATCCACGCCACCGCAAGCGGCCGTGCGCTGCTGCTGCAATATTCGCAGGAGGAACGCGACTCCGTTTATCGCAAGATCGAGTTCAAGCAGTATGGACCGTCGACGCCGATCAGCATCGAGGCCGTCGAGACCGAGCTGCGCAATTCCATCGCGCGCGGCTTTTGCCAGAGTTTTGCGGATTATAGCCGCGATCTCGCCGGCGCCGCGATTCCGCTGCCGATCGGCGACCGCAGATTGTCGGTCGTCGTGGCGGGGCCGGAATTTCGCATCGGCCCGAAGGTGCCCGAGGTGGCCGCGCTGATCGCGCGGACGGTCGACCGGCTGCGGCCGAAGACGGCGGCGTAGGATAACTTCAGTCGAATCCCTGAACGGGCGGCGTCGAGGTCTGCGCCGGCACCGCTGGAGCAGCTTGAACCGGCTGCACCGCAGGCGGGGCTTGTAGCGGCGGAGTGCTGGCAGCTCGCATCTGGCCGTTGGCGGCCATCGCGTCGCGCGGGCGCGGCGGAGCGCCATTCGCGGCTGCGCGATACGCCTCGCGGCGTGGCGGCTGCCGATGTCTCGCCGAGTGCGAGCCTCTCACGCCCCAGGACCGGGCGATTGCAGGTCCCGCGGTATAACCGACTACCGCGCCCGCGACGGCACCGATCGGCCCCAACACGACGGCGCCTGACACGGCTCCCAACGCTGCAGCGCCGGCGCGCTCTTGCGCAATGGCGCTTGCAGGCACGCCAGCTAGCATCACGACGGCCGCTATCAGAGCTTTCTTCATTCGAGCGCCTCCCTCACGGGAGATCACTCCTGCTCAAATATGGCTGCACGAGGTTTGCTTGCCGGCCAACAGAAGGCAATCAGCGGTGGAACTCCGCCTTCGCAGGGATTTCACCCTCAACCGGGGTTCGCGCTGGCCACTCGGTGCAACTGCTACACGATCTTGATCGACATGTCCGGCAAGCCTTCGAGCTTGCACAGCAAAACGTCACCCTTCACGACGGGCCCGACATTCTCCGGCGTGCCGGAATAGATGATGTCGCCGGCCTTGAGCTCGAACGCTTCCGACAGCTTTGCGATCTGCTCGGCGACGCTCCAGATCATCTTGCTGAGATCCGAGTTCTGCTTCACCGTGCCGTTGATCGCCAGCGAAATCCCGCCCTTCTCGAAATGACCTGTCTTGCTCGCGGGGTGGATCGGGCCGAGCACAGCGGCGTGATCAAAACTCTTGCCGATCTCCCAGGGCTTCTTCTCCGCGGCCATGCCGTTCTGGAGATCGCGCCGGGTCATGTCGAGGCCGAGCGCGTAGCCATAGACGTGCTCGAGCGCCTTGTCGGCCGGGATGTTGGTGCCGCCGGATTTCAGTGCGGCCACCAGCTCGACCTCATGATGATAGTTCTTGGTCAGCGACGGATAAGGATGGTCGGCGACCTCGCCAACCGCGACGTTCTGGATCGCGTCGGTCGGCTTCTGGAAGAAGAACGGCGGCTCGCGGTTCGGATCCGAACCGCGCTCGATCGCGTGCGCGGCGTAGTTGCGGCCGATGCAGTAGATGCGGCGGACCTGGAACACCTGGGTCTTGCCGACGATCGGGATCGTGACCATCGGCACCGGGAAGATCGGCTTGGGTGCGGCCTGCGCGGCGGCCGGCACGACGTCCGCCATGGTGGCTGCGGTCGCAACCGCGGCGGTTGCGAGCAGATCGCGTCGCGTGGGTGAGGAGGTGTTCTTCATGTGTTTTGCTCCCTGACGGCCATTTGCGCCGGATCGACCGATAGTGGATCGGGCAGGGCCGGGCAACGTCTTTGGCCTTGATTATCGCAGCGCATCATGCGGATCGCGCGCTAGGATCGGTGCTCCAACAAGGCCGGGCCAGGGCGAGCGTCATGCGGACGATCAGCAGAATTGCCTTCGCACTGCTCATCAGCGCGACGTCGCCGGGATCCGGCAATAGCGCGGACATCATCGCGCCTACGCGCATGAAAGTATCAGGCACGATCGACGCCCGCTTCCAATCCTACAATGTCGAGATGGTCGAGGTGACCGGCGGCCGGTTCTGGAAACCCTACGCACAGAAGGACATGCGTCGTGATCGCTACGCTTATCGGCCGCCGGTAGATCTCGCCAACCCGCGCCTGCGCAGGCTCGCCGCGGCACTCGGGCCCGCCTACATGCGGGTCAGCGGCACCTGGGCGAATGCGACTTTTTTCGCCGACACCGACAGTGCGGGGTCCGCGCCACCCACCGGCTTCAACAGCGTGCTCACCCGCGCGCAATGGCGCGGGGCCGTCGATTTTGCCCGCGCGGTCAATGCGGAGATCGTGACGTCCTTTGCCGTCAGTCCCGGCATCCGCCGCCCGGACGGCGTGTGGACGCCGGACCAGGCGCAGAGTCTCATTGACTACACGCGGCAACTCGGTGGCCGGATCGCTGCCGCCGAATTCATGAATGAGCCGACGCTCGCGGCGACCAACGGGCCCCCACCGGGATATGACGCAAAGGCCTATGGCCGCGACTTCAGGGTCTTTCGCGACTGGATGCGGCGATCGGCACCGGAGACGCTCATCGTCGGCCCGGGCGCCGCAGGCGACACCACGTCCTCATCCGGCGGCATTCGCACGCGCGATCTGCTCGCAGCGTCCGGTTCCGGCGTCGATCGCTTCTCCTATCATCACTACAACACGCTCTCGGCCCGCTGCGGCGGGCACGACGATCCGGTGCAGTCGCTATCCGAAGACTGGCTGTCGCGGACCAACGCCGCGCTAAACATCTACCGCGACCTGCGCGACGCATTCGAGCCGGGCAAGCCGATCTGGCTGACGGAGACGGCGAATGCCGCCTGCGGTGGCAACAAGTCGGATGCGACCTTCCTCGACACGTTCCGCTATCTCGATCAGCTAGGCCGCCTTGCGAAGGCCGGCGTGCAGGTCGTCATGCACAACACGCTCACGGCCAGCGACTACGGCTTGCTCGACGAAAGGACCTTCCGTCCGCGGCCGAATTACTGGGGCGCCCTGCTCTGGCGCCGGTTGATGGGATCGACAGTGCTCGACCCGGGCATGGCCTCGACACCCGGTCTCCACGCCTATGCACATTGCCATGCCGCGACGAAGGGCGCGGCATCCGTACTCCTCATCAACACGTCGCGGCACGAGTCACGTTCCGTAACGCTGGCTGTTTCGGCCGAGCGCTACACGCTTCAAGCGGAGCGTCCTCAGGACACGAATGTGCAGTTGAACGGCAAGGGACTCTCGCTGACGGACGACGACGACCTGCCCCGCTTCGAAGCGCGCGCGACGTCGCCGGGTCAAGTTCGCCTGCCACCAGCGAGCATCACCTTCCTGGTGATGCCCGACGCCGCCGCCTGCCGTTGAGGTGCTCAGGACTTCAGCGAATCCCGCGCCGTTTCCGGCGCCATCAGCGTCGCGATGATCGTGATGACCGACAGCGCGATGATGTAGACCGACACCGGCCAGTACGAGCCGACCCATGCGAGCAGTGCCGTCGCAATCAGCGGCGAGAAGCCGCCGCTGAGCGCAGCCGCGACATTGGCGCCGAGCGAGGCGCCGCTGTAGCGCACCTGGGTGCGGAACAGTTCCGGCATGAACGCGGCCTTGGGGCCGAACAGCAGCGCGTGCGTCAGCGTCATCGTGACGACGAGCGCGAAAATGATCAGCGCCGGCTCCTTGGAGTCGAGGAACCAGAACAGCGGAAACGCCAGCGCCACCGAGAACACCCCGCCGGCGAGATACAGCGCCTTGCGGCCGAAGATGTCGGACAGCCACCCCGCAAGCGGCAATGTCGCGAACTCGACGATCGCCGCATAGACCACTGCATTGAGGATCACCTGGCGCGGCAGGCCGAGCTTGGTCGTGGCATAGTGCACCGTGAAGACGGTGAGGAGATAAGCGAGCCCAACCTCCGACACCGTGATGCCGATCGCGAGCAGGAAGCTGCGCCAGTCACGGCGCAACACTTCCCACACCGGCTGCGCCAGCACCTCCTTGCGCTCGACCACCTCCTTGAAGTGCGGCGTCTCCGCGAGCTTGAGCCGCACGATGAAGCCGACGCCGACCAGCAAGATGCTGATCCAGAATGGCACGCGCCAGCCCCAGCTCAGGAAGTCGGCCTCCGGGAGCTGAGTCATCAAGGCGAAGATACCGGTGGAGGCGGCGACGCCGACGGGAAAACCGATTTGCACCAGGCTGCCGTAGAAGCCCCGGCGGTTGCCGGCGTGCTCGATCACCATCACGACCGCACCGCTCCATTCGCCCCCGAGACCGATGCCCTGGATGAAGCGCAGGATGATGAGCAGGATCGGCGCCCAGACACCGATCTGGCTGTAGGTCGGCAGGCAGCCGATCAGGAAGGTGCCGAGCCCCATCGCGATCATGGTCGCGACCAGCATGGTCTTGCGGCCGAGCCGGTCGCCGTAATGCCCGATGATCGCGCCGCCGATCGGGCGCGCCACGAAGCCGACCGCATAGGTCGAGAATGCCGCCAGCGTTCCGACGAAGGGATCGAAGTTCGGAAAGAACAGCTTGCTGAACACGAGGGCCGCAGCGGTGTTGTAGATCAGGAAGTCGTACCACTCGATCGCAGTGCCCAGCGCGCTCGCCCACACCACATGCGCCGTCGTCGACTTCTCCGCCGAAGCGGAGACCCCCGTTGCTACCGTCATGCCCTGCCCCAAACGATTCCGGATGGCATCATGGCCAATCGTGGTGGCGGTTGCAACCTGCAGGGGTGCTCGCTCTCGCAGGATAACGGCGCGAGATTTGTGCGCGGCTGCTCCCACACCCGTCATTGCGAGGAGCTCCTGCGACGAAGCAATCCAGACTGCTTCCGCGGAGAGAGTCTGGATTGCTTCGCGGAGCCTGTCACCGGGCCGCGCCTCGCGCGGACCCGGTGGCGTCGCCCGCTGCAATCACGGAACCCTCCCGAGGGCATTATTCGCCATTGACAAATTGATTAGCTAATATCTAATTTACCGCCAGAATAACCGGCCGCGCCAAGCGGTCCACAAAGAGAGGGAACGACGATGAGAGGGCTTCTGGCCTGCGCCATGCTCGCGGCCATGACTTCGGCTGCCGTAACCACCGTTGCGCGCGCGCAAGTCTCCGACGACGCGGTGCGGATCGGCGTGCTGACGGATCTATCCAGCTGGGGCCGCGACAACAGCGGGCCGGGCTCGGTCGAGGCAGCCAAAATGGCGGTGGAGGAATTCGGGCCGACCGTGCTCGGCAAGCCGATCGAGATCATCAGCGCCGACCACCAGATGAAGACCGACGTCGGCGTGCAGATCGTGCGCGGCTGGTTCGACAACGGCAAGGTCGACGCCGTCGTCGACATCCCCAATTCCGGCATCGCGATCGCCGTGCACAACATGGTGCGCGAGCGCAACAGGATCGCGCTGCTCTCCGGGCCCGGCGCGAGCTCGCTGACCGACGAGTTGTGTAGCCCCAACACCGTGCATTTCACTTATGACACCTATGCGCTGTCGAAGGTGACGGCCTCCGCCGTGATCAAGGAAGGCGGAAAATCCTGGTACTTCATCACCGCGGACTACGCCTTCGGCCAGCAGCTCGAGAAGGATGCGACGCGCTTCATCAATGAGATGGGCGGGAAGGTCTTGGGCGGCGTGAAACATCCGACCAACACCGCGGACTTCTCCTCCTTCGCGCTGCAGGCCCAGAGCTCGAAATCGGACGTCGTCGCCTTTGCCAATGCCGGTCAGGACACCGACAACGCCATCAAGCAATCCGGCGAGTTCGGTCTCGTCCAGGGCGGCCAGAAGCTGGTCGGCCTGTTGATGTTCGACACCGACGTGCATGCGGTCGGCCTCAAGGCCGCGCAGGGTACCTACATGACCACGGCGTCGTACTGGGCCATGGACGAGGCGACGCGGGCCTGGTCCAAGAAGTTCTATGAGCGTACCAAGGTGATGCCGACCATGATCCATACCGGTGTCTACGGCTCCGTCCTGCATTATCTGAAAGGAATCAAGGCGGCCGGCACCGACGATCCCGCCAAGGTGATGGCCAGGATGCGCGAGCTGCCGATCGAGGATACATTCGTCCATGGCGGACGCTTGCGCGAGGACGGCCGCGTCATCCGCGACATGTATCTGGCCAAGGTGAAGTCGCCCGAGCAGTCCAAGGAGCCCTGGGACTATCTCGAGATCGTCAAGACCGTGAAGGGCGAGGACGCCTTCCGTCCGGTCTCCGAGTCCAAATGTCCGCTGCTGAAGAAGTGAGGCCCGCATGATTGGCAACGAGCGCAACGCAAGCGAAACATACGAGTGCGATGTGCTCGTGGCCGGATCGGGAGCCTCCGGCATGTCGGCCGCGATCACGGCGCGTTATCGCGGCCTCGACGTGCTGATCGCCGAGAAGGAGCCGCGCTTCGGCGGCACCACCGCCCGCTCCGGCGGTTGGCTCTGGATCCCCGGCACGTCGCTGGCGAAGGCCTATGGCATCGCCGAGACGCCGGAACAGGCCCGCACCTATCTGCGGCACGAAGCCGGCAACAATTTCGATGCCGCGCGGGTCGATGCGTTCTTGAGCGCCGGCCCCGAAGCGGTGGATTTCTTCACCACCAAGACGGCGCTGCGCTTCGACATGCCGCTGGTGTTTCCCGACTATCACGCCGAAGCGCCCGGCGGCGCTCAGGGCGGCCGCTCCATGGTGACGCGTCCGTTCGACGGCCGCGAGCTTGGCGAGCAGATCAAGACACTGGGCATGCCGCTGCCCGAGCTCACCGTGTTCGGCATGATGCTCGGAAGCGGCAAGGAGATCATCCATTTCATGCGCGTGACGAAATCGCTGACCTCGGCGGTCTATGTCGCCAAGCGCCTGTCGCGGCATTTGATGGACGTTCTGCGCTACGGCCGCGGCATGACCCTGACCAACGGCAATGCGCTGGCCGGGCGCCTCGCAAAATCCGCGCAGGACTTGAATATCCCGATGTGGCTGTCGTCGCCGGTACGCGAGCTAACGGTCGAGAACGGCGCGGTGACCGGCGCCATCGTTTCGCGTGAGGGGCGCGACGTGCGTGTCCGTGCCCGCCAGGGCGTCGTGCTCGCCTGCGGCGGCTTCCCGCACGATGTCGAGCGCCGCAAAAAGATGTTTCCGCATGCGCCGACCGGCCATGAGCATTTTTCGCCGGGACCGACCGGCAACACCGGCGACGGCCTGCGCCTTGCGGAGAGCGCCGGCGGACATGTCGAGGACCGCCTGCCCAACGCGGCGGCCTGGGTGCCGGTGTCGCTGACGACGCGCAAGGACGGCTCGAAGGGCGTGATGCCCCACTTCATCGACCGCGCCAAGCCCGGCGTGATCGCGGTGATGCGCGACGGCAGGCGTTTTGCCAATGAAGGCAATTCCTACCACGACTTCGTCCAGGCCATGGTCAAGGCGGCAAAGCCCGGCGAAGAGATCGCGGCCTATCTCGTCTGCGATCACAAGACGCTGCGCAAATACGGCCTCGGCTGCGTGCCGCCTTTCCCGATGCCGCTGGGTCATCATCTCGAGACCGGCTATCTCATGCGCGGCGACACGCTGGAGGCGCTGGCGGCGAAGGCCGGCATCGATGCGAATGCGTTCGCCGAGACGGTCAGGCAGTTCAATGCGACCGCGCCGCTGGGGCACGATGCCGCCTTCGGCAAGGGCTCGAAGGCCTACAACCGCTACCAGGGCGACGCGATGCACGGCCCCAACCCTTGCGTCGCGCCGATCGAGAACGGCCCGTTCTACGCCATCAAGATGGTGATCGGCGATCTCGGCACCTATGCCGGCATCGTCACCGACGAGAACGCGCGGGCGCTCGATGCGGAGGGACGGGTGATTCCCGGGCTCTATGCCGCCGGCAACGACATGGCAAGCATCATGGGCGGCAATTATCCCGGCGCCGGCATCACGCTTGGGCCCGCGCTGACCTTCGGTTACATTGCCGGCCGTCATCTCGCCGACAGCGCCGTCACGCGCAACGCGGCGTAGCCACGCCAGGAGGCGCATGAAGAAAGAAAGCCGCGGCATCCAGTCGATCGAGGTCGGCGGCGAATTGCTCCGCGCGCTCGCAAGGAGTGGCGAGCCAATGATGCTGCGCGATCTCGCGCGCGAGGCCGGCATGTCGCCCGCCAAGGCGCATCCTTATCTCGCCAGCTTCTCGCGTATCGGCCTGATCGAGCAGGACGAGACCACCGGCCGCTACGAGATCGGCGCGCTGGCGCTCGAGCTCGGCCTGATCAGCCTCCGCCGCCTCTCCGGCGTGCGCATCGCACGTCCCAAGATTGCGGCGCTCGCAAGCCAGATCGGCCATGCCGTCTCGCTCGCGGTCTGGGGCACGCATGGGCCGACCGTGGTGCAGCTCGAGGAGCCCGGCCAGCCCGTGCACATCGTGATGCGCGCCGGCTCGGTGATGGCGCTGCTGGAGACCGCAACCGGCCGCGCCTTCGCGGCCTTCCTGCCGGAGAAGACGATCAATGCCGCACTCGAAAGCGGGCTCGATCGTCACGGCGTTGGCTACGATCCGAAGCGCGCCGTGAAAGGCGCGAAGGTCGCCGAGATGCTCACCGAGGTCCGCAAGCATGGCCTGGCCCGCGCGCTCGGCGATCCCCTGCCCGGCGTCAATGCATTCTCGGCGCCCGTGTTCGATCATTCCGGCCATGTCGCGCTGGTGATCACCGCGATGGGGCCGGAAGGCACCTTTGACGCGCGCTGGGACAGCCCGATCGCGCATGCCTTGCGCGACTGCGCCGGCGGCATCTCGAAGCGGCTGGGTTACGGGATGACGGTTGCGGCGGAGTGAGAATGCGGCACAGGTCCGCCCCACACTCTCCTGTCATCGCCCGGCCTTGACCGGGCGATCCAGTACGCCGCGCAGCCAGAGTGTTGCGGAAAGGCCGCGGAGTACTGGATGCCCGCCTTCGCAGGGCATGACAGCGGTGGTTATGCGCGACCTCCCGCCCGCTACTTCTCCTTCACCGGGACCGTGTAGTTCAGGATCAACCGCCCGCCATCGGGATAGATCGTCTGCCCGGTGATGTAGGAGGCATCGTCGCTGGCAAGGAACGCCACGACGGAGGCGACCTCGCTCGGCTCGCCGCCGCGACCCGCCGGCGTACGCGACATCACGGTTTTCCGCGCATCTTCGGACGTGTAGATCGACGACGCCACCATGTCCGTCAAAATCGTGCCCGGTCCGACCGCGACGACGCGGATGTTGTGCGGGGCGAGCGCGACGGCGGCAACCGAAGTCAATTGCTTCATGCCGCCCTTGGACATCGCATAGGTCGCCAGCGCCGGGATCGCCAGCAGCGCATTCACCGATGACATGTTGATGATGACCCCGCCGCCGCCTTGCGCGATCATCTGCCTCGCGGCGGCCTGCACGCCGAAGAAGGCACCCTTCAGGTTGATGCCGATGATTTCGTCGAATTCCGCCTCGGAAATTTCGAGGATGTCCCGGTTACGAGCGACGCCGGCATTGTTGACCATGATGTCGAGCCGGCCGAACTCCTTCACTGCGGTGGCAACGAGCTGATCGACATCCGTGCGCTTGGCGACATTGCCGACCACGGTGTGCAACACGTCCGGCCGCCGGAGCTCGGCGGCCGTCGCGGCAAGGCCTTCGGCATCGACATCGGAGATGACGACCTTGACGCCGTCGTCCAGGAATCTCTTAGCACAGGCCTTGCCGATGCCGCGCGCCGCGCCGGTGATGGCGGCGACCTTGCCGGATAGTTTCATGGGGCTCACTCCAGAATAGCTGCTCGCGGCAGGCCGGCTCGGAGCGAGAACTCCGGATCAGGCCGCCGCAAACCCGAGATGAGCACGGAACCGGTTCTTGATAAAGACGGCATCGCGCGAGGGCAGCGAGCGCGGCGGATTTTCGGCCAGAACCTTGATGACGAACAGCCGCGGGCCATCGGCGGGGCTGGCGATCTCAGCGGCGAGTCGATCCACCTCGGCCAGTGTCCGTACAGTTCCTGTCGCGGCAAAACCGCAAGCCGTTGCGATCGTCGTGAGATCGACACCGCGGCCGGTATGGCTCGCCTGCATTCCGGTCTCGCCAAAATGCTGGTTGTCGATCACGACGATGTCGAGGTTGCGCGGTCGCGCGACGCCGATGGTGGCGATGCCACCGAGACCCATGAGCTGCTCGCCGTCGCCGGTCAAGGCGAGGACCCGCTTGCCCGGCTGTGCCTGCGCGAGCCCAAGGCCGATCAGCGCGGCACCGCCCATGGCGCCCCAGAGATAGAAATTGCCGTCGTGATCCCCGACGGAATGCAAATCGTAGGTGGGCGAGCCAAGGCCGGAGACCACCAGGGTATCCTTGCGATCCCCAAGGAGCGCGGCGACGGCGGCGCGACGATCGAGTTGAGCTTGCATTGGCATCACCACTTCTTCTTGCCGATCAGGCGCTGACCGATCAGCACCGCGATCTGCTGGTCGGACTCGTAGGCGAGAGCCGCGGCCGATTCGACGGTATCGACCAGATCCTCCGCCGTCTCCGCCCGCATCACCTTCAGACCGATCGCCTCCAGCGAGGGCTGCGTCGCCCGGCTCATCGGCACCTGCCAGGGATTGAACTCCGCCCACTCACCGCGCATCGTTACCAGCATCAGAAGCGGAAAGCGGCCGATCGCCGACAGCGACAGCATGTTGATGCAATTGCCGACCCCGCTCGACTGCATCAGCAGCACGCTGCGCTGGCCGCCGAGCCAGGCACCTGCGGCGACGGCGATGCCCTCTTCCTCCGTCGTCAGCACGTTGGTGGTGACGTCGCGGTCGGCGGAGAACAAGCGGATCAGCTGGCTGTGGCCGGCGTCCGGCACATACGACATCTGCCCGACGCCAGCGGCTTTCAGGATACGATAAAGCTCGGACGGCCAGTCCTCGCTGCCGCGCGCTTCGGGATTGGGCTTGGGGCTGTGCACCGCGTGTCTCCGTGAATTTCGAGCGGCACGCTAGCGATGTTAGCGCGTGAAAGCTCTGACCGTCTGGCACGATCAGATATCGACGGATTGTATAGCTGGGGAATAGCGCGATGCGCGTGGCTGCGCCCTCTCCCCTTGCGGGAGAGGGCATCACCGCAGGTCGACACATACTCGCTGGGGTGAGGGGTATGTCTCCGCGTATTCAGACGCGTCGATGTGCACCGAGAGATACCCCTCATCCGGCGCTTCGCGCCACCTTCTCCCGCAAGGGGAGAAGGGAAGAAGCACCGCGCTCGGGATTGCTACTCAGTTCGCCGCACGGGCCTATACCGGGGCTACGCAGTCGCTGGCAATGCAAACGAGACGCTAGCACATCTTGTTCAGAGCTCTGCGGGCCGGCATCAGGTAAAGACGCGCGGGCGCAGTCCGGCATGAAACCAGGTGATCATGGAATAGATGTCGTAGACCGGCAGGCCAACTTCGGCCTGCAACGCGGCCGCATAGGGCGGCATGTTGGTGCATTCCAGCACGATGGCGCCGACGTCAGGGTTTTTGGCGACAAGCTGCTTGCCCGCCTCGACCACGTCGCGTTCCGCCTGCGCAACGTCCATGTCGTCCTTCTCGGCCTTGATCAGGACGCGGAAGAACTCCTTGCCATTCTCGGTGCCGACCAGCGGCGTGTCGAGCGGCACGCCGGCACCTTCGAGATGGGCCGGCGTCAGGGTCGAGCCCGACACCGTGACGAGGCCGACGCGCTTGCCCGGCGGCAAGGTCGCCTGCACCCACGGCACCTGCATCAGCGACGAGGTCGCGACGGGAACGCCGACGGCGGCGGCGATCTCCTTCTGGAACAGCGAGAGGAAGCCGCAATTGGTGGTGATGGCTTCGGCCCCGAGCCGCACCAGATCCTTGGCCGCATCGATGAAGTCGGGCAGCAGGCCGGCGGCGCCCTTCAGCACCACTTTCTCCGGCGAGGCCCCGCTCACCACGCGATAGAGCACGGGAAACGGCCAGGTCGTGCCGTTGCCCATGTCGCCGGGAATGCGGGGGAAGCGCGCTTCCAGCATCAGGATGCCGAGCGGCGCGCCGTAGATGGCCTTGCCGCCGCGGGCGATGCGAGAGGACGAGTTGGCTGATGAGGTCATGGTGCGATCTCAGAGGAAGCGAGTGGGCGAAAACGGCGCGAGCGGAATTTCCGGCTGCTTGCCGCTCAGGAGCTGGGCGACGAGACGGCCGGTACGGGCCGAGCCGACCAGGCCGACATGGCCATGGCCGAAAGCATAGACGATGTCGCGCGAGGCGCGCGCATGGCCGATGCAGGGAAGACCATCAGGCATGCTCGGCCGATGACCGAACCAGCTCTTGATGCGCGAGGGCGGAATGTCCTTCGGCAGTTTCGGGAACATGCTGAGGAGATGATCGCGCAGGATCTCGGCGCGCTTCCAGTTCGGCGCGGCCTCGAGGCCCGCGATCTCGACGGTGCCGGCGGCGCGCAAGCCCTTGTCGGTCCAGTTCACCACCATCTTGGCGTCCGACGCCATCATCGAGCTGCGCGGACCCGATTCCGGATTCTCGATCATGACGTGATAGCCGCGCTCGGTTTCGAGCGGCAGGGGATCGCCGACCGATGCGGTGAGCCGCTTCGAATGCGCGCCGGCGGCAACCACCGCGGCGTCGCAAGGAATCTCGCCGGTCTCCGTGACGACGGCGACGAGCTTGTTGCCGGAAAGCTTGAGCCCGGTCGCCTTCGCATGGACGAGCTTGGCGCCGCTCGCCAGCGCGTGCTGGGCAAGCGCCGCAACGTAAGCGCCGGGATCACGGCAGCGTCCGGCCTCCTCCACCACCACTCCAAAGGTATAGCGCGGATGCAGCTCAGGCTCGCGCTGGCGCATCTCGTCGGCGTTAAGCTCCATCCATTGAACGCCGACCTTCTTGCGCAGGCGCCAGCCGAGATCGTTGTCAAAGTTTCCGCGCGACGGGAAGACGTGCATCACGCCGTTGCGTTCGACCAATTCAGGGACGCCCGCTTCTTCCGCAAGCTTCCTGTGCAGCAGCGGCGCGTCCTTCAGGAGGTCGCGCAGCGCAAACGCCGTCTTCTCGACCCGCGCCTCGGTCCAGCCTGACAGCAAATACTTGATCAACCAAGGCAGTGCTTTCGGCAGATAAGACCAGCGGATCGCAAGCGGGCCGAGCGGGTCCATCAGATAGCCCGGCACCTTCTTCCAGATGCCCGGCTCGGCCGGCGGGATCACCGAATGCGAGGAGAGCCAGCCGGCATTGCCGTAGCTCGCCGCCTGTTCGCCACCCGGTTCGCCCGCATCGATCAGCGTGACGCGATGTCCTTCGCGCAGCGCCTCGATGGCGCTGATCACGCCGACCGCGCCGGCTCCGATGATGGCGACGTGGCGGCCTTCCGACATCGGCTAGGCCTTTGCCTGCGGCACAAAGTCCTTGCCGACCGACATCGCCCGGGAATCGATGATGCAGTGGAGGATCGACGGCTTGCCTGAGGCGAGCGCACGCTCGAAGGCCGGTGCGAACTCCTCAGTGCGTTCGACACGCTCGCCGTGGCCGCCGAACGCCTTGGCGTACATCGCGAAGTCGGGGTTCTTGAGCTGGGTGCCGACGACGCGACCGGGATAGTCGCGCTCCTGATGCATGCGGATGGTGCCGTATTGCGAATTGTCGACGACGATCACGACCAGCGGCGCGTCATACTGCACGGCGGTCGCGAATTCCTGGCCGTTCATCAGGAAGCAGCCGTCGCCGGCGAAAGCGACGACGGTACGATCCGGATATTGCCGCTTGGCGAGCACGCCCGCCGGCACGCCGTAGCCCATCGAACCCGAGGTCGGCGCCAGTTGTGACGCAAAGCTGTGGAAGCGGTGATGGCGATGGATCCAGCCGGCGTAATTGCCAGCGCCGTTGCAGACGATGGCATCCTTGGGCAGGCGGTCGCGCAGCCAGGTCATGACCTGGCCGTACTGGAAATTGCCCGGCAGCTCGCGCGCCTTGTCGGTCCAGGCGAGATAATCGGCATGCGCCTTGGCGGCTTCGCCCTTCCACGCCACTGCGCCCGCGGGCTTCAGCGTCTCGACGGCGGCGGCGAATGCGGCGGGCGTCGCCTGGATCGCGAGCGTCGGCTGATAGACGCGGCCGAGCTCTTCCGAGCCCGGATGCACGTGGATCAGCTTCTGCTGCGGCGAGGGAATGTCGAGCAGCGTGTAGGACGAGGACGGCATCTCCGACATGCGGCCGCCGATGAGGAGAACGACGTCGGCGTTATCGATGCGCGTCTTCAGGCCCGGGCTCGGCCCGATGCCGAGATCGCCGGCATAATGCGAGTGGTCGGCGTCGATCAGCGAGGCCCGGCGGAACGAGGTTGCGACCGGCAGGTCGAACCGTTCGGCGAACCGCGCGATGCTTTTGGTTGCTTCATCGGTCCAGCGCGAACCGCCGAGGATCACGAGCGGCGCCTTGGCGGTCGCGAGCATCGCACCGACGCGTTCGATATCTGAAGGCGCCGGCCAGCTCACGGCGGGCTCGATGCGCATCGCATCGGCCACCGCGGCCGTTTCGGTCAGCATGTTCTCCGGCAGCGAGATCACGACGGGGCCCGGACGGCCCTGCATGGCGACGCGGAAGGCGCGGGCGACCAGCTCCGGAATGCGGTCAGGGCGATCGATCTCGACGGCCCATTTCGCCATGGTGCCGAACACCGCCTTGTAGTCGAGCTCCTGGAACGCCTCGCGCTCGCGCATGCCGGTGTCGACCTGGCCGACGAACAGGATCATCGGCGTGGAGTCCTGCATCGCGATGTGAACGCCGTGGCTGGCATTGGTCGCGCCGGGGCCGCGGGTGACGAAGCAGATTCCCGGGCGGCCCGTGAGCTTGCCATAGGCTTCCGCCATCATCGCGGCGCCGCCTTCGGCGCGGCAGATCACGACGTCGATCGGGCTGTCGTGCAGCGCGTCGAGCGCCGCGAGATAGCTCTCGCCCGGCACGCAGGTGACGCGGTCGACGCCCTGGGCGACGAGCTGATCGATCAGGATCTGGCCCCCGGTGCGGGTGTTGCGAATGGTCATGACGGCTCCCTGCAGGCTTTGGCGACGCGCATCATGGCCTCGCGCAAGTTTTGTTCCGAGGTGGCGTAGGACAGGCGGAAATAAGGTGCAAGGCCGAAACAGCTGCCCGGCACCACGGCCACGTCATGCCTCTCCAGCAGAAAGCGGCCTTCTTTGTCGCAGGGGGCGCGGGCCTAGCGCCCCTCCCTTTGCACCCAGCCCGTCGCAATCGCGTTCGCCCAGCTGAGCATGCCCTTGCTGCGCGCCAGTGCGGCCATGGCCGTGGTGTCGTACGGCACGTAGCGGAGCGTCGCGCACCAGCCTCCTCCGGCATGCTCTAAAATCGCGTAGCACGCATGCGGCGTGCCGACCTCGACCACATAGGGAACGGGCGCCTTCCCGTCATAGCCTGGCAACCCGACGCTGCCGGGATTCACGACCAGCCGGCCATCCCGCAGGCGCACCACGCGCGGAATGTGCGTGTGAGCGCACAGGATGAGCTCGGCGTCGATCCCTTCAGCCCCGGCCTCGATGAAATCAATCCCGCTCGGACGCGCGCTGCCGTCGTCAGCGATATGGTCGAGCCAGAACGCCGCGTCGTGCCTCGGCGATCCGTGGCACAGGAACACCCGTTCCTTATACGTGAGCGTGGGCGGCATGCTTGCCATCCACTCGAAATGCTTACGCTCGAGCTCACGGAAATCGCTGCGCGCCGAGCCGCCGGCCTGCCAGAGCTCCAGCAGGATTCGATCCTGATCGCCCCGTATGGACGGAAAGCCCCGCGCCATCAGCAGGTCCGCGGTTCGGGCCGCCTCGAGCGGACCGCTGACATGGTCGCCAAGGTTCACGATCTCCTCGAGGCCGAGCGTGGCGATGTCCGCGAGGACGGCTTCGAGTGCCGGTCGATTCCCGTGCACATCCGCGATGGCAGCAAATCTCATATGGCCCTCCCATTCGGAATGGCCGATCGGTCTCGCGATGCGGGAGGATGCAGGACTGCCAAATCTATCTAGCTGCGTCTCTTTAGCTGCATTTGTAGAAGCGCCCGCAAGCTGAGGATCAAATCGGCGCTGGCAGAAGGATTACACAATCGATGTGGCCGGGCAAGCGATGCGAGCTGCGAACTGTCGCGGCAATGGCGGCGTGACCTCCGGGCCATAACGCGCTAGCCTTCCCGGACAAGAACAAGAGGAAACGCCAATCGTGTACGACTTCATCATCGTGGGCGGCGGCTCGGCGGGGTCCGTGCTGGCCCACCGGCTCTCCGCCAAGAGCGCCAACAAGGTCCTGCTGTGCGAGGCCGGACAGGACACACCGCCGGGCAACGAGCCGGCCGAGATCAGGGACAGTTATCCGGGCACGGCCTATTTCGACCCCCGCTTCCACTGGACCGACCTGAAGGTCACGACCCAGGTCGTCAGCCACAACAATCCAAACGAAGGGCGTCCTCCGTTACGCAAATACGAGCAGGCGCGCGTGCTCGGCGGCGGCTCGTCGATCAACGGCCAGATGGCCAATCGCGGTGCTCCGACCGACTACGACGAATGGGACGCACGCGGCGCCGAGGGGTGGAGCTGGAACGAGGTGCTGCCCTTCTTCAGGAAGGTCGAGCGCGACCTCGATTTCGACGGCCCGTACCACGGCAAGGACGGCAAGATTCCGGTGCGCAGAATTCCGCGCGAGCACTGGACGCGGCATTCTCAGGCGTTCGCCGACGCCTTCCAGCAGGCCGGCCATCAGTTCTTGCCGGACCAGAACGGCGAGTTCGTCGACGGCTTTTTTCCGGTGACACACTCCAACCAGGCCGAGCAGCGCGTCTCCGCCGCGATGGGCTATCTCGACCGCGACACGCGCAAGCGCGGCAACCTCACGATCTCCACCAGCACGCAGGTGCGCGAGCTGCTGTTCGAGGGCACGCAATGCGTCGGCGTGAAGGCCATGGTCGACGGACATGAGCAGGAATTCCGGGGACGCGAGATCATCCTCTCCAGCGGCGCCATTCATTCGCCGGCGCATCTGCTGCGCGCAGGCATCGGCCCGGTCGGCCACCTCAAGGATATGGGCATTCCTGTGCTGATGGGCCTCGCAGGCGTCGGCCAGCGCTTGATGGATCATCCTTCGATTTCGCTGTCGTCCTTTGTCCGCCGCGGTGCGCGCATGAACGAGCACACCAGACGCCACATGCAGCTTGGCCTGCGCTACTCCTCCGGGCTCGAGGGCGTGCCGAAGGGCGACATGTTCGTCGTCCTGCTCAGCAAGTCGGCCTGGCACGCGGTCGGCGAGCAGATCGGCTCGCTGCTGACCTTCGTCAACAAGACCTACTCCGAGACTGGACAGGTCAAGCTCGCCTCGCGCGATCCTTCCGCAGAGCCGATCGTCGAGTTCAATCTGCTGTCGGACCGGCGCGATCTCGATCGCCTGATGAGCGGCTTCCGCAAGATGGCGGCGGTGCAGATGAGCGACATCGTGAAGGCGGTGACGGACAAGCCGTTCCCGGCCGCCTATACCGACAAGGTCCGCAAGATCGGCGTGGTCAATACCAGGAACAGGATTCTGACCAGGATCGCCGCGACGCTGATGGACGGACCGGCGGCGCTGCGCCACTATATGATCGACAATTTCGTGGTCGAAGGTTTCACCTTCGACCAGGTGATCAACGACGACGAGGCGCTGGAAGCCTTCGTGCGCAAGGCGACCATCGGGGTGTGGCACGCCTCATGCTCGTGCCGCATGGGCCGGGCCGACGATCCGATGGCGGTGGTCGACAACCAAGGCCGCGTCAAGGGCATCCAGGGCCTGCGCGTCGTCGATGCCTCGATCTTCCCGGTGGTGCCATGCGCCAATACCAATTTTCCGGTGCTGATGTCGGCGGAGAAGATTGCGGCGGCGATGGTGCAGTGAGTGATAACGACCGCCGGGTCGAAGGAGCGATTCATGGAATGCACCATCCGCCCGGCGCTCGAAGATGACGCTGGCGAAATCAGCGCCGTCATTTTGCGTGCATTACGCGAAACGAATGCGAAGGACTACACGGACGAGATCATCGCAAGGGTCGAGCGCGGCTTCAGTCCCGATGCCGTTCTGCAGTTGATCGGCAAGCGTACGGTCCTTGTTGCTGCCGTTGGCAACCGGATCGTCGGCACGGCAAGCCTCGACGGAAGCGTCGTCCGTACGGTCTTCGTGGCTCCCGACGTTCAGGCCCAAGGGATCGGCAAGCGGCTGATGGCCGAGATCGAGCGCATCGCGCACGGGCGAAACATCGCTTTGTTGACAGTCCCCTCCTCCGTCACCGCCGAGCCCTTCTACGCGCGGCTCGGGTTCAGAGCTGTGCGCGACAGCTATCATGGCGACGAACGTACGATCATCATGGAGCGATCGCTCGCTGCTGGTTTGTAAGGCCGGATTGCGCCTCAAGCTCCGCCCACACGCGAGCGCGCGCGCCATCATTGAGCGGCACAATATGGAACGGTTGGCCGAAGATCGCGAGCGGCTCCTTAGCCGGCGCGAACCGCGGCCAGGCTTCCGCGACATCCGGGATGCCGGTCGCAACGAACCGCAGCACGTTCGCCTGAAACCGCGCGGCGACGTCGATGTCGGCCGGCGTCATCGGTCCGCCCTTGCGCTTGAGGATCGGGCGATCGATGAAATCAGGCAGGTGCGCCCACAGGCAGGCGTTGTCGGCACCATGGGTCGGCCCCTGCGACAGGAACGGCTCCAGCGCCGGGCGATGGTCGAACCGGCTCAACCACACCGCGCCGCCCGCCGCTGCATGAAGCCGCGCCAGATCGGCCATCGGCCGGTGCCAGAACGCGTCCGACAGCAGCGCCTCGTACGGATCCTCGTCGAGGCGGGCCGTGGCGCGGTAATAGGACAACAGGCGACACCAGCCGGCATCGCCAAAGGCAGTGCGCACCTGCCGCTCGGTGGTGCGGATCATCGCGGCCGGCGGCGTGCTATTGAGGAACACCACCATCTCGTCGCGGCAGGAGCCGAGCCAGAGCGGAATGTCGCGCAAGCTGCCGTCGGCGAAAACATCGCGCGGCTCGCGCGGGATCTCGGTGCCGTCGAGCACCGGACCGAACACGGTGCCCGCCTCTGTCTCGTCCGCGAGCGTGCGGCTGACGCGCTCCACCGCCGCGAAGAGCTTTGGCAGCGGCACGGCCGCGATCGCGCCGGGATCGCGCGACAACACGAGTTCATCGAGCACACGGCGCGCGACGTCGTCGGCATGATCGGCCCCCATGATGTTGCGCCCGGGCGCACTGAGCGCGAGCGCGCGAATGAACTTGCCCTTCGCCTGCGGCAGGGTTGCCAGCGCAAGCACCATGGAGGCGCCGGCTGACTGGCCCGACAGCGTGATCGCTTCCGGATCGCCGCCGAAATTGGCGACGTTGGCGCGCACCCAGTCGAGCGCGGCGAGCGTATCCTGGAGCGCGAGATTGTTGGCTTCGGTGAGGCCATGGCGATGCAGCTGCAGGAAGCCGAGCGGCCCGAGCCGGTAGTTGATGGTGACGATCACCGCCGGACCGTGCGCGGCCAGAAAGGAACCGTCGTAATCGGCGCCACCGCCGGTGACGAAGGCACCGCCATGGATGAAGAACAGCACCGGCAACGGGCGATCGGCCCCTGCCGGTGCAAAAATGTTCAGGCTGAGACAGGACTCTTCGTCAGCGTGATCGAGGTGACCGGGCTGCGGCGCGTAAACGCCGCAGTCCGTGCATTGGCGCGGCTCCGTCCACGCGACCGGCGGCGTTGCCCTGGCAAAGCGCCGCGCAGTCCCGAACGGCACGCCCTTGAAAGCGCGGACGCCGTCCTGCTCGGCGCCGACAACTGGCCCGCGCGTAGTCGAAACTGCGTTGGTCAACATGCGACTGTCACTCTGCTCAAGCGCGCCGCTTGCCGAGATCGGCGATGTCGACGGTGTGGGTTTCGCGCGCGGTTGCGGCCGATGCCGCCGAGACGATGCAGCAGCAGGCGACGAAGATCGCCACGGGAAGCCAGCCGTTCGCCCCCTCGCCGACCAGGCTCGCGCTCACCAGCGGCGTGAAGCCGGCGGCGAGAAAGCCGAGCTGCGTGCCGATCGCGGTGCCGGAATAGCGCACGCGTGCCTCGAACATCTCGGCATAGAAGGACGGCCAGATCGCGTTCGGCGCGGCATAGATGATGCCCGAGAGGATCATCGCCGCAGCGAAGATCGCCGGCGTATTCCCCGATGTCACCAGCATGAAATAGGGGAACACCAGCACGGCGCAGCCGAGCACGCCGCCGATGAACACTGGCTTGCGGCCGATCCTGTCGGCCAGCAGGGCCCACAGCGGCTGGGTGATCAGCGCCGTGACGTTGCCGAGCACGCCGGCCCACAGCATGGTCGGACGCGCGACGCCGAACTTGCTGGTGGCATAGCCGAGCGCGAACACGGCGGTCATCGTGCTTACCGTGGCGATCAGCGCACAGGTGATCACGCGCAGCACGTCGGGCCAGTAGTCGCGCAGCAGCGTGACGACCGGGAAGCGCGCCACCTGCGCCTTGTCCTTGATGTTCTCGAACACGGGCGTCTCCGGCATGGTCCGCCGCACCAGATAGGCGACCACGAGCACGACGAACGACAGCAGGAACGGAATGCGCCAACCCCAGCTCAGCAATTGCTCCTCCGGCAGGCCCGACACCGGGATGAACACCAGCGTTGCGAGGATCGCGCCGGCCTGGGTGCCGCTCAGGGTCCAGCTCGTGAAGAAGGCGCGATTGGAATTGGCGGAGTGCTCCAGCGTCAGCGAATTCGCCCCACTCTGCTCGCCGGCGGCCGAGAGACCCTGCAACAGGCGCAGCAGCGTCAGGATGACGGGCGCGGCATTGCCGATTGCCTTGGCGTCCGGCAACAGGCCGATGGCGAGCGTCGAGCCGCCCATCAGGACCAGCGTGAACAGCAGTACCGTCTTGCGGCCGATGCGGTCGCCAAAATGGCCGAGAATGACCGCGCCGACCGGGCGCGCGATGTAACCGATGCCGAAGGAGAGCAGCGCGAGCAGCGTCGCCGTCGAGGGATCGACATTGGCAAAGAACACTTTTGGAAAGATCAGCGCCGCCGCGGTGCCGTAGATGAAGAAGTCGTAGTATTCGAGCATGCTGCCGACGAAGCTGACCAGCGCCGCGCGCTTGGGCAGCTTGCTCGGCGTGGCCTCCGCGCGGGATGAGGCGTGCAGCGGTGCGGTTGACGTCAACGTCATTGAATCTTCCTCCCCATGTGTCCGGTGCGTTGCGCGTCAGGCGATCGCCTTGCGCGCATTTTCTGGTTGTTGTTGCCGCAACCTTGGTTTGGATCCATAATGTACGAACTAGTACGTTTATGCAATACGCATTGGATCAACGCCTGAACGGACGAAATTTGCCTTCACCTTCAAGGTGATCCGTGGAAACTGGCGGGAGAAACAGTGATGCTCGAGCGCATGCCGCCCCCATCCAAGCGCACCAACGATCCTGAGCGCACCAAGCGCGACATCCTCGAAGTGGCGATGGCCGAATTCGCCTCGGAGGGCTATTCCGGCGCCCGCGTCGATGCGATCGCGGCGCGCACGCGCACGTCGAAGCGGATGATCTATTACTATTTCGGCGGCAAGGAGCAGCTCTACCTTGCGGTGCTGGAAGAAGCCTATCGCAGCATCCGCGCGCTGGAGGACCAGCTCGACATCGAAAGCTGCGACGCCCGCGAGGGTTTGCGCCGGCTGATCGAGGCCACATTCGACCATGACGAGCGCAACCCCAACTTCATCCGCCTCGTCTCAATCGAGAACATCCACCACGGCAAGCACCTGAAGCAGAATCTGCAATTGCGCCAGCTCAACGCCAGCGTGATCGCAACCCTCGACGGCATCCTCGAGCGTGGCCGCAGAGAGGGCGCCTTCCGCGACGACGTCGACGCCATCGACCTGCATCTCGCCATAAGCTCCTACTGCTTCTTCCGCGTCGCCAACCGCCACACGTTCGGGGCGCTGTTCGACCGCGACCTCAGCGAGCCAAAAGTGCTGGCGAAGAGCCGGACGCAGATCGTGGAGATGATCTTGGCGTGGCTGGAGGCGAAGTGAGGCCGCGGGGGGCCGAGCAAGCCGCTACACACTCGCTGTCATTCCCCGCGAAGGCGGGGAATCCAGTACGCCGCGGCTTCCCGGCTCCTGCCGCACTGCCTCCGGAATACTGGATCACCCGCCTTCGCGGGTGATGACAGCGGAGGACTTGGGGCGCGTGCCACAAGCCGGTCATTGCGCCGCTCAGCCGCCCCTTTTCTGCCGCGTGCTCGCCAGCAGCACCAGCATGAAGGAGGCCGCCGTCATTAGCGTCGAGATCGCGGCAATGGTCGGGTCGATCTCGTCGCGGAGCGCAGTGAACATGCGCTTGGTCAGCGGCTGATACTGGCCGCCGGAGATGAACAGGGCGACGATGGTCTCGTCCATCGCCGAGATGAAGGCGAAGATGCCGCCGGCGACCACGCTCGACTTGATCTGCGGCAGCGTCACCGCGAAGAAGCTGCGCAGCCGGTTCATGCCGAGGCTGCGCGCCACCATCTCCTGCGCGGGATCGAAACTCTGCAGGCCCGCCAGCACCGAGATGACGACGTAAGGCAAGCCCAGCATCACATTCGCCAGCACGAGGCCGGGCATGGTCGCGACCAGGCCGACCTTGGCATAGACGAAAAAGATGCCGACCGCCGTGATGATGATCGGCACCACCAGCGGCAAGAGCAGCGCCATGTGAATGATGCGCATGATCCGCAGCTTCGACTGGCTGATGGCATAGGCGGCGGCAACCCCACACGGCGTTGCGATCAGCACCGTCAGAAGCGCGACCGTCAGCGTTACCTTTGTCGCCTGCATCCAGGCCGGATTGGCGAAATATTGCTGGTACCAGCGCAGCGAGAAGGACGGCGGCGGGAACGTCAGGAAGCGCGCGCTGGAGAACGAGATCGGCGCGATGATCAGCACCGGCAGGATCAGATAGACCAGCACCAGCGCGCTGATCACGTAGAGGACAATCCGTGCGGGCGATGTGCGCGTCATTTCTGCCCCAGCACGCGATCGAGCGAGATGAAGCGGCTGACGACGAAGAAGATCGCGAGCACGCTCAGGAGCAGCACCACCGCGACGGCGCTGGCAGCCCCGAACTGGTTGTAGAGCTCGACATTGCGGCTCACCAGCATCGACACCATCACGGTGCGGCCGCCGCCGAGCAGCTCGGGCGTGATGTAGAAGCCGAGGCAGAGCACGAACACCATGGTGCAGCCCGCGAGCACACCCGGCAGTGACAGGGGCAGGAACACGCGCATGAAGGTGAGCGACGGGCTCGCGCCAAGGCTGGCGCCGGCCTGCATCAGGTCGCCCGGAATCTTCTGCATGGTCGCATAGAGCGGGAGCACCATGAACGGCAGCAGGATGTGCACTGTCGCTACCACCGTGCCGAAGGTGTTGTGGACCAGCGCGAGCGGCTCGGAGATCACATCGAGATAGCGCAAAAACTGGTTGATCACGCCGGTGCGCTGGAGCAGCGCCAGCCAGGCATAGGCGCGCACCAGCACGCTGGTCCAGAACGGCAGCACGACCAGCGACAGGATGAGGATACTCCATCCCTTCGGCAATGAATTGGCGAGATAGGCCACGGGATAGCCGAGCAGCAACGCGATCAGTGTGACCGCAAGGCTGATCTCGAAGGTCAGCGCAAAGCTGCGCCAGTAGATGTCCTCGGTGAAGACGCGGCGATAGTTCTCCAGCGTGAAGCCGTCATGGTAGATCGACTGCCAGGCGAGCCAGCCGACCGGCAGCACGATCAGAGCCAGGATCACCAGCAGCGCCGGCGACACCAATGCCAGCATCAGGCCGTGCTCCCGGCGCCGATGTCTTCGAGAGGAATCCGGCACGGATATCATCGACGCTGCCTCGCCTACTTCTGCATGAACGACGCCCAGCGCTTCTCGGCGGCTTCGCCCGCGGACGAGGACCACCACGCATAGGACATCAGCGCCTGCTTGGCCGCGTTCGCGGGCTCGCTTGGCAATTGCGCGGCGCGCTCGGGCTTGATCACGCCCGTCTCGAACGCCTTGGGATTGCCCGGGCCGTAGTCGATGTTGAGCGGCAAATTGGCCTGGTGCACGGGATCGACGGCTTCGTTGAGGAACTTCACTGCCGTGGCGAGGTTCGGCGCGCCCTTGAGGATGCACAGCGAGGTGCTCTGCAAAATGCCCTGGTTGTAGGTGAAGGACACCTTCGCGCCCTCCTTGGCGACCGCGCTGACGCGGCCGTTCCAGGCCATCTCCATGTCGACCTCGCCGTCGTTGAGGAGCTGCGCCGACTGCGCGCCCGAGGTCCACCACACCGTGATATGCGGCTTGATCTCCTCGAGCTTCTTGAAAGCGCGGTCGACGTCGAGCGGATAGAGCTTGTCGGGCGCGACGCCGTCGGCCATCAGCGCCGCCTCCAGCGTGGCGAACGGGTGGTTGCGCAGCGCGCGGCGGCCAGGGAATTTCTTGACGTCCCAGAAATCGGCCCAGCTGTTCGGCGCGTCCTTCGGGAACGTCTTCTGGCTGTAGGACAGCACGCTGGAATAGAACTCATAGGATACCGAATAAGGACTGCGATAGGCCTCCGGCATTGCCGCGCCGTTGGGAATCTTCGAGAAGTCGAGCTTCTCCATCAGCCCCTGCTCGCCGCCACGCAGGCAGTTGCCGGTGGGCGTGTCGACGACGTCCCAGATCGGCTTGCCGCTGCCGACCTGGGTCTTGATCGCGGGCCAGGCGTCGGGGATGGAATCCTGGTTGATGGTGATGCCGAGCTTCTTGGCGGAGGGATCGAGGATCGCCACCGTCTGCGCCTGCTGATAGGCGCCGCCCTGCGAGACGAAGGTGATCTGCTCGGCGGCATCAGCCGCATTGGTCAAGCCGATTGCGCCCAGCAGCGCGCAACCCAAACCAAAACTCTGCTTCATCGTCATCCTCGCCTCCTCCAAAGTGATCCTACCGACCGATCGCATCGAGAAACTGGTACCAGCCGGCGACCATGCGCACGGCGGGCTCGCGCAGCGGATAGAACGGGATCGCCTTCATGCGCCCGATATCGAGCAGCCCGACCTCGGGGCTCTCGCCGCGCACGAAGGCGACGAGATAGCGGCCCATCAGGCTCGACATCGCAACGCCGGCGCCGTTGTAGCCCATGGAGACCAGCGTGCGGTCGTCGAGCCGGCCGATATGCGGCACCGAATCCAGCGTCATGCCGACGAGGCCCGACCATTTGTAGGCGAGCGGCACATCGGCCAGATCCGGGAAGATGCCGACCATCGCCTTGCGCAGCGCATCGAACGAGGCTTGCGAGTCCTGCTTGCCGAAAGCGCCGCGGCCACCAAAGATCACGCGGTTGTCGACCATGCGGAACCAGCGCATCATGCGCTTGGTCTCGGTGTAGGTCCGCCCGGTCGGCATCAGGCGTCCTGCGAGATTACGCGGCAATTGTTCGGTTGCGACCATGGCGCTGCGGAACGGGATCAGCGTGCGCTGCATATGCGCAGTCGCGCCGGTGAGATCGGAATAGCTGTTGGTGGCGATGATCGCCTGTTTGGCGCGCACCGCGCCTCGCGGCGTCTCCGCGACGATGCCGCCGTTCTCGCGCCGGAGCTTGATCACCGGCGACTCCTGGAAGATGGAAACGCCGCGGCGCGCGACACCGTCGGCGAGCCCGCGCAGATAGTTCAGCGGATGAATGCCGCCGGAGCCGGGATTGAGCACGCCGCCGACGAAGATGTCGGAACCCGTCTCGTCACGCACGCCGTGCTTATCGAGGACGCGGACCTCCGCATCGCCCATCTCGCGCGTCATCCAGCTGGCCTCGTCGATCGCGGCCTTCAGGGTCGTCTCGTTGTGCGCGGCCTTGACCTGACCGGTGCGCGTCAGGTTTGCGCTGGTGATGCCGAACTCGGACACCAGCTCCTCGACCATGTCGGTCGATTCATGCGCGATCTCGTACATCCGCTTCGCCATGGCGCGGCCATGCACGGCGTCGATCTCGCGGAACGACAGGCGAAACTTTGCGGTGATCACGCCGCCATTGCGCCCGCTGGCACCCCAGCCAGGGCGGTTGGCTTCGAGCACGACCGGAGCAAGCCCGCTCTTGGCGATGTGATGCGCAGCGGACAGGCCCGTATAGCCCGCACCGATGATCACCACATCGGCCTGTTGCTCACCCGACAGCACGGGAAACGCACGCGCGGGCTCCGCCGTGGCTTCCCACAGCGAATTGACCGATGGCAGCGCGCTCCAGTCCCGTGTCATGCCGGCGCTCATCCGTTACGCCGCCGGCCCGATCGCCGCGTCGGCCAGTGCCTTCAGCGTCGGGAAGTGGAAGTCCGGTTTTGTCAATGTCTCGACCGCAGGCGTGCCGCCGAAGCCGGCGATACCCTGACGGCGCTCGATCCAGCACACCTTGTAGCCGAGCTTCCGCGCAATCCCGATGTCGTGGTACTGGCTCTGCGCGACATGCAAGATGTCGGACTGCTTGTAGCCGAACGCGGACTGACGGCCCTTGTTGTAGGCGAAGAACTCCGGATTCGGCTTGGCCACGCCGGTGTCGTCGGCGCAGACGGTGTCGTCGAAGGGATCGCCGAGCGCGTGCGCGTAGCAGGACAGCGCGACCCGGTCGGCATTGGTCATCGCGACCAGCCGAAACTTCGTGCGCAAGCGCTTCAGCGCCTCGACCGAATCGGAAAACGGCCCCCAGCGCAGCACGGCAAGCTGGAACATGTCGCAGGACGCATCCTCGGCCGGCAGCCCGAGCTCCTTGGCGAGATAGCGGTAGACGTGGAACATCACCTCGCTCGAACGCTCATAATGTTTGTCACGGCCACGCTTGTAGGATTCGAAGATCTTGTCGTCGCTGAGCTCGGCCGGCGACTTGCCCGAGATCCTGCGCACCGCGGCGAGCACACCGGTCTCGAAATCGATCAAGGTGCCGACGACATCGAAGGTGAGAACCTTGAAATTGCTGAACGAGGCTGCTGACGACATTTTTGGCTTCTTCTCTCAGGTTGACACAAGGCTTGGGTTCAGTCCCCCACCCTGGGCACGACGATGGTGTCTTCGGGATGAAGGGTGACGGTGAGGCTGCCGCCGAGCGCCGGAATCCGGCTATAGGCCTGGTGATAGCTCGGCTGGCGCAGGCTGAGGGCGATGCCATCGGCGAGCGCGAGAAAAATGCGCAGGCTCTCGCCCTGATACACGATATCCGTGACCGTGCCGGTCAGGCGGTTGCAGGCGGCATCCTGCGCGCCATCGTCGATCAGCAGCTTTTCGCTGTGAACGGCCAGCATCAGGGCATCGCCGTCGGGGATGGCGCGGGCGCTGCGCAGCAGCGCATTGCCGAGCGCGACGCTGGCCGCATCGACACGGCGGACCGGCAGCATCGTGGCTTCGCCGATGAAGCTCGCCACGAAGGAATCCGCGGGATGATCGTGCAGCCGCTCGGGCTCGTCGATCTGGATCAGGCGGCCGTCCTTCATCACGGCGACGCGGTCGCTCATGGTCAGCGCCTCGCGCTGGTCGTGGGTGACGTAGATGATGGTGGCGCCGATGCGCCGGTGCAGCGCGCGCAGCTCGATCTGCATGGATTCGCGAAGCTGCTTGTCGAGCGCGGAGAGCGGCTCGTCCATCAGGATCAGGCGCGGCTCGAAGATCATGGCGCGCGCGAGCGCGACGCGCTGGCGCTGGCCGCCGGAGAGCTGCGCGATGCCGCGCTCCTCATAACCGGCGAGGCCGACCATCGAAAGCGCGGCGCGCACCTTGTCGGGCCAGCTTGCTTTTGGCAGGCGCCGCGCGCGTAGGGGAAAGGCGACGTTCTCGCCGACGCTCATATGCGGGAACAGCGCGTAGTTCTGGAACACGACGCCGATGTCGCGCTTGTGCGGTGGCATCCAGGTGACGTCGCGGCCGCCGAACAGGATCGTACCTGACGATGGCAGGATGAAGCCGCCGAGAATGCCGAGCAGCGTGGTCTTGCCGGAGCCGGAGGGGCCGAGCAGCGAGACGAACTCGCCGGCGCCGACATTGAGGGAGACGTCGTCGAGAGCGCGAACGGCGCCGTACGCCTTGCTCGCGGACCTGATCTCGACGCTTTCCGCTCGTTTGTCCAACGATCGACCTCGCCTCGTTCCCTGCAATGGCGTGCCTCACTGCGCGCCATAAGCCTGCTTTATAGACAGGGAAGTTGACACACTCGCAGCGAAGCGTGCATTGCACCAAATCTTCGCTCGCAAGCCCTGTCTTTAGGCTGTGATGCCAATGACACCAGACTTGGCAAAATCCGGCAATTGCCAAATTCTCACCGCGCTCATAACATGGCGTTATGCCCGAGCTGCGCCGGATGCTGCCCTCCAGTAACGCCCTGTTCGTCTTCGACGCAGCGGCGCGCAATGGCAGCTTCACGGCCGCGGCCGCCGAATTGAACGTCACGCAGCCGGCGGTGAGCCGGATGCTCGGTCAGTTCGAGGAGCATCTCGGCGTGCGCCTGTTCGATCGCAAAGCGGGCCGCGCGGTGCTCACCGAGGAAGGCGAGCTGCTCTATCGCCGCGTGCTCGACGGCTTTCGCAGCATCGAGACCGGGCTCGTCGAGATCGAGCGGCGCCGCAAGGGCACTGAGACGGTGACGCTGTCGGTGTCCTCCGCCTTCACCACGCATTGGCTGATGCCGCGCATCGACAAGCTCCAGAAGCAGTTTCCGCAGGTCGATCTGCGTTTCCAGCTCATCTCCGGCGCGCTGCGCGGACCGGTCGAGAATGTCGATCTCGGCATGCGCTTTCGCGACCGCGACGAGCCGTCGTCGGGCGGCATGCTGGTGATGAAGGAGGTCATGCTGCCGATGTGCAGCCCTGCCTATCTCGGCGAGACCGATCCCGCTGAAGGCAATACCATCATCCGCCTTGCCGAGACGCCGGGCGACTGGGCCGCGGATTACGCCTCGCTTCTCACCGGACGTCGCGGTGCGGCCAAGGGGCTTAGCTTCAGCGATTATGCCGTCGTGATGCAGGCCGCCCTGCTCGGCCAGGGCATCGCGCTCGGCTGGCTCACGGTGGCCTCGCACTGGCTTTTGACCGGCGCGCTGGTGCCGGCCTCCGACCGGCTCACCACCACAAGCCGCATCTGCGAATTCCTGCCACCGCGCAACCGGCCGATGCGCCCCATCGCCGCCGAGATCCGCGACTGGATCATCGCGCAGATGAAAAGCGAGATCGCCGCGCTCGACCGGCTCTATCCGCAGCTCGGCGCGATGGCGGCGTGCTACTAATGCGGGCGAGTAGTCGCTGCTCCCTCCGTGTCATTGCGAGGAGCGTAGCGACGAAGCAATCCAGACTGCCTCGACGGAAAGATTCTGGATTGCTTCGCTGCGCTCGCAATGACGATGCGGATGGAGTTTCACACCCTCAACGATGCTCGATCGCGCGGATCGCGCCGCGGAGCTCGGCGAGGCCGCGGAGGCGGCCGATCGCGGTGTAGCCGGGATTGGTGCGCTTGGTGGCGGCGAGATCATCGAGCATGCGGTGGCCGTGATCGGGGCGGAACACGATTTGGTTGTCGGCTGACCGCCGCGCGTTCTCCTTCAGCAACGCCTTCAGCACCGCGACCATGTCGACGTCACCATCGAGATGGTCGGACTCGTAGAACGACAGGCCGTCGGCCTCGCGCTTGGTCGCACGCAGATGCGCAAACGCGATGCGCGGGCCGAAGCGTTCGGCCATCGCGGGCAAGTCGTTCTCGGCGCGCACGCCAAGCGAGCCCGTGCACAGGCAGATGCCGTTGGCCTTGGACGGCACGGCATCGAACAGCGCCTGATAGTCCTCCGCGCTGGATGCGACACGCGGCAGGCCGAACAGCGGCCGCGGCGGATCGTCGGGGTGCAGCGTCAGCGACACGCCGAGCTGCTCCGCGACGGGTGCGACGCGGCCCAGGAACTCGGCGAGATGCTGCCGCAAGATCTTTGGCGTGATGTCGCGATAGGTTTCCAGCCGGCCACGGAATTGCGGGATGGTCATCGGCTCGGTGGTGGAGCCCGGCAGCGCGCTGGCGATGACCATGACGAGATAGTCGATATCGGCCTGGCTCATCTGGTCGAACAGCTTTTTCGCCCGTGCCTGCTGCTCGGGCGAATATTCCTGCACTGCGGCCGGGCGCTTGAGGATATGCAGCTCGAACGCGGCAAAGCGGTCCTGGTCGAAGCGCATGGCGCGGGCGCCGTTCGGCAGCTCCCATTCCAGATCGGTGCGGCACCAGTCGACGACAGGCATGAAATTATAGCAGATGATCTTGATGCCGGCGGCCGCGACCGCCTCCAGGCTCGCGATCCAGGCGTCGATGGATTTCGTTGCCTTGGCTCCGAGGCGCTTGACGTCGTCGGGGATCGGAATCGACTCCACCACCGACCAGGTCAGCTTTGAGCGGCCGGGCTGGCCGTTCTCGATGAAATTCTTGCGCTCCTCGACCGCCTTGCGCGTCCAGGCTTCCCCGATCGGAACCTGATGCAGCGCCGAGACGATATCGGTCGCCCCGGCCTGCCTGACATCGTCGAGCGAGACCGGATCATCCGGCCCGTACCAGCGCCAACCTTCGAGCATCATCGAAATTCTCCCAAAGCGTTTTCAAGCGAAGTGGGTACCGGTTCGCGTAAAGAAAACGCGTCAAAGCAAGCGTCAGTTCGCGGTCAGCACGACCTTGACGCTCTGCGAGCGGTCGAGCGCCAGCCGCAGCGCATCCGGCGCAGTCGACAGCGGCCGCTCGGCGGTGACCAGCGACAGCACGTCAACGCTGCCGTTGCCGATCAGCTCCACCGCAGTCATGAACTCGAAGCCGAAGCGGAACGAGCCGCGCAGGTCGATCTCCTTCGCCATCACCGCATTCGACGGCGTCGGGATCTGGCCGCCCGGCAGGTTGCCGATCTGCACCACGACGCCACCGCGCCTGACGATGCCGATGGCGCTCGCGAGCCCCGCCGCCGTGCCCGAGACTTCGAACGCCACGTCATAGGGACGTGAGGCGGCCTGCTCCTTCAGGCCCTCCTCGCCGCCCGAGACATTCTCGACGTGGGATGCACCGAGCCGGGTCGCAAAGGCGAGCGGTGCCGGCGCGATGTCGGCGACGGTGATGTCGGCCATACCGGCGCGATGTGCGGCGAGCATGGTCAGTAGCCCGATCGGGCCGGCACCAAAGATGATGCCGCGCTTGCCCTCGATATTGCCGGCGCGCGCGACCGCGTGCAGGCAGACCGCGAGCGGCTCGGCGAGCGCCGCAGCCTGATAGGACACATGGTCCGGAATCTTCACGCACTGCGCCGGCACCGCGTCGAAATAATTGGCAAAGCCGCCCTGCATGTGCGGCGTCTTCGACGCCGAGCCCATGAAATAGATGTTCTCGCACAGATTCGGCCGGCCCTCGCGGCAGGCGACGCAATGGCCGCACCAGCGCGACGGGTTGACCGCGACGCGGTCACCGATCTTGAGGTTCGCGGCCGAGCCCGCGATCTCCACGACCTCGCCCGAAATCTCATGACCGAGCACCAATGGCGACTTCACGACGAAATCGCCGGTCCGGGCATGACGGAAATAATGCATGTCCGAGCCGCAGATGCCGCCGGCACCGAAGCGGATACGCACCATGCCGTCTGCGAGCTTGTCGAGCGGATGCTCGATCATGCGCAGGTCTTCGGGGCCGAACAGGGTCGCGGCGAGAGCTGTGGAGGTCATTTGGAAAGTCCCATGTATTTTGGCAGCCAGAGGGTCAGTTCGGGAATGTAGGTGATCGCGATCAGCGCGAGCATCAGCGGCACCAGCCAGGGCAGGATCGCGACCGTCGTGCGCTCGACCGAGAGCTTTGCGACGCGGGCAAGCACGAACAGCACCATGCCGAGCGGCGGGTGCAGCAGCCCGATCATCAGGTTCAGTGTCATGATCAGACCGAAATGGATGGGGTCGATGCCGAGCTTGAGCACGATCGGCAGCAGGATCGGCACCAGGATGGTGATCGCCGCCGTGGTGTCGATGAAGCAGCCGACAAACAGGATCAGCACGTTGGCGAGCGCCAGAAACACCCATTTGTTGTGGGTGATGCTGAGCATCCAGTCCGACAGCATCTGGGCGGCCTGCGACACCGTCAGCAGCCAGGCGAAGATCGAGGCGGCCGTGACGATGAACAGCACCGAAGCCGTGGTCTCGATGGTGTCGAAGGTCGCCTTGGCGACGGTCTGGAACGTCATGGTGCGGTAGCGGACGAGGCCGAGGAACAGCGACCAGATCACGGCGGCAACCGCCGCTTCCGTCGGTGTGAACCAGCCGAGCGTCATGCCGCCGATCAGGATCACCGGCGCCATCAGCGCCATCACCGCCGAGAAATCGAAATACCAGTCGATCACCAGCAGCGTGCCAAGACCGATCACGACCGCGACGTTGACCGAGAGACCGGCGAGCGTCATCAGCCAGATCGCCATCGGGAACGACAGCACGATGACGATCTCGATCGCCGCCGAGCCGAGCTGCGGCCAGGAGAACGGCGTGTCGCTGCCCCATTTGTTCTTGTGCGCAAAGTAGGTGACGGTGGCCATCATGAACAGCGTCAGGACGATGCCGGGAATGACGCCGCCGAGGAACAACGCGCCGATCGAGACATTCGCCATCATGCCGTAGATCACGAAGGGCAGCGACGGCGGGATGATCGGCCCGAGCGTCGCGGAGGCCGCGGTGACGCCGACCGAGAACTCGGTGGAATAGCCGTGATCCTTCATCGCCTTGATCTCGATGGTGCCGAGACCGGCGGCATCCGCGATCGCGGTGCCGGACATGCCGGAGAAGATCACCGAGCCGATGATGTTGACGTGGCCGAGGCCGCCGCGCATCCAGCCGACGAGGGCGACGGCGAATTTGTAGATGCGCCCGGTGACACCGGCGATATTCATGAGGTTGCCGGCCAGGATGAAGAACGGCACCGCGAGCAGCGGAAAGCTCTCGACACCGGCGATCATGCGCTGCGCCAGCGTGACGTCGGGCGTCACACCGCTGACCAGGATGTAGAGCAGCGACGACGCGGCCATGGCGATCGCCACGGGAACGCCGAGCAACATCAGGACGAGAAAGCCTCCGAGCAACAGCAGCATGATGTTATATCTCCGACCCGTCGTAGGCACCGGGACGTTCGAGGACCGAATAACCCTGCCGCCAATGTTGCAGCGCGGCCTGCAACGAACGCAGGAACATCAGCACGAAACCGAGCAGCACCGCGTAATAGACGTAGTTCTTGGGGAAGTTGATCGTGGTCATCTGCTCGTCACCGATGATCTGGATGTAGGTCCAGACCAGCTTGGTGGCGTAGCCGAAGAAGGCGATCCGGATCAGGTCGATGACCGTCGACAGCGCGCGCCCCACGGGTTGCGGCAGATAGCGGTAGACGAGGTCGACCTGGATGTGCCGCGACAGCCGCACGCACATCGAGGCGCCGATGAAGACCACGCCGATCAGGCAATAGGTCGCGATCTCCTCGGTCCAGGCATAGCTATCGTTGAGCACGTAGCGGGTGAAGAACTGGAGGAAGACGGCGAGCGCCATCACCCAGAAGATCGCGAGCGCCACCCAGTCCTCGAAGGCGTAAACGCCGAGATCGACCTTCGGCGTCGCCTCCTCCTCGAAGGTATGGGCGATCTCATCCCCGGTGATCTGCCGGTGCACTTCGACGCTCGACATGGCTTACCTCTCTCCAAATCGTCGTTCCGGGGCGCCGCGCGAGCGTCGAGCCCGGAATGACGTCTTTGTCCTACCGTCTCACACTCGCTCCGCTCCTCATCCTGAGGAGCTTGCGAAGCAAGCGTCTCGAAGGATGGCCCCGGGGCGACACTGGGGCCTTCATGGTTCGAGACGCGCGTTCCGCGCTCCTCACCATGAGGGTCTTGCTTATTTCACCGCCTGGATCTTTTCCCAGTCCGCCTTGCGATACCCAAAGGTCTCGAACGCGACGTTCTTCAGCACGGTGTCGCGGAACTCGTTCTTGTCGACCTCGGTCACGGTCAGGCCCTTATCCTTGAAGAAGGCGACCAGCTTGGCTTCGTTCTGCTTGATCTCGCCGGTGGCTTTCGCTGCGGCCTCCTGCGCCACGTCGGTGAAGATCTTCTTGTCCTCGTCAGAGAGCTTCTTCCACAGCGCGCCAGCGATCACGGTGTTGAGGTGATCGACGATATGGCCGGTCAGCACAATGTGCTTCTGCACCTCGTAGAACTTCTTGGCCTCGATCGTGGTCAGCGGGTTCTCCTGCGCCTCGACGGTGCCGTTCTGGAGCGCGAGATAGACCTCGGCGAAGGCAATCGGCGCGGTGTTGGCGCCGCATGCGCGCGGCATGGCGAGATAGGCCGGCACGTCGGGCACCCGCATCTTCAGGCCCTTCATGTCGGCGCAAGTCTTGATCGGCTTGTTCGACGAGGTCTGGCGCACGCCGTAATAGGTCACCGCGACGATGTGATGGCCGCTCTTGTCCTCGTAGCCCTTGGCGAGTTCCTTGAAGATGTCGCTCTTGGTGTAGGCGAGCAGATGGTCGGCGTCGCGGAAGGTGTAGGGATAATAGGTCACGCCGATCGGCGGAAAGCTCTTGGCCGCGAAGCTCGAGCCGGAGATGATGATGTCGACCGAGCCGAGCGACAGGCCCTGGTTGATGTCGGCTTCCTTGCCGAGCTGAGACGCCGGATAGACGTCGATCGCATAGCGCCCGTTGGTGCGCTTGCCGATCTCCTGCGCGGCCCAGACCGAAGCGGTATGGAACGGCTCCGAGGTCTCGTAGACATGGGCCCATTTGAGCTTGGTCTGCGCGATGCCGGCATGGGTCGTCGCAAACATCGCCGCGGCGGAAACCGCGAGCACCGTTGTCATCTTCTTCAACATCGACTTTTCCTCCATCTCTCAAGTCTGCTTCTTGTTCGCCCGCCCCAACGCGGATGCGGACCGCCCAATCTCATCGCCGTCGCGCAACTCTGCTCTCGGCCCGCTTCTTCTTCGGCGCATGTTTCGGTTTTGATGGTTTTGCCGGCGATCGCTCCGGGCGGCTGCGCCCGGACGACGATCCCGCTGCGTTCTCGGCGCCGAAATTCTGCGCAAAGCGCTCCTGCGAACGCGCCAGATGGTTTCGCATGGCCTCGCGCGCAGTGTCAGGGTCGCGCGCGGCAATCGCGTCGCGCACGGCGCGATGCTCGTCGAGCGCGGTGCGCCAGGTGCCCGGGCTCTCGAAATAATGCGCAAGCTGCGCGAAATAGGGGTTGAGGCGCTGATCGAACAACTCGCCGACCACGCGCACCAGAACGGCATTGCCGAGACTTCCGGCGATCGCGACGTGGAAGGCACGGTCGTGCACCATCGAGGCTTCGCCGGGATGCTCGACATTCTCCATCGCGACAAGCGACGCATCGATGCGGGCGACGTCGTCCTTCGTTGCCACGCGCGCGGCCTGTTCGGCGATGGCGCTTTCCAGGAATTCACGGGCGCGGAGCAGCTCGAACGGACCCTCGATGACGGAAGCGGGTGCGGGCGCGGCAATTGCGGCGGGCTCGATCACATAGATGCCGGAGCCGACGCGGATGCGCAGGCGGCCTTCGACCTCGAGCGCGATCAGGGCTTCGCGTACGGTCGGCCGCGAGATCTTGAGCTGTTCGGCGAGCTCGCGCTCGGTCGGCAAGCGGCTGCCGACCGCGTACTCGCCGCTGTCGATCAGGCTTCGCAATTGATCGGCGACCTGGCGATAGAGCCGTCTCGCCTCCACAGCTTCCAGCGGCACGCTGGTCCTCCCGAAAGGGTCGCGTCGGGCACCCGAATGCCCGCGGCCTGCCAATTTTGGAAAATTGGTCTTACCAATTGACCGGAGCATTGACCTGATACGGGCGCCATGTCAAGCAGCGGCAAAGCAAAGGGGAGACGTCCATGCGCCATATTTCAACGCGCGTTGGCCGCGCCAATCTCGACCGGCTGCCGCCAGCGATCCGCCGCCCGGCCTATGACCGTTCGCGCGTCACGCCCGGCATCGTGCATCTCGGCCTTGGGGCGTTTCATCGCGCCCATCAGGCCGTGGTCATCGACGATTGCCTTGCCGCAGGTAGCTCGTCCTGGGGCATCATCGGCGCGAGCCTGCGCAGCCCCGATACGCGCGACGCCCTCGCTCCGCAGGATCATCTTTATACTGTGGCGGTCCGCGCCGCCGAAGGCACCGAGCACCGCGTCATCGGCGCGCTGCTCGACAGCGTCGTCGCGCGCGAGAAGCCGGCAGCCTTGGTCGAGCGGATGGCCGATCCCGCCATTCGCATCGTCTCGCTCACCGTCACCGAGAAGGGCTATTGCCACACGCCGCAGACCGGCGACCTCGACGAGCGGCATCCTGATGTCGTGCACGATCTGAATAATTTTGACGCGCCGCGCTCGGCGCCGGGCTTCATCGTCGCGGCTCTGGCGCGGCGCCGGGCGCAAGGCCTTGCCCCCTTCACCGTGCTCTGCTGCGACAATCTCGCCGCCAACGGCCACACTGTGCAGCGGATCGTGACGCAGTTCGCGGCGCTTCGCTCCAAGGACCTCGGCAAATGGATTGCGGATAACGCCGCCTTCCCCTCGACCATGGTCGACCGCATCGTACCGGAAACCACGGATGCCGACCGCGATGCGGTGTCATCCGCCCTCGGCCTACGCGACGCTTGGCCGGTGATGACCGAACCGTTCACGCAATGGGTGGTCGAGGACCGTTTCACGGCGGGCCGGCCCGATCTTGCCGCAGCCGGCGTCGAGCTCGTCACCGACGTCAAGCCGTTCGAGCTGATGAAGCTGCGGCTGCTCAACGCCAGCCATTCCGCGCTGGCCTATCTCGGCTATCTCGCGGGCCACGAGACCATCGCCGACACCATGCAGGATCCGCATTTCGCGCGCCTCGCCGCGCAGGTGATGGAGGAGGCCGCGGTGACACTGACCATGCCGTCAGGCACTGATCTTTCCGCCTACCGCGCTTCGCTGCTCAAGCGTTTTTCCAATCCGGCGCTGCATCACCGCACCTGGCAGATCGCAATGGACGGCTCGCAAAAGCTGCCGCAGCGCCTGCTCGGCGCGATGCAGGACCGCCTCGCCAAGGGCCTGCCGATCGCGACGCATGCGCTCGCGGTGGCCGGCTGGATGCGCTACGTCAGCGGCCTCGACGAGCACGGCCGCGCCATCGACGTGCGCGATCCCCTCGCCGCCGAGTTCGCCGCGCTGGCGCGCGAGGCGGGTCCTGTGGCCGAGCGGCTCGCGCCCGCATTGCTCGGCGTGGAAAAAGTGTTCGGGCCGCTGGGCGCCGATCTGCGCCTGCGCGAGGCCGTGACTGCGGCGCTTGGCCGCCTTTATAAGGACGGTGCGCGGCGGGCGGTGGAGACATCAGTCTCGGCGTGATCACAAAGCAGGCAGCATCATGAATGCTGCACTGCGGTCAAAAGCGAACGCAAAATCGATCGGAAGTCGCGCTTGATTTTTGCCTGTCATTGCCGCACCCGAGAGGCATGGCAAAGGACAGCAAGGTCATCGCCGCGAACGCGGCCTTTTACGCCGCCTTTTCAGCCGGCGACTTCGACGGCATGGAACGGATGTGGGCGGATGACGACGCCATCTCCTGCATCCATCCCGGCTGGCCGGCCATCATCGGCCGCGCCACCGTGATCGGAAGCTGGCGCGACATCCTGCAAAATCCGGAACGGCCCCAGATCACCTGTGCCGAACCCCAGGCCATCATCGACGGCGACAGCGCCCGCGTGCTCTGCATCGAGATCGTCGACGGTACCGCTTTGGCCGCCGCAAACCATTTTCGGCGTGTCGGCGACGACTGGCGCCTGGTGCATCACCAGTCGAGCCCGATTGCGCAGATTGTCGAGCAGGCCGAGGACGATAGAGCAAGTCACCGGGTGCACTGACCGCGCCGCTCACGCCGGCGTGATCTACTGTGCATGGGGTTGTTTTTCAGTTTTTTGTATTGAGCCCTCGAGTTCCGACAAATCATCCAGGACCGCTTGCGCCGCGCCGAAGTCATCGTCCCGAAAAAACATGCTTCGGGTGATGAGGACGGGGATGCCGGCCCGCGAGGCCGCGATCAGCCCATTGCCGGAATCCTCGATCGCAACGCAGTCGGATGCGTCCAGCTTCAGTCGCGCCAGGATCTCGAGATAGACATCCGGCGCCGGCTTCTTGTGCCTGACATCGTCGCCTGCGACGATCGCATCAAAATCCGCGGCCCAGCGCCTTCCCAGCGCCTGCGAGAGCAGCGCATCGATGTTGCCGTGCGAGGTCGTGGTCGCGATCGCAAGCCGCTGGCCGCGCGCCTTTGCCGCGGCGAGCAAATCGGTCACACCGGGCCTCAGGGGGCAGCAGCCGGACTCGACCAGCTCGGCATAATGCGCGGTCTTGATGCGGTGGAGTTTTGCGACGTCCGCGTCCGGCAATGGCGGGGCGATCCCCAGCTGCGCGTGGTAGGCGCGCATGCGTTCCTTGCCGCCCGTGACCCGCAGCAGGTCCTTGTAGACGGCACGGTCCCAATGCCAGCCGAGCCCGTGATGGACGAAGGCATGGTTGAAAGCCTGCCGATGCAGCTCCTCGGTCTCGGCGAGGGTCCCGTCGACATCGAAGATCAGCGCGGCCGCGCGGCGGATCAGTTCGGCGGCATCCGCCGGCGCCAGAGCGAACGCTTCTGCCTGCATGATCGATGCCTCCCTTTGAGAGGCGAGCATCGCCCGAGGCCGCAGGCGAGACAAATCGCAATATCTTTTGCCGGACCCAAAAATCTCTTATGAGCGGGGACGCGCAGCTGGCGCGGACGGGAACTCCGACCTGCACGGGAGATTCATGCGGCTCTTCATCCTCGGCCTCGGCTATAGCGCCCGGCACTTCATCCGCAGGTTCGGCGGCACCTTCTCGCATATTGCCGGCACCGTGCGCGATCCCGCGAAGCAGGATGACCTTGGCGAGATCGAGGTGCATGCCTTTTCCGCCAGCACTCCTCCGGCACGGGAGACGATCGAACGTATCGGCGACGCGGATGCCCTTTTGGTGTCGATCCCGCCCGACAGCACCGGCGATCCCGCGCTCGCGGCATTCGGCGACGCATTGGCGGCGGGCCGCCGCAAAATCGTCTATCTCTCGACCATCGGCGTGTATGGCGATCACGCCGGCGGATGGGTCGGCGAAAGCACGCCGCCGCAAGCGACGCTCGAGCGCACGCGGATGCGGATCGCTGCGGAGCAGGCCTGGACGGAGATGGCGCACGGCGATGTCGCGATCCTGCGGCTCGCGGGAATCTACGGCCCCGGCCGCAACGCCCTGGCGACGCTGCGCGCGGGGACGGCCAGGCGCATCATCAAGCCGGGGCAGGTCTTCAACCGCATCCACGCCGACGACATCGCCAGCACGATCATGGCCGCGCTTCGTCATCAGGGCGGCGGCATCTTCAACGTCTGCGACGACGAGCCCGCACCGCCGCAGGACGTGATCGTCTATGCTGCACAGCTGATGGGCATGGCACCGCCGCCCGAGGAAGCCTTCGCAACCGCCGAGATGTCGGCGATGGCGCGCAGCTTCTATGCCAGCAGCGCGCGCGTCTCCAATGCGAAATTGAAGCGCGAACTCGGCGTCACGCTTGCCCATCCGACCTACCGGCATGGCCTGGACGCGCTGTGGCGCGCCGGCGAAGGACGATAGGGTTCCGGCGTCCCATACGCGTTCCAGACATGCCCTGCCCGCGCTTGACTTCGCCTCGGCGTGGTCGTGATCTGGACGCTCAGCGAGCCACGACATAACGAGCTCGCGCCTTGGGAGGATGCAATGAACAAGACGATCGCCATGATCGCGGCGGTGGCTGCCGTCATCACATTCGGTGCAGCGCACGCCGCACCGCTGCCCGAAGTCAATCCCGACGACGCCGGCTTCTCGAAGCAGGGCCTAGCACGGCTCGACAGTTTCTTCGCGCGCGAGATCGCCGCCAAGCGCGTCCCCGGCGCGGTCGTCGCCATCGCGCGGGACGGCAAGCTCGTGCATTACAAGGCCTATGGCATGCTCGATCCGGACAAGGGCACGCCGATGCCGGTCGATGCGATCTTCGCGCTGGCCTCGATGACCAAGCCGATGGCGGCGGTGGCGGGCCTGACGCTGATGGAGCAAGGCAAGCTGCCGCTCCAGGCCAAGTTGTCCGATTACTATCCCGGCTTTGCCGACATGAAGGTCGGCGTGCCCCAGGCCGACGGCTCGCTCAAACTGGAGCCGCAGGCCTCGCCGATCTTCATCCATGATCTCTACCGGCATACATCGGGATTGATGTATGGCGGTCGTCCCGACAGTTCGAGCCCGGTCGCACGGCAATACCCCGATGGTGTCGCGCCGGCGATCGAGGGCGACACTCAGGCCTTCATCGACCGCATGACAAAGCTGCCGCTGGCGCATCAGCCATCGACCGAGTTCGAATACGGCTTCTCGATCGACGTGCTCGGCGCCGTGGTCGAGAAGGTGAGCGAGCAGAAGCTCGGCGACTATCTCGCCGCCAATGTCTGGCAGCCGCTCGGCATGAAGGACGCGACCTTCCACCCGACCGACGCGCAGCGCCCTCGCCTCGCCCGCCCGTTCGCCAACGATCCGCTGACCGGCAAGCCGCAGGCTATCAAGCTCCTGGACACGCCGACCCAGTTCGATTGCGGCGGGGCCTGCTCGTTTGCGACGATCGGCGACTACGTCCGCTTCGGGCAGATGCTGCTTAACGGCGGCGAGCTCGACGGCCAGCGTATCCTCGGACCGAAGACCGTGCATCACATGACGACCAATCATCTCGGCCCCGAGATCAAGAACAACGTGGCCAACGTCGAGCCGCATCGCGCCGGCTTCGGCTTCGGCCTGTCGGTCGCGGTCCGCACCGGCGAGGGCCTGTCGTCGGTGCCCGGCAATCCCGGCGAATTCACCTGGAACGGCGCCTACGGGACGCAGTTCTTCTGCGATCCCAAGGAGCGTCTCGTCGTGGTGGTGGGGACGGCCGCGCCTGGCGAGCTGCGCAAGTACTATCGCGAGCAGGTGCAGGACATCGTCTATGGCGCGATGACGAAGTGAGACCTGCGTTGCTTGACAGAGAAAGGGCGGCCACTCCGGCCGCCCTTGATATTCAGCCTCAGCTCAACACGCCGTATTTCCTAAACCAGGCCTGCGCCTGCTTCCAGGCGTCTTCCGCGGCATCCTTGCGGTAGCTGCCGCGGTAATCGGCATGGAAGCCGTGCGGCGCTTCCGGATAGATCTTGAATTCGGCCGTCTTCTCGTTCTGCTCGAGCGCCGCCTTCATCTGCTCGACCTGCGCCACGGGAATGCCGGTATCGGCACCGCCATAGAGGCCGAGCACCGGCGCCTTCATCTCAGGCGCAAGCTGCATCGGGCTCTTCGGCCACAGCGGATTGGCGGGGTCGACCATCGTGCCGTAGAAGGCAACACCGGCCTTGAGCATGCCGCTATGGGCGGCATATTCCCAGACGGTACGCCCGCCTCGGCAGAAGCCGATGATGCCGAGCTTCGCCGTATCGCCGCCCTGCGATCCCGCCCAGGCCACGACCGCGTCGAGATCGGACAGCAGCTCGGCGTCCGGCTTGGCATTGACGATCGGCAGCAGGTCCTTGATGTCGGCGATCTTGGTCAGATCAGTGCCCTTGCGGAAGTAATAGTCGGGGGCGATCGCGAACGCGCCGAGCTTGGCAAGCCTCCGCGTCACATCCTTGATGTACTCATGCAGGCCGAAAATCTCCATCGCCACGATGATCACCGGGCGAAATAAGCAGGCATCTCCTCGGAGCCGACCTTGATCCTGGCATCGCCGGCCTGGAGGCCGCTGCTGTCGGTCGCGATCGACTCGGCGCGGACCGGGCCGGCCGCAAGCGTGTAGCCGGCGGCGACGGCCGCGGTGGCGCTCATGAATCCGCGGCGCGAGACTGGGGCGACCTTGGTCAGCCCCACGACGTCGGACGTCATGGTGGTTTCAATGCTCATCTATCCCATCCTTCCTGATGCCTGGCCCTGAATCCTTCAGGCGACGCATTCGCCGATAGTTGCCGGCCAAACGCAAATCACCAGCCTGCGAGCGCGCAGCTTTCAGGCTCGCCTCGACGATGGGGAAGGCCCGCACCGGCGACCGAATACAGCCTGTTCAGCGCATGACCGAACGTATTGCGGATTTAACCGTCTGGCTGCGTTGCGCCGCAACATCCATTAACCGAAAAGCGTCGTTCTCTCGCCACCGTTTGCGCTGCCACGGGTTGCAGGCCCTCCGCCCGTTTCGCGCGATCCGAAACGTTCGCCGCAACAAACGGGTTCCGCAGTGGCCATCACGCCACATCATGTTGCGCAGGCGTGGCACCTGATCGGAATTTCGCGCACCAGCCTCGGTCATTTGACTGAAATTTTCAGAAGAGTTGAGCCGTGCGATTTACTCGAACTTTCTTTGTGACGCTCTAGTTCCACTTCCGAAACTTCCATCTCCAGAACGGAGAAGCGTCTTCCAAGCGCGGTTAGTCGTCCTCTTCGAGCGAAGCATCACCTCACGGCTTCATTCCCGCCCGCCCAGATTGCGCGACCGAGAACCCAATTGAATAAAGCTTTATCCGATCCGGACTTGAGATGATTTTAGCTCGCGAAGCGATTGAATTGTTGGGGCAGATGGCCCGCATCCTGTGGTTCGAAGGCGCCAAGCATGGCCTGCGCGACCGCGAATGGATGGCGTTGCGCTTTCTCTCCCGCGCCAACCGTTTCTCGCGGACGCCCTCGGCGCTCGCGAGCTATGTCGGCACCACGCGCGGCACCGCGTCCTTCATCATCGGCGAGCTCGAGCGGCTCGGATATCTGGAACGAAAGCGCTCCGCCACCGACAAGCGATCGGTGATGCTGAGCGTGACGCAGCAGGGCAAGAAGTTCCTGGTGCGCGACCCCATCAGCGTTCTCCTCGAGGCGATCGCCGTCCTCGACGACGAAGCCAAGATCCGCTTTCGCGACACGCTCCGGCACGTGCTCGATCAGGCGGACGCCGCCGAGCAGCGGCATCACACCGACGTTTGCAAGCGCTGCATCTTCCTGCGTGAAGACCGCACCGCGACGGACAGCAAGGCGACGGCCGAATTCAGTTGCCGTCTGTTCCGCGCGCCGATCGCGGAGGCGGAGATCGATCTGCTATGCACCAGCTTCGAGCATCACCGCCAGTAACGGCAGTGCTCGATCAGGGCGTCGCCTTGCGTGACGAATAGATGACACCCCCGCTGGACTCCACCACCAGACGGCCGTTCTCGTTCCTGATCTCCTCGATGCGGCCGAGGCCGGGCACCTGCTGTCCGAGCACGGCCTCGATGACGCCGTTCGGGCCTTGCAGGATGGCAATCCCCTCATAGGCCTGGCGGACCGACCAGCCCTTGACCGCCTTGCGCGGCGCCGAAGGAGGAACCGAACCCGTGATCTCGGGCGCGGCGACCGAGGCCATCATCGGCATCGTCTGCGACGGCGGCTGCGCGGCAACGGTTGCCGGCGCCTGGGCCTGGGCTTGCGCCTGGGCGAGCTTGTCGAGCTTCACCGTCGAGGACGAGCTCACGCGCTCGATCCGGTCGAGGTTTTCGGCGAACCTGCCGAAGCGGTCGTTGGTCGCCTTGCTCGACTGATCGACCGCGGTGCGCAGGCCGTCGAGATTTTCGGACACGCCGGACACCTGCTTGCGCAGCTGCGCGACGGTCTCGCGCAGGTTCCTGATCTCCGTATTGGCCGCAACGTTGCTCTGGGCGGGCTGCGTGGTGAGATAGGCGATGACGCCGGTGCAGGCGCACACCACCAGGATCGCGGCGACCGCCAACGTCGCGAGCGGCGCGACCCATGTCGGACGCGGCGGCGGCGGCTTGGCCACGATCACGGCGGGCTTGATCACGGTCGGCGTGGGCTTGGGTATCGCCATCTTGTCGAGGCGCGCCTTGGCGCGAATACGCTTCAACCCTTCGAGCGCTTCCTTCGCCAGAGTTTCGTCGTTCGCCGCAGCCGACACACGCTTTGTATTTGCAGCGGGCTTGGCCGTCCGCGTCGTGTTGGTATCGCGCGCTTCCGGAGCCGGCTTCGTCGCCGCAGAAACATCAGCGGCCACGTTGGGACGAGCTTGTCCATCGGACAACATGTGAAAATGCTCCGTTCGGTTCGATCTATCGAACAGTGAAGTTATTTGCCGAAGCTTGCCTGAAACGTGCGCATCGAAAAACTTTTCGTCACGTCAGATGCGACGTCGAATGAGTCGAGCGCGTCATGCACGTGTCGAAAGTGCGACTCGAAAGACACACACTCGCCAAGATTTCGCCAAGCTGGAGTCGCCTCGCCACACATGAGTCGAATTGTCGCACATGGGAACACGAGTAGACGAGTCAATCCGGGGTTGAAAACCCCTCCATACACCTCACCGGCAACACCGCCCAAAATAGCTGTGATTATACGGGGATGCGGAACTTTAGAACCGCCACGGTGCAAAACTAGTTCGAATTTCAAACCAACTGATGCGGCTGGATATACAAAGAAACAATCCGAAACCAATCAACAGCATCAAGCACACGTAGCAATCGCTTTGCTGCGCACGCTTGATCGGAAATCGGCAATTGTTACGGTCCTACTCAAGTGATTCTCGCCAGTTGGCGAGGAGATCGACAAAGTTCAGGTGCGTTCGGACGCGATAAGCAACTTGGCGCAACTATTCTAGGTCGTTTCTCGATCCGCTCCGCGAGGTGATCCGTAAGACACCCGCCGAGCCTCACGCAGTAAGCGTTCAGTATCGAGTCGAAGTAGCAGGCCCGCACAGGTGGGCACTGAATGCGTAGGGCTGCCCGCGAATATCGAAACCATAACAACGGTTCGCGGGATGGAATGTCGTCAAACAGCATCGTTGCCGCGCCGGGCATCACAATAAACATCCGGCCGCAACAAGTGCGAAACAGGGGCGAAAGACTGATGTATATTATCGTTGATGATCGCGAGAGCGTCACGAACAGCTACGTTGGAGGGCTCGTTCGCGAAGGTGTATCGTCGATCGGGTTCTCCTCCGGAGAATTCTGGGACTGGATGCAATCTGCGAGTGAATCGGATCTGGCAGCGGTCGACGCCTTCCTCCTCGGGGATTGCGATGCCCGCGGAAGCCTGCCGCGGGCGATGCGCAAGCGTTCCTCGGCTCCCATCATCGCCATGAGCGGCCAGAAGATGCTCAAGAACACGCTCGAGCTGTTCGAATCGGGTGTCGACGACGTCGTGCACGTGCCGATTCACCTGCGTGAAATCCTCGCCCGAACGGCCGCGATCGCGCGCCGCCGGGTGGGCGAGCTGCCGAGACCCTGCGAGACCAGGATCCAGGTCTTCTTCAACGGACGTGACCCCGAGATCGCGGGCCACGCCCTCACCCTGCCCCGCCGCGAGCTGCGCATTCTCGAATATATGGTCAGCAATCACGGCAAGTGGATCACCAAGACGCAGATCTTCAACGCGGTCTACGGCATCTTCGAATCGACCTTCGACGAGAGCGTGATCGAGAGCCACGTCAGCAAGCTGCGCAAGAAACTCCGCGACCGCCTCGGCTTCGATGCGATCGTGGCCCGGCGCTACGTCGGATACCGCCTCAACATCCCGGCCGGCGAGACCATCGACGTGCCGATGCAGGAACTCGGCGAGGTCGGCATCCTCCTGAACAGGGCGCATGCCGCCCCGGCGGCGTACCCGGCCGGAAACTGACACGGCAGGACACCGCCACGAAACCGACAACGGCCTCTGCGAAGCATCCTTCGCAGAGGCCGTTGCACTTTCAGTGGCAGGAATGGCGGAACAGAGGCCTCGCGACGCAGGCGCCGCGATATGCTTACGGCTTCTGCTGGAATTCTTCCTTTGAAACGTAGTTGAAGTCCTCGACCAGAACGTCCTGGACGATCTCGGCCTGCATCCGCTCGTTGACGCGCTGCTTGATGGCCGTCGTGAGAATGGAGAGGTCGTAGCGGGCTAGCTTCCTGAAATCGAGGCGGTCGTCGGCATAGATCCTGCGGAAGGCCTCGTCGACCACGAACGGCTCCGGCGGGACGTTGAGCTGGTGCATGGTCCGCGCCTCGACCGTGTAGACGAAGCGCGCCACGATGTAGCCCTGCACGCTGCCGCCCTCGACCATGGGCACGCTCAGCGCCCGCGTCTTCTGGTATTGCAGCCCGTCGAGATATTCGTCCTTCGCCGGCAACAGGCTGCCGTTTTCCTTCCAATAGGCCACGGCATAGCTCGTGCCTGCGGTGAGGATGCATACCCAGAGCCCGGCCAGCACGAGTCTGATCATTTTCCGTCCTGTGTTGTGCGGCCGGTATAGGTGCCGTCCGACTCGGCGTCCTTGATCGCCTTGACGATGATGGTCGCAACCTCGCGCACCGCATCGTAATGCATTTCGAGGAGGGAACGGTTTCGCTCGAGCTTCTCGCGCAACCGCTGGATCTCCTCGGTGATCTCGACCTCGGCGCCGAGATGCATCCGTGCCCGCATCAGGCGGACAAATTCGAGCATGCTCCGGCTCTTCCGGGCGCTGAAATCGTCGAAATCGATCTTCTTGCCCGTCGCGAGCGCGACCGTCTCTTCCTCGACGATGGTCTCGAGCCGGCGGATCGCAGACATCAGACCGCGCACCTCGTCCGGTCTCGCCGCGTCACCCCCGTCGGTCACCACGTCACTTCCGGCAATCGGCAGAAGCACGGGCAACAGCGCATTGCCTGCTGCTTCCGTCGTCATCGCCTCGGTGTCCACGGCCGGCTGCTCCATCACCAGGGCCGCCGCGCCTTCTTGTGCCTGCATAGGAAATTCACTCCTCAACTTCTGTCACCCGTTCCCGGATCATGATCCGGCCTTCTCCGTAGCCTCAGGCCCCGCCGAACGCGCAGCGGCGAGTTGCTTGGCAATGCCGATGCCCTTGCCCTTGGCGAGCTGAGCGCCGAGCTGCTCCGCCAGCATCGACTTCCAGACGCCGCCGGCCGTGCCCTTGCCGAAGACTTCCTCCGACTCCTTCGGCAACATCGTCTCGACGAAGGTCTGGAGAATGAACGCCTCGAACTTCCGGTACACCTCGCCGGATGCGGGCGCCTTGATCACCTGCACCGGCGCCCCGTTCACCGCAGTCGACTGCGGCTCGGTCGCCTTCGCCGTGGATTGATCGACAGCCGCCGCCCTGGCCTTGCCGACCTCAGCGTCCATCGTCGCGGCGAAATCGGCCTCCGACGATTTCAGTGCATCGAGCTTCGCCGTCGCCGCGCGCTGCGTCACGGGGTCGGCCGCCTCGAGGACGTCGAGAACGAGGTCGGGTGTCGCTGTCACGATCATGGCTTGTTCCGGTTGGCTGGCCGTGGCGTCCACTCGCGCACGGCGGGGCTTATTCCCGTCATCTCCTCGAGCGCGCGTGCTTCCGCGTCGCGAAGCTTGTCTGCGAGCGCGGCCTTGGCGACCTGTTCGAGCTGCTTTACGCGGCGGGTCTCCGAGCGGACCTGGTCGAGCTGCTGGGTGGCCTGCGCCTGGACCGCGCGCGCGCCGACGCTCGCCCTGTTCAGGCGCCGCGCGATCGAGTCGCTCGACGAGCCCGCCGGCGGCTTGCCCTCGTTCAGGGCTCCGACCAGCCATTCCTGCTCGTCCTGCAAGCTGCGCTCCTGCTGCCGCAGATGCGCAAGCTGCCATTCGGACAGCCGGAGCTGGAGCTTCACCAGCGAGACCATCCGGCCGAGCTTGTCCGCGCGCGACGCCATGCCGGTCACTCCGCCAGCCACGACGAGACGCCGAGCATGAACTGCGTCAGGAGCTCGTCGCTGGTGAGGTAGAGCAACAGGAAGCCGCCGAACAGCACGAAGGGCACCGAGATGAAATAGACCGGAATCGCCGGCGTCAGCTTGTTGATCAGCCCGACAGCAAAATTGACGATGACCGAATAGACGATGAAGGGGCTCGTGATCCGCAGTGTCAGCACGAACGCCTCCGACAGGCGGCTGACGAGCTGCTCGAGCGCCATGCCACCGCCGATCCTGTTGCCGGGCTGCCATACGTCGTAGGAATTCATCAGCCCGCGCAGGACCTGCCAGTGCTGGTCGGTCATGAAGAACAGCGTGGTGACGGCCGCCATGATCAGCGGCACCAGCGCCGGCGCCGGATCGGTGTCGCCGACTGGCGTGCCCGGGATGTTGCTGAGGCCAATCGCGCTCGCCATCACGGTCGCCATGGTCTGGAGCGCGAGGAAGAACACGCGCCCGCCGAGCCCGATGACGCTGCCGACCAGGAGCTCGGAGCAGATCAGGAGCGCCAGCGTCAGCGGCGCGGCATTGTCGGTGAGAGGCTTCAGGACTGCGATCAGGATCGGCGTCAGCGCAAACGTCGTGACGAGCGCGACGAACAGGCGGACCTGGGCCGGAACGTTGACGCTGGAATAGCCGGGTACGAGCATCAGGCAGGCGCCGATGCGGCAGAACACGATGAACGTGACCAGCACGCTGTCGGCGAGGCCGCTGATCACGATATGGCTCCGAGCGCCCGGATTTCGGCGCTGCGCGCGACTTCGACATGCGACAGGATCGGCAAGGTCGGGAACACGCGCTCCAGGATCATCCGGACATAGGGACGGGCTTCCGGGGTCACCGCCAGAACCACGCTGGTGCCGTTCTCGGTGAACTTGCGGATCGCGGCGCTGGCTTCGGTCGCGAACTGCTCGATCAGGCGCGGATCGGCGTCGAATTCGACGACGTCGCCCTTGCCGTCGCGCTTCAGGCTCTGATGGAACGCGAGGTCCCAGCGATTGCCGAGGCGGACGACGTTCAGCACGCCGTTGTCGGAGAGGTCGCCGCAGATCTGCTGGGCGAGGCGCGTGCGCACATGCTCGGCGACCTGCTCGGACCGCCGCACATGCGGCGCGATCTCGGCGATGGCCTCGAGGATCAGATGGAGGTTGCGGATCGACACGCGCTCGGCCAGCAGAATCTTCAGGATCGCCAGCAGGCCCGAATAGGAGATCTGCGACGGGCAGATATCCTCGACCAGGCGCTTATATTCGGGATCGAGACGATCGAGCAGCGCGCGCATGTCCCTGTACGACAGGAGCTGGGCGAGGTTCGCCCTGAGCACTTCGCTCAGATGCGTGAGCAGCACCGACAGATTGTCGACCGGCTTGCAGCCCTGACGCTTGACCTCGTCGGTGAAGGCCTCCGTCACCCACAGCGCCTTCATGCCGAAAGCGGGCTCGATCACCTCTTCGCCGGGCACGTCGGGCTTGCCGTCCTTGTCGACGAGCACCAGCACCTCGCCGAGCCTGAGCTCGCCATGGGCGACACGCGTATCGTGGATCCGGATCTGGTATCCCTTGGGATCGATCGACAGATTGTCGCTGAGCTTGATGTCGGGAATGACGAAGCCGTATTGCTTGGCGAACTTCTTGCGGATCTTGCTGACACGGTGCGCAAGCTCGGTGCGCGAGCCCAGCAGATGGACCGAGAGATGGCCGCCGAGCGACAGCTCGATCTCCGCGGTCTTGAGCGATTCCTTGACGGAGTCCTTGGCCTCGGCCTGGGCGCGCTCGTCGGCCTTGCGCGCATCCTCTTTGCGTTCCCGCGCCGCCTGCCGCCTCGGCAGCGAGTAGCCGACGAAGGCCATGGCGCCGCCGAGCAGAAGGAACGGCGCCATCGGCAGTCCCGGCATCAGGGCGAGCACGAACATCATCAGCGCGGCGGCGGAGACCGCACGCGGATAACCGCTGAGCTGCCGCAGCACCGCCTGCTCCGCCGAGCCGCGGGTGCCTCCCTTCGAGACCAGCAGGCCCGCCGACAGCGACACGATGAGAGCCGGCATCTGCGACACCAGACCGTCGCCGACGGAGAGCTTGGTGTAGACGTCGGCGGCGCGGGCCAGCGTCAATCCGTGATGCGTCACGCCGATGATGATGCCGCCGAAGATGTTGATCGCGGTGATGATCAGGCCGGCGATGGCGTCGCCGCGGACGAATTTCGAGGCACCGTCCATGGCGCCGAAAAACGCGCTCTCCTCTTCGAGCTCGCGGCGCCGGCGCTGGGCCTCCTTGTCGTCGATCAGGCCTGCGGACAGATCGGCGTCGATCGCCATCTGCTTGCCCGGGATGGCGTCCAGGGTGAAGCGGGCACCGACTTCGGCGATACGCGTCGCACCCTTGGTGATCACGACGAAATTCACCGTGACCAGGATGGCGAAGATGATCAGACCGATCACGAAGTCGCCGCCCATGACGAACTTCGAGAAGCCGGCAACGACATGGCCTGCGGCTTGCTCGCCCTCCCCGCCCCGCGACAGGATCAGGCGGGTGGTCGCAACGTTGAGCGCCAGCCGCAGGATCGTCGCGATCAGCAGCACGGTCGGGAAGGCGGAGAAGTCGAGCGGCCGCTGGATCCACAGCGCGACCATCAGGATCAGCGCCGACAATGCGATCGAGAACGCAAGGCCAAGGTCGATCAGGATCGGCGGAATTGGCAGGAACAGGATCGTGAGCATGGCCACGATGCCGCCTGCGAAAAAGGCGTCGGCCCCCAATCGTCGCGGGGTGGGCAGGCTAGCAGCTAATGTATCGGCCATGGGTCACCGGCAGAGGATCCGCCCCGTAATCTGCCGTGCAAAGCTTACGCGAGGGTGGTGGCCCGGGGCTCTCGCGGATCAGAAGCCGTGCTCGATCCGCGAATAGACCATCTCGGTGAAGGTAGAGAGATGCGCGCCGATGAAGGAGCCGGAGACGGCAACGACCAGGAGAATGACGATGATCTTCGGCACGAAGGTCAGCGTCACCTCCTGAACCTGGGTCAGGGCCTGGATCAGTGCAATGGCGGTTCCGACGAGCATCGCGGCGCCGACGGCGGGGCCGGAGGCGACGATGATGGTCCAGATCGCCGCCTGGACGATGTCGAGGGCGTCCCTCTCGTTCATGACTGGCTGATCGTGAGCCCGGGCCCGACCGCGACCTTCGTGCCGTTCTCGAGGGTCGCGATGGAGCCGTCGCTATTGATGGAGACCGAAGCGACCTTGCCGCTGAAGGTGGCTCCGGTCGAGTCGGTGAAGCTCACGGTCTTTCCGATCAGCCCGTTGGCCTGCGACAGCGACTGCGAGGACAGCAGCGCATCCAGCTTCGTATTGGTCTGCATCGCCTGCTCGACCGTCGAGAGCTGGGCGAACTGGCTCATATATTGCGATGTGTCCATCGGATTGGTCGGATCCTGGTTCTTCATCTCGGCGACGAGAAGCTGAAGAAACGTGTTGTAGTCGACGCTGTTGCTCGCCGTGGTCGTGGTGGAGTTGGTCGAACTGGACTTGCTGGTGCTGTCGGTCGCGCTTGTGACGTTCATGTAGCCTCTCCGCTGTCAGGCAGCCTCGAATGGGATCTCGGTGATGGTGCCGGCCAGATTGGCCAGGATTGCGTCTTCCACCGGAAACAGCGCCCGGATCCGCTTGAGCGCCTCGAAGTAGCGGGTCGCCCCGACCAGCTCGTCGACCGCGCCAAGGCCGGCCAGCATCTCGTGGCTCTCGCACACCGCGAGCAGCGCCGCATGGTGCTGCGCGTAGAGCGCCGCAGCGTCCCGGACATCGGTCGGATTCATCAACATGAGCTGGACGATAAAGTAGAGCTGCCGCAGCGCCGTGGTGGCGTCGGACGCCTGCATGACCTGCCCTTCGAGCAGGAACATCACGTCGTTGACGAGCTCGACGGAGACCTTGCGGTCCACGCGCAGCACCGCGCCGTTGATGTAGATCCGTTCGCCCGCCCGCAAGGAGATTTTCATCAGAGCGCGTCTCGGATCAGGCGGTTGATTTCGATGAGCTGCATCACGTCGTTCGACCTCTCCTCGCGAAGGCGATCGGCTTCCTTGACGACCCACAGGCCGATCGAGATGATGTCGGCACGCAGCTTCTCGGGAAGTCCGTTCTCCGGATGGGCGAGATCCTCGATGAAGATCGTCCACAGCCGCCGCACGTAGAGCAGGCTCTCGACCAGGTCCTCGCGGCTGAAGCGCGCTCCCTGGAGCCGCTCGAGCCGGTCGATGCCGAGACTGAGCGCCTGCCGTTCGCGGCCCCGCGCCTCATAGCCGCTATCATCGACGACCGCTTCATAGGCTTCAAACGTCATCAGGACCACTCTGCGCAGAAAATCGAACAACGAGACAAAGGTTACGAGCCCTACAAATGGCTCAGAGATAGTTGATGAGGCTGATCTTCTGGAGCTGCGAGGTCAGCGCCAGCGCCGTCTGGATCTGGGTCTGCAAGGTGTTGACCCGGACCGAGGCCTCGGTCGGGTCGACCGCCTCCATGCCGACGATCTGATTGTTCAGAATGTCCTGCTGCGTCTTGAGCTTTTCGGTGGCGCCGGTGATCCGCTGCTGGACTGTGCCGACGCCGCCGCCGAGCGCAGCGAGGTCCGTGATGGCGCTGCCGACGAGGCCGATGGCCTTGTCCACGACGACCTCGAACGTCTCCTGGCTCAGGTTCGTGTTCCCGAGATCCGCCATCATGGTGTAGGCCTCGGCGAGCTTGCGGAAGCCGATCTGGTTGGCGCTTACGGACGTATCGGCGACCTCGGTCGTGGAGATACGGCTCTGCATGGTCTGGTCGGTTGCCGACGACCAATTGGTGTTCCAGGCCGGGCTCGCGAACTCGGCATCGAAGGTGGTGTCGAGGAAGCTCTGCATTTGGGCCGGAGTAATGCTGCTCACGCTGGCCGAGGACTGCGAAAAGCCGAAGGTCGAAAGGAAATCGGAGTCGACCTGGTTCTTGCTGGCCGAACCCGCGGCGTAAGCCGTGATCGGCGCGTTCTGCGTGTTGATGCCCGAGAAAAGATACGAGCCGTTATAGGAGACGTTCAGCGCGCCGATCAGATCCTGGAGGTTCGAGGACGCAGGCGGCAGGATGATGCGCCCGCCGCCGTCGGTGCTGCGGGCCGCGATCAGGTCCTTGAGAAAGGACGTTGCGGTCGTGTTGAGCTGGGTGATCCGGTTCTGCGTCGTGTCCAGACGTCCCGAGACGAGCGCGTTGGTATCGACGAGCTGATCGGCGAAGCTCAGGTCCGCCCGCAGGCCGACGTCGTTTCCCGTCGTGGCGCCAAGCTGGAGGCCGACATCGGCGAAGCGACCAGTGGTGGCTTCCTTCGAGGCCTTGGTCAGCGCTGCCTGATTGCTCGTGATCGAAGACCTCAGGGACGAAGACAGCATCAAGGTCGAGATGTAGTTGGCGCTCATCATGACTTAGTTCCCCACGGCAGCCAGCAGGCTCTGCAACATTTCGTCGACGGTCGAGATGATCTTCGACGACGCCGAATAGGTACGCTCGACCTGAAGCATCAAGGACATCTCGTCGTCCATGTTGACGCCGCTGACGTTCGACAGCGCCGCGGTGCTGCGGTCGAGCAGCGTGTTCTGGTAGGTGGCGTTGTCATCCGCGGTCTTGCGCTGGTTTTCGATCCAGCTCGTCGACGAAGCCGCGAAATCGATCAGGCTGCCGCTCGGCTTGCCTTGCGTGGTTGCATCGAACGGCTGCGACGCATCCATGTCGCCGATCAGCTCCTGCAGACGGGTCGAGTAGCCGGCGTTGCCGGCGGTGTTGTATCGGTATGCGGCGTTGCCGCTGATCGCGCCGTCACGCAGCAGATTGGGGTTGCCGCCCTGGGCCGGATCGACCGACGCGGCGACACTGATCAAGCCGGCAAGGCCGACCGAGACGGTGGCGCTCGCGGGCATCGCCGGCGCGCCCGGATAGGTGAAGAGGCCCGGCACGTCGGGCAGCGCGGCGCCGGACTGGTCGACTTCCTTGAAGGCTTCGACCAGGCCGCGCGCGATTTCGTCGAGCTGGCTCTGATACGTGACCGTAGCGTTGTCGCGCAATTCGGCGAGGCCCGCGAGCTTGCCGGTCTTGATCGGCATCACGGAATTGGCGCCGGTGACCGGGACACCGTCGATATAGACGGCATTGCCGGTGGTCCCGGCCGTATAGATGTTGGTCGCCGTGAAGCTGACCGAGCGCGCCGTCTTGTCGAACAGCACGACGCCGCTGTCGGTGTAGAGCGCCGCGTCGCCGTTGGCGCGGAGCGTCATCGAGACACCGACCTCCTGCGACATCTTCGAAACGATGGTGTCGCGCTGGTCCAGATAGTCGGTGACGTCGTCACCGGTGACCGTACCCTTCACGATCGCCGTGTTGACCTTTTCGAACTGGCTCAGCAGCTGGTTGATATTGGCGACCGACGTCGCCATGTCGGCGTCCGCTCCCTCGCGTACCGTCTGCACGGTCTTGGTCGCCTGGTTGAGTGCGGTCGCCATGTCCTTGGCGGAGGTGACCGCCGCCTGCGCCAGCGTGGTGTTATCAGGAGCGTTGGCATATTGCTGCAGCGCCTTCTTCAGCGCATTGAGCTGCGCCGTCGGCGACTGGTCAAGCTCCGGATCGTCGACCGTGGCAGATGCGATCTTCTGGAGACCGTCAAAGATCGCGCTCTGCTTGGCCGACGACGAGGTCGCGATCAGGACGTTGTTGTAGAGACCCGAGCTGGCGGCGCGCTGGATCGCCGCCACATAGACGCCGGCCCCGGGGAGATTGTCCAGCACGGCGATCTTGCGCGAATAGCCGGCGGCGCTGGCACCGGCGATGTTGCGCGAGATGGTCGACGACTGGATGCCCGACGCCATGAGCGAGGCGCGAGCGGAGTCGAGAGCAGCGGTAAGGGACATGATTGACTCTTGCCCGGGATGCGCGCCTGAGGATTCAGCGCTTCAGGTTGACGACGACGTCGAGCAGGTCGGCGCCGGTCTGGAACGATTTCGAGTTCGCGGTGAAGCCGCGCTGCGCCTCGATCATGCCGGTGAGTTCGTCCGCGAGATCGACGTTGGAATCTTCCAGCGCGCCGGACTGGATCGTGCCGAGCCCGCCGGTGCCGGCATTTCCGGCCTGCGCATTGCCGGAATTCGCGTTGGTCGAATAGACGTTACCCGGTTCGGGCGTCAGATTGTCGGGGCTCTGAACGTCGGCGAGCATGAGCGTATAGAGCGTCAGTTGCTGGCCGTTCGTGAGCACGGCCGTCACGTGGCCCGCCTCGTCGACATCGACCTTGTCGATCGCCGCCGGGACGCTGCCATTGACAGTGGTCTTGAAGCTGAAGTCGGTGCCGACCTGCGTCAGGTTCGACAGGTCCAGAGTCATGGCCGCACCGCCAGGAACGGTCACGGTGAGGCCCGTCGGGCTGGCCGCGGCCAGCGCACCCTTTCCGGTCGCCGTGGTGTCGAAGGTGAACGTGGAGGCGGCACCAAGCGAGGTACCCGTCGCGGAGTCATAGACCTGAACCTGCCAGGTATCCGAGCCGGCGGCCGTCGCGGTGTGGGACATGTAGACGTCGAGCGTCACGGCCTGGCCGATATTGTTGTAGGCCACGATCGAGCTTTTCGATGAATAAGACGCCGGGCCGGGCGGACCGGCAATGACCGCCGCTTTCGGATCCAGATTGCCGGTCGTGAGCGTCCCCGCCGTGGACGGCACGGGCACCTGCGAGACCTGGGCGATGTTCACGATCTGCATTCCCGCCAGGCTGTTCTGCGAGAAATTGGTCACGAGGCCGGGCTGTCCGAGAAGGTAGTAGCCGGCCGCGTTGACCAGATTGCCCTGGCTGTCCGGCACGAACGAGCCTGCGCGCGTCAGGAACTGCTGCGTGTTGTTGGCGTTCGAGACCACGAAGAAGCCATTGCCCTGAACGGCGAGGTCCGTGGTCGACGTGGTGAACTGCGTATGTCCGGCGTCGCTGATGGCGTAGCGGACGGTGGTCTCGACCGCGCCGGAATCGTAATTGCCCGAGCCGCTCTTCAGGATCAGCGAGGAGAATTCGGTCGAAGCCCGCTTGTAACCGGTGGTGTTGACGTTCGCGATGTTGTCCGAGACCGTCGACAGCTTGTTGGACTGCGCGGACATGCCGGAAACGCCGGTGCGCATAACGCCGTAGAGGCTCATGGATTGGGCTCCTGTGATAGGTTGCAGTTACAATGAGGGTTCTTGCTTGCGCGGGGCTGATGATTTGGAACCATGCACAACTTCATGCCGTCACGAGGTTGCCTTGGGCTGACAGAACGAGCGCGCCTTGTCGGTCCACGCGCCGAAGCCGCTGGAGACGAGATGCGCGACGATGTGACAGACGTAGCGCTTCTGCGCGGGCTGATTGTTGGGGCCCGCATTGTAGCGGGCGACCGCCATGGTCCAGCTGCCCTCGCGCTGCTTCAGCTCTTTCAGGAAGCGCGCGGCGTAGTCGACGTTCCTCGCGGGATCGAACATCGCGCGCACCGAGGCGAACTTGTCGCCGTGATAGTAATGGTTGACCTGCATGCAGCCGAGGTCGATCAGCTTGATGCCCTTGGCTCGCATCGCCTCGAAATTCGCGATCGCATCGTTGATGTCCCTGGCGAACACGGTCTGGCCGTCGGCGCCGAGCGCGTAAGGGTAGAGCGAACCGCGCCGTCCGGTCTCGGTGAGGCCGACCGCATAGAGAATACCGAGCGGGATCCCGTGCTGCCGGGACGCACGCGCCATCTCGCGCTCGCAGGGGCGCGAATTGTCGGTCGCCGCCGCCGCGGCGCCCGCGCTACAGATAAACAGGGCCGCGGCGAGTATGCGGCCCCACGTCCTGCTCATGACGCGTCTCCTGGTTGGACTGGTGCTCCTGCCGGGCCTGCTTGCCGCTGCCGTCGGATTGCCCCGAGGAGCTGCGCGCGCCGTCGAACGAGCCTTGCGACTGCGACGATGGCTGTTGCTGGCCCGCCAGCTGCGGCTGCGACTGGCCTGAGCCGCTCTGAAATCCGTCCAGCGAGCCGTGCTGCACGGGCGCGACGTCGGCGACATAGCCCGCCGATTGCATGAGATCGCGGATCGAGTCGCGCTGCTGGTCCAGCATCTGGCTGGTGTCCTTGCGCTCGGCCGCGAGATGGACGGAGACTTCCGAACCGACGAGACGAAGCCGCACGGTGACATTGCCCAGCGCCGGCGGCTCGAGATTGATGGTCAGGATCTTGAGCGGCTCGGGCGCGCTGGCCTGCGAGGTCGCGAGATCGGGGGCCATCGACGCTGCCGGAGCCGGCGTTTCCTTCAGCTCGGCGACGACTGCGTTGGCGACCTGCTGCGTGGCGCCGAACTGCGCCGGCGGCAGATGGGTCTCCTGCTGGACCACGGTGACCTTGGTCGTCTCGGGCAACGCGTCCCGCGCCGAAGCCTTGACAGCGCGTTCGACATTGGCCGTGACGGCCTCGAAGCCCGGTGCTGCGGGGATCGCCTTCGAGGATGCATCGTCGCCTTGCTGCGCAATTGTCGCAGCCTGTGAGCGCGAGCTTGCCGGAGCGGGAACGGATGGCGCGGACTCGGCGGTGGCGGTCTTTGCCGCACCCGTGGCCTGAACCTCACGCTTCGCCGTGGACGAACGTTCATCGCGCGCGGGCACGTCTTTGTTGCCGCCCACCGGCGATTGCAGCTGTGGCTTCACGGCCGGTACGGCGGCGAGTTCCTGGCCGACGATCGCGGAACTAGTCGGTCGATCCGAAACGTCGGCTTTCGCGACATTGTCGATCGGAGCTGGCAGCTCCGGCGATTTGTCGGCTTTATCGGCGGACGATTTGTGGCTCGACTTGGTGTCGTCAGCCGTCTCGGTGCGGTCGTGCACCGTCTCATCCTTCGTCTTGTCCTGTCCGGTCGGGTGCGCCAGACGCGTCCGCAACGATCCGGCCTTCAAGGTCGTATCACCGCTCTCGTCGCTGATCGCCTTCTTCGCGAGGTTCGAGACGGTGTGCAGCAGATCGTTGAACGACGAATCTGCCGACGACTTCGCCCCCGCGCTCTTGCCGGAGCGCGATGTGGCGCGCATGTTGAGGCCTTCGGCGAGGCCCGAGAAAACCTGTCCGGAGGTTCCACTGAGCTTGGTCATGGACGGCGATCCCTGGTGAGCAGTTCGAGTTCGCCGAGCTGCTTCTGCGCGCGTGCGAGCGTCGCAGTCGACGACGCGAGATCGAGCCGCGCCGGCGTGACCGGCGGCTTCTCGGCTGCGGCGGCGGAGCCGCCCGAAAACGACTTGCGGATATCGAGGGCGAGCTGCAACGTTGCGTTCAGCAACGGAACGTCGCGCTCGGGCAGCTTCGAGCGGTCGAGTGCCTTCAGCTCGGCGAGGCCACCGTCATACTCGTCGGTGAGCGCCCGCGAGACGCCACGGAAGAAATGCGCCCGCTCGCGATCCGCCGAGGCATCCGCGCTGAGTGTCAGCGCGCGCTCGCCGGCAAGCCGGGTCACGGCCAGCCGTCCTTGCATCATCGCCGTCCGCGCGATCACGAGATAGAGCTTGAGGCGGCTCGCGCGATCGATCTGTTCCAGCAGCGTAACGATCCGCGCAAAGCGGCGCTCGTCGAGCGCGAGGCTCGACTGCGTCAGGCCGGAGGAGAAACGCTGCCAGAAGTCCCCGCCATAGACCGAGTTGCGGTAATGGCGGATATAGGCCAGCGTCAGGAACTCGAACTTGTCGAAATCCTCGGCCTGCCCGACCAGCAGGATCTCGCGCCGCAGCGCTGCCTCCTCCACCAGCGTGCCTGGCAGGAGCAGGCGCGCGTCGTCCAGGCGCTCGATTGCGAGCGATGCCTCGCTCCGCGCGAACAGCGCACCCTGAACCAGCGCAACCTGTCCGCCGAGGCCCGATGGAAGCGTGCGCGGCTTGACGTCCTTGAGCAGCTCACGCGCTTCGTCCTGACGTCCCTCGACATAGGCCAGAGCACCGTTGAGCAGCCGCTCGTCGACGTTCAACCTGTCACGCGGCAGCTTTCGGACGATCTGCGGCCCGCCGCCGCTGAGCAAATAGATGACGACGGCCTGGCCGTTCTGTGCGTTGCTCCACACGCCCGCATCGGCGGCGAGAAATTTCTCGCCGACCTGCCGGATCAGCGCGATGTGACTGCCATGCGCCGCCGTGTCACCACGGGCAATGCCGTCCTGCACCGCCTGCAATGTGCGCACGAGCTCATATGGCTCGCCCGAGGTCGGCGCCGACGCCGATGCTGGTTCGGCAAACACGCGTACCGTCGTGAGCGGCAGCAGCATCAGCAGCGCGGCGCACAGCAGCGGCCTGGTCAAGGGCGCTTCTCCCGGATCAGGATCTCGATCCGGCGGTTCTGTGCAGCCGCAGGATCGTTCGGCAGTTTCGGCCGCCGGTCGGCGTAGCCTTCGACATGCTCGATCCGCTGCGCATCGACGCCGGACCGAACGAGCATGTAGTAGGCCATCTGCGCGCGCGCCGTCGACAGCCGCCAATTGTCGTAGGTCTCCGACTTATACGGCCGATTGTCGGTGTGGCCGCGGACGATGATCATGCCCGGGCGCTTCGTCAGCAGCGGCCCGATCTTGTCGATCACGCGGATCAGTTCGGGCCGCGGCTCGGCCGAGCCGACCGCGAACATGCCGAAGCTCGCATCGTCGGTCAGGCTGACCAGAAGGCCTTCCTCGACCTGGCGCACCTCGGCCACCGGGCCTGCTCCGGCCTTGATGTCCGACAGTGCATCCGCGATCGCGGACTGAAGCTGCTTGACGGTCGGCTGCTGGGTCTGCGCCGCATCACGCGGATCGGAATTCTTCGCTGCATCGCCGGGACGCGGCTGCGCTGCGGCATTCGCCTGGGTGCCCGGTTGCGTATTGGCCTGGGCACTGCCATCGCGAGAAGCCTGTGAAGGCGCAGGCCCCGGCGGCAGCAGGGGCGACAGGCTTGCAGACGACGCATCCGCATTCGGGGCGACGCTTCCGCCGGCATCGTCCTGTCTCGCACGGCGCGCCTGCGGCTCGCCCTGGCCCGTTCCGGAGGCGCTATCGCGCGCGGACGCATTCGGCTTTGGCTCGCTGTCGACGAAGCGGTCCGCATCCTTGGACGTCTGCGGCGCCAGCTTCCAATAGCCGGGATCGAACGGATCGCGGTAGGCGTCGCCGCCCTTGAGGCCATCCTCTTCGGCCGACGTCAGAGCACCGGCGCGACGCTGGCCCGAGGCCTGGTTCGCGCTGTTCGCGATCTCGGCGAGCGTCGCATAGGGATCGCGGAACAGGACTTTCTCTTCGAACGAGGCCGGCTTCTCCGCCGTCGGCGAATCGCCGCGACGCTCTTCGTTCGGCCCCGCCGGCTGGCGCTTGCCATCCTGGCCTTCGAACTGCGTCGGCTCCTTCTTGGTGAGATCCTTGAGGCCTTTGGGAGCAGGCGCATTCTCCGCGAGCTTGATCGGATTGAAATAGCTCGCGACCACCTGCTTCTGGTCCTGGTTGAGCGCATTGAGCAGCCACATGACGAGGAAGAACGCCATCATCGCGGTCATGAAGTCCGCATAGGCGATCTTCCAGACGCCGCCGTGATGCGCCTCCTCGGCGAAGGCGCTGCGCCTGCGGATGATCACCAGCTCGTGCTTGACTTCTTCCACCATGGCGAACTACCGGCGCGCCTCGTTCAGGCGTTCGCTCCACGCCGCAATCCGCGTCTCGATCACGGTCTGATCGGCGACGACGCGGACCTCGAACGTCTCGGCAGCCTCGTATTCGATGCCCGTTCGCCTGCTGGCTTCGAGCTGCGTCCGCACGAGGTCGAGCAATTCGCCCGGACCGGTGATCTTGAACACCGGCACCGGCGAATTGCCGGTCAGCGCCGCGATCTGCTCGACCAGCGATCCGATTGCTTTGTCGCGGACCGCGTCGGCGAGGAAAGGCAGCAATATCCGCGCCACGGAGCTAGCGATGTTGGTTTCGATCTCGCGGCAGGCCGACTCGAAGCCGCCGACGATCGCGACGGCCTGCTGATCGGACCATTTGGCCCGCTCCTCGCCGAGCCGGATCGCGCTGCGGACGCGCTCCTCGGCAAGCCTGGCGTCGCCCTCCGCAACACCGGCGGCGTAGCCGCGTCGGTAGGCGTCGTCGAGAAGATTGACCGGGGCATCCTCCTTTGCCGCCGCGGGCGGCAACTGAGGCTGGGGCTGCGGTTGAGCCTGGGACTGAGGCTGCAGCTCGCGCCGGGCCTCCTTCGGCCTCGTCAGCACGTCCTGGATCTCGGGCGATGGAGGCGGCGGTGGGGCCTTGGCCCGGCCGTTCGCGTCGAACTGCGTCAGGAGCTTTCCGATTGCCGCGTTCATGCCGCCTCCTCGCGTCGCATCCAGTCTTTAAGGATCGCTGCCGCCTGCATCTGATCGAGGCGGACGATCTGCTCCAGCCGCTTCTGCGGCGTTCGCTGCATCTTGCCTTCGAGGTCTTCGACGAGGTTGAGCTCGGGGTCTTGACTGTCGGCCAATGCAAGAGCCGTGGCCGCTTCGAGCTCGGCGGCCTCGGCGGCCTCGGTCTGCTCCTGCGCCGCGCGGTGGGTCAGGATGCCGTTGACCGCAGGGCGAAGACCGAACCAGACCAGCATCGAAGCGACGGCCAGGATCGTCACCGCGTTGATGACGCTGCCGAGCTGCTTGTTGATCATCTCGACGAAGCTGATCGGCGGCACCGGCGCCAATTCGCGCGAGCCTTCGATGAAGTCGACGGCCGTGACCTGGATCTGGTCGCCGCGCTGCTTGTCCAGCCCGCCGGCCGTAGCCGCGAGCTGGCTGATCTCGGCGAGCTTGCTGTCGACGATGGCCTGGTTGCTCTTGTCGCCGAGATCGGCGACGAGCCGCGCGCGGTTGACCAGCACCGCGATGAAGAGCTTCTTGACCGAATAGCCGTCGCTCACCGTCGTCGTGGTCTTGGACGACACCTCGAAATTGGTGACGTCCTCGCGGCGGGTCTTGTCCTCGCTCGAGTTCTTGCTGCCGCCGGCGTTCACCTGCTGGTCGGGAAGGTTCTGCTGCACCGTGGTCGGCGTCGAACGGTCCGCGTTCTGGGACGATTCCTTCTCGCGCACGTTCCGAACCGACCGCTCGGCGCGGCTCTCCGGGTCATAGACCGTCTCGTTGATCTGCCGCTTGTCGGTGGAGAGCTGCGGCGCGACGCTCACCTCGAAATTGTCCAGACCGAGATAGGGCGTCAACGCCTTGCGGATGTTCTCCTGCACCATGCCGCCGACCGTCTTCTGGAGGCTCGCCATCTTGGTCGGCGCGGCGCTCGCCTCGTCCTCCTCGGCGAGCAGCATCGAGCCGTCGGCGTCCAGCACCGTCACCTTGTCCCGGCTCATGCCTGGAATCGCGGCGGCGACCAGATGACGGATCGACTGGGCCGTGCGCGCCTCGATCGCGCCGTCGGTGCGAAGTACCACCGAGGCCGAAGGCGGCTGCTGCGTCGCGCGGAACGAGCCGCGCACCGGCAGCACGATATGCACCCGCGCCGCCTTCACGCCCTTCATCAACTGCACGGTGCGCGCGATCTCGCCTTCGAGCGCCCGGAGCTTGGTGACCTCCTGCATGAACGAGGTCAGGCCGAGCGAGCCGATCTTGTCGAACAGCTCGTAGCCGGAATTGGCGCTGGTCGGCAGCCCCTTCTCGGCGAGCAGCATCCGCGCCTGCATGGTCTGGCTCGGGCGCACCGAGACGGCATCCCCGGCTGTATTGACGTCGAAGGCGATGTTCTGCTCGCGCAGCGCAGCGCCGATGCGCGTCACGTCTTCGCGGTTGAGGCCGGTATAGAGCGTCTCGAATTCGGGGCGGCTCAGGTAATAGGCGCCGCCGACGACGGTGACGAGAACGGCAAAGCCGATCAGTCCCAGGGCCATCAGGCGTCGCGGCCCGAGCTCCAGCAGATTATTGAGCAGTTGCTGTATCTGCGCACGACTGAGCAGCATATGACCTCGTACCAATGCGAACGTATGGGACACTCCGCTGCCAACCTTGTCTGAAGGTTGCGCGAAGGCGCGAATGTGTCAGTTCGCAGGCACGGCGTTGCAATTTTACAAGAAACTCGGGCGACGCATTCAGTTCGCCAGCAACAGGCGGCGCGCGGGCGCATGGCAGCGCGATCGGCTGCGGCGTGCCGGATGAAGTCTGGCGTCAGGAGGCCGATTGCGGGCACGTCATGTGCCATCGAACCCGCCGTTCAAGGCGGGGACCGTGCTCCCATGGGGAGCACGGTCGTGTCCAAAGCCGAAGTTACTTGAACAGCGAGAGGATGCTCTGGCTGTTCTGGTTGGCGATCGAGAGCGCCTGAACGCCGAGCTGCTGCTGGGTCTGCAGCGCCTGGAGGCGGGTCGATTCCGCGTTCATGTCGGCGTCGACGAGCTGGCCGACACCGCGATCCACCGAGTCCATCAGGGTCTTGACGAATTCCGTGTTGGTCGCGATGCGGTTCTTGACGGCACCGAGATTTGCGGCGGCCGACGCCACCGAGTTGATCGCAGTGGTGACCTGCTTGATGTAGCCGTCGAGCGTGGTCTGGTCAGCCGCCGAGTCGGTCAGCGTGGAGATGGTCATATTGGCGACGGACACACCGGAGGTCTGCGTGTCCAGAATGCCGGTGTTGGATGCGCCGCCGGTGGTGAAGAGCGCGTAGTCGGCGGTCGTCACCGTGATCGAACCAATGGTCGGCGTGCCACCAACGCGGGAGTACGACGACACCAGCTTGAAGGTCGCCGGCGTGGCCGTGGTCGAGGCCGAGGTGTCGATGCTCAGCCAGTTGATGCCGTTGAAGGTCGCCGAGTTGGCCTTCAGATTCATATCCTGCTGGATCTGGGTGATATCAGCCTGGATCTTGGCGCGGTCGATACCGGCGGTCTTGGCTTCGACCAGCAGCGCCTGGAGCTTGGTCAGGCCGGAGTCCTTGTCGCCGATAACCGAGCCCAGAGCGGTATATTCGGTATCGACGGTCGCAGCCGACAGTCCGAGCGAGTCGGAGACGGCGGAGAGCGCGGCGTTGTCGGAGCGCATCGAGGTTGCGATCGACCAGTAGGCGGCATTGTCCGAAGCGGTCGAGACGCGCTGGCCGGTGGAGATCCGGTTCTGCGTGGTGGCGAGCTGGGAGCTGACAGACCGCAGCGTCTGCAGCGCGGTCATGGCAGAGGAGTTGGTGAGCAGGCTAGAACTCATTTTTGACGTCCCTTTGAAACGGATTGGATTTTTGGGGACATACCGGGCTTGCACCGGTACGACAGGGCGGCATCATGCCTTTGAGCTGCGAAATGCGCGCTCAACCTGACGTAACGGCGGCGATAGCACGCGAAGTTTGTGCGAGGCTTGCGGCTCCGTGACCGGACCGCGACGGGGTGAGCCAGATCAATGCGAAGAGCCGGCGCGCCAAGGCATGGTGCGTGACCAACGCACGCCCAAATGAAAAGGGCCGCGCTTCGCAAGAAGCGCGGCCCTCCTCAGATGGTTTCGAGGCTTAGCGGAACAGCGAGAGGATGCTCTGGCTGTTCTGGTTGGCGATCGAGAGCGCCTGAACGCCGAGCTGCTGCTGGGTCTGCAGCGCCTGGAGACGGGTCGATTCCGCATTCATGTCGGCGTCGACGAGCTGGCCGACACCGCGGTCCACAGAGTCCATCAAGGTCTTGACGAATTCCGTGTTGGTCGCGATGCGGTTCTTGACGGCGCCGAGATTGGCAGCAGCCGAGGCCACCGAGTTGATCGCAGTGGTGACCTGCTTGATGTAGCCATCGAGCGTGGTCTGGTCGGCCGCCGAGTCGGTCAGCGTGCCGATGGTCATGTTGGAAACCGACACGCCGGAGGTCTGCGTGTCCAGAATGCCGGTGTTGGATGCACCGCCGGTGGTGTAGAGCGCGTAGTCGGCGGTCGTCACGGTGATCGAACCGATGGTCGGCGTGCCGCCGACGCGGGAGTACGACGACACCAGCTTGAAGGTCGCCGGCGTGGCCGTGGTCGAGGCCGAGGTGTCGATGCTCAGCCAGTTGATGCCGTTGAAGGTCGCGGAGCCGGCCTTGAGGTTCATATCCTGCTGGATCTGGGTGATATCAGCCTGGATCTTGGTGCGGTCGATACCGGCGGTCTTGGCTTCGACCAGCAGCGCCTGGAGCTTGGTCAGACCGGAATCCTTGTCGCCGATGACCGAGGTCAGAGCGGTGTATTCGGTGTCGACGGTCGCGGCCGACAGACCGAGCGAGTCGGACACCGCGGAGAGCGCGGCGTTGTCGGAGCGCATCGAGGTTGCGATCGACCAGTAGGCGGCGTTGTCCGAAGCGGTCGAGACACGCTGGCCGGTCGAGATCCGGTTCTGCGTGGTGGCGAGCTGCGTGCTGACATACCGCAGCGTCTGCAGCGCGGTCATGGCGGAGGAGTTGGTGAGGAGGCTAGAACCCATTTTGATGTCCCTTTGAAGATTGGATTGATTGGGGACATACCGGGCTTGCACCGGTACGACAGGGCGGCGTCATGCCTTTGGGCCGCGGAAAAGCGGGTATACCCAACCTGTCGTAGCGGCGAGATTAGCGGGCGAAGCTTGTGCGAGGCTTGTGGCTCTGTGGCCCTGCCGCAACAGGGCCGCCGAAGTTACGGTGTGCGCGTGGCCTCACACCAAACGAAAGGGCCGCGCTTCTCGCGAAGCGCGGCCCTCCCCCGATGGTTTTGAGGCTTAGCGGAACAGCGACAGGATGCTCTGGCTGTTGTTGTTGGCGATCGAGAGCGCCTGAACACCGAGCTGCTGCTGGACCTGGAGGGCCGCCAAACGGGTGGACTCCTGGTTCATGTCGGCGTCGACGAGCTGGCCGACACCGCGGTCAACCGAGTCCATCAGCGACTTCACGAATTCCGTGTTGGTCGCGAGGCGGTTCTTGACGGCACCGAGATTGGCGGCGGCCGAGGCCACCGAGTTGATCGCAGTGGTGACCTGCGCGATGTAGCCATCGAGCGTGGTCTGGTCGGCCGCCGAGTCGGTCAGCGTGCCGATGGCCATGTTGGAAACCGACACGCCGGAGGTCTGCTTGTCCAGGATGCCGGTGTTGGATGCGCCGCCGGTGGTGTAGAGCGCGTAGTCGGCGGTCGTCACCGTGATCGAACCAATGGTCGGCGTGCCGCCGACGCGGGAGTACGACGACACCAGCTTGAAGGTCGCCGGCGTGGCCGTGGTCGAGGCCGAGGTGTCGATGTTCAGCCAGTTGATGCCGTTGAAGGTCGCCGAGTTGGCCTTCAGGTTCATATCCTGCTGGATCTGGGTGACGTCCGCCTGGATCTTGGCGCGGTCGATACCGGCCGTCTTGGCTTCGACCAGCAGCGCCTGGAGCTTGGTCAGACCGGAGTCCTTGTCGCCGATGACCGAGGTCAGAGCGGTGTATTCGGTGTCGACCGTCGCAGCCGACAGACCGAGCGAGTCGGACACCGCGGAGAGCGCGGCGTTGTCGGAGCGCATCGAGGTTGCGATCGACCAGTAGGCGGCGTTGTCCGAAGCGGTCGAGACACGCTGGCCGGTCGAGATCCGGGTCTGCGTGGTGGAGAGCTGCGAGCTGACAGACCGCAGGGTCTGGAGCGCGGTCATGGCGGACGAGTTCGTAAGCAGGCTTGACATTGCAAATGTCCCTTTATGTACGCGTTACATTTTCACGAGGGGACATACCGGGCTTTCACCGGTACGGAGGGGCGGCATCATGCCTTTGGACCGATGTGGGTAGGGTCCAATCCGCCGTGCCGCATTGCTAGCACGCCGAATCTTGCTTCCGGATTAAGATCGCCTTGAATTTCGTAGCAAAATCATATGGTTAACATTAGTCCACGCTAACCATAAACCGCTACGTCCCGCTAACCATAACCAGTCGGCCAGCGGCCGCCGCGCCTACGAGAACGACCGCACCAGTCCGGAGGCGAGCAGATTCCAACCGTCGATCAGCACGAAGAACAGCATCTTGAACGGCAGCGCCAGGATCGTCGGCGGCATCATCATCATGCCCATCGACATGGTCAGCGTCGCCACGATCATGTCGATGACGAGGAACGGCAGGATGATGAGAAATCCGATCTCGAACGAACGCCTGAGTTCGGAGATCATGAAGGCCGGAATGATGACGCGCATGTCGATGCGCTTGTCGTCGAACTTCCTGCGGAAGCTCTCGGCGGCCAGCGCCTCGAAGGTCTGAAGATCCTTGTCGCGGACATGGGCCAGCATGAACTCGCGGAACGGATCGGTGATCTTCAGATAGGCCTCTTCCTCCGAAATCTCGTTCTTCATCAGCGGCTGGACGCCGGTTTCCCAGGCCCGGTCGAAGGTCGGCGCCATCACGTAGAAGGTCATGAACAGCGCGAGACTGATCAACACCAGATTGGCCGGCGTGGTCTGGAGGCCGAGGCCGGCACGCAGGAACGACAGCGCCACCGCAAATCGCGTGAAGCTCGTCACCATGATCAGCAGTCCCGGCGCCACCGACAGCACCGTGATCAGCGCCATCAGCTGGATGATCCGGCCGCTGGTGGAGCCGTTGCCCGGCGGCAGCAGCGAGTTGAGGTCCGGAATCTGGGCCAGCGCCACCTCGGGCAGCACGACCAGAACCAGCGCGAGCAGCAGGACCCTCACTCTCACTGAATCACCAACGTCTCAATGATCAATTCGCGCACCTTGCCCGAGGATCGGATATTGGCGCGCTCGGCGAGGTCGTCGCGCAGGTGCTGGAGCCCGCGCGATCCCTCGAACTGGCCGACCGATGCCGACCGCAGATAGGTCACGATGTCCTCGCTGATGTGCGCGGCCAGGATGCCGGCATCCTCGTCGCTCATGCTCTCGGTCACCATGGAAGCCTCGACACGCGCCCAGTTGTTGGCCGGCGCGGCGAGATTGGTCACGATCGGGGACAGTTTTCGGAGCCGCGCACTGCCGGCGTAGCTCGAGGCAACGGGCGGCGGCGCTGCGCTCTTCTTCGCATCGGCGACGCGTTCTGCCGCCGCGAACAGATGCAGGCCGGCGACCGCGCCTGCACCAATCGCGATCAGGGTCAGCACCACAATGGCCGCAATCAGGCGCATCACGTCCCCTGCCCTCGCGGCGCGGCCCGGCCTGCGCCGCCCTCAGAATGGTGCCACGGCGTCATAGATCCGATGTCCCCATCCAGGCTGCTGCACGTCAGACAGATTTCCACGACCACCATAGGACACGCGCGCCTCGGCGATCTTCTCGTAGGAGATGGTATTGGTGCGCGAGATATCGCGCGGGCGCACGATGCCGCCGACGTTGAGCACCCGCATCTCCGTGTTGACCTTGAACTCCTGCGAGCCGCTGATCATCATATTGCCGTTCGGCAACACGTCGGTGACGACGGCGGCGATCGACAGCTTGATGTCCTCGGTGCGGTCGATCTGGCCGTTGCCCTTGATCTGGGTGTTGGTGTTGAGATTGGCGCTGGTCGAGCCCTTGTCCTGCCATCCCGCCACATCCATCAGCCAGTCGAGGCCGAACTTGATCTGCGAATCGCGCGAGCGGTCGGTCTTGTTGTCGAGCTTGGCTTTGTCCTGCATCGAGATGATCACCGTCACGACGTCGCCGGTGCGTCTGGCGCGGGGATCGCGGTAGAGGTCGGTGCCGTCGTCCCAGGTCGAGCGATAGCTGACGGGCGAGCGCAAGCGTGGCGTCACGGGAATCGGATCGGCCTGCGTCCGCAAGCCGCTCCCGACCGGCGATAAGCGCGGACCAGTCAGGACCTCGGCCGGATCGTTGACGCATCCGGCAAGCGAGAACAGCAACGGGATGAGGATCAGATTCTTCATCTATTTGGTCTTTCCGTCATCCACGCGACGCATGCCGCCGAGCAGATCGGCGAGGTGCGCCGCACGTGCCGTTTCCATCTCGTTGAAGATCGCGCTCGAGCTCCTCGGGCTGAGCTTGGCGAGCACGGCTGCGGCGGTCTCGTCCGCCATGCCGGCGATCTGGGTCGCGGCGGCGTCCGGCTTCATGCGCGAATAGATCTCGACGACCTGCGCTTCGGCCTTCTTCAGGAAGTCGTCGCGCAGCGCCATCCACTTCTCGTATTCGGCGCGCTTGGCCTCGACCTCGGCGATCCGCTCGCGGAGCTGGCTCTCGGCCTTCTCCAGCTCCTTGAGCTGCCACGCCAGCCGCGAATCGACGGCCGGATCGGACACATTGCTACAGAACAGGGCGACCTCGTTGTCCGCAGGTACGGCAGCCTGTGCAGGTGCGGCGGGCTTCGGCGGCACCGTGACGGTGCCGGGCTTGGCCGGGCGCACAGGCGCCGCGGCGGGCGTCGGCGCAGGCTTCTCGGGAGCAGGCACGGCACCCGTGATCGCGGGTCCCGAATCTTCGGCGGCCCACGCCGTCGCCCGGATCGACGCATTGTCGCCCGGTATCGGCGACGCCGGCTTCTGCGGTCCAGGCGCGCGGGCGCGCGCAAAGGACAGCAGGTTGAGCGGCCTCGACGGCCTGGCCTCGTCCAGCGCCAGCACGGGCGACGCGCATCCGAGCGCGGAGGCCGCGACCAGGAGGAGGAGTTTGGCTTTGTGATCCAGCTTCAGCATCGGGCCGCGTGCGATTCTCGGTCGAGACCTGAGCATTGAGCGACCAAGCTTGCACGACGCTTGTGCATCATTGCACGATGACGTCGGCCTGGAGGGCGCCAGCCGTTTTGATCGCCTGGAGGATCGCGATGATGCCCGATGGTTTCAGGCCGATCTGGTTCAGCCCGCGCACCAGGCGCTGAAGATCGACGCCGCTCAGGATCGCCACCTGCGATCCGGCCTCGTTGGCTTCGACGATGGTCTGGGGAACGACGACCGTCTTTCCCTGCGAGAACGGCGCTGGCTGCGACACCACGGGCATCTCCGTGACACGGACCGTCAGATTGCCGTGCGTCACGGCAACGGTCGATATCCGCACGTCGCGCCCGATCACCACGGTGCCGGTGCGCTCGTTGATCACCACCCGCGCCGGCGTGTCCGGCTCGACCGTCAGCTCGCCGATTTCGGCGAGGAAACGGACCGGACCGATGTGGCGCGGCTTCGACAGCACGATGGTGCGGTAATCCCGCTCGAAGGCGATCTGCGCGCGATAACGGCCGCCGGCGTAACGGTTGATCGCATCGAGGATGCGCGTTGCGGTGACGAAATCGGGATTCTTGAGCTCCAGCACCAGGAATTCCATCTCGTGGAGGCTTCCCTGCACCTCGCGCTCGACCAGCGCACCGTTCGGGATCCTGCCCGCCGTCGGCGTGCCCTGGCTGACGTTCTGCGCCTGCCCTCCCACACTGTAACCGGCGACCGTGACCGCGCCTTGCGCCACCGCGTAGACGGCACCGTCCGCCGCGCGCAGCGACGTCATCACCAGTGTGCCGCCGAGCAGCGAGGTCGCATCGCCGAGCGACGACACGGTTACGTCCATGCGCTCGCCCGCACCGATCGACGGTTGCAGATCCGCGGTCACCATCACCGCCGCGACGTTGCGCGTGCGCAGCGTCGTCGGACGCGGGGGGTTGTTGGTGCTGGTGGTCTCGTTCCTGACATTGATGCCCATGTTCTCGAGCATCGATTGCAGGGACTGCTCCGTGAACGGGGCGTTGCGAAGCGTGTCGCCGGTGCCGTTCAGGCCGATGACGAGGCCATAGCCGACGATCTGGTTTTCGCGCAGTCCCTTGATGTCCGCGATGTCCTTGATGCGGACGGCGGCCTGGGCGCTGGCGGCGGAAACCAGCAGGATAAGCGCAAGCAGGACTCTGGTCATGATCCGTCCACGACCTTGACGGTACCGTCCGGCTGGACGACGCCCCGGATGATCACGCCGGTGTCGGTGTTTCGCACCGGAATGAGCGCCCCGGCCGCGCCGGACTGCATCGCGGCGCCGTAAGTGACGATCGACAGGCCGCTGTCTTCCACCACGACCTTGACCATGGCGCCGCGCGCAATGGTCCAGGGATCCTCCACCGAATTGGACGGGATCGGCTGGCCCGGCAGCAATGCGCGTCGCGCCATGCGGCCGACCAGAACCTGCCGTGCCTCGATGAACATGGCAACGCCGAGCACGTTCGGCGCGAAGGCGCGTTCCGTGATCATGTCGTCCCGGATCAGCTCGCCGGCGCGGATCGACACGGCCGGCACCGGAAGCCGCTTCTCCTCGGCCGCAGCGCCGCGCGCCGCGACGAGAACCAGCAGCACGGCGGCCAACCCGCGCACCATCAAGCCCATCCTGTTCAACATCGAGACACCGGAACTAGCGCATGCCCTTCGAGACCGTCGAGGCCATTTCATCCGAGGCCTGAATGACCTTGGCATTCATTTCGTAGGCACGCTGCGCCGAGATCAACTCGGTGATTTCCTTCACCGGGTCGACGTTCGAGGCTTCGAGATATTGCTGATTGATCTTGCCGTAGCCGGAATCGCCCGGCAGTCCGACGACCGGCGTGCCGGACGCCGTGGTCTCGCGATAGAGGTTGCTGCCGAGCGGCTCGAGACCCGCTTCGTTGGCGAAGTTGGCGAGGTTGAGCTGGCCGATCTGCCGCGGGTTGATTTCCGTGTCCAGCTTGGCAAACATCTGGCCGGTCTGGTTGACCGTGACCTGAACCGTTCCCTGCGGCACGGTGATGGCGGGATCCAGCAGATAGCCGTCGATCGTGACGAGCTGGCCGTTGGCATTGGTGTTGAACGAGCCCGCGCGAGTGTATTGCACCTCGTTGTTCGGGCCGAGCACCTGAAACCAGCCGCGGCCGTTGATCGCGAGGTCGTAGGGATTGCCGGTCTGCGTCAGCGCGCCCTGGATGTGCAGCTTGCGGATCGCCGCCGACTTGACGCCGAGGCCGAGATTGGAACCTTCCGGAATCGGCGAGGAGCCGTTGACGTTCGCGACGCCCTGCATGCGGTCCATCTGGTAGAACAGATCGGTGAATTCCGCACGCGCACGCTTGTACGACGTCGAGTTGATGTTGGCGATGTTGTTGGCGATGACTTCGATGTTGGTCTGCTGGGCGTTCATGCCCGTAGCCGCAATGGCGAGCGATTTCACTTACGTCACTCCTTCAGATCAAATCGACATCCGAACGACTTCCTGGTAGGCCTGCACGACCTTGTCGCGAACCGCGACCGCCGTCTGCAAGGCCTGCTCGGCCGACATCAGCGCCTCCACGACGCGCCGGGTCGATTCCTTGCCCTGCATCGCCGAGATCGACGCAGCTTCGCCCGTCTTCAGCGTGCCGATCGCGTCCGTCGTCACCTGCTTCATCACGGATTCGAATCCGACGTCGTCGGTGGACTGGATCGCGGTCGGCGCCGTCGGCGCGATGGCCTGCGCTTCGGTCGCGCGGGATGCGGCCTGGCCGGCGGAAATCGCGGTGGATGAAATCGCCTCAAGCATTGTCAGCTCCTCAGCAGGTCGATGGTCATGCCGAGCATCGACCTCACCTGTTTCACGACCTGGAGATTGGCCTCATAGGACCGGTTGACTTCGCGCATGTCCGCCATCTCGATCATCATGTTGACGTTCGGCAGCTTGACGTAGCCGGCCTTGTCGGCGGCGGGATGCCCCGGATCGTACTCCACGCGGTACGGCGTGGTGTCGACCCCGATCTCCTTGACCTTCGCAAGCTGCGCGCCCGAGGCGCGGTCCATGGCGGCATCGAAGGTGATGGTCTTGCGCTGATAGGGATCGGCACCGGCGACACGCCCCGTCGACGTCGCGTTGGCGAGGTTTTCCGAAACGATGCGCATGCGCGTCGACTGCGATTCGAGCCCGGAGCTCGCGACCGTCAATGACGCCTGCAGGGAGTCCAGCATGTCAATTCACCTCAGCTCTTCGCGCTCGACAACACCATGCGGTGGAACGACCGCACGATCGCCGAGTTCATCGAATAGTCGCGACTGACGTCGCTGCCCTTGATCATTTCCTGCTCGAGGCTGACGGAGTTGCCGGAATGAACGACTTCCCAGCTGTCCTTCTTCGCGGTCTTTCTCGTGTCGGTCTCGGCTGCGGACAATTGCATATGCGAGGGCGATGTCGTCGCAAGCCTGACCGGCATGCCGTCGAGCACCTTGTTGAAGGGCTCGACGTCGCGCGCCTTGAAGCCCGGCGTGTTGGCGTTGGCGACGTTGGTCGCGATGGTCGACTGACGAAGTTCGAGATACCGCGCCTGCGACGATGCGAGTTCGAAGAGATAAAGCGGTCCCACGGCAGCCCCGTTATGATCCATTGGAAAGAAGCTTAGGGCTGCAAGCTTTCGTCAGGCTGATGCGCGAGACGCCATCCTCGGAAATCTACTGAACCTTCTCGGAGCGCGGCGCCTGCTTGGACTGGAGGAAGTAGATGATCTCGGCGACGGGGCGGAAGAACTCCGCCGGAATCACCTGATCGACCTGGACCGCCTCGTAGAGCGCGCGCGCCAGCGCCTTGTTCTCGATCACCGGGATCCGGTTCTGCTCCGCGACTTCGCGGATCTTCAGCGCGATCACGTCCATGCCCTTGGCGACGACCATGGGCGCTGCGTTCTCCTCGCGCTTGTAGCGCAGCGCGATCGCAAAGTGCGTCGGGTTCGCGATCACCAGCGTCGCGCGCGAGGCGGAGGCGATCATGCGCTGGCGCGAGCGGTCGCGCGCCAGCGAGCGCAGGCGTGCCTTGATCAGCGGATCGCCCTCCGCCTGCTTGTGCTCGTCCTTGATCTCCTGCTTGGTCATGCGCAGCTCGCGCCGCCAGTGGAAGCGCGACCAGGCCAGATCGATCGCGACCAGGACGATGGTGGCGATACAGATCGCCGAGACGATCCGCATCGCAATGCTGAGAATCATCTCCGGCAGTGCGACCGGATCGGTGTACATCGCCTCGAACGCCCTCGCTTCCGACGAGCGCAGCACGAAGACGACGACGACCGTCACCGAGACAAGCTTGAACAGAGATTTGGCGAACTCCACGAGCCCCTGCGTTCCGAACAGCCGGCTCCAGCCGCTGATCGGAGAGATTCGCGACAGGTCCGGCTGGATACGGGTCAGCACCAGGCGCGGCGCATTTTGCAGCAGCGATGCGGCGAGACCGAACACCGCCAGGATGACGACGAGCGGCACCAGGAATCGCAGCGCCTGGAGCCCCACCACCGTGAGCAGGTTCTGCGCGTCCGCGCCGTTGCCGAGCGGGAAGCCTTCGGGATCGTCGAGCAGGCTCTTCAGCGTCGGCGTCAATTGCTGCACGCCCTGGCCGATCAGGAACGACATGATCACCATCAGCGCCGCCATCGAGGCAAAGATGGATGCCTCCCGAGAGACCGGGATTTTGCCCTGTTCGAGCGAATCGCGGACTTTCTTCTCGGTCGGCTCTTCTGTCCTGCTCTCCTGATCGGATGTTTCTGCCATGCCCGTTCAGCGGTCAGCGGAAGACCAGCTCATCCTCCTGGTCGGGGTTGAGCTCGATTTCACCCTTCTCCGCGAGGTCGAGTGCGAGGTCGGTGATGACGCGGCGCGCCTCCAGCACGTCGCGCTGGTTCGACGGCTCGCCGATCGCGAGCTCGTGCTCGACGACGCGGCGGACGCGCGAGGCGACCGAAGTCAGGATCGTTTCGCGGAAATGCTTGTCGGTTCCCTTCAACGCGACGACGATGCGATCGGTCGGCACCTGGTCGAAGATCATGGTGCGCGCCTTCGGCGTCAGGTGGATGACGTCGTCGAAGGTGAACAGAAGCTCCTTCAGCACTTCGGCCGATTTCGGCCGCTTCTCCGACAGGCTCTTCAGCATGTCCTCGATGTGGCCGCGCTCCATCTTGTTGATGATGTCGGCGACGCGGGCGTAGGTGTCCGCGCCGAGGTTGCGGGCGAAGTTCAGCGTCAGATCCTCGTGCAGCGTCTTCTCGAGGACCTTCATGGCGTCGTCGACGATCGGCTTGAGGCTGAGTACGCGCCGCATCAGCTCGTTGCGCAGGCTCGAGGGCAGCTGGCTCATCACCTTGGCGGCGCAGGACGGCTTGACCTTGGACAGGATCAGGGCTGCGGTCTGCGGATGCTCCTTGGACAGGTAGGTCGCCAGTGAATTTTCCGACACCGACGAGACACGGTCCCACACCGACCGGCTCGAATTGCCGAGCAGGTCCGACATGATCGCCGAGACCTGGTCGGCGGGAAGCACGTCGCCGAGCACGGCTTCCAGGCCACCGATGGTGCCGAGGATGTTGGCGCCCATCGAAAACTGCTGGGCGAACTCCTCGACGATCGACTCGAGTTCCTGTGCGGTGATCGGCCGCAGCTCGGCCGCAGCCTTGGTGACGATGCGGATATCCTGCGGCTCGAACTGCGAGAGCACGCTCGCGGCCGCCTGCCGGCCCATGGCCAGCAGGAGTGCCGCGACCTTTTCCGTTCCACCCAGCGTGGCAACGCCTCGCTGCTTGATGGGCGCGATACCGACCTGTGCCGCCATGGTCAGGTATCACCCTGCCCCAGCGGTCCGACGATCTCCGTGAGCGAGACGCCGAAGCGGGAATTGTCCTCTTCGACGACGACCACCTCGCCGCGCGCGACGACGCGGCCGTTGACCACGACGTCGACGGGCTCGCCGACGCGGTGATCCAGCGGAACCACCGCGCCGCGACCGAGCTTCATCAGGTTTGCGACCGGAATGGTCGCAGATCCCAGCACGACCTGCATGGTGACGGGAATGCGCAGGATGGCATCGACATTGGCGAACTTGCCGGTTTCCTCCGCGGTGCGCGCGGCGATCTCCGCCAGCCGCTCCAGCGGAGACGCATCGGTGTGCCCCTCGTCGGGGGTCTGGGTGACAGAGTCGTAGTCGAAGGATTGCGCCATTTGGTATCGCCTCTTGGTATTTCGGCTGCCGGAGCGCCGCGACGCTCCGATCGTATCTGTTCCGCCAGTCCCGGCTTCAATGCTTGTTCACGTCAACACCGCTCGCGACCGCAGCCGATTGGAGTCCGCTGCGCGCATCGAGCGCCGCGATCGCCTCGTGGGCCTGGTCGATCTTCGTGCTCAGCACGTTGGCGAGCCGGCCCAGATTTGCGGTGGAATCATGCGCCGCGGTGATGACCGTATCGAAGGCGCCCGCCGTCTCGTGGACGATGGTCGAGAACTCGCCCTGGTAGCTGCGCAGCCGTGCCAGCTCGCGGTGCATCCGCGTCACCCGCATGCTGGTGAAGGCCAGCGCAATCAACAGCACGGCATCAACGAGATAGGATATCATCGACGAACTCCCGTTTCTGATCGACGGGATCTGCCACCTGCATGGCGTAATAGCCATCCAGCTGACCGATCTGACACCAGAACAGCACCTGATTGTTGCTCTCGAGCCGGGCCAGCGTGCGCGGCGTCGCCTCGAGCTCGAGCACCTGTCCGACATGGAATTTCACGACGTCGTCGAGGGATATCATCTTCTCGTCGAGCACCGCGCTCAGCGTGACCTCGGTGCGATGAACCTCGCTCTCCATCTGCTCGCGCCAGCGCGGATCGGCCGCGCGACCGTCGCTGACGACGACGTGCGCGAGCTTCTGGCGCAGCGGGTTGAGCGCAGAGTGCGGAATGATCAGGAACATCTGCCCGCCGCGATAGAGCGCCTGCACCATCATGTTCGCGCAGATCGACATGTTGCTGGCGCGCCCGATCGCCAGCGACGCCATGGCCGTCTCGACCCTCTCGACCCGGAAGGTGACGTTGGACGTGCCGGCGAAGGCGCCTTGCAGCGCCTTGGCGAACCGCTCGAACAGCGCCTGGACCAGCCGGATCTCGATGTTCGAGAAGGTGCGCTCCACATCGAGCGGCGGCTCGGCGCCATCGGAGCCGAACATCGCCTCGACCATCGTGAACACGAAGTCGCGGTCCAGCATGATGATGACGCGCGAGTCCCACTGCTCGGCATAGAGCACGGCGGCAACCGCGTTGCCCTCGTAGTCCTTGATGATGTCGCCAAGCGGGTCGTTGGTGATGCCGTTGACCGAGAAGTAGCAGGGCGTTCCGGCCATCGGCTGCAGGCTGTCGGTGCACGATGCCGCCATGCGATCGAAGATCACATTGAGCATCGGCATGCGCTCGATCGATATGCCGGCAGCGTCCAGCAGATAGTTCGGCAGTTGCTTGCGCTGGTCGACGTCTTCCATCATCATGCGCGTGCCGCCTTCGGTTCAGCCTCGGCGACGACGGCCTTGGGACCTGCAATCGTCTCGTTCTCGACGACATCGATCGAGGGCCGCTCACTGCTCGCGATCATCTTTCGGCCGTGCTCGACGGCGATCTGCGGCATGGCGCCGTTCATGAATGCCAGCAGCGTCTGCTTGACGATGATGTAGGGCCGGCATCGCTTCTCGCGCGTCATCTTGATCTTGATCGCAAAGGGCGAAAGGACGCCGTAGGACAGGAAGATGCCGGCAAAGGTACCGACGAGCGCCGCGCCGATGAAGCCGCCGAGCAGCTTCGGCGACTGGTCGAGTGCGCCCATGGCCTTGATCACGCCGAGCACGGCGGCGACGATGCCGAGCGCCGGCAGCGCCTCGGACACGACCACTATCGAATTGTAGGGGGCGAGCTTGGCCTTCACGATGGTGTGGATCTCTTCGTCCATCAGCGCTTCGATCTCGTGGGTACGCGCATTGCCCATGATGATGAGGCGGACATAGTCGCAGATGAATTGGAGCAGCGGCGGGTCGCCGAGCACGCTCGGGAACGCCTTGAAGATTTCCGAGGACGCGGGATCGTCGATATGCGCCTCGACCTCGTTGCGGCCCTTGCCCCGCAGCTCGCGCATCAGGGCGTGGAGCGCTCCGAGCAGATCGAGGTAATAGCGCTCACCCGGCACGGCGCCGGTGATGGCCTGCATGCAGGCCACCCCGGTGTCCACGACCGTTTTCCACGGATTGGCCACGATGAAGGTGCCGACCGCGGTGCCCATGATGATCACGAACTCCCACGGCTGCATGAGCACGGCCAGATGCCCGCCCATGGCGGCAAAACCGCCGAGCAGTGCCGCCACCGTGATGAAAATCCCCACGAAACTGCCCAACGCGCCGCTCCATCGCCAATCCCACCGGGAATATCTAGTCGGCGACGCTTGCGCGAAGCTGGCTTCGCGGTCGCCAGCCCCGCGCAAGCATTTCGCGGCAGCTTGAGGGAGGTCGCAAGAGCGGCCAGAGGGGCGCGTGCCATGCTATCCACCATCGCGGACTACACCAGGCTGACCAACGACATGGGCAAGTCGCTGACGCAGGTCGCGACGCAGCCGGATGTCAGCCGCGAGACGGATTATTTCCTCGGCCATATCGGCAACGTGAAGACCATCGACGATTTCCTGAAGGACTATCGCCTCTACTCCTACGCAATGAAGGCCTTTGGTCTCAGCGACATGACCTATGCCAAGGCGTTCATGCGCAAGGTGCTGACCGAGGGCGTCACCGACACCAAGAGCTTCGCCAACAAGCTGACCGACACCCGCTATCGGGAATTCGCCACCGCCTTCAATTTCGCCGCCCTCGGCGACCAGGCAACCCAGACCACCGCGGCCACGACCGGCGTGGCAACCCAATACGTCACGCAGACGATGGAGCAGAAGGCCGGAGATCAGAACGAGGGCCTGCGGCTGGCGCTCTATTTCACCCGCAAGGCCTCCACCGTCACCACGGCCTACCAGATCCTCGCCGACAAGGCGCTGACGCAGGTGGTTCAGACCGCGCTTGGCCTGCCGTCGACGATCAGCGCGGCCGACATCGATGCCCAGGCCAAGATGATCTCGAGCAAGATCAAGCTCACCGATTTCCAGGACCCGGCCAAGGTCACCAAATTCGTGCAGCGCTTCGCGGCGATGTGGGATGCGACCCAGGCCCAGAACGACATCAACAACGGCACCTCGACCAATCCCGCGCTGGTCCTGATCGCCGGTGCCTCGACCTCGATCAGCATGGATACCAACGTGCTCACGACACTTCAGAACATCAAGTTCAACAGGTAAGTCATGCAATCGGCTCTCTATGTGGGATTGTCGGCCCAGGTCGCCCTCGAAAAGCGCCTCCAGACGATCGCCAACAACGTCGCCAACGTGAATACGGCGGCGTTCCGCACCGACGTCGTGAAGTTCGAGACCGTGCTGTCCAAGGCGGGCGCGAACCCGGTCGCGTTCTCCTCGCCCGGCGACAACATCATCTCGCGCGAGCAGGGCAGCATCACCGAGAGCGGCAATCCGCTCGACGTCGCGGTGGTCGGACAGGGCTGGATCGCCTTCGCCGGCCCGAACGGCACGGTCTATACGCGCGACGGCCGCCTCCAGATCGCCCCCAACGGCGATCTCCAGACGGTGTCCGGCTTCCCCGTCATCGATGCCGGCGGCGCGCAGATCACGCTCGACCCGAACGGCGGACCGATCTCGATCGCGCGCAGCGGCGCGATCACCCAGGACAACAACGAGATCGGTTCCATCGGGCTGTTCAACATTCCGGCCGACGCCAGTCTCGACCGCTACGGCAATTCCGGCGTGACGCCCGACCGGCCCGCGACCGCCATCGCCGATTTCTCCCGCGACGGCTTCAAGCAGGGCTATGTCGAGGGCTCCGGCGCCAATCCGATGATGGAATTGACCAAGCTGATCGCGGCCTCGCGCGCCTTCGACGGCACCAATTCGATGATCGAGGGCACCGAGAGCTCGCTCCAGAACGCAATCCGGACGCTGGGCGAGCCGGGCAAATAGACTTGCAAATAGACTGCGCCGCGTGCGCATTGATGGTGGACGGTTTCCTTGAACGCTCTTCGGCAACTCGAGTGGGCGCTGCTGGAGCTTCAGCAGAGCACTCCCCTGGCCAGCGTCAGCGGCGCGATCTCCGAGATCGCGCCGACGCATTTCCGCGTCTCCGGCCTGTCGCGCTTCGTCAGGCTTGGTGAACTGATCGGCGTCAACTCCGGCGGCAAGCCGCAGATCGGCGAGGTGGTGCGGATCGACAGCGAGGGCATCATCGCCAAGCCGTTCGACCGGCAATTCGCCGGCGGCCTCGGCTCGGTCGCCTACCGGATGCCGCCCTTGTCCTTTGCGCCCGATCCGAGCTGGAAGGGCCGCGTCATCAACGCGCTCGGCGCACCGCTGGACGGGCAAGGTCCGCTCACGCCGGGATCGCGCACCGTCTCGGCGGAAGCCGAGGCACCTTCGGCCATGAAGCGCGCGCGCGTCCACAAGCCGCTGCGCACCGGCGTACGCGTGATCGACCTGTTCGCCCCGATTTGCGCCGGCCAGCGCGTCGGCATCTTTGCCGGCTCCGGCGTCGGCAAGTCGACGCTGCTTGCGATGCTGGCCCGCAGCCAGGGCTTTGACACCGTCGTGCTGGCGCTCGTCGGCGAACGCGGCCGCGAGGTACGCGAATTCATCGAGGACGTGCTTGGCGCCAACCGGAGCCGCGCCGTCACCATCGTATCGACGGGAGATGAAAGCCCGATGATGCGGCGGCTGGCGCCGAAGACCGCCATGGCGGTCGCCGAATATTTCCGCGACCGGGGCGAATCAGTCCTGCTGGTGGTCGATTCGATCACCCGTTTCGCCCACGCCGCCCGCGAGGTTGCCCTTGCCGCCGGCGAGCCCGCGGTGGCGCGCGGTTATGCACCGACGGTCTTCACCGACCTGCCCCGCCTCCTGGAGCGCGCCGGCCCCGGCGAGGAGGGATCCGGCACGATCACCGGCATTTTCTCCGTGCTGGTCGATGGCGACGACCACAACGAGCCGATCGCCGACACCATCCGCAGCACACTCGATGGGCACATCGTGCTCTCGAGGCACATCGCCGACCAGGCGCGCTATCCTGCCGTCGACGTTCTGGCCTCGGTTTCCCGTCTCGCCCACAACGTCTGGGACCCCGAAGAACGCGAACTGGTGAGCAAGCTGCGCACCATGATCGCCAAGTACGAGGACACGCGCGACCTTCGCCTGATGGGCGGATATCAGTCGGGACGTGATTCGGGCCTCGACCAGGCCGTCGACCTGGTTCCGCGAATCTACAGCGCGATGCGGCAAGACATGTTGGCCGCGCCAAGCGCCGATCCGTTCCGCGAGTTGCGAGACATGCTCAAGGGCGAGTAGAGCATGATCGGTTCTGATCGAATCAGAACCGAAGCTCCAGGTTTCTTGTTTGACGCGTTTTCTTCACGCGAAGCGGGATCCACTTTGCTCGAAAACGCGCCAGCGGGACGAAATCCCATCGGCGCCCTGCTCATTATTTCATTATTGCGACAGCCGATCACGCATGCCGCCACGCTTCCGGCGCATGCGCATCCGTTGCCACCGCCGTTTCGATCGGGCGCGCGAATCCCCCGTTCGATGGAGGATCGCGCCTCCGAGACGAAAACAGTCCGCCGGACACGTCATCGCCACAACAACCGCCACGTGTAATCCTTACGAGTTCCCTCGACGATTCTCCAAGGGATCGCACAAGTTGTGGACGACGCGCCGTTGCTCGTCGTCGTCATGCACAAGCTTCCATCAATTTGCATCAACGGCAGACAGCGACATGCGTGCAATCAATCTGTAGCCTGATCGTGCGCAAGTAGCTTGTTATGCTGAGTATTGCGATCACCATCATGTGTCTTGGCGAGCGAGATTGTCTTGAACATTACAATCGCATCGAACGACATCCAGTCTCCGAGAGCGTCTCTACTTGATTTTGTTGAGAAGCTCATTCATCGTTTCAATGGAAGAAGAAACGTCTGCGTGTGACTTGAACTTCAGGGGCTACGGTTGAACAATTCCGATCCATCGTCCGGCTGTGACGGCAATTCGGGCTTTCGTTCGACGACGCCACGATTGGCATACCATCATCGACACTGCTTCTCGCGCCGTATCTCGCAGTACCCATCGGTCCAAGTCGGGTGCCGAGCAGCCCGTGCTTTCGCGCGAGAGACGGGCATGGCGTACGCGTCGGACGTTGCAGGTGGTACGGCTTCTCGCGAAGAACGCGCGCGCAGCGGCGGAAGGCGACTTCGGGGCGCCGCAGACGTGATACCCGGAGCAAGGTAGGAATTCATGCCGTTGGCACGCGAGGCCGTCGAGCTGCTGGTTCAGGCGGCCAGAGCCTGGTATTTCGAAGGCAATCAGCACGGGTTGCGCGACCGGGAATGGATGGCGCTGCGCTTTCTCGGCCGCGCCAACAGATTCTCGCGCACGCCGTCGGCGCTCGCCGGCTTCATCGGCGCGACCAGAGCCACCGCGTCGCAGATTGTGAAGACGCTGGAGAGCAGATCTTTCCTGGTGCGAAAGCCCTCGCATGAGGACAAGCGGTCCGTCGTGCTCCACGTCACCACGCAAGGCGAGAAATGCCTGAGCCAGCACGACCCGATCAATCACGTCGTGAATGCGGTGACGTCGCTCGGCACCGACGAGTGCATCAGGCTGCGCGACTCGCTCCGCGAGATCCTCAATCACCTCGACACGGCCCATCAGCGGCTCGACGCCAGCGTCTGCCGCGACTGCATGTTTCTCGCCGAACGCAGTCCCGGCTTCGGCCCGTCCGCTGCAAAGGGGCGCGCAAGCGCCGAGTTCATGTGCCGGCTGTATCGCGCTCCCGTCTCCCTCGAGGAGACGGAACTGCTGTGCACCAGCTTCGAACGCACCCGCGACCGTCCGAAGATCGAGGGGCATTTCGAACGCGCGCGTGTCGCGAGCCAAGGATAAAGCAGGTACAAGGGGTGCGCAACCCGACCGCGCACGCAATTTCCGCGCGATTGCAGTGGCTGGAGCTTGTGTAAAATTTCGCGGTGGTGTGCGTCTCCGGCGACGATGGCTTCGCCATCGAGCAGCGGTGGTGAGAGATCGGGATCCGTAATTTCCACATCGCCATGAACCTGAAAAACGTTCTTCACCAGGTCCAAACCCATCGAGCCAGTCTCCGACATGAACGGCTCCCTTTGTCCGGTTCGACTCAACATCACCAGCCGGGCGATGACGGGGCCGCAGACACACCTTCACATCCTCGCGGCGCATTTCGCCCGAGCTTTGTTTCGTCGGTCCCCCCTCTCTTAGCCAAGAGGGCGCAGGGAAGGCCGGGTGCCAGCTCGCACCCGCGGTCCGCTGCGCGAAGATGGTGCGCAAGAGAACCGCACAGCAGCATACAGGTGTAGCCAATCACTCGGCCTTCCCTGCGCGATGGTCGGACGGCTTATGCCGTGCTCTCCCGGGAGCCGAACTTTCCCTCTGGCCTCCCTCGCCCCGCGAATTTGATGATGCAGTCTGCCCGGTTGGGCTCGCTCGCACCTTCGCGAAGACTTGACCGTAGCAACGACGGCCAGGACCACACGGTTTTGCCGTACGCGCATTCGCCATTTCGCCGCAGGGTTCGACGGCATCGTGCACGTAGCCATCGAAATACGGACGAGACGAACTTGACAGCGCCGCTCATCCGCACGCGGTTTCGGGCTCACAGGGACTACCCGCCCTGCCCGCACCATCTCGTGCCGACGCTGCCGCGTCCACCGCAACCCGGCTCGCGCATCGTGACGACAACATGATCGCCCCTCAAGGATGAGCCGGGATGGCCGACACATACGACAAATCCGAATTTCGGTAAAGCGGAATATTTTTACGAAAGTGGATTGACAGCATCCGGGGTGTTTTGCCCGTCGGGTAGGGTCCCGCAGCCCGAATGGAGCGCAGCGTAATCCGGGCTACGGAGTCCCCTTGTATGCATTATCCCAGTTGCCATCACCCGGCAGTTCGCTTTACATGCCGCCAACCCGCCCTCAGGCCACGGCCGGGGCGCAAAAATCACATGACATTCCACGGGACGAAACATGGCGCGTAACATATTGATTCTCGGGGCCTCCTACGGTTCCCTGCTGGGCACGAAGCTGCTGATGGCAGGGCACAACGTGACCCTGGTCTGCCGTGCCAAGACTGCCGAGCTGATCAACCGCGACGGTACCGAGGTGCGCATCAAGCTGCGCGACGAGGCGGTGCACCGGGCGATCTTCTCGCGCGACCTGCCCGGCAAGCTCGACGCGGTGACGCCCGCCAATGTGGACCTCTCCCGCTACGACATGGTCGGCCTTGCGATGCAGGAGCCGCAATACACCAACCACACCGTGCGCGTTCTCATGGTCAAGATCGCCGCAGCGAAGCTGCCCTGCCTGTCGATCATGAACATGCCGCCGCTGCCTTACCTCAAGCGGATTCCCTCGCTCGCCGGCATGGATCTGGAAGAGGCCTACACCAATGCGCAGGTGTGGGAGCGGTTCGAGCCAGGCCTCGTGACGCTGTGCTCGCCCGACCCGCAGGCCTTCCGTCCGCCGGAAGAAGCCGCGAATGTGCTGCATGTCGGCCTGCCCACCAACTTCAAGGCGTCGGTGTTCGCCGACGAGACGCACAACAAGCTGCTGCGCGAGCTCGAAGCCGACATCGACGCGGTCACCCTCGACGGCCACGACGTGCCGGTGAAGCTGAAAGTGTTCGATTCGCTGTTCGTGCCGCTGGCAAAATGGTCGATGCTGCTGACCGGCAATTACCGCTGCATCACACCGAACGAACCGCAGTCGATCCGCGACGCCGTGCACGGCGACCTCCAGCGCTCGCAGACGATCTACGATCATGTCGACGCGATCGCCCGCCGCCTCGGCGCCGACCCGCAGGATCAGGTGCCGTTCGCGAAATACGCCAAGGCCGCCGAGAGCCTGCTCAAGCCGTCCTCGGCCGCACGCGCGGTGGCGAGCGGCGCGCCCTTCATCGAGCGCGTGGACCTCCTGGTGAAGCTGATCTCGCATCAGCTCGGTACGCCCAATGCCGAGATCGACCGCACGGTCGAGACCGTGGATTTCAAGCTGAACGAGAAGATCGTGCAGGGCGGATCGGGCGCGCAGTAGCGCTCTCGTAGCCCGGATGGAGCGCAGCGCGATCCGGGAACGGTGCCCCCACCGGGCGAGCGGCCCCGGATTACGCTGCGCTCGATTCGAGCTACATTCAATCGCCCCGCGGCAATGTGCGGGAACGACGATCCGCTAACCCCTACGGCCCCGCACTTATACGGCCGTCGAATCCACCGTGGGCAACACATCGTGATTCGCACCGTGGCGCTCGACGCGCAGCGGCCGGGTTGATAAGCCCCTGTCCGCGAATGGTGGGGACTTGAGTCGGGACATGACGGTTGCGATCGAGATGGGGCAGACCACGGCGGGCGCCGCGGCGGCCATGGACCTCGAGGAACTCCTAGCGACCCGTCTCCTGGTGCAGGGCAATTCGGGCTCCGGCAAGTCACATCTCTTGCGGCGGCTGCTGGAGCAGAGCGCGCCCTGGGTGCAGCAGGCCATCATCGACGCCGAAGGCGACTTCGTCACGCTGGCCGAGCGTTTTGGCCATCTGGTGATCGAGGCCGAGGACCACACCGAGCGCGGCCTTCAGGTCGCCGGCGAGCGCGCGCGGCTGCATCGCGTCTCCACCGTGCTCAATCTCGAAGGGCTCGACGCCGAGAACCAGATGCGGCGCGCGGCGGCGTTCCTCGGCGGCCTGTTCGACGTCGACCGCGACCATTGGTACCCGATGCTGGTGGTGGTGGACGAGGCGCAGCTGTTCGCGCCAGCGGTGGCCGGCGAAGTCTCCGACGAGGCGCGAAAGCTCTCGCTCGGCGCGATGACCAATCTGATGTGCCGCGGCCGCAAGCGCGGGCTTGCCGGCATCATCGCGACCCAGCGCCTGGCCAAGCTCGCCAAGAACGTCGCGGCGGAAGCCTCCAACTTCCTGATGGGCCGGACCTTCCTCGACATCGACATGGCGCGCGCCGCCGACCTGCTCGGCATGGAGCGGCGGCAGGCCGAATCCTTTCGCGATCTCGAACGCGGACAGTTCATGGCGCTGGGACCTGCGCTGTCGCGACGCCCGTTGCGTCTGCATATCGGCCCGACCGACACTCACGCGCGCAATTCGACGCCGCGGCTGATGCCGCTGCCGGAATCCACGATGGAGGATATGCGCGCCGTGATCCTGGCCGCGCCGCCGCCCGATGCCAGCCGGCCGCAGCGCCGGCCCGCGCCTGATCTGCTCGAGCAGCTCCGCGCTGCAAAGGCGGCCGCCACGCCGGAGATCCGGCCGGAAGTGGTCGAGGTGCCTGTCAGCGCCGAAAAGCTCGCAGAGCGGCGCGAGCGCGTCGATCGCACCTTGCGCGCCGTGCTCGCCGCGCCCGACGCCGGCTTCCGTGCCGTCGGCGTGCTCTATCAGGAGTTCGTGGTCCGCTGCCGCATCGAGGGGCTCGGGACGGCCGTGCCCGACCTCACCGAATTCCGCCGCATGCTGACGCATGCGCGCGCCGGGCTCGGCACCGATCTCGCCGAGGACGACGCCTGGCAGGACGTGTCGCTGCGCGCCTCGATCCTGCCCGACGACATGCAGGGCGTGTTCATGATGATCGCGCGCGCCGCGAAGGAAGGCTGGCCCTGTCCCGGCGATGCCGCGATCGCCCGTGCCTATGGCTCGCATTCGCTGCGCCGGGCGCAACGCCTGCTCGGCTACATGGAGGAGCAGGGCCTGATCGTCGTCCAGCTCGACGGCGGCGGCCGCCGGATCGTGACGCTGGTGGAATTGGCCTGGGCGACCGCGCCGGGCGATCCCAATGGCGACGATCTGCCGGCGGAGCAGGTCGTGAGCGCGGCGTCGGCCTGAGCCGGCGGATTTAGAACGGGCAGGTCACTCACATTGCCTCGGTTGCATTGATGCCCACGAGCGCATCCGGCGAACGGCGCCCGTCATCCGCAAACATGCGGCGATAGAGCACCACCGAAACCAGCCATGCGATCGCGAACAGCGCGATCACGACCAAGCCGACATTCGCGAGCGACTCGTTGAGGCCATCGACCAGCGACCATACGCCGCCGGTCAGACCAAGCCGGTCGGCGATCAGGCCGAACGCCTCGATGCCGCCGATGAGCAGCGCGACCGCGAGGGAGGCGCCGGTGATGGTGAGGTTGTACCAGAGCTTGCGCAAGGGATCGACGAAGGCCCAGCGATAGGCGCTGACCATCAGCGCGGAATCGGCGGTGTCGACCAGCGCCATGCCGGCTGCGAACAGCGCGGGAAAGACCATGACATCGGCAAGCGATGCGCCGCGCACAGCTTCGCTCGCGGAGATGCTGAGCAGGCCGATCTCGGTCGCGGTGTCGAAGCCGAGGCCGAACAGGAAGCCAAGAGGGTACATATGCCCCGGCTTTGTCACCAGGCGGAACATCGGGCCGAGCAGCCGCGCCAGGACTCCGCGATTGGCGAGCAGTGCATCGAGACCTTCGGCGTCGTGAACGCCCTGCTCGCGCGCCGCGCGGAACGTCCGCCACAGGCCGGCGAAGATGACGAGATTGATCGTCGCGATCACTAGCAAAAACAGCGCCGACACGGAGGTGCCGATCAAGCCGCCGATGTCCTTGAGCAGGCTGCCGCCGCCAAGACTCACCACGCCGAGCGCAAGCAGCATGGTCGCGACCATGACGACCGTGGAATGGCCCAGCGCGAAATACAGACCGACGCCGCGCGGCCCGCCACCCGCATGCATCAGCTTGCGCACGACATTGTCGATCGCGGCGATGTGGTCGGCATCGACGGCGTGACGGAGGCCGAACACCCAGGCCAGCAGCGCGGTCGCCATCACCGTGGGGCGGTCGCCGAATGCCGCGAAGGCCCAGGCCCAGGCAGCGACGTTGGCGGCGATGAGCCCGCCGAACAGCAGCAGCAGTCCGGGCTCGACCGCCCGCAAAGACCATCTCGTCACGCAACCCGTTCCCGTCGTCCGCGCCTCAGGTATGATCTTTCCATAGAATGATCACACCGACCAGTGCAATTCCGGCCGACCGGGACGGGTCTTGCGCAGAGCTAGGCCGCCTCAGACCCACCGAGATAGGCGTCGCGCACCCTGGGATCGTCCTTCAGCGCCCTCGCCGGGCCTGACAGCACGATCTTGCCGGTCTGGAGCACATAGGCTTCGTGTGCGATCTCGAGCGCGAGGCTGGCGTTCTGCTCGACCATGAACACCGACACGCCTTCCTGGTTGATAGTACGGATCAGCTCCAGCACACGGTCGACATAGAGCGGCGACAGACCCATGGTCGGCTCGTCCATCACGATCATGCGCGGACGGCTCATCAGCGCGCGCGCCATCGCGACCATCTGCTGCTCGCCGCCGGAGAGCGAGCCGGCGCGCTGCGACAGCCGCTGACCGAGCTTCGGGAACAGCGTGAGCATCTTGTCGAGATCCTGCGCCACCGCGTCGCGGTCGTTGCGCACGAAGGCACCCATCAGGATGTTCTCGCGCACGCTCATGTCCGCGAACAGCCGCCGCGCCTCCGGTACCGAGGCGATGCCGCGGCGGACGATCTGCGGCGTGGTGAGCCCGATCAACGACGCGCCATCGAATGTCACCTCGCCCGAGCGCGGCTTCACCAGGCCCAGGATGATCTTCATCGTCGTCGACTTGCCGCTGGCATTACCGCCGAGCAGGCAGACGATGTGGCCGCGACCGACCGTGATCGACAGGTCGAAATGCACCTGGGCCTGGCCGTAGAAGGTGTTGACGTCCGAGAGCGCTAGCAGCGGTTCGTGTGTACTTGTCGTCATGCCACGCTCTCCGGCTCCGGCGTCCCCGACAGGCCGTGGCCGAGATAGGCCTCAATCACCTTGGGATCGACACGCACGTCTTCGCCCGGCCCCTCCGCGATCTTCTTGCCCTCGTCCATGACGATGACGCGATCGGAGAGGCGCATCACCATCTCCAGCTTGTGCTCGATCAGGAGGATGGTCAGCCCTTGCGCCTTCAGCTCGGCGACGAGGCCTTGCATCTCCGCGGTCTCGGTCGGGTTCATGCCGGCGGTGGGCTCGTCGAGCAGCAAGAGACGCGGCTTGAGCGCGAGCGCGCGCGCGATCTCGACGCGGCGGCGATTGGCATAGGAGAGGCTGTAGGCGGGCTGGTCGATCCGCGGCAGCAGCCGCTCGCCGAACCGCGCCAAGATGGCTTTCACCTCCTCACGCAGCCGCTCCTCCTCGGCCTTGACGCTTGAAGGGCGCAGCAGTGCGAGGCCCAGCTCCAGCAGTGGGCCGATCACCGGCACCGCCGGCTTCACGGCGCGCAACCGCGTGTGGGCGCCGATCAGAACATTGTCCATGACACTGAGATTGCCGAAGACGCGGCCGAGCTGGAAGGTGCGCGCGATGCCTTCGGCCGCCAGCCGTTCAGGCGAAAGACCCGTGATGTCCTGGCCTTCGAACCGGACGTTGCCGGCATCCGGCCGGTCGAGCCCGGTCACGAGATTGAACAGCGTGGTCTTGCCGGCACCGTTCGGGCCGATGATGCTGATCAGCTCGCCTCTGGCGAGGTCGAGATCGATGGCATTGACCGCGGTCAGGCCGCCGAAGCGGCGCGTCAGCCCGCGCAGGGACAGCATGGAGGACTGCTCCGCCATCAGATCGTCCCCAGCAGGCCCTGCGGCCTGAACCGCACGAGCAGCAGCAGCACGATGCCGTAGATCAGGATGCGGTACTCCGCCGCAATCCGGAACACTTCCGGCAGGCCGACCAGCGCGACAGCCCCAACAATGGCCCCGACGACATTGCCGAGACCGCCGAGGATCACGACCGTCAGCGCCAGAATGGATTGCTGTGTGTTGAAGGTCTCATGGTTGATGTAGGAATAGAGATGCGCCGCGATGCCGCCGCTGACGCCGGCGGCGAAGCCGCCGAAGATGAAGGCCAGCGACTTGTAGCGGTTCAGGCTGAGGCCATAGGCACGCGCGGCAACGTCGTCGTCGCGAATGGCGCGGAAGCTGCGGCCGAGATGGGAGCCGAGCAACCGGCCCTGCAGCAGCGCCAGTACGACCATCACGATGAAACTGAACCAGTAGATCGATGTCGGGCTGATCAGCTCGTAGCCGAACAGCGACAACGGCGGAATGCCGGAGATGCCGATCGGGCCGCGTGTGACGCTTTCCCAATTCAGGATCACCAGCGACACGATCTCGCCGATGGCGAGCGTGGCAATCGAGACATAGTGTCCGCGCAGGCGGAACGACGGCGAGATCAGCGCAGTGCCGAGCGCAGCGCTCATCAGGCCGCCGCCGATGATGGCGAGACCAACGGGCACATTCAATGTCAGCGACAGCAGCGCGGAAGTGTAGGCGCCGATCGCGAGCAGCGCGGCATGTCCGAGCGAGACCTGACCGATCGTGCCCGCAACCAGCGTCAGGCTCAGCGCGAGCATGCCGAGCAGCCAGGCGTTGATCAGGGTCTGGAGCACATAGAACGATACCGGGAACAGCGGCAGGATCGCGAAGATCCCGGCCGCGGCAAGCAGGGCCCAGCGCGGGATGCGCACGGGACGGCTTGGCGCAATGAAGGTGCCGGTGAGAGGCTCGGGCGGCGCCTGCCGCGCGCTGGCGAACAGGCCATTTGGGCGCAGCACGAGCACGACGACCAGCAGCAGGAATGCGAACAGATTGCGATAGCTGGTGCCGAACACGGCGACGCCGTAGCTTTCGACCAGTCCGAGCAACAAGCTCCCGATGACCGCGCCGGGCACGTTGCCGGCGCCGCCGACGACTTCGGCGACGACGCCCTTGAGCGTCGCCTGAAGGCTCATCGCGGTGTCGATCTGGTTGTAGTACATGCCGACCAGCATGCCGGAGACGCCGCCGAGCGCCGCCGCAATGCCGAACACCGCCTGATTGACCCGGTTGACATCGACGCCCATCTGCATCGCGGCGTCGCGGTCCTGCGCGGTGGCGCGCACCGCCCAGCCGAGCTTGGAGTAGCGCAGGAACACGAACAGCAAGAGCGCGCTGGTGAGGCCGACGCCGGCGATGAGCAGATCCAGCGGTCCGATGGTGCCGCCACCGACCTGGAAGCGGACATCCGGCAACTGGCTCGGTAGCGCCCGCGGGTTGGGCGAGAAGGTCAGCATCACCAGCTGGTCGAGCACGAAGCTGATGCCGATGGTCGCGAGCAACGGCGCGATGCGCACGGAGTTCTGCAGCGGACGCAGACCGAACCGCTCGATGATCAGCCCGACGATCGCGGCGGCGACCGCGACCACGACGATGGTGAGCGGCAGCGGCGTATGCAGCTGCACCACCGCGACCCAGCCGATATAGGCCCCGACGAGGTAGATCGAGCCTTGCGCAAAGTTGATCAGCCGGCTGACGCCGAAGATCAGCGCGAGCCCGACCGCAACGAGGGCGTAGACGTTACCGACGATCAGCCCGTTGATGGTGTAGTCGAGCCAGGAAGACACGCAGCGTTCCTACCGAGGAGGGAGATCAGGTCGGCTTGCCGTCCCAGAGCGCGAACTGGCCCTTGCGCACGACGAGCTCGGCATTCATGGCGCCCTTGACGCGGCGGGTCGCGACGTCGAACGTCGCGGTGCCGAAGATCACGCTCGGGACGTCCTTGACCTTGGTGAAGGCATCGCGGATGGCGCGGCGGTCGGTGCCGCCGATCTTCACCACGGCGGCCGCCATGTTCATCGCATCATAGGCGTAGGCGTTGAAGGCATCGGGCTCCTGCCCGTTGTATTTCTTCTTGAAGCCCGTAATGAATTTTTGCACCTCTTGCCGCGGGTCTTCCGGGAAATAGCGCGTGCCGACATGGACCTCCTCGACGGCCTCACCGCCGAGCTCCAGAAACTTCGGCGAGTAGACCGAGCTTGCCGCGCAGATCACCTGCTTCAGCCCGACCTGGCGTGCCTGACGCGCAATCAGCGCGCCGTCGGAATAATAGGAGATCAGGATCAGACCGTCCGGATTGGCATCGCGCACGCGCACCAAGGTGGAGCGGAAGTCGCGCTCTTCGGCGATATAGCCCTCGGTGACCGCGATCTCCGCGCCATATTCCTTGGCGGCGTTGACGAAATAGTCGCGGCTGGTGCGCCCCCAATCGGTGTTGAGGTGCAGCACGGCGAGCTTCTTCAGGTTGAGGCGCCTCACGGCATAGGACGCCAGCAACGGCTGCTCGTCGGCCTGGCTGACCGACGTGCTCCACATGAAGTCGCCGCCCTTGGTGAAGTCGGGGTGCGAGTTGGTGAAGCCGAACTGCACCAGACCCGCGCGCTGATAGATTGGGGATGCCGCCATCGAGGCCGGACTGGAGAAGTCGCCGAGCTCCAGCACGATGCGGGGATCGGACACGAATTTCTGCGCGATCGCCACCGACTGGCGCGGATCGCTCTGGCTGTCCTCGAAATTGTAGGCGAGCTTGCGGCCGTTGATGCCGCCGGCCGCCAGGATTTCGTCGAGCGCGAGATCAAAGCCCTGCTTCCACTGCGTGCCATATTGCGCGTTCGGCCCGGTCAGGGGACCGCTGACGCCGAGCAGGATTGGCTCGGACGATTGCGCGAAGGCGGCACGCGCGGCTGCGCCGGCCATCACGGCGGCGAGCGAGCTCTTGATCAGGCTACGGCGATCGATGTTGCTCATGAAAGGCTCCATCCACTCAGGTGTTGAAACAAAGCAGCAATTCTTGTGCCGGTGAGATTGCCTATGTCGAGGGCTCACCGAGCGACAGCATCAGACGGTTCGCCCAGTTGAAGAACGCGGCGCCGTTGATGACGTCGACGATCTCGGCATCGTCGAGGCCTGCACGGCGCAGTTCCTCGATATTGTCAGGGCCGAAGGCAATCGGCGTCGCGGCCAGCGCGACGGAGGCCTTGACGACGGCATTCCAGCGCTCGCCGAGATCGGCCTTGACACCTTCGTCGAGCAGGCGCTGCACGTCGTCGCGGCGCTTGGAATAGGTGCTGGCGAAGCGCGCATGCACCGAGGCGCAGTAGATGCAGCCGTTGTAGCGCGAGGTCGCCGCGGCCGCGAGCTCGCGCTCGGCGCGCGGCAGGCCGTCCGCGACGTTGTAGAAGATGTCCTTGTCGGTCTTGGTGCGGGCCTCAAGGACTTCAGGGTCGCGCACCAGCAGGCGAAAATATTCCGACTTGGCGCGGGCGCGATCGACGAGGCCGGCGTAATGCCGCTCGGTCAGCTCGGCCTCGGGCAGCGGCTCGATCCATGACACCCAGCCGAGTTCATCCTGGGTAAAGACGACGGGCGGATTGACGGTGGCGCTCATGATGCAGCCTCCTCTTATGCGTTCGCGGCGGCGAGCGTGCGCAAGCCGCTGACGACCCGCACCTGGAACGACAGGAACGCGACGAGCTGGGAGAAGGTGACGATGCCGGTGTCCGACCAGCCGGCGGCGAGCAGCGCCTTCATGTCGGCGGACGCGGCATCGCGCGGGCGGAATACCAGCAGATGCGCATGCTCGAGCGCGGCGACGAGCCTGATGCCGAGAGCGGACTTGCTTGCCGCGCTGACGCGATAGATCAGGCCGGCGGTGTTCTCGACCGACAGCGGACCGGCCGGATACGAACCATACGGACCCGAGGTCCTGCCCCGCGCGATCTCAGCGTCGATCGCTTCCAACAGGCGCGCGCCGTCCGCATTCGCGGCAAGCTTCTCGCGATAGAAGGTGGCAACGGGCGACTCTCCGTGGAGCCCGGTCACGAAAGCCGCGACCGCCGCGCGCTCGGCGAGCGAGAAATCACCCGTGTCGACCGGCTCGAACAGCGAGAGATAGCTCTTCTGTGCATTCTCGCGCGCCTGAATGCGACGGGCGCGGATGGCGTCCAGCGCCGAGCCCGGCTCGATCCCGGCGAGCGTGTCGATGATATCCGTTGGCGCCATGATTCAGCCTCGTGCAATCACATTCATCTCGACTAGCCTGCCAGCGCCACGTCGGGCGCCGTCCTGGTCCAGCCCAGCGCCGGCGCGACCTTCTCGGCGACGAGCTCGATCGAGCGCAGGATATAGGGGTGCGGCGCATCGACCGAATGCGCCTGGAAGACGAGATCAGTGATCCGTTCCAGCGTCGCGTCGGCACGGAGCGAGGCGACGACGGCGTCGGCCGCGCCGACATGCGTATCGAACGCCGTGATCATCTCCTCCAGCGTCTCGCCCGGGGGAAGGTGACCGCCCTTCATGAATTGCGGAAGCGCGCGCCGCAATCCAATGTCCGCAAGCCGCATGGCCTCGACATGGTCGTCGGCGACGAAGACGCTGCGCGAGGCCATGATGCGGGGCTCGGCGCCCTTGGGCAGCGCTGCGAGATAGGCATCGATGATGGGGTTCTGGATTTCGGCGAGCGTCGCCGCCGGCGCCTCCTTGGTCCGCGGCTGGGTGCGCGACAGCAGCAAGCCGTCGCCAGCCTTGCCCGCGCGCGCGCCGCCGGCGACCGAGAAGGTTGCCTGCCAGATCCGACCGTCGAGTTGCGGCCGCTGCGGATAGAGCGTATCGCCGCCGTCGAGCGGCTTGCCGGTCAGCGCGGCGCGGACGATCTCCAGGTTGCGGGCGAAAATCTCGTTGCGCTGGGTGCTGTCGAGGCCGAAGGCGGCGAAGGCCGACGGGTTGCCGCCGGTGCCGACGCCGAGCTCGAAGCGGCCGTTGCAGATGAGATCGAGCACCGCGGCGTCCTCGGCCACCCGCACCGCATTTTCCAGCGGCAGCGTCACGATGCCGGTGCCGAGGCGGATGCGCGAGGTCTGGGCTGCGACATAGCCGAGAAAGGTGAAGGGCGATGGAAGGCCGCCCTCGCGCTCGTGGAAATGATGCTGCGCGATCCACGCGGAATCGAGGCCCGCCTTTTCGGCGCGCACGATCTGCTCGGCGGCGAAGCGGTAGCGCTCGGCCGGCGGGGCCTCGTCGAGCAGCCGCGTGAAGAATCCCAGTCGTTTCAGGTTTGCAAAGCGCTTCATACGACCCCTGTCGGGTGAGGATGGGCCCCGATGATGTCGGTTGCCGCGGCTCCAGACAAGCGGGCATTGCGCAAGGCTCATATCCAAGATTCCTGCGCAAGGCTGCCCGTCGGGATCACCCCCGCGCTGGACTAAGGCTGGGCAGTTTGCCTACCAGCTCGGCAGCACCGCGCCCTTGAACTTGGTCAGGACGAACTCCTTCACCTCAGGCGTGTGATAGCTGTCCACCAGCAACTTGACCCAGGGCTTGTCCTTGTCCGCGGTGCGAACCGCGATCAAATTGACATAGGGGCCCTTCGGGTCCTCGCGCAGGATCGGGTCCTTGACCGGATCGAGGCCCGCCTGGGTTGCGTAATTGGTGTTGATCGCGGCGGCGTCGACGTCGTCGAGCGCGCGCGGCGCCTGCGCCGCGTCGACCTCGATGAACTTCAGCTTCTTCGGATTCTCGGTGATGTCGAGCACCGTCGGCTTGAAGCCGGTGCCGTCCTTCAGCTTGATCACGCCCTTGTCGCGCAGCAGCAGCAGAACGCGGCCGCCATTGGTCGGATCGTTCGGGATCGAGACCTTGCCGCCCTCGGGAATGTCGGCGAAGGCCTTGTGCTTCTTCGAATAGACGCCGATCGGGAAGTTCACGGTGAGTCCGACGGCCTCGATCTTGTAGCCGCGGTCGGCCTTCTGGTTGTCGAGGTAAGGCTGGTTCTGGAACGAATTGGCCTGGATCTCGCCGGCATCGAGCGCGGCGTTCGGCACGACATAGTCGGAGAATTCGAGAAGCTGGATGTCGAGGCCGTTCTTCGCCGCGATCGGCTTCACCGCCTCGAGGATCTGCGCATGCGGACCCGGCGTCACGCCGATCTTGATGGTCTCGGCGGAGGCTGCTGCCGACCAGGCGGCGAGCACGGCCGAAAGGATCAGGGGAAAGCGAAACGACATCTGTGGTCTCCAAAGTCTGCAATGACTGGAACCGTATTCGCTTCTCCGCCGGGCGAAATCAATGAAATTGAAATCCATATTTTCCGGCTGGCGCGGACGACGCTTCTCCGTTCGATCGGATGTGGGGAACGAACGCGCCCGCGCAAGCGTGAGGCGCATCACGGCATGGTGGCGCCCGCGGCGCGAGATTGCCAGGCACGACCAGCCAGGAGTTTCGCCATGACCACTCTCGCCGCTCCCAAGCCCACCAGCCGGAACCGCCTCGAATGCTTCGTGCTCTATGCCGTGCTCCAGGGCCTGCCGATCTATTCCGGCGTCGCGCTGATGATCAAGCTGATCAATGCGTCCGAATTCGCCGGCGAGCCGTTCGGCGCCGCCATCTTCATTGCGATGCTGATGATCTTCCACGGCCTCGTGACGCCCGGGCTCGGGCCGAGATTTCCGCACTTCTTCAGGCATAATTTCGAGCCGCTGTTCGCCGATCCGGCGCTGTCCTTCTCCGAGAAGGTCTCGCGCTGGCTGGCGCAACCGAAGACGGCCCTGCAGTTGCTGAGCAACGCGTTGCTGCTGTCGGTGCTGGCGGTCGGCGTCGCCAGCATCCAGTGATGCATTGGGCTCACCAAGGGCTCATGTGTGGCAATTTGCCGGCGGCTGCAATCAATCTCCGGCCGGGGCAACATCGCGAAACTTGATGCGCCGGCAGCGGGCGGGGTAGCGTTCGCTCGCGGCCTTAGAACTTCCCCAAGTTCACCCAAGTTCGCACCGGATCGCCGCCCGGGTCTCTCGGGCGGCGGTCCGGATCCTTGCCCACCGGGCCTTCCTCATCTCGTCATTTCGTCGCATGGCTTTGCCGCATGGCCGGCATTGCCGGCTCGCCCGTCATGAAACATGATGGGTGGCCGTTGACGACTTGTCTTCGAGGTGGAGGCCATCCGATGAACGAAAACGAAATCCGTGAACGCATCGCAGAGGTGAAGCAAGGCACGCTGACGCGGCGCTCGTTCATCCGGACCATGGCGGCGGCGGGGATCGCAGCCCCGATCGCGAGCCAGATCCTGCTCTGGAACGACGTCGCGATGGCGGATGCCACGCTCGCGTACAAGCCGACCAAGGCCGGCGGCGGCGGCGCGCTGAAGATCCTGCTGTGGCAGGCCCCGACCCTGCTCAATCCGCATTTCGCGCTCGGCACCAAGGACCAGATCGCCTCGCGCATCTTCTTCGAGCCGCTCGCCGGCTGGGACAGGGACGGCAACCTCGTCCCCTGCCTCGCAGCCGAGATCCCGACCAAGGCGAACGGCGGCCTCTCCGCGGACGGCATGAGCGTGATCTGGAAGCTGAAGCAGGGCGTGAAATGGCATGACGGCAAGCCCTTCACCGCCGACGACGTCGTCTTCACCTGGCAGTACGCCGCGGATCTCGCGACCGCGGCCTTCACCACGGGATCCTACAAGGACATCACGGTCGAGAAGATCGACGATAACACCGTCAAGCTGATCTTCAAGGCGCCGACGCCGTTCTGGGCCGACCCGTTCGTTGGCGGCCAGGTCGGCCAGATCCTGCCGAAGCATCATTTCGGCGATTATATCGGCGCCAAGTCGCGCGAGGCGCCGGGCAATCTGAAGCCGGTCGGCACCGGCCCGTACAAGTTCGTCGAGTTCAAGCCGGGCGACATGATCCGGGCCGAACGCAACCCCGATTATCACGTCAAGAACCAGCCGCACTTCGACACGGTCGAGGTCAAGGGCGGCGGCGATGCGGTGTCCGCGGCGCGCGCCGTGCTGCAGACCGGCGAATACGACTTTGCCTGGAACATGCAGGTGGAGGAGGAGGTCCTCAAGCGCATGGAGGCGGGCGGCAAGGGCAAGCTCGACATCACGCCGTCCGGAAACGTCGAGTTCATCATCCTCAACACGACGGACCCGTGGACCGAGATCGACGGTGAGCGCTCCAGCGTCAAGTCCAAGCACCCGACGCTGTCCGATCCCGCGGTGCGCCGCGCGATCAACCTGCTGATCGATCGCGATTCGATCCAGAAATTCATCTACGGCCGCGGCGGCATCGCAACAGCGAGCTTCGTCAACGCGCCCAAGCAGTTCAAGTCGCCCAAGCTCAAATACGAGTTCGACGTCGACAAGGCGAGCAAGATCCTCGACGAAGCCGGCTGGACCAGGGGCGCGGACGGCATCCGCGAGAAGGACGGCAAGAAGCTCAAATACGTGTTCCAGACCTCGACCAACGCCCCGCGCCAGAAGACGCAGGCCATCATCAAGCAGGCCTGCCAGAAGGCCGGCATCGAGATCGAGGTCAAGGCGGTCACCGCATCGGTGTTCTTCTCCTCCGACGTCGGCAACCCCGACACCTACTCGAAATTCTATGCCGACATCGAGATGTACAACACCACGCAGCCGCAACCCGACCCCGAGCGCTTGCTGAACCAGTGCGTCTCCTGGGAGATCGCGACCAAGGACAACAAATGGCTGGGCCGCAACAACTCGCGCTATTCCGATCCCGAAGCCGACAAGGCGTACAAGGCCGCGCAACACGAGCTCGATCCGGTCAAGCGCGCCGCGCTGCTGATGAAGGTCGACGAGATCTTCTGCGACGCCCACGTGCTCCTGCCGCTGCTCTCACGCCCCATCGTCAACGCCGCCGTCAACAACCTCATGATCGACATGTCGGGCTGGGACACCATCACGTGGAATCTGGCGGCGTGGTATCGGGCCTGAGGGGAGCTCGGCGAGCGCTGTCTCACGGCCGTCATTGCTTGGGGCACTCTCTTGTCCCGGACAAGCTGCAACGCGTAAGCTTTGTGGCGCAGAGCCAGGCCCCAGTAGGGGCCACACGGTAGGGCGCCGCGATGACGGGGTATGAGGCAGCAACGCAATTCTCGACGTGTTCTCGTAGGATGGGTAGAGCGCAGCGAACCCATCAACGCTTTCGTCCTCGCGGATACATGATGGGTTTCGCAAGAGCTCTACCCATCCTACTGCCCCGGCCTCCCACGCTGCACTTTCCAAGCCCCCGCATCATCCTTCCACTGTGTGTTTCCAATCACAGCAGAATCAGCCGCGCTCCCCTACAAAGATCAGGCATGGCCGCAAACAAGGTAACGGCGGTACGCACGAGGCTGGGCAGGCGATCAACAGCTACGGACTTTTTCGAAGCCGCCAGGGTGAAGAACCCGGCGGCTTTTTTCTGTCTAGCAAAGCGAAACGGGCGACTGGAGACAGCGACGCGGCTCGAGGCGGATGGGGATACCGCATGGAGCCGACACCTCTCGCCTCTATGAAGCGCCCGGGCCCTTTCGCTCCTCGTGTTCGTCCTCGATCTGCCGTTCGGCTTCGACCCAGAACTCCAGCTCGCGATCGATCGGCCGGCCGGCCTGCTCCCAGAGCTCGTAGGCACGCGCGCGCACCTGGCCGCGCCGCATGATGCGACGGAGCTTTCGCTTCAACTCGTCGGCGAAGCTCTTGAAGCGCTGGACGGTGGTCTCGTCCCTGACGAGCGCGGCCGCTCGCGTTGCGAGTTCGATCTGGTGCTCGATCTTTTGCTGCTCGTCCACTGCAAGCACTGCCGTAGGAACGGATGTTTCAGGGGCCCATGCCGTTCAGAGATTGAATTCGTTTCCGGGAAGTTCTGTTCCCTCACAGCGTATCCGGCGTCCGCAATGTGTTCGACTTACCCTCGTTGCGCAGCTCCTGCTCGGCCGCGTGCCAAAACTCGTCCTCGCGGCCTTCAGGCTTGCCGGCTTGCTCCCACAAGCGGTGCGCGCGTTCTTTGATCTCTTGCTCGGTCGGCTCGGACAATTGCATCTCCTGCTCTGAGCACGGCCCACCCTGGGGGGTATGGGGGGGCTTGGAGGCGGGCCGTGCAGGCCAGCGATCGGCGGCGATTTCTGGCCCACGGATTCAAGCCTTGATCGTGCGCGGGAGTTCCTAATCGCGCGCAGCTACGCCACGCGGCCTGTGCCAGACCTCGTTGAGGATGCTTTGGGACGCTGTGGCGCCTGACAGATATCGGGAGGGGATATGATTGGTAGCGGGAGAGGGACGCGCTACCACATCCACCAGAAGGGTAAATCCTTAGATTTTCCAGAAGCTTGCCCGGATCGGGGTAGCGGAAATGAGGGTGTTACATCCCACCGGGATGTAACACCCTCGCCGCCCCCGGAAAGGCTCATTCCGTGGCCCGCCCTTCCTACCTCGCCCGGCGTGCCGGCGGCCGCTATTTCCTGCAGATCCGGCTGGGGAAACGGGCCGCCGAACTCTTCCAGCTTCCCCTTCTCCGTGTCAGCCTTCGAACCTCGGATTTTGCAGAGGCCCGGAGGCGGCTGGTGGACAATCTCGGATGGGTACTGGAGCTGATTGAGGCTCCCGACCTCGAGGCTATAGGGACCGTGTTCGACGTACGCCTGCGGGCCTATGTCGACCGCGGTTCGCCGGCTGACGAGCGGCTTTTGGCTGAGCGCTGCGCCTTCGAGAACGAGGTCAGGCGGTATTTTACCCGGGCGCAAGAACGCGGATATGCCTACCAGAAGCGTTTTCCGGAGATCCCGGGCCGGTGGGTCGATTTTGTCGACCAGAACAAGGCGGCCGAGAGCAGCATCACCCGCTTGACGGCTCGGCGCTCCTATGAGGCCGGCCGCCGTGAGGCCCGAGAGGCCTTCAACGAAGGCTGGGAGCCCGCGCCCAACAAGGCACCCGCGCTCCGGCCGGAGACACTTGACCCGATCGCCATGCTCGACCGCCTCGTCCAGGATGCCGTAGGCCGACGTATGGCTCAGCTTGCCCCCGGCAACCTCGCGCCCGTGGCGGCGCCGACCATCGTCCCGGCGGAGACCGGCAATCCCAACGAGCCGGCCAAGTCCGATGGCTCAACTGCAACCACTCCCGACCGCATGTCCATCCTGCTGCAGGAGTTTCTCCGCCCCGCTGGGCGCAAACGTCAGCACACCATGAAAGGGCGTGGCGAAGCCGAGGCCGTTGTGCAGTTCGCGATCGACTTCCTGGGCGACCCCCGTATCGACGAGCTCACCGAGGAAAAGTGGAAGCTGCTCGACGACGCCCTTCCGGACATTCCAAATCGCGACAATATCCCGCGCGAGTTCTCCCAGACGCTCTTCCAGCGATTTAAATATGCCGAGACGCACGGCTGGAAGGACCTCGTCCGGGTCACCACCACGACGATCCAGAGCCGATACTGGGGCGGCCTCTATAAATTCCTCGATTTCGTCATCGAGCAGAAGCTTTATGCCGGTCCTCGGCCCAAATTCGTATGTATCGATCCGGAAAATCTCGCTCCACTTCCGCGAGACGCCTTCGACGACACGGAACTTCTCCAGCTCCTGCAGCAGCCCCTCTTCACCGGCTGCAAGAATCGACTGCACGTCTGGCAGCCGGGCGGCTATTTTGTGCAGTCGCACATTTATTGGGGCTTCCTGATTTGCATTTTGACCGGCATGCGACCGGGCGAGGTCGGCCAGCTCAAATGCGCCGACATCCGTACCGACGGCGAGTTTTATTATTTCGACCTCAGACCATTTGACGCCCGGAGCGGACGTGTCGCCCTAAAGGATCTTCGCAATCTGAAAACCAATGCCGCCGGTCGCGTAATTCCGATCCACCCCATTCTTATTGAGCTGGGTCTGCTCGATCGAATGCAGGACCTGATAGACAAGAAAGAGGAGCGGCTCTTCCCCGAATGGGAAGCCTACATCAGAAAGGATGGTACGGTGCGCTGGTCACAGCCGCTCAGCAAATCCTGGCAGTACGTAAAAAAGCTTCTGAAGCTCAGCCGGGCCGACCTGACGCTGTACAGCACCAGGCATCTCATGGCGGATTGGCTCGACAATGAAGCCATCGCTCAACGCACGCGCGACCGCATCTTGGGACACGCCAACGATGTTCGCGGCCGCTACGGCCGCAAAGGGATTCTCGACCCGGAAATTGCGGCGAAGATCGAGGCGCTCGAGCCTGCGGTGATCAAGCAGATGCGAAAAATGTTGCTTAGTGCAAAGAACCGCGCCGACGCAGGCGGGCTCACCGTACTGAAGACATACTGAAATTCGAGGTTTGCTCACCCTGTGCTAAATCGCGTGTCGGATCATTTCGTCTGCGACATCTGGGTCGCACCGTGAGCGTCGGATTGCCGATGCGGCCGCCACCAGAACGTCGACGCGCCGGACGTGAGCGGCATCGGTCTAGTCTATCAGGAAGGAGCAACAAATGGATGACGAACGAAAATCATCAAAAGCCGGGGGAACGGGCCACTGAAGGCTTGCGGAAGGTAACTGCCAAGGAAGGAGCGAAAAACGAGAGCAAGACGGGGCACGATCTAGCCAAGGGCGCTGATCGCTTCGAAGAACGCTCTAAAAGCTCCGATGGAAAAAGCGCAGAAGAAAAACAAAAAGGCTAAATGCAAACAGCAGACCCGACGCCGCGTTTCCTAGCAAAGGGCCTCCGTAATGACGCTGGAGGCCTTTACTCACGAAGGGTACATCCTCCCTCGCTAGTTACTCGTTCTCTTATTGGCTTGAGAAAGAGGACGATTCGCGGGTGAAGCGCGCCTAAGCAAGCAAGGATGCCGACGCGCGGCCGTGGCAGGCAGGTTCCGGAATTAACGCGCCGGGGCAACATCAAGCTTAATCCGCGTCTTCGATTGCACTGGGGCGACTGTGCGATAGCCTCTCTGCACCGGACATTGCTCTTGGTCCGGGTCCCCAGTGGCGAAGCCGTCGCGCCAATATACTCGGCGCGTCGGCTTCGTTTGACTGTAGAACGGTCGCGCGAGTTTCATTTGATAAAGCAGTCAGGCCGCGAAACCATCGATCTCATTGAGATGCGTCGGCAACTCACAGCGCTGCGTTCGCAACACTCCGACAATCGTCTAATTGCGACTCTGTTGAACCGATTTCTCGTGAAGATCGCCTTTCTGACCGAGCCAACAAACCTCGCGCACGAGCAATATCTCCGGTCGGAATTCGAAAGAACGTTGACGAAGGTCGAAGAGATTAATGCACAGACAAAATCCGGCTGAGCCACCTCCATAGACATTGGTCCAACCTTCCTCGGTAACTTTAACAATCGGATTGTGTTGCGGCTTCCAGCGCGGAGTTCGATGCTCGATACAGTCGTGAGGGTGTCGATGTCTCGCGTACCGGCGCCTTGGCGGCAAGGGGTCGCCAGCCCCCTTGGTCGGCGACCCCGCCCTGTGACGCTGAACCTTGAGGAGCCGAAGTGTCTAGTAAATGGACGGGTGTTGAGCGGCGACGCGTCACACGCAAGACGGTCGACCAGATAGTTATGCTCTCGCTCTCCGGCGGAGCAACAGTCACGCCCTGTGCAATGCAAAACCTCTCGGTTCTTGGCGCCGGCATCCTGCTAAAAGATAGTCCGATCCCGTCGACTGACTTCGACCTATCCTTCGACCAATTTCGAACGAGCTTCGCTTGCCGCCTCGTATGGCGTCGCGATGCTTTCGCCGGCGTGGAGTTTGTCCATTAGCGTGCCGCGATCTGACGCCGGCGCAGCGGGCGAAGCTGATCGCGAAGGGGAAGGCGGCCTATGAAGTCGTGCATCCGGAGACAAAGCACGGCGCTACCGGGCGGGGTCGAAGGAGTTCTCAGGTTGAGAAGTCTAACCGCTTCACCGGGGATAGGCGGCAAAGGCCGGCCGGTCCGTCGCATCCATCGCTCGCGACGCGACCCGCGCCAACGCGCTTGGCGCCGATCTAGACTGGTCGCTGCGACGCAATCAGGTACCGCGGTGCAGCATCTAATTGTGTTTATTCTCACCGATTGCCGAAGCTAACGTCGGATCGCACTTTTTAGTGGGGCGTTTTCATGAGTGCTTTTCAGGCTAAACTAGAACGTTTCGAATGCCTTGCCACCGAGTGCGAGGAGATTGCAAAAAGGTCAGAGGAAAGTAACCGGCACCTGTATCTGAGGGCGGCACAGCACTATCGGGACCTCGCAAGCGATGTTCGCGCGTTGATTGCGTCGTTTGACGTCGCCGCGTAGGTTCGCCGATCACCTTATGCAACTCTCTTAGCTTAGCGATAACCTCAACGGGAAGAGGAGCATCGCTAGAAGCTAAATCCTTGCGTTTCGCCAGCTCGTTTTCAATAACGGCCTCAGCTGCCTCGTCCTCCGAATGTGCTTGATCAGCATCGGCGATGGCGGCATCTAATTCCGCCTCGCTGCGGGTCGGATTATGTCCGGAATTGCGTGATGCTGGCGCACCAAGTTCAAGGCCGCCCGCTCCCTTGTGCGCACAATCTGCGGGGTGCAGTACACCCAGAACCCGGGGTACAACCTTGCTCGCAGTTAGCTCATGCTGCCAGGCATGAAGCAGCGGATGCCGGGACCATCCGCTGGGTCCAAAGGCCAAACCATCGTCCGACCAGCGCGGTTCGGTTCCGTAACTACTGCTTCGTCGGGAACATCGATCCACTCGCCGCTTAACGGACGCGATAATGCCCGTCCTTGGAATCCCAATCCGTCTCCGCGACAGCGTGGCCATCGGCGACGGAGCAACAACGGCCCCCGCCGCTGGTTAGCTGATCAAACCAGGCTTCAAGACGCGAGCCAGCATACCGCCGCCCGGATCGCGCGCCCACACGTTGCCAATCGAGAGCGCTGTTATGACGCCAAGGACTAACCGGTGCGCGGTGAATTTCATCTCACTTGCCACGATGCCGCTACCATCAACCAACATACATCGGGGTGACGAAAGCGCAGAACACGAATCCAATAAATGAAGTACAAAACCTCGGACTACTGCAAACTGAGGCGCAAGCTGTCGATGTCGGTTTTGGGCCCCTGCAGGACTCTGTCGGGATTGTCGCCGACGCTTCAGCGGATCGCAGCCTGCCGCTCCCCTCCGTGTCGCCTGGGCGCCCTTTCGATCGCCGAAGCCAAAAGGCTCGGCTGGAGCAGGACGGTGAACTCTTCGAGCGGCAGCGGCGGAGAGAAAATATAACCTTGCGCCATCGTCGCGCCGTTTTCGGCCGCGAACCGAAGGTCTTCGGCCGTTTCGATGCCTTCCACCACCGTTTCGAACCCCAATTCATCCGCAAGTCCGAGCGCCAGGCGAAGGATCGTCTGCTTCTCACGGTCTTCCGCGACTCCCGCGACGAGCGTGCGATCGAGCTTCACGGCGTCGAAGGGGAGCCTCGCCATCGTCGAAAGATTCGAATAGCCGGCTCCGAAATCGTCCATTGCAAAGCGAATGCCCAACTGCCTGAGCAGGCTTATTCTCTCGCGCACGACATCTGGATTGCGCATCGCGACCGACTCTGTGATCTCGATCTCGAGGTGTCGCGGCGGGAAGTCGGCCTCGCGAACGGTCGTGACGATATCCTTGATGAACAGCGGGTCCTCGATGTCCGTCGCCGCGACATTTACGGCGAGCACGAGGTTCGAACCAGCCCGGATCAGGCCCCCGATTTCGGCGAGCGCGCGCCTGAGCACGAAGCGGTCGATCTCCATGATAAGACCGATCTCTTCCGCGATCTTGATGAAGCGCTGAGGAGGAATGTTGCCCTCCTTCGGGTGATGCCAGCGCGCCAGCGCCTCCACCCCCAGGATGCGGCCATCCGCGCAGGACACCTTGGGCTGGTAATGGACGACGAGCGCTTCATTGCGGATCGCTAGGGCAAGATCGGTTTCGAGCCCATGGCGGGCACGCGCGACCTCTGCGAGATCCGGAGTGAAGAACGCGTGGGTATTGCGTCCCGAGCTTTTCGCGACATACATCGCAAGATCGGCGCGGATCAGGAGATCGTCATAGTTTGTGCCGTGGGTGGGACAGATCGCAATGCCGATGCTGACGCCGATAGTTGCATGGTTGCTCTGGAGCTTGAAGGAAACCTGCAGCGCCTCGATCATCTCGCGGGCACAGAGGCTCGCGGCCTCGACCGTCTTCACCCCGGCGATGATGGCAACGAACTCGTCGCCCCCGACCCGGGCGAGCAGACTTTTGCCGGCAGCGACCTTGGACGTCAGCAAATTGCTCAAGCGCTCGGCCACCATCCTGAGCAACTCGTCGCCAGCCTTGTGCCCGAAAGTGTCGTTGATGGATTTGAAGCCATCGAGGTCGAGGAAGAACAGTGCTGCGCCTTGTTCCGCGTCGATGAGCGCCGGCGCGTCCACGCGCATCTTCTCCCGATTGGGAAGGCGGCTCACCGTATCGTAGAAGGCGAGCTGACGAATTCTTCGCGTGCTGGCCCGCAAATGCGTCAGCATGCGCTCGAATGCAAAGCCGAGGCTGCGAACCTCGCCGATGCCCGTTGCGCGGAACGGAACATCGAGATTGCCTCCCGCGATTTCCTGGGCGGTCCTGGCGAGCGCCGAAAGTCCTTTCGTGAGGTGCCTCACGGCGGCCAATAGCGCGACGACCAGGGCACCGAGCGCCAGCGCCGCGGATGCCAGGAACTGCCACATCAGCGTGCGGGTATGGGTTGCGCCGATCTGGAACATCTGATCACGTGTCGTCGTCACGAGCGATGCGCTCGCGAACGTACACACCTTGAGCGTCGCCTCATATTCGACACAGCGCGCGACGTAGTTGCCGTCATCTGAGCGCTGCAGCCCGCCCAAACGCGCCGTGGCGCTGCTGAATTTCACCCCTTCAGGCCCCGCGGAAGACACGATCTCGTTGTCACCCGTGATGATGACCACGCCGGCATTAGCCAGGGACGTGAAGTTCTCGAGAGTCTTCTCCGAGCGCCCGAGCGGTCGGATGGCGACAAGCGCGCCGATGAGGTCGCCGAAGTCGTCGAACACGGGCTCGATTGCGGTGTGCGCTATAGTGTGGCGCTGCGGCAGGCCGAGCGCTGACAATTCACCTAATTTGAGCTCGTAGGTGCCTTCCTCACCCCGCGGGTGCGAGCGGCTATTGTCCTTGAGGATCGCCCTGAGATTGACGGAGAGGTCGGTCCCCTCGATCGCCCCGTTCAGAGCGAGGAGGTCGAGGGGCGTGTTGGCACCGATCACGCGGCCGCTTTCGTCGAAGGTGATCAGCCTTTCAAAGCCGGAGGTCGAAGCAACGATGCTGAGCAGATCGCGGATAGTCACATCATTGTTCGAGGCGACCGCCTTGGCGACATCGGCGCGCTGAGCGATCTGACGCAGGCGTGATGCGGTTTCGGCGCCGAGGACCTCGATTCGCGCTCGCGCCAACTGCGCCTCGCCGTCGAGGCGATGAGCGAGCTGGTCTTCCGAGAGTTCACCCAGCGCCGCAGCCTGCTGTGTCAGTTGCTGCTGCAGGCGCAGCGCCGTGAAGCCACCGATGAGGCCGAGCCCGATCACGCCGGTCGCGAGCACGACGGCAACAAGGCGCATGGCGATAGACGAGGGGAAACCTGGAAGCCAGGACGGAACGGCCCAACGACGCCAGGGGGGCGGCGCCCTCGATGCCTTCGCCATATCGGTGTCAGTCGCCGCCACTGCCAGCACCCTTAACTTACGGGGGCCGATCAATGTCGCTCACCGAGGCCCCACTGAGTTGTCTTCCAGGCGCCGAATTTAGGCGAGTGGTACCCTCTAAATCGTCTATTTGCCGTCCATTTGTAGCTAGTTGATTACCAAATGGTTTTTCGAAACCATCAGATTGTGCGCTTTCACCTTCTGTTCGCCACACTGATGATTCCAAAAGGCACGGCGTTGCGACAACAGAAGGTTTAGGTTTCTTTGCCAGACTGTGCACCTCGTGGTTCGAAGGGGTTGCAAATGGCACTTTCGAGGATAATGGCAGCCCTTTTGGGCCTTTGCCTTGCGGGGGTGAATGCCGCTGGCGCCGAAACACGCAGGCTCGACATCGTCGGGACCGGAGACGGTATCGATGTCCTGCGCGCCATCGCCGCGAGCTTCATGCAGCAGGAAGGATCCGCACAGGTCGAGGTCCCGCCGAGCATCGGTTCTGGCGGGGGCATCGCGGCCGTGGGGTCCGGCAAGGCGATCTTAGGGCGCGTCGCACGCCGCCTAACCGACGCCGAAGCGGCTTCCGGCATCGTCTACAAGGCGATCGCCCGCCTGCCCTCGGCTTTCATCGTCCATCCCGGCTGCGGAGTGAGTGCCGTCACAAGCGCGCAGCTCGTTGCGATCTATTCGGGCCGCCTTGCGAATTGGAAGGACCTGGGGGGCGCGGATATGCGCATCCGCGTCGTGCGGCGCGAGGACCAGGACAGCACTCTCAGCGTTCTGCGGGCCAGCATGCCCGGCTGGCACGATCTCCAGATCGCCGAGAAATCGAAGATGGCAACGACCACTCAGGAAGCGATCGACACGGTTCGCGATGTTCAAGGCGCGATCGGCTTCGGTCCTTTCTCGCGGCCATTGGAACAGGGGCTCACGGTGCTTCGCGTGGACGGCCACTACCCGACGGACGCGGATTATCCCTCGAGCGTGGTGCTGGCGCTAATCTATCTAAACACGTTGCAGGATCCGGACGCCCTGGCCTTTCTACGCTTTGCCGATGAACGGAAGGCAGCCGACGTCATCACCAGCCTCGGTAGTCTGCCCGTCAAGCCCTGAGGCGCCGGGGCTCGGCCGGCGCTGCTGAACTCACAGGCCGGGGCGATGAGGCTGCTCCCGGCTTCGCCATAGACGGGTGACTTTGTCCATCAGCGATGGGGTTTGAGAGCTCGGCAGGAAAGGATCGGCATAGCATTGCGCATTGGCCGAGTGCGCCTTGTTCTTCACGATCTCGACGAGACCAACGGGGCCGGCGACGTAGACCGTATCCTCCAGCCCAAGCAGGGGCAGGTAGTGCGATGGACGCCCGGGCCTGATCGCCAGGTTAGACCCGACCTCCGTCGTCGCAATGACGTCGCGGACACCGTCGTCGATCAGCCACTGCAACGAGGGAAGCATATAGAGATTGTCCGCATCCCGGCTGCCGGCGACGACCACCATCTCGCGGTTGCGCTGGGTCGAGCGCGCCGAGCGGGCCAGCGCCCAGATCGGGGCCCAACCTGCTCCGCCGGCGACCAGCACCAGCGGCCCCTGGCCCTGTCGTAGATAGGCTTGTCCGAAGGGGCCTTGCACATGCGCCGCATGGCCGGGCCTGATGGCTTTGCCGAGCTGCCCCGACACGGTGCCGTCAGGCAGGCACCGGATGTGGAAGACCAGTTCGATTTGCTTGAAGGAACCATCGAGCCTGAAGGTCGGGCTGAACTCGCGCGCAGGATAGCCGGAAAACTTGACGCGCACATATTGGCCCGGCCGAAACTCGAGCGGCGCTGACGTCGTCAGCACGACTTCGGCGATCTCCGACGAGAGCTGGTTGATCTCGGTGACAGCGCCCGCCCGCTTCACCGGGAGCGGCAATTCTTCGAATTCGATCTCAGCATCGCCTGCGACCGCTGCCTGGCAGGCCAGCACAGTGCGGCCATGGCCCGAGCCGCCGTCATCGACCGAACCCGAAACGACCGTCACCCGGCAGCTCTGACATTGTCCCGATCTGCAGTCGTGTGGAACGAGAATCGAGCCGCCGAGCGCCGCGTCGATCAGGCTTTCGCCGGCGCGGGCTTCGACAAGCTTGCCGTTGATGACGAGCTGACAATGCCTCTTCATCGCGAGGCCTCTGGGAGTGGCCGCCGGTCGAGCTCGTCGCCCCCGATGAGACGCCTATTTCTGCGGCACGACACGCACCGGGCGGTTATGGCTCGCATGCCGCGTCTGTGCATGGTCGAAGACAGCGACCCACATGTAGAGATCGCGGCCTGGCACGAAGGCTTTGTCATATCTGCCATCGCTTTTCATGTTGCGCGTCAGCTCGAGCGTCCAATGTCCGTTGCTCCATTTTGAAACCCCGGCGACATTGGCTCGCTCCCCTTCGGTGTCGCCGGCGATAATCACGCCGGGCAGGATCGTGCCAACGGGGATCCTCGCGTCGGCCTCTGGAGTGTAGGGTTCGCTCTCCGAGTCGAACATGTACCAGCGGCCGTTCTCGTCGTCGCTGCTGTTGGGATCAAGATCGAATTTGCCGAGGGCTGCGACTTGCGCCTTCCAGTCCTTGGGAAGCCGCAGAACTGTGACGGGCCCTTTGTCGCTCCGGTGGATGAACTTGAAATTATACGAATAAAGAGAGTGGCCAGGCTTATTCCAATAGCCGCCCTGATAGCGGGCATCGTAATTCTGCTCGTCCAGGGTCGGGGCGTAGGGCGGGCCGATATATTGGCTGTCGACACGCCCGAGCATGCCCCCGCGCGACGCCTTCCACTGCCACATGTCGATGTAGCTGCCATCCGTCGTGGAGTGGAAGCCCCGGCCGTTGATCGGCATCGGCTTGCCGGGCAGCGGGTTGGCCCCGAGACCCGTCGCGCCTGCGCCGCCGAGCGATGCATTATCCGAGAAAATGACCGCCAGTTTATCCTCGTAGAAGTCGGCGGCGTCTTGCAGACCCGCACGCTCGTCGAGGGCGTGCCAGCCATCCTCTCGCTTGATGATCGGAATGCGGCGGAGGGAGCGCGTAGGATCCTCCCAGCGGAAGGCAAAATAGATCTTCTGCCCGTCGTGCAGGGCGCGCACCTCCACGAGCGATTCGCCCGATCCGCCGAGATTGGCACCTTGCTGCGTGCGAATGAAGACGGGGAGCGCGCGCGACCAGACGGGATCTCCCATGGCGCCGTCGAGCTTGGGCGCGGCGCTCACCCGCGCGATGACGAGCGTATCGCGCGTCGCCCAGTCGAGCCCGGCGACGGCGCACGTGACGGCCACCCCGATTGCAGCGGCGACGAGGACAGGCCTCGGCCGCACGGCCTTCGTGATCGCGAGCTGCGTCGGTCGAAACACGCGAAAAATCTGCTGCCAACCGCCATGGAGATAATGCGCGGCGACATGCGCGAAGATATAGACGAGCCCGACGAAGGCGGCGGTCGAGTGGAGATAAGCCCACCAGCCGCCATAGCCGAGATACATCATGACGCCCGTCCCCGTGAGGAAGATCACGAGCGCATAGACGAACCAGTGCAGGATGACGTTGACGGCTCCCCACTTGAGGCGAGCCGGAGCGCGCATCGCGAGGATCCGCGTCTTCTTGGGGCTGTTGCGCTCGACGAGGCCGCTGCGCGCGAGGTAGGCGACGTAGGCCGACCCGCAGAAGAAGACGGCGAGCCCTGCGAGGAAATGCCAGGAAAAGATCTCGCCCTGCGGCAGAACCGGAGCGAGCCATTTCGAGAAGGGGGCGTGCAGCGCGTCCGCTGCGATGCGTATGCCGGTAACGAGGCTCACGACGAACGCGAGCGCGGTCGCCCAATGGAGGATTATCGTCCCGACATCGGTGCGGGGCGGGCTTTCTCGGGACTTTGTTTGAGCGAGTCTTCTCTCGGTCAAGGCATCGGCGTTCGTTCGGGCGTTGACATCGTTCATTGCATAAAGCTTGCCCGCGGTAAACCAGCGGTTGCGCCAGAAAGGCTGCGAAGCAGGGGTTAGTTAATGCGGCCGGCCAACGAGCCGCCCTCGGGGCATACACCAGTCTCGAAGTCCGGTCTCTCACCCTGCTTAGCTCTGGTGCTGGGCAGCCCAGAGCGCGGCCGCCGCGCGGGTCGCTTAGGCGCGTCCTTCACGAACTCGGCGGAAACCGTTGGGACGATTTTGGTCGCCGATGCTCCCACGCAACTTGAATTTATATTGTAATTTCAATTATATATGAGTTCGCGGCTTTGTTCTGAACGGCGCGCAATTCAGAATAAACCTGCGAACTCGTATGTTAATGGAATTGCTGTACCCTTGGCTGACAATCTGGACATGTTTGAACGAGGTCAGCTTTCCCGCTTCCAACAGAGATCGTTCGCCCGACCTACATCAGATGGGACCACGGTTGCCAGGTTTGGCATTCTCTCGCTGGAAGGAGAGAATCTCTCCTCGCTAAAGCAAGCTGCGCCTGCTTCAACATGCTCTCCAAATGCGTCCGGCGCACGAGCAATCCGCGATAACAGCTTATTGGCGGCCGGCTGATATCGGTTACGAATGAGACTATCGGCGTGCCACCCTAAGGTTCAGCTTCCGGGCACAAGAAACGCACGTGAAGGGTCATGCAGTGCTTGGAGCTGTCCAGCTGAACCCTGACTTGGTTTATGGTCGCGCCATTTCCAACGACGAGCCCGTGCTTGCCGGCAAGCCTCGGCCCAGCTGATGGCGCCACAACTATGCGGCTGCCCTTGCCCAGCCTCCCGGCCACGGGACCCTGCTCGGCTGTGGACCTCGATATGCAACTGCTCAGTGGCATGATCTCCCAACCTCTTCGATCACTCTCCTAGATGCTTGGGTCTCCGGCATCTCACAGTCTGGCCGGCGGGCGCTGATCCGGAGTTGATTCAGATCTTCTTTCGAACGTAAAGCTACGCCGCCCTTTTCACAGCAAGCGAAAAACACGTTCGTGCTCGATTGTTCTGTTTGGATGCCGTTCATATCAAACAGGGAACTTGTATGAATCGCCGTTCTAGATTTGGAGCTTCTGAAGAGGGTTGTCCATCTGTTTTAGAATCGTACAGCACACAACTGGATAATCCTCGCGTTCACCAGATCGGGGCGTAGCAACTCGATGAGAGTGGTCGCGCCACGGATAGGTCCGACTCAGCACAAAGAGCCAGCCACAATCGATGCGTCCAAATCTAGGTAGCAAAGAGATAATCGCTGCTATGAACACCAGCGGACGTAGCGATGCCCTTCAGCGTAATTAGTTCGTTGTGACCGTCCAATCCGGAGTGGATTTGCCAAATAGAATCAGCACCTGCGGCGCTGAAGAAGGTAAATGTCGCACCTTGCGCTGCCGTACCGAAACCCTCAAAATCGATAGAGTCTCCAGCTGCGGCGCCATTGCCGGCAAAGTCAGAGATTGTGGCACCATTGGCAAGAGCTGCTTTGAACTTAAATTGGTCGTTGCCCTCTCCCCCGATAAGGGTGTTCGCTCCTCCATTTGCAACGAGGATATCGTCGCCGCCGCGGCCGTCCAATATTACACTTCCCGATTTGCCGCTAATCTGATCGCCAAAATCTGAGCCGCGCACTGCAGCAACTCCTGTGAACGTGTCAGTCCCGACGTGTGCGAGGTCACCACTTGCAAGGCTCGTGGAAGTTCCAGTGCTGAGGTCTACGTTGACGCCGCCGGCAGCGTGATAGAACGCGATACGAGTGTTGCCGTTTCCCGTGATGGTGTCGTTGCCTGCCTCCCCCTCAAACTCGTTTAGCGTGCCATTGCTGCCGGCGTTCACGCTTGAACCGCTGAAGCCCGTTGCAGTAAAAGTGTCAGCGAAATTGGTCCCCCGGATGGATTCGATCGATTTCAATGTATCGCTGCCTACCGAGGCATCGCCAGACACCGTGCCCGCTGCAAGATCGACTACAACTCCTCCTGTTGTTGCATCATCAGATGATGCCGAATACATGGCACGATCAAATCCGCCCCGTCCGTCAATTGCGTCGTTGCCGGCGCCGCCGATAAATTCCTCTGCACCGGTGGCATTGTTGCTACCAAATAGCGTGTCGTTGAAATTTGAACCCCGTATGGAGTTTACTCCACCCGTGAAAGTATCGAAGCCGACGCCTGCAACATCACCTGCGGCGACGCCTTGTCCCGTTCCGGCAGTCAGATCAACAGTGACTGCGGCGAGTGCGTGCGAGTAATCAACCCGGGTGTTCCCGTTTCCTGTAACGGTGTCGTTGCCCGCCATGCCTTCGAAGGTATTGAAGGTATCGTACGAACCTGCGTTTGTGCTGCTGCCATTGAAGCCGGTGGCATCAAACGTGTCGGCAAACCTGGTGCCTCGAACGAGCTCGACGCCCTGCAATATGTCACTACCCACCGAGCTATCGCCCACAACAGTTCCGGCTGCAAGATCAACAATAATTGCCGCGGAAATGCTGCTGTCGTTATAGTTTGCGAGGTCGTAGCCGCCACGACCATTTATTGTGTCGTTACCACCGCCTCCGAAATAGACGTCCGTGACGGTCGCATTGTTTGTCCCAGAAATCACATCGTCGAAGTTGGATCCGACGACAGAGTTGACGCCGCCCGTAATGGTGTCCGTTCCAACCGAGCCGTTGCCAATCGCAGTACCTGCGATCAGGTCGATCGTCACGCTGGAGGTGGCATTGCTATACTGAACCTGGGTCGAGCCGTTGCCGGTGATGGTATCGTTGCCGCCATTGCCCTGGAACGAATTGAAGCCGGCATTGAAACCGCTTGCGTTATAGCTATCGGCAGAGTTGCTGCCGATCGCGCTGTTGACGCCGCCGGTGAAGGTGTCGTGCCCCGTCGAGACATCGCCCGATGCCGAACCGGTGCCGCCAGCTCCGATCGTGACGTTCACCGGGCCGGTAGCGTTGCTGTAAAGCACGCGCGTGTTGCCGTTGCCGGTGATGCTGTCGTCGCCGCCAAGACCCTCGAACTGGTTGAAGTTGCCGTTGCTGGTCGAGACGTTCAGCGCGCCCGCCAGGCCATAGCCGGTGGCATCATAGGTATCGACATAGCCGGTGCCCTGAACCGCCTCGATGTTGCGCAGCGTATCGGTGCCGCTCGAGGCATCGCCCGTCACGGTGCCAGCCGCCATGTTGACGGCAACCCCGCCCGTCACCGTGTTCAGGTTGTTGTAATTTGCCGTATCGAACCCGCCACGGCCGTCGATGTAGTCGTCTCCCCCCAGGGCCGTGAACGTATTGTTGTAACTGCTGCCCAGCAGCGTGTCGGCGAAGACCGAGGCTTGAACGGCGTTGACACCGGTGAAGGTATCGGTGCCCTCGGTCGCGCCCGTGGCGCTGCCGGCCACCGTGACGGCCGTGCCGGCGGTGATCTGAAGGTCAACCGTAATGGCGGCCTGCGCGATCGAGTAATTAAGGCGCGTGTTGCCGTTGCCGATGATGGTGTCGTTGCCGCCGGCGCCTGCGAAGTCGTTGAAGGTGCCGTTGGTCGAAGAGGCGTTCAGGGCGCCGGCAAGGCCGTAGCCGGTCGCGTCGAAGGCGTCGTCGAAGTTGGTGCCCCGCACCGCCTCCACGTCGCGGAGCGTGTCGGTCCCCACAGTGCCGTCACCCGACACCGTGCCCGCCGCAAGCTGAACCGTGATGCCCGTAGCCGTCGCAGGATCGTTGTTGTAGGTGACGATGTCGTAACCGCCACGGCCATCGATATAGTCGTTGCCTCCCCGGCCTTCGAAGACCTCGTAGGTGAAATTGACGTTGTTGCTGCCGTAAAGCGTGTCGTTGTAGGCCGACCCATACACGCCCTGCAAGGCGTTGGTGAACGTGTCGTGGCCGACATTGGCCACATCGCCGGCCGCCGTGCCCTGTCCTGTGCGGGCGGCAAGATCGACCGTCACCGCAGCCGAGGCGCTGAGATACTCAACCCGCGTCAACGATTGACCCAGATCGTTGATGCGCCCGGTGATCACGTCGTCGCCGCCCCGGCCCTCGAAAGCGCTTTGGCCCAAGGCCACACCGGGCTGCGTGCTCGATCCCGTAAAGCCGGTCGCATCGAATGTGTCGGCAAAATCGCCGCCCATGGCCGCTTCAATGCTGATGAGCGTATCGCTGCCGACCCCTGCCCCGGAGCCAATTCCAGCCGCAAGGTTCACGGTGACCGGGCCGGCCGCATCTGAATAAACCGCGCGATCAAACCCGTTGCCACCGTCCAGCGTGTCGTTGCCCCCAAGACCCTGCAGCCGATCATTCCCGCCAAGGCCGAAGATGCCGTCGGCTTGACTGGTGCCGACCAGCACGTCATTGGCGGATGTGCCGGTGATGCTGTTGTTGAAGATGAAGTCGCTGGCAACCAGGCTTCCGACAGTGACATTGGCCAGCGTGATAGTATTGCCGCTGCCAAAATCGATCAGCGTATCGGACGCCTGCTGCGTCGCACGGGCCTGGATGTCGGCGAGGGTGAAGATCCCCGTCACCCCGGTCAGGTCGATCCGGTCGCCCTCGCTGCGATCGAAGTCGCCGATATAGTCGGCGCCGCCACCGTTGGCGTAGACAAACGTGTCCGCACCTGACCCTCCGGCCAAATAGTCGTTGCCGTCTGCGCCAGCCAGCGTGTCATTGCCGCCGTTGCCGAACAGGGAGTCGTTGACCAGGCTGCCGGTGATGATGTCGGCGAAGTTCGATCCCTCCACGCTACTGACGCCGCCGGTGATCGTGTCGGTTCCGACCGAAGCGTTGCCCGAGGCAATACCCGTAGTCAGGTTGACGTTCACGCCGGCGGTGGCGCCAAAATACTCGATCTGGGTCGAGCCATTGCCGGTAATGGTATCGTTACCACCATTGCCATGGAATGAATTGAACTGTCCGGCGTTGAACGCCGATGCGTTATAGGTATCGTCGAAATTGCTACCGAGCGCGCTGTTCACTCCGGTGAAGCTGTCGGTGCCAACCGAGCTGTTCCCCGAGGCAGACCCGGTGCCGCCCGCCCCGATCGTGATCGTCACGCTCGAGGTGGCGCTGTTGTACTGCACCTGCGTTGAGCCGTTGCCGGTGATGGTGTCGTTGCCAGCATTACCCTGGAACGAATTGTACAACCCGATGCCGTAACCGGACGCATTGTAAGTATCGTTCGAGTTGCCACCGAGCGCGCTGTTCACGCCGCTGACGAAGGTATCTGATCCGACCGAGCTGTCACCGGATGCAGAACCTGCGCCGCCGGCGGTGATCGTGATCGTCACGCTCGAGGTGGCGTTGTTGTACTGTGCCTGGGTTGATCCGTTGCCGGTGATGGTGTCGTTGCCACCATTGCCCTGGAACGAATTGTACAACCCGGTGCCGTAACCGGAGGCATTGTAAGTATCGGTCAGGTTGCCGCCGGCGGCGCTGTTGACGCCGCTGACGAAGGTATCGGATCCGACGGAGCCGTCGCCGGATGCAGAACCTGCTCCGCCCGCCCCGATCGTGATCGTCACGCCGGAGGTGGCATTGCTATACTGAACCTGGGTCGAGCCGTTGCCGGTGATGGTATCGTTGCCGCCATTGCCCTGGAACGAATTGAAGCCGGCATTGAAACCGCTTGCGTTATAGCTATCGGCAGAGTTGCTGCCGATCACGCTGTTGACGCCGCCGGTGAAGGTGTCGTGCCCCGTCGAGACATCGCCCGATGCCGAACCGGTGCCGCCAGCTCCGATCGTGACGTTCACCGGGCCGGTAGCGTTGCTGTAAAGCACGCGCGTGTTGCCGTTGCCGGTGATGCTGTCGTCGCCGCCAAGACCCTCGAACTGGTTGAAGTTGCCGTTGCTGGTCGAGACGTTCAGCGCGCCCGCCAGGCCATAGCCGGTGGCATCATAGGTATCGACATAGCCGGTGCCCTGAACCGCCTCGATGTTGCGCAGCGTATCGGTGCCGCTCGAGGCATCGCCCGTCACGGTGCCAGCCGCCATGTTGACGGCAACCCCGCCCGTCACCGTGTTCAGGTTGTTGTAATTTGCCGTATCGAACCCGCCACGGCCGTCGATGTAGTCGTCTCCCCCCAGGGCCGTGAACGTATTGTTGTAACTGCTGCCCAGCAGCGTGTCGGCGAAGACCGAGGCTTGAACGGCGTTGACACCGGTGAAGGTATCGGTGCCCTCGGTCGCGCCCGTGGCGCTGCCGGCCACCGTGACGGCCGTGCCGGCGGTGATCTGAAGGTCAACCGTAATGGCGGCCTGCGCGATCGAGTAATTAAGGCGCGTGTTGCCGTTGCCGATGATGGTGTCGTTGCCGCCGGCGCCTGCGAAGTCGTTGAAGGTGCCGTTGGTCGAAGAGGCGTTCAGGGCGCCGGCAAGGCCGTAGCCGGTCGCGTCGAAGGCGTCGTCGAAGTTGGTGCCCCGCACCGCCTCCACGTCGCGGAGCGTGTCGGTCCCCACAGTGCCGTCACCCGACACCGTGCCCGCCGCAAGCTGAACCGTGATGCCCGTAGCCGTCGCAGGATCGTTGTTGTAGGTGACGATGTCGTAACCGCCACGGCCATCGATATAGTCGTTGCCTCCCCGGCCTTCGAAGACCTCGTAGGTGAAATTGACGTTGTTGCTGCCGTAAAGCGTGTCGTTGTAGGCCGACCCATACACGCCCTGCAAGGCGTTGGTGAACGTGTCGTGGCCGACATTGGCCACATCGCCGGCCGCCGTGCCCTGCCCTGTGCGGGCGGCAAGATCGACCGTCACCGCAGCCGAGGCGCTGAGATACTCAACCCGCGTCAACGATTGACCCAGATCGTTGATGCGCCCGGTGATCACGTCGTCGCCGCCCCGGCCCTCGAAAGCGCTTTGGCCCAAGGCCACACCGGGCTGCGTGCTCGATCCCGTAAAGCCGGTCGCATCGAATGTGTCGGCAAAATCGCCGCCCATGGCCGCTTCAATGCTGATGAGCGTATCGCTGCCGACCCCTGCCCCGGAGCCAGTTCCAGCCGCAAGGTTCACGGTGACCGGGCCGGCCGCATCTGAATAAACCGCGCGATCAAACCCGTTGCCACCGTCCAGCGTGTCGTTGCCCCCAAGACCCTGCAGCCGATCATTCCCGCCAAGGCCATTCAAAGTATCGGCCTCGGGTGTACCTACGAGCACGTTCGCGCCAGCGTCACCATTTAATGTGACGCCGGCGACATCGGTAACAAACACCGTCAGCGTTTTGTCGAAGGTGTTACCGGCTGAGTCCGTCACCCGCGCCGTAATCTGATGCGATTGAGCAGTCTCGTAGTCGAGGCTGCCCACTACCACTAGATTGCCACTAGTGATCGCAAACCGACCAGCAGCATCGTCAAGAAGCGTAAAACTCGCAGTTCCGGTGGCACCTAAATCGACATCCGAAAACGATCCGACCACCGTGCCAACCGCGCTATTCTCGGCAACACTGGCGTTAGACAAAGTAATATCGGTGGGCGATACGCTATCAATGCCCACGTGGAACGCCGTGGAAGCCACACCCTGGTTGCCGGCGGCATCCGTCGCCTTGGCCGTCAGCGTATGGCTGCCCTCGCCCAGCGCCGAGGTCGTGATCGAGTAGCTGCCGCCGGTGGCGACTGCGCTTCCCAGTACCGTCGTGCCGTCCGTGTCGTAGATCGTCACCGTGCTGCCGGCTTCCGCCGTGCCGGCAATCGTCAGCGTGGTGTCGTTCGAGGAGCCGTTATCGGCAACCGTCCCCGTCACCGGCGTTACATCGTCCGTCACCGTACTGATCACCGGCGCGGACGGAGCTGTAGTGTCTAGCGTAAAGGTCAGCGACGCGCTGCCTGTATTGTTAAACGTGTCCGTTTGGCTCGCCACGATGGTGTGCAGTCCATCACCGAGACCGCTCGGTGTGAACGACCAGTTCCCGCTCCCATCCGCCAGAGTGGTGGTTGTGACCAAGGTCCCATCAATGGTGAAGTGCACCGTCGTGTTAGCCAGGCCCGTGCCGCTCAGCGCAGGGTTCGAGGTGATCTGGTCGAGCGCCGAAGAGCCGGTATCGGAGGTCAGATGCTCCGTCACTGCCGGGCCGGTCGTGCTCAGCGTGTAGACAACGGCGTTGCTGGTCGTCGTGTTGCCGGCAAGATCGCTCACCTTGGCCGTCAGCGAGTTGCTGCCATTTGCGAGCGTGACCTGGGCGCTCCAGCTGCCGTCACCCTGAACGATGGCCGTCCTGATAGCCGTGCTGCCGTCATAAACAGTCACTGTGGCGCCGGCATCGGCGACGTCGACCATACCGGTAATAGTCTGGTTCGCCTGATTGGTCGGGCCCCCAACATTGGAGATCGTGATAGTCGGCGCCGTGGCATCGATCGTCACCGCCTGACTGGCGGTGGTGCCGACGTTGCCGGCGCTGTCGATGATCCGGGTCACATCGGCCCAGGTCGCGCCGCCATTGCTGGAGACCTGGATCTTCTCGTCGGACGCCAGCGCCTCGTTGGTGCCCGAGACCGTCAATGTCGTGTCGTTAGTGATGAAGTCGCCGGCGGTGCCGGTGTCCTGATTGATCGCCGTGATCGCCACGGCCTCCGACGGCGCCGTGGTATCAATCGTCACCGCCTGGCTGGCGGTGGTGCCGATATTGCCGGCGCTGTCGATGATCCGGGTCTGGTAGGTGAAGCTGCTGGCATGCGGCGCCGGGTCGAGATAGCTCCAGCTTGTCGCCGTCGACTGCGTGACGTCGGCCCAGGTGGCTCCGTTGTCACTGGAGACCTGGATCTTCTCACCCGAGGCCAGCGCCCCGTTGGTGCCCGAGACCGTCAGCGTGGTATCGCTGGTGATGAAGTCGCCGGCTGTGCCGGTGTCCTGGTTGATCGCCGTGATCGCCACGGCCTCCGACGGCGCCGTGGTGTCGATCGTCACCGCCTGGCTGGCGGTGGTGCCGACGTTGCCGGCGCTGTCGATGATCCGGGTCTGGTAGGTGAAGCTGCTGGCATGCGGCGCCGGGTCGAGATAGCTCCAGCTTGTCGCCGTCGACTGCGTGACGTCGGCCCAGGTGGCTCCGTTGTCACTGGAGACCTGGATCTTCTCACCCGAGGCCAGCGCCCCGTTGGTGCCCGAGACCGTCAGCGTGGTATCGCTGGTGATGAAGTCGCCGGCTGTGCCGGTGTCCTGGTTGATCGCCGTGATCGCCACGGCCTCCGACGGCGCCGTGGTGTCGATCGTCACCGCCTGGCTGGCGGTGGTGCCGACGTTGCCGGCGCTGTCGATGATCCGGGTCTGGTAGGTGAAGCTGCTGGCATGCGGCTCCGGGTCGAGATAGCTCCAGCTCGTCGCCGTCGACTGCGTGACGTCGGCCCAGGTCGTGCCGCCATCGCTGGAGAGCTGGATCTTCTCGCCGGCGCCGAGCGCGCCGTTGCTGCCCGACACCGTCAACGTGGTGTCGCTGGTGACGAAGTCGCCGGCGGTGCCAGTGTCCTGGGTGATAGCGGTGATCGCCACCGCCTCCGACGACGCTGTGGTATCGATCGTCACCACCTGGCTGGCGGTGGTGCCGATGTTGCCGGCGGTGTCGACGATCCGGACCTGGTAGGTGAAGCTCGCAGCATGCGTTGCCGGGTCGACATAGCTCCAGCTCGTCGCTGTCGCCTGGGTCACATCAACCCAGCTCGTGCCGCCATCGCTGGAGAGCTGGATCTTCTCGCCGGCGCCGAGCGCGCCGTTGCTGCCCGACACCGTCAGCGTGGCGTCGCTGGTGACGAAGTCGCCGGCGGTGCCGGTGTCCTGATTGATGGCGGTGATCGCCATCGCCGCGGTCGGTGCCGTGGTGTCGATCGTCACCGCCTGGCTGGCGGTGGTGCCGATGTTGCCGGCGGTGTCGACGATCCGGACCTGGTAGGTGAAGCTTGAAGGATGGGCTGTACCGTCAACCAGGCTCCAGCTCGTTGTCGTGTTCTGAACGACATCAACCCAGCTCGTGCCGCTATCGCTGGAGAGCTGGATCTTCTCGCCGGCGCCGAGCGCGCCGTTGCTGCCCGACACCGTCAGCGTGGCGTCGCTGGTGACGAAGTCGCCGGCGGTGCCGGTGTCCTGGGTGATGGCGGTGATCGCCATCGCCGCGGTCGGTGCCGTGTTGTCGATCGTCACCGCCTGGCTGGCGGTGGTGCCGATGTTGCCGGCGGTGTCGACGATCCGGACCTGGTAGGTGAAGCTTGAAGGATGGGCGATACCGTCAACCAGGCTCCAGCTCGTTGTCGTGTTCTGAACGACATCAACCCAGGTGGCGCCGCCATTGCTGGAGAGCTGGATCTTCTCGCCGGCGCCGAGCGCGCCGTTGCTGCCCGACACCGTCAACGTGGTGTCGCTGGTGACGAAGTCACCGGCGGTGCCAGTGTCCTGGGTGATAGCGGTGATCGCAACCGCCGCCGTCGGCGCCGTGGTGTCGACGACGACAGCCTGACTCGTCGAATTGATCGTAACGTTCCCGGAGTCTATGACCCGCGCCTGGTACGTAAAATTCGTGGCGTGCGAGATCGGATCCGCCAAACTCCATGTCGTCGCACTCGTCTGCACGACATCAAACCAGATCCCGCCGTTGTCGCTACTAATCTGGATCCTTTCGCCGGCAAAAAGCGTCCCATTCGTTCCAGAAACGGTCAAATTTCCGCTGTTGGTGATGAAATCTCCATTCACTCCACTGTCCGGGGCGATCGAGACAATCGCCAGCGGCAATGCAATGTCCAGGCTGGCAGTCGAAGCCGCACTCTTGATCGAGTCTGTGACTCCGTAGTCGAACATGACGCGGCCACTGAATCCGGGGTCCGGGGTATAGCTCCACGTCTGACCGTCAACCTGAGACAGACTTCCGCTACCGCTTCGAAGCGATAGTGACGAGATCGACAGGGAAGGACCATCAACGTCGACAACCCCAGCAAGCAATGCACTGGATGTAATCGTATACGACGCGTCCTGCTGACCATCTTGCAACGTGACCGGTTTCGCGACCGGCGCGAAATCAGCAACATTGATGCTGGGCTGGATGCCGTTATGTACCGTTACGAAGACAGGAATTGTGACTGAGCCATCATCGGCCGAGAGCGTTATGACGAACTTTTGCGTTGCGTCTTGTCCATAAGACAGCGGGGCGACGCCGCTATTTTCGTCGAAGTCGCTTTTTGGTTCGGTGAAAGTCCAACGAATGTTCCCAAGCTGATCAATTTCTGCCTTGAAATGCGGGGTTGCGACTCCAAATTGATCGGCGGCAGCTATTTTGACTCCTGTGTAGTCACCCGTGACGGCTATCGAGCCCTTCGCGGTCAGAATCTCGGGAGAATTCGCGGTCTCGGTAATGACCGCGCTATGCCCCGATGTGGGATCCGCGAAGAATATATGGCTGCTGCTGCCGAATGCGACGTATTGACCGCCCGCACTGATGGCGACGCCGCCGGCAGAAGACAGGCCACTTCCTTCCGATACAAGCCTATACGCGGGTGCCGCCGGATGCGTGACATCCACGATGTAGACGTCAGCGATTGCATTGTCATCCTCGGCAGTCAGCGCCGCATCGCTCGTGAAGACTATGAAATGACCGTCGGGACTGAGAACGGGGCTGTAGCTGCTGGAAGCCCCGGCGGTCTGAAAGACGACAGCACCGACATTTAGATCGTACAGATAGATTTGCGAATGACCCGTGGCATCCGTGCTCTGATAGGCAATCAGGTGGCCATCGGCACTGACCGTGGGTGCCGTCGCCCCAGCGCCAACAGACGTATCACCAATATGAGTGAATTGCCCGGACGAAAAATCGAACGAGAACAGGTGCCCTGCACCGCCGGCAGCGCCGGAATCTGAATTCCAGAAGACAACGACATGGCCGTCGGCGCTAATGGCCGGCGTCCACAGGGCGCCGGAGCTGCCCACGGCGGCGGGCGTAATCGTCCCTTTCAGATTGCCTTGTAAGCCGTAGATCGCGATGCTGCCATCGGCGCTGTGGGCCAGAATCGTGCTGCCGTCGCCGTTGGTTGCCGGGGCGTCGCCTGGGGCGAGTTCTGTCTGAACACGATAGTGAATGGAATCGGACGAATCTGTTCCATAGACAAAGATGTAGCTGCCATTGCCGTTGGACCCCTGGTAGAGGATGTAACGGCCATCGGAGCTGATCGTCGGCAAACCGTAGGTCCAACCGCCCACGGGCGAGGCGATCGTCGTCGTGGTATTTGCTGCGCGATCGTAGAAGTAGATCGCACCGTCGGGATCATAGACCACGTCACCACTGGCGCTCATGACGGGGCCCTTATGGTCTCCCGGTCCGGAAGTGATGGCGGTCACGTGACCCGGGGTCACCACGAAGGGAAGCGAGGTCAACTTTACTGGGATCGGGGGCTCGCCGGCAGCATCGAGCGATGTTGATGTTGACACAGGCGCACCCGCAGCCGGACTCGCATTTATCGTGACCGAGATCGTCGGCGGCGTTTCCGTGCTCGTGGTCTGAGGCGTTGCTGCCGGAGGGTGATACTCCGTTCCGGGCGGATTGAGCGGCGCGCTGCTGGCGAACCTTGTGACCTCTTTTGGATTGGCGTCATTACCGTTCTGACGATCGCTGTTGTCCGTGTGCTGAGGCAGATTCGGAAATATCTGCTTGGCCGCATCGTAAGTGCTCAGCACCTGCTGAAATACGTTGAACTCCCGTGCCACCTGGTCCGCTGTCTTGTCGATCTGCTGGGCGAGCACATCGAAGGTTGCGGTGGGAGTGAGCGTTAGCGACGCGCCGTTGCTCGTCACAGTGCCGATGAGCACGCCCGCGTTGTTGAAGACCTGGACCGCGTGCAGGGCACCGTCGCGTTGATCAACAACGGAGATCGATACTGTTCCATCAGTCGAAGAAATCTCGAGATTGACCGCGGTCCCGCGGATACCGATCGAGGCAACGGGTGTTGCAATCCGCATGTCACCCGTCTTGGCCACTTGACCCGCAACGAAGCTCGCCGCGCCTTGCACCAGAGTCAGAAAAGCGCTGTTGGACGTGCTGTTTGGGTCAAACGTGAGATCGCCAAGCAGGAAACGAGAATTGGCAGACAGATTGAAGGTCGACCCGTCATCGAGCACCAGGCCGATCGTCGAGCTGCTGCCCGTTTGGACAACGTCGCTTTGATAGACGACGTCGCCGACGTTCGCGACGATCGTGACGCCGTTGCGAACGATGCTCGCGCTGCCGGTCATCTTAATGATGTGACCGACCACCTTGCCTGCGACGTTTTGCGGGTCCGCCTGAGCGTAAGCCGTGTAGCCGGTCAGAGCGTCGACGACTTCGGATGAGATCGGTGCCCCGTCGGACGAAACCAGCAATGGGCGGGACTGGCTGTGTCCTTTGAAATAGTCGGGGACCACAATTCTGGTCAGATGATTCGAGATGATCAGATCTGAACCAACGCGCAGGTAGTCGCCTGAGAACAACAGGTGAGCGTCTGGGACCTGAAAGGTCGGAACGCCGGGGACCTGAACGGGGTCAATTGCGAAGTGAGTAGCCGGGCCATGCGAGGCACCTGGCAAAAACTTGCCGCTGTAATTCACGAGAGCCCCTGGAAATGGTTAAAAAATCTTTAAAACTGCGACAATCTTGCACATGATTTCCGTCCAGAAAAGAACGTAGTTGCACTTATTCAGAAATGTGGTTGCCGAGAACGGCGGGCCGCGGGCGCAAGATTTTACCGCTCCCCGGTGTGTTTGTACCGCTCGCCGCCCTTGACAAGCGTGCGCCAAATTAAAGAAGACGCTGATCGATCCCATCGATGCCGCAACAATGCGGCCAATCTTCAAACCCTACCGCAACAGTTATGCCTCGTCCGGCGCGCTCGGCGTCAAAGGTTGTGAATGGCTCCGCGGCTGCAGTCATTGTCGCGGGCGGTGTCAATAGCGACGGCCGGCGCGAAGTTCTCAGCATCGACATTGGCCATCGGAAGCCGAGACGTTCTGGACGGCGTTGTGAATCGGCGCCCAAGGTTGACCCCACGTATTGCCGCATCTGCGGTTGTTACCCTGATGGCGCCCTTGCCGATGGCGATCCGATGTCGATTGATCGGCCGCGCCAGATGGCTTTCCCGGCTTGCTCGACGAGAGGGGCTGTGGGCGGGTGGGGCCCTACATAGCCCGAGCCGTCCACAACCCCGAGCAATTGGACAGCGGTCGTGGCGTCGCCGAGCGGGCCCTGGGCGACCAACTGTTCCGCAGCCCTCCGTCTAGGCGCCCTCAGCAGACGTTGCACAATCGAATGCTGTCTCTTCCCGAACTCCTCGGGGTATTTCTTGCTCAGCCGGCCGACGATTGCGAGCGCCGTCAGCTGCGGCTGCTCTGCGGGCCAGTCTTCGATCGACGCAATATGCGGGTCGAGCTTGGACGGCATGCGAACTCTGGTCTTTTAGGCCGACGAGTTCGCCGGTGCGTGGCACGCGGCTCGCCGACCTCACCGTCTTGCCGAGCGTCTTCGCAAACGTCGCCGCGGTCGCTGGCAGGGGTGCTAGTGTGAGCGGGTTGCAGGCCGCGCGCCTGTCCGGCACGACGATCGACCCGATTGCCTAGTTCCTCCTGGGTGGCGCGAATCTCCGCCAATAGCGCGACCGGATCGGGCGAGCGATACTGGTCGCGTAGCCGTTTCTTCACGGCCGAGGTCACCTTGGGATGCGCCAATGCACAGGGCGTCGAGGGCAGATGAAAGCGCGCTTGATGCCCCTTCGCGACGCTTCTTCTTCAGCTTGAACGACGGCTGGAAGAAGTTGACGTAGAGCCGTGCCGCCGCATAGAGGCGGCCCATCATACGCGCCGTCTCGACGCCATCGAAGCGGCCATAGCCCATGAGGCGGCGGACGACGGCACCATTCTTCTGCTCGACGAACGCCTGATCGTTCTTTTTATAGGCGCGCGAGCGTGTGACTTCGAGCGTCTGTTCGCGACACCATCGGCACGACGACATCGTTCATGAAGGCGCTGTCGTTGTCGGAGTCAAAGCCGCGCAACAGCCATGGGAACAGGGTCTGTGCGCGGTTGATCGCCTCCACGACCAGCGAACCTTCCCGCGTCAGCAACGGCAGGCACTCCGTCCAGCCGGTGGCGACATCGACCATCGTCAGCGTTTGGATGAACGAGCCAGCCACCGAGCTGCCGCCATGGGCGACCATGTCGACCTCGCAGAAGCCGGGCACCGGGCTGTTCCAGTCATTGAACGTGCGGATCGGGACCTCGCGAATCCGGTACGGCGCCGCCTGCCGCCGCTCGCCGCGATCTTCACATCGACGAGCAGACGATCGATGGTGGCGGCGCTGATGGCAAGAACACGATCCCGGTCCGACCGGACAAGCCGCAATCGGCCATGTTGCTCAAGAGCAGGCAGCAAGGTCGGGATCATCAGCTTGAGCCGCTTGCCGCACACCCGATCCGACGCCTCCCACAGCGCCATCATCGCGTCCTTATCATGGTCACAGAATGTCGCAGACTTCATCATAAACACCGTCTGCACTGGAGGCGCCAGCTCAGGCGCGGGAAAAGAGAACCGGCTCAATCACCGGGATCGGCCCCGACGCCGTCGTGGATCGCGTCCACCACGCCGCGCATCTCTTTGATAGAAATCGAGGTGGCAACCTCAATTTGCGAAGAAACGTTGGCAACAAAGGTCCCCAGCTGCATCATTTCGAAGTGAAAACGAAGCGGCCCCAATGCGCTGGTCAGGCGGCGAGCCGCTTCAAGATAATTCGGCAGCGCTTGTTCGATGACACCCAGATCGCGCGCCAGCTTTTCACTCGCTCGGCAGCAAAGCGCTCGGAAGCAAGCTTTTGTTCGAGTTCCGCGATGTTCGTCTGCACCTGCACCAACGCATCCGCGAAACCGTCACGGGTGAACGCGGATGTCGCGAGCGCCGCCTCTAACTTGGCGCGGACCTTGTCATCGGCGTCCAAATCGCCTTCGAGGTGGTGAGCTTGGAGCTTTGACTTCGCGTACGAGAACGCCGCGTCAGCGGCGGCCTTGCGGCTCTTCAAGGTCTCGGCGCGCGAACGCAACGAGGCCAGCTCGGCTTCGAGTTTGTTCATGGGAGATTTTAGTCCGAAAAATGCTTTCATGCCTCCGAGCGTACGAAAAGCGACGCAATTTGCGAAGGCGAGACTTCTGGCGTGCGCCAAATAGCGCTGCCCTACAGCATGATTGTTGTGGCGCCCGCCCAATAGTTGAACGGAGGAGAGTTAGATCGCTGGAGGCTTGACTAACCGGCCCATTGCGGGAAAAGACGCCCGCCAGTGCGGCTTACTCGGCGTTGCTGTTTGCGGAAGCGCTGCAATCGACCGTAGACCGCCAGGCGAGTGCGGCCTAACCGCTGTCCAATCTCGCTTGCAGTCATGCCACTTTCGATGAGCGCAAGGAGATACGCCTCTTCCTCGGGCGACCACGGACGTGTTTCCAGTCTATTGTTGGACATCGCCTATCCATCCCAGCGACAGCATAGCAAATATCGTCCACGCTCACGCAGGGTTATCAACCGTTCAGAGGTCCTCGAACGCAACGCCGATAAGATTGTCACTCGACCAGATTAGTCGGCAACTTCGAATGATGCGATCTTTTTCCAGCATCAGTTTGAATGTGGGCGTCACGTATCGCTTCGACGGAAGCTCGATTGCTGCGCCTTGATCCGACATGTTGACCACGCGGCAGCGTAAACTGGCGCCGTCGCCTGAAATGTAGGCGACCTCGTCCACATCAATGCGCTCAAGCTTTCGACGCTCTGTCATTTCATGCTGCCCGCAACGAACTCATTCGTCCAAAGTGCACCTTGTCTCTAGCAGTCGAAGTTGTCGCGCGATCAGCGTTGCCAAGTTCGATCGTTCCTTGGCGAGACTTCCTCTTTGCTCAACCATGTCGTGTCCGTCACGTTCAAGCACCTCAATCAAGATAGTTTGGCTTTCAATGTGGAGTTGCTTGGCTGCAATTTCTCGGGAGATAGTTGTTAATTCATCGTCGCAATGTGAGGTCATGGCAATCTCAAGGCTGGGCCTGTCGGCGAGTAAAGCTTCATCCTACCTAGCCTTACCTGCGAAACAGTTACCTGATCCGCTACGGGTCTCTCAACCTCACGGATACCGACCGTAACTTCGGCAGGGGTGCGTGATGAAGCGCTCGCCGATGCAAGGCGACGCAGGACCGGCTTCATCCAAGGCACATCATTTTACCGCCGCGCCGCTTCGCAGCGGTCACACGCGGGATTTTTTTGACTGACCAAGACGTTACGCTCGGCTTTCAAAAGCGACACTCATTCGATCAGTCTGTGTCGCCATCATCCTCACGATCAACATTCAAAGGCGCCTGCGGCCGCGCCCATCCCTTCGGGCTCGCTCCTCCGCTCGCTGGCGGACCGCCGGACCGCGACGGCTTTATCCCTCTTCTGAGCCCTGTCGCAGGCCATCGAGGCTCGGTTCCGTGCCGCAGCTATCTGAGCCAAACCAAACTTCGCCATCGGGCCGATTTTATTGCAAAAGTCGGCTGTACAGCTTCGAGCGTTTCGGTCTTTAGAACGGCCTTCGCCTGCTTGGCCATATTGGCGAGTTGTGCTCGATCGGAACCGCTGTTCGTCACCTCGTAAGTAAGACACTTTTGATGGAAGTCTTTGTTAAACGGACGGTCGCTGGTTGATAGAGGCATTTCACAACGTCGACGTTGCGGCGCTAAAATAAGCGGGGCGTTGGGAGGAGACAGACTGATTTTTCCGCTAATGGGATGGTCCGGCCGTGCTCCCGCCCCGCCAGCAAGCGAAGCTGGCAAGGGGCGCCAAAGACAAGGAGCACGCTATGTCTCAGACACCCAATACCGCGGTCGCCGTGATCGGGATCGATATCGGCAAGAACTCGTTCCACGTCGTGGGCCACGATGCGCGCGGCGCCATCGTGCTGCGGCAAAGGTGGTCGCGTGGCCAAGTGGAAGCGCGGCTCGCCAATCTGCCGCGTTGCCTGATCGGCATGGAAGCCTGCGTCGGCGCACATCACCTGAGCCGCAAACTCGCATCGCTTGGTCACGATAGGTTGATGCCGGCCAAATATGTCCGCCCCTATAGCAAGGGGCAGAAGAACGACTTCAATGATGCCGAAGCGATTGCTGAAGCCGTGCAGCGCCCCGCGATGAAGTTCGTGGCGACCAAGACCGCGGAGCAACTGGACCTGCAGGCGCTGCACTGGGTGCGCGAGCGGCTGGTGTCGCAACGCATCGGCATCATCAACCAGATTCGTGCCTTCATGCTGGAACGCGGGATCGCGGTGAGCCAGGGTATCGGCTTCTTGCGTACGGAACGCCCACCATCCTTGCTACGCGCACCGATGCCCTGTCGCCACGCATGTTGCGTGTCATCGAGGAGTTGGCAGGCGACTGGCGCCGGCTGGATCAGCGCATCGATGGCCTCTCCGGCGAGATCGAAGCACTGGCCCGTCAAGATCAGGCATGTTCGCGCCTGATGACGGTGCCTGGCATCGGGCCGATCATTTCAAGCGCTATGGTGGCCGCGATCGGCACTGGAGACGTATTCTCCAAAGGCCGCGACTTCGGCGCCTGGCTCGGACTGGTGCCTAAGCAGATCTCGACGGGAGACCGCACGATCCTCGGCAAAATCTCGAGGCGCGGCAATCGCTACCTGCGCGTTCTGTTCGTGCAGGCGGCATGGGTTGTGCTGGTCAGGATCAAGAACTGGGAACGCTACGGGCTCAAATCCTGGATCGAAGCCGCCAAGAGGCGCTTGCACCACAACGTGCTGGCAATCGCGCTCGCCAACAAGCTTGCCCGTATCGCCTGGGCGGTGCTGGCCAAAGGCGCGCCTTCGAACTGACGAGGACCGACGATGCAGGCGTCCGATCCGCGTGATCCTTGCGCCGTGCGCGGCGTGGTCAGGCGCAGCCTGGCAACGCCGGAGCCAGCCGCAAGCCAAGCGCGACGGCCGGCCTTGACCGCCCCTGCGCGCGTCGCGATCGACGTTCTACGGGTCGGGACGAAGGAACGGCCCTTGGCTCGAACACAGGAACTGCGCGATATGAGGAGCAAGCGATGACGTAACCCCATCAACAGTTTCCAGCCGAGGTCTGCGAGAGGAATGAGACGAGATGGAGGTTCGGTCTTCCGGGCACGTGCGAACACTGGTGACCCAAATGGTCCAATCGAGGCCTGTCCGCTAATGAGAACGCGCGCGCGCTGATATCCATGATGGCCCGGAGCACATGCTCCAATCAGAGGCCGGATACATTGATGCAAGACCGCTTACCACCAGATCGACGAAACTCTTGCAACGCACGGCCGGACCATACAGGGTCAGAAGACTAAGAACTCAGGTTGAGCAAATCTTTTCCGGTATGCCCGAATAAGCGGACCTTCATCGACGGGGCGTTACTTCTCTGATGGGCCAATAGGCGGATTGGTGCGCAGCCCATCTGAACGCACGATGAGTCTTTCGAAAATAGCGACTGAAACTAGGAAACCTTCAGAAGTTCGCGCGTTTAGGGGCCGGAGCAGGCCGTGGAGGAGAAGCATGCGAACAGCAATTCTCGCGTTGATTGTAGTTGCCGGAAGCGCAATTACCTTCCAAGCAGCGGCCCAACAGCAAAAGGCCGCCCCCAGTGACCAAACCAAGGAGGAGATGCAGCGTGATGTAGATCAAGGGCGCAAGGCTGCCGAGCCCAACGAGCAGATGCAGCAGGATGCGGACAAAGGGGTCAAGACGCGCAACTCCGGAGCGTCTGGATACGTGGCCGATCAAGACAAGTCGGGCGCTTCCGCGCATCCGCCGGGCCGACCGGGAGGTGAGCAGACCACGGGTTCGGGTGGCCAGACCAGCACTCCGAAATAGTGATCCCTATTGATTCCTAATGGCAGGGCGAAGTCGTAGTTGACCCGGAAAACATTTCCGATGGAAACGATGCCCGCTTCAGGTCACTAGCAGACCGGGCCTCGAGCAAGGGACAAGTGCGGTGGTCCCACAGAACCGCACCGAACTCGCGGAGGCGACGGTTTGGGTCGACCACTCCTCGGCGCTTTCTCGATGGCCTGAGCAACAGCGGAAGCTGATAGCTGAGCGGCGCCGAGACTGAAACCGGCAAAACGGTTTCGGTGATGTGGTGATAACCTGATGCGACTGATCCGAGCCCTATGGGCGCTCCAGCGGCTCAGGTGGGCACGCTGGCGTGCTGAGCGGCGTTTGCCACGCTGAAGCCCAACTGCGTTGCTAAGGATCTCAGCGGCGACCGCAGCCCGGTCGCTTTATCTCCAGTCTCAAACTCCCGCCGTCTCGCAAGATCGGCGGGATTTTTTTGGGGCTAGCCGTCTCGGCAGGTGATGCCGAAGCTATCGCAAGCATCTGCAAAGGATTCTTTCGCTTTGGCATCCTCAAAGCAGAACCGGGTGCCGATATCCGCACGGTCGGTCCACCAGCCCTGTTTGCTCGATAGTGCTATGCGGGCTGCCTCTCCGCGAAGCAGATCCAATTGTCTTCCGGAGGCATGCACGACGAGGCAATTTTCGGCCATCACTTGCTCCCTGAAATGTCAGTCAAACGCAAAGGCCGCAGCCTGGGGGCAGGCTGCGGCCCGCGCATTGTCAAAAAATCCGGGTGAAAAACGATCTAAGTGAAATATGCAGCCAGCCCCGGTAAGCGCAATCTACAGCAGCTCTGCTGCAGCACAATGTTATCCAGGACACACTTGGAAACGTATTTAATGCGGAACCATTGAGGGAAGGCCCGCCAAGGGCTGGCCGCTATCGGCGGGCCTTCACCTCTGAGCAAGGCCGCGCATGTCCCCACGGCCCCGTCCCAAGGCAAACTGGCAGATTCTCGCTAATGAGAGGCTAAGATCTTCGCCTGGAGCGCTCCAGTGTGCTTAGTTCTGGCCGCCGCGCCGATCGTGCGGAACGCCGCGGCACGGGCCGCAGGAGCCCTTTTCAGAAGGGCGGCCTGCGGCCTTCATTTATGGCACCTTCGTGAGGGCGGCGGGTTTGTATGCCATGGACCACGACGCTGCGAGATACTTCCGTCAAGCGAAGGACTGCCTCGACGAGGCGCAGAACGCATCTCGGCCTGCCGACAAGGAGGCGTGGCTGAAGCTGGGCGAACAGTGGCTAGCCATGGCCGAGAAGGCTCAGCGGGTGCCGGTCTCACAACGATTATTTGATGCCTTTTCTTGGACGTGCCAGCACTGGCCTGTTTCCGACCTCCAGGGGCCCAGTTTGAGAATGCGGTGGCCTAATTTGGCCGTGCGTATCTTTTGATACTTTGCAGGCGAAGGAATATTGCTACCGTTTCCCCAACAAGGGGGCGGGCAATGGAGCGGCTAAAGGACTCGCTGGGGCACTTCGAAGCCCCCGTCTGCCCCAATTGCAACGTCGGCATGAGATGGTTTCGATCCGAGCTGGTGCAAGACGACGCACAGCCGCTAATCGCTCACCTCTTCGTTTGTCCTAATTGCAAGAGCGCTGAGCGGCGAGACAGAAGGCTTACGCCAGTTCGTATCCCTCCTGAAAAACTATTGAGCCCGCGCTTACGTGTGGTCGGAGGATAGGGTCGCCACGGTTGGCGGCCTTTCATTTTGGAACCAGTGGCCAGGGAGGGCTTGGTCCTTGCTCTGGGCGATAGCCCCCTGCCGTACCAGAGCACAACGGCCCCAGCCGCCCGCCCGTGGCTGAGGCCGTTTTTATGCGCAGAACTAATACGTGCAGGAACTAAAAGCCCGCGAGTGCATCAAGGTTGCAGCTTTCCTGAGCTGGTTGCTGCCATGCGATATGTTGCGTACGCGGTGGATTTATCCGGCGTTTCTCGCGCGGTTTACGAAATCGATTGCCCGACGGACAAAGACGCCCGGGCTCGAGCCGAGAAATTCTTAGAAGCCCACGCCTCTGTTGAGGTATGGGAGGGACCCCGCAGAGTGGCGCGGCTGGTGCGCGGGAGCAGACCGGGTGAGCAACAAGCGTAAGGCCCGGAACGAGTGTGAGCTACTGCGCGTCGTGGGGGGAAATCCCGCGGGTTCACGCTGGGCGGGCCTCCCTTATGAAAGGCAAGCGACGATCGCGAGTACTACGTCGGCGCCGAGCTCGCCCGAATACATCGAAAAGAGAATCCCGGCACCAGCCGCGACTGCAATGACTTTGAGCGTGATCATGTCCCCTCGCTATGTGAACGAAGATAGATCCGAACCGTTTCCGGACAGCTTCAAGCGAGCGCCAAATGGTTTCATTCACCGAAGCGTTATCCTGAGGCTGCTTGCGGGACTGCAAAATGGGACGGCAGGGGCGAAACCGCCATCGGTCAGCGCGTAGAACCGCCGCTCCGCTTTCGCCAGGTCTCGTGCGTCGTCAGGATTGAAAAGGTGACGGCTGTCGCCGGTACGGTCCAAGAGGATCTGGATTGCCATGATCTGCCTCCTAGGAACGCTGATGGCAGGGACCTGACTAAGTATCCGACTGACGCCGTGGCGGTTCAAGAGAGAAGAAGTTGCCGTCATGAACCTCGGACACCCATAAGGACCCGGCCGCCGAGCCGATCTTGGCCGGACGGGGAAAGCCGCCGTGAAGATCCATTTCATGAGCGTTCTCCGGGCTCGGTTTCCGCGAGACCAATTCGATCCGGAGGTGGTCGTTCCGCTGCGGGCACGTTCCTGACTGCAGCTCCGAGATTCGCTCGTCTGCAGCGGAGCCGGCCTCGTCGGCGAGCCGCCACCCCCCTCGCGTCAAGGAGCAAGTCCCTGGCCTCCGAGTTTCCCACCTGCTGGAGCGAAATCGTTCATGCATGGAGAGGTCGTGCGCGCGGTCAAGGAGAGCAAACGGTCCAGGAGGTCCCGCTTCCTCCGCGACGCGATGGTCGACGTGCAGATTGCCAGCCGCGGCATTCGCAGCAGGCGGGTCCTGCTGGCGATGCGGCAGGTCCCCCGCGAGATTTTCCTCGATCGGCGGTTCGCGGAAGCCGCGTACGAAGACTGCGCCGTGCCGATCCCGAAAGGGCAGACCATCTCTCAGCCCTACATCGTCGCCAGGATGCTCGAGGCTGCCGCGATCGCGAAGTCGGACCGGGTTCTGGAGATCGGCGCGGGTTCGGGTTATCTGGCGGCACTCGCCGCCAAGCTCGGGCGGGAGGTTTGCGCGCTCGAGCGTCATGAAGCATTGGTGCAGCGCGCCCGATCGCGCCTTCGTCACCTTGGCTGCCGCAACGTGGATCTGCGCGCAGGCGACGGGACTGCAGGATGGGCCAGATGGCGGCGAGTTCGACGTGATCCTGGTGTCGGCCGCCACCGCGCAGACGCCCGGGGCTCTCAAGGCTCAATTAGCTCCGTCGGGAAGACTTCTGATACCGCTCGGCCATCCGGACGGTGTCCAGTGGCTGACGAAGCTGACGCGCGGGCCGGACAGTCATTTCGTCGAGAAAAGGATAGAGGAGGTCCGCTTCGTTCCTCTGATCTCCGGCTAGGGACCGCAGAAGCGATGCTCCACTATTCGGAGGATGCAGGCGACTTCGTCACCTTTGCTCTGGCTGATATCAGCCGACTGCAGCTGGAACCAGATCCTTGGGCCAGGGTTGGGTGCTCGGCACAAAAGTCGACCTCGGCCCATGAGGGGCACCGGGGTCGACTTTGAGGGGTGTAAGGCCGCGGCGAGCGGTCTCGGCGCACCGGAGTCGAGCAACTTGCGCGCGGCCCTTCTCCGCTCGCGAACGTAGCGGGCGAAGCGTGATGAAGTGGATGCTTGTTGTCCTGGTAGGCGGCGTAACCCCGGTCAATACGGACTTGGTGTTCGACAAGTTCACCGACTGCCTCTCTGCCGAGGAGCAGATGCGGAAGCACTACTCCGACGCATTCGAGGCTTGGGATCGATGGGCCGTAGCGAACATCGATCGACGACGGGAATACTCAAAAGCCCGCGACCTCCAGGCCAAGCGCTTGCTGAGCAACATCGGCACGTGCGTCCCGCATGGAGACGGCGATCGGCCGACCGTCGCCGCACCTCAGCAGCAGCCCGCGACACCTCCTGCATCGCAGCCGTCCGCGCCGCAGGCTTCGCCAACGCCGCAACCGCCACCGAAGACGTGAACCCCCGATCCGAGCGCCCGCAACATGACTGCATCCGCCGGCAAGCCTCAAGGCGGCCCGGTACAGGCCCAGTGACGACGAGGACGCTGTCGGCGCCGACGGCTAGTCCTTCAATAGTGTCGGCGCGATTTGAACGAGCCTAGGGTATCTTGCCGGTGAGCAGGGGCCCGCTGCGCTCAACTGGCCGAGCGGCTCCGGCGCGAGACGTGGCGGCTCGGCTCCGCACGCCCCACCGACCGATGGGAGACCGACAGCAGCGTCAGCAGAAGCGCGCGATTGGCATTGTACCTCGCGGCCCGCCTCCTGCTCTCCGACCCCTGCATGACCACGTCGCCGTCAGTCGTACACACGTACCATTTCCAGGTGCGGCCACGCTTCTTGAGGTGGGTCTCGAAAATGGGCAGTTGGTCGGGCATTGCCACCGTAGGATCGGCCAGAGGGACTTCCATTTATGGTCTGTCTTTCCTTCCCGTCGCAGGTTCAAGCGCGCGAAGGATCAAACAGATTGAAAGCCCAATCGATTAAAGCTACCTTCACACGCGTCGGAGCCCGCATGCCTCGCGTTGGCACTGCGAGCGAGCGGCAGCATCGAAGCCGCCCCAGCCCCGCCTTCAGCTACCAATAATCAGACCTCGTGCGGGAGCGCATTGCTCCGCGTGGGGCAAGCCGAGATGTGCTCATGTCGCCCGTCCCTCGCAGGCTCGCTCTCTTCATCGACGGCGCCAACCTGCATGCCACTTCGAAGTCCCTGGGCTTCGACATCGACTACAAGCGTCTACTGATCGAATTCCAGAGCCGCGGCCCGCTCGTTCGGGCGTTCTATTACACCGCAATCATCGAGGATCAGGAGTTCTCCTCGCTCCGGCCTCTGGTCGACTGGCTCGACTACAACGGATACACCGTGGTTACCAAGGCAACGAAGGAGTTCGTCGACTCTTTCGGGCGGCGCAAGGTGAAGGGCAACATGGATATCGAGCTCGCGGTCGATGCCATGAGCCTCGCCGAGCAAATCGACGAAATGGTGCTGTTTTCCGGAGACGGCGACTTCCGCTCGCTGGTCGAGGCGGTGCAGCGTCGCGGCGTCCGAGTAACCGTAGTCTCGACCATTTCCAGCCAGCCGCCGATGATCGCCGATGAGCTTCGGCGACAAGCCGACGTCTTCCTAGACCTGATGGAGTTGCGATCCAAAGTCGGCAGGGACCTCTCGGAGCGGCCACCCTCGCGCGAGCGCGCCGCGCCGCCGCCCGTTCGACAGCAGGTCCAGCGGCGCGCCCGCCCGGTTAGGGCGCCTGGCGCAAGCGACGACCTCAATGCGTAGGTCGGCTCGTGCGTCATTTGATTTACGTACGAGTTCCGTGCCTCACCCAATCGCCCCGTTCATGCTTTGAGCGCCGGGAAACTTCCCAGGTTTCTGCAACTGTTCTCCGTAGAATCCACGAGGGTGGCCGTATAGTAGGAGAGGCGCCACGCAACACGGGAGCAGCGTGAACTTAGAAAGTGTTTGCCCGAGCTCTCAGAAGCGATTGAAGCCGCTGATCAGGAAAACGCAGCCACCGGCGTGCCCCACTCTCCGCCGAGATTGACGTCGAGGATGGCTGCGTCAGGCCGGTCGCCCCAAAAGATACAGACGCTCCCAATAGCCGTGCTATGGTAGCGATTAGGGGCTTAGACGCATGGTAGATCGCCTGAAGGGTTCACTCGCCGATTTGGAGCCAGCCGGCTGCATGTGTTGCAGAATCCCTATGCGATGGTTCATGTCGAAACTGGTGCGCCAGAAGCCACTGGCCACGGTAGTGCATCAGTTCGTCTGTCCAGGTTGTGAGGGCATCGACGGGATCGAAACCGAGTTCAAGCCTATCCATGTCCTTCCGGACGGTCAGGCGAAAGCACGCCCTGCGGCGCGGGTCGCTTGAGAAGTCTCTCGGAAGAGGCCTGACAACGCCCGGAACATCGAGCCCGGAGGGCACGTTGCCCCCGAATGGAAGCCTTTCTGCACCGCCTTCTGTCGGCCAGGTCGGACTTTCCGATCTGGGTGCGCTACACCTTGACGCTCGGCCTGGTCGGCATCGCGTTCTTCGCCCGGGCGATGCTGGACGATCACCTGCGCTCCTACCCCGTTCTGCTGTTTATTCCGGCTATCTTCCTATCGTCGGTCCTCTTCAACCACGGCAACGGTATCCTGGCCACCGCGGCGGGGGCCGCGCTCGCCGCCGCTTTCTTCATCCCGGGGCCACCGTCCTCCGCTGCGATCCCACTCATCCTGTTCATCCTGACGGGCATCTGCATAGCCGCCGTCACCGAGCTCCTCAGGAGCACCTTGCATAAGCTCTCCGGGGCGAAACGGTATACCGAGGTACTGCTGCAGGAGCTCGCGCACAGAACGCGGAATGACCTCGCCACGATCGTCTCGGTTCTCCGGCTGCAGGCCCGCTCAGCGACCGATCCGGCGTACAAATGGCGATCGCATCTGCGGTGGGCCGGGTGGACGTGGTGGCGAAGGTCCACGACCGCTTGCGCGATACCGCCGACAGCAGCCGCATCGCACTCGCGCCCTACGTCGAAGCATTATGCGGGAGCCTGGCCCACTTCCATCGTGGCGTGCGCACGATTTCGATCGGCGTTCGGTGTGAGAACATCGAGGGGCGGAGCTCGCAGCCGGCGTCCATAGGGCTGATCGTGAACGAATTGGTGACGAACTGCTTCAAAAACGCCTTTCCGGAGGGTCGGCCGGGCACCGTCAAGGTCGACGTTCGCGCCAAGGAGGGGCGCGTGCTTGTGACGGTGCAGGACGATGGCGTCGGTTGTCCGGTGGAGGTCAAAAGCGGGCTTGGCGCTGCGCCGGTGGCTCCCACCATCACTCGGCAGCAGCCTCAGCCGCGGGCGATCCGACGCGCCCTCGCAGCGGCATCATCGCGGCCAACGCGCCGAAGCTGAGACTTGCAGTGACGACGCCCCAGCCCAAAGGTTCGATCAGCAGCCCGATCGCGAGCGGCGCCACCGCCTGCGCGATGCGCCCTGCTCTGCAACGCTTTGCGACCGGAGCCATCCTCGTCGTCCTAATCACGGTGCTCGGATCGATTCCGGTGCCCATCTCAATCCAGCGCCGCAGCGCCCGGGGATGGCGAAGTCATGGAGCGTGACCAGGTCGTGATCCGTTGGGGAAAGGTCTCGCCACATCTCCAGTTGACGTTATCATCAGTCAACGCTAATCATTAGCTATGACTAATTATGCCAAAGAGTCGAGCGGCAATGGCTAAAGACAGCGTGCAATTGGCCGCGCTGGGGGATTCCACGCGCAGACGGATCTTCGAGCTTGTGGGCGCGCGGCCTCGCACTGTCGTTGAACTCACTCGAGAGCTGACGGTCTCCCAGTCAGCAGTCTCCCAGCATCTGAAGGTGCTGCGCGAATCTCACTTGGTTCGTGCCGAGCCAAAGGGAGCCAGCAACATTTATCACATCGATCCAGCGGGGCTCGGCCAGATGCGCGCCTGGCTTGACCGGTTCTGGAGCAGCACATTGGCAGCCTACAAAGTGGCCGTCGAAAAATCAGTGGAGGACCAGTAATGAATAAACGTGTATCGGCCGCGCCCGTAAAACAATCCATCGTGGTCGAAGCGCCTATCGATCGCGCGTTCAAGGTCTTCACTGAAGACTTCGGGAGCTTTAAGCCTCGCGAGCACAATCTGCTTACCGTCCCCATCGCAGAGACTGTGTTCGAACCGCGGGTCGGGGGTCACGTTTTTGATCGAGGTGTCGATGGCAGCGAATGCCGCTGGGCGCGTGTGTTGGCTTTCGAGCCCCCGAATCGCGTCCTTCTGAGCTGGGACATCAGCCCACGCTGGCAAATCGAAACCGATCCCGACAAGACCAGTGAGTGGGAGGTGCGGTTCATCGCCGAGACGCCGAGCCGGACGCGATTGGAATTGGAGCACCGACACCTCCAACGTCATGGCGAAGGTTGGGAAGGCGTGCGCGATGGAGTTGAGGGCGATAAGGGCTGGCCGCTCTATCTGAAACGATTCGCCGAGCGCATCGCCCGTGCTGGCTGACGCTCGCAGCAGCTTCATGGTGATGGTGGAGGTCCACGTGGCAGCCTACTCGCTTAGTATTGTCGGAGTGCTTGTTCTTTGCCTCGCGTCAATTCTGCTGGCGATCTATTCGGGATCGTCCAAAGGCAGAGCGGGGGCACTCTCCGGACCTGTTTTTCCGGCGGATGACGATAATCTTTTGTACCGCATCGATCGCGTTCACATGAACACGGTGGAGGCACTGACGCCGTTCGTGGTTCCGGCTGTACTGGCTATGATGACGGGAGTTGGACCCGCCACGCTTGCAACCCTCGTCTGGATCTATCTCGCAATACGTCTGATCCATGTTGCCGTCTATTTGCGCGGCGGCAACGCCGCCAAAGGCGGCAGCATTAGAACCATTCTCTATGTTTCAGGCGCGCTCGTGACGATCGTTCTGATTGCCGTGACGGCGGCCGCAGCTATTCGCTACACGCCCTAGCCCTACCAAGCTTACGGTTTCGTCTGTCGACTGTGCTTGCGCATCAACTAGGACGCGGACTCATTAAGGCGCATCCATAGCCTGATTGACGCGAGTTGAACGAAGGCACGGTAGTTGGCAGCGAGCCTGTCGTAGCGCGTCGCCACCCGTCGGCATTGTTTGATCCTGTTGTGAATCGCTCGACTTGGTGCGAGCGCGGTAGAGATAGGGACTAAAGCAGATCGGATCGCTGCGATTGCTTTTCGGCGGGATGTTAGCCCACGCGTCTTCATGGCAAGCTCCCTGATCCAGTCTGCGTCTTAGCCACGGTCGCCAAGGAGCATTGACCCGGATTTCAGACGAGACAGCAGTTTTCCGGCAAGTCGAACATCATGGGCCTCACCGGGGCTCAGCGCCAGCCGTACCGGTAGACCATTGCTATCGACCACCGCATGGATTTTGCTCGTCAAACCACCACGTGACCTTCCCATCGATTAGCGCTGGTTTCGTGTGATGCAGGCTCCATGCTGATGGACACGGACAATGGAAGTGTCGATCATCTGGACAGCGACATCGTGGGCACCGGCAAACGCGTCTATGATGCGGCCCCAGATACCAGCCCGCCGCCAGCGGACGTCGGTCGTTTACCCGAGGAACGCCACGCGGCTTGTTCAGCAGCATCGGCTTTATGGCAAGCCATTCATAGTCGGCGAGTTCGTAGCGCATGATTCGACCCTCGGTTTGGGAGTTTGAATCACGGGGTCGGTCCAAGCGCAACGCGCTTCTGGCCCGGCCCGGTTCGACGCTCACGGGTAGCAGCGGCTTAATCTGCCGACAGACCCCGTTGAATCCGTCGAAAATGCCCATTGCCGACATGCCTCCCAGAACTCTGGGCGGTGAAATTGGCGAAGCCGGCTCGACCGTTTCGCAGAGCTAACGGCGCGGGGTGGTTGCATGGCTGAGTTCAGATTCAATCGCGGTTGCGTGCCTACGAAGGCGAGCTACAATCTCCTCGGTGCGTTCGGGCGAGCGCCGTCGCGCTGTTGGAGTTATGGCAAGAGCGCCCGGAGCTTCGCCACAAGAAGACCGGATCGCCACAGATATGGGGCTTGTGCCAGGAATGAGGGATCGTTCGCGCCCTGCAAAGCCCTTCGATCGGGCCACCGCAACCTCCTGCAAGATCGCTTCCGTCGATACGCCGTATCGAGAGAAGCGCGATCGGTTCTTGGCGAATACTTCGCGCGCCGCGTCGCTTTGCATGCTGGATAGGATCGCGATTCCGGCGTTGGAGAGGCCAAGGGGGCGGCGTTCACCGACATCCCAAGCGAGCGCCTGGATAGGGTAACTTCCCAGCTGCCTTGCGACGCAGACCGTCTCAAATCCTACACAGCGTGTGAAAAAGCCAGTGTCACCGAGTTCGCTGACGGCAGCCCGCAGATGAGGACTGACGATGTCCAATAGGGGATCGCGTATTCGCCTCGACAGCGCCAGCAATGGCATCTGCTCGCCAATCAGATACCGTTAAGAGCCTTGTCGCCTCTCAGCGATGCCTTCCGCAATCAGGACGCTCAGTATGCGATGTGTCGTTGGGCGAGTGAGTTCCGCGTGTTTAGAAATTTCGGTGAGTCCCAGGCCAGCCTCGCGGGCAGTCGCCAAGATCCGCAACACAGCCACTGCTCACTGAATACATTGCGTTCCGCCCGGCATATCGACGGATGCGGCGCCGGTGGTATCGCGAGGGCCACGAGCTGTCATGGGAGCCCCAATGTTTTAGGGCTTCACGGCGGCAATTGTGGCGCTGGTTAGCGCAGCGCAGCTGGATCAATACCTAACTCACGATCGGCACACCGACGCGGCTATGGCTGTCCTGCGGCAGATCAGGCACGCGTTTGGATTTTAGATAATTCTTTTGGCGCGGAGGAGCGTGATGGACATCTCATGGGCTGATCTCGATAGCGATGAACAGCGCACCATGCGATATTGGGAGCCGGACTTTCCATAACTGTGCGACCCCTCTGGCCCTCCTTACGTTAAGCGACTCGGTCTGATCATTGGGTCCCATTTGACGGCTACTGGACATGATCTGCGAAGGAATGCCGTTGTGAAGAGTGTTTACCGCTGGCTTTCGTCCCGCGTGAGTGCAGCAAGCCTATCCAATTGACTGGCTACCCCCGCGAAGCTCCTGGCAATGTTCTTCAAGATGAAGGCGCGATCGGGGGAGATGCCGGGTGCTCGAGAAAGAACTCTATATTCAATTGCGAGTTCTTCGCATGTTGCTGCGGTGATCATGTTGGCTTGTGCTCTCAGTTTGAATTTTGCTTGAGCCTTTTGAAGTAAGCGTAGAGGTATCCCCTAACAGGCTGTATCGCGACCAGCTCCCAGCCTGCTGCGCCCACCTTATTTAGAGCCGCCTGCACATGATCCACCTTTTGGGCCATGCTGTAGCTGTCGATGAATATTCCCACTGCAAGGCCGACTCCTTGCGAAGCTCACCGCCTAGCCCTCCAAGCCCAAAGCCGACGAAATTTCAAACTGAGACACTACCGGAATTCGAGATCCTCAACGCAAAGATTAGGTCAAGGTGGGGGCGAATAAGGTCCAGGGGCCGGCGGCCTACTTCGGCTTCTCGGCGTGGATGTGGAGGACGTAGAGGGTGTTCTGGAACTCGTCGACTACCTCCATCCGCCATCCATGGTCGGCGTTAGCTTTCCGTCGAGGCCTTGGAGTATCTGCCCGGCCGTCACCGTGGCTTCTTTCCAAGCGGCGTGCTTGTCGGGCAATTCCTCACCGTGGAGGTCTGGCGCTCGTGCGTAATGTGAAAGAAGTATCTCGGCATACCCAGTAATGTTGACGAACCGGGTCGCGTTCCCAGTCCGGGTAGTAAGGGCGGCCTCAATGCATCAGGACGTACAGGATGATGCTGGCGACGATGGCTAGCCAGATCAGCGACAAGCGAATGTAGAGGTTGTCGTGGGACATAGCGTCGTCCCGTACCACTTAAGCTACTTCGGCGGCTGCAAGCCCGGCGACCGTAGCCACTCGTTCATGTGAGAGCCGGTTTCGGCCTGTCGTGCCTTCCGTAGCAGCTCCTCGCGAGCCGCCCCAGGTGGAAGCAAATCGGCTTTATCACGTAGGCGGATCGCTTCTTCGGCAAGGCGGACCTCTAGGATGTCTGTTTGCTTGAACCGACGCCGCTCACTCATCGCGCACCTCCGAATACGGGTCCTAGTCCGTGGGGCTCAACGGGGCTGAATCTAAATATGCGGATGCGGGGCTGTCGGTTCCATAGTCGACACAATTCAAATCAGGCCACTGCGATTTTCAAACTAGGCCCCCGAGGTCGGAAACAGGCCAGCGCCACCCATTTTTACCGGCGGTCGACCGCAGGGAGATTTTCTTCAGACGCGCGAAACTAAGGGGGCTGGTCATGCGCCAGCGATAATGAAAAGGTTGTTTATTACGGGCGTTGAGCAGAACGCAACGACGAGCGCGATGCTGGAAGGGTCCTTAGCGTCTGTAATAGCGGTACGGCGGTTCGAAAACGAATGTCGAGCCGTAGCGATACGGCAGGGGATCATAGCCGATCAAATATGCTGCTCTTATCCGGTAGTGGTTATATCGGACGATTCGGACGGGCCTATATGAGCTGCACGCGCACCGCTGACGAGAGCTGAAATCGGACGCCTGACTGTGCTGCGTGTTCGTCTGATACGCGGAAGCTGCTTCTGGAAGGGTGCAGAAAGCGCAAAAAGCGAGAAGCGCCAGCAGCCGAGTCATATCGACAAATCCTAATGGCAACGGAGCACGCCGCGATAACAGCCGGGAAATACGTAAGTTCCACGGCGGCCAGCGCTGAGTCGCGCCCGCCGCGCGCGCCGTCGGACGAATTGCGAGGCTTAGCCCCTGCCACGGTGACCCCTTCCCGGCCGAGGGCAGCCCTAGTCGGCAGCGGGTTCCAAAAACTCGTTCACGAGGCGCAGAGTGATTTGCTTTGGTTCACGCTCTCCTTGCGAAGCGAGCCAGAGAACGCGCTCGGCAACCTCTACCGCAGAGCGGTGCCGCTGACGAGTGAACGACGGGCTGGAGAGAACTTCATCTAGAACGTCGCGGAGCATATGTATTGTTGATGGGTCGTATGCCATGCGCCAAATATCCTGCTTCCTTGAAACAAATTTCGCCGCGGCGAAGACGCGCAAAGGGAAGACAAGTGAAAAAAGCGTTGCCGGGCTCGAAATACGACGTCCCGGCAGCGCCTATTCTCTAACTGAGCGCTGAAATCCCAGTTGGTCTCAACTAGGCAATGGTCATGCCACAGGTTTGTGACAGTCCCGTCCTCGCCGCCCAATGAAGAGGCCCAGCCCAGGGGAAAAGCTGGGCACTCGTGGGCTTGTGGAGAAGAGGCCGCCCCTGGTGACGGCTGCTGACAGGAATCGGCTAACTTATCGATGGCGACGGAATCCGGGAGGGCTGGACAGTCGCTACCAAGGCAGTGCGGCATAGATCCCGCGCGGCCTTGGCTCATTGAGGGCCGCTCAAAAGCCGAACGTAGGTCCCGGACTCGTGCAACTCGAGCCAGGCGCGCTCGACGGCATGGCTGATGCCGGCGCCGAATTCCGGCCCAGTGGCCTTGAGCGTGTACAGGAACGGCGCGTTGATCTTTTCGATATAGATGCGGCCGTCCTGCACCGCGTCGATGCTCTTTGCGATCTCGACCAGCTTGCGCGCCGCGGCTTCTGGGTCGGCGAAGGGACGTTCGACGGTGAGCTTCATGAACAAACCCTAGCGCGATTCGGGCTTGGGAAGATGCTTACTACCGGACGCCATCACCGGAGCCATCGCGATCACCGGAGCCATCGCGGGATGCGTCCTGTTCCTCGCCTTTATCCAGTGATCGAAGCGGCGTTCCAGAATTAACGTGCAGCGCGGACATCAAGCTTAACGGGGGAGTTAAGTTGTCCGCGATAGAGAGGCTTCTATTGTGCTCACAACAGTGGCCATCTCTTTAGCGCGTTGCCGGGTGGCCAGGGATTGCCGCAGCATAACTGTGGCGAGCCAGCCCAGCTTAGACCTCGCCGAGTACCCATCCGATGTGGCGACATTTTCCTTACCGTACCAATGGGCGCGGCCAAATCATTCTGGCTGGGCTCACTCCAGACGAGACTTTCGACTTTGAGTGGTTAGCCAATCAGATTCACAGAACTCCTGCTGACGAAACACGCTTTCGCTCATTGGCTATGAGGTGCGGTGTGGCGACCCTTCTCTCCGAGAAGTAATCTTAGGAGACCGATGTCTCTTGCCAGATTTCATACTGGGCTTTCAGAGCAAGGCCGATAGAAGGATTATCCTAGAACGCGCAACTGCGGATTCCGCAGCCGAGGCGGTGCGTCGCTTGAAAGCGAAATACCCGGCGCCTGTGTTCAGCTTCGTGTTCATCACCCCGGCCCCCGGCGACAAGCCACCGTCGAAGGATGGTCGCTGACTGCACTGTCCTAAATTGCTCCCGCGAGCGTCCAAATAGGGACAGCACCAGAACAGGGGGGCCTTTGAGGTAGACCGGGGCCGCTCCCGCCCAATCTCTGAAGCCATTCCGCTCCAGACGCTAATCGACGGTAATGCGTCCCGGTGTGAACAAACCAAACGGCTGCAAAACCTTTGGTTCCAAGCAGCCATGATAGTGGTCCGCGATAAGTTATCGGCATGACTTATCATCCGAGCCATTGCGGCCTACGAGCATCCGATAGCCGTGGTGTTTCACACCTCGTGGATGATCCAAGTCTCTCCCCTGTTGGGACCTGTTGTTTGCCGGCCGCCAACGCTCGGGAAGGCATTACGCATGGCTACAAAATAGAAGCGGAAAAGCGAACCGTTGTATCGATTGCTGGTCCTGCCGTGCGCTGCACCCGGCGGCCCGGGCCAGCTAGGAACCAACCACGGCAGGCGCGATTGTTGTGTCAGGAACTCTGACCAGTCTAACGGAATAGTGAAGTCGCGAGCATTGAGGGCGGCCACAATCAGAGGTATTTCTGAAGAATATTGCTACTCAAGCTGCCCTTTTTCAAGACGATCGTTCTCTTTTGCGAGGCAAATCATGGATTTGAAAACAGCCAGGATTGCAGTCGGCATTCGATTCAAGATCAGCAAGCTCGGAAAAATTCGTTGCCCAGAACTGGCTGGTAAGGTCGGCGTCGTTGTCGACGTAAGCCCCCGCACCACCGGCGTCACCGTTCTGTTCGATGGTGCCCAGCGACCAACGGTTGTGCACAGGGATTACATTAGCCCGGAGATCTGATCAGGCGTTACCCCTAACGAGATACCCGTCAAAAGGTTAGGTGGGCGAAGATCATAATCTGCTCTGTGTACAGTCGCAATTTTGCGACTTCGCAACACTTTCCCTCCAGTTTCCCTGCTCCAACCGGGTTATAATTTCCACCACGGTCACCATGGAGGGGGAAAGGGCCATGGAAATTTTTCGCGCGGAGAAGATCTGCGTTGTCGAGGACAACTCCACAAGAACCTGCCGTGTCTGCGGCAAGAAAATGAAGCTTGTCCGGGCAGTGGTGGACGCCGAGAGCGGCGGCATCACGCATATGTTCGAATGCGCGTGCGGAAAGCGCCTCTGGGACGACTGAGGCGCACCGTGGGTTTGGCGATGGGTCTGCGGAGAAGATGCTGTCCTTGGCGGGCGTCTGAGAGGAACTCCATCACCCGAGGCTGGAACGCCGCCGTCCGTGATAGATTTAAGCGGGCAGCGTTTTTGCGTCTGTCTAACTAACTAAGGCTCGCTACTTGGCTCCGGTTCGGATCTCGGAGCTCTGATCAACCAGTGAGGCAGCCGCAATTCGGAGAGCATGTCGAGCACATGGCTCATTTGCCCTTCGCCTTCAGCCAGTGCCGGCGGATGGCCACCTAGATCGCGCCCATCTTCACACAAATCGCGTAGGCAATCACAAATCCCGGCAGAAAAACCACACGACGCCGTTGGGTTCGCCATGCGATGCAAACTCCCGGTTTGCGTCCGTCTCACGGCCATGGGGCACGTCTGAAGAGTAGATCTGACTGGGGCGCCTGCGTCTGGCTGCCATCTTTAGAAGCTGCTTGACGGCGGTTTCCTGCTCGATTGTCGTGGCGTCATCTCGATCGGGCATCCGCGCTCTACCTCCTCGCCTTCCAGCCGAGTTTCGTCCAGGCTATGCCGCGCTCGGCCCGCTCTGACATCCGCAACAATTGCTGTTTATTGTCGCCATGGCGGGCGAGGCAAAAACGCCAAAATCGCTTGGGCGAGGACAACTCCAATCATACCTCCCGCTATTTTCTGAAACAGGTCAAAAATACCGGCTCGCGGCCGGCTGTCAATTCTAGCAAAAGCTCAAGCAGGATCGGCACGCTCGCTGTGAGAGCGCAAGAGAAGTGGAAAAGCCCTGGTAATACAAAGGAGAGCGAAATTCCCAGAATCCCATAAGCGCTCAAGCGCTCGATGACGACCACCCAATCGGCTTCAGCATGTCCCAATGGTGCAGCCCGGCCCGTCAGTCTGATCAGCGTGGCGTACGCGATCAACGTGAGGCACATTCCCGTCGCAGCCTTGAGACGGTTTTGGGGCATTGCTGGAGCATAGAACATCGCCCATCTGGAAGCTCGAAAAGCCGACGCCATAGTTAAAAAGGAGACTGTGAAATACTGGCTTTGGCGCAAAAGCTTGAGGGCCGTTTCTTTGGGGCTAAGTTGGCAATAACCCCTCGAAGGCCTAAAATCCTAAGTTCCCTCGTCTTGTGAGTCGGGGAGCTAAGCCGTGGGTATTTTCTTACTGTCTTTAGCGGCGTGCATTGTTGGGGTTCTGCTCTTCATTGCATTCTGCCGATAGGTCCGACAACGGACGCAACAGTTGCTTTGAATCCTCAGCTGAAGGCCGAAATTAAGAGTTTCGGCTGGTTGTTTTTGACTGTGCACAGCTGAGCGCGTTCACCTTCCCAGGACAGAGGTGAACGTGATCACGTGGCTGCTTGTAGTGCTCATCGCAGTCAGCGTAGCGATCTTGATCGCGCACGCGATCGACGCTCTGCGCTCGTGAAACAGCTGCTTGACGGAGGTTTCGTGCTCGACTCTGAATCGGTAGCCATCAGCGTTGGTCTTCAATCCAAGCCTGCAGGCCGCGTTGGATCAGCCGGCGCATGGCATCGGAGCGGCTGGTCTGTTCGGCTGCCGGCTAGGAAACGACCGCCTCGATCATCTCCTTGGGAAGCCGGATATGCACGCGGACTTGAGCAACTCCCAATCGCTGCCAAGGACACTGCCTGATTTAGCTGGCTTTCTGTAGGAGCTTCATCTGCCGTTCCATTTGCAACGCAAGCTGCTTGCGTTCGAACTTGAGCGCGGCCTGTTGCTCCACAGTAGCGAACGTGATCCTTCGCCGACCCGTCTGGCGGTATTGAAGTACACGAAGACGGTCATTGATCCCTCTTCCGCAGGCCCCAGTGCGGTTCTTTTCCCTTCGGATTGAACTCCGGGACAAAGTGTCGGTTCAGTGCCCGCATCGCGCTTTTGTTCGACCAAGAATTCGCGCCATCTCTTGTTCTGGCCTTCAACCTGCGGCGTTCGGCCTCAGTCAGCCCCGCGGTCAACATTGTTCTGCCTCGTCGGCTGGGTTAAACACGCAGGAACAGTTCAGGGACGAGACTCTAAAGAACGACGATGTGACGTGCGGGCTGGATGATCCATCCCTGCGAAGGTTCTCAGGCTGCAAACACTATCTGCGTCCCGATGAATGTTATCTTGTCGTAGCGCAGCTGCGCGGTTCGCTCTCACGCCGGTGACGTTTGCGTTTGATACGGAGCACCCAAATGGATTCCACGCTGGACGACAAACTCTCGGAAGGGAGGTTTGCGAGCTTGGAGGAGCAGCTTTCAAACCTAGCGCGCGAAGCGGGGGTCAGTCCTTCGGCCCCCCCGACCAGCATGAGGACCTTTAGCCCTCCGCCAACGATTCAGGAATTGGCCGATTGGCGCTACCTGGCTTTCGTCGGTTCTCTGTTGGCTGTATCCATCGGTGCTGCTGCCTGGTGGTGGTCGTCCTCCGTTCATACGGAAACCATGGCCCCCTCAGACCCAGCACCTCTGACACAGGACGCGCCGACTGCGGTCGCCCTGGCGTCCGACTTGGCGCAGCAGCTCCAACCGATGGAGCAAGATCTTGCCGCCTTGAGGCAAGCGGTCGCACAGCTCGAGATGAGGCAAGCACAATTGCTCCGCGAAAATGAAGATGTCGCGAGCCAACTCAAGGCGAGCCAGGCAGAAATCGCACGCAACAACATTATCATCGAGCAGATCAAGGCGACCCAAACACAGGTAGAGCGCAAAAGCGAAACGGTTACCGAGCGGCTCAACGAAAGTCAGAGAGAACTGGCCCGCGTCATCGCCACCAGTTCGGAGCCAAAGGTGAGCCCTGAAGAGCCAAAGGGCAGTCCCGAGGAGCCAAAGGCAATGCCCGAAATACCAGTGCCGCGTCCGCGACCGACCAATGTCGCCCAGACACACAAGCCAGTGCCAACGGCGGAGCGGCCGCAGGCCAGCAAACCGCAACCATTGGCATGGCCATGGTCACCTCGCTAAAATGCCGTGGCGTACCTGTTAGCGAAGCCGGAGTGCTCGAATAGAAGCCGAAAGAGCGATGTCATTCGGCCTGCAATATTGACACCCTAAGCCGGGGGATCGGCGTCCAAAATTGGCTCTGACGCAAGTTTGGTGCAGCGCCGACTATTCTGCGCCGATCAACCTGGCTTGAAGCAGATCGATTTTCCCACGACCGTACATTTGACGTCGAACGAGCTTGAGGCGCGTAATCTGACCTTCGGTCTGTCCGTTCGACCATGGTGAAGCGATTGCCGCCCGTACCGCAGCCTCATCCTTCGCCACGCCGCTGGCGAACGAGGCGACGAGGCTGGCGCGAGCGCGGTCGATCCATGGGATGAAGCCCGCCTCGGTCTTGCGCCGGATCATCAGGTGGAATTCGGCGATGATCTCGCGTGCCTCGACCAGCGTTGGCACGCCAGCTTCGATCGCCACGACCGTGACGGTCTCCGCTTTCGTGAGCAGGTCCCGCCCGATGGTCATGAGGCGAGCGATTGTTCTGGCTGAGGGAATCCGCTGGAGGTTCTGTGCATCGGCCTTTTCGGCCTGTCGTCTGCGGGTCGCCCACTCGCTGACGACGCGGAGCGCGCCGCGGAAGCCACGCGCTGCTAGGCGGCGCCAGAGTTCAGCCCCGTTTCGACAGCCGGACGCCCACTGATCGTCGAGCCATGGCAGGTGCAGGTCCAACGAACTTTGCCGGGTCCGGAAGACATCGGTGCGTTCGCCGCGGATCACCTGCCGTACCAGCTTCCGGCTATGGCCAGTCTGACGCACGATCTGCTTGATGGGTATGCCGTTCTTCGACAGAGCCAGGATGGCCCCATTGGTCTCCTCGCGGCGCACGTAGCCCTCATACTGGAGGCGCTCGGCTGCTGTCAGCAGCTGGGGATCGATCGTGGTCGCACCGATGACGGTGCGAATTTGGCGCATCGATTTGCGGACGGCGTCAAGGAAGGCCCGACTGGCGTTCTCCATCAGATGCCAGCGGTCCGCGACCTGCACCGCGTGCGGCAGGGCCTTTGCTGCCGCTTCGCCATATCCGCCGCCACGATCGCGGGCGACGATCGCGATCGTGGGATGCGCAGCGAGCCAAGCTTGGGCGGTCGCGGGCTCACGATCCGGCAGCAGGGTGACTACCTGGCGCCTTTCCAGGTTGCAGATGATGCTGGCGTATCGGTGATTGCGACGCCAGGCCCAATCATCGATGCCGATAACCTTGAGCGGGTCAGCCGGCGGACGGTGACGGCGTCGGATCACGCGCAGAAGCGTGTCCTTGCTCACCGGCAACATCAGCCGTTTTGCGAAGCCCGCCGCCGGTCGACCGCCAAGCGCCAGGCCAAGGTGATGGACAATAGAGTCCAGCCTCGCCGTGCGTCGCGCTGATGGAGCCAACATCCCATCGGCAAAACGCTCAGTGAAGATCTGGCGTCCGCACAGGACGGCGTCGCAGCGGAAGCGACGGGCGACCACCAGGAGATCTACGACCCGCCCGGACAGCGGCAGATCGGTCACGCGTCGCTGATACCGGCTATGGACACGCCGCGAAACCGTCCCGCACGATGGACACAAGCCGTCACTTCCGGATGCCCGGACCGTGATGACGGCCTTATCACCCTCGTAGCACGCACTCTCTACAACAAACCCACGCGGCACCAGACTGGAGCGGTGGAGTGCTTGCTGCATGGCGCTGATTCTCCTCCAATCAAAACGCCAGACATCCCTCGAACTGCATCAAAAGTGAGTCAGAGCCAAATTTGCAAGCCGATTGACAGTCGAGCAACAGATTGTGGACCTTGACCGCAAGGTGCTGCGGCTGGCTCTCAATAATGCTCAGGTGCGACGGTTCATGACGGCTCCTGGCATCGGCCCGGTCACGGCCCTTTGCTTCCTTGCGACGATCGATGACCCCGCTCGCTTCAAGAGATCACGAAACGTCGGAGCCTACGCAGGGCTAACGACCCGCCGATACGAAGCGGGCTACGCAAAGCCAAGGTTGCGGTTGCCCGAAAACTTGCTGTCGTTCTGCATCGGATGTGGATCGATGGTACCGAATTTAAATGGTCATCAAAGGATGCTGCTGATCAGCCTGCATAAAGCATAACGAGTTCCCGCCGAACAGCGGGAGCGAACGTCCCTGCCGGGACGCTGGCGTTGGTGAGATCGCCCCTGGCTTTGCGGTGCTCGAAAGGGCAAAGCGCGCTTCACACATTGATCCGCTAACGTCATCTTACGCCATCATGCGGAGGGCACGCCCCTACCGCGGAGAGAACCATGGACCCGGCAAGGATGTTCGAGGAGAGCTTGACCTCACGCCCGGAATTAGAGAACAGCCAGGGTCAAAATGCACCGTGAGGCTTCGGATCACTGCTTCCGGTCTACCCCGAAGAGCCGACCAGCAGTGAGGCTCGCAGTTAGATCCAAATCCCGAAGGATCACGGCTCAAGTCTTGCGTGCGATCAGTTCGCAAGGGGCAATGATGCCTTTCGAGATACACGTCATCATGTTGCGTATTTGATCTTGCCGTCTCTCGCCCATCAACGTGTGCAAGCCCAGCGGTCCAGCAACGCCAGCGGGAAGCGAACGGGCTCTCAAGTCGGCAAAATAGGCAAGCGCGAAGTCCTTTCGGTTGCGTTCCGACAGGATTTCGAAACCTGCTCGCTGCAATGCACGCTTGTAGCGCTCTGGAGCGCTTACTGTGCTCGAATCGCTTGTTGTGGCCCATGGCACAGGAAACAGCAATTCGCCTTCGGCTGTTCGCATGACGTCATAGACAGAGAAAAGCGCTCCCGGTTGCAAAACACGCGCGATTTCAAGACAGAGATTTTCCTTGTCTTCGACATTCATGCCGACATGAAGCATGTATGCCTTGCTGAAGGTCGATTCCTGAAACGGCATCGCAAGGGCGGTGGATCGGTGAAGAGTGATGCGATCATCGAGCCCCATCCATTGGCATATTCGGCTTCCCGTCTCGACGTAGTCCCGTGTCAGATCGACGCCGCTGACCCGGCACTTGTAACGGGCGGCGAGAAAGCGCGCTGGGCCACCCAGACCGGAACCGACATCCAGGACATGGTCCGCGGCCGTAATTCTAAGCTGCGCCATCAGCTCCTCTGTCGCTTTACGACCGCCGATATGGAATTCGTCTACCGCGGAGAGATCGTCGATGGTGACAGTATCTCTCGTTTTGCCCATCTGAGCGAGAGCGCTTTCGATCACGTCGATCAGTCCGCCGCGAGCGTAATGATGCGCAACTGCGTCTTCCGCGGCCGTTCTCGACGACTTGATCGTCATGAGGCCTTGATCCCGGCATCGCGAATGACTTTTCCCCATTTCCGGTATTCAGACGCCAGGTATGCGGCGCATTCGTCGGAAGAGTTGGCTACCGGCTCGTATCCCAGACCGGCGAGCCGATCCTTCACTTCAGTTCGAGCGATCAATTTCGCAATTTCGCGCTGGAGCAGGCCGATATATTCCTTTGGCGTTCCTGCCGGGACGAGAACGGCCGTCCAGATGTCCGCCGCGATGTCGGGGTACCCGGCCTCCGCGATGCTGGGAACGCCCGGCAGGGCCTCGGAATGGGTTTTGCTCGTCAGCGCGAGCGCCCGCAACTTGTTTTCCCTGACGTGCTGTATAGCGGGCGGCAGCGCGCCGAATGACACGGGCGTATGGCCCGCGAGCGTCGATCCAATGGCCGCACCGCCGCCATTGAAAGGAACGTGTACGATGTCGAGTTCAAGTGAAAGCCGAAAGAGTTCTCCCAACAGATGGGGCGGTGTGCCTGCTCCCGGCGAAGCGTAGCTGAATTTGCCCGGGCTGGCCTTGATCAGCGCTACGAGGTCCTTGACCGACTTTGCCTGAATGGACGGATGCACCGTAAGCAAAGTAGGCGCGGTCGCCGCCAACGTTACGGCGTCAAAGCTCTTTTGGACATCGTAGGGAACGGTTTCGAACAGCGTGGGATTCGCGACATAGCTGGGTGAAGCCACAAAGATCGTATGACCGTCGGGCTGGGCTCTGGCAGCTTGCCCTGCACCGATGTTGCCTCCGGCCCCGCCAATGTTTTCGACGAAGAATTGCTTGCCGAGTTGGTCGGAGAGTCCCTGCGCAATGACACGCGCCGCCACATCGTTTGGACCTCCGGCAGCAAACGGCACTATGACGCGCACCGGCCGGACCGGATATTGTTCTGCAAGGACTGGCCGTGACAAGGCGGCTACCGCGAGTGTCGTGCAAGAGGCTGTCAGGAAGCGGCGGCGGTTCAATTGCATGTGGACCTCCATGTATCGTCGCCCGAACGATAAGCTTCCCGACGCATCCAAGCTATAATATGCTGGCCTCAACTTCCATATCTAATGGATATGACAATGGAGCTGAGGCATCTGCGCTATTTCATCGCCGTGGCGGAGGAAAAACATATCACGCGAGCCGCTGAACGCCTCGGTATGCAGCAGCCGCCGCTGAGCCAGCAGATCAAGGCCATCGAGCAGGAACTCGACGTGCAGCTTTTTCTGCGCAAAGCCCGGGGCGTGGAGCTGACGGACGCGGGTCGTGCTTTTCTGGAAGAGGCGCGCGCTACGTTGATGCATCTCGATCGGGCTTTCGACTCGACCCGGCGCGCGGCGCGAGGCGAACAGGGGCGCCTGTGTGTCGGGGTCACCTCTACGACGCCCTTTCATCCGGTAGTGCCGCGCGCCATTCGCGCATTTCGCGAGGCTTGTCCCATGGTGGCTCTGACCTTGGAGGAATGTCTAAGCAACGAATCGGTCGATCGCGTAAGAAACGAACAAATGGACGTAGCTTTCATTCGCGCTGCGTCGGGCAATGGACAAGGGCTGGCCGTCACTTCGCTGCTTGACGAGCCAATGGTCGTGGCGCTGCCAAGCACCCACGTGCTGGCTCAAACCAAAACCGAGGCACCGGTTTCGCTTGATCGACTGTCCCGGGAGACTTTCATCCTTTACGGACCGCCGGGGACGGGAATGTACGATTCCACCATTGCAGCATGCCAGGCAGCTGGTTTCAGCCCGCGCATCGGCAATCTGGGGGCGTCCACGCAATTGGCGCCCCGCATCACTTCGACGCTGAGTCTGGTCGGCGCTGGCCTTGGCATCACGTTTGTCCCGGCGTCGCTTCAACGTATGAACATGGAAGGCGTGATCTACCGCTCGATCAAGGGATCTAACCGACCTATGGCTACGCTCAAACTTGCCTCCCGCCGTGATGAAAAGTCCGCGGTCGTGAAGCAGTTTATTAATTCCGTCAAGAAGGAAGCAAAGGACTACGCGATCAGATAACTGTTTCTCGGATACGACGACGTTCCGCTCCATCCTTCTCAGGTGGCGTCCGCTATGGGTCCGCAAGCGGCGGTCCAAGGTTCGCTGATGCCTAGTCCGGACTGCCCTCAAGACCAGACCAGCCGCAGGCGAGGAAGTTGGTCGGCCTGGGGCCAACAGCAACCACTGTCAGCATTTTGGTTAATCGTCCCTGAAGCCATCCGAGCATTGGGTCATGAAGTCGTGAACCGCTGTTAGAAGAGCCCGTGGTAAGTTGGAGTCATGCTCAGCCCTGAACCACCGCTACGGGACGTACCGAAGTCGCTCACCGACGATCGAATTGCTTCAGCACCGCTCATCGTCAATGGCCTGACGGTCCGACCGCGCAAGCAAGTGAACCCGTGGCTCTGCGCACTTTGTCTGCTACCAGATTTCGTGGCGCTCCCCATTCTTGCCGGTCTCGGCATGCAGCGGCTGCTGCGATACCTAGACACCCAGCGAAAGACAATTAGCTAGGCGTGACTTCCGCAACGGGTCACAAGCGGGCCTCAGCCGGGACCGCCATGGAGGTCAGCTACGGGCCAATTCCAGACCAATGCGCCGCACCAAGACTCCCTCTGTTCCTCACGCTTTCCAAGATGTGAGCACGGCCTGCGCACACTCGTTCATGACGGTGAGTGCGCGTTCAACGGTCTGAGCACCCAGCACGAACGGATTGGCACCGCCAGCCGCGACAACTTCGAGCTTCTCAACAGAGCCGTCATAGCCGCTATGGTTGGAGATAAGTACATCGACACCCTGTTGCTTGGCGATCTCACGGGTCCGCGCTGTCGCATCCACATAGGCCTGTAACCGCTCCGGGTTTTTGCCGAAATTGAAGGCAGTGCCGCCCCACAGCAACGCGCGATGCCTCTGCGATCCTAGGCGCACCTCGAAGATCGGCGAGATCGTTCCCATGGTGTGTCCCGGCGTGATCAGAATATCGACGGTTGCATCGCCAAGCCGGACCTGTTGGCCGTCGGCGACGACGATGTCGCGTTTTGGTGGGCGCCCCCACAGCGGATGATCGAATTCGAGCTTGGTCTCCATCATGGTCCAGTCGCTCTCGCTGAGGGCAATACGCGAACCGTATTTTCGGGTGAAATAGGCAGCGCCACCATAGTGGTCGCCATGGCCGTGGGTCACAATGATCGTTTTGACGTTCGACGGATCAAGTCCAAGAGCCCTGAGGCCTTGCTCGATGGTCCGCTCGGCATCATCATCATTGTTCATTGCATCGATTAGGATGATGCCCTCGGAGGTCGTAAGCGCCCAAGCGCTAACCCATTTGCCGCCCACAAAATATAGATTGTCGAACGCTTTGCCGGGCGGCGGCGCAGGCAGCGCGATCAACTTCACCAAATCGGGCCTCGGCGCTTTAAAATTGGGGTCGGCCGAGTTGCCAAGGACAAGCAATGCCTCAAGATCGGTACCTGCGGCCTGCTTGGCGGCGGCGAGATGACGCTCGACCTCAGGCGTCATCGCGTCGGCCAACGCATATGGCGCCGCTAACGCGAAGCAGCAGGCACAGCCCATCTTGAGCAGCGCTCTCCGACTGGTGAGCGAAGCGGAGGGGACTTCCTCAGCGCGAAACGAGGTCGGCGTCGATTGACGAAAAAGGGCCATGACTTTCCTCTCCCAACCGGTTGCTTGTTCTGTGGCGTTTGTAAATATTCTAGCTCCGACCCGCCAAAGGCAAGTGATCAATTTCCGTCCCCAGGCAAGCCGCGTACTTCCGCTAATGGGATGGTCCGGCCGTGCTCCCGCCCCGCCAGCAAGCGAAGCTGGCAAGGGGCGCCAAAGACAAGGAGCACGCTATGTCTCAGACACCCAATACCGCGGTCGCCGTGATCGGGATCGATATCGGCAAGAACTCGTTCCACGTCGTGGGCCACGATGCGCGCGGCGCCATCGTGCTGCGGCAAAGGTGGTCGCGTGGCCAAGTGGAAGCGCGGCTCGCCAATCTGCCGCGTTGCCTGATCGGCATGGAAGCCTGCGTCGGCGCACATCACCTGAGCCGCAAACTCGCATCGCTTGGTCACGATGCCAGGTTGATGCCGGCCAAATATGTCCGCCCCTATAGCAAGGGACAGAAGAACGACTTCAATGACGCCGAAGCGATTGCCGAAGCCGTGCAGCGCCCGACGATGAAGTTCGTGGCGACCAAGACCGCGGAGCAACTGGATCAGCAGGCGCTGCATCGGGTGCGCGAGCGGCTGGTGTCGCAACGCACCGGCATCATCAACCAGATTCGTGCCTTCGTGCTGGAACGCGGGATCGCCGTGCGCCAGGGCATTGGCTTCCTGCGCACGGAACTGCCCACCATCCTTGCGACGCGCACCGATGCCCTGTCGCCACGCATGTTGCGTGTCATCGAGGAGTTGGCAGGCGACTGGCGCCGGCTGGATCAGCGCATCGATGGCCTCTCCGGCGAGATCGAAGCACTGGCCCGTCAAGATCAGGCATGTTCGCGCCTGATGACGGTGCCTGGCATCGGGCCGATCATTTCAAGCGCTATGGTGGCCGCGATCGGCACTGGAGACGTATTCTCCAAAGGCCGCGACTTCGGCGCCTGGCTCGGACTGGTGCCTAAGCAGATCTCGACGGGAGACCGCACGATCCTCGGCAAAATCTCGAGGCGCGGCAATCGCTACCTGCGCGTTCTGTTCGTGCAGGCGGCATGGGTTGTGCTGGTCAGGATCAAGAACTGGGAACGCTACGGGCTCAAATCCTGGATCGAAGCCGCCAAGAGGCGCTTGCACCACAACGTGCTGGCAATCGCGCTCGCCAACAAGCTTGCCCGTATCGCCTGGGCGGTGCTGGCCAAAGGACGCGCCTTCGAACTGACGAGGACCGACGATGCAGGCGTCCGATCCGCGTGATCCTTGCGCCGTGCGCGGCGCGGTCAAGGCGCAGCCTGGCAACGCCGGAGCCAGCCGCAAGCCAAGCGCGACGGCCGGCCTTGACCGCCCCTGCGCGCGTCGCGATCGACGTTCTACGAGTCGGGACGAAGGAACGGCCCTTGGCTCGAACACAGGAACTGCGCGATATGAGGAGCAAGCGATGACGTAACCCCATCAACAGTTTCCAGCCGAGGTCTGCGAGAGGAATGAGACGAGATGGAGGTTCGGTCTTCCGGGCACGTGCGAACACTGGTGACCCAAATGGTCCAATCGAGGCCTGTCCGCTAATGAGAACGCGCGCGCGCTGATATCCATGATGGCCCGGAGCACATGCTCCAATCAGAGGCCGGATACATTGATGCAAGACCGCTTACCACCAGATCGACGAAACTCTTGCAACGCACGGCCGGACCATACAAATGGAGTCAAAAGCTGCTCAGCACGTCCCATCGCGCCAGGTCCGGTCTCCCTCAAACAGCCGACGTGGCGACGGCGCGTTCGTTGTTCGGCTCAGGGCCAGAAGGCGACATTGGATCGGACCTTGAGTTGAGAAGATGCACCTAATTTGAAAAGTCGCCTCCCGGACCCCCGCCGGGGTATCTCTCGGGCGAGTCGCCGGGTGCAACCTTATCGCCCTTGATGAAGCCGACAACAATGATACCCAACAAGCCGATACCCAAGAGAACCATAAACCCTTGGAACAGTGTCATGGGTTACTGCCGTTAGAGCTTGATCGGCGGCTTAACATCAGCCAGCGCCTCTTTCAGTGGAGGCCAGTTTAGAGCCATCGTGACGGTGCTCGCGATGCCACGTTGAGTAAAGCTGATCTCAAAAATTTCGCCCGTTTCAGCCTCAATTTCGAAAGTGATTTTGGCATCCGTCTCAGTGGGAGGCGTACCAATCATACGACGACCTAAGACCATTAGCGGCAGTTTTGTTTTACGTGGCATCAATGGTCCTTTAGGTCACGAGCTTGGTTGTATAAACAAAACATATCAACCTTCTGCGCTGTGAAAACCCTCAATTTTTAGGGAAGCGGGTGCTCTTAGGGAAGCGGTTTCAACTTCTGCAATGGGGTCAAAAGCTGCTCAGCACGTCCCATCGCGCCAGGTCCGGTCTCCCTCAAACAGCCGACGTGGCGACGGCGCGTTCGTTGTTCGGCTCAGGGCCAACAACGGACATCAACCGTCCGTCAGTCGTGTTTGCTAGACGAGTTAGCGTCACCGTGTTCCGGCTTGTTCGGCTGGCTGAGAGCGTATCGTAAGGTTTCGAGGCTCAAAATAACGCCGTGGGGATCCTGATCAATGATCCAGACGTCTTCCATCCCTTCGGCCGCCATCTGTTCGCCCAGCGCAAGCGCGTCTTGCGGTGTCGCGGCCTGATAGACCTGCGGTCCGGACCTAACGATGAATCTATTCTTGGGCATGAGAGGGGGCGATTTCGTAAGGGCCATAAGGGAAATCTAGACGGGGTAGCGCCACCTCAGAATGCGACGGACAACAATCAGAGCCAAAACATTTGCCGGCAGGCTAATCCAAAGAAACGTCGGGACCGTCAACGCGATGCACGCGTGGATCAGATAAATAACCTGGCCGATCAGACTGGCAAGCAGTCCAACTCGAATCCAGCCCAATAGCGTTCGCGGCACCCAATCGTCGGACTCGCCGATCAGATATGCTGCGATCCATGCCGAAAAGGATTCCATGCTCTTACTGTAACACCCCGTCCTTCGCAGGTATTTAAGAACTCGCTTCGACATTGATCAAGTCCGCTGCGGGCCAGCAGCAGACTTAATGGTCTGCAAACCCTAATCGTCAGAGAGCTGCCAGCTAAGAGCGTCCTCGTGCTACTTTAGCGGGCATGTCGCCTTTCAGCATTCGTTCCACCCTTATGCTCGTCCTCATCGTCGGGGGCACGTCCAGCATCTACGTGTTCCTCGGCCTCAACCTGATTATGGTACTGATAGCGGTGGGCCTAGCCTGCCTTCTGTACGCTCCGTTTGCTAGGCGCTACGGGTGGGGCAATGAAGGGCGTCTCACGAGGCATCTCAGTCGTCCGCCGTTCGAAGACGAACGACGCAAATCCAATTGATTGTGCTGGAATGAGCTGGCTTATTGCTCTTGCATTCTTCGGCTTTTGTTGGTGGCGCGCAGCAAAAGCACGCGAACGAGCCGCTGAACTCGCAGCAACGGGAATTGGGCTGTCACCCTTGTATTGGGTGTCGAACGCGCTGGTTGCTGTCCTGTTGGGCCTCGTGTTGTACATTGCCCACATACACAATCAGTCGCCCGTTCCAGCTTTCCTCTGGCTCGCCGCCTTCGCGATCATTGTGGCTTTGCTTTTCCTGCGCCGCGCGTTGAAATGGCGCTACCCGGTTTAGCCCCAATGGCCGAAATCCTCCTGCGCATAATTGGCGCTTTGATCGAAGGGTTGATTGATGGGGTGTTCGAAAGCACAGGCCGAAAAGTCCTGTCCTCTTGGGGCATGAAATCAACTCCGTTCGTTGAAGTCCTCATCGGCATATTGTTTTGGGCGGCCGCGTTTCTGCTGTTGGGTGTGCTCATCTACGCGGTCTTTGCTCACTGACCATCTACGTCAGCTTCGGGTCTTGGCCGTGTAAAAACACCCTTCCCTGGGAAGTCGATGAGAAGCCAGGACCGGCTCGGTCTCAGGCCTCGATCGCAGCCATGAGCTGCTTGCTCCCGACGATGTTCATGACCCGCGTCAGATTGTAGGCCAGGACCGAGAGAGCCATCTCGGCGGCTTACTTTTGGGAGCTTTTGTGAGGAAGTGTGTCGCTCCCATGCGGGCCTTCATCGTGCCGAACGGATGCTCGGCGGACGGCGCGGCAGGTCTCCTATGGGCCATGTGTGGACGGCTCCGGGTTGGCAAGAAGAATCTTCACGCTGCAGGGATTGGTCGGAGCAGCCATGTGTTCGGCCTTTTCGCGCGGTACACGTGACCGCTGGCCATAATGCCCTCCGTGGATCAGGTCCCGGTCAAAAGCACGCATTCGAGATGCCATGGCCCATGTGGGTTGTCCTGATCGCCGGATCGACCGGCACTGCATTACGTGCTGTTCGTCCTCCCAACCGTTACGTCACGCCGGATATGCCCGACGCGATCTCGTTTAGGCCGCCAGCCCGGCCGGTTCCTGATAGCGTTCGTTCCTGGCCATCATCGCCCAAGCAATCCGGGCGAGTTTGTTGGCTAACGCGATCGCCGCGACCTTGGCGGGCCGCCGGGCCAACAATCGCGTGAGCCAGGGTCGATGATCGGAGCCGTGAATCTTGGCGTAGCGGATCACCGCAAGTGCGCCAGCCCTGAACAGGCTACGCAAATAGCGATCGCCTTGCTTGGTAATGCTGCCAAGCCTGTCTTTGCCCCCGCTCGAGCTCTGCTTTGGCACGAGACCGACCCAAGCCGAAAAGTCTCGCCCGGATCGGAAGGCTTTAGGATCGGCAATGCTGGCGACCAGCGCTGTTGCCAACGCCGGACCGACGCCGGGAATAACATCAAGCCGCTGGCTCGTCGCGTTTGATCGATGCCAGGCTATGATGCGTCGGTCGAACTCAAGGATGCGAGCCTTTAGAGCGCACAGTTGTTCGCCGAGAGCGGCGAGGCACATCCGAGCGACCTCCGGGGCGGGCTACACCTCTGTCGAGAACGCGCTTCTGCGGATCCTGGACATCCTCGGCGAGACGCCGCCATCCGGCGATGTCTGGCATAAGGATCTCATCGACCGCCTCTCGGGGCCGATGACTGGAAAAATGCCAGGTCGGCATTCTTCGACGCCGAAATGCGCCGAGATGTTCTCGAGTGCCTCCGGATGCGACATCGCGTCCGACATAGCGAATACGACGAGTTCATCCCGAACAAGGCAGAGCCCTCCATCGAGGCAGTGCGCCGGTTCCTTCCACGCATCAAGGAAGTGGTCGCGCGGTTCAAAAAGCAGATCGACCCCGACCCCGACGACGAAAACGACGGCGGCGAAGGGTCCGGAGGCGGAGCCTCGGGGGGGCCGCCGATCTAGCCTCTGACACCATGCCCATCGCGGGCCTGCTATGCCTCCGTTTGCGGGCCAACATGCGCGCTCTGCGGGCCAACTATGAGTCGGTTTGCATGTGGTTCACGCGGTAGCGGCCGCCCGCCCGGCGTCGGTGATGCGATACTCGATATCTCCGGATGGAAGCGGTTCGGTTTCCACGAGACCGAGCTCCACGAGCCGCGCCACGATTTCATGGTCGAACGTCGGCGGGCTGACCCGGGATTCGCCGAGGAGCTTCCTCAGGAAATCGCGCTCCAGATCAGTCAGCTCCATGCTCTAACTCCGCTCGCCGACCTCGTCCGGCACATTGCGGCGCGTCATCCGATCGGCCGCTTCATCCCTGGGAAATCAACATTTCGCCGCAGCCGGATTTTTCATGGGATCAATTTCGTCGCAACTGTTGCAGCGATGCTCAACTTTCCCCGACGTTGAGGCCCTCGTCGCAATCTATGGGCTCTTCTCGGATCCGTACCGATCAGACGGCGCACGTCGCGGGATAGCCAAAGGCGACGGTCTCGGCCTCTTCCTTTTGAGAATGAGTCATGGGCAGGGCCGTAATGATCGCTTTCCTGGCTCACGGGACCCAAGCCATGCGCAACATCGACATTGACCGTTCACGCAGCTTTGCAATCGTTCGCGAGATTGGTGAGCGATTGCGAGCATTGCTGAAAGAAGAACCCGAGTTGCCCCAGAACCTCGAAAAGCCGATGCGACGATTGCGCCAGTTGGACGAGTCGGCGTGAATCATACCCAAGACTCGGCGGCACTCTTTTCATGAGTTCAATCACGACCTTTCGCGCGTGCAGCAGACCAAATCCGCGCGCTTCCCGTTAGCCATCCCGATTAGCCATCCCGACGATTTCAGCCTCCGTGCAAATACGGGCAACGGGGACGGCCGGGAAAATCAGGCATAGCATCTGGCTCCCTCAAGGAGGGGGCTGACCATGAGTGAGTTCAACGATCGCACACAAGCGAATCTGGATACCGTGCTGGAAGAAACCTGCCGTGAGCTACCGCATCACGGCGGCGACCACAAAACTCGCAAATACATTGCAGAACAACTGATTGCAGCCGCACGGTCCGGCAAAACCACACTAGGAGATCTTCGCGTCGTAGCGGGCCGCGCCCTAATGACATTCACGGGCCGCCAAGCGAGCTAGGGATATCAGCTGTAGCCCTGCGATCACGGACCATCCGAGGTCGGAGATGGGCCCAGAATGCGAAGAACTCAGGGTGAGCAAATCTAATCCGCTCTTTCTCACTGAGCGGACCTCAATGATGTGCGCCGCCACTTCGCTGATGGGCCCAGAAGCGTACGTTTCGAACGTCACTGCAAAATTCGGTCCTTGAGCTGAATTCTTCCTACAAAAGAGCCAAAGCAGCCTTCTCCGCATCGTGAGGAAAGATCCAATCCGCCGCCGACATCCAAGCCTGCAATCTCTGCGCCTGTGCGGGATCGCCGACAGATCGGTAGAATTGGCCGGCTAGTCGCGAGGCGGCCTGCACGCGGCTGGTCCGTTCCCATCTCAGATCCTGATAGGTCTTCAGGCGTGCCGAAATCTCGTCGCGTTTGGCGTGCTCCAGTAGAACGGCAAGCGCGAAGCCATCTTCGATGGCTTGCCCGGCGCCCTGCCCGAAATGCGGCACCATCGGGTGGGCGGCGTCACCGAGAAGCGTCACATGTCCGCGCGACCAATACGGCAATGGCGGCCGATCGTAGATGCCCCAGCGGAACGTATGGTCGAGCGCCGCAATCAAATCTCGGACCGGCGCGTCCCAGCCCTCGTACTCAGCTGCGAGCGCCCGGACGTCGCCCGGCGCGAACCAGGTCTCCTCCATGTCATGCATGCTCGGAACGAACGCGACGATGTTGATCAGCCGCCCCTGCGACACTGGAAAGCAGATGAAACTGCGACCCTCACCCATCCACATGTTCAGGCCTCGCAGCTCCGCGCCCCATGAGAGCTTTTGCGACTGCACCAGACCACGATAGGCCACGATGCCTTCACTGGTCGGGTGCGCTGTCAGGCCGATCTGGCGCTGGACCACCGAATGGATGCCATCCGCACCGATGACTACGTCCGCATCGCAGACGGCACCGTTGGCAAAGGTCAATCGCGCTCCGGGTTGCGTTTCTTTGACGGCCATACAGCGATGTCCGAACCGGACCGGCTCTTTCACCGCACCAAGGAGCATTTCGAGGAGCTCGAGGCGGTGAATCTGATAGCTCAGCGCCGTGGGCGATCCATGCGAGAAGGGCACTCCCCTTGACGTTCGTCGCGTGAGCCCCTGGCTCCTCGTGGTGATCTTCTCGATATCGCCGCAAAGCGCGGTGCGTTTGAGCAAGACCAGTGCATTCGGAGGGATTGATAGTCCCGCCCCGGCTTCTCGCGGGGATTCTGCACCTTCGAAAACCGTGACGCTCAAGCCCCGCGCGCTCAGCGCCAGCGCCGCCGACAATCCGCCGATCCCCGCGCCGACAATGGCGATGTTCAGTCTGCCGGTCATTGGCTCGCCCCGCCCATCGAACATTTGGTTTCCGAAAGGATGAATCGTCAATTGCCGACGACATCATCGAGCAGCACCCATCTAGTACCGTCGAAACGCGCCATCCTCGCCTTTCTCCAGCCGATCCGGTCCGAAGGAGTAATGTTGATCGTGATGCCGGGCAGGAACGTCGGGAGTTGAAGCGCCTGGATGTTGGTGGCCTGCCTGATGAGATTTTCCCGCGACAGGTCGTCGCCGCACTTCTTCAGGACCTCGACGATAATCTGAGCGGTCGCATAGGGGAAAATCGATTCCTCGATATCGTCGTTCGGGGCCCACTCCTTCATGAAGGCTCGAAACTCGCGCATGCCGGCATCCTCATCCCACCTGGGATCCTCGGATGTCTTCAGCCAGAACGCGCTGACAGCCCCTTTCGCGGCTGCAAGTCCCGCCGGACGCAGGACAGCCGAAATGCTGCTGACGCCGGACAGCAGCACATGCTGGACCTTCCAGTTGAGTTCATGCGCCTTGCGGATGGCTTGCGCGGCGAAGCGTGCGTTAGAGGCGTGAAACAACGTATCCGCACCGGAGGCCTTTAGCGTCACGATGTGCGAATCGACCGTCGGCTCCATGATGTCGTAGGCGACCTCCGCGACCACCATGGTCGAGCCGCGCGATCCCAGAGCGGCTTTGAAGCCGGCCAAATTGCCCTTCCCGAGGTCGTCGTTCTGATAGATCACGGCGACCTTCGCGTCAGGCTTGGTCTTCAGCAGATAATCGGCGTAAATCCTGGTCTCGGCCGGCTGCGGCATCATGAACGTGGTCGTCCACGGCAGGTTCTCGGGATCGTCGAGCTTGGGCGTGCTGGCGAGCAGCAGGATCTGCGGGACCTGCTTACTGTTGAGATATTTCGTCACCGCGAGGTTGGTCGGCGTGCCGATCGACCCAACGATCGCCAGCACGTCGTCGTCCTCTACGAGCTTGCGCGTCTGCTGCACTGTCTTCGCGGGCGTAAAGGCATCATCGAGCGAAATGAGTGTCACCTTACGACCGTTGACGCCCCCCGCCGCGTTGATCATCTTAAAATAAGCGGCTTCAATTCGGCCGAAGCGGCTCAGCGACGAGATTGGCCCACTATAGGGAACAGTCTGTCCAATCCTGATCTCGGTGTCGGTGACACCGGGGCCGTATTTCTTGTCGGCCGCCGCAACGGGCGAAAGACCGAGGATCGAGAGACTTAACGCAGCAAGGATTAGGGGCCGGATCATGGAGGCGGTACCTCATATTGGCGGCTTGGAAAGGATGCGTTTCGCTATCCCGGGCTGCAAGATAATGCTGTACAATCACCTCTCCGTCCCGAAACTCTGCCGAAATTTTCCGAAAGCAAGTTCGACGAGGCGTCCTTGTTAAAGTCACCGCAGCACCCGATCGTGATCGGCGACCGGGTCGTGGATCTGGCCCGTGAAACGTTGCGTGACGGCCGCGGCGACGTCGTCCCCCTGCGTCCGCGCGCCTGGGCCGTGCTGCGGCTGCTTGCGACCCGGCCAGGACAACTGGTTGGCAAAGATGAAATCATGGATCAGGTCTGGTCGGATTGCGAGGTCACGGAAGACTCACTCGTCCAAGCCATCGGCGACATCAGGCGCGCCCTGGGAGACGCCGGCCGGTCGGCCCTGAAGACGATGCCTCGCCGCGGCTACATGCTGGTCGTAAATGGAGAGCCGGTCGACAGCTCGATCTCTTCCGGCGTTGCGACCTCGCCGAGGCCGGACAATATCGAAGAACCGTCGGCTTCATCCTTTCCACACCTATCTATCGTTGTTCTACCGTTCGCAAACCTCGGCGCCGACCCTCAGCAGGAGTATTTCGTGGATGGCGTGACTGATAGTCTCACAACTGATTTGTCGCGCATCGCCGGCGCGTTTGTTATCGGCCGCAGCACCGCGTTCACGTTCAAGGGAAAGCCGGTGAACTTGAGGGAAATTGGCCGTGAATTGAATGTGCGTTACGCACTGCAGGGGTCGGTGCAACGCGGCGGCAACCGCTTTCGCGTGAACGTCCAATTGACCGATACGGAAACTGGAGCCCAGCTCTGGGCCGAGCGCTTCGACAAGCCGGCCGCTGACTTGCTGGACATGCAGGACGAGATCGTATCCCGGCTCGCCAATACGTTGAACGCCGAACTCATCAAGGCCGAAGCCCGACGCGCCGAGCGGTCGCTCCAGCCGGACGCCATGGATTTATACTTTCAAGGCAGGGCTTTCCTGAGCAAGGGAATAACGCCTGCGGTTATGGCGCGAGCAAGGGATTTCTTCGTGCGCGCCTTGGCTCTTGATCCACACCATGTTGAAGCAGCGGTTGCCGCAGCTCACGTCGATTTTGCGATCGCTTCTTCTTCCATGGCCGATGACGCACCGGCGCATATCAGGGCCGCGGAAAAGACGCTGAATGATGTGTTGTTGCGGGCGCCGAACCATCCCAGAGCTCACATGCTCCTTGGCGCAGTTCAGATTCGGACAAACCGCGCAGCCAAGGGAATCGCTGAATGTTGGCAGGCGCTGGCGCTCGATCGGAATTTGGCCGACGCGCATGGGTTCATTGGGCTTGGGAAGCATGCGCTAGGACGGGGTGAGGAAGTCGAAGGGCATATTCAAGAGGCGCTGCGACTATCCCCGCGCGATATGCGTGCCTTTCTCTGGTTCATGATTGTCGGGATGGCTAAGTTGGTGGTCAACGCAGACCTTGAGGCACTCGAGTGGCTTCGCCGAAGCATTGAGGCCAATCCCAATTTCGCGCTCGCTCAATTTCACCTGGCTGGCGCGTTGGCCATGATGGGACACCTCAACGAAGCACGATCCTGTGCCGAGGCGGGACTAGCACTTGATCCTAGCTTCACCATCCGTCGATACGACGTCAACGGCGCTTTCCTGTCGGACAATCCGGGATGGCTTGCCAGGCGCGAGCGGCTCTATGAGGCTATGCGTCTCGCCGGCGTACCGGAGGGGTGATGCCCACTTGAGCTTCACCCGAAGAACCAAAGCTAGTCAATTCTGCCCTCGAAAGCGGACATCGCGAATTGGAGTGATAAGTCAGCTAAAAGGTTATCAGTGTCCTTTCAATCCTCAAATTGAACAAAAGTACGCCTCCGATCGTCCGAAAGCGACGTGAATTGAGAAGGATGCCGGCCTGAAAATGACCAGCCTCATCAACTGAGGTGGTCATCATGACGGATGTGCCAAGCTGTGAGACCGTCTCCAAGCAAGTCCCGTGGAATAAGGGAAAGATCGTCGGCGCCGAGCCCCCACTCCGCCCGAAGCACGTCTGGTCCATCCGGACGAAGCTCCAAGTCGAAGGCCGAATCCGGGATCCGGCGTTGTTCAATCTTGCGATCGACAGCAAGCTGCGGGGCTACCACGTCGTAGCCCTGAAAGTCGATGACATGCACCAAACGGTTACGCTGCCGATCCGCCAAAAGAAGACCGGACGGCCGGTTAAATTCGAACTCACGGAGTACACCCGTTAGGCCATCGACGATTATCTAAGGGTAACCAGCAAGAAGCCGGGCGACCACTTGTTTACCGGCCGGAAGCAGCAAATTGCCGCCTAACAACTCGTCAGTACGCGCGACTGGCTGTCCGGCATAGGGCTGGAACCTCACCCTGTTCGGAACGCAATCCCGGCGTCGGACGAAGGCGACTTAAGTAACCTACGGGCTGTGCAGCTTCTGCTGGGGCTGGGGCACACAAAGATCGAGAGCACCGTCCAATACCTGGGAATTGAGGTGGACGATCCGCTTGCAATAGCGGAACAAGTAGACGTCTGAACTTTGGTGGGCAGGGCGGAAATGCTCTGCCCATGCCTTGATGATGGCCATGGGCCAGAAGGAGGCCTCTGCAGTAAAGTAGGCAATGCAGATCCTTGTCATCTCATTGCTCGCGAACGCCGGCCTTTCTGAGTCCATCGAGGATGTCGTCGTACTCACGACGAAACTGCGGATTGCTGGAACGCGCGTAACCCATTTGGCGGGACCACTGGACCGTGAAGTCCGGCCGGATTGCATTCAATTCGGCTAACATTTGCTGGGCCATTTCCAATTGGCCGGTGGCCCCATAAGCTGAAATCAAATCCGCATACGGCATCCAGTATAATTTGTTCAGATTGATCGAGCGCCTGCATTCCTCAACCGCTTCGTTATATTGGTGCACATGCACGTGAGCATGACACAGGAAGAAGTGCCAAATGCCAGCGGCCGGATCTTTGGGGCTTAGGCGCAAAGCGATCTGAACTGGGGAGAACGCTTCGTGAGCGCGTCCCGCCGTGACAAGTGCGATTCCCTTTGTTGCGTGCGCGACCGGTGAATTAGGGTCGATTTCCAGAGCGGCGTCGAATTCAGGCAATGCCCCCTCGGGATTTCCGTATAGCAAAATGTTTCCCTTGGTGATGTGCGCGCTTGCACTCGCCGGGCGTTTTGCAAGAACTTGATCAACTAGGTTTGTCGCGATCTTTTTGTCTTCCGTCACGAACGTTGACCATCCGTTGAGCACGCTAGTGGCTATGCACCACGCTTTCCCGAGCATTGCGTCAATGTTGTCCGGATCGAGGCGCAGCGCGCTGTCAAACAAATCCTTTGCCTGAGCGTTCGTTATCTTGGTCTGAGGCCCATTGACCTTCGCCCAGCCGCGCATACTGAAATCCACAGCATCCGGATTCGCGGACTGGTCCATTAGGCCGCGCCGGCTTTCGGCCTGGATAAGTTCGACGTTAAGAGAGCGGGCAAGCCGCGCCGTGACCTGCTCCTGCAAAGCGGCGAGATTCATCCGATCGCCGTCAAAACGATCCGACCAGACGTCGCGACCGGTCGAAAGGTCGGCAAGCGACACGTTCATCCGGACCCGGTCTCCGGCCCGTTGCACGGCGCCCTGTACGGCCCATCGAATACCAAGGTCCTTGCCGAGCGTCTTGAGATCGACCTGCTTATTCTTATAGGTAAAAGCCGTTCCGCGGCCGATCACGAATGCATCGGGCGTCCGTGCGAGGTCGGTCGTCAGGTCAGTCGCAATGCCGTCCGCAAAATAATCCTGTTCCGGATCGTTGTTGAGGTTCGCAAAGGGCAGGACGACAAGAGACAAACGGGGAGCGACATCGGGCCGGGCCGCTGCTTCTCTCTGTGTCTTTTGCCCTTCCTGTAAAGCATCAGTGCGGACCGTCTTCCAGACATTCCAATAGACGACGAGGAAGACGGCCACGGCACCGACGACCGCAATTAAGGCAATCACGCCGCCGAGAGGCGTCAAACGCGCTCGGATTCGACCCATGGAACGACGAGGCGGTGAAAGCCGGCCTTGTCTTGCGCGTTCAGACTGGGTAGTCGGGCCAGGTCCATTCCTGACCATGGCATAGGCGCGCACCGGGCGGTCGATATTCTTGAGGTTCTGCTCGCCCAGATCGGCGAACTCAACGCTGACCTTGCCCCGGACTTGGTCGTAGGCAGAGGCTGAGATGCAGATGCCACCCGGTTCTGCGATACTTTCAAGCCGCGCCGCAATGTTAACGCCGTCTCCAAAGATGTCGTCGGGCTCGACGATTACGTCGCCGATATTGATGCCCACACGGAAAGCTATGCGCCTATCTTCAGCATCTCCGATTGTCAGTTCGGCGATCCGGGTCTGGAACTGTACAGCAGCTCGGACGGCTTCGACGGCGCTCGAAAATTCCGCCAAAAAGCCGTCGCCGGTGTTCTTCACGACCCGGCCGCCGTGGTCGGCAATCGCCGCCGTAACACCGTCAGTTAGGAGAGTGGCCAGTTTGGCGTGGGTCGCCTCTTCGTCATTGTGCATCAGACGCGAGTAGCCAGCTACGTCGGCAGCCAATATCGCCGACAGCCTCCGCTCAACCCGGACTGGCCGCTCCTCCACCATGCCTGCGATCCAACCTAGACGCGATTTGTACACCGGATCACTTTGGATGACTATACCGGCTAGTGTCGCAATTGGGTCAAAAGGTGCGTTCGGAAGACCGTTCGGCTGCTTCCGGTTTGCCCCTATAAGCCGACAATCAAAGAGCCAGACTGAACTTCGCTTTCGGGCCCATAACAGGACTCTGTTGAGTCAAGAAAGCTATGCGCCCTTGGGTTTATGGCTTGCTACCATCCGCCTTTAGAATAATCATGCTTGCGGCAAGCGTTATCCTCTCGGAGAACTGCCTGAGGAAGGATTTCAAATGCGCCGCGTCGTGGTGTCGTTTCTCTTTGCCGTGTGCACGATCGCACAGTTGTGGGCACAAGAGGTCAAGCCCAACTGGCCGATTCCCCCGGAGCTGAAATGGGAGGCAATCAACGGATATCCCATGGCTTACCGGGAGGCGGGCGAGGGTACGTCCATCGTTCTGGTGCACGGGTCAACGGCCGATTACCGGATTTGGGACGCCCAATTCAGAGTTTTTAGCGCATCTTACCGGGTGGTCGCGGTTAGCCTAAGGCACTTTTACCCGGAACGCTGGGATGGCGCGGGCACCGATTTTTCGATCGAACAGCACGCTCAGGATGTTGCTGCGCTGATCGAGAGATTGAACCTCGGTAAGGTGCACCTCGTCGGGCATTCGCGGGGTGGCGCGGTTGCAGTCGAGGTAGCGAAATCGCACGCCGACGTCATCCGAACACTGGTGCTGCCGGATGGCAGCATCGAGATGTTGGTGCCTGAGACTGCCGAGGGCAAAGCAGCCGGAGATTTCACAAAAAAGGTGATTGGGACCCTGCAGGAAAACCTGAAAGCAGGAGAACCAGCCAAAGCTGTGGAGGTCTTCGTCGATATGTTGAATGGCCCTGGCACATGGCAAAAGTTTCCCGAACCCACGAAGCAGATGTTTCTGGCAAATATCTACACGGCTTTGGGGGACAAAGACCGCCCGATCAGCACATGCGACGACGTCAAGAAATTTGATTTTCCAGTGCTGTTCATGACGGGGGACAAGAGTCCAAAGAAATTCGAGTTTTTTTACAATGAAATGCGCAAGTGTCGGGAGTTTCCTGCAACGGTAGTGATACCAAATGCAGGGCACGGTATACAGAAACAGAATGCTGATGTCTTTAACAAGATCACGTTGGATTTCCTGTCGAAGCATTGATGTCGCGTTGACGGACTGTCCTCGAACCGAACGATGGCGGCTTCGGCTCACAAGGCGAAATTCTCAGAACCGGTACAAGCCGTCTGCTTCAACGCCGAAACCGGACATCGCACTTTGTGAGGACACGTCCTGAGCGCGATTTAGAGGAAGGACAGTTCGCAAACAATCCTTTTGGTTTCCAACCGCTACGCGCTTCTGGCGCCGGGCCAGGCGACCACCTGTCCGGACATGACGAGCCGATCGCGGCCGTTGTCCTTGGCCGCGTAAAGCGCACGATCCGCCGCCGCCACCAGGGAGCCGCAGTCCATCGCACCCTCGGAAGGCATGTTGGTCGCGCCGCCGAGGCTCACCGTGACGATCTTGGACGGCAGGTTCAGCGCGTGCAGCATGCCGAGGTCGCGCACCGCCCAGCGCACATTCTCGCCGACAAGTTCGCAGCCCTCCGCGTCCGTGTTCGGCAGCAGCAGCGCGAATTCCTCGCCGCCGTAGCGCGCGGCGAGATAGGCCGGTCGGCGCACCTGCGTGGCCAGGATCCGCGCCAGCGCACGCAAGCAGGCGTCGCCGGCCTGGTGGCCGTATTGATCGTTGAACTTCTTGAAGTGGTCAACATCGATCAACAGCAACGAGAGCGGAGTGCCGTCGCGCTTGGCCCGTGCCCATTCTTCCACGAGGCGCTCGTCGAAATGACGGCGGTTGGCGATCCCGGTCAGGCCGTCGGACGTGGCGAGGGCGGATAGCTTGTCCTGCAGGTCCTTCTGCTCGGTCATGTCGCGCGAGATCGCCACGACGCCGTCGATCTCATGGGTTTCCGAAGACCGGGTGACGCGCAGCGCCGTCTCGACCCAGATCTCCTTCTTCTGGCGGTGATTGGCGCGATAGATGATGCGCGCCTCCTCGGCCTCCCCGGCCTTCAGAGCCGAAACGACCTGCTCGACGCGCGGCCGGTCCTCGGAATTGACGCCCTCGAGAGCCGAGGTCCCCAGCAGCCTGGCAGGATCCCAACCGAGGATGCGGGCGCAAGACGGGGAGGCATAGAGGATGCGCTCGTCCAGCCCGACCCGCATCACGACGTCGCTGCACTGTTCGGCGATCAGGCGGAAATCGCCTTCCTTGGCGACGAGGGCCGCGGCCATGCGCTGCCCCTTCGAGAGATAACGCACCAGGAAGAAGCCGATCATGGCGATCGACAAGGTCAGACCGGTGACGATGCCGAAGCGCGTGACGGCCTGCTGGCGCCACGGGGCCAGGACATCGCTCTGCGCCTTCGTCGCCAGGACGACGATCGGATACCGGCTGCTCTTCTGGTAAAAGCTCAGTCGCTCCTGCCCGTCCAACGGTGATTTGAAGTAATAGGCGCCGGCATCCGGCCGCCGGCCCATGGTCCGGAACAGCGGCGAGCCCGCCATGTCGCGACCGACATAGGTGCCCTCGTCGTCGCGACTCCTGGCCAGCATGATGCCGTCGGCATTCAGGAGCGAGACCGCGCCGTTCGGGCCGATGTCGAAGCGCCCGTAGAACTGCATGAAGTACGCGACGTCGACGCTCGTCAGCACCACGCCGGCGAAGCTGCCGTCGGGATGATTGAAGCGGCGCGAGGCGGTATGATCCACTGTCCGCCGGACCGGCTCTCCACCGGTCGACCGATCAACGTCCCGCGGTCTGCCGAGGCGCGATGACGCTGAAAGTAGTCGCGATCGCTGTTGTTGAAGTTTGAGAAGTCGCCGTCTTCGGTAGTCGCAAGCCAGCGGCCGGTTTCATCGTAGACGAAGATGCCGCGGATGCGCTGCCTGTTGTACTTGCGGGCTTGCAGGAAGTTCTGGATCTTCGCCACCGCGGCCGGGCTCGTGCCGCCGACCTCCATCCGGTCGACCATTCCGGCAAGGATGGTGTCAGCGAGCTCGAAGGTGTCTTCGGCATGTTGCGTCAGCGACTGGGCAAGGTTGGCCATGTCGACTTCGGCGTTGCGCAGCTCGACCTGGTGGGCCTCCCACTCGCGCCATCCGCTCAGCGCGAGAATGGCGACGCAGGCGAGCGCCACAAACCCCGCCGCCCACAACGGGAAGCGAGCTTTCTCGACCTCGCGGCGGTTGCTCGGCATGGGGCGGTGGCTCCTTTTCGCGCAGGGTCCCACCCGGGCCTTAATGGCGGGTTTGCAGCCACGCCATGATGCGGGCACCGAGTAAGCGTCGCTTCATCGTGGTGTCCGCGATCTTACGCATCGTAGTGATCGTCCATTAACCAGACGCCACCTGCCGCGAGACGCGGCTCGATCCGGCCAAGAACGGACGCATCCGTTCGCTGCGCCCGCCCCGCGATTTCTCTAAGCGCGCTTGTTGCGGAGCAAAGCTAGTCGCGGCAAGGAAATCCAGATGGCCAAAGTGCACCTGATCCGGAAGCCGTGTCCGCACTGCAGGAAAGCGACGAAGCTTGTCTCGAGCCGACCGGTCAGGGGCGCCCAGTAATCAAGCGCAAAGACACCTCACTCCCCGTCACGCTACGGGTCCTTAGCAACGCCGGAAATCAATGGAAGTAGCGTCAAATGAAACGGCCCGTCAGAGTGAGCCATTCGACGAGCCGTTTCAGGGCGAGCCTCTATTCGCTCAATGCGCGCGAAGTAACCAATGGCCGGCACCGGCCGGTCCGAAATCCCTACTTGTCGGTGCAGACCTTAGTACCCCTTCGTCACGCTTCCCCGCTGCCGGAGAAGATCGTCGAGCGCGGTGGTGCGTGGCGGCGGCAGCGGCCTAGTGCTTCCGGCAGGTTTGCTCTTGGCGTCGTATCTCTTGGCCAGATCGAGCAGCCGTCTTCGAGTGAACGGGTCGGCCTTCTCCGCCAGATCGCGTGCCCGCTGCGCGAAGCCAACGTAGAACTCTTCCATGACGCCACCCCACAACATCGCCGAAGGCCGATCTTCGATGGTCGGTGAGGGTCACGTCAAGAGATCGCTTGTGCCCGCCTGGCAAGCGGCACTACGCTGTCTCGCCCGTAGCGGCGGAATGCTTGGCGGCGAGCAGCTTCAGCGCGGTCTCGATCTTGGCGAGGAGCGCCTGGATTTCGGCGCGCTCGTTCGGACCGGGATCCGCTTCGAGCCGCGCCAGCAATTGCTCCTTCTGGCCCTGGAGCTTCGCAACAGCAGACATCTCATCAGCTCGACGTCGAAAGGGCCGCTCAGAGAGCGGCCCTTTTCCTAGTTTACCAGCTTCGGGTGCCGAAGCTGAAACCGATGCTCGGGCCGCCGCCGTAGTAGCCGTAGCCGCGGTCGTAGTAGCCCGGCCCTCCGTAGGAGCCGTAGCTCCGACGGACGACGTAGCCGTCGTCTCCGCCGTAGTACCGCTGGACGTAGCGGGGACCGCCGGTGCGGTAGCAGCGGCCGTACTCATTGCAGACCAAGCGAACCTGGTCGACGTTGGCCACCTCCGCCGACCCGATGGAGGTGGCATTGAGCGGAGCTGCCGACGCGGCCGACGCCAACAGGACCGTTGCGAAAGCTCCGAGCGCAATCGTCTTCATGTTCGTGTTCCTCCGTTTGGCGAGATCAGTCGATCTCTTCGATGACGCGACGTTCCTGCGGTTCGACGATGTAGGTGCGGCTATCCCGGTGAATGTACCGGTACTCCCGCAGACTCGGCGCGTCGCGATAGACCTCGTCGGGGAAGGCATCGATTTCAACGCCCTCAGGCACGCGCTCGCCTCGGCGGATCTCGGTTCGGACCGTGCTGCCGGTCGTTTGCCGCTCGCGCTCGACGGGACGGGCCTTGGCGTGCTTCCGGATCACCTCGCGATCGCGGTCGCTGAACGTCACCTTGCGCTGCTCGGTGCTCGCCGGCGCCGACGCCGTGGAGCGCCCCGAGTACGGCAGGACGGTCACGATCTTGTAGCTGGACGGCTCCACGATCACGATCTCGTCCTTCACCAGGACGAAGTTGTAGCCGCGATACTGCGGCACGATCTCGACGACCTCGGCCGGCAGCGGCTGCAGGCGGACGTCGCGCGGCACGACGGTGCCTACGGACAGGGAGAAATTCACGTTGGTCAGCGGCTGTATGTTCAGGTGCGAAATCGACGTGCTGATCCGGGTCCGCTGCTGATCGTTGATGTTGACCGAGGCGTTCACGTTCGTGCTCGACGAACGATCGGCCGTGTTCTGCTGGCTGTTCGGCTGCTGGGCCGTGTTGGTCGAGCCACCAGCCGGAGACTGCGCCTGATTGGTGCCAGAAGCCGGCGGGTTCGCGCTCTGCGTCTGGCTGTTCGAAGGCGGGTTGGTCTGCGCCTGGTTCGAAGCCGGATTGGCTTGGTTGGAGGGCTGGCTGGTCTGCGCCTGGTTGGTCGAATTGTTCGAGGTCGGCGCCTGCGTGGTGTTGGTGCCCGAGTTGGACGTTTGGCCTGCAGCGCTCTGGCCCGTCGATGACGGAGTCTGCGTCTGGGCCGAATTCGTCGAAGGATTGGTCTGCGCGGATCCCGAAGAGGAGTTGGACGACGGTGTCGACGTCGACGAGGACGGCGGCGTCGATGTGGACCCCTGCTGACGCTGCGTAGCCGACGGATTGGAGCTCGACGTGTTCGGAGAAGATTGTGCGAGAGCCGAAGTCGCGAGCGCGACTGCGGCGGTCGTAGCCAAGAATAAACGCTTGTTCATCTGAAATCCTCCTAATGGTCGCCGAACAACACTGGACGAAGCGTCGGGTTCCTGCTCGGGAAGTTTCGGCAAATCGGCTGAAACTGCGCCGCCGAAATTCTTCCGGCTGGCGGAGAAATCATTCCCGCATTGCGGTGGCGCGCCGCCCCAGTGATCGGGAACAAACGGAACTTCGCGCGAGCCCCCTCGTTGGCAGTGACTACTTACGAAGGATTTTTTTAGGAGGACACCATGAAGAAGCTGATCATCTGCGGCGCTCTCGCCGCCTTCGCCCTCGGCACCCAGGCCGCCAGCGCCGCCGAGTTCTACATCGTGCGCGACGCGACCACCAAGAAGTGCACCGTGGTCGACACCAAGCCGACGACGACCACCACGACCGTCGTGGGTGATGGCGTGTACAAGACCAAGGTCGAGGCCGAGTCCGCGGTCAAGACCACGAAGGTCTGCACCGAACAGTAGCCGGTCGTCGCAGGGCCTAGTCGGCCAGGCGAAACGTGTTGACAGCAAATGGAGGAGAAAATGCCCGTACTGATTTTGTGGGCCGTTCCCGCCGTGCTCGTTGTTGGCGGCGTCGGCTATTGGTTAGTTCACATGCACTGAGCGAATAGACCGCTCGCGTGAATGGCCCGCCCGATGATTCGGGCGGGCCATTTTTTTACCCACGGAGCGGCCGACTGGTTGCCACGGGGCAGAAAAGAGCCCCATGGTGGGGCCCTAATCTCAGTGAGCAAACGCCCTACTCTAGTTGTAATCCGAGTATTTGAACTGCGGCAGCGCTTTCAGTTGCTCTTTGTTGCCGCTCATGACGGCGTGGTCGGGCACCCAATCGTTCGCGTTGCGGTTCGTGGTGGTTGTCGACGCGGCGCCGGTGGTGGTGTCGCGCGAGGTTGTCGAGGTGCTGGTCGAGCTGGTCCGGACAGGCTCTTCCACAAACTTCAGCTTGTCGATCGAGACGGCGATGTCGTGCTCGCCCATTCCGAGGAAGCCGCCGATGCCGATCACCACCGCGTTGATCTTGCCGGTCTTGTCGACGAGCAATTCGTTGATGTCGCCGAGCTTCTCGTTGGCTTCGTTGTAGACGTTCAGCCCGATCAACTTCGAGGCGCGCCAGCTGCTCTTCAGCGCCATCTTGGCATCGGCCGGCTGAGCGGTGGCCGCCTGGGCGGCGCGGTCGGCCGGCTGAGTGGATTGCGCGAACGCGGCGCCGCCGATCACGGCAGTGCCGAGCAGAGCGACGGCAAGAAAGCTTTTCATCGATTATCTCCTCCAACGTGAGCCCGCACCCTTTCAGATGCCCGGCCCAACGCCCGCAATTGCCACTTGTTCCTGATCACTTTCAGCTCGGAATGGTCTGAAAGAATTCGATCCAAAACTTCGCGGCGTCCAGACCCGGTCCACTACCGACGTTCGGTGGTCACAAGCCGCACGGCAATCCCCTTGCCTTCGGAGCGAAGGCAAGCCCGGGAGAAATGCGGCCAAACCTGCTTCGAACAGTCGTCCGCTTCCTTCGCGGAGTCGCCGGCCTGCTGGACCTTCGGCTGTGGAGGAGGCACTTCGTCTGCAAGAGCGGCCGTCGCGAGAATGACAAAAGCCGCCGCCGCGGAAAGAATGGTTTTCATGGGAGCCTCCTGATCGGCAACTCAACGAAGAGGCTCCGAAGCCGTTCCGACCGCGAGACGAGATATAGCTGCCCCCTTTTCGAATCCATCGCGTAATCCGCGACTGAGCAGATCGCGATATCGGCGTTCGTACTCCTTCGCCATCCGGCTCGCGGCGAAACGCTTCTCGAACCGGGCGCGCACCACTCGTCTGTCCAGCCGCTCCAGTTGGTCCACTGCCCTGATCGCCTGCTCCTCACCATCGACGATGAAGCCGGTGACGCCGTGCTCTATGACTTCCGGCACCGAGCCTGAGCGATAGGCGATTACGGGCGTTCCGCATGCCATCGCTTCGATCATGACGAGACCGAACGGCTCCGGCCAATCGATCGGAAACAGCAGGCCTGCTGCGTTCGCGAGGAAAGATTGCTTCTTCGCATCGTCGACTTCGCCGACGAGCTGGACCTTCTGGCCATCGATGTTCGGCTCGAGCTTGTTCTTGAAGTAGGCCGTCTCCGCGCGAGGTATCTTGGCCGCTATCCGCAGCGGCATCCGCGCGGCGCGTGCGATGCGCATGGCGGCTTCCGGTTCCTTGTCCGCCGTCAGCCGCCCGAGAAAGGCCAGGTACGAACCACGTTCGTAGGACGGCCTAAGCAGATCCTTGGGCAGCCCGTGCTGGATCGTCGCGATCCAGTTCGCGTTCGGAAGGGGCCGACGCTGGTTGTCGGAAATTGAGATGAAGGCCGCTTTCGGAAAAGCCCCGATCACGTCGGACAGACCAGGAAGGTCGAGGCGGCCATGCATCGTCGTCAGGAACGGCACGCCGGTCCGGCTCAGCACCGGAAGAGGCAGCCAGTCGACGTGGGAGTGGATTAGGTCGAAGTCGCCCGCGCGCTCGGCGATCGCTTCGATCAGCAGCGCGCAGGCGGCGTTCGGATCAGTGCCCCTCCGCCCCAGGCGCAGCGCGCGCGGCCCGACAGGGTGGAGCTTTCCCTTCGTCTTCGAATCCCCGCTCGCGAACAGGGTGACGTCGTGTCCGAGCTCGACCAGTTCGTCGACAAGCCAGGCGATCACGCGCTCCGTGCCGCCATAAAGCTTCGGCGGAACGCTCTCGGCCAACGGAGCAAGCTGGGCGATCCGCATCGGCTAGGCCCCGACCACGCGCCGCAGGGCAATCACGATGACCGCGGAAATGAGATATGAAATCGCGAGCAGCGTCCAACTGGGCCTTGTGCTGTCGCGAACCACGCGCGCGACGAACGTCTTCATGCCCGTCAACATTCGTCTTCGGGAAGCTGGTGCAGGTAGGCTATCCCGAAGCTGGCGAGTTCTTCGGCATCGCTCTCTCGCTCTCCCCGTCTCCTGTGCAGATAGCGCTCGAGCAGGCAGCGGCGGCTGTCCTGAACGTCGATGTCAGGGTGCGCCGCCCGGTACACGGTCCAGGCCGTCTCTGCCGCCTTTCTCACCGTGACTTCGTCGACCATCCTTACACTCCGAGCGACTGGATCCAGTCGCTGCCAACTCAGCGCGATGGCGAAAGTTTCTAGTTTTTCCCAAGGCTTCGACCTTTGGCGGAGAAGCGCTTGGCAGGTCTATCAGGAAGCTTTCGCCCGCGCGCGGTCGCGGGCGGCTCGGCGGCGTTGCCGGCGTTGGGCTCGACCAAGCCGTACTGAGTCGTGAAGACGAGGCGCCGGCAGCGGTTCAGCTGCGGGTAGTTCGCTTGCCGGAACCGGCTCGCCAGGCCGGGCTTCCATGAGCTCCAACAGTCCGCGGCCCTTCTCGGTGATGCGCCAGCCGCCGTTCAAGCGCTCGACCAGTCCTTGCGAGAAGATGTCCAGATCCGGCGCTCGAGCGGCCAGGCGTTTGGTCCGCTCGGCCCAGTCCCGTCCGCTCGTCGCCAGGATTGCCATGTCGCGCTTGAGGTCCGCCATGACGGCGAAACCGTCGGGATAGCTCACCAGGATCTTCAGCACCGTGACCTGGAAATTCACCCCCCGCTCCCCTCCGCCTATCGCCACATGGTTGGCGCATCGTGGAGAGCCTCGCGGCCGACCTGCTTCAGCCTGTCGCGCGAAGTGTCGCCCTTCGTGGCGGCTTCCAGAATCCTGGACGCCACGTGAGTGCGGGCGCCGGTCTCATAGCGCGAGACGTCTTCGCAGACTTCGTTGAGGACTGCGCGCAGAAGCGCGGTCGTGGCCGGATCGAACATAGGATCCCCCCAAAGGAAAAACAGTCGTAGCGCAATCGCACGGGCGCCGAATTCAAGAGTGTTAAGCGCCCCAATATCCCGCCAAGTCTACACGCGAAGTCCAACTCGGCAAGCTCCGAAAGTCGCCGCACCGCACGCGGATTGCACCCCTCTTCGGTCGAAATGTTTGTGTCCAAGCTCGAAACTTTCGAGTGACTGCCGCACCGGCGCCCGACTATCCCATGCCGCTCGGCACCTGGGCAAAAAGCAACCATTGCCTGTTTTTCCCGTTATTTGGCCGGGCAAGAAACGCGGAAAGGAGTAATCCGATGAGGAAGATTGCAATGGTGGCCGCGACGGTCGGCGCTCTCGGTCTCAGCTCGGTCGCGGCGACGTCGCCCGCCGAAGCTCATTGGCGAGGTGGCTGGGGACCGGGTATCGCTGGCGGCCTGATCGCCGGCGCGTTGATCGGCGGGCTTGCCTCCTCGGCGTACGCCTGGGGGCCGGGCTACTACGACTACGGTCCAGGCTACTACGGCGCCGGCTATTATGGCAGACCCTACGCCTACGACTATGGGTACGATGCGCCCTACCGCTGGGGTGGCGGCTACGCCACGACCTACTACACCGCGCCGGTGTCCTATGGCTACCGGTACCGTCGCGTCGTCCGGCCCGCCTACGCCTATTACGGCGGCGCCTATCCGGTCGTGCGGCACCGCTGGCATCATCACCACTGGTGAGACGGCGCCGTCCCTCAAGGCCCCGTCAGGCCGCGCTCGGAACGAGCGCGGCCTTTTCGTTGCGTGAAGCTGGATATTGCAGCTCACCACCATCCGCCGGTAAAGAAATCGTGCCGTTCGAACGCCAGCCGTGGCTCGGCTGGCCTTCTCGCGGATTTCGCCCACCGCTTCGCCTGCGGACGAGCTTCCGCGCGTTTGCGCTCAGGCGGCTCCTTCTTGGCGTCGGGAGGTGGTGCTGCAGGCATCGAGGCCATCGCCTCTCGCGCCGATTGCTGCGGTTCCTCCGGCATCGGATGAGCCTCCGCTATCTTCGGAACATCGGCCCGCGGCCGCGCGTCGAAGACGATCTTCTCTGGAAGGCTTCTTGCCGACCGGATTCTGATGGTCGTCCTGTCGGGATCGGTCGCGCCGGTACGCTCGACCGGCGCCGGCAGATAGCGGTCCGCGGCAAAGAGCAGCGCCAGCAGCAGCCCGCCGACGAATACGAAGTATCTGACGATCGGCATGGACCGCACTCGCAGCTCAAGGAATCGCTTCTCGGCGGATGCCGAACGCCGGCTTGCGGCGGGTCGCCTCCTCCCGCGACCCGCCGCGGTGGACTTAGTCCACCTCTTGGACCACGGTGCGCGTCGACGGATCGACCAGCATCACGCGCTCGCCGGAGTAGACGTAGCGGTATTTGGTGAGCGACGGACCCCAGTCGGCGGGCACCGCCTCGAGCTCGACATCGCGCGGCACGGGCTGACCCACGACGATCTTCTCGCGTGTCTCGACCGGGCGGATCTTGTGCTCGGTCACGTAGGTGCGGATCTTGGTGCGGTACTCCGGCTCGATCTGCACGGCGGCATGACCGGCGCCTGTGGTGGTGACCACCGTCGACTGAGCCATCGCGCCCGTCGAGATCAGCGCGGCGGCCGCGGACATCAGCAGCAGCTTCTTCATGACTCTCTCCTGGCCGCTGGATGCGGCGCTGCATGAACCCATCAGTGATGGCAATCGTTCCGGAGCAACGGCAGGAGGACTTCCTCTTTTTCCCGAGGGGAGATCGGAACCCATTGCCACACGGCTACCGGAGCTGCATGCGCGGCGCCTATTTGAGAGCTATCTGCGCGCTGCGAACCGGTCATCCCGATGTGAAAGCGGGTGCGCTCTCGATCGGCCGCTTCTGTGCGACGTTTCCTATCGGGCGAATGCTTCCGGGGCGTCACGGACGACGCATTGGCGGAGATCGGGCGGCAGCGTCGCGTGGCGCGGTCGGTCACCAGCTTTTTGCGGTTTCGAAAAGTCGGAAGAGCAAGCTTCCGGCAAAAACTCATTTGGCCCGACCTGACCCAAGGGTCTTCGCCACCGGTCCTGAGTCCTTCCGCGTGCCGCGCGCCGTTTCAAATTTTTTCGGGCGGCACCTTGAAACGCTTTTGCGCCTTTCTAGTTTTTTTCTTGCCGCGAGAGCGGTGTGCCGGATGCCTGCTCGGGTCCGGCGCGGGCGCCGGTCCGGAAACTTCGGACCCCTCTGGATTTCCGCCCTGCGCTCCTTCGTACCCATCTTGCTCTTTGGAGGACTTGGTTATGAGGACCACGTTTGACTTCGCGCCCCTGTGGCGCTCCACCATCGGCTTCGACCATCTGGCCGACCTCGTCGACAGCACACTGCGCCAGACGAACGAAGACAATTATCCCCCCTACAACATCGAACGCTCCAGCGAGGATCACTACCGGATCACACTGGCCGTCGCAGGCTTCGGCGCCGACGACATCGCGGTGACGGCCGAGCAGAATGCGCTCACCATCGAAGGCAGGAAGCCCGAGAAGCCGGCCGGCGAATATCTCTTCCAGGGGATCGCCGCACGTCCGTTCCGGCGCGTTTTCAACCTGGCCGACTACGTCCAGGTGAAGGGGGCTTCCTTCCGCGACGGCCTGCTGATCATCGACCTCGTCCGAGAGGTGCCGGAGGCGATGAAGCCGCGCCGGATCCAGATCGCCGGCGGCGCTTCTTCTTCGGCGCAGATCGAGCAGAAAAAGGCAGCCTGACGCCAATTCGAACTTCGACGGGGAACGCGGCGTGCGCAAGCGCGACCGTGCTCCCCGTCCCATGAAATGAGGGAGAGCAACCATGGCAATTCGTGATCTCATTCCCTGGTCGAGAAACCAGGAGGTCGCGCCGGCGCGCGGCGGCTACGACCCGTTCATGACGCTGCATCGCGAGATGAACCGTCTGTTCGACGATGCCTTCCGCGGCTTCGGCGGCATGGGCCTGTCACCGCTGATGGAAGGGCAATTCGGCTGGCCCAAGCTCGAGCTCAGCGAGACCGACAAGGCGCTGACGGTGTCGGTCGAGCTGCCGGGCATGACGGAAAAGGACGTCAACGTCGAAATCAACAATGGCGTCCTCACCATCCGCGGCGAGAAGAAGAACGAGCGCAAAGACGAAGGAAAATACTTCACCGAGCGCTACTACGGCGCCTTCGAGCGTCAGATCCCGCTGCAGGACGTCGAGGAAGACAAGGCCGAGGCGTCGTTCAAGGACGGCGTCCTGACCGTATCGCTGCCGAAGTCCGAGAACCCGCGGGCGGGCGTCAAACGCATCGCGATCAACAGCCAGTAACGACATCCGGACGGCGGCCCGCCGCCGCCCGGCACGCAATCGAAACCGTCCCGAAGAAAGGAGCGTAGGGAGGCAACCGATGAGTATCGCCAGCACGATCACCGGCAATCTCGATCCCCTCTTCCATCCGGCCGCGCACTATGCATCTCCGGACGACGTCCTGAACGACGGTGACCTCTCCGTCCCGGAGAAGAGGATCATCCTGTCGTCCTGGGCATCCGACATGTTCGCGGTCGAATCCTGTCCCGCCCTGCGAGAAATCCCGGGCGTGGGCCACACCCTTCGCCTGGCCGACATTCTCGCCGCGTTGCGGCGGCTGGACGGAGAGGACGACGATCCGCCCCGCCCCGGCGGCGTCCCCATGCGGCGGCCTTGGGCCGCCGCGCAGCGGCAGTCCGTATGATGTTTACGCAGGCCATTCTCACGATGGTGTTGTTCGGGCACGCAACCGCAGCCTTCGCCATTCCATTTGTCGCGTGCCTGAACGGACGAGGCGGCACTACCGAACTCAGCGTAGCAGCTCCCACCGGAGCATCCTAATCCGCAGGGCCTCTCGCATACCAACATCGCTATGAAGACCAACTCGCGCCAATCTCTCGGTTCAGGGGGCACATGGGACCGGACCTACCTCGAGTCGCTGATCCGTGAGGATTTCGAGCGATGCCATCCCGGCGAGACGCTGGAGGATCTCAAGCGGCGTGCGTCGTTTTCCAGAGAGGACAGAGGCCTGCTGCGGGACTGGATGCTGGTCGCGGGGGCGCGCGCCGCGGCCGCACACCAAGTCAAAGAACGCTAACGATCAACCGCAACCGATGTGGGCACGATCGAAGCATCGGAAACTCACCACGATTCCGGTTCAAGCCGGCGAGGCTCCGGTATCAAGTAGCTGCGAGAAGGCGGCAGCCAATTGCGCCGGCGCAAAGGGCTTCTGAATCAAGACGCTGCCGCCGACACCCTGCGATTCCCAGTCCGGCGCGCTGGCGCTCGTCATGTAGAGCACAGGAAAGTCAGGCGTGATTTCCCTGATTTGCCGCGCCAGCTCCCAGCCGCTGATGCCATCACCCAGGTTGACGTCCGTCAGCAGGACTCGACATCCCTCGCGGCCATCGCAAAAGGTGCACATGGCCTCTTCCCCCGAATGGACCGAGCAGGCCTCGAAACCGCCGTCGGACAAGGCGTCCTCGACGAAGCTTGCGATGAGAGCTTCATCCTCCACGACCAGAACACGAACGGCATCACTCACTTTCAAATCTCCTCGGCGACCGAGCCGGGTTGTCTCGCGTGCGGCAGTGCGCTGGTCCGCAGTCCGGCGGAAGAGCAACCTCCGCCGTCAGCCAGCCAAGCACCGTAATGCGCCGTGTCAAGCCACCGGCACACCGTAATAGGCGTTCACCGAGCGCGTCGTCGCCGGGTCGCTCCAATTCCAACTGCTCTCGTCGGCGTATTTGGGGGCGCCGCGGAGCTGGTCCTGGGAAATGCCGGTGACTACATAGCCGCCGAGGTTGGTGTCGTATTTCAGCGTCTGCCATGGCAGCGGATAGTGATCGTCACCGATGCCGAGCAGGCCGCCGAAGCTGAGCACCGCGTACGACACCTTGCCGCTGATCTTGTCGATCATGACGCGCTCGATGTAGCCGACCTTTTCGCCCTTCGCGTCGTACGCGTTCGTGCCCTCGACCTTGTCGCTGCCGATCAGGCTGAACGTCTCGCGATCTTCCATGGTCATGTTGACCTCCTGGATGTTGTCTTCAGGAATCAACGGGGCCACGATGCCTCTGTTCCTGGCACAATCCGGGGCGAAAAGTTGATTTCCCAGAGATGAAGCGGCCAGGATCGGATGACGCGCCGCAATGTGCCGGACGAAGTCGGCGAGCGGAGTTAGAGCATGGAGCTGACCGATCTGGAGCGCGATTTCCTGAGGAAGCTCCTCGGCGAATCCTGGGTCAGCCCGCCGACGTTCGACCATGAAATCGTGGCGCGGCTCGTGGAGCTCGGTCTCGTGGAAACCGAACCGCTTCCATCCGGAGATATCGAGTATCGCATCACCGACGCCGGGCGGGCGGCGGCTACCGCGTGAACCACAGATCGGCGAGCCGCGGGCAAGTCGGAGGAACGATAGCCTTGCCGCCCTATTGAACTGCAGGGACCGTCGCCCGCCGTTGAACTACGGCGCCTGTCGCGGATAGCCAAAGGTCTCACGACCCCGCTATTCAGAACTAGCGCTCGCGAGGATAGCCAAAGGCGGCGGCCTCTCCGGAACCACGGTATTCTCGCAGCGACGCGCCTTCGCGCCCTCGCCGGCAGGCGCGATCTCCATCCCGCACCCGCACGACTTATTTGCCGCGCAGCGACAGACTGATCCGCGTTACGACCTCGTCCCACTCCCGCTCTTCGCTCGCCGGGTAGTTGAGCAGGACGCAGTGGATCAATCCGCTCGAGAAGTTGCACCGGTTGTACCAGACCTTGTCGGCCTTGTAGCTGGACACGGCAAAGAACCGAGGCGTCGTTCGCTTGTACTGAATGCGCGCGGGCGGATGCTTCTTTGCGAGAAATGCAGCGGGTGAATCGTTCGAGACGTTGGGCGCGGCCTGTATCGTGAGGTCGGCTCGGCCGTCAGCCGTCCGAAATCGCTGTCCGTACCCGTCCGGCCGGCCAGCTTCTTCGGTAAAGATCGAGGCCGGGAAATCCACCGAGGTACCCGTCTGCGGGATAGAATAGGTCGCCCATCTCACCGGTTGCGCCGAGACTGCAGAGATCGAGGCGGCAAGTCCGAGAACGAGCGCCGTCACCAGCCATTGCATCGCGTCTCCTCCCAGGGAGTCATGAAGACCCGACGAGCGGCGTCTCGGCTTCGATCATCATGGGGCCGACGTTCGGTTCGGCCTCCGGCGCAAGGCAGCGTCAGGGCCAACCGCCCGCAGTTCCGGAAGATCACTTCCGGCCCGACGGCGCCTGAGCATTCGAATCGTTCGGGTTCTTCTTGTTCGCCTCATGATGGCCGATCACGCAGCCGGCGGCAGCGCCGAGCTTGCCGTGCCCTGCCATGTGGCCGGCGACGCCGCCGACGATGGCGCCCTTGATGCAACCCTTCGCGTCCGCACCCGAGGACGCCAGCGCCATTGCGGCCACGCATGCCGCCGTGAAGATCCATTTCATGAGCGTTCTCCGGGCTCGGTTTCCGCGAGATCAATTCGATCCGGAGGCGGTCGTTCCGCTGCGGGCACGCGCCAGGCTGTCGCGACGCATCGAACTCAAGTCGTCAGCCGGCGTTTACTGACATCATGTCAGACGCATTCGACTACTTCCGCGCCTACGCCGTCCGAGCTCTCTGCAAGGCGAGATCGATGCCGCGGGGCCGGATGAGGCGTCTGCAGCTGGTGGCCGGCCGGATCTACAATCTCCTCAAAAAGGAAGCTGCCTACGGTCCCAATATCCAACACCTTGACGACTTTCGCGCAGCTCAGAAGCTCGAGAGCTCTCTCGAACGCCGGCCAAGCGACCGCTCCGGCGGTCGCCTTGCTCCGGCGGCGCCGCAAAGCTCGGATAGGGAGGCTGGCTGAATGCCTTCGCTCGACGCGCGCGGTGTGGCAAGCCTTCTGCGAGAGTACGCGCAGCGGACCGCCTTGCGAGGCGGCAATCCCTACCGGGCGAAAGCGTACTCTCGGGCCGCCGACAGCTTGGCGGCCCTAGCCGTTCCTCTGGAGGTGCTTGTCGCCGAAGATCGACTTACTGAGATCCCAGGCGTCGGCGATGCTATTGCCGACATCATCACCAAGGTTCACAAGACGGGCAGTCATCCCAGCCTCGAAAAGCTGCGGAAGGAGATTCCCGCGGGCGTGCTCGAGATGCTCGCTGTACCCGGCCTTCGTCCGGAGAAGGTGCTGCGCCTATACAAGGATCTCGGCATCGGCTCGCTCTCGGAGTTGGAGGCCGCCGCCAAGGATGACCGCATCAAGAAGGCGAAAGGACTCGGCGCTGCGCTGCAGACCAAGATCCTGCAGAACCTCGCGATTGCCAAAAGCGGAGAAGGCCGCCTCCACCTGCACCGCGCCGCCGCGCTGCTCGCGCATGCGAAGGACTCGATCCGCAAGTCCCGCCCTGAACTCAAGCGTGTGACGATCGCCGGCGATTTCCGCCGCGGCTGCGAACTCGTCGGCGATCTCTCGATCGTTGCGGAGGCTGCCAAGCCGGACAACACATCGACGCCATCGGCCGACGGGCTGCAAATCCGAGTATCCGACCGCAAGCACTTCGGCGCTGCTCTCCTCTTCGCAACAGGCTCCGCCACTCATATCGAACAACTCCAGGCTTTGACGGCGGAGAAGGGGATGCGATTGGAGCCCGACGGCCTGCACAATGGGCGCACCCTGATCGCCAGCGAGGAGGCTGAGATCTACCGCGCCCTCGCTCTGCCCTTCATTGACCCTGAGCTCCGGGAAGGGCGCGGCGAGATCGAGGCGGCTCTGAAAGGCAAGCTTCCGAAGCTCGTCACCGACCAGGATCTGCGCGGCATTCTTCACTGCCACACCGATGCCTCCGACGGCACCGAGAGACTGGAGACCATGGCTAAGGCCACGCGCCAGCGCGGCTTCGACTATTTCGGAGTCGCGGACCATTCCAAGTCTGCCCACTATGCCGGCGGTCTCTCCGTGGAGGAGATCGCGCAGCAGCACCGGGAAGCCGATCGACTGAACAAGCGCTTCGGCAAGGACTTCCGGATCCTCAAGGGTATCGAGTCCGACATCCTGGCGGACGGGTCGCTCGACTATGACGACGACGTTCTGGAGCGCTTCGATTTCGTGGTCGCCAGCATCCATGGGCGCTTCAAGCTGGATCGCAAGGTGCAGACGCAGCGCCTGCTTCGGGCTATTTCCAACCCTCACACCACTATCATCGGCCACATGACGGGGCGACAGCTCCAGCGGCGGCCGGGCTACGAAATCGACGTTGAGAAGGTGCTGCGGGCGTGCGCCAAGCGCGACGTTGTGGTCGAGATTAACGCCCACCCATGGCGGCTCGACCTGGACTGGCGCTGGCACCAGGCGGCGCTGGAGTTCGGCTGCATGCTGAGCATCAATCCGGACGCGCACTCGATCCGGGAGCTCGACCACATGCATTGGGGCGTCCTGATGGCCCGCAAGGGCGGTGCCCCTGCCGACCGGGTCCTGAACGCGATGACGCTTGCAGAGATCACGCGCTACCTGCGCCAGAAGCGGCGCTCGCTCGCCCGCGCCGCCTGATGTCGCAGCGGCACAGCCGGGAAGCGTTCGGCCATCGAGCTCGTGGAATGTAAGCCCCAGTTCGAATCCCAGCTGCGTCGACATGGCAGCGTCGAAGCGGCGGCAGAAGCGCTCGGCGAGCGCCTTGAAGAACTTGGTGTCGTCGCTCGTCTCGCGCAGGATCTCGCTGATGGTCGCGGCGTCGAGACCCTGCTCGTTTTCTTCCGTCGCGAGGCGGTCGGCGCGCAGCTCGCGCGCGAACGGAAGAAGGTTTTCCCAGGCGGTGCCGTGAAATCCGCCGAAGCCCGGCAGGAACGTTGTCACTCTGTTCATCTCGTTCATGTCGCGATCTCCTCATTGCGATGCCGCTGCGCGAAGTCCTCGTCGGTCATGACACGCCCTTCCCAGAACTCGTGGGGATGCTGCAGCAGCACCTGCTCGAAGATCTCGAAGGCCCTGTCGGCGTCGAGACCGGGATTCTCCGAGCGCTGCAGGACGGTGCACGTGGCGCACTGGAACGGACCTCCGTCCGCCGGGCGGCGCCCGATGGCGAAGTAGTGCAGAGCGCCGACATCGCTGTAGACGACCGCGGGTTTGCCCTTGCCGCCGTATTCCAGAGCTAGGACGAGTGCGCGGGGCAGCGACACCCCGCACGCCACGACGTCGGCGGCGGCTGGCCCGGTCGCGTTCTCGATGAACATCGTGTACGTGATGCCTGTCATCTCACGCGTTCTCCGCAGATTTGCGGCGCGAGTGCGCGTCGTCGGTTTCCACCCGCCCGCTCCAGAACTTGCCGCTGTTGTCGAGCAGCTTCCGCTCGAATGAGCGGCGCGCGTAGTCCTCGTTGAGGCGCGGCAGGCAGGCGTGCCGCATGAACTCGAAGGCGAGGTACTCGAAGTCGCCGTTCTCGTGCATGCGCCCGATCGAGACGAGCCGTCCCTTGCCGACGTCGCGGCCGATCACGGTCGCCACGCCCGCGCGGTCGTGCTCGATGGCGATCTTCAGCGCGTCTTCGATTTGGACGCCGCTGGCGAGGATCTCCTCGTCGCCGGCCTCGTTGTCGATGGTCATGGTGTAGGTGGGCTTCATCATGGTTCTCCTTTCAGACCGCGTAGCGCGGCAGTTTCTCGATCTCGCGCAGCGCCACGAGCGGCCAGGTGTCGCCGTAGTCGTCGGCGACCTTCGAGCCGGCGTGACCCTGGATGATGTTGCGGACGTCCTCCGGCACCCCGACGAGGCGGCTCACGGTTGAAAAACGGTGGCGCCAACCGTGATTGGGCGCGACGCCCTCGATGCCGAGCGAGCGGACCCACTCGGCGAGACGCTCCGCGACCTTCTTGTGATGCGGATTCGAATCCGTGCCGCCGCGGCTGCGGTCCGGGTCGTAGAAGAGCGGCCGCTTCCGGCGCGACCTCACGTAGTCGAGCAGTCCCTGCTCGATCAGGTGGCTGTCCAGCGGCACATCGCGGTACGTGCGCGTCTTGTTGTTGGCGCCGCGGATACGGATCATCCAGATGCCGTCGCGCTCGACGAAGTCGTCGGCGATCAGCGGCGTGAGCTCGTTGATGCGGGCGCCGGTGTAGGCGCCGATCCAGGGCAGCCAGCGGCGCGCCGCGGCCGTCTCTTCGCTGATGAGATGCGAGAACCGGAGCCGCGTCGCCGTCAGGATCTTCGCGGCCTCCACGCCGTCGAAGCCCTTCTCGCGCTCCTTGACCTTCTTCTTTACCCGGACCTTCACTTCCTTCGTCGGGTTCTCGGGCAATTGCCCCTGATCGACCGCGAACTGGAGGAGCGCCTTGCTCGCGGCCAGATAGACGTCGCGGACGGTGACGTTATTCATGCCGCCGGCGAGCAGCGTGTCCTTCCAGGCGACGAGGTCGGCGCGCGTGATTGCGGCGGCGTCGTCATGGCCGAGATGACCGATCAGGCGCTCGACCACCGGGGTCCAGCGCTTGACGGTCGCGGGCGAGAGCTGCGCTTCCTTGCTGTACGAGGTGAAAAGGCGGCGCAGCGGCACCGGCGTCCCGCCGTCGGCGGCCACGGCGACTGCCGACGGCCCGACGGCGGCGCAAGCGACGGCACTCCCCGACCGGACGTCGACCGATGAGACGTTGGCCGACGAGACTTCGTCCGAACGAGCGTCGACCCACGGGAGAGCGGCTGACGGGACGTCGGACTCGAATTTGCACTGAAGGTCGGCGAGCAGGTGGCCCTTGCCATCGACGATGGAGGCGTCGATGCCCGACAGTTCGCGCTCGATCCTGGCCAGCAGTTCGAGGTGGCGGATGCGCGCGATCACGGGGTCGCGCGTCCGCAGCGAGATCTTGATCTCGCGCTTACCGATGATCCGCCGCAGCCATTTCGGGACGCGCTTCCTCAATTGGAAGATCCCGCTGTCCGGATCGCGCCTGAGAGATTCGAAAGCCATGTGTACCGACCGTGTGTACCGACGGTCGGTCCGGAAACCCTTTGAGATTCAAAGAGTCCGCTGTTTTCTAGGGGTTTTCGAGTTGGGTGGCGGAGAGGGAGGGATTCGCACCCCCATTTCCACACCTTCACTACTCGTGCTGCTGGCTATAGCTGACTGGTTGGTTGCCGGACCGGGTGACTGCGCACATTGATCAGCGATGCTTGCGCATGTATCAATGAGATATCCCTCGCACCGAAACATCGATCGGCCAAGTCTGGGAAATCAAGGGGTTACGCTGGATTTGGTAGCGGGAGAGGGACTCGAACCCCCGACCCCAGGATTATGATTCCCGTGCTCTAACCAGCTGAGCTACCCCGCCACAGGGTCGCGAACGGCTGTTACGGCCGATCTCGCGAACGCGCGGCATATAAAGAAGGGGGCGGCGGGAAGTCAATCCGCCTTCGCTAAAAGCTTCGGCGAGACAAGGCGGCGGGAGGGGTAAAAAGCGCCCGTTTCGGTCACCGGACTCGCGCATGGTCCCCCTCACCCGAAATCCACGCTTTGCGCGGATTTCGGCCTCTCCCCGGCGGGGAGAGGCGAAGGAAGAAGCGCCCTATTTCGGCCTGACGGTCGGGTCGCCGCCGGGGCTGCCGGGGGGCGGGATCACCGGGGTGTTGCCGCCGGATTCGGGGGCCGGGGCGTGCATGTCGGGATCGACGCCGGCGGGCGGGCAGAGCACGCCGTCGGATTTGGCCAGCTTGTCGCCGAGCGGTTCCCGCGACTGGCCGGTGGTGGTGCCGTCGGGTAAGCGGTTCGGGCGGTCCTGCGGCGTGCAGTTGGCCGCATGTTGCGGGGATGGCGGCGCGGTCGCTTGCGGCGGCGTCGCCGGGGCGGGCGGGGCCTGCGCGATCGCGCTGCCTGAGGCGGCGATCAGGAGGCTTGCCAGGATGATGTTTGATGTCGTGCGCATGGAAGGGGAACGCGCGGGCAAGGCCCGCTGTTCCCACATCGCAACATTACGTTTTATGGTAGCGGATCAGCGAAAAGTGCCCCATCGGCGGCATCGGGCGGCGCTCGGCCAGCGTGACGCCGCCGTGCCTGGCGGCCCAGTTGACGAGGCGGTCCCACGGGAATTCCGGACGCCAGCCGAGGCGGCGGGCGACGGGGGCGAACGCCAGCTCGAACAGTTTTCGCGGGCCGCTCTCGGCGCCGATGTGGTTGACGAGGATCAGCTCGCCGCCGGGCTTGAGCACGCGCACGAACTCGTCGAGCGTGCCTTCGGGATCGGGCACGGCGGTGATGACGTATTGCGCCACCACCGCATCGAAGAATTGATCGGGGAAGGCGAGGTTCTTCGCGTCCATCACCGAGAGCACCTCGACATTGGAGAGGCGAAGGGCCCGCACGCGCGCTTGCGCCTTGCGCAGCATCGGCTCGGAGATGTCGACACCGCAGATCTTGGTGGTGCGGGAATAGTCGGACAGCGAGAGGCCGGTGCCAACGCCGACATCGAGGATGCGGCCGCCGATGCGGTCGGCCTCCGCGATGGTCGACTGCCGTCCGGCGTCGAACACCTTGCCGAACACGAGATCATAGACCGGCGCCCAGCGGCCATAGGCCTTCTCGACCCCGGCCCGCGAGATGTCTGCTGCCATGCCCCCCTGCCCTTGCGCGTTTCTAGAGTGTGATGCGTCTTGGTGAATTCAATGCCGGCACCGCGCGCGGTCTGGCGCCTATCCCGCTTGCGGGAGAGGTCGACACGCTCACGAGAGCGTGGCGGGTGAGGACTTTTTCGGCTCGCGATATATCGCTAGCGGAGAGAGCCCTCTCCCCTACCCTCTCCCGCAGGCGGGCGAGGGAGCGCACTTCCGGTGTCGCGAGAGTGCGATCCAAATTCGTCATGATTAGCCGCGCACGGCTTCCGCGAGCGGGCGTGTCGTACCAGCGCCAAGCTTCGCCGCGGCGCTCTGAATGAAGCCGCCGCCGAGCACGCGCGCCTGCCCCGAGGGCGCGTCGTAGAACACGCAGGCCTGGCCCGGCGAGACGCCCTCTTCGCCGGCGACGAGCTCGACCTCGTAATGGCCGTTCGCGCCGCGCAGCCAGGCCGGCTGCGGCGCGCGGGTCGAGCGCACGCGCACGAACATCTCGAGGCCATTGCCGATGGCACAGTCGATGTCACCGTCGCCGATCCAGTTGACGTCGCGCAGCACGATGCGGTGCATCTTCAGCGCATCGCGCGGGCCGACGACGACGCGGCGGTTCGCCGCATCGAGCCGCACCACGAACAGCGGCGCGTGCGCGGCGATGCCGAGGCCGCGGCGCTGGCCAACGGTGAAATTGGCGATGCCGTTGTGCCGGCCGAGCACGTTTCCGTCGAGATCGACGATGTCGCCGCTTTCCATCGCGTTCGGACGCAGGCGGGTGATGATGTCGGTGTAGCGGCCCGTCGGCACGAAGCAGATGTCCTGGCTGTCGTGCTTGTCGGCGACGGCGAGGCCGAAGCGCCGGGCGAGCTCGCGCGTCTCGGGCTTGGTCATGTCGCCGAGCGGGAAGCGTAGGAAGTCGAGCTGCTCTTGCGTGGTCGCGAACAGGAAATAGCTCTGGTCGCGGTCGGCATCGGCAGCGCACACCAACGCGCGCGAGCCGTCGTCGCGGCGTCGCGAGGCGACGTAATGGCCGGTGGCGAGCGCCTGCGCGCCGAGCTCGCGCGCGGTCTTGAGCAGGTCGCGGAATTTGACGCTGCGGTTGCACTCGATGCACGGCACCGGCGTCTCGCCGAGCGCGTAGCTGTCGGCAAAGTTGTCGATGACGGACTCGCGAAAGCGGTCTTCGTAATCGAGCACGTAATGGGGAATGCCGAGCTTGGCGGCGACGTCGCGGGCGTCGTGGATGTCCTGGCCGGCGCAGCAGGCGCCCTTGCGATGGGTCGCCGCGCCATGGTCGTAGAGCTGCAGTGTGATGCCGACGACGTCATAGCCCTCGGCCTTGAGCAGCGCAGCCGTCGTCGAGGAATCGACGCCGCCCGACATGGCAACGACGACCCTGGTGTCCTCAGGACGGCCTTCGAGATCCAGACTGTTGAGCATGGGCCTAAGGGGTTGTGACGGCGGCGTTCGGCGGTCCGCGATTAGTGCTTCCAGCGGGACATCGGCGATCCCCGGGAACCCTGGTTCCCCCGGGGGGCACGGTCTGCCCGGTCGAAAGCGGCTGAGAGTGTCCCTTTAATATAGGCGGCATTCCGGTGAAGCAATCACGCCAGCGGCGAGCTTAGGGCAATTCTTGCCGGGGAGGCAGAAATGACGGGGCTCCTGCCGCCCTGGCGGAGAGGGTTCTAATTCGACAATACATTGATTTTACTAGATAAAACCTCATTTTGCGAAGCTGGCCCGCTCCTTGCTACCCCTAGGCCGAAGATGTTTCCAAGGGGTATTCCGTGGTCGGTCGGACGTCAGATGTAGCAGCCAGCGTGCAGGTCCAGAGCGCGCAGCAAAAGCCTGCCAGGTCGCAGGCCTCGAGGGACACGTCCGCCACCGACTCCTTCGGCTCGCTGGTCGACAGCAACACCCAGGCGATCAGCAACAATTCGCAGGCGCAGGACACCGCGCCGCGCCGGACCGACTCGTCCTCGTCCGCCTCGGACAAGGGCCCGCGCGAGACCGCCTCGACCGACCAGACCTCGCAGAGCAGGGCCGGCGACGACACCGACAATTCCGCGCCCGGCAAAAACGACAGCAAGGCCGACACCGCGAGCGATACGACGGCTGAACCGGCCAAGCCCGGCAAGACCAAGGACAAGTCCGAGACATCCGACGCCAAATCGGCGGACGAGTCCGAGGAGACCAAGGGCGACAAAACCACCGACGGCCTCGCCGCCGTCGATGCCGCGGCCGCCGCGCAAATCGATCCGGCGCAGGCCGCTATTCCCGATCCGAACGCAATCGTCGTCGCCGCACCTGTGGTGCCGGTCGATCCGAACGCGGCCGCGAGCCAGGCCAGCGAGACCGCCTCTTCCCCGCTGACGATTGCGGCTGCCGGCCTTGCCGCCAGCGCCTCCACCGCGGCGCAGATCGCGGGCGGCAAGACCGAGAACGCGACGGCCGGCGACAAGAGCGCCAAGACGGCCGGGGCCAAGGTCGATGCGGACACCACGGGGACCTTGGGCGACGCTGCGACCGGGGAAGCCGACGCCACCGCGGCCGACGCCAAGACCAATGGCGGGCTGATCGCGGCCGTCGACACCGGCACGCCAAAGACCTCCTTCAAGGCCGTCGCCACCGCGCAAGGCCAGACCGACGTCTCCAATATCGGCCAGGACGCGGGCAAGGCGAACACCGCGCAGACCCCGGCGAATGCAGCGATTGCTGACGCCGCGCATGCGCAAGCCGCCAAGCCTCAGGCCGAGGCCGCGACCGACGCCAAGGCCGGCACGTCCGATCGCAGCGATGCGGCGCCGGCGACATCGACCAACCACGCCCATGCGGGCGCGCAAGGCCAGGTCCCCACGACCGACACCAGCGCGCAGGCCGCCTCCGCCATCCAGGCGCCGGTGACCAATACGACCTCGGCCGCCACCGCATCGACCGCGACGCTCACCGCGACCGCGGCCAATTCGACCGCCGTGCCGATCAGCGGCGTGCCGATCGAGATCGCCGCCGCGGTGCGCGCCGGCAAGACGCGGTTCGACATCAGCCTCGATCCGGTCGATCTCGGCCGCATCGACGTCCGCGTCAATGTCGACCGCAACGGCCAGGTCACCTCGCATCTCACGGTGGAGAAGCCGGAGACGCTGGCGATGCTGAAGCAGGACGCGCCGCAATTGCAGCGCGCGCTCGACGATGCCGGCTTCAAGACCGGCAGCAACGGGCTGTCCTTCAGCCTGCGCGACCAGAATTCGTCGGGCCAGCAGTCCGGCCAGAACAACGACAATGGCGGCAATGCCCGCCGGCTGATCATCAGCGAGGACGAAACCGTTGCCGCTGCGCCCGTCGGGCGCGGCTACGGCCGCATGCTCGGATCGAGCAGCGGCGTCGACATCAGAGTGTGAGGAGTATTCGCAAATGACCACCACGAATGCCGCCACCGCCCCCGCCGTCGTCTCCGGGACGACCGACCTCCCGAAATCCTCCTCGTCGAACTCGCTGAGCTCGAGCACGGGATCGACGCTCGCCGGCAACTTCCAGACCTTCCTGACGCTGCTGACCACGCAGCTGCAGAACCAGAACCCGCTGGATCCGCTCGACACCAACCAGTTCACCCAGCAGCTCGTGCAGTTCGCCGGCGTCGAGCAGCAGCTCAAGACCAACGATTCGCTGTCCCAGCTCGTCACCCTGCAGCAGACCACGCAGGCGACCCAGGCGCTGGGCTTCGTCGGCAAGACCGCGCTGGTCGACGGCTCGACCGCGACCATGACGAAATCGTCGGCGACCTGGCATCTCAACGTGCCCAGCGACTCCACCGTCGACATCACCGTCGCCAATTCCACCGGCCAGACCGTGTTCACCGGCAAATATACCGCCTCCGCCGGCACCGACATTCCCTTCACCTGGAACGGCATGGGCAATGACGGCACGCAATGGCCCGACGGCAAGTACACGATCACGGCGACCGGCAAGGACGTCGCGAACAACAATGTCGGCATCGCCGCGCAGGTGCAGGGTGTGGTGTCGTCGGTCGACCTGACCCAGTCGCCGCCGCTGCTCACCATCGACGGCGCCAGCTACACCTTGAGCCAGGTGAAGAGCATCATCGCCACCAGCAGCAATTAGCGCTCGCGCGGCGCCTGATGCGCACCATTCGTTAGTAAAGTATTTACGAAGACCCCCTCGACCGGCCCGGACGCAACCGTCCCGCCGGCCGGGACAGGCGCGTTCCCGTCATTTTCAACGAGAATTGTATTGAAGCCTTAGGCTTAGCGGATTTTTAAGCCCGCACGCGTAGGGTTACGGCGTGAGTTCAGTGGTTGAGAGTTTGTGAGTACGCCATGACAGAACCCCATCGCCCGAGGGTAAAATACGTCATCGGGCCGGACGGCAGTCCGCTGACGATCGCTGATCTGCCTGCACCCGGCACCAAACGCTGGGTCATCCGCCGCAAGGCCGAAGTCGTCGCCGCTGTGCGTGGCGGGCTTCTCTCCCTCGAGGAGGCCTGCAGCCGTTATACCCTGACGGTCGACGAATTCCTCTCCTGGCAGTTTTCCATCGACCAGCACGGTCTGGCGGGTCTTCGCACCACCCGCATCCAGCAATATCGCCAGTAAGCGATCCGGAAATCTGCGGCTTTTGACGAAAATCGGCCTCGCCCCGCGAGGCCGATTTTTTTCATATCCGCCATTGGCGCCACTTTTGTCCCAGCTCTTAACCTTCGTTAACCATATCGAAACCATCACCTAGGCAATAATTGCCCAGTCGGCCTTTCCAGTGAAAGCAGCCGAAGCTGTCGGGGCGGTTGCTTGCAAGGTCTTGCGGACTTTTTGAAGGGTATCGGAGCCGCCCGGTTCGGGGCGATGATCGCGGTCACCGCCGCGCTCATCGGCTTTTTCGCGTTCGTCATCATGCGCGTCACCACGCCGCAGATGACGACGCTGTTCACCGACCTCTCGGTCGAGGACTCCTCCGGCATTATCAAGGACCTGGAGCGCCAGGGCATCCAGTTCGAGATCCGGAACGAGGGCAGCATCATCATGGTGCCCAAGGACAAGGTCACCCGCCTGCGGATGAAGCTCGCCGAGGGCGGACTGCCCAAGGGCGGCGGCGTCGGCTACGAGGTGTTCGACAAGTCGGACGCGCTCGGCACCACCTCCTTCGTCCAGAACATCAATCATCTCCGCGCCCTCGAAGGCGAGCTCGCCCGCACCATCCGGGCCATCGACCGCATCCAGGCCGCCCGCGTCCACCTCGTGCTACCCGAGCGCCCGCTGTTCTCGCGCGAGGCGCCGGAGCCGTCGGCCTCGATCGTGGTCCGCGTCCGCGGCTCGCTCGAGGCCCAGCAGATCCGCGCCATCCGCCACCTCGTCGCCTCCGCCGTCAACGGGCTGAAGCCGCAGCGGGTCTCGATCGTCGACGAGGCCGGCCAGCTCCTTGCCGATGGCGCCGCGGCCGATCCGGAGCAGGCGGTCGGCGACGAGCGCCGCATCTCGTTCGAGAAGCGGATGCGCAAGCAGGTCGAGGAGATCGTCTCTTCCGTGGTCGGCTCGGGCCGCGCCCGGGTGCAGCTCTCCGCCGATTTCGACTTCAACAAGGTCACCCAGACCTCGGACAAGTTCGACCCCGAGGGCCGCGTGCTGCGCTCGAGCCAGACCCGCGAAGAGCAGAGCATGACCGCCGACAACAACGGCCAGGTCACGGTCAACAACGAGCTGCCCGGCAACCAGCAGAACAGCGGCGTGGCGGCAAAGGACCAGAGCAAGAAGACCGAAGAGACCAACAATTACGAGATCTCCCGCACCACCAAGACCGAGGTGACCGAGGCCGGCCGGGTCAACCGCATCTCGGTCGCGGTGCTGGTCGACGGCATCTATTCCAAGAACGACAAGGGCGAGCTGGCCTATCAGGACCGCACCAAGGAGCAGCTCGACCGCATCTCCGCGCTGGTGCGCTCGGCGATCGGCTTCGACCAGAAGCGCGGCGACCAGGTCGAGGTCGTGAATCTGCGCTTTGCCGACGCCCCCTCCACCGCCCCGATCGGCGAGCCCGGCGGCTTCCTCGGCATGCTCCAGTTCACCAAGGACGACGTCATGTACTTCGTCGAGCTCGGCGTGATGATGCTGCTCGGCCTCGTCGTGCTGTTCCTGGTGATCCGCCCGCTGGTCAAGCGCATCCTCGCCTCCGACGAGGTCGCCGCCGCCATCTCCGGCGTCCTCACCGGCCCGGTGGCCTCGGAAGAGGCCGCGCCCGCCGCCGGCCAAGCGCTCCTGCCAGGCGGCGCCGCGAGCGCGATCGACGTCGCCACCATCCAGGGCCAGGTCCACGCCCAATCCGTGCATCGCGTCGGCGAACTCGCCGAGCGCAACCCCAACGAAACCGTCGCCATCGTTCGCCAATGGCTGAGCGAATCCGCAAAATGACCCGAGAAGTGATCTGACATGGCCGCCGCCCTGCAAAACGCCAACAGCAACGACATCACCAGCGTAATCTCCACGCTCGGTCAACGTGCCGGCAACCGCGCCAAGGACGGTAAGGCGGCCCAGGAACTGTCCGGACCGCGGCGCGCCGCGATCCTGATGCTGGCACTCGGCGAGCAATATGGCGGCAAGATCTGGGGCCTGCTCGACGACGACGAGGTGCGCCAGCTGTCGCTGGAGATGTCGACGCTCGGCACCGTCGAGGTCGAAACGGTGGAGGACATGCTGCTCGAATTCGTCTCGCGCATGTCGGCTTCGGGCGCACTGATGGGCAATTTCGACGCCACCGAACGGCTGCTCCAGCAATACCTGCCGCCCGAGCGCGTCAACGGCATCATGGACGAGATCCGCGGCCCCGCCGGCCGCAACATGTGGGAGAAGCTCTCCAACGTGCAGGAAGAGGTGCTCGCCAACTACCTCAAGAACGAATATCCGCAGACCATCGCGGTGGTGCTGTCGAAGCTGAAGCCGGAGCATGCCGCCCGCGTGCTCGGCATCTTCCCGGAGGAGCTCGCGCTCGACGTCGTCAACCGCATGTTGAAGATGGAAGCGGTGCAGAAGGAGGTGATCGAGAGCGTCGAGAAGACCCTGCGCACCGAGTTCATGTCCAACCTGTCGCAGACCCGCCGCCGCGACGCCCACGAGGTGATGGCGGAAATCTTCAACAATTTCGACCGCCAGACCGAAACCCGCTTCATCACCTCGCTGGAAGAGGACAACCGCGAATCGGCCGAGCGCATCAAGGCGCTGATGTTCACCTTCGACGACCTGGTGAAGCTGGATTCCGGCTCGGCCCAGACCCTGATGCGCAATGTCGACAAGGACAAGCTCGGCGTCGCGCTCAAGAGCGCCAACGAGGACGTCCGCAACTTCTTCTTCGGCAACATGTCCTCGCGCGCAGCAAAAATGCTCCAGGACGACATGGCTGCGATGGGCCCGGTGCGCCTGCGCGACGTCGACGAGGCCCAGGCGCTGCTGGTCAACCTCGCAAAGGACCTCGCCGCCAAGGGCGAGATCATGCTGACCAAGAACCGTGCCGACGACGAACTGGTGTATTGATGGGCGCTCCGGCAAAATTCCTGTTCGACACCGACTTCGCGGCGCCCGAGCGGACGACGCGCGAGAAGGCTGCGACCGCGGCCGAGATCGCCCAGAAGGTCGCGGAGGCCGAAGCGCGCGCCTACCAGGACGGCTTTGCCGCCGGCCAGCGCGAAGCCAAGGCCGAGAGCGACCGCCGCGTCGCACTCGCCATGGAAGAGATCAACATCGCGGTCCGGGGCATCGCGTCCGGCATCGGCAACATCGAGTCCAGGATGGAGACCGAGGCGGTCGACGTCGCGGTGGCGGTGGCGCGCAAGCTGTGCGCCGATCTGGTCGCCGCCGAGCCGCTCGGCGAGATCATGGCGCTGGTCAAGGACTGCTTCTCGCATCTGGTCGCGACCCCGCACCTCGTCGTGCGCATCAACGACGCGCTCTACGACGCCGCACGCGAAAAGATCGAGCGGCTCGCCAAGCAGAGCGGCTTCGAGGGCCGGCTGGTGATCCTGGCCGAGCCTGAAATCGCCACCGGCGACTGCCGGATCGAATGGGCCGATGGCGGCGTCGTGCTGGAACGCAGCGCCATCGCGGCCAAGATCGACGAAATGGTCGGACGCTATATCGCGTCCCGCAGGGGGAGCTAAGCCATGAGCGACACCGACGGACAGGTCCCGCTGCCCGATCTCAACGGCCCGATGCCGCCTGCCGGCACCGACGTCGGCTACACCGAGGACGAATATGCGGCGCGCGCCGCCGCCGACCTCGAGGCCGTGTTCGACGTGCCGGTGCAGGTCTCGGCCGTGCTCGGCCGCTCCAAGATGGACGTCAGCGAGCTGTTGAAGCTCGGGCCCGGCACGGTGCTCGAGCTCGACCGCCGCGTCGGCGAGGCCATCGACATCTACGTCAACAACAAGCTGGTCGCCCGCGGCGAAGTCGTCCTGGTCGAGGACAAGCTCGGCGTGACCATGACCGAAATCATCAAGACCGAACGCGCTTAAGGCGAACACAGGGAATGACGCGCGGCAGCGCGACCAGACGGACAGGAGACTGACATGCGGCTTCTCATCGTTGGCACATTGAAGGGCCAGCTCACCACCGCCACCAAGATCGCGATGGAGAACGGCGCCACCGTGACCCATGCCGAGGATCACGAGCAGGCGATGCGCGTGCTGCGCGGCGGCAAGGGTGCCGACCTGCTGCTGGTCGACGTCGCCCTCGACATCCGCGACCTCGTGATGCGGCTCGAGGCCGAGCACATCCACGCCCCGATCGTCGCCTGCGGCATCACCAACGACGCCCGCGCCGCGGTCGCCGCGATCCACGCCGGCGCCAAGGAATACATCCCGCTGCCGCCGGATCCGGAGCTGATCGCCGCGGTGCTGGCCGCGGTCGCCAACGATTCCCGCGAGCTGGTCTATCGCGACGAGGCGATGGCCAGGGTGATCAAGCTCGCCCAGCAGATCGCGGGCTCGGACGCTTCGGTGATGATCACCGGCGAATCCGGCACCGGCAAGGAAGTGCTGGCCCGCTACGTCCACACCCGCTCGGCGCGCGCCAAGCGCCCGTTCATCTCGATCAATTGCGCCGCGATCCCCGAGCATCTGCTGGAATCCGAGCTGTTCGGCCACGAGAAGGGCGCCTTCACCGGCGCGATCGCCCGCCGCATCGGCAAGTTCGAGGAAGCGACCGGCGGCACGCTGCTGCTGGACGAAATCTCGGAGATGGACGTTCGCCTGCAATCGAAGCTGCTGCGCGCCATCCAGGAGCGCGTGATCGACCGCGTCGGCGGCACCAAGCCGGTCCCGGTCGACATCCGCATCATCGCGACCTCGAACCGTAATCTGGCGGAAGCGGTGCGCGAGGGCACGTTCCGCGAAGACCTTCTGTTCCGCCTCAACGTCGTCAATCTGAAGATCCCGCCGCTGCGCGAGCGTCCCCTCGACATCCTCGAGCTCGCCCAGCACTTCGTGAAGAAATATGCCGAGGCCAACGGTGTGCCGGTGCGCCCGATCTCGGCCGAGGCCCGCCGCGTGCTCTCCACCAACCGCTGGCAGGGCAACGTCCGCGAGCTCGAGAACACCATGCATCGTTCGGTGCTGATGGCGCAGGGCGACGAGATCGGCGCCGACGCGATCCTCACGCCGGACGGCGACCGCCTCGATCTCGCCAAGACCGCGCCGGCCGTGGCGCATGCCACCATGGCCGCCGAACAGGTGACGCGGGCCCTCGTGGGGCGCACCGTTGCGGACGTCGAGCGCGACCTGATCCTGGAAACGCTGAAGCACTGCCTCGGCAACCGGACCCATGCCGCCAACATCCTCGGCATCTCGATCCGCACGCTGCGCAACAAGCTCAACGAATATGCCGACGGCGGCATCCCGATCACGCCGGCGGGCACGCCCGGCGAATATCCGCGGATGCCGATGGTGGGGGCGTAAGCGCTTCTGCCCAACATTGAGGCTGCGAATGCCCGGGCTGGTCCCGGGCATTTTCTTTTCGAGAAGAACGCAAAACGGTCACCACAACCGGTGACGTCCGGCGAAAGCCAAGGCCATCACTCAGCGCACAACGGTAAGCCACCCCGACCCATTCGGAGCCACTCTTCCGCCGCGTGAAGCAGTTCACAATCGAACCACAACAAGATGCTAGAGTGCTTAAGCCGCGCGACGTTGATGTCGGGCAGAGCCGCATCGGTCTCGCGAAACGTCCTTCACATCGAAAGGGCATGCCATGAAGCACTCGTCGTGGACCATCTTCCGCCTCTCTCTGATTGTAACACTGATCGCAGCCTCGGCGCCGCTTGCACGCGCCGACGTGATCATGGATTGGAATGCAAAGGCCGACGCGATCGCCACCGAGAAGCAAATCCTTCCGGCGCCCCACAGCCGTGCCTTGTCCATGATGCACGTCGCAATGTTCGAGGCCCTCAACGCGATCGACCACCGATACGCCCCCTACAAGCTCTCCTTGACCGCGGACCGCTCGACGTCGCGGGAAGCTGCAGCGGCAGTTGCCGCTCACGACGTGCTGCTTTCGATTTATCCAGACCTCAAGCCGGACCTGGATGCGACCCTGACGAAGTCTCTAGTGCCGATCGCCGACGGCGAGTCCAAGATCGCCGGCATCGGCCTCGGAAAAGAGGCCGCGAGGCAGATCATCGAGCTCCGTGCGAATGATGGCAGCGCCGGTCCGGAAACTTACCGGCCCCTGACGACTCCGGGCGCCTACGTTCCGACCACCGTCCCGCTTTTCTCGACTATTGGCGCGACGACACCCTGGGTCATGACCTCCGGGTCGCAGTTTCGCCCCGCGCCCCCGCCAGCACTTGGTTCAGAGGTGTGGACCCGCGATGTCAACGAAATCCGCGAGGCCGGTAGCCGAAGCAGCCCGACCCGGACGCCTGAGCAAACGACGATCGGTCGTTTCTGGTTCTTTGTCGGTGCCCGCACCTACAATCCGATCGTGAGGCAGGCAGCGATGGCCAAGGGCATGGATCTCGTCGACTGCGCCCGGCTGTACGCGTTGACGTCAATCGCAGGCAACGACGCCCTCGTTGCCGTATTCGACGCAAAATACCATTACAATTTCTGGCGGCCGATCACGGCCATACGCAACGCCGACCTGACGTCGAATGCGGCGACGCCTCGCGATGCATCATGGCTGCCGCTGGGGGACACGCCGATGCATCCGGAATACCCCTGCGCTCACTGCATCACGTCGGCCGCGATTTCGACCGTGCTGCAGACCGTCGTTGGTGATTTCGGCGAGTTTTCGCTGACCAGCCCCACTGCACCGGGTGTCACACGCAAATGGACGCGGCTCCAGGACTATAGCGACGAAGTCTCCAACGCCCGCATCTGGGCCGGCTTTCACTACCGGTTCTCGACCGAGATCGGCAAGGAGATGGGCCGGAAGATCGGTGCGCTGACTGTCACGACGCAGCTTCGCGGTGTGGAAGCGATGGCAGAGCCAAACCGATAAGCTTGTGCATCGCCCCATCCGAGCTACGGGTGCGAACACATGGCGGCACCGCATCCGGCGACTAGGTCACGCCCACACAAGGCCCTATAACCCCCGCGTGAGAACCACGCGGGGAACAACATGTCTGAAGCTCAAATCACGGACTGGCTGGCGTCGCAGCGGCAGGCGATGATCGACCTGCTGCGCGATGTCGTGAACATCGATTCCGGATCCTATGACAAGGAAGGCGTCGATGCGGTCGGGGCGCGGTTCGAGCGGCACTTTGCCGAGCACGGCATTCCGTTCCGGCGCGAGGCCAACGCCACCTTCGGCGACGCGATCCATGCCGAGGTCGTAAAACCCGGCAGCAACGAGAAACCGGCGCTGCTGATGGGGCATCGCGACACCGTGTTCGGCAAAGGCGAGGCCGGGCGGCGTCCGTTCACGATCAAAGACGGTCGCGCCTATGGGCCCGGCGTCGCCGACATGAAGTCCGGCGTCGTGATGAACATCTTCGTGGCGACCGCCTTCCACAAATTCGGCGGCAGCCCGCATCCGATCAAGGTGCTGATCACCTCCGACGAGGAGATCGGTTCGCCCTCCTCCCGCCCGGTGATCGAGCGTGAGGGGCGCGCCGCACGCGCCGTGTTCAATTCCGAGCCCGGCCGCCCCACCGGCAACGTCGTGACGGGCCGCAAGGGCGGCATCTTCATGCACATGGCCATCACCGGCAAAGCCGCACATTCCGGCGCCAATTTCGCCGCAGGCGTCAGCGCGATCGGCGAGCTCGCGCATAAGATCGTCCATATCCACGCGCTGACAAACCTCGACAAGGGCATCACGCTCAATGTCGGCCTCGTCTCGGGCGGGCAGTCCGTCAACACCACGGCGCCTTACGCCGAAGGCCAGATCGACCTGCGCTACGTCGATCCGGCCGACCGTGCGACGGTGATGGCCGCGATCGAAAAGATCGTCGCGACCTCATACGTGCCGGGCACCAGTGCGACACTGACGATCAAGGGCGAATTCGTCCCGGTGGTGCAGAGCGCGGATTCGAAGACGCTGTTCGAAGGCTATCAGGCCGCGGCAAGGCAGGTCGGCCTCACCACCCTCCAGGGCGAGTTCTCCGGCGGCTGCGCCGATTCCGGCTTCACCGCCGCCGTGGGTACGCCGACCATCTGCGGCCTCGGGCCGGTCGGCGGGCTCGCACACACGCCGGAGGAATATCTGGAGGTCGACAGCATCGTGCCGCGCGCCCAGGCGCTGGCGCTGGCGATCCTGCGGGGGTGAGTTCGCAGTGAGCGCGTAGAGTGGGTCGGCCACCCTACGCGCGCCGTTAGTTCGCCTTACGCACTCCCGAGATGAGGAGTGAGAGTCTCCCTCACACAATTCCCGCCGCGACCTGGCCGCGCAGGCGTTCCAGGCCGTGCAACGTTTCCGCGCAGGCGGCCGCGACCTCGACGCCCTTGATCGCAAAATGCCTGCGGAAGAAATCGTAGTGCACTTCGGTCTCGTGGAATTGCTGGGGCGTCAGCACGGCGGAAAACACCGGCACCTCGGTGCGGAGCTGCACGTCCATCAGCGCCTTGATCACGGTGTCGGCGACGAATTCGTGACGATAGATGCCGCCGTCGACGACGAGGCCGGCTGCGACGATCGCAGTGTAGCGCCGCGTCTTGGCGAGGACCTGCGCATGCAGCGGGATCTCGAACGAGCCCGGCACCTCGAACACGTCGACATGGGTGAGGTGGCGCGCCTCGGCCTCCTTCACGAAGGCGATGCGGGCCTCCTCGACCACGTCGCGGTGCCAGCAGGCCTGCACGAAGGCCACCCGCTGCGGTTTTGCGAAGCGTGGATGCTCGGTCACGGGAACCGGCGGTTGTGTTTGGGACGTTTCGGTTTGGGGATCTTGCAACATCTGATTCATGGCTTTCCTTCAAAGGACCAGAATCAGGGCACACGGAACGACAAACAGCCGCATCTTGCGATGCGTCTGCCACCGACCGTTCTCTTTCATCCGGACTTTAACCGTCGGCTTCGGAGTTGCACCGAATCTGCTGACCCTTCCCTTCGAGAAATCCTTTTCAGGATAATACCTTGGGGAAGGCGCTCGCGGGCTTGGGCCTTTCGGCCCTTACCGCCGGTGGGGACTTTCACCCCGCCCTGAGAACATCGGCCGTCCGGAATGAACGGCCTGAGGCGAAATATGACGCCGGTTCGGGGCCGCAGCAAGCGTGTTCCGCATGAAAAACCGCATGGTCCCATGCCGCTGGGGCGGTGCGGCCCTCGCGCCGCGGAATTAACGATTGGCGCTTTTCGGGAATCCGATTCCTGTTTGTTCTCATTCGTTAAGAATTGTGGCCGAGATGAGCTGTGGACGAACGAGTCCTGGCTTGTGGACGGACTCGGCAGCCAGTTGCGCAGATTCCGCAAATCACATCAGTTGATCCGCGACAGGCCGCGTTGGTCCGAAGGAGATCGCGAAAGCGACTCCGGAGATCACCAAGTTTAGGGAGCGCGCGCCGGACCCAACCGCGTGCGTATCAAAGACAACAAGAAGGCAAGAGGTCGAGACGGCATGTCCCTGCTCGAAGGCACTATCGATTCCAAAAGCCATCCGCTCGCGGTGGTCGAGGATATCGCCGCCAGCAACAACTGGCCGTTCGAACGCTCCGGCGAAGACGAGCTCACCATTGTCTCCAAGGGACAATGGACCGACTACCAGATCTCCTTCACCTGGATGGGTGAGATCGAGGCGCTGCATCTCGCCTGCGCCTTCGATATGAAGATTCCGGTGGCGCGGCGAGGCGAGGTGCAGCGGCTCGTCGCCGCGGTCAACGAGCAATTGTGGGTCGGCCATTTCGACCTGTGGACCAGCACCGGCATGGTCATGCACCGCCAGGCGCTGGTGCTGCCGGGCGGGCTCACCGCCTCGACCGCGCAATGCGAGGCCATGCTGGCCGGCGCGATCCATGCCTGCGAGCGCTACTTCCCGGCGTTCCAGTTCGTGGTGTGGGCCGGCAAGACCACGACGGAAGCGATGGACGCCGCGATGTTCGACACCGTCGGCGAGGCTTAAGGCTCGCCTCCTGGCGCGTGAGGAGGGCATTGCTCTCTCCTCATGGTCGTCTCTGCGAACGCAGGGACCCATACCGCGTGATTTCGCCGTATCACGACGGCGCTTGTTGCCAATACCTCGATCTACTAGAACCGCTTGTGGTTATGCGACGAGCAAGAGCTCGCGCAGGGGTCCCCTGCTTTCGCAGGGACGGCCCCCTTCCCTTGGGTGATCACAGTGACAGACAACATTCTCAAAAACATCACCGGCACCATCCTGCTCGCCGGCGCCGGCAAGATGGGTGGCGCGATGCTGACCGGGTGGCTGGCGGGCGGGCTCGATCCGCGCCGCGTTGCGGTGGTCGATCCCCACATCGCGCCCGAGATCACCGCGCTCGCCGCCAAGGGCGTTGTGCTCAATCCGGACGTGAAGGCGGCCGGCGCGGTCGAGACGATGGTCGTCGCGGTGAAACCGCAGATGTTCCGCGAGGCCGGCGCCAAGCTGAAATCATTCGTCTCGGAGAAAACATCCGTCGTTTCGATCATGGCGGGAACCACGATTGCCTCACTTGAAGAGGTTTGCGGCGGCGCCGTGGTCCGCGCGATGCCGAACACGCCGGCCGCGATCGGCCGCGGCATCACCGTGGCGGTCGCGGCGAACAACGTCAGCACCACGCAGCGCGCGGTGGCCGATGCGCTGCTGCGCGCCACCGGCTCGGTCGAATGGGTCGAGGATGAAGGCCTGATGGACGCGGTGACCGCCGTGTCCGGCTCGGGCCCGGCCTATGTGTTCCTGCTCGCCGAAGAGCTCGCGCGCGCCGGCGTCGAAGCGGGATTGCCCGAAGCACTGGCGACCAAGCTCGCGCGCGAGACGGTCGCGGGCTCCGGCGAATTGCTGCACCAATCGGAGCTCCCCTCCGCGACGCTACGCCAGAACGTCACCTCGCCCGGCGGCACGACAGCCGCGGCCCTTGGCGTGCTGATGGGTGAGCCCGGCCTGCGCGACCTCATGATCCGCGCGATCGCGGCGGCGACGCAGCGGTCGAGGGAATTGGCGAAGTAAACCGGTGCAGCAGGGTGGGCAAAGGCGCAAAGCGCCGTGCCCACCCTCTTTTTCCACGATGAAGTTGGTGGGCACGCTTCGCTTTGCCCACCCTACGGCATTGCGCCCGCGGCTACTTCCCCAGCCGCTTGTTGAACATCTCGACATTGACGAGCCCGCGCGCGTGGCGGCCCTCACCGAGCCTGCGCGCGCCCTCGAACGCCTCGACCTCGAAGCGGATGACGCGGCGCTCGACGGCCACCACCTTCGCAATGGTCCGCACCGTCGCGCCGACGAGGCTTGCGGCGAGATGGCGGATGTCGACCTCGGTGCCGACGGTGACCCAGCCCGGTTGAAGCGCAGCGCGGATCGCATCGCCCGACGTCATCTCCATTTCCAGGATCATCATCGGCGTCGCATAGACCATCGGCATGCCGGGCACGAAATGCCCGACCGTGCGCTCGGCCGGCACCACCAGCGTGCGCTCGGCGCTCATGCCGACCTTGATGAAATCACGTGCGTCCATTGGTGCTTTAATCTCCGCTGTCGTCCCGGACAAGCGAAGCGCAGATCCGGGACCCCATAACCACAGGACGTCGCGATTATGGGGACTCGGAGTTATCGCTTCGCCAGATAACCATTCCCTGTGGTTATGGGTCCCCGCGTTCGCGGGGACGACAGTTGTGATTGCCGAACCAGCCGCGACTATTTCTTCGCCGCCGCCGCGCGTTCCACGAAGGTCTTGCCGCCCTTCATCTTGTGGCGGAGCGGAGCTTCGTTGATCTGGATGACGACGGCGTCGGCGTCGACGCCGAGATTCGTCACCAGCGCCTGGGTGATGTCGCGCATCATGCCGGCCTTCTGCTCGTCGGTGCGGCCTTCGGCCATGCTGACGGTGATCTCAGGCATCGTTCTCTCCTGCTTTCGTCATGGCCGGGCTTGTCCCGGCCATCCACGTTCTTTGCCATCAAACAGGACGTGGATGCCCGGGACAAGCCTGGGCATGACGGCTTGCCGGAATGGCTAGCCCCACTTTACGTCATGGCGCGCCAAAACCTCGCGCACCTTCGCGACGAGGTCGGCTTCGCTGCACGAGAACTGCGCCGGCCGCGTCTCGCGCCATTCCTGGTTGGAGGCGATCGCGGCGGCGGCCTTGGCGCCTTCGATCAGATCCTTGACCTGCACCTCGCCGCGCGCCTTTTCATCCGAGCCCTGGATGATCACGCAAGGTGAGTTGCGGCGGTCGGCATATTTGAGCTGGTTGCCCATGTTCTTGGGATTGCCGAGATAGAGCTCGGCGCGGATGCCGGCGGTGCGCAAGGACGCGACCATCTTCTGGTAGTCGGCGACGCGGTCGCGGTCGAACACGGTGACGACGACAGGGCCGAATTCGGGCCGCGTGTCGAGCTTGCCGAGCAGCGTCAGCGCGGCCTGAAGCCGCGACACACCAATGGAGAAGCCCGTCGCCGGCACCGGCTCGCCGCGGAAGCGCGAGACCAGGCCATCGTAACGTCCGCCGCCGCCGACCGAGCCGAAGCGCACTGGGCGGCCTTTTTCGTCCTTGGTCTCGAGCAGGAGTTCGACCTCGTAGACGGGGCCGGTGTAATATTCGAGGCCGCGGACGACGGAGGGGTCGATCTTGATGCGGTCCGCACCGTAACCCGACGCAGTGACCAGCTTGGCGATCTCTTCCAGCTCGCTCACCCCGGCCTGCCCAACTTCGCTCTTGGCGAGATAGGTTTCGGCCGCGGCAATGGCCTCTTTCCAATCGTCGCGCGGCTTGGTGATGGCGAGAACGACATCGGCCTCGGCTTCACTCAGATTGGCGCCCTTCGTGAAATCGCCCTTGCCTTCTTCGCCGCCATCCCAGCGTCCGGGACCGAGCAGCTTGCGCACTTCGTCGGCGGAAAACTTGTCGAGCTTGTCGATCGCGCGCAGCACCGTCAGCCGGCGCCCCGCGTTCTCATCACCGCCGAGCCCGATGGACTCCAGAACACCGTCGAGCACTTTCCGGTTGTTGACCTTCACGACGTAGGAGCCGCGCGCAATCCCGAGTGCCTCCATCGTGTCCGCGGCCATCATACAGATCTCGGCATCCGCCGCGGGCGTCGCCGAGCCCACCGTGTCGGCGTCGAACTGCATGAACTGGCGGAAGCGGCCGGGGCCGGGCTTTTCGTTGCGGAAGACGTAGCCGACGCGGTAGCTGCGGTAGGGCAAGACCAGAGCGTCGGTGCCGTAGCGCTCGCCGACATAGCGGGCGAGCGGCGCAGTCAGATCGTAGCGCAATGAGATCCACTGCTCGTCGTCGTCCTGGAACGAGAACACGCCCTCGTTCGGGCGGTCCTGGTCGGGCAGGAATTTGCCGAGCGCGTCGGTGTATTCCATCGCCGGCGTCTCCACAGGCTCGAAGCCGTAGAGTTCATAGACGGCGCGGATTTTTTCGACCATCTCGCGCGTCGCCCGGATCGCGGCGGGGTCGCGATCCTCGAGCCCGCGCGGCAGGCGCGCCTTCAGTTTCTGGGGTTTTTTGGCCTTATCTCTCATGCTCGGCGTTTACCAGCGGACGCCGGTGGCGGCAACCGGAGTATCCGCAAAACTAGTCATGGCCGGGCTTGTCCCGGCCATCCACGCACCACGATGGTGGTGCCAAAGACGTGGATGCCCGGGACAAGCCCGGGCATGACGGAGTGTGGCTAAGCGGGAAGATGGGGGTGAACTACGGCTGCTCCATCCGCGCCCGGAGCGCATCGGCGTCCGCCTTCGGCATCGATTTGAGCAGCGGCTTGATGGTTTCGCCGCCGACGATCTTGCCGTTGCGCATGAACATCCAGTCCGAGATGTCGGCTTCCGCGAACTTGACCTGGTCGCCTGCATGTTTGCCGGGCAGATCGCGCGGCTCGTTGGCGAACAGGCCGGTATAGGTTCCGTCGGGCTTCTTCTTCACCTCGGCCATCCAGATGTGCTCACCGCCCTTGCGGGTCGAAAAGTGCACTTTCAGGGAGTGCCCGGTCTCCGACGATTTGGGCGCGTCATAGGAGGCCCAGAAGGTGGGAAGCGTGCCGCGGGCGCGCGCGATCGCGGCGTTCATCTCGGGATCGGCGGTGCGCACGTCGACGATCGGCGAACGGTCTTGCGCAACGACCTCCGGCGTTGGGCCGATGGTCAGGATGCCGAAGACGGAAACGCCGGTGATGGCGGCGAGAACGATCCATTTCAAGGGTTGGGAGAGTTTTATTGCCATGATCGCGATGTCCAGGATGCTTCGATGTCTGGAGGCTTTGTCGCGCGCTCGCGGTGGTGCGTTCATCTGTCAGATACCACCCGGCGTTCCCCGGATGCTGCGCAGCGCGCGTGGTGCGCTGCTGATCCGGGCTCCAGTCGCTGGCACTCTTGGTCCCGGCTCGCGCTTCGCGCGCCCGGGACACGAGAGATCAAAACACCTTGCGGATCCAGTTGTGCGGATCGTTGGTGCGGCCGTACTGGATGTCGACGAGCTGCTTGCGCAGGCCCATGGCGACGGGGCCGGCGGCGCCGCCGCTGATGTCGAAATCGCCGCTGACCGAGCGCACCTTGCCGATCGGTGAGATCACGGCCGCGGTGCCGCACGCAAACGCTTCCTTGAGCTTGCCGCTCGCAGCATCCTTGCGCCACTGGTCGAGCGAGTACGGCTCCTCGCGCACGGTCTTTCCGGCATCGCGGGCCAGCGCGATGATGGAATCGCGGGTGATGCCGGGCAGGATCGTGCCGAGCGGCGGCGTCGAGAGCGAGCCGTCCTCGAACACGAAGAACACGTTCATGCCGCCGAGCTCCTCGACGTAGCGGCGCTCGACCGCGTCGAGGAAGACAACCTGATCGCAGCCATGCTGGATCGCTTCGGCCTGCGCGCGCAGGCTCGCGGCGTAATTGCCGCCGCATTTGACGGCGCCGGTGCCGCCGACCGCAGCGCGCGTGTAGTTCTCCGAGACCCAGATCGACACGGGGGCAGGCCCGCCCTTGAAATAGGAGCCAACCGGCGAAGCAATCACCGCGAAGATGTATTCGGACGACGGCTTGACGCCGAGGAAGGTCTCGCTCGCGATCATGAAGGGACGCAGATAAAGGCTGCCCTCGCCGCCCGGCATCCAGGCGCGGTCGATGCGCACAACCTGCTCGACCGCCTCGATGAAGACGTCCTCGGGGATCTGCGCCATCGCCATGCGGTCGGCGGAGTCCTTGAAGCGCCGTGCATTGGCATCGGGCCGGAACAGGTTCACGCCGCCGTCGTCGCGCTTGTAGGCCTTCAGGCCTTCAAAAATCTCCTGGGCGTAGTGCAGGACGGCGCCGGCCGGATCCATCTGGAAGTTGGCACGGGCCTCGATCTTCGCCTCGTACCAGCCGCCCTTGGCCTGGTTGTAGCGGACGATCGCCATGTGATCGGTGAAGACCCGCCCGAAGCCGGGGTCCACCAGCTTGGCGACGCGGTCCTTCTCGGGCGTGGGATTGGATGCGGGCTGGATGTCGAATGTCATGCTCATGTCCTTGGCCTCCCGCTGCCGGTAGCGGCGCTGTTCTGGCGCCCGCCTGCCCATTTTGGGCCCGGCTGGCTTGATGTGGTTTCTGGCTGGACCGCCGCCAGCCTTGTTACGGCCGGTTTCCGTGGCCAGCATGTCGCCGAGGACATGCTTTTGCGGAAGGCGGAAGTCCAGTATGTTTTGCCGAAATGCCGTTCGACAATCGCACGGTAGATCTGCTCTGGCCGTCGCCGCCTGTCCGGCTCACTCCGGCCGCCCTGCTTCGATGCCACCCGACGCGATACGATCTAAAATTTCGTGCGGGTCGATCGGTTTGTAACATTGAACCCAAGATACGTCAATATGCCTGACATAAATTTCGCGACTCCCTCTCAAGACGCTGCCGAGCCACGGCCGGCCGCAGGTGAAGGAGGCAATTTGCGCTGGGATATCATCGAGCTGCTGTTCTTCGCCTATCGCGATTTCGTCGGCGATCCCGACCAGGAGCTGGAGGCGTTCGGCTTCGGCCGGGCCCACCACCGGGTCATGCACTTCGTCTACCGCTATCCCGGCCTGAAGGTCGCCGACCTGCTCGACGTCCTGCGTATCACAAAACAGTCGCTCGGCCGGGTGCTCAAGCAGCTCCTGGACGAGGGCTATATCGTGCAGAAGACCGGCGACAATGACCGCCGCCAGCGGCTGCTCTACGCGACGCCGAAGGGCGAGGCGCTGGTGCAGAAGCTCGCCGGCCTCCAGACCACGCGGATCACCAAGGCGCTGGCCGAGATGGCGCCGCAGGATGCGGAGACCGTCAAACGCTTCCTGCGCGCGATGATCGATCGCGACGATCCGGACAAGGTGCTCGAGACGATCTTCGCCTCCGTCAATCAAGACAGCAAGGAGTGACCGTGCCGCTCGCTGCCACGCTCGCCCGCCCGCCGGTGCAACCCGCCGACGACGCGCCGCATCTTCTTCTCGTCGACGACGACCGCCGCATCCGCGATCTGCTCTCGCGCTTCCTCGCCGGCGAGGGCTATCGCGTCACCACCGCGGCGAGCGCCGGCGATGCGCGCTCGAAGCTGCTCGGCCTGCATTTCGATCTTCTCATCCTCGACGTCATGATGCCCGGCGAGACCGGCTTCGATCTCGCCCGTTTCATCCGGACCTCCTCCTCGGTGCCGATCGTGATGCTGACGGCGCGGCATGAAGCAGAAAGCCGCATCGAAGGCCTGCAAATCGGCGCCGACGATTACGTCGCAAAACCGTTCGAGCCGCGCGAGCTGGCGCTGCGCATCAACAACATCCTCAAGCGCGCCGCACCGCCGCCGCAGGCTGCGAGCGTCGAGAAGATCGCGTTCGGTCCCTACGTCTTCCATCTCGACCGCGGCGAATTGCGCCAAGGCGAGGAAGTCATCCATCTCACCGACCGCGAGCGCGAGATGCTGCGGATTCTGTCGGAGACGCCGGGCGAGACCGTGCCGCGCAGCGCGCTCACGGGCAACGGCAGCGTCAACGAGCGCGCCGTCGACGTGCAGATCAACCGCCTCAGGCGCAAGATCGAGACCGATCCCGCCAATCCGCTGTTCCTCCAGGCGGTGCGCGGCATCGGCTACCGCCTGGTGGCCTCGCCATAGTCAAGTGAAGCGCGACCGATGAGCACGATCGATACCGGCCTGACGCTGCTCAAGAGCGCGGCCGGCCGCGTCTCCGCCGCCAATGGCTGGATGGGCAACGCGTTCAAGGGCTGGATGCCGACCGGCCTCTATGCGCGCGCGCTGCTGATCATGATCGTGCCGATGGTGGTGCTGCAATCCGTCGTCGCCTTCGTGTTCATGGAGCGGCATTGGAACACGGTGACGCGCCGCCTGTCGGCCGCGGTGGTGCAGGACATCGCCGCGTTGATCGACGTCTACAAGGGCTATCCTCAAGACAAGGATCGCGACCAGATCCGCCGCATCGCGCAGCAGCGCCTCGGCCTCGTGGTCGATTTCCTGCCCGCCGGCGACATGCCGCCGCCGGGGCCAAAGCCGTTCTTCTCGCTGCTCGACCAGACGCTGTCGGTGCAGCTCGGCCGCCAGATCGGACGCTCGTTCTGGATCGACACGGTCGGCCGCTCCAACCTCGTCGAGATCCGCATCCAGCTCGACGATGCCGTGATGCGGGTGTTCGCGCAGCGCAGCGCTGCCTATGCCTCGAACTCGGAGATATTCCTCTTCTGGATGGTCGGCACCTCGTCGATCCTCCTGATCGTCGCGGTGCTATTCCTGCGCAACCAGATCAAGCCGATCCTGCGGCTTGCGGACGCCGCCGAAAGCTTCGGCAAGGGCCGCGAGGCGCCGAACTTTCGGCCGCGCGGCGCGCGCGAGGTGCGGCGCGCCTCCGTCGCCTTCCTCGAAATGAAATCGCGCATCGAGCGCACGATGGAGCAGCGCACCGCGATGCTCGCCGGCGTCAGCCATGATCTCCGCACCATCCTCACCCGCTTCAAGCTCGAGCTGGCGCTGATCGGCGACAACCCCGAGCTCGAAGGCATGCGCAAGGACGTCGACGAGATGTCGATGATGCTGGAGGATTACCTCGCCTTCGCACGCGGCGATTCCGGCGAGCAGTCGCAGCCGACCGACATGGCGCAGGCGCTCGAAGAGCTGCGCAGCGACGCCGAGCGCCACGGCCACACCGCGACCGTGGCGTTCCACGGCCTGCCCGTAGTCACGGTGAAGCCGGCCTCGTTCAAGCGCTGCCTCGCCAATCTCGTCACCAACGCAGCGCGCTACGGCAAGGCCATCGCCATCACCGGCCAGCGCGATCACCGTTATTTGACCGTGACGGTCGACGACGATGGCCCCGGCATTCCCGCCCATCTGCGCGAAGAAGTGTTCAAGCCGTTCCTGCGGCTGGACAACGCCCGCAACCAGGACGAAGGCGGCACGGGCCTTGGCCTTGCCATCGCCCGCGACATCGCCCGCTCCCATGGCGGCGACATCACGCTCGGCGACAGCCCGATGGGGGGACTAAGGGCGAGCGTGAGGATACCGGTGTAGCCGCTCTTATCTCGCCTCCGCTTGCGGGGAGAGGTCGGATCGCTCTTGCGATCCGGGTGAGGTGGTACAGGTCTCACGACGATCTCAAGCGCGGAGAGAGGCCCCTCACCCCAACCCTCTCAGCGCGAGCGAAGCTCGTCGCGCCCCGTAAGAACGGGGCGAGGGTGCGCACCGGCCGCGCGGCGATCTCGCCTACTTCGGCAGCAGCGCCTTCAGCTTGTCCATATCGCGCACGTTCATCTTGAAGCCGCCGGGCATCACGATGTCGCCGGGCTTCTGCTCCGGCTTGCAGGCGCCCAGCCACTTGGCTTCGAGCGTCGTGGTGGTGTCGCGGCCTGCCGCGCCTACCGCGCCGCCTTGCGCGTGCGACGAGGTCTTCACCGTATAGGCCGAGTTGAAATCGCCAATGATCTCGGCATGCGAGGTCGTGCTGATGCCGGCGACGTTGCACTCGGAATCGCTGACATAGCCGGTCGCGGTCCTCTTGATCTCCTGCTTGGCGCAGATCTGCTTGGCCATCGGGGAGACGTTGTTGTTCATCTCCTTGTCGACGCTCTCGTCGGTGCAGTGCTGCATGGTCATCTCGGGCACGGGCGTGCCGGTTCTGACCATCTTCAATTCCCACAGGCCGGCCTTGCGCACCGGCAGATCGTCGGCGCTGGCGCTGCCTGCCGATACGAGGATGCAAAGGGCCGAGCCGAGCAAAGCGAGTTTGCGCGTCATCTGAGTGGCTCCCGACTGAGAGATTGCGGTGTTACGAAAGCGTCTCAGTAGAGCGTGCGGATCGGCTGTTCGGCGGCGCCGTAGGGCACCCAGCGGCAGGAGAACGAGATATAGCCGCCCTCATAGGCCTGCACCGCCAGAAACTTCACGACCTTGCCGTAGCGCGCGCAGTGATCGACCGCGACCTGACGCGCATCGACCTGGGTCGCCATCGAATAGGCGATGATGCCGCCGGTGTCGTTGCCCTTGAACGGCGGGACCGGAAGGATATCGGCGCGTGCCGACTGGCTCGCCATCATACCCAAGGCAAGAAGGCCCGCGGCCGCAATGATTCGCATTCCCGTTACTCCAATTGATTGGCGCCAGTTTACGGTGCCGTGATCGAAGTGGAAAGAACTGAAGCCCTGCCGGCTGCGACGATGTGGTCAACTCCTGGCGAAGTGTTGCCGCGCTGCACTTGACCCCGCCCGGCCTTCGCGGCACCGTCCCACCTTCGCAAGCCCCAGCAGTCCGGATTGCCCCATGCGCGCCCCCTCCCTGAAATCGCTCCGCTTTGCCGCCGTGCTCGGCCTCATGTTCGGAGCGCTGTCGCTCGGTGAGGCCAGGGCCGCCAATCCGCTGGAGCTGAACTTCTGGCTGAGCGGGCCGCGCTATGACGGCGCCGTCGCCGATTGCGACAAGGCGCTGCCGACGATCGCCACCCAGTTCTGGGAGAAGGAAAGCGCGTTCTGGAATTCCTCGTTGAAGATCACCGGCTTCTCCGCCGTTCGCGAGACCGCATTCCGGCCCTGGCAGTCCGACAACATTCCGCGCCGCTATTGCACCGGCGAGGCCATGCTCACCGACGGCAAGGTGCGCAAGGTACATTTCTCGATCATCGAGGATGGCGGCTTTGCCGGTTACGGCAATGGCGTCGAATGGTGCGTGGTCGGGCTCGACCGCGATTGGGCCTACAATCCGGCCTGCCGCGCCGCCAAGCCCTGATCAGCGAACCCTGATTCGGACCGGTCGGGCGGCCGAACGATCGCCGCTCGAATTTTGTTCTTGAAATGTTCTTGTTGCCTGCTAGGCTGGTTGCACAGTCTAGTTGAGGGGCGTCGCCATGTTTCATTTTAGATTGCAGTCGTTTTCCCGTCTGATGATATCGCTGACATTGGCGGCCGGGCTGGTCGCCCTCGCAGGCGGGGCAAAGGCCCAGGACAAACGGCAGAACGCGCCCGGCGAGTTCGATTTCTATGTGCTGTCGCTGTCGTGGTCGCCCTCGTTCTGCGAGGAGGCGTCCGAGCGCGATCGCGGCGGCGGGCGCTCGCAGATGCAGTGCAGCGGACGGCCCTATGCGTTCGTGGTGCACGGGCTGTGGCCGCAATATGAGAACGGCTTCCCCGAATATTGCCAGCGGCCCTCGCCGCGGCTGAACCGCAACATCGTCTCCTCGATGCTCGATCTAATGCCGGCGCCGGGCCTGATCTTCAACGAGTGGGACAAGCACGGCACCTGCTCCGGGCTCGACGGCCGCAATTATTTCGAGACGATCCGCAAGGCGCGCGCCGCGATCAAGATCCCGGCCGAATATCTCGATCTGTCGCAGGCCAAAACCGTGGCACCGGGCGAGGTGGAGGAGGCCTTCATCAAGGCCAATCCGGGCCTGAGCAATGCCGCCGTCTCGGTCACCTGCAACCGGACCCGGCTCTCCGAGGTCCGCATCTGCCTCAACAAGGATCTGCAATTCCGCGCCTGCGAGGAGATCGAGCGCCGCGCCTGCCGTCGCGACCAGGTGACGATGCCGCCGGTCAGGGGTGGTTGAGTCAAATCCAACGGCCGTGATGTCGTGCGGTTGCGCGTGGATGGCCGGGACAAGCCCGGCCATGACGAGTAGAAGATGCTGAGCATCCTCTCTTGCGAGCCGCCAATCTTGCCATGAATTACCGCCACGCCTTTCACGCCGGTAGCTTCACCGATGTCATCAAGCACATCGTGCTGGCGCGCATCATCACTTACCTCCAGGACAAGCCGGGGGCATTTCGCGTCATCGATACCCATGCCGGTGCCGGCCTCTACGATCTCGACAGCGACGAAGCGCGCCGCGGCGGCGAGTGGCTGACCGGCATCGCGCGGCTGATGCAGGCGCGCCTGTCGAACGAGACCGTGGCGCTGACCAAGCCTTATCTCGACATCGTCCGCGCCTTCAATCCGAAGGGCGAGCTCAAGGCCTATCCGGGCTCGCCGCTGATCGCGCGCGGCCTGCTCCGGCCGCAGGACCGGCTCGTCGCCTGCGAGCTCGAGCCGAAGGCGCGCAAGGCGCTGATCGACGTGCTGCGCCGCGACGAACAGGCGCGCGTGGTCGATCTCGACGGCTGGGTCGCGCTGCCGGCCTTCGTGCCACCGAAGGAGCGACGCGGGCTGGTGCTGATCGACCCGCCGTTCGAGGCGAAGGACGAATTCGACAGGCTCGGCGAAGCCTTCTCGGCGGCTTTCGCGAAATGGCCGACCGGTATCTATGTAATCTGGTATCCAGCCAAGAGCCGGCGCGCCACCGACGCGCTGGCGCAATCGGTGGCGCGGCTCGCAGCCGCAGCAAAACCGCCGGGGAAATGCCTGCGCCTCGAATTCAGTGTGGCGCCGCAAGCCGACGGTGCAGCTCTCACCTCGACCGGCCTCTTGATCGTCAATCCGCCCTACACACTGCACGGCGAGCTCAAGACGATCCTGCCCGAACTGGAAATGCCGCTCGGACAAGGCGGCGCTGCCAGATTCCGATTGGAGGTACCCAAGTCTTAGAGGTGCCGAAGTCTTAGAGGTACCCCATCCGTAACATCCCGGCATTCTTGGGAAAAATATGCAGCAGCGGTAGTCAATCTGCAGAGAACCGTATTATGCTGTTTGCGTGACTGGCTTTACGTTCCGCTTCCGCGAATGGTTGCGGCGGAGTGAAGGCCCTAAGAAAGATCCGACCGGACTGAAAGGTCCGCCCAAGGATGGCCAGCTCCCGGGCTTCGTAAGGCCCGGTCATGTCGTGACGTGAGTCTGCGTCGCGACGGAGGAGCAATGAGGGGGAGTTTCCCGATGGCCATGACGGGAACGGTTAAGTTCTTCAACGGCGAGCGCGGCTACGGCTTCATCAAGCCTGACGACGGCGGTCGCGATGTCTTCGTTCACATCACCGCTGTTGAGCGGGCGGGACTGAAGGACCTTGCCGAAGGACAGCGTATCACATTCGAAGTCGAACCGGACAAGAAGGGGAAGGGACCGAAGGCCGTCAATTTGGTCATCCTGTCCTAGCGAGCCTGGCGCAAAAAAAGTCCCGGCCGCAAGCGGCCGGGAGGTTGGTCCGGTATTTTCTTCTTCAGCTATCAGAAGTGATAGTTCACGCCTGCGCGCACAACGCTGGCGCTATAGCCGTTTGACACGCCTGTAATTGCGAACTGGCTCGTCGACAGATCGATGTAGAGATATTCGAGCTTGGCGCTCCAGTTCGGCGCGAAGCCGACTTCTGCGCCGGCGCCGATGGTCCAGCCGGCGGTGGTGTGCGACTCCGTCCAGCCGAAGGTCTGTGCGCGCAGTTCGCCGAAGGCGAGGCCGGCGGTGCCGTAGAACAGCACGTTGCTGAAGGCATAGCCGGCGCGGCCGCGCAGCGTGCCGAACCAGGGGTTGGAGAACTTCCACGGCGCGAAGGTGTCGTCGGCCCCTGCAGCCTGGATGTCGCCCTCGACGCCGAACACGAACGGGCCGTTCTGGAAATTGTAGCCGGCCTGCACGCCGCCGACGAAGCCGGAGGGCTTCACGGGCGTGTTGCTCACCGAACCCCACTCATAGCCGACATTGGCGCCGAGATACGGGCCCGCCCAGCTATAGGCGTTGAGCGGCTGGTTGACGGTATAGGGCGCACGCTGACCATAGAGATCGGCGGCCTCTGCCGAAGCTGTCCAGCCGGCTGCAACCAACGCGGCCGCGCCCACAACGAACCTCTTCATCGGTACTCTCCAACGCAACTGCCGTCCCCCGCGACGCCTGCGCGCCGCGCGAGGCAAAACCGCATGGTTACGGAACCACCACTTTTTCGCGTAAGATTTATCGAGAGTTTTAAGTTAAAGGCCTGTTAAGCCGGGTTACCGCGCTGTTAACAGGCTTAAGCAAGCGTTACCGGGAACTGCGCCGCCATCCTGTGCGTGCCGCACGGCCGGAACTTCAAATCGGCACCCCCAGCGCCTAAATTCGCAATCATGGCTCACGATTCCACCGACGATCCGGACAACGCAGGCGCGCGCAAACTCCCGCGCGGCGCGACGGCCGACGCCCCGCCGGAGAGCCTGGCGCCGCCGGACCTCGATCCCGCCACCACCGCCGGCGAGGACGAGGACGATGCGCTGCTGCCTGACATCCTGGAGGAGAGCGGCGCGGTCGGCGAGGAGCCGCTGGCGACCGGCCACGAGGCGATCGAGCGCGCGGTCCGGCTCGCCCCCACCTCGCCCGGCGTCTATCGCATGCTCAGTGCGAGTGCCGACGTGCTCTATGTCGGCAAGGCCAAGAACGTCAAAAAGCGCCTGTCCAACTACGCGCGGCAGAGCGCGCCGCAGCCGGCACGCATCCTGCGCATGATCGCGGCCACGGTGACCGTGGAAATCGTCTCGACCAATACCGAGACCGAAGCGCTGCTGCTGGAAGCCAACCTCATCAAGCAGTTGCGGCCGCGCTTCAACGTGCAGCTGCGCGACGACAAGTCGTTTCCCTATATCCTGATCACCGGTGACCATTGGGCGCCGCAGATCCTGAAGCACCGCGGCGCGCAGACCCGGCCCGGGCGCTATTTCGGCCCATTCGCCTCCGCCGGCGCCGTCAATCGCACCATCACGGCCCTGCAGCGCGCGTTCCTGATCCGCTCCTGCACCGATTCCTTCTTCGAGAGCCGTTCGCGGCCCTGCCTGCTCTACCAGATCCGCCGCTGCGCAGGCCCCTGCACCCGCGAGATCGACTTCCCCGGCTATACGACCCTGGTGCGCGAGGCGACCGACTTCCTGTCGGGCAAGAGCCATGCGGTGAAGCAGGAGCTTGCCGGCGAGATGGAGAAGGCCTCCGGTGAACTCGAATTCGAGCGCGCCGCGCTCTACCGCGACCGCCTCGCCGCGCTCTCCGCGATCCAGTCGCAGCAGGGCATCAATCCGCGCACGGTGGAGGAAGCCGACGTGTTCGCCATCCACCAGGAGGGCGGCTTCTCCTGCGTCGAAGTGTTCTTCTTCCGCACCGGGCAGAACTGGGGCAACCGCGCCTATTTCCCGCGCGCGGAGAAGACGTATACGCCGGAGGAAGTGCTCGGGTCGTTCCTCGCCCAGTTCTACGACGACAAGCCGCCGCCGAAGAACATCCTGCTCTCGCACGAGATCGAGGAGAGCGAGCTGCTCGCCAACGCACTGACGATCAAGGCCGGCCACAAGATCGAGGTCACAGCGCCGAAGCGCGGCGAGAAGAAGGAGCTCGTCGCCCACGCGCTGACCAATGCGCGCGAGGCGCTGGGCCGCAAGCTCGCCGATACCGCGACGCAAAGCCGCCTGCTCGATGCGATAGCCACGACGTTGAGCCTGCCTTATTCGCCCAAGCGCATCGAGGTCTACGACAACAGCCACATCCAGGGCACCAATGCGGTCGGCGCCATGATCGTCGCCGGTCCCGATGGCTTCGTGAAGAACCAGTACCGGAAGTTCAACATCAAGTCGGAAGGGATCACGCCGGGCGACGACTTCGCCATGATGCGCGAGGTGCTGGAGCGGCGCTTCAAGCGCCTGATCAATCCGCCCGAGGACGCCGCCAGCAAGGCCAAGGACGATGACTTCCCGCAATGGCCGGACCTCGTGATCATCGACGGCGGCCGCGGCCAGCTCAATGCCGTCAGGGAGATCTTCACGAATCTCGGCCTGACCCAGGTGTCGCTGATGTCGGTCGCCAAGGGACCGGACCGGGATGCCGGCCGCGAGACCCTGTTCATGCCGGAGCGCGAGGCGATCAAGCTGGAGCCGCGCGACCCCGTGCTCTATTTCATCCAGCGCCTGCGGGACGAAGCCCACCGCTTCGTCATCGGCTCGCACCGCAAGCTGCGCAAGAAGGACATCCGGGAGGCCGGTTTGCAGGAGATTCCGGGCATCGGCCCGTCACGCAAACGTGCCTTGCTGCACCATTTCGGAACCCTGAAGGAGATCGAACGGGCCTCGATCGCCGATCTCGGCAAGGTTCCGGGAGTGAGCGCCGAGAGCGCCCGCAGGATTTTCGACTATTTCCATCCCCAACCGGGATGAACTAAAGGGGACGGGGTCATATGGTCGTCGTCTCCCGCACCCCATGTGGGGGATGGGACGGTTGACCTTAGGGCAACAGCGGTATTGGTAGGACGGATGAACATCGCCACGACACGAGGGACCACCAGCCGCGCGATGTCCCTCCCGAACATCCTGACCTATGGCCGGATCGCCGCGATCCCGGTCGTGGTCGGGTGCATCTATGCGCAGTCGATCCTGGACGGTCCGCTATGGCTGCGCTGGGTCGCCGTGACCATCTTCATCGGCGCCGCGGTGACCGACTATCTCGACGGCTATTATGCACGGATCTGGAATCAGCAATCGGCGTTCGGCCGGATGCTCGATCCGATCGCCGACAAGCTGCTGGTCGCCTCGTGCCTGCTGATGTTGGCCGCCGACGGCATCATCCACGGCTGGTCGCTGTGGGCCGCCATCGTGATCCTGTGCCGCGAGATCCTGGTCTCGGGCCTGCGTGAATATCTCGCTGCGCTGCGGGTCAGCGTGCCCGTGACCAAGCTCGCCAAGTGGAAGACGACCGTTCAGCTCGTCGCCATCGGCTTCCTGCTCGCGGGCGAGGCCGGCGACCAGGTCGTGCCCGTCGTGACCCAGATCGGTCTGCTCCTGCTGTGGGCCTCGGCAATCCTCACCATGTACACCGGCTACGACTATTTCCGCTCCGGCATCCATCACCTCATCAAGGAGGATGAGGCATGAAGGTGAAATACTTCGCCTGGGTGCGCGAGCGCGTCGGCAAGACCGAGGAGACGATCGAGCCGCCCGCGACCGTGCACACCGTCGAAGAGCTGATCGCCTGGCTGTCGGGGCAGAGCGAGGCCTATGCCTACGCCTTCGAGAAGCCGAAGGTGATCCGCACCGCGATCGACCATACCCATGTCAAATCGGACGCCGCGATCGCAGGCGCCCGCGAGATCGCCTTCTTCCCGCCGATGACCGGCGGCTAGGCCATGCCCTCCTCTGTCACCACCTGCCCCGTCACCATCCGCATCCAGGAAGACGATTTCGACATCGCGCGCGAGATCGCGGTCCTGACCAAAAGCCGCACCGATATCGGTGCCGTCGTGAGCTTTTCCGGCATCTGCCGCGCCGACGATGACAGCGCGAAGATCGCCGCGCTGACGCTCGAGCATTATCCCGGCATGGCGGAAGAAGAGATCAGGCGCCACGCCGACGAAGCGGTGTCGCGCTGGCCGCTGAACGGCGTCACCGTCATTCATCGCGTCGGCCGGTTCATGCCCGGCCAGAACATCGTGCTGGTGCTGACGGCGTCGCAGCACCGCCAGGCGGCGTTCCAGGCGGCCGAATTCCTGATGGACTATCTCAAGACCAGCGCGCCGTTCTGGAAGAAGGAAGAGAGCGCCAGCGGCACCGGCTGGGTCGAGGCCCACGCCCGTGACGACGAGGCCGCCGCACGCTGGACGAAATCGTGATGGCAAGAGTTTCGAAGAAGACCGCGCGCGGTCGCGCCGCGCCCAAGCCTGCCAAGGTCGGCTCCGGCGAGCTTGTCTCGTTGCTTGATTACCTCCGCTATGCGGTGAGCCGCTTTGTCGAGGCCAAGCTCGCCTTTGCCCATGGCACGACCGACCCGGTCGCGGAAGCAGCCTTCCTCATCGGCGAGGCGCTACATCTCAATCCCGACCAGTTCGAGGGCTTTGCCCACGCCCGCGTCACCGCTGCGGAAGGCAAGACCATCCTCGATCTGATCCATCAGCGCATCATCACGCGCAAACCGGCCGCCTATCTCGTCAACAAGGTCTACATGCGCGGCCTGCCCTTTTATGTCGACGAGCGTGTCATCGTTCCGCGCTCCTTCATCGGCGAGCTGCTGGATTCGCATTTCGGCGGCGAAGACGGCGCCGGCGCGCTGATCGACGATCCCACGGCCGTCGAGCGTGTGCTCGATCTCTGCACGGGATCGGGATGTCTTGCGATCCTGGCGGCACATCATTTCCCGTATGCGGCGATCGATGCCGTCGACATCTCCAAGGGCGCGATCGAGGTTGCCACGCGCAATGTCGACGAATACGGGCTCGATGAACGGATCAGGCTGCATCGCGGCGATCTGTTCGCCCCGCTCGGCGACAGCAAATACGATTTGATCATCACCAATCCACCTTACGTCGATGCCGAAGGCATGGCGGCGCTGCCGCCGGAATGCCGCGCCGAGCCGAAGCTTGCCTTCGATGGCGGTGCCGACGGCCTCGACGTTGTCCGCCGCATCCTGCACGACGCGCCCGACCACCTGACCCCGGACGGCGGGCTGATCTGCGAGATCGGCCGCGGCCGCGACCTTGTCGACGAGGCCTTTCCGGAACTGCCGCTGCTCTGGCTCGACACCGAGGAGTCCGAGGGCGAGGTCTTCTGGATTTCTGCGGCCGATCTCGGCTGATCCGTCACGGCGGCTTTGCTCCCGGCGGAACAAGTCAAATTCCGCCACGTTCATTCCCCGACGAGTTTTCTCGCTCTCGGAGGATGACCGCATGCTCGCGCCATCGGGCGAATTGCTGCGCGCCGGCATGGCGCTCAAGCTCAACCATCTCAAGCGCGCAGCTCAGTCCTATCTGCGCGACCGCACCAGCCAGGCCACGGGGCGCGCGACGTCCTATGCGGTCGCGGCGGGACTGTTCGCGGTGGCCGGGCTGTTCCTGATCGCAACCTTCTTTGTCGGCCTGATCGCCCTGTACCGCTGGGTTGCGCTCACCTACGGACAATTCTGGGGCTTCGGCGTCGTCGCCGCCGTGCTTCTCGTGCTGTCGATGACCTGCGCCGGCATCGGCCTGGCGCAAGTCAAGCGTCGGGACAAGCCGATCGTGCCGCTTGCCAGCCGCATGCGCGTTGCGATCGCCACCCCGCGCATTCCGCGCGGAACGGTCAAACAGGCGGTAAAGGAGGTCGCGACGACGATTCCGCTGGTGCCGCTTGCGCCGGGCGAACGCGGCCATGGCACCAAGGCTACCGGTAGCAATAGTTGGCCGGCCCGGACCAACCGCCCCGTGCAGCTCGGCCTGATGCTCGCGGCGATCGGACTGGTGGGATTCACGGCGGCGCGCCGCCGGCGTCACGGCCGGAGATTGGACGCGTAAATGCTGGTGCGGCGCTCCGAACAGATCGACTCCTGGCTGTTGGTGGCGGCGACTGCGGTTTTCGTGCTCACGGCGGAGCGCTATTTTCAGGACACAGGCTTGCCCCTATCCGGGCCACCGCAAGACCATCGCAAAGGCGAGGCGAATTCACCGGAAACGCACCCCGCGCGCGCGGCCGTGCAGCCCGGTCATGGCCGCCGTGCCAAGAGCCCGCTTGAGATCCCCTGGAAGGGCTGGAAGGATATCTTCTGGCGGACTTATCAGCGCATCGATGAGGATCGCCTGCTTGCCACGGCGGGCGGCGTCGTGTTCTTCGGACTGCTCGCGATCTTTCCGGCAGTTACCGCGCTGGTCTCCTCTTATGGCCTGTTCGCCGATCCCAAGACGATCAGCGCCAATCTCCAGACGCTCGCGACGATGCTGCCCGAGGGCTCGTTCCAGATCGTCGAGGACCAGGTCGCGCGCGTGGTCTCGAACGGCAATACGACGCTGGGTGCCACCTTCCTGTTCGGCCTCGTGCTCGCGATCTGGAGCGCCAATGCGGGCGTCAAATCCATCTTCGACGCCCTCAACGTCGCCTATGAGGAGCGCGAGAAGCGCAGCTTCATCAAGCTCAATATGGTGTCGCTGGCCTTCACGGTCGGCGGCATCGTGGCGCTGCTGGTGATGGTGGGGCTTGTCGTCGCCTTCCCGCTGGCGCTCAATCATCTCGGCATGGCGCCTGAAAGCAAGCTGATCGTGGCGCTAGCACGATGGCCGCTCATGTTCCTCGTCCTGCTGGTGGCGCTTGCGATCCTCTACCGTTTCGCGCCCAGCCGCGATGCGCCGCGTTGGCAATGGCTGAGCCTCGGTGCAGTCACGGCCGCCATGCTCTGGATCGCGGGCTCGGCGCTGCTGTCCTGGTATCTGTCGGCCTTCGCCAATTACAACGCGACCTACGGCTCGCTCGGCGCGGCGATCGGCCTGATGACGTGGATGTGGATGTCGGCGATCGTCATCATGTTCGGCGCCGAACTGAATTCAGAGCTCGAACGGCAAACGCTGAGGGACACGACCGAGGGGCCACCCAAGCCGCTCGGTACCCGTGACGCCGTCTCGGCCGACACGGTCGGAGCCGCCGCGCCAGCCTGACCTCGGCCGCGAACAGGCCGCTATCCCCTCGAATCAACAATGATGTTAGGGTCATACGGCCAAGGGGGAGCATGAGGCGTGACGGGTTCGCACCATGGCCCGTGTTTTCCCGGGTGAGGCAGCAGCTCTTTGAGGCGTAACGCGCGGCATGATTCGCATTTCGACGATCTTCATCGCCATCTGCATGGTTCTGGTCGCGGCCTCGCTCGGGCTGGTGCTCTACTCGGTCGCCGGCATCAGCGGAACCGAATCCGCCATCGTGGCGCTGACCGCGCTGACCTTCCTGATCCTCTACAACGCGGTGTCGATGCGGCTGCGCGACCGCAGCGACGTCGGCGGCCAGATCGCCGACCTCTCGCGCGGCACCGCCGACCTCGCCCGCCAGGTCGCCGAGTACGGCCGCCGGTTGGCTGCGATCGAGGGACGTATCGCCTCGTCCAATTCGACCAATTCCGACCGCATCCAGTCCGTGGTCGGCGAGATCAACGAGCTCGGCGGGCTGGTCAGGCAGCTCGCCACCACTGTGTCGGCCCATGAGGACCTGCTGGCCGGCGGCGCGCCCGTGCCGGCCCCCGCTCCGGTCGCCCGGCTGGAGCCGGAGGCACCGATCGACCTGGTCGCGCCCTTCGAGGAACGGCCGGCCGCCCCTCCTCCGCTTTCCGCACGGCCGGCACCGCCGGCAATCCAGACCCAGACCGCCCATCCGGCTCAAGCCACCAACGGCCGCAATCAGCCCCAGATGCTGGGGACGCTGCGCAACGCCATCGACGAGAATCGCATCGACATCTTCCTGCAGCCGATGGTGACGCTGCCGCAGCGCAAGGTGCGGTTCTACGAAGTGGTGACGCGCCTGCGCGACGAGCGTGACCAGCTCATCGCCGCCGAGGAGTTCATCAGCATCGCCGAGGCCTCCGGGCTGATCGGACGGATCGACAACATGGTGATGCTGCGCTGTGTGCAGGTGCTGCGCCGCCTGATGGTACGCAACAAGGATGTCGGCGTGTTCTGCAACGTCGCGGCCTCCACCCTCGGCAATTCCACCAGCTTCGCGCAGTGCCTCGACTTCCTCGAGGCCAACCGGGCGCTGGCGCCCTCGCTGGTGCTGGAGTTCAAGCAGTCGACCTTCCGCAATCTCGGCCCGGCCGAGACCGAGAATCTCGCAGCGCTGGCCCAGCGCGGCTTCCGCTTCTCGATCGACCACGTCACGGATCTGCGCATCGAGCCGCGCGAGCTGGCCGACCGCGGCGTGCGCTTCATCAAGGTGCCGGCGTCACTTCTGCTCGACCCCAGGCAGGCCTCGACCTCGGACATCCACCCCTCCGACCTCTCCGATCTGCTCGGCCGTTTCGGCATCGACCTGATCGCCGAACGGATCGAGGGCGAGCGCGCGGTGGTCGACCTGCTCGACTATGACGTGCGGTTCGGCCAGGGGTTCCTGTTCGCTCCGCCCCGGCCATTGCGGCCGGATGGGGCATCTGCTACCGGCGGGGCCTCGCCGAACCAGGCGCAGGATATTCAGGGATCCAATGGCTCCGCTTCCCCCAGCCAAGGTACGACATCTGGCGCGACGTCTTCAGCGCCTCCGCCCCAGCGCACCACCGGCAACGCGGCGCTCGCGCGCCGCATCTGATCGGTGCTGCGTATCATGACCACGCTGCATTTTGCCGAAAGCCTGCGCGAGCTCGTGGGCGGCGTCGACGTCGTGCTCAGCGACATCTGGGGCGTGGTCCACAACGGCCTGGAATCATTCCCCGACGCCTGCGAGGCGCTGCACACCTATCGCAGCCGTGGCGGTACGGTGATTCTGATCACCAATGCGCCGCGACCGGCCGACTCCGTGCAGCGGCAGTTGCGCAAGCTGGGTGTTGCGGACGAGACCTACGACGCGATCGTCTCGTCGGGCGATTTGACGCGGCTGTATGTCGCCGAGCATCCCGGAAGCAGGATGTTCTGGCTCGGACCCGAGCGCGACAACTCGATCTATCGCGGCCTCGATGCGACGACCGCGCCGCTCGAAGAGGCAGACTACATCGTCTGCACCGGCCTCTATGACGACGAGACCGAGACGGCGGAAGACTATCGCGGCATGATGCTGAAGGCGCGCGAGCGCAAGCTGACGCTGGTCTGTGCCAACCCCGACATCGTGGTGGAGCGCGGCGACCGGCTGATCTATTGCGCCGGCGCGATCGCGGAGCTCTATCGCGAGCTCGGCGGCGAGGTGATCTTCTACGGCAAGCCGCACCGGCCAATCTACGAGCGCGCGATGCGGCTGGCCGGCGAACGCCAGGGCCACCAGATCGACCGGAAGAAAGTGCTGGCGATCGGCGATTCCGTCCGCACTGACCTCACCGGAGCGCGCGAGTTCGGCATCGACTGCCTGTTCGTCACCCGCGGCATCCATGCCGAGGAGTTCGAGGGCCTCGACCAGCTCGATCCCAAGTCGGTGTTGGAATTATTCGGCCACCCGCCGAAGGCGCTGATGCGCGAATTGAAGTGGTGAGCTCCGTCGTTCCGGAGGAATGACGACGAACGCAGAAAGCCCGGGACGAGCCCGGGCTTTCCAAATTCAGTTGATGGCTTCGAAGCGCGGCTTACGCGCTCGCCATGTCCGGGAAGACCGCCTCGATCTTGGTCTTCAGCGTCGCCGCGTTGAACGGCTTGACGATGTAGTTGTTCACGCCGGCCTTCTTGGCCGCGATCACGTTCTCGGTCTTCGATTCCGCCGTGATCATGATGAAGGGCGTGGTGGCAAGGTTCGGATCCGCGCGCACTTCGCGCAGCAGGTCGTAGCCCGTCATCGGCTCCATGTTCCAGTCGGAGATCACGAGCCCGTACTTCTTGCCGCGCATCTTGTTCAGCGCCGCCGAACCGTCGCTGGCATCATCGATATTCTCGAAGCCAAGCTGCTTCAGGAGATTCCTGATGATACGGATCATGGTGCTGTAGTCGTCAACCACCAGAACCGACATCGACAAATCAACCGCCATCTCGACTCCCCCAACGCAAACCCAGGAAATATTACGATCGGACCCGCCGGGGCTCTGGCCCCGCTGTTCCACGTTTCAAGAACTAGCACCAAGGCGTTAAACAGCGCGTTAATCGCGGGCGCCTCCGAAGGACTGAAATCGCGTTCAATGCGGCCGTCCCCTGCCGCTTGACTTCATCCGGCGGGTCAAGCCACGGTCCGGACCGGTCCTGCCGCTTCGAGAATTTCCCTGATGGCCCCGCATTTTACCGTTATCCGCGACACCACGCAGGATTCCGCGATTTTAAGGGGCGCCGTGGTCGCCATGGGCAATTTCGACGGCGTTCATCTCGGCCATCGCGCGGTGATCGCGGCGGCCCTGGAAATGGGCCGGGCGCATGGCCGCCCTGCGCTGGCGTTGACCTTCGAGCCGCATCCGCGGCGGTTTTTCAGCCCGAACACCCCGCAATTCCGCCTGACGGACGAGCGGGCCAAGCTGCGGCTCCTGGCCGGGACCGGGCTGGACGGCGCCGTGATCATGACCTTCGACAAGGCGCGGGCTGGGACCAGCGCGCAAGACTTCATTCACCATGACCTGATCGGACGCCTCGGCATCAGCGGGATCGCGGTCGGCTACGACTTCCATTTCGGCAAGGGACGGGTCGGCTCCCCCAGCCTGCTGGTCAACGAGGCGCCCCGGCTCGGCATCGAGGTCGACGTGCAGCCGCATGTCGATATCGACGAGCGGCCGGTCTCCTCCAGCGCGATCCGGATCGCGCTGGCCGAGGGCCTGCTCGACGAGGCCACCACCATGCTGGGCGCGCCCTGGTTCGTCACCGGCGAGGTGATCCATGGCGAGAAGCGCGGCCGCGACCTCGGCTATCCCACCGCCAATATCCGCCTCGATGCCAATTGCGGCCTCAAGCACGGCATCTATGCGGTGCGGGTCGGCCGCGGCACCGAGCGCCTGGACGGGGTGGCAAGCTTCGGCCGCCGCCCGACCTTCGACAATGGCGCCCCGCTGCTGGAGATCTTCCTGTTCGACTTCAAGGGCGACCTCTACGGGCAGGCGCTCGACTGCGCCTTCGTCGGCTTCATCCGCGAGGAGCTGAAATTCGACAGTCTGGAGGCCCTGATCCGCCAGATGGACGACGATTCCGCCCGCGCCCGCGCCATGCTGGCGGCCGCCCCGGACGCATTTCCGCGGCTTGGCGTGATCGATTGACGCCGAAAACCGGCCCCGCCGAACCTTTTGCGCTTCTACCTTTTGCGCTTCCTTTGGCCCCCTGCTATGGAGGGCCCATGTTTGCGCGGCGCATCATAGGAATTAGCGGCCCGGCTTCCGCCTGAGCCTTCGGCTCGGCGCAAGACCGGGATTTTGTCGTTTCACCCCGCGATTCCGCATCGCCATCCGTTCCCGCGCCCTTCCGAGCCAGTCAGCCCCATGTCCGAAAAGCCGCAAAAGTCCCAAAAGTCTGAAGCCAAAGACTATTCGAAGACCCTTTATCTGCCGCAGACGGATTTCCCGATGCGCGCCGGCCTGCCGCAGCGCGAGCCGGAGATCCTCAAGCGCTGGTACGAGACCGGCCTCTACGAGAAGCTGCGCCAGAGCGCCCGCGGCCGCGCCAAGTTCGTGCTGCATGACGGTCCGCCCTACGCCAACGGCAACATCCATATCGGCACGGCGCTGAACAAGATCCTGAAGGACCTCGTCACCAAGAGCCAGCAGATGCTCGGCTTCGATTCCAACTACGTGCCCGGCTGGGACTGCCACGGCCTGCCGATCGAGTGGAAGGTCGAGGAGGAGCATTATCGCAAGAAGGGCAAGCAGAAGCCCGACTTCCGCGACAGTGCCGCGATGATCGATTTCCGAAAAGAGTGCCGCGCCTACGCGACGCACTGGCTCGGCGTGCAGCGCGAGGAGTTCAAGCGTCTCGGCGTGATCGGCGATTGGGACCATCCCTACGCCACCATGAGCTTTCCGGCCGAAGCCCAGATCGCGCGCGAGCTGATGAAGTTCGCCGCCAACGGCACGCTCTATCGCGGCTCCAAGCCGGTGATGTGGAGCGTGGTCGAGAAGACCGCGCTGGCCGAGGCCGAGGTCGAATACGAGGACTACACGTCCGACATGGTCTGGGTGAAATTCCCGGTCACCTCGCCCGCGCATGGTGCGCTCGCCTCCGCAAGCGTCGTGATCTGGACCACCACGCCCTGGACGCTGCCCGGCAATCGCGCCATCTCGTTCTCGCCGAAGATCGCCTATGGCCTGTACAAGGTCACGGATGCACCCGCCGACAATTGGACCAAGAGCGGCGACCTGCTGATCCTCGCCGACGCGCTCGCTGAAGAAGTCTTCAAGCAGGCGCGCGTGACGGCCTACGAGAAGGTCCGCGACGTCCCCGGCGACACCATGGACGCGATCGAATGCGCCCATCCGCTGAAGGGCCTTGCCGGCGGCTACGACTTCATTGTGCCGCTGTTTTCAGGCGACCACGTCACCGACGACACCGGCACCGGCTTCGTGCACACCGCGCCCAGCCACGGCCGCGAGGACTTCGACGTCTGGATGGCGAATACGCGCGAGCTTGACGCGCGCGGCGTCCCGACCGCGATCCCCTACACTGTCGACGAGAACGGCGCCTATACCGAGCAGGCTCCGGGCTTTGCCGGCAAGCGCGTCATCAACGACAAGGGCGAGAAGGGCGATGCCAACGAAGCCGTGATCAAGGCACTCGTCGAAAGAGGTATGCTGCTCGCGCGCGGCCGGCTCAAGCACCAATACCCGCACTCCTGGCGCTCCAAGAAGCCGGTGATCTTCCGCAACACGCCGCAATGGTTCATCGCGATGGACAAGGACATCGCGACGGGCGGCAAGACCAAGAGCGGCGACACGCTGCGCGCCCGCGCGCTGCAGGCGATCTCCGTGACGCAATGGGTGCCGCCATCAGGCGAGAACCGCATCAACGGCATGATCGAGGCCCGCCCCGACTGGGTGATCTCGCGCCAGCGCGCCTGGGGCGTGCCGATCGCCGTGTTCGTGCGCGAGAAGGGCGACGGCTCGGCCGAGATCCTCCAGGACGAAGCGGTCAACACGCGCATCGGCGATGCCTTCGAGACGGAAGGCGCGGACGCCTGGTACGCGAAGGGCGCGCGCGAGCGTTTCCTGGGCGCGCGCGCGAGCGAGGACTGGCAGAAGGTCGACGACATCCTCGACGTCTGGTTCGATTCAGGCTCGACCCACGCTTTCGTGCTGGAAGACCCCGTGCAATTCCCCGGCCTCGCCGGCATCAAGCGCAAGGTCGATGGCGGCACCGACACGGTGATGTATCTGGAAGGCTCGGACCAGCATCGCGGCTGGTTCCACTCCTCGCTGCTGGAGAGCTGCGGCACGCGCGGCCGGGCGCCTTACGACATCGTGCTGACCCACGGCTTCACCCAGGCCGAGGACGGCCGCAAGATGTCGAAGTCGCTCGGCAACACCATTGAGCCGCAGGCCGTCATCAAAGAGTCCGGCGCCGACATCCTGAGGCTGTGGGTCGCGTCCTGCGACTACACCGACGACCAGCGCATCGGCCCCGAGATCCTGAAGAACACGGTCGAGACCTATCGCAAGCTGCGCAACACCGTGCGCTGGATGCTCGGCACGCTGCATCATTACAAGCCGGCTGAGGCGGTCGCGCCAGCCGAGATGCCGGAGCTCGAGCGGCTGATGCTGCACGAGCTCGCGGTGCGCGCTGCCGCCATCGACAAGGCCTATCGGGAGTTCGACTTCAAGACGGTGGTCGCTATCCTGTCCGCCTTCCTCAACAGCGAGCTGTCGGCCTTCTATTTCGACATCCGCAAGGACACGCTCTATTGCGATCCGCCGTCCTCGCCGGTGCGCAAGGCGGCGCTGACGACCATCGACCTGTTGTGCGCCTCGATCCTGAAATGGCTGGCACCGGTCCTCAGCTTCACCGCGGAGGAAGGCTGGCGCATGTACCGGCCCGATGCCGAGCCGTCGGTGCATCTGACGCTGTTTCCGAACAACCTCGAAAGCTTCCGCGACGACAAGCTCGCCGCGAAGTGGGAGACGATCCGCAACGTGCGCCGCGTCGTCACCGGCGCGCTCGAGCTGGAGCGCGCCGCCAAGAACATCGGCTCCTCGCTGGAGGCATCGCCCGTGATCTATGTCGCCGACCGCGACATGCTGGCCACACTGTTCGACACCGACCTCGCCGAGATCTGCATCACCTCGAACTATGAGGTGCGCGAGGGTGAGGCGCCGGCCAATGCTTTCCGTCTCGATGCCGTGTCCGGCGTCGCCGTCGTGGTCGAGAAAGCGGTCGGCACGAAGTGCGCCCGCTCCTGGAAGATCTCGCCGACGGTCGGTGAGGACCGTGAATATCCCGACGTCACCCCGCGCGACGCTAAGGCGCTGCGCGAATGGAAGGCGTTGGGCGTGAGCGTCTGATCCCGGCCATGCCCCCGCTCCGCGCCGGCATCCTCGTGGCAATGGTCACGCTCGTGGCCGACCAGGCTTCGAAGCTCTGGCTGCTAAACGTGTTCGACCTCGCCCGCCGCGGCGTGGTGAAGGTGATGCCGTTCTTCGACCTGGTGCTGGCCAAGAACGTCGGGATCAGCTTCGGTTGGCTCCAGAACGACAGCCAGGCGGCGCAGCTCGCGCTGATGGCTGTGAAGGTCGTTGCTGTGGTCGCCCTGGCGATCTGGATGGTCCGTTCGCACACCCGGCTTGCGACCGTCGCCCTGGGACTGATCATCGGCGGTGCCGTCGGCAACGGCATCGACCGCTTCGCCTATGGCGCGGTGATCGATTTCGCCCTGCTCCACATCGAGATCGGCGGAAATACCTATAATTGGTATGTGTTTAACCTCGCGGACGTGGCCATCGTTGTCGGGGTGGCGGCGCTATTGTATGATTCCTTCATGGGGGTACCCGCCGCAAAAGCGCCCTGATCCCGGCTGATACGGGCGGGCAGGCGGAACCTTGCTTTTTGCGAGGATAGGCCGCGTGCGAGCGGTAAACTGCCACAATATGGAACAGGTACAGTGATGCGCAGCTCGAAGACCAGCGGTTTGATGGTTCGAGACCCCCGGCAGGGGATCCGGCGGGCGTTGAAATTGTCCGCTGTCGCGCTCAGCGTCGGCCTCGTCATGTCGGCAGGCGCGGTGCGCGCCGGCGACGACGATGATGACGACATGACCTTCGAAGAGAAGCTCATCGACAATTTGATGTCCGGCCTCGGCGCCAAGAGCATGGAAAAGCCCGGCATCGAATACCGCGAGCGCTCGCCGCTGGTCGTGCCGCCGAAGCTCGACCTGCCGCCCCCTGCATCGTCCGCCGAGGCCGCTCCTCCGAACTGGCCAAAAGACCCGGATGAGAAGCGTCGCAAGGAGCTTGCCGCTGCCAGAAAGAAACCCGGCACCAAGTTCCAGAATCCCTGGGAAACGGCCCGCCCCCTGACTCCGGCCGAACTGGACGCCGTCAAGACCAACGGCAATACCCGCACGTCAAGCAACGACCCCGTCCAGCCGGGCGGAAACAATCCGACCATGAGCCCAAGTCAGCTCGGCTATAAAGGCGGACTGCTCGGGCTCTTCAAGGGTGACAGCGACGAATCCAAGCAATTCACCTCTGAGCCAACGCGGGAATCCCTGACCGAACCACCGCCCGGATACCAGACGCCCTCGCCCAACTACGCCTACGGCTCCGGGGGACCGGATAAGTCCAAAAGGACATATTTTGACGTGCTCAGTGGTAAGGAAAAAGAGCGATAGCGCTCTTGCTGGTTGGCGCCGCCATACGGAACTGCCGCAATCGCCCGGTGTAAGCCGGACGAAGCACATGACTTATCTTTAACCTCACGATGACGGCGTTCTCTTCTTCGTGACGAAAAGCGCCAGGCCGCACGGTGTAGCATGCCGTGCCTCCGAGCCGGACATCCGGATCTCGGCTTCACCAGGGATCATGATGTCCGCAAACCGATCGGCTGCCTGCCTCCTTGCCGCGCTGCTTTCGACGAGTGTCCTCCCAGCCAGCGCCACCTTCGCCCAGACCACGGTGACATCGGCTCCGCCTGCCAGCTTCACGCTCGGCAACGGCATGCAGGTCGTGGTGATCCCGGACCACCGCACGCCCGTGGTCACGGAGATGATCTGGTACAAGGTCGGCTCGGCCGACGAGACGCCGGGCAAGTCCGGGCTCGCGCACTTCCTCGAGCATTTGATGTTCAAGGGCACCTCGAAGCACCCGGTCGGCGAATTCTCCCAGACCGTGCTGCGCGTCGGCGGCAACGAGAACGCCTCGACCTCGGTCGACTACACCAATTACTACCAGCGCGTGCCGAAAGAACAGCTGCCGACCATGATGGAGTTCGAGGCCGACCGCATGACCGGCCTCATCCTCAAGGACGAGAACGTGCTGCCGGAGCGCGACGTCGTGCTCGAAGAGTACAACATGCGCGTCGCCAACAATCCGGATGCGCGGCTCAACGAGCAGATCATGGCCGCGCTCTATCTCAACCACCCCTACGGCCGGCCCGTGATCGGCTGGCACCAGGAGATCGAGAAGCTCGATCGCGAGGATGCGCTCGCCTTCTACCGCCGCTTCTACGCGCCGAACAACGCGATCCTGGTGATCGCCGGCGACGTCGAAGCCGCCGACATCCGCCCGCTGGTCGAGCGTAATTTCGGCTCGATCCCGGCCCAGCCCGCGATCCCCGCACGCCGCGTCCGCCCGCAGGAGCCGGAGCCTGCCGCCCCGCGCACGGTCACGCTGGCCGACCCCCGCGTCGAGCAGCCGAGCCTGCGCCGCTATTATCTCGTGCCCTCCGCGACGACGGCTGCGGCCGGTGAAAGCGCGGCCCTCGACGTGCTGGCGCAATTGATGGGCAGCGGCAGCAATTCCTATCTCTACCGTGCGCTCGTCGTCGACAAGCCGCTCGCGGTGTCGGCCAACGCCAGCTATTCCAGCATCTCGCTCGACCCGACCCAGTTCGCGATCTCGGCCTCGCCGAAGCCCGGCGTCAGCTTTGCCGACGTCGAGCAGGTGGTCGACGGCGTCATCGCCGACATCGCGCGGAACCCGATCCGCGCCGAGGACCTCGAACGGGTGAAGACCCAGCTCATCGCGGAGGCGATCTACGCCCAGGACAACCAGGCTGTGCTGGCGCGCTGGTATGGCGGCGCACTGACCACGGGCCTGTCGATCGAGGACATTCGGAGCTGGCCCGATCGCATCCGCGCGGTCACGGCCGAGCAGGTTCGCGCCGTTGCACAGAAATGGCTCGAGAAGAAGCGCTCGGTGACGGGCTATCTGATCAAGGACACCGCTGCCGCCAAGCGCGAGGAGAAGCGTTCGTGACCTATCCCTTCCTTCGACGCGTTGCCTTCTCCCTCGCCGCTGGCGCGGCACTTGCGCTGGTTAGCGTCTCGCCGTCGCAGGCGGCTGCAAAAATCCAGCATTTGACCTCACCGGGCGGCATCGAGGCCTGGTTCGTGCAGGACGCGACCGTGCCGCTGATCGCCATGGAATATTCCTTCGCCGGCGGCTCGGCGCAGGATCCCAAGGACAAGTCAGGCGTCGCCAACCTCGTCGGCGATCTCCTCGACGAAGGCTCCGGCGATCTCGACTCCAAGACCTTCCACGAGCGGCTCGACCGCCGCGCCATCGAGCTCTCCTTCAGCGCCACACGCGATACGTTCCGCGGCAGCCTGCGCATGCTGCGCGACAACAAGGACGAAGCCTTCGACCTGCTGCGGAGCGCGCTGACCTCGCCGCATTTCGACACCGCCGATGTCGAGCGCATCCGCTCGCAGGTGATCTCGGGCCTGCGCCGCGAGACCACCAACCCGACCTCGCTGGCGAGCCGCAAATTCCTGGAGGTCGCGTTCGGCGATCATCCCTACAGCCGGCAGAGCAACGGCAACCTCGACAGCGTGCCGACCATCACGGTCGCCGACATGAAGGACTATGTCGGCCGCGTGCTTGCCAAGGATGGGCTGAAGATCGCGGTCGTCGGCGACGTCGATCCGGCCACCCTCGGCAAGCTGCTCGACCACACCTTCGGCAGCCTGCCCGCCAAGGCCAACCTCACGCCGGTCGCCGACGTGGAGGCTGAAAAACCGCCGCAGCGCGCCTTCGTCCCACTCGACGTGCCGCAGACCGTCATCACCTTCGGCGGCCCGGGCGTGAAGCGGAGCGATCCGAACTTCATGGCGGCCTATGTCGTCAACCACATCCTCGGCGGCGGCGGATTGTCCTCGCGGCTCTATCGCGAGGTGCGCGAGAAGCGCGGCCTCGCCTATTCCGTGTTCGAATCGCTGCTCTGGATGGAGCATTCGGCGGTCTTCATCGGCAACACCGGCACGCGCGCCGACCGCGCCGGCGACACCATCGACGCCATCGACAAGGAGGTGCGCCGGATCGCCGACGAGGGTCCGACGCAGAAGGAGCTCGACGAGGCCAAGTCCTATCTCAAGGGCTCGCAGATGCTGGCGCTGGATACCTCCTCGAAGCTCGCGCAGGCGCTGCTGCAATATCAGCAGGACAAGCTGCCGATCGACTATATCGAGAAGCGCAACGGCATCGTCGACGCGGTCACGCTGGACGACGCCAAGACGGCCGCCAAACGTCTCTGGGGCCAGGGCCTGCTGACCGTCATCGTCGGCCGCGCGCCGCAGGCCGCCGCGCAGCCGGCGGCAGCACCGGCGACGAAGTCGAACTGAGCTGAGGCAAAAGCGAGCTGCTCCGACGCCGGCAGGCGGCCGCATCACAACGCAAGGTGTATGCGCCCTCGTCCGCGCCCGGCATGATTGACTCCGGAAATCAGGCTTAATATCTTCCCGGCGGGGAGTTGGGGAAGCGTTTGCGACGGGCTGATTGCCGTCGCTAGGGGAATCTGTGGCCGGCTCCAGAAAAGGAGCCGTTATGGCCATCGACAACGATATCCTCTCGATCACCGGAACGGTACAGACGGCACGGTGGAATACCGACGCGCCGCTCGGCACGGCCGTCGTCGTCACCTTCAGCTTCAACTCCGCCCCGGCGACCTACGATATGACGGCGCGGCCAAGCTTCTCGGCGTTTTCCGCCGCACAAAAGGACGATATTCGCCAAGCCTTGAATGTTTGGGCGGCAGCGAGCGGGATTTCTTTCATCGAAGTCCCGGAAGCGGTCGGCGGGCAAATCCGCTTCAACATGTATGACATGAGCGGGGTACTCGCCTCCAACGGGCTGCAGGCCGCCGGGTTCGCATATCATCCGCAGTTTCAGGCCGCTAATGCAGGTGGCACAACGGTCTACAGCCCCACCTACAACAATCTCGGCGGCGACGTTTTCCTGAACTCCAATTTCTACGCCGGAAATGACACCCTGATGGCGCCAGGCCATGGCGGCTACTCGGTCACGCTTCATGAAATCGGGCACGCGCTCGGATTCAAGCATCCGTTCGAAGGCACGCCGACGATCGATCCTGCGCATGACAATGCCAGCTACACGGTGATGTCGTATAATCGTCCGGGCACGACGGTTTCGCTGGGGACGGTGGATGTCGCCGCGTCGCAATATTATTACGGCACGAGCGACGTCAGTCACAGCTTCAACGCCGCAACGCTGACGGTCAATTTCACCGGCACCGGCGCAGGAGAATGGATTCTCGGCACCGAGCTCAGTGACGTGATCTATGCCGGCGGCGGCGACGACCATCTGCGCGGTGAAGTCGGCAACGACCTTCTGGCCGGCGGCACCGGCACCGACATGCTGACCGGCGGCATCGGCAACGACCTCTTCGTGTTCAATCCAGGCGACGGCTTCGACACCATCACCGATTTCGTCGCCGGCGCGCATACCGACGACCGGATCGACCTGACGGCTTTTCATACGACACTCGCCTATGCACTGGGACAGGCGACCCAGATCGGGGCCAACACAGTGTTCAGCTTCGCAAACGGCGACACGCTGACGCTCCAGAACGTCACCAAGGCCAATCTGAACGTCGACGATTTCACCGGCGTGCCGAACAAGGCGGTGAACGATTTCAACGGCGATGCCAGAAGCGACATGCTGCTGATCGATAACACCGCCCACACCGTCTACCAGTGGCAGATGAACGGCACCCAGATGTCCGCCAATCTGCTGGTCGGCACCATCAACGGTGCCGCCGGCTGGAACTACACCGGCAATGCCGACTTCAACGGCGACGGCCGGGCCGACATGCTGTTCATCAATTCCACGACCCACGGCGTCGCCGAATGGCAGATGGACGGCAACACGGTCGTCGCGGGTCCGCAGATCGGGATCTACAATGCCGCGGGCGGATGGAGCTACACCGGCACCGGTGATTTCAACGGCGACGGCAAGACCGATCTGTTGTTTCAGAACGCCTCGACCAACGGCGTCGCGATCTGGCAGATCGACGGCGCGCAGCTGACGGCGGCGCCGCAGATCGGCATCGCGGCGGCCGGATGGGCCTACGCCGGCACCGGCGATTTTAACGGCGACGGCAAGACCGATCTGCTGTTCTCGAACGCTGCGACCCACGGCCTGATGACGTGGCAGATGAACGGCACCCAGATCGCGGACAATTCGCAGATCGGCACCGTCAACACCGCTGGCGGCTGGCACTTCACCACGACAGGCGATTTCAACGGCGACGGAAAGACTGATCTGCTCTTTCTCAACGACATGACGCATGGCGTCGCAATCTGGCAGATGGACGGCAACCGCATCACGGACGCTCCCCAAATCGGTGTCGTCAACGCCGCCGGTGGCTGGCACTTCCAGGATACCGGCGACTTCAACGGCGACGGCAAGACCGATCTGCTGTTCCTCAACGATACCACTCATGGCGTCGCGATCTGGCAGATGAACGGCACCCAGATCACGGCGAGCCCGCAGATCGGAATCATCAACGCCGCCGGCGGTTGGCACTTCGACGCGGTACGCGACCTCAGCGGCGACGGAAAGTCCGACCTGGTGTTCGAGAACAGCTCCACCCACGGCGTCGCATCATGGGTGATGGACGGCACCCAGGTGACGGCGAACGCGCAGTTCAACACATACGACGCCGCGAACTGGCATTTGTATGTGTGAGCCTCGCAAGGAGATGACCGGCATCATCAACGCGGCCGGCGGCGGCTGGCACCCGACTGTCCAGGGCCGTCCACCGCCCGCAGACTGCAGGCAAATCGCAAAAGGATCGGCTAGATTGGCACCAACCCTGATTCTTCGTAAGCCGGTTGTGGTGCCACCATGCTGCGGATATCCCGCGATCTCGTCATCGACGAGGACGATATCGAGATCGGCTTTGTCCGCGCCTCCGGCCCGGGCGGGCAGAACGTCAACAAGGTCGCGACGTCGGCCCAGCTGCGCTTCGACACGCGCAAGCTGACCTTGCCGGAGGATGCGGCTCTGCGCCTCGCCCGCCTCGCAGGTCAGCGCATGACCAAGGACGGCGTCATCGTGATCCAGGCACAGCGTTTCCGCACCCAGGAGCGCAACCGCCAGGACGCCATCGATCGGCTCGTCGAGATCCTGACCGAGGCGATGATACGGCCGAAGCCAAGGCGCGCGACACGGCCGACCTTTGGCTCCAAGCAGCGCCGGCTCGAGGGCAAGAAGCATCGCAGCGACATCAAGGCCGGACGCGGCGGCCGCTTCGACGACTAGCGACGGCAGCCGAAAAACTCCGGCCGCCGGGGCGACCGGAGTTCTGCCGTTTCCCGACCGGGGTTAGTAACGCTTGGAGGGGGCTGCACCGCCCGTCGTGGCATCGTCGGCGGTCCCTTTTTGCGCAGCGCTGCCGGTGGTGCCGACCGTGCCTCTAGTGCCTTTGGTCGGCTTCATGCCGGTCTTCTCGCCCGCGGCGCCCGGCTGAGCACTCATCTCGTCATCGCCGCTGCCCATCGTGCTGCCTTGCATCGGTTTGCTCTGCACGGTGCCGCCTGACTTGGCGGGTGGCGCGCTTTGCGCGAGTACGGGCGCCGCCACAAGAGCCGAGAGGGCGCATGCGATCATCGAGGTCTTCACCAACTTCATCCATTTCTCCTGGATTTTTTCGCGATGAACGGCCCGGCGGCTCCACGCCGCTCGTCTGCACCGGGCCATTGCATCGCATCGAGAGTTCAAGCGGCGCGGTCGTCATGCAATCCGCATCGTGTGGTCATCGTTTAGGGATTTGACGGCGGTTTCGCGGAATTGTGCTCCGCATATAAGGCAGCGCGGAACACCACACGCCGCGAGCATCTCCGCGCTCGGCAAAACAGCCCGCTACTACCACCGCGTCTTTGGCGGCGCCTAGAGTTTGCGCGGGCTGACGTTGATGTGGATGGGCGAGCTGGTGGCGATGCGCGCGATCGTGCTGGGATTGTGCACCGCGATGGTGCTGGTGGTGCGGGTTGCCGATGCGCAAATGCCGTTACCGGCCGCAAAGCCGCCGGATGGCGCCGCGCTGTTCAAGCAGCAATGCGCCGTGTGCCATACGACGAATTCGTCGGAACCGATGCGGCAAGGCCCGCCGCTGGTCCAGATCGTGGGCCGCTCCGCCGGCAAGGTCGAAGGCTTTCGCTATTCCGAGAGCCTTGCGAAAGCGGACTTCGCCTGGGACGAGACGAAGCTCGACGCATGGCTGACCAATCCGCAAGCCGTCATTCCCGGCGTGACCATGATCTACCGGCAGGCCAGGCCGGAGACGCGCGCCGCCATCATCGCTTACCTCAAGGAGCAGAACTGAATGGCAAAGCCCGTTCATTCCATGATCCGCGTGTTCGACGAGGCACGCTCGCTCGACTTCTACAGGCGCGCCTTCGGCCTGGAGGTCGCCGATCAGCTGAAATTCGCGGACTTTGCCTTGATCTATCTGCGTCACCCCTCCTCGCCCTTCGAGCTCGAATTGACGGTCAATTTCGATCGCAAGGATCCGTACCAGCTCGGCGACGGCTACGGACATCTCGCCGTCGTGGTCGAAGATCTCGAGGCCGAACATGCCCGCTTCGAGCGCGAGACGCTCGCGCCGGGACCCTTACGCGACTTCAAGCACGACGGCAAAACGCTGGCGCGCTTCTTCTTCGTCAGCGATCCCGATGGCTACAAGATCGAGGTGATCCAGCGGGGCGGACGTTTCGGCTGACAACAAAAGTCCAATCACAAAAATTGAAGGAGGAATGCCATGAGAGAAGTCGACCGTCGAAGCAAGCACAGCCGCCGCGTGTTTCTCAAGGGCGCGGCGACCGCCGTGCCGGTCGTGGCCGTCGCGACCAGTGTCGCCGTCAGCATCGAGGGCGCCTGGGCCGATGAGGCCAGCGCGCTGTCGCCCGCGACGATGAAGACGCTGCTGAAGGTCGCGCGTGACATCTATCCGCACGATGTGCTCGGCGACAGCTACTACATCACAGCGATCAGGCCGTGGGACGGCAAGGCGGCCAAGGACCCTGCCGTCAAGTCGCTGATCAGCGACGGCATTGCGCGGCTCGATCAGAATGCGCGCGACCGCCACAAGGCGCCTTACGCCGACGTGCCCTGGGAGGCCGACCGCGTGGTGCTGCTGAAGGAGATCGAGCAAAGCGACTTCTTCCAGAAGGTGCGCGGCGACCTCATCGTGTCGCTCTACAACCAGAAAGAGGTCTGGCCGCGGTTCGGCTACGAGGGCTCCTCCGCCGAGCATGGCGGCTACATCAATCGCGGCTTCGCCGACATCGACTGGCTGCCGAAAGCCTAAAGCCACCCAACGGTTCAGGAGAACGCATATGGCAAAATTCGATCTGAACGACTCCAGCGTTGTGGTGATCGTCGGCTCCGGCGCCGGCGGCGGCACGCTGGGCAACGAGCTCGCGCAGAAGGGCGTCAAGGTGGTCATCCTCGAAGCCGGTCCCCGCATCGAGAACCACGACTTCGTCAACGACGAGTGGGAAAGTTTTTCCCAGCTCGCCTGGACCGATGCGCGCACCACGTCGGGAACGTGGCGCGTCGCCAAGGATTTTTCGGGCCTGCCCGCCTGGATCGTCAAAGCGGTCGGCGGCTCGACGACCCATTGGGCCGGCGCGTCGCTGCGCTTCGACGAGCACGAGTTCAAGGTGAAGAGCACCTATGGCAACATTCCCGGCGCCAACCTCTCGGACTGGCCGGTCACGCTCGCGGAAATGGAGCCCTGGTACGCCAAGGCCGAGAACAAGATGGGCGTGACCCGCACCAACGGCATTCCCGGACTTCCCGGCAACAATAACTTCAAGGTGCTGGAAGCCGGCGCGAAGAAGCTCGGCTACAAGACCGTGCACACCGGCAACATGGCGATCAACAGCCAGCCGCGCGACGGACGCGGCGCCTGCCAGCAGATCGGCTTCTGCTTCCAGGGCTGCAAGTCCGGTGCGAAATGGTCGACGCTCTACACCGAGATCCCCAAGGGCGAGGCGACCGGAAATCTCGAAGTTCGTCCCGGCAGCATGGCGGTCAAGATCGAGCACGATTCCGGCGGCAAGGTGACCGGCGTCGTCTACGCCGACGAGAGCGGCGCAATGCAGCGCCAGAAGGCGCGCCTCGTCGCGGTGGCCGGCAATTCGATCGAAAGCCCGCGGCTGCTGCTCAATAGCGCCTCGAACATGTTCCCCGACGGTCTTGGCAATTCATCGGGCCAGGTCGGCCGCAACTACATGCGCCACATGACCGGCAGCGTCTACGCCGTGTTCGAGAAGTCGGTGCACATGTATCGCGGCACCACCATGGCCGGCATCATCCGTGATGAAGCCGCCAACAACCCCAAGCGCGGCTTCGTCGGCGGCTACGAGATGGAGACGCTGTCGATCGGCCTGCCGTTCATGGCGGCGTTCCTCAATCCCGGCGCCTGGGGCCGTCCGTTCACCGCAGCGCTCGACGGCTATCCCAGGATGGCCGGCATGTGGCTGGTCGGCGAGGACATGCCGCAGGAGACCAACCGCATCACGCTCGACTCTGTCGTGAAGGACAAGCACGGGCAGCCGGTCGCGAGCGTGCATTTCGACGATCATCCCAACGACGTCGCGATGCGTGCCCACGCCTACAAGCAGGGCGCCGCGGTGTACGACGCCGTGGGCGCCACCGTGACCTATCCGACCCCGCCCTATCCGAGCACGCACAATCTCGGCACCAACAGGATGAGCGAGAAGCCGCGCGACGGCGTGGTCAACAAGTTCGGCCAGAGCCACGACGTCAAGAACCTGTTCGTCTCCGACGGCAGCCAGTTCACCAGTGGTGCTGCCTGCAACCCGACGCTGACCATCGTCGCGCTCGCGATTCGGCAGGCCGACTACATCGCCGGCGCGATGCAGAAGAAGGAGATCTGAGGTCAGATACGACAAAGCGGCTCTGTCCTTCCCTGGCAGAGCCGCTTTGGCTTTTGAGGAGAACGGATACGGCTATTCAGCCGCGTCGAGAATCGGCGCCACCGTCGCCTTGAAGTCCTGAACCGGCGCGGCATTCCGGGAACGATAAATCAGGCAGGAGCAGCGCAGCAGCGAGGCGAAATTGTTGACCTCGCCGTGATGGTCGAGCACCTCGTTGTAGAGCGTGGTCAGGAACTTGCCGACGCTCATATTCTCCTTGGCCGCGATCTCTTCCAGCGTGTCCCAGAACGCCATTTCCAGCCGGATCGAGGTGCAGTGCCCGCCGATCCGCAAGGAGCGGGTCTGGGATTCGTAGTCGCGTTGGGGCTGGTGCGCAAAGAGATGGCACATGGCGTCCTCCCGTCCTGTTGCCATTTTTTCACGATGCTACACCGCCGCCCGGCACCCCACAATCAGGATGGCAACCGGAGATCGGCCTGTCCCGGTTGTGCGATTTGCTCGAACGCCCAATGTCTTCAATGTGATAGGCATCCCTCTTCCCCAGGGCGCCACGTGGCTGTTGCCCAACACATGCTTTTGACGCAACACGGCCTAGAATAGCGCCGTCAGCGAATCCAGATCGAGTCCAAGTCAGATTCCATGCCCGTCCGCCAATTGCCAGAACAGGTCGTCAACCGCATCGCCGCCGGCGAGGTGGTCGAGCGACCAGCAAGCGTGGTCAAGGAACTCGTCGAGAACGCGATCGATGCGGGCGCGAGCCGGATCGACGTCTTCACCGACGGCGGCGGGCGGCGGCGGATCGGCATCACCGACGACGGCGGCGGCATGAGCGCGAAAGACCTTGCGCTCGCGGTCGAGCGCCACGCCACCTCCAAGCTCGACGACGAGGATCTGCTCCAGATCCGCACCCTCGGGTTCCGCGGCGAGGCGCTGCCCTCGATCGGCTCGGTCGCGCGGCTCTCGATCACGACGCGCCATGCCAGCGAGCCGCATGCCTGGGCGCTGTCGGTCGAGGGCGGCGAGAAATCCGAGATCATGCCGGCGGCGCTCGCCCACGGCACGCGGGTCGAGGTTGGCGACCTCTTCTATGCGACACCGGCGCGACTGAAGTTTCTGAAGACCGACCGCACCGAGGCCGAGGCGATCCGCGAAGTGGTGCGGCGCCTCGCCATGGCGCGGCCGGATATCGCCTTCACGCTTGCGGGCGAGGAGCGCGCGCCGGTGACCTGGACCGCGGCCTTACCGGGCGCGGCCGGACGCCTGACCCGGCTCGGCGATATCCTGGGGGTGGAATTCCGCAGCCACGCCATCGAGGTTCATGCCGAGCGCGAGGGCGTCGTCGTCGCCGGCTATGCCGCAGCGCCCGCGCTGACCAAAGCCAACGCGCTCGGGCAGTATCTGTTCGTCAACGGCCGTCCGGTGCGCGACAAGCTGATCCTCGGCGCGGTGCGCGGAGCCTATGCCGACTATCTGCCGCGCGACCGTCATCCGGTGCTGGCGCTGTTCGTCACGCTCGATCCGCGCGAGGTCGATGCCAATGTGCATCCGGCCAAGACCGAGGTGCGCTTCCGCAACGCCGGCCTCGTCCGCGCGCTGATCGTGCACGGATTGAAGGAGGCGCTCGCCCGTGAGGGCCGCCGTACCGCCGCCAACAGCGGCGAGAGCGCATTGTCGTCGTTCCGGCCCGCCTTCACGCCGCGCCCGGCAAGCTGGGACTGGCGCGCCTCGCCATCCGCCCCGGTCGCGCCGATGCCGTCATTCGAAGGCTACGCAGCGCCCGCATTCGCGGAGCGCGCGCAGGCTGCGTTCGACGTCGGCGCGCCGAGCGCCGATGTGCGGATCGAGACGCAGCCGGTGGCTGATCTCGTCGACCGCCCGCTCGGCGCGGCGCGGACGCAGATCCACGAGACCTACATCGTCTCGCAGACCCGCGACGGCCTGATCATCGTCGACCAGCACGCCGCGCATGAACGCATCGTCTATGAACGGCTGAAGGCCTCGCTGGCCGCCAACGGCGTGCAGCGGCAGATCCTCTTGATCCCCGAGATCGTCGAGATGGACGAGGCCACCGTGGAGCGCCTGCTCGATCGGAGCGAAGAGCTCGCATCGTTCGGGCTGGCGATCGAATCCTTCGGCCCCGGCGCGGTCGCCGTGCGCGAGACGCCGTCGCTGCTGGGCAAGACCAATGCGGGCGGGCTTTTGCGCGATCTTTCCGAGCACATGGCCGAATGGGACGAGGCGCTGCCCTTGGAGCGCCGCCTGATGCACGTCGCCGCCACCATGGCCTGCCACGGCTCGGTACGCGCCGGCCGCCGCTTGCGGCCGGAGGAGATGAACGCCCTGCTCCGCGAGATGGAGGAGACCCCGAACTCCGGCCAGTGCAATCACGGCCGGCCGACCTATGTCGAGCTGAAGCTGAGCGATGTGGAGAAGCTGTTCGGGCGGCGGTGACGGTGCCGTAGGGTGGGCAAAGGCGCAACGCGCCGTGCCCACGATCTCTCCATGATCGAGACAGATGGTGGGCACGCTTCGCTTTGCCCACCCTACGGCAGCGAGACTATGGCCGCTTCAAAAACACGAACTCCGTGTCGTCATATGTCCGCCGCTCCAATTCCTCGAAACCTTCCGGCGTTGCGAACTGCGCCGCCTTCGCCTCTTCCACCACCAGCAGCGCGCCGGGCGTCAGCCAGCCGCCATCGCGCAAGGACGCCAGTGCCTTCTCGGCAAGGCCGTTGCCATAGGGTGGATCGAGAAACACGAGCGAGAACGGCTCGACCGGATGTGCCGGGCCGAGATCGGTCGCATCGCGGCGATAGACCTTTGTCACGCCGCCGAGGCCCAGCGTCTCGACATTGTTGCGCAACAGCGCCCGCGCCTCCGCGCCATTGTCGACGAACAGCGTGAACTTCGCGCCGCGCGAGGTTGCCTCGATGCCGAGCGCGCCGGTGCCCGCAAAGAGATCGAGCACGCGTGCGTCCTCAATCGGGTCGTCATAGGCGTGCACGAGGATGTTGAACACCGACTCGCGCAGGCGGTCCGCCGTCGGGCGGATGTCGCGCGAGGACGGTGAGGCCAGATTGCGCCCCTTCAAGCGACCGCCGACGACGCGCAAGCTAGTCCTCCCGCGGCGTCAGATCGCGCTTGCCGTGATAGCCGCGCTTGGGACGACGCGGCGGGCCGTAGCCATTGGCCTCTTGCTCGTTGCGCTCGCGCGCCTCCTCGCTGCCGGTGCGCTGCACCAGCACGCGGCGTCCCTTGCGGTCAGCGATCACGCCACGCTTGCTGGCGGGCTTCTTCTCGCTCGGAGCATCGTCGTCGCCCGACGAAGATTTCTTTGGCACGTCGAACTGCGCGCCCGACTTCTCGATCACCTTGTCGCCGAGCTGATCGCGCAGCACGCGCGAGCGGATCTCCTCGACCTGGCCTTCGGGGACTTCGCCGAGCTGGAACGGGCCGTAGGAGACGCGGATCAACCGGTTCACCTCGAGCCCGAGATGGGCGCAGACGTTGCGCACCTCGCGGTTCTTGCCTTCGCGGATCGCGAACACCAGCCAGACATTGGCGCCCTGGTCGCGCTCCAGCGTCGCCTCGATCGGACCGTATTTGACGCCCTCGACCTCGATGCCGTTCTTGAGCTCGTCGAGCTGTGCCTGCGTGACGTCGCCATGGGCGCGGACGCGATAGCGCCGCAGCCAGCCGGTGTCCGGTAGCTCGAGCGTGCGCGCGAGCCCGCCGTCATTGGTGAGCAGCAACAGGCCTTCGGTGTTGAAGTCGAGCCGGCCGATCGAGATCAGGCGCGGCAGGCCTTCCGGCAGATTGTCGAACACGGTCGGACGGCCCTCGGGGTCGTCATGCGTGGTCATCAGCCCGCGCGGCTTGTGATACAGAAACAGCCGCGTGCGCTCCCGCTCCGGCAACGGCTTGCCGTCTACCAGGACGACGTCGTTGGACGTGATGTCGAGCGCCGGCGAGTTGATGACGCGGCCGTTGACGCTGACGCGGCCCTGTGTGACCATCTCCTCGGCGTCGCGGCGTGAGGCAAGCCCGGCACGCGCCAGCGCTTTCGCAATGCGCTCGCCGGCCTTCTTCGGCTTCGGTGCCTCTTCGCGGCGCGGCCGCCCCTCGAAATCACGATCGTGCTGGCGATAGGCGCCGCGGCCGCCGAAGGCGGGGCGCTTCTCGAAGATCCGGCTCTCATCCTCGTTTTCACGGCGCGGACGATCGCCGAAGCGGCCTTCGCTGCGCGGATGCTCGTGCCAGTCGGAGCGGCCTTCAGAGCGCTCGCGCGGGCGATTGAATGTCGGGCGGTCGCCGCCACGCCCACCACGGTCGCCATCGCCCTCACGACGGGGCCGGTCGAATTTGGGGCGATCCTCGCGATCGAATTTCGGCCGCTCGCGGAACGGACGATCGCCGGAGGCGCGATCGTCGCGCTTCTGCCAGGGCTTGTCGGCGCTGCGGTCGCGGCCGCCGAAATCCTTGCGCGGCCCGCGATCGGGTGCGCCACGCGAAAACTTGCGCTCGCCGTCGAACTTGCGTTCCGGACGGTCGCCGCGCGGCGCGCGATCGCCACGATCGAAATTCGGGCGGTCTCCACGCGGCTTGAAGCTGCGCTCGCCACGATCCTCGCGCGGCCCGCGATCCGGTCCGCCGCGCGAAAACTTCCGCTCGCCGTCGAACTTGCGTTCCGGGCGGTCGCCACGGGGCGCGTAGGGCTTCTTGTCGCCAAACTTCCGTTCACCGGACCGGCCGGCGGGACGGGAGTCGTCGCGATCCCGGCGCGGCGGACGGTCGTCACGGCCAAAGGACGGGCGATCACCACGCGGCTTGAAGGGCCGCTTCTCGCCGTCGCGCGAGGAGCGATCCGAGAACGGACGGTCGCCGCGCGGCTTGAAGCTGCGCTCGCCGCGATCGTCGCCACCACGGTCGTCGCGCTTGAAGCGCGGACGGTCGCTGAAATCGCGGCGCGGGGCATCGCCCTCCTCGCGACGGCGGAACGGACGGTCGCCACGATCGGCGCGCGGCGGTCGGCTGTCGCGGTCACCACGGGGCGGGCGGCTGTCGCTCTTGCCCTCGAAGCCGCGCTTGGCGAACTTCTTCTCGGGGCCGCGCGCCTTGCCGCTGCGGCCCTTCGGCGGTCCCTTGGGAGGGCCTCGCCGGCCGCGGGAATCGTTGTCTTTGTCGCTGTCGCGAGGCATGAATAATCTCACTCAGGGGGTGGCCAGAAAGCATTGTGCGCGCTCATTCGGAGCCGCATGCTCAGGCGATATCGGTAAGCACTTCTGCTGAAGGCGCAGCTACTAGCAGGTTTCTTCGGATGATACGAGGCTTGAAAGCCCCCTCTTTCATGGATTTGGCGCTCAAAACGGCCGAAAATGCCGGAAAGGCGGGCGAAGTTCCGATCGGATGCGTGGTGGTCCGGGGTTACGAGGTCATCGCCACCGCGGCGAACCGGACGTTAACCGACTATGATCCGACCGCTCATGCCGAGATTGTCGCGCTGCGCGAGGCCGCGAAAAAGATCGGCAGCGAGCGCCTCGTCGACTGCGACCTCTACGTGACGCTGGAGCCCTGCACCATGTGTGCGGGCGCCATCTCCTTTGCAAGGGTCAGGCGGCTCTATTACGGCGCCGCCGATCCCAAGGGCGGCGCGGTCGAATCCGGCGTGCGGTTCTTTGCATCCCCGACCTGCCATCACGCGCCGGACGTCTATTCCGGGGTCGGCGAAAGCGAGTCCGCGCGCCTGCTCAAGGAATTCTTTCGCGAGCGCCGCTAGCCGCCTGCGAAGAACTCGCGCAGCGCCCTCGCGGTCACGTCCGGGTTCTCCTCGGTGAGGAAGTGCCCCGAATCCACCGGCATGCCGTCGACGTTGGTCGCCCATTGCTGCCAGATGTCGAGCGGCGTGGCGGCGGCCTGGGCGATGCCGGCGTTGCCCCAGAGGGCCAGCATGGGAATGGTGATCTTCTTGCCGGCTTCGAAATCGGCCTTGTCGAGGTCGTAGTCGAAATAGGCGCCGGCGCGATAGTCCTCGCACATCGCGTGCACGCGGGCGGGATCGCGGAACGGGGCGATGTAGTGCTCGAGCGCGCGCGGGTCGATAGCATCCAGCGTCTTCGACCTGGTCTGGCTCGCCATCTTGAAGCGCAGGAAGAACTCGCCGTTGCTCGCGACCAGCGTCTCCGGCAGCGGATAGGGCTGCGCCAGGAAGGTCCAGTGGTAGATCTTCAGCGCGTAGGCGCGGTTCATCCGCTCCCAGTAATTATAGGTCGGCAGGATATCGAGCACGGCGAGCTTCGACAGCCGGCCGGGATGGTCGAGCGCAAGGCGATAGGAGACGCGGCCGCCGCGGTCGTGGCCGGCGAGCGCGAAGTGCACGTGGCCGAGGCGCTCCATCATCTCGACCATCGCCTTCGCCATCGCGCGCTTGCTGTAGGGGATATGCAGCGCGTCGGTCTCGGGCATGTCCGACCAGCCATAGCCCGGCAGGTCGGCGATGATCAGCGTGAAATGGTCGGCGAGCTCAGGCGCGACGCGGTGCCACATCACGTTGGTCTCGGAGAAGCCGTGCAGCAGCAGCAGCGGCGGCCCGTTGCCGCCGACGCGGGCGAAGATACGGCCGAACGAGGTGTCGATCCATTCGGCGTCAAAGCCCGGATAGAGGTCGGCGAGATCGGACATCTTTTTGCATCCTTGTCAGTCCCGAGGCCGCCCCGACAAAACGTCGAAAACAACCCCATGCACAGTAGCTAAGTTCAAGATCCGTCTATGTTTTTTTGGAGTGCCGACGGGCGCGGCCGGTCCTGCGCGTCAGGCCGGAAAAAGCGTGTCAGGTCTTGGCCTTCTCGGCTTCCACCGCCTGCCAGCCGATGTCGCGGCGGCAGAAGCCTTCCGGCCAGCGGATCCGGTCGACGGCCTGATAGGCGCGGCTCTGCGCCTCCGTCACGGTCGCACCTAACGCGCAGACATTGAGCACGCGGCCGCCATTGGCGAGGATGGCGCCGTCCTTCGCAACCGTGCCGGCGTGGAAGATCTCGGCGGTCTCCACCTTCGCCGCGTCATCGAGCCCCTCGATGCGCGTGCCCTTCTGGTAGTCGCCGGGATAGCCCTTCGCCGCCATCACCACGGTGAGCGCGGATTCCGGATGCCAGCGCAGATCGAAATTCTTCAGCTGCCCGTCGCAGGCGGCGAGGAAGGCCGGCACGATGTCCGACATCATGCGCAGCATCAGCACCTGGCACTCGGGATCGCCGAAGCGGACGTTGAACTCGAACAGTTTCGGGCCCTGCGTCGTCAGCATGATGCCGGCATAGAGGATGCCGCGGAACGGGGTGCCGCGCTGCTTCATGCCTGATACCGTCGGCAGGATGATTTTTGCCATGATCGCGTCATGGATCGCGGGCGTCACCAGCGGCGTCGGCGAATAGGCGCCCATGCCGCCGGTGTTCGGGCCGACGTCGTGGTCGAACACGCGCTTGTGGTCCTGCGCGGAGGCCAGCGGAATCGCGGTCTCGCCGTCGCATAGCGCGAAGAAGCTGATCTCGCGGCCCGGCAGAAACTCCTCGATCACGACCTCGGCGCCGGCCTCGCCAAAGACGCCCTCGAACATCATGGCGATGGCGTCGTCAGCCTCGCGCACCGTCTTGGCAACCACCACACCCTTGCCGGCGGCCAGTCCGTCGGCCTTCACGACGATCGGCGCGCCCTGGCTGTGGACGTAATCGCTGGCGTCCTTGGCGTTGGTGAATCGCTCATAGGCGCCGGTCGGAATGCCGAATTCGGTGCACAGCGCCTTGGTAAAACCCTTGGAGCTTTCGAGCTGGGCGGGGATCTTGCTCGGCCCGAACGCCTTGATGCCGGCAGCCGCGAGGTCGTCGACGATGCCGGCCGCCAGCGGCGTCTCCGGCCCGACCACCACCAGCTCGACCGCGTTCTTTTTGCAGAAGTCGATCACCGCGGCATGGTCGGCAACGTCGAGCGCCACGCATTCCGCCTCCCGCGCGATGCCGGCATTGCCGGGCGCGCACCAGAATTTGGTCACCAGGGGAGAGGCTGCGATCTTCCACGCCAGGGCATGTTCGCGGCCGCCGGAACCGAGCAGGAGAATGTGCATCGAGGGCTCGAATGAGGGGTTTTGCTGGGGGCGGAGGTCGCACGAATCGGGAGGGGTCTCAAGGGGAAAGGCCCCACCCTCCCCGTCATTCCGGGGCGTGGCGAAGCCGCGGGCCCGGGACCAACCGGGCCTCGCCAAACGCAGAGCGGTGGGCAACGCTCCCAACGTTTCTGTGGGATCAGGGTGGACAAATCCAGAACGGGAACCCATTTTCTGCTACGGCGTGCTACATCGCTAAATACAACTGGGAGAGGACGGACCGTGGCAAAAGGATCAAATAGCAGGGGTGGCGGCGGAAACACTGGGCCGTCGAGAGTGCGCTTCGTGGTCGTCGAAGCCGAGATAAACAGCGATCACGACCTTACGAACATCAGGCGCGGCACCTCGTCGGAAATTACGGTGACAGTGCACTAAATTCCAAAGCCAAAGCATCAGTTGACTCCGTTTAGTGCACTGTCACCGTAATCCCGGAGACACTTGGCCGACTTGAGAGATTGGCACAAGATCGCATATTGCATGGAATAGGCACGAAGGCAGCATTATGAAAAAACCAGCTGGGAAAAAACGTATTCGAGCACCCATAGTCGCGGTTGAGCGTAGTGCTCATAGCGCTGTTTTAAGGAATGCGGTTCGACTGCTCGAAGATGCGCGCATTCTTCGTAAAGCGCGGCGATACCCATCTGCAACGGCATTAGCCGTTCTCAGCTTGGAGGAGGTAGGTAAGTTTCGAACCTTGGATGAAGATCTGCTGTTCTGGAGCTCCGAGATTCACAATAATTCCATTCAAGGGCGCAAGCATCTATATGCGCATAAGAGCAAGCAGAGAGCGGCCGCGGAAGCGCTGATCGATGGCATGGGTTTTGACGAGCTCCGAGACCTGGCTCGCGCTGCAGGCTTCAGGATCATTTTGTCAAAAAAGCGAGAAGGCGTTAGACCTGCGACTATTGATATTATCGGGTCAATAACCAAAAGCACTTTTGAGAAGAAGCTAGCGGGAAAGATTCGGAGAAGCAAACACCATGCGTTCGTGATCGATCTAGCGAAAGGCGAGTTTGACGTCATCAAGCAACGCTCCTTTTACGTTGACGAAGAAGCAAGCGGTGATCTGAGTGACCCCGCCGTCGTTGTAGACAGGTTGGCAGCAGATAGAACTATCAGCCTCGCAAGCGGAGCGATTTACACGACGCGAATGACTTGGCGTCATGCTCGCGCGTTACGAAAGTCCAAGCAATCGCTTGAAAGCGAGGGGGTAACATCGAGCCGTTGAGGGGTTTCTTTTGTTGGTCAAAAGGAAACGGCCTCATTCAGCTACGGTCAGAACCGGCTCAGTCTGGTCGTTCCGCTATACTCTCTCCCACAGGGGGAGAGTATAGAAGTGTGTCCCGGCGCAACGGCACAGGCTACATCTGCCAGCTACGGTCAGAACCGGCTCAGTCTGGTCGTTCCGCTATACTCTCTCCCACAGGGGGAGAGTATAGAAGTGTGTCCCGGCGCAACGGCACAGGCTACATCTGCTTCCCCGCAATGATCTCCTGCAACGTCGCCACATGCCGCGCAAAGGCGCCGCGGCCGGCAGCCGTGGCGGTTACCGTGGTCTGCGGCTTCTTGCCAACGAAGGCCTTCTCCACCGACACATAGCCCGCCTTCGCCAGCGTCTCGATATGCGCGCCGAGATTGCCGTCGGTGGCGCCGGTGAGTTTCTTCAGCCGCGCGAATTCCAGACCGGCCGACACCGGCAACGCGTTGAGCGCCGCCATGATCTTGAGCCGCAACGGCTGATGGATGATGTCGTCGAGTTCGGCCATTCGCTAGATCCGCCGCATCCAGAGGCCGCCGAGGATCAGGCCGCCGCCGTTGACGAAGGCCATCCAGAGCGGGAATGCCTCGCCGATATAGAAGAAGCCGAACAGCGTCAGCGCGGTGATGCCGAGACCGATCGCAATGAAGGCGGTGCCGAACCAGAGGCCGGCGAGTGTGTAGAACAGCATGAAATAGATCGGCCAGAACGTTCCCAACTGGCGCGGACCGAAATGACCGACCACGCTGGTCACGAAATAGCCGAACGCAAAGAACAGGGCGAAGATCAGGAACAGCCTGATGGCAACGCCGGTGCCGAAGGGGTGATCCGACGGACTGAACACGCGAAGTGCAACCAGGCCGCCGACGCCCAGAACGTCCGCCGCAACCCAGGCATAGACCGCGTAGATCGGCCAAAGCCAGGTCACGAGGTTGGCTGCGAACACCAGCACGCCCCACCAGACCGCTGCGAGGCTCGCGAGCTCATAGAGCTGCGAACGCTTCACGCGCTGGACGATGTCGTCGATATCGGCCAGCGCTGCGGAGGCTTCCTTGCTGTCGATCATGTCGTCCCTTTCTGTCCCTCGGCTATATCGTATGACGCTCGGTGACACCTGAGCGCGCGCCTCGTCCTTCGAGACGACCGCTTCGCGGTCTCCTCAGGATGAGGCTCAGTTGCAGGCTTGCCTTTGGATGAGGCTCAGCTGCACCAGGCCCCGTTGAAGCGGCTGCCGCAAACTCCGCCCTCATCCTGAGGGCCCGCCGCAGGCGGCCGTCTCGAAGGATGGCCGCGAGCTCGGTGACAGCTGAGCAAGCGCCTCGCCCTTCGAGACGACCGCTGCGCGGTCTCCTCAGGATGAGGCTCGGTGGCAGGTTTGCCTTTGGATGAGGCTCAGCTGCATCAGGCCCCGTTGAAGCGGCTGCCGCAAACTCCGCCCTCATCCTGAGGGCCCGCCGCGGGCGGGCGTCTCGAAGGATGGCCGCGAGCTCGGTGACAGCTGAGCAAGCGCCTCGTCCTTCGAGACGACCGCTTCCAGCGGTCTCCTCAGGATGAGGCTCAGCTGCACCAAGCCCCGTTGAAGCGGCTGCCGCAAACTCCGCCCTCATCCTGAGGGCCCGCCGCAGGCGGGCGTCTCGAAGGATGGCCGCGGGGAAACCGCTCCCATCTGCGATGGCCCGCCGTCAACGGGGCGCATCATGACTGCCCGCTCCCGCGCGTTGCGACGTCGTCGGCGATGACCGAGACCGCCTTCGGGCTCGTGACGATGCCCATGTGGTTGATGCCGTCGATGATCTTGACGTCGACCTGCGGCTTCACCGCCTGCACGGCCTCGGCATATTTGTCCGAGATCATCATCTCGTCATCAGTGCCGCCGAAGATCGTGATCGGACGTGTCGTCGCCGGCAGATCGATGCGATAGCCGCGCGTCGCGAAATTGCGCATCAGGCGATCGGAATAGGTGGAGACGAGGTATTTCGCCGAGGTCGGCGGCACGGCCAGGGCGAGCACCGGAAGCTGCGAACAGCAGTCGATGCCGAGCTTGCGCAGCGCGGCGAGAGCGAAGAGGCGCGGCAGGTCGGCGTTGGCCCAGCCGCCGGCTTTCGGCTTGTTGGTCGGCGCGTCATAGCCGAGATAGGGCGCGAGCAGCACGGTGCGCACGAACATGTCCTGCATGATCGGGGTCGCCGCGACGCGCAGCGAGAAGCCGGCGCCGGCGGAATGGCCGATCAGGGTGAGCGGCAGATCCGGCGCGCTCTTGCGGATTTGAGCGACGAAATCGACGAGGTCGTCCTCGAGCTGGCCGACATAGCCGATGTCGCCGCGCGTGCCGGAGCCGCCATGGCCGCGGATGTCGAGCGCCCAGGTCTCAACCCCGCGCGCGGCGATCGCATGGGTCAGCGCGTGGTTGACGGTGCCGCTCGAGCCGGAGGAGCCATGGATGAAGATCGCGCCCCGGCCGGTCGCGGGACTATTGGCTGCGTAGTGGCGATAGCCGATCCAGGTGCCGTCGCGGGCCTGGAAGCGCTCCAGCGGAGGCAGCGTCGACCAGTCGACCCCCTTGGCGGAGTCGGAGACCGACTGCATCTCGGGCGGCCGCTCCAGCGGCGTCGCGATCATCGCGGCCAGGATCAGCGCCACGGCGCCGACTGCACACAGGGCCCATTTAAGTCCGCTCAAAACGCCGCGCAGCAGCCGGATCGCCATGGCTCAATCTCCCTCAACTCATCAATCAATAGAGAACTCTATAATACAGAGTACTCTCTCGATCAACCCCGGGATTGGCGCTGGCTTGCGAAAATCCTTAACGTCGGGTCTGACCCCAAAATGCCGAATCGATTGCCGATGCCGCCTGCGGAACAACTTCACAACGCGCCCGAATTCACCGTTTCCGAGCTCTCCCAGTCCCTGAAGCGGACGGTGGAGGACACCTATGGCCATGTCCGGGTCCGCGGCGAGATCTCGGGCTTTCGCGGCGCCCATTCCTCCGGCCATTGCTATTTCGCGCTCAAGGACGAGAGCGCCAAGATCGAGGCGGTGATCTGGAAGGGCGTGCACGGCCGCATGCGCTTCAAGCCCCAGGAGGGGCTGGAGGTCATCGCCACCGGGAAGCTCACCACCTATCCGGGCTCCTCGAAATACCAGATCGTGATCGAGGCGCTGGAGCCGGCCGGCATCGGCGCGCTGATGGCGCTGATGGAGGAGCGCAAGAAGAAGCTCGCGGCCGAGGGCCTGTTCGACGAAGCGCGAAAACAGCTCTTGCCCTGGCTGCCGGAGGTGATCGGCGTCGTGACCTCGCCGACCGGCGCTGTGATCCGCGACATCCTGCATCGGCTGGAGGACCGCTTCCCCCGCCGCGTGCTGGTGTGGCCGGTGAAGGTGCAGGGCGAAGGCTCGGCCGAGCAGGTCGCGGCCGCAATCCGCGGCTTCAACGCGCTGCCTGAAGGCGGCAAGATTCCGCGGCCGGACGTGCTGATCGTCGCGCGCGGCGGCGGCTCGCTGGAGGATCTCTGGTCGTTCAACGAGGAGATCGTGGTGCGGGCGGCCAGCGAGAGCATGATCCCGCTGATCTCGGCGGTGGGGCACGAGACCGACATCACGCTGATCGATTTCGTCGCCGACAAGCGCGCGCCGACGCCGACCGCCGCGGCCGAGATGGCGGTGCCGGTGCGCAGCGATCTGTTCGTCGAGGTCGCCGATCTCGGTCGCCGCACCCGCGCCTATTGGCAGCGCGCCCAGGAAAGCCGCCGCAGCGAGCTGCGTGCCGCTGCGCGCGCACTGCCCGCCGCCGGCGATCTTTTGGCGATCCCGCGGCAGCGGCTGGATTCGGCGGGCGCTTCGCTACCCCGCTGCCTCAAGGCCAACACGCACGCGCATTTCCGCAGGTTCACCGCCGCGAGTGCAAAACTGACGCTGCGCGTGCTGCACGGCCAGATCGCGCAGGCCGATCACCGCCTCACCGTATGCGGCGAGCGGCTCGGCCTGTCCGCGCGCTCGCTGCTCCGGCGACGGCGCGACCGCTTCGCCGGGCTCGAGGTTCGCCTGCGCGCCTCAAAGCTCTCCAACGCGCAGGCGCAGCGCAACGCGATTGCCCGCCAGCGCGAGCGCACGCATCGGCTTGGCGAACGTGCACAACGCGCGCTTGTCACCTTGTTGCAGCGGCTCGATGCGCGCGTGGAGAACAGCGGCAAGCTGCTCTCGGCGCTGTCGTATCGTGGCGTGCTCGCACGCGGCTTTGCGCTGGTGCGCGATGAAGCGGGACATCCGCTGCATGCGGCGGATGCCATCGGCCCTGGTGCGCGCGTCGAGATCGAGTTTGCGGATGGCCGTGTGGGGGCGACCGCGGATGCCGATCGCGCAGCGCCGACGCCAAGGCGTGCACCGGCGCAGGCGAACCCGGCGGCGCAGGAAACAAAGCCTGCGCCGAAGCGTGTGGCCAAGCCGGTGGATCAGGGCAATTTGTTCTGAGGCGCGAGAGCCGCGCTTCACATCCGGCGTCATTCCCCGCCTTCTGCGCAACTGCGCACTGGAGCGGGGAATCCAATACGCCGCGGCTTCTCTGTCGATCACTGATGTCTCGGAGTACTGGATCGCCCGGTCAAGCCGGGCGATGACAGTGAGGGTGCGGAGTGCATATGCAGCCACAACCTCGTCATTGCGAGGAGCCCTTGCGACGAAGCAATCCAGAGTCCTTCCGCGGAAAGATTCTGGATTGCTTCGCTGCGCTCGCAATGACGGCCGTGGAGACAGCGTCGCCCCGCCCTACCGGCAGGACAATCCCGCGTCGATCGTGGTCCAGAAGCCGCAATGTTCCGGCGCAAGCATGGGCGCGCCGGCGTGGGCCTCGAACAGGAAGACCGCGACGGTGAAGACGATGAAGGCGGAGGCGAAGAGGGTGATGCGGTTGCGCATGTGGACTGCGTTTAATCGACATCGTGGTCGAACTAAGGCGGCATGGGCCTAGGTTGAATCAAGCGGCCCCCGGGCTCGGTGCATCTCTCCCGCTTGCGGGAGAGGTCGGCGCAACGCGCCGGGTGAGGGCTCTCTCCTCTTGGGGGTTCTCGATTGCGGAGATACCCTCTCCCCAACCCTCCCCCGCAAGCGGGGGAGGGAGCACACCTCTCTCGTTGCCGCATTCGAACCTAATCCCACCATGCGCTAAGCCGCTGACGGCTACCGCGCCAGCCACTCCGCGACGTCCTTCTGCGACTCCGCGCGCGCGGCCGCATCGGTGCCGAGATGGCCACGATCGGGCACGGCGGCATCGTTGCTGGCGCCCGCTGCGTGCAGCGGCGTGTTGGCGCGGTCGAAATCGTGATAGGCGCCGGGATAGACCACGATGCGCGTCAGCGCGCTGCGGCCGCGCGCACCATCGACCATCTGGCGGCAGGCCGGCGGCGACGACACGTCGTCATTGGCGCCGATCAGCACCAGCGTCGGCACCCGCGCGCTCCAGCCGAGGCCGGCGGAGATCCGGCAATCCGGATAGAACGCGATCGCGGCCCGGAAATCCGGACCCTGATCGCGCGCGGCACTCTGCGGGCGCACCGCCCAGAGCAGCGCGCTGGCGCCGTTGGCCCAGCCGATCAGGCTGACGCGGTCGCGCGCCACCCATTTCTGCTTCATCAGCCAGGCGCGGGATGCCGCGACATCGGCGACGCGCTCGCGCCGCGCCTTGACGTGCATCTCCTTGACGCGGCATTGCGGCCCGAGCTCGCGCGAGCCGTAGCTGTCAGGCAGCAATACGGCGTTGCCGGCCTTGAGCAGCCGCTCGGCCCAGTCGCGATAGCGCGGCAGCACGGAATCGGAACGGCCGCCGAGCCCGCCGCAGTCATGCAGCGCAATCACGGTCGGAAACGGCCCCTCGCCTTCGGGCTTGTAGAGCTGCGCATGCAGGATGCCGGACGACAGCGGGATGTCGACCTGCTGCGGCGCCGGCGCGGCATGCGCGGCCGACATCAGCAGCGTCAGGAACAGGGCGGTCAACGGAAGGCGCATCGGTCTCTGCCGCAGGATCCTTCGGCTCAGCACTATTACGCGGGAACGGCGCCAAAACATCACAAACCGGTGGGTTTACCGGGCGGACAAGCCGCCCTATCTATGCTACATCCCGTCCAACACATCGTGCCCTCCAGGGTTTCCCAGGGAGAGGCTTTCCACGGAGACTTTCGACCGTGCTGAACAAGTTCGGCCCTTCGGGCCATGGCGAAGCGCAGGTGCAATATCTCGACGGCGATTTCCGCGTGATCTCGCCGGGGACCTTCGTGCGCTGCGCGATCACCGACACGCGGATCCCGCTCGACGAGTTGAAGTACTGGAGCGTGGATTTGCAGGAAGCCTATGCCACGCCTGTCGCCGTGCTGCAGCGGCATTTCCCCGGCGCGCTGAAGCCGCAGCTGTGATCTTGTAGGGTGGGCAAAGGCGCAACGCGCCGTGCCCACCCTCTCGTCATGACAACGACGAAGAACGTGGGCACGCTCCGCTTTGCCCACCCTACGAGACCGAGTGCGTGGCACCGTTGTGCTATTGCTGATCGGTGCCATCACCGCCCACGCAGGTCTTGATGAAACTCTTCCTGGCCTCTCCGACGATCTTCTGATCGATCGCCTGCTTCAGGCAATCGAGCCGCGCCTGCGCCAGGCAGAGCTGCATCTGGTCGCGCTTGTCCTGCCCCTTCAGGCTTGCCGTCGTGGCAACACACGTCACGCGCTTGGTCGCGGGAACCGGCACCGTGGTGGGAGCAGCCGGCGGCGTCGACTGGGCAAGCACGGGCGCAACAATCAGACATACGAGGCTGGCGGCGGCGGCCGCGGAGGGCAATTTCATCGAACTCTCCTGATCGGTTCGGAACCGATAGACGTTCGGCGATGAATGTCGCGTGAATGGCAGGAGTCGCAAGCTGGCCACAGCGCAGCTGTCCTGCCGCCGTCGCAGGAGCGGTACAGCTTTCGCGGCGTGCAAGATGGAGACGATGTTCGCGCACCTGACTTTGCGAGTCTCACAGCCGAAAAAAATCCCGGTCGTGCCGATCCGCGTTGCATCGAAGAGTGCTTGCACTCCGTGGTTAGTCATTTCGCGCTGTGGTTGGATTCTTCGATGCGACTCGGCGCCCTTAAGTTGTTCGACGAAGTCTTGGTGAAACAGAACGCTGCTAAACTGCATGTTAGGTAATTAGCCCTGCTGTTTTTATCGCACAGACAATCAAGTCGACCAATCGGCCGTTGAGCATTGGAATTGGCGAAGTCTGTGAACGGGCTCATATCGAAGAGCCATCTGACGGGCTACGATCACCTCGAAATTCGCGGTGGAATATCTGTAAATCGAAAAGTCAAACGATGGGGGTGATCATGCCCACCATACTAGACATGCTCTATCGTGAATATTGCCGCGCCCGTCTCGCTGAAATGCGCAAACAGCTTCTGATCGCAGCTCACCGCCCCGAAGCTTTCAAAGCGGATCTTCATCCTGCAGATCAGAGTGACGACGATCGCACGGACGCACATCGCAAGACCGGCCGCAGCGTGCCCCGCGACCGGTGATCTCTCCCGCGTAGCATTGACCAAGCAATTGGCAACAGTTTGGGAGGCCGCAATGAATACACCCGAATGCTATACCGTCGTGGTGGCCTGCGTATCGTGCCTGACCATCATTGGAATGATGGCCGTTGGCGCGTGGTGAGCGACGCAGCACTCTGCCGCAACACATCGCCCGCCAACACCTCGGTCTGCAGACGTGATGCTTGCCGAGGGATGAGCGTTGCCGCCGCCTGGTCAAACGGCGGCGGCTTCGCTCTGGATCCGGATGTCAGCTTCCGGGCGGGGTATACGAAGAGCGCAGCTTCGCCGCGTTCTGGCGGACCTGCTTGATCTCGTCCTGCGTGAACAACCGGGTCAGCTTCACGTTCTGCAGGGTGCCCGCCGTGACGGTCAGGCCGGAAATCGCCGGAGCCGCGCCTGGGTCAGGCACATCGAAGATCACCAACACGCCGGGGCCATCGGCCGCAACGCTGTACATCGAAAGCAGCCTTCCGCCGGCCGCTTCGATGAGTTTTCGCGCCGCCTCCTGCCGATCGGTCGTGGGATTTTCCAAAATGGCATTGAGAGCGCGTGGTGTGTATTGTCCGGTGAGGCAAAAATGCATGGCATGCCCTCCTCTGGGCTTTTGGCAATGTCCTCCCCGCCGTGACGAACTGGTCGTTACGGCCGCCGCATTTGGAATGATGAAGGTACTGCCCGCCGTGGGCATAAACGCCGCCGATGATTTCCGGGAGTTCGGCACATCCCGGTGACGGCTCTTCTGCGAGGCTACATCAACTCCAGAACCTGCGGAAGTGAATTTCATCAGCCGCGATATGCACGGCACTGGGCGAACTATTTTTCCATCCTGCGCTCTTTGGACGACGGCGCAGTCGCCTTGCCTGCGCTACGAGATCATCGCCCGCTGAACCGCCGCTCGCGCGCCTTGTAGAGATGATCGCTGATCAATTGCCGGAGCGCGGCCGGATCGTCGAACTCGAGCTGGACGGCGAACGGCACGATACTATCGGGCACATCGTCGCGGCCGCGCAGGCGCGCAAGGTCCTTTTCCGTCGTCACCAGCGTGAGCTGCTCGCGCTGCGCCTCCGCTACAAGCGCGGCGATCTCGTCGTGCGAAAACATGTGATGATCGGCGAAGGGGCGCGTGCGCGCGACCTCGATTCCACTCGCCCGCAATGTCCTGAAGAAACGCTCGGGGTCGCCGATGCCGGCGAAGGCGAAAACCTTTTTGCCGATGAGCTGCGCGAGCGAGGCCGCGTCCGGCTTCAGCCGCGCGCGCAGCTCCGGCTTGTTGCGCGCGGCAAGCGCGGCCGCGACACCGTCCGCGGCATGACCCTCGCCGATCACCACCAGCGCGTCGGTGCGCGCGAGCTGCCCCTTCAGCGGCGAGCGCAGGGGCCCGGCGGGAAATACCTTGCCGTTGCCGAGGCCGCGCTCGCTGTCGATCACGATCAGCGAGGTGTCCTTCAGCAGGCGCGGGTTCTGGAACCCGTCGTCCATCAGGATCACGGTGGCACCTTGCGACTTGGCGAGCGCGACGCCTTCGAGGCGGTCGCGTGCGACCGTCACGGGGACATCGCGCACCATCATCAAGGGCTCGTCGCCGATGTCGGCAGCGGTGTGACGCATCCGGTCGACCATCACGGGGCCCTTCAGGCGTCCGCCATAGCCGCGGCTGAGCACCACCGGCGTCTCGCCGAGCTCGCGCAACAGCTTCGTCAGCGCCAGCACGGTCGGGGTCTTGCCGGCGCCGCCGACATGGTAGTTGCCGACGCAGATCACGGGGATGCCGGCGTCAAAACCCTTGCGCAGCATGCGCCGTTCGGTGATCGCGCCATAGAGCGCACCGAGCGGCCGTAATGCATGCGACTTGAAGGAGCGAGGCCGGTACCAGAAGGCCGGCTCACGCATTGGCGGCTCCCATCTCGATGGTGAGCTGCAACAGATAGGGCTCGAGCGCCGTCATGGTGCGATTGAGCGCACCGCCGAGCTCCTCGACCACGCCCGAGCCAGCGCGCTGCATCTTGTCGCGCACGGTGGGATCGGCCAGCAACTGGCCGAGCTGCTTGACCAGCACCTCCTGCGTGTCGGCCTGACGCGCGCCGCCGCTGCCATCGAGCGCCTCGTAGACGTCGGCGAAATTGAAGACGTGCGGGCCATGGACGATGGCGGCGCCGAGCTTGATCGCCTCGATCGGATTCTGGCCGCCATGGCGGATCAGCGATCCGCCCATGAACACAATCGGCGAGAGACGATAGAACAGGCCGAGCTCGCCCATGGTGTCGGCGACATAGACGTCGGTCGTGGCCGTCGGCAATTCCTCGCGCGAGCGCAGCGCCGGCTTCAGGCCCGACGCCGTGATCAGGCCCGCGATCGACGAGCCGCGATCCGGATGCCGCGGCACGATCACGGTGAGGAGCTGCGGGAAGAATCCGACGAGGCTGCGATGCGCGGCGATCAGCATCTCGTCCTCGCCCGGATGGGTCGAGGCCGCGACGATGATCGGACGCCCGCGCGTCATCGCCATCAGCCGTTCGAGCTTGGCGGGATCGGCCGGCGGCGCGGGAACGTCGAGCTTGAGATTGCCCGTGGTGAGAACATCGCGGCCACCGAGCGCAGAGAAGCGCTCCGCATCGGTCCTGGACTGCGCAAGACAAATATCGAAGCGCGACAGCAGCGCCGAGATGGTGCCGTACATCCGCCGCCAGCGCGGGAAGGAGCGCGGCGACATCCGCCCGTTGATCAGCACCATCGGCACCCGGCGCGCCGCGCCCGCGAGGATCAGGTTCGGCCACAGATCGGATTCGATGAACAGTGCCAGCGACGGCTTCCAGTGATCGAGGAAGCGCGCGACATAGCGCGGCGAGTCATACGGCACGTATTGATGGATCACGTCGGGCGGAAAACGCTTGGCCACCACGGCGGCGGACGTGACCGTGCCCGAGGTGAGCAGGATGCGCAGATTGAGATCGCGCAGGCGCTCGATCAGCGCGGCCGCGGCCAGCACCTCGCCGACACTGGCACCATGGATCCAGACCAGCGGACCGTGCGGCCGCACGTCCCGTGACAGGCCCCGCCGTTCGCCGACACGCGCGGGATCTTCCTTGCCCTGCTTCAGCCGCCGCTTGATCAGCGCGGGCGCCAGCGGCATCAGGCCGCTCGCCAGGCGCCGATACATCCGCAGCGTCATCGGCAGTGAATTAGCCATCCTGGGGCCCCGGGCGGCCGAGTTTCGCATAGGCGCGGCGGGTGGCCTCGTTCAAGGTCTCCTCCAGCTCCAGCCGCAGCGCCTCCATGGTGGCGGCGTCGGCGTCCGGCGGAACGTGGATTTCCTTGATACCGACCAATGCGCCCCGCCCGAACGGCAGGTTGATGGTGGTGCGGTCCCAGTTCTTGAGCCGGATAAAGCGGCTGGTCGCCATCGCGAAAGGCATGATCGGCCGCCCCGATTCCCGTGCCAGCATGATGATGCCGAGCCCGGCCACGCGCGAGCGCTTGGGAACATCGGCGGTCAGCGCGACATTACAACCGTCCTGGAGCGTGTGCACCATTTCCCTGAACGCCCCCACCCCGCCCTTGCGGTGGAAGGCGCCGCCATGGTCACCGGAACCGCGGATGAGGCCGATGCCGAGCCGCTCGACGGCGATCGCGTTGAACTCGCCGTCGCGATGCCGCGAGATCAGGACCTTGGCCCGGTAGGAGTCCTTGTTCTTGATGAACGGCGTCAGGAAATGCTGGCCATGCCAGAAGGCGAAGATCGCCGGAATCTGCGGCTCGACGATGTCGTAGACATCGGGCGGATCGAACGTGAATGTGTTGGTCCGCCACACCAGGCGCAGATATTCGGCCGCCAGGAACCCGACGGCACGCTGAACGAAGCTGCTTCGCAGCGTATTGCGAAGCAGTTTTTTCAACGCGCCGGTTCTTGATTCGGGTCGAGCAGCCGGTGGAGGTGGACGATGAAGTAGCGCATCTGGGCGTTGTCGACCGTGCTCTGCGCCTTGGCGCGCCAGGCGACGTGAGCGGACGCGTAGTTCGGATAGAGGCCGACGATCTCGACGTCGTCGAGGTTCTTGAAGGTGTTGTGCTCGAGATCGAGTAGCTCGCCACCAATCACTAGATGAAGCAGTTGTTGCGGGGCACTATCTGGCATGGGTTCTGTTCCTAACGGGCTGCCCGGCAAAGCAGTGTTCGACAAGCACGACGGCAGCGCTTCAGGCCAAGGGACGGTTTCGAAAATGCGCGACAATGCCCGCATGACGATCTCGCCCCGCTGCCACCAGCACCCCGTGCGTGACTTCCCGGCGGTTATAGAGGATGGGATCTCCGGAGAGGTCGCTCATCCTACCATCCGCTTCCTGCACGATCAAATCGGCCGCTGCAAGGTCCCAATCATGGCTGTTGCCCCCCGCAAAAGCCGCATCCAGCACGCCGTCGGCGACCCGGCACAGGCGGAGCGCGAGCGAGCCGATTCGCGGATGCAGCTTGACCTCGCCGCCCGCGGTATTGAGTCGCTCGACCATCGGCTTCGGGCCGGCGACGCGGGAGAAGTCGAGCGCCGATCCGCCCGCCGCGCGCACGGCCTTGCCGTTCAGCGTCGTGCCCTGCCCGCGGGCCGCGAAGAAGAACTCGTCGCTGGCCGGCGCGAACACCGCACCCAGCACCGGCGCGGCATCCTCGACCAGCGCGACGCTGACGCACCATTCGTCGTGGCCGCCCAGATAATTGCGGGTGCCGTCGATGGGATCGACCACCCAGGTCAGCCGCCGCGACAGCCGCGAGGAATCGTCGGCGCTCTCCTCCGACAGCCAGCCATAATCGGGCGTCGCCTCGCGCAGCCGCGCTTCGAGCAGATCGTTGACGGCGATGTCGGCTTCCGAGACCGGCGAGGACACGCCCTTGGTCCATTTCTTCAGCTCGGTGCGGAACATCGACTGCGCGAGCGCGCCCGCTTCCCGCACCGCGTCTCGCAGCAGTGCCGCATCCCGCGCCAGGATCATTTCGTGCGCGTCAACGTCCGCCAAGCGTCAAACCCTCGATGCGCACCGTCGGCGCATTGATGCCGTAGCGGAACTCGAGATTGTTTGCGGGCTGCATCGACTTGAATATCTCGAACAGATGGCCCGCGATCGTCACCTCGCTGACGGGATAGGTGAGCTCGCCGTTCTCGATCCAGAAGCCGGAGGCGCCGCGGCTGTAATCGCCGGTGACGCCGTTGACGCCCGAGCCGATCAGGTCGGTGACGTAGAAGCCCTGCTTGATGTCGGCAATCAGCTCGGTCGGCGTCGGCGTGCCGGGCTCGAGATGCAGATTATATGGCCCGGGCGAGGGCGAGGACGACACGCCGCGATGGGCGTGGCCGGTGGTGGTGAGGCCGAGCTCGCGCGCGGTGGCGCAGTCGAGCAGCCAGGTGGTGAGCACGCCCTCGTCGACCAGCGCGATTTTCTTCACCGCGACGCCCTCGGCGTCGAAGGTCTGCGAGCGCAGGCCGCGCTTGCGCAGGGGATCATCGATGATGCGGATGTTTTTCGAAAACAGCTGCTGGCCGAGCTTGTCCTTCAGGAAGCTGGTCTTGCGCGCGATCGAGGCGCCGTTGATGGCGCCGACGACATGGCCGACCAGCGAGCCGGCAACGCGCGGATCGAACACGACGGGCACCTTGCAGGTCTCGACCTTGCGCGGATTGTAGCGCGCCACGGTGCGCTCGCCAGCGGAACGGCCGACGACCTCCGGCGACAACAGATCGGCCCCATGCGGCGCCGAGGTGAAGTCGTAGTCGCGCTCCATGCCGGTGCCTTCGCCGACGATCGCGGTCGCCGAGATGCCCTGGCTGGAACGCAAATAAGAACCGTGGAAGCCGGTAGACGTGACGAGCACCATGCCGCCCATGCCAGCGGAGGCCGACGCGCCTCCGGACTTGGTCACGCCCTTCACAGCGAGCGCGGCGGCCTCGGCCTCGAGCGCACGGCGCTCGAGCTCACTCGTTGCGGGCACATCGGGATCGAGCAGATCGAGCTCGGGGAAGTCGCGCGCGAGCAGCGCGGGATCGGCGAGGCCGACATATTTGTCATCGGGCGCGACACGCGCCATCGCAACGGCGCGTTCGGCAAGCTTGGTCACGGCATCGCCGCTGGCGTCATTGGTCGAGACCACCGCCTGGCGCTGGCCGACCAGCACGCGCAGGCCGACGTCGTCGCCCTCGGAGCGCTCGGATTCCTCGACGCGGCCGTCGCGCACCTCGACGCCCTGCGAGACGCCGCGCACCGCGACCGCATCGGCCGCATCGGCGCCGGCCCGCTTCGCCGCCTCCACGAGCCGCTGCGCGAGATCGGAGAGCGCGGACTGATCGAACAGGTCGCGATTGGCCTTTGGCGAAAGCGTCGAGCTTGGTGAAGGGTTCACAAACGAAATCCTGTTGGGGCGGGGTTCGGGACCGGAACCCACAGATGTGCCCAATTGATGCGGACTTCAAGCATTTTCACCCCGCAAAAAGCTCAGATTCGCGTCTTGCGCGCAACGTCTCGTCAATCATGTGCGCCAAGGTCTTGTCAATCATGAGCGGCGGTGACACTGGGTTAACCAGCCTTTTTAAGCGGTTTCCGCAAAGCGCGCGCTAAGGTCCTCGCATCGACCGGGAACATAATCCCGGCGGGGAGAACTAAAGCCGTGAGGCGTCAAACAGCAACATGCGGGGTCGCTCCCGCCGGGTCGGGCCGCAGTCTGCGGCTCGACCCTCTTTCCCTTCCGGTCCGCTTCGATGCGCACGATCCGCGCGCCGACGGACATGTCCGGCAGATCGAGCTTCATCGCGAGCGTGTCGTGCTGCGCCGTGCCGTCCGCGGCATGCAGATGGCGATCAACGTCCGCGTCAGCGACTTCACCGGCGTCGCGCTGCGCGGCAACGACGAGGCGCAGACCCTCGTCCTCGTTCATCGCGATCCCTCGCTCTCCGTTCCGCTGCTGGTCAGCGCCGATGGCGACGAACTCACCGAGGCCTGGGCGATCTGGAGCGAGCTGTTCGCGCTTCCGCAGCTCGACGAAGGTGCACGCAAGCCGGCAGCGCGCCGCCGCCGTGCCAACGCGATCCGGGCCCGCCGCCCGAAATTCCTGATGCGCCGCCGCACCGGCATGGTGCGCGAGCTGCCGGTTCATCGCGAAGAGCGCGAGATCATCGCAAGGAATTAGTCGGCAATCACAGGTGACGTAGGGTGGGCAAAGCGCAAGCGTGCCCACCTTTTTTGTCAATCATTGCGAGATGGTGGGCACGGCGCAAGTGCGCCTTTGCCCACCCTACGACAGCTACGAATTACGCCGCCCGCATCACCGCGTCCGCCAGCAATCCCGCAAACAGCAGCGCCCCCGCGTACTTGTTCGAGTAGAACAGGCGCTTGCACAATTCCGGATCGTCGATCCGCAGACGCACGATCTGCGAGGCCAGATGCACGGCGAAGGCGGCAAGCCCGAACCAGGCCGGCCAGCGCGCATCGCCGGAGGCGAGCGCGACGCCGATCAGTATCACCGCAAGCCCGTAGAACAGGATCAGCGCCTGGTGCGTGTGCGCGCCGAACAGGCGCGCGGTGGACTTGATGCCGATCAGCGCGTCGTCCTCGGCGTCCTGATGCGCGTAGATCGTGTCATAGCCGATCACCCAGGAGATCGCGCCGGCATAGAGCACCAGCGCGGTCAGCTCGATGCGGCCGAAGGTGACGGCAAATCCCATCAAGGCGCCCCAGGAGAAGGCGAGGCCCAGCACGATCTGCGGCCACCAGGTGATGCGCTTCATGAAGGGATAGATCGCAACGATCAGCAGCGAGGCGATGCCGGTCGCAATCGCGAAGCGGTTGAACTGGAGTAGCACCACGAGCCCGGTCAGCGCCTGCGCGACCATGAAGACCAGCGCCTGCTTCGTGGTCACCTGCCCCGACGGCAGCGGCCGCGAACGGGTGCGCTCGACCTTGTCGTCGAGATCGCGGTCGGTGATGTCGTTCCAGGTGCAGCCGGCCCCGCGCATCACGAAAGCGCCGATGAAGAACAGGATGATGGTGAGCGGCAGCCGGCTGACGTCATGCGCCATGGCGGCGGCGAGCGCCGCCGACCACCAGCACGGCATCAGCAGAAGCCAGGAGCCGATCGGACGGTCGAAGCGCGACAGCCGCAGATATGGCCGCGCCCATTGCGGCGCGAGCGTATCGACCCAGTTGCCGGTGGAATCGGCAACGCGGGCGGATGTGCTAGTGCCCAGTTTTCGAAGTTCGTATTCCATCGCGGCGTATTCCGGTACGAACTTCGAAAACTACAAGGGCACGAGCAAGAAATTATAATTCACGTGCCGCTTATCGATTTGAAGTTCCTATGAGGATCTCGCGGCAGACACCGTAGGAACTTCAAGTCGGCGGCACATGTATCATCGGGTGAGGACGTTGCCGTTGAGCGTGTCGAAGGTGCTGCCACCCTTCTTGCCGGCATTGGCTTCGGGCGCCGAGCCCGAGCCCAGCACTTCGCTCAGCGACGGACCAGCCGGCCCGCGCGGCTGGTTCTGCATCTGCTGCGCCACGTTGCAAACCTTCGCCTGCATGGCCTCGGTGTTCTTATGGCCGTCCTTCATCTGCCCGCCGACCTGCGGCGGGATTCCGCATTTGGCCGCGTTGGCCTCGATGTATTTGATCATCTTGGATTCGGCCTGGCTGAAGTTGCGGATCAGCTTGCAGGCCTCGTCCGGCTGAGCGTGACGGTCGCTCGCCGCCTTGATCAGCTTGCCGCGCTTCTCGGCCTCCTCGCGCAGAGGCATGAAGGCCTTCATGCAGTCCTCGCCGGCACCGCCCTGCGTCGGCGGGGCCGCGCTGAACGCACCGGCGCCACCGACAGGCGCTGCGCCGTTGACGGGGAAGGACGATTGCGGCGCCGTACCGACGGACGCGGTCGGCGCCGAGCCGTTGACCGGCGGAAACGCGGAGCTGGACGCGGCCTGTCCGGGCAACGGCGCAGGGAATCCCTGTGCGTGGGCGCCCGCGGCTCCCATGGTGACCATGGCGGCAGTGATCGGAACCATCAAATGACGGATCATCAAGATAGTCTCTCCGGCAGGAGCTTACGGGGTTCGGCGTCTTCTCAATTGAAGCGCAACCAGCGTGCTCGCGATTCTACGATTCCCGCCGGCCCTTAACAACCCGTCGAATAGGGCAAGAGCGCGGCGTGCCGACGCACCAATCTGGCAATATTTACCCCCGAAATGGCGGCTTTCGGTTAATACCGGCGGCAAATTGGACCTTTGAACGATGCCCTCCCACGATTTTCGCGCCCCCCGCCTGTTCGTCGATGCCCCCCTTTCCCAGGACGCCAGGGTTCCGCTGGACCGGGACCAGAGCAATTATCTCGGCAATGTGCTGCGGCTGGCCGCCGGAGCCGAGGTTTTGGCGTTCAACGGCCGCGATGGCGAGTGGCAGGCTGCCATCGAGGGCCGCAAGCGGCCGGACGGCCTCGTCATCCTCCAGCAGACCCGGGCCCAGGACCAGCTCGCCGACCTCGCTTACGTCTTCGCCCCGCTCAAGCATGCCCGGCTCGACTACATGGTCCAGAAAGCCATCGAGATGGGCGCCGCCGCGCTTCAGCCGGTCCTGACCCGGTTCACCCAGGCCTCCCGGGTCAACACCGAGCGGATGCGCGCCAATGTCGTCGAGGCGGCCGAGCAATGCGGAATTTTGAGCATCGCAACTGTTGCCGAGCCGGTGACGCTGGACCGCTACCTCAGTCAGCGCCCCGCCGACCGCCTTCTGGTATTCTGCGACGAGGCGGCCGAGGTCCAAAACCCCATTCAGAGCCTGCAGGACGCCCGCGAGGCCGGCCAAGGTATCGACCTGCTGATCGGCCCCGAAGGCGGCTTTGCCGAGGAAGAGCGCGCGCTGTTGCTGCGCCAACCGAAAATCCTGCGGCTGGCCCTTGGTCCCCGGATCATGCGCGCCGACACCGCCGCGGTGGCGGCGCTGGCGCTGGTGCAGGCCGTGCTGGGCGATTGGGGCGGTCCCTAACGTGGCAATAACGAGCCGGCAACCGCTTCCCAAAAGGTTTGCTCATCTCGTTTGCCGTCCAAGCATGCTCTTTCCGCCTGCTTGTTTGCGTGGGATGCGGCCGACGGACCATGAACAATCGCGAGCTCATGCGCCGTGCGCTGGACCTCAATCCAGAAATCATCGTCGGGGGGTGCCGTCATGACGCCACCTTGCCACGGGGACTAAATTAGGACAGCCCCAATTGCTGCACCCCCGTTAAACCATTGTGCCCATTGGAGGTCGAAACCGCTTTCGGGCCATGCTAAGGGCTGCGCTAATCCCCTTGCCCTGCCCGGTTCCACCGGGACGATGGACCCCTGTGATGACCGCGACTGCCACCTCAAATGCTGCCGGCTCTGCCGCCTGGGCGGATACGCTGCTGTTGTCGTTCGCGCAGGCCGGTTACGTCAGGGCCGAGCCCGCCATCCTGCAACCGGCCGAGCCGTTCCTGGACCTTTCCGGCGAGGACATCCGCAAGAGCCTCTATTTGACGACGGACCTGTCCGGCGAGGAGCTCTGCCTGCGCCCGGACCTGACCATCCCCGTCGCCCGCGACTACCTCACCTCCGGTCGCGCGGGCCAGCCGGCCGGGTTCAGCTATCTCGGTCCGGTGTTCCGTTACCGCAGCGGCCAGGCCAGCGAGTTTCTCCAGGCCGGCATCGAATCGTTCGGCCGCCAGGACCGCGCCGCAGCCGACGCCGAGATGCTGGCGCTGGCGCTGGAAGCAACCGCCGCCTTCGGTGTCCGCGACGTCGAGATCCGCACCGGCGACGTGGCGCTGTTCAACGCGCTGCTCGACGCGCTCGACCTCTATCCGGTCTGGCGCCGCCGCCTGGTCAAGGACTTCAACCGCAAGATCAGCCTGGAAAAAGACCTGGAGAAGCTGGCGGCCGCGACCACCGCGACCCGCAGCGAATATGAGGGCGTGCTCGCCGCGCTCGCCGGCTCCGACCGCAAGGCGGCGCTCGCCTTCGTCACCGATCTGATGTCGATCGCCGGCACCACCAATGTCGGCGGCCGCACCACGGCCGAGATCGCCGACCGCTTCCTCGAGCAATCGACGCTGAAGGGCGGCGCGCTGCCGCGCGAGGCCATCGCCGTGCTCAAGCGCTTCCTGTCGATCGCAGGCAATCCCGACGATGCCGTCGCCGAGCTGCGCGCGCTCACCACGGACGCGAAGCTCGATCTCACGGCGGCCATCGACCAGTTCGAAAGCCGGGTCGGCTTCATGGCGGCGCGCGGCATCGACGTGAAGCAGACGCGCTTCTCGACCGCGTTCGGGCGCGGCCTCGACTATTACACCGGCTTCGAATTCGAGCTGCACCACAGGGGCAATGGCGCCGAGCCATTGGTCGCCGGCGGCCGCTATGACGGGCTGATGACCCAGCTCGGTTCGGTCGAGCCGATCCCCGCGGTCGGCTTCTCGGTCTGGGTGGACGCGCTGACCCGGATCGGCCGCAAGGTGGGAGCTTAAAATCATGAGCGCGCCGTTCGTTCTGGCCGTTCCCTCCAAAGGCCGCCTGCAGGAAAACACCGAGGCCTTCTTCGCCCGCGCCGGGCTGAAGCTGTCGAAGGCCGGCGGCGCGCGCGACTATCGCGGCACGCTCGCAGGCCTCGACAATGTCGAGGTCGCCTATCTCTCCGCGAGCGAGATCGCCTCGCAACTGTCCCGCGGCCTCGCGCATCTCGGCGTCACCGGCGAAGACCTGGTGCGCGAGAACATCGCGGATGCCGACAAGCGCGTGTCGCTGATCGAAGGGCTCGGCTTCGGCTATGCCGACGTCGTCGTCGCGGTGCCGCAGGCGTGGATCGACGTCCGCACCATGGCCGACCTCGACGACGTCACCACCGGCTTCCGCGAGCAGCATCACATGCGGATGCGGGTCGCGACCAAGTTCATCAACCTCACCCGCGCCTTCTTCCAGAGCCAGGGCATCACCGATTACCGCATCGTCGAAAGCGCAGGCGCGACCGAAGGCGCGCCTGCGGCCGGCAGCGCCGAGCTGATCGTCGACATCACCACGACCGGTGCGACGCTCGCCGCCAACGGCTTGCGGGTGCTGGACGACGGCGTCATCCTGCGCAGCCAGGCCAATCTGGTGGCGTCGAAGGATGCCGACTGGTCGCCGCAGGCGCGGGAGACCGCGCGCGTCATCCTCGATCACATCGCAGCACGGGCACGGGCCAACAAATACCGCGAGGTCCGCACCCGCTTCCGGCAATGCGACGCGGCCCTGCTCGGCGAAGCCCATGAGCGGTTCGGCGTCGAGGCCCCGTTCGGCGGGCCGACCTCGTCGGGCATGCTCACGCTGCACTGCCCGCCGGGCCAGCTCTATGCGCTGGCGAGCTTCCTGCGCGAGCACGGCGCCGAGACCGTCTCGGTGGTCTCGCTGGATTATGTATTCGACCGGGAGAACCCACTGTTCGCCAGGCTCGAGGCATTCCTGCGGCAGTGAGCCCAAAGTTTTTTGGACGGCTCCGTTCAGCGTAGCGACAGCAAACGGCAGCTACCATATGCTGCTCCGATGACATTGAACGCCTCTGGAACCTTGATCGATGACGCTGGGCTCTGACGTTTCCGGCATGACGGCCACCGCAGGCTCCGCCGCCGCGAAGGGGATGTCGATCGTCGTTCCCGTCTACAACGAGGCGGCGGGCCTCGCCGCCCTGCACCAGCGCATCTGCGATCTCGCGAAAACCCTGCGAGAGCGTTATCGCCTCGCCTGCGAGGTCGTCTATGTCGACGACGGCAGCGCGGATGCGACGCTGTCGATCGCCCGCTCGCTGCCGGCCGATGCGATCGACGTCCAGGTCGTTTCGCTGTCGCGCAATTTCGGCAAGGAGGCCGCGCTGATGGCCGGGCTCGACCATGCCCGGCTCGGCGCCGTCATGTTCATGGACGGCGACGGCCAGCATCCGCCTGTTCTGGTCGAGCAGCTCGTGCGGCACTGGATCGAGGACGGCTATGACGTCGTCTATACCGCCAAGGCCCATCGCGACAACGAGCCCTTCCTGCGGCGGCTCGCCGGGCGCGGCTTCTACGCGCTGATCAATTGGGGCGCCCGCCAGAAAATCCCCGAGGACGCCGGCGATTTCCGCCTGCTGTCGCCGCGCGCGGTGGCAGCACTCAGGCAGCTCCCGGAGCGCAACCGCTTCTTCAAGGGCCTCGCAAGCTGGATCGGCTTCCGCCAGATCCGCGTCGACTACGAGCCCGCGCCGCGCACCCACGGCGTGACGACATTCAGCGCCGCGCGTCTGCTCGGTCTTTCGATCGAAGGGGTGACCTCGTTCTCGGTAGCGCCGCTGCGCTTCGCCAGCCTGCTCGGCGTCATCCTCGCCGGCGGCGCCTTCCTGTTCGGCCTCTCGATCCTGTGGGAGGTCTGGACCACCGGCAAGCAGGTGCCCGGCTATCCTTCGCTGGTGATCGGCCTGATGACGATCGGCGGCGTGCAGCTCATCATGATCGGCATCGTCGGCGAATATATCGGCAAGATCCTCTCCGAGCTGAAGGCGCGTCCGATCTATTTCGTCGCCGAGCACAGCGAAAAGCATGCCGAGGCAGACGACGCCGCAAAGCGGACGGCGGCCGAATGAGCGCGGCCGCGGGCCTGCGGCGGATCTGGCTCTGCGCCGACGATTACGGCATCAGCCCGGGCGTCAACCGCGCCATCCGCGACCTCATCGAACGCGGCCGTCTCAACGCCACCTCGGTGATGATGGTCGGACCTGCGATCGAGCGCAGCGAGGTGGAAGCGCTTCAGGCTTCGGCAAAGGACAGCCCGCGCTGCGCGATCGGATTGCACGTGACGCTGTCGGCGCCGTTCCGGCCGCTCACCATGCATTTCCGCCCGCTCGACGGCGACATGTTCATGCCGTTTCCGAAGCTGTTGCGCGCAGGCCTTGCGCGCACGCTCGACCGCGAATTCTTTCGCAACGAGGTGAAGGCGCAGCTCGCCGCCTTCACCGAAGCGTTCGGTCGCGTGCCCGACTTCGTCGACGGCCATCAGCATGTGCAGCTCTATCCGCAGGTGCGCGACGGTTTTGTCGACGCGGTCAGCGAAGTCGCGCCGAACGCCTGGGTGCGCCAGGGCGGCCGCGACCTGCCGCTGGCGCAGCGGCTCGCTTCACCAAAGGCCATGGTGCTCGATATCCTCAGCGCGCAATTCCGCCGCCGTGCCGGCAGCGCCGGCCTCGGCTTCAACCCCGGCTTCGCCGGCGCCTATGACTTCACGCGGGCGGCCGATTTCGGCGAGCTGATGCGGCAATTCCTGGACGGCCTCCCCGACGGCGGCCTCGTGATGTGCCACCCCGGTTTCGTCGACGAAATCCTCACCGGCCTCGACCCGATGACGGATGTCCGCGAGCGCGAGCACGCCTATCTCACGGGCGATGCCTTCGCACGCCTGCTCACGGAACGCGGCGTCACGCTGGGGTGAAACCGGCGGAAAACAAGCGACGGGGGCAGCTTGTCGCATACCGAAATTTAATATGGCCGGCACTGTTGGGGCCACAATGGAACCCTACATCTGCCTCGCGCTTGGTTTGCGCGAGGGAGATTGATCATGACGCCGCAGGAACGCCAGCTCGTTGACGAGCTTTTCGACCGGCTTTCGAAACTGGAAAACGCACCGCGCGATCCCGATGCGATCGCCGCGATCTCCGATGGCCTGCGGAAGGCCCCCGGCGCTGTCTATGCGCTGGTGCAGACCACGCTGTTGCAGGACGAAGCGCTGAAGCGCGCCCATCACCGCATCCAGGAGCTTGAAGCGGCCCAAGCGCCCGAGCAAGCGCAGTCCGGCGGCTTCCTCGACACCATGCGTGACACGCTGTTCGGCGGCAGCCCCTCGCGCGGCTCGGTTCCGAACGTGCCGCCGCGGGAGCAGCGGCCGGTCTGGAACACCGGTCAGGCAATGCCGCAGACGCAGCCCGGCTACGGCGCGCCGCCGCCTTACGGACAGGCCTACGGCCAAGGCCCGGGTCAAGGTTATGGCGCTCCGCCGGTCGGCGGTGGCGGTGGCTCGTTCCTCGGCACGGCGGCGGCGGCCGCCGCCGGCGTCGTCGGCGGCTCGCTGCTGCTCTCCAGTATCCGCGGCATGATGGGCGGATCGCACCAGCAGGCGTTCGGCGACACCAATTCCCTGAGCGGCGACCGCAGTGCTGGTGGAAGTCCTTGGGGCGGCAGCGACCAGTCCGGCGGCTCGCTCGCGCGCGATGCCGGCCTCGACGACATCGGCTCGAACCGGGAGTCCCGCCAGGGCTTCCTCGACCATGCCTCGAACGACCGGGACAACAACAACGATCAGAGCTACGGCGACGACGATCGCGACAACGGAAATATGGACGTCGCCGACGACAGCGATTTCGGCGGCGGCGACGACGGCGGCAGCGATTACGCCTGATCGCAGCCCAACCTCTCGGCAACCTGAACGAACGGCCGCCCCATGGGCGGCCGCTTTCGTTTCAGCGGTATCTATGTCTCTTGCGTGCAATTCGTCACATAAGTCCGCACCGCTTCGTGCTCGGTCTTGGACAGGCGCGACGCCGCCGCTATGATGCAGCCTTTCGGACGGGGAGACTTGCAATGCGCATGATTTGCCTGACTGCCTCCATCATTTTTATTTTTGCGTTGCACGCGAGCTGCGCCTTCGCCGCACCTGCGGGCATCTTGAACAAGACCATCACGATCTCCTTTGCCACCACCGGCATGGCCAAATCGCCCGACGGCCGGTCGAAGGGCTTCACCACCAAGTTGTCTCGAACCATCTACGTCAGCAGCGCCGGACGCCTGTTCAGCCGCTACCGGGCCACCAACCGTGGCGGTGACCGGAGTGGCGAGATTGCGCCGGGCCAGGGTAAGGCCAGCGTGAGCTTTCAGGGCGACCGGCTGGTCGCCGTGATCCCCTTCGAGGTCGGCGCGCGCCAGGTCACCGTGACCTTCGATCCCAGCTACTCCAGCTGTTCGGTCAACGTGATCGAGGGCCATAGCGGCGGTGTGATCCGCCGAAAGGGGCCGAACGGCGTGATGTACGAGCTCTCCGGCGTGACCACGACGTCGCCGAGTTGCTCGATCCAGAGCGGCAACGCCTTCGCCAGTTAAGGTTTCCGGTGGCCGGATGACCACCGGCAGCGTCCAGCGGTTGTTTGGCCATCCGGCTTTTGATAGGGACTCTCATTGCACCCGCGGAGACGATCCGTGCGATCCGCCTTTTTCTTTGTCCTCGCTCTGATCTTGTCGATCTCCACCGACGCGGCCTGGGCCGGCAAGCGCGTCGCGCTGGTCATCGGCGTCTCCGCCTACAAGCAGGTGCCGCAGCTCACCAATCCCGCGCGCGACGCCGATGCGATGACGGCGCTGTTCAAGAAGGCCGGCTTCGACGCCGTCGACAACAGACGCGATCTCGGCATCTCCGAGCTGCGCCGCGCCATCCGCGACTTCTCGGCGACGTCGCAGGATGCCGACGTCGCGGTGGTCTACTATGCCGGCCACGGCATCGAGGTCGACGGCGCCAACTATCTGGTCCCGGCCGACGCCAAGCTCGCGAGCGATTTCGACATCGAGGACGAGACCATCTCGCTCGACCGCGTGATGCGCGCGCTCGACGGCGCCAAGCGGCTCAAGCTCGTCATCCTCGATGCCTGCCGCGACAATCCCTTCGCCAACAGCATGAAGCGCACCGTCGCCAGCCGCGCGATCGGGCGCGGACTTGCCAAGGTCGAACCTTCGATGTCCGACACGCTGATCGCGTTCGCCGCCAAGGCCGGCGCGGTGGCGAGCGACGGCGACGGGCAGAACAGCCCGTTCGCCACGGCGCTGGTCCGCAACATCGCCGAGCCCGGGCTGGATCTGCGGATCGCATTCGGCCGCGTGCGCGACGAGGTGCTGAAGGCAACCGGCAATCGCCAGGAGCCGTTCGTCTACGGATCGCTCGGCGGCGATACGGTCGCGCTGGTGCCGCGCGTTGCCGATCCTGAAGCCGAAGCACGCGTCGATTACGAGCTGGCGGCGCAGGTCGGCACCAGGGAGACATGGGATTCCTTCCTGGCCAAACATCCGACCGGCTTCTTCGCCAACCTCGCCCGCGGACAGAACAGCAAGCTCGAGGCAGCCCAGCAGGGCCGTGCCAAGGCCGACGACGCCAAACGTCAAGCCGACGAGCTGGCGGCTCAGAAGGCCACGGACTTCCGCCGGCAATTGGAAGAGCAGAGCGCGCGCCAGACCGCGGAGGCCAAGCAGAAGCTTTCCGAGCAGGCCAAGCGCGACCTCGACGAGGCACGGGCGCAGATCGCCGAGCAGGCCAAGAAGGAGCTGGACGAGGCAAGGCGGCAGGCCGAACAGGCCCGGCAGCAGGCCGATGCGGCCCGGGTGCAGGTCGACGCCGCAAGGCGCCAGGCGGCCGCCGATGCGCAGGTCCAGGTCGAGCAGGCGAGGCGCGATGCCAAGGCCCAGGCGGACAAGGCTCAAGCCGACAAGGCCCAGACGGAGAAGCTGGCGGCGCTCACGCCGAACCAGCCGCCCTCGCCCGAGCCGCCTCCTGCCGCGCCGAAGATGGATCCTTCCGATATCGCGCGACTGCTCCAGGCCCATTTGAAGCGGGTCGGCTGCAATCCCGGCAATGTCGACGGCAAATGGGATGACGGCTCGCGCAATGCGCTGGAACTCTTCAACAAGAGTGCCGACACCCGTTTCGACGTGAAGCTGGCGAGCCTCGACGCGCTGGACTCGGTCCGCAGCAAGACCGACCGGGTCTGTCCGCTGGTCTGCGCCAAGGGGCAGCGCGCCGAGGGCGATCGCTGCGTCCAGATCGGCTGTTCGAGCGGTTATGTCCTCAACGCCAGCGGCGCCTGCGAGAAGCGGCCCGAGCCGGCACCGAAGCCCAAGACCGCGACGCGGCAGGAGCCCGCCGCACCGCGCAGCGCGCCGGCGCCTCGCGGTGGCGGCGGCAAGTGCTTCTCGTTCGGCGGCAAGACCTATTGCGAGTGAGGTCTGCTCACGCGCCCTTCGCGCGCATCGGCACGAAGGCGCTGGCGCTGATGGCGTAGACCTCCTCACCGCGCTGGTTGGTGCCGGTGGTGCGCGCCGTCAGGATGCCCCAGCCGGGCCGCGAAGCCGATGTGCGCTTGTCGACGACGACGTTGACGTAGTTGATCGTGTCGCCCGCGAGCACCGGCCTGATCCAGCGCAGGTCGCGAAAGCCCGGCGAGGGACCCCACACCGCAATCTCCTCGCCGCGCGAAGCGGCCTCGCGCGCCTGGCGCTGGCCGTCCGCGACAAGCAGGCTCATGCAGGCCGAGCCGACATGCCAGCCCGAAGCGGCGAGCCCGCCGAACAGCGAGTTCTTGCCCTCCTCCTCGTCGAGGTGGAAACGCTGCGGATCGAATTTTGCGGCGAAACTCTTGATGGAGTCCGCGGTGAACGTGTAGGTGCCGATCTCGCGGCGGTGGCCGATCTCGATCTCCTCGAAGAACGCCATCAGACCGCTCCCTCGCGTCGCTCGATCAGGATCGGCGAGGTCATCTCGCACAGCGCCTGCCCCGCCGCGTTACGCGCGGTGCATTTGAACTTGACGATCCCGAGCTCGGGGCGGCTCTTCGAGGCGCGCGCCTCGAGGACGTCGACATCGAGTGTCAGGTCGTCACCCGGCCTGAGCGGCGACAGCCAGCGCACCTCGTCGACGCCGGGCGAGCCGAGCGAAGCGGCGCGGGTAATGAAACCGTCGGCCATCATCCGCATCATCAGCGAGCAAAGGTGCCAGCCCGAGCCGGACAGGCCGCGCAGCATGCTCTTGCCGGCGGCCTCCTCGTCCAGATGCATGGGTTGCGGATCGAACTCGGCGGCAAAGGCCAAAATCTCGTCGCGGGTGACATGGCGCGGGCCGAATGTTCCGAACCGGCCGGGCGGGAAATCTTCGAAGGTCAGGGTCATCTTGGGATCACTGGCGGAAATGACAGATTGTGGCCGCACTTTGCGGCAATCTCAACCCGCCGGCCCGCATGGCTCGTGCTACATTCGCCGCGGCGGCCTGGTCTGAGTCGGCCGGCCCGCGTCGGGTCGACCAGGGGCTGCGGCGTGGTTTGACAAGGCCCGATTTGTGTTGGGGAGAGCAATGTTTTCATTCAGCGACCTGTTTCAGTGGGACCGCTTCATCACGCCGACGATCATCAAGACCTTCTACTGGCTGGTGATCGCGCTGATCTGCCTGTTCGGCCTCTCCGGCATCTTCTCAGGGTTAGCGACCATGGCGATCAGCCCGTTCGGCGGCTTCCTGCTGCTGCTGTCGTCGATCGCGAGCGTCGTCGTCGGCATCGTGTTCTCGCGCATCGCCGCGGAACTGATCCTGATCGTCTTCCGCATCAACGAGCATCTCGGCGCGATCCGGGATCAGGGCGGCGGGATGCGGTGAGGCGGCCATAGGTGCCGTAGGGTGGGCAAAGCGAAGCGTGCCCACCTCTTCTTTCGCAGCGAACGAACGGTGGGCACGGCGCGATGCGCCTTTGCCCACCCTACGGCACCGCGGTTTGCGGCTTAATTGTTGAACCGGAAATGCATCACGTCGCCATCGGCGACGACGTATTCCTTGCCCTCGAGGCGGAGCTTGCCGGCATCGCGGGCGCCGGCTTCGCCGTTCAGCGCGACGTAGTCGTCGTATGCAATCGTCTCGGCGCGGATAAAACCCTTCTCGAAATCGGTGTGGATCACACCGGCCGCGCCCGGCGCCTTGGTGCCGCGATAGATGGTCCAGGCGCGCGCTTCCTTCGGGCCCACCGTGAAATAGGTGATGAGGTCGAGCAGCGTGTAGCCGGCGCGGATCAGGCGATCGAGGCCGGCCTCTTCGAGACCCAGCGTCTCCAGGAAGTCGGCGCGTTCCTCGCGTGAAATGGTGGCGATCTCGGATTCGATCTTGGCGGAGATGACGACGGCGATGGCGCCTTCCTTGGCGGCCTGCTCTTCAACCGCCTTGGAGAATGCGTTGCCGGTCGCGGCCGAGCCTTCCTCGACGTTGCAGACATAGAGCACGGGCTTCGACGACAACAGGCCGAGCATCCCGAAGGCGCGCTCCTCCTCGGCCTTGCGCTCGACGAGACGCGCGGGCTTGCCCTCGCGCAGCAGCACCAAGGTGCGGTTGACGAGGTCGAGCTGCTCCTTGGCGTCCTTGTCGTTGCCCTTGGCCTTCTTGGTGAGGTTGTCGACGCGCTTCTCGAGGCTGTCGAGATCGGCGAGCATCAGCTCGGTCTCGATGGTCTCGATGTCGGCGAGCGGAGCGATCTTGCCTTCGACATGGGTGATGTCGGAATCCTCGAAACAGCGCACGACATGCGCGATCGCGTCGACCTCGCGGATGTTGGCCAGGAACTGGTTGCCGAGGCCTTCACCCTTGGAGGCGCCGCGGACGAGGCCCGCGATGTCGACGAAGGTCAACCGGGTCGGGATGATCTGTCCCGACTTGGCAACGGCCGCGAGCTTGTCGAGCCGCGGATCGGGCACGGCGACCTCGCCGACATTCGGCTCGATGGTGCAGAACGGATAGTTCGCGGCCTGCGCCGCGGCCGTCTCGGTCAGCGCATTGAACAAGGTCGACTTGCCGACATTGGGCAATCCGACGATCCCGCATTTAAATCCCACGAGCGTTATTCCTTGCCGTTCTCGTCCTTGGTCAAAAATCCCTTCGCCTGCATGGCCAGATGCACCCTGTTGGCGAAAGTCGCGTCCGTGCCCTTGGCGACCAGCGCCGCGTGCTCGGCAACGGCGTCGCACAGCGTCGCCACCCAGTCATTGTCGGCCTTGGCGAAGTCCGACAGCACGTGGCCATGCACCAGCTCCTTGACGCCGGGATGACCGATGCCGAGCCGCACCCGGCGGTACTCGTTGCCGATATGCGCCGAGATCGAGCGCAGGCCGTTGTGGCCGGCGATACCGCCGCCGATCTTCACCCGAACCTTGCCCGGCGGCAGCTCGAGCTCGTCATGGAACACGGTGATGTCGCCTGGCGCGATCTTGAAGAAGCTTGCGGCCTCCTGAACGCTGCGGCCGGAATCGTTCATGTAGGTCGTGGGCTTCAGCAGGATCACGCGCTCAGTGCCGAGCGCGCCTTCCGAGGTCTCGCCCTGAAAACGGCGGCGCCATGGCGCGAAACCATGACGCCGCGCGATCTCGTCGACGGCCATGAAGCCGATATTGTGCCGATTGCGTGCGTATTTCGCGCCGGGATTGCCGAGCCCAACAAAGAGTCGCATGACGCGGCGCGCCCCTCGCTCGGCGCGCGATCAGAGACCGCGCGCCAGCTCTTTGAGAGATTACTTCTTCTTGTCGCCGCCGGCGGGAGCCTTGGCAGCCGCTGCCGGAGCAGCACCCGCAGCCGGAGCCGCCGCGCCAGCCGCCGGAGCTGCCGCAGCAGCGCCCGGAACTGCAGCCGCAGCCGCGGCCTTCTGCTCTTCAGCGTAGCCGGACGGCGGCACGATGGTGACGAGGGTCGCGTCCTCGCGGGTCAGCGCCTTCACGCCGGCCGGCAGCTTGACGTCCGACAGATGCAGCGAGTGACCGATTTCGAGCGAGCCGACGTCGGCCTCGATGTATTGCGGGATGCTCTCGACACCGCATTCGAGCTCGATCGCGTGGGCGACGATGTTGACGGTGCCGCCGCGCTTCACGCCGGGCGACCCTTCAGCCTTGACGACATGCAGGGGAACGCTGATGCGGATGGTGGCGCCTTCGCCGAGCCGCATGAAATCGACATGGATCGGAAAATCCTTGACCGGATCGAGGTGATAGTCGCGCGGAATCACGCGATGCTTCTTGCCCTCGAGATCGATGTCCACCAGCGTGGTCAGGAACCGGCCGGCGAGGATGCGCTGGCGCAGTTCACGATCTTCAATCGAGATCGTGAGGGGGGGCTGGTTGTTGCCATAGATCACTCCGGGCACTCTGCCGGCGCGACGCTCAGCCCGGGCGGCCCCCTTGCCGCTCTGCGGACGTGCGGTCGCCTTCAATTCCTTGACGGTCGTCGCCATGTCGTTAAGTCCTTGTTTTTGCAAAAGTTAATGGGCCGCAAGGCGGCCCATGGTGTACGCCGCAGCAAGCCTCCAGGGGTGCGGGGGCCGCGGACGTGGCGGGCTTTTACCCGGAAGACGCGGAAATGACAAGGAGAATGGGCTGGCATCCCGGGTTCCTACCCTCCCCTGGAGGGGGAGGGTCGATGCGCATGCAGCGAAGCGGAATGCGCAGCGGGGTGGAGTGACAGTCCATCCAATGAGGCGGTGCCCGAGTGGAGAGATCACCCTACCCGGCGCTGCGCGCCGACCCTCCTCCTCCAGGGGAGAGGGGAAGGACGTTACCCGCCGAGCTTGGCCTCCAGCGCCGTAATCCGCGCCTTCAAGGCCTCGTTCTCTTCACGCGCCAGGCGAGCCATGTCCTTGACCGCCTCGAACTCCTCGCGCTTGACCAGATCCATGTCGCGCAGGAATTTTTCGGCCTGGGTGCGCATCACCGTGTCGAACTCGCGCTTGACGCCCTGCGCGGCACCGGCGGCATCGTTCATCAGGCGGCCGATCTCGTCGAAAAACCGGTTGTTGGTCTGGGTCATGTCGGTCTCCTGGCGGCTGCCGATAAACTTTGCGCGAACGCTCGAAAAGACAATGGCAATCCAGGCGGAACGGTTCAAGGGCCGATCGGCGGTATCCTTGTCATGCCCCGGTTTCCTTGCAATCGTATTCAACGTCCCTGCATAAGAAGAATCACAAGGCGCACGAGATGATCGACCAGCAGATCGCGATCCCGACCAGGGACGGCCATACCGCAACCTTCATCACCCATCCCGAACGCGGCGGGCCGTTTCCGGTCATCCTGTTCTACATGGACGCGCCGGCGATCCGCGAAGAGCTGCGCGACATGGCGCGGCGGCTGGCGACCTCGGGCTATTACGTGATGCTGCCGAACCTCTATTACCGCTCCGGCGTGATGGAGCTCGGCCCGCTGCCGGCCGATCCGAACGCACCGGAGCGCAAGCGCATGTTTGCGCTGATGGCATCGCTCACCATTCCCATGATCATGGACGACACCAGGGCGCTGCTGACCTATGCCGAGGGCCAGGCGGCCGCGAACACGAAAATCGTCGGCACCGTCGGCTATTGCATGAGCGGCCGCTACGCCGTCAACGCCGCCACGCATTTCCCCGACCGCGTCAAGGCCGCCGCCTCGATCTACGGCACCCAGCTCGCGACCGATCAGGACGACAGCCCGCATCTGGCCGCAAGCAAGGCCAAGGCCGAACTCTATTTCGCGTGCGCCGAGACCGACATCTATGCGCCGACCGAGATCATCGAGAAGGTCAAGCAGGGCATGAGCGGCGCGAAAGCCGAGGTCGAGATCTATCCCGGCACACATCACGGCTTCGCCTTCCCCAAGCGTCCGGTCTACGACCGCGACGCCGCCGAGCGGCACTGGGAGCGGCTCCTGGCGCTCTATCGCCGCAATCTCGTGTGAGCAGCAGTATGGATTGGCCCATCCGCGAACTCGGTGCACCTCTCCCGCTTGCGGGAGAGGTCGGCACGCAGTGCCGGGTGAGGGTTCTTTCCTCTGAGGGAGTCTTCGTTGGCGAGACACCCTCTCCCCTGCCCTCCCCCGCAAGCGGGAGGGAGTGCACCTCCGTCCTGATCACACACTGACCTCCAGTTCTGAAACCAAGGCGCGATGCAGCTTCTTCTGATCGACTTTCCCGCCTTCAAGCCGATCGCGATCGAGATCGGGCCGTTCGCCATTCGCTGGTACGCGCTGGCCTATATCAGCGGTATCGTGTTCGGCTGGCTCTATGCACGCTCGCTGCTGAAGAAGGAGCGGCTGTGGGGCGGCCCCGCGCCGATGTCGCTGGTGCAGATCGACGACTTCATCCTGTGGGTCACGCTCGGCATCATCCTCGGCGGCCGCACCGGTTACGTGCTGTTCTACAATCTGCCGTTCTTCATCGATCACCCCGCCGCGATCTTCAGATTGTGGGAGGGCGGCATGTCCTTCCATGGCGGCTTCCTCGGCTGCGTCGTCGCGGTGATGTGGTTTGCCTATCGCAACAAGATCTCGATCCTGTCGCTCGGCGACATTACGACCGCCGTCGCCCCGGTCGGGCTGCTGCTCGGGCGCATCGCCAATTTCATCAATGGCGAATTGTGGGGTCGCGCCACCGACCCGGAGCTGCCCTGGGCGATGATCTTTCCCAACGATCCCACCCAGCTGCCGCGCCATCCGAGCCAGCTCTATGAGGCCGGCATGGAGGGCATTTTGCTGTTCACGGTGCTCGCCATCATGATCCGCTTCGGCGCCCTGAAGCGGCCGGGCATGATCCTCGGCGCCTTCATTCTGATCTATGGTTTGAGCCGGATCATCGGCGAGCATTTCCGCGAGCCGGACGTCCAGCTCGGCTTCCTCTGGGGCGGATTAACCATGGGCATGTGGTTGTCGATCCCGATGCTTATTGTCGGCCTCATACTTATTGTATTGGCAGTGCGGCGCGGTGCGCCGAAGCCCGCAGGGGCTATTCGTTAATTCCTTTCGAGAAGATAGGCCGTGACCGAACAGCCGTTACTCAACGAGATCAAGGCGCTGATCAAATCCTCAGGGCCCATGCCGGTCTGGCGGTACATGGAACTGTGCCTGATGCACCCGCGCCATGGTTATTACGTCTCGCGCGATCCATTGGGACGAGAAGGCGACTTCACCACCGCCCCCGAGGTCAGCCAGATGTTCGGCGAGCTGCTGGGCCTGTGGACCGCCTCGGTGTGGAAGCAGATGGGCTCACCGCAATTCTTGCGACTGATCGAACTCGGCCCCGGCCGCGGCTCCATGATGGCGGATGCGCTCCGCGCGCTCCGCGTGCTGCCGCCGCTCTACCAGGCGCTTCAGATCCACTTGGTCGAGGTCAATCCGGTCCTGCGCGAGCGGCAGAGTGCGACGCTGGCGGGCGTGCGCAACATCGCCTGGCACGACAGCGTCGACGAGGTCCCGGAAGGCCCGAGCGTCATCCTCGCCAACGAATATTTCGACGTGCTGCCGGTCCATCAGATGGTGAAGCGCGAGAACGGCTGGCACGAGCGCGTGATCGAGATCGATCCCAACGGCAAGCTTCAATTCGGCGCGGCCGCCGAGCCGACGCCGCGCTTCGACGTGCTGCTGCCGCCTCTGGTGCGCGCGGCGCCCGTCGGCGCCGTGTTCGAATGGCGGCCGGACGGCGAGATCATGAAGCTTGCGACGCGCGTCCGCGACCAGGACGGCGCGGCGCTGATCATCGACTACGGCCATCTGCGCAGCGACGCCGGCGACACCTTCCAGGCGATCGCGCGCCACACCTTCACCGATCCCCTGAAGGCGCCGGGCCAGGCCGACGTCACCGCCCATGTCGACTTCCAGGCGCTCGCGCGGGCCGCGGAGGATGTCGGCGCCCGCGTGCACGGTCCGGTGACGCAGGGCGATTTCCTCAAACGCGTCGGCATCGACACCCGTGCCGCCGCCCTGATGCAGAAGGCGACGCCTGAGGTCGCCACCGACATTTCGGTCGCGCTCAAGCGGCTCACCGATACCGGGCGCAGCGGCATGGGCTCGATGTTCAAGGTGCTCGGCATCTCCGAGCCGCGGCTGACGGGCCTCGCCGGCCTCAGCGATCTCGAACAGGCCGGAGACGGTTCATGACGCTTGCTTCGTCGCTGCTGTCGGCCGTGCCTGGTCTGCGCCACGCCTTCTTCACCCGCGAGGGTGGCGTCTCCAGCGGCATCTATTCCGCACTGAACGGCGGGCTCGGCTCCAACGACGATCAGACCCTGGTCGCGGAGAACCGCCGGCGCATGGCCGAGCATGTCGGCGTCGCGCCGGAACGCTTCGTCAGCCTGCACCAGATCCATTCGCCCGATGTGCTCGTTGCAGAAGCCCCGTGGCCGAGCGGGCCGCGGCCGAAGGGGGACGCGCTGGTGACGAACACACCGGGCATCGCGCTCGGCGTCTCCACTGCCGATTGCGGACCGGTGCTGTTCGTCGATCCCAACGCGCGCGTGATCGGCGGCGCGCATGCCGGCTGGAAAGGTGCGCTGACGGGCGTGCTGGAATCGACGATTCTGGCGATGGAGAAACTCGGCGCCGCCCGCAGCGGCATCATCGCGGCGATCGGCCCCCTGATCCGCCAGGACAGCTACGAGGTCGGCAACGAGTTCGTGGCGCGCTTCATCGAAGCGGACGCGGACAACGCCATGTTCTTCATCCCGTCGTTACGCGACGGCCATGCGATGTTCGACCTCGCCGGCTTCATCCGCCAGCGGCTGGAGGCCGCCGGCATCCTGATGATCGACGATCTCGGGCTCGACACCTACGCCGACGAGCGCTTCTTCAGCTATCGCCGCTCGGTGCACCGCAAGGAGCCGGATTACGGCCGCCACGTTCACGCGATCGCGCTGGAGGGGTGAACACACAGGCAACGTCGTTTCATTCCGGGGCGATACACAAAATCGACGCCCGTAATGCCCCCGGATCTGTGTCGCCCCCGCCCTAGACCTTAATCGATTTTAACGATATCGCTGCCCTCCATAATGAGGGACGCGTCATTCATCTTGCGCCGCGCGGGTTCGCGCGTGCTGGCGGTCATGCTGCTGGCAGCGGCGACCATGCTGGCCGGCTGTGCCGGCGGCAACGCGCCCGGCAATTCCTATGCGATGGCGCCGAGCGGCGGCTCCGGGGCGACCGTGGCCTTCGAATCGATCGACGGGCCGCCGCCGCAGGTGTTCGACCGCATGGTTGGCGTGCTCGACAGCGAATCCAAGCTGCGCAGCCTGTCCGTGGTCTCCCGCGAAGGCTCGGCCGCCTACCGCGTGCGCAGCTACCTCTCCGCCCAGGTGGTCCGCGGCAAGACCGTGATCGCCTGGGTCTGGGACGTCTACGACGCCAACCAGCAGCGGGCGCTGCGCCTCTCCGGCGAGGAACCGACCGCGGCCAAGGGTGGCCGCGATGCTGCCCGAGATCCTTGGCAGGCCGCCGACGACCTCGTGCTGCGCAAGATCGCCCAGGCCGGATTCAGCGGACTTTCCAACATGATCAGCGGCGCGCCGGATGCCCCGGGCTCTGTTCCCGGGCTGCGCGGACCGGCCGTAGCGAGCGTGATCCCGGAGGCTCCGGCGCCTGCGATGCCGGCCACGGCGCTCGGCTATGCCGAGCGATAACCCCCGCTAAACCACGGCCTCAACTTACGGCCAAGCCGTTGGCCCGACTCAGGATTTTCAGAGGGAAAACGTAGCATCCCGGGTTGCCATTACGGCCCCCGGCCTGATATTTCCTCGCCCGTCGTAACCGTGCTGTCAGTGGGTATTTTCTGATGTTGAACGTCGTATCCAGCAAAGCGCGGGAGGAAGCGTCCATGTCGGCCAAGAACGGCTCCATCAAGCTTGTCGCCGGCAACTCCAATCCGGCCCTCGCGCAGGCCATCGCGCAGGGCCTCGACATGCCGCTGACCAAAGCGGTGGTCCGGCGCTTCGCCGACATGGAGATCTTCGTCGAGGTCCAGGAGAACATCCGCGGCTCGGATGCCTTCATCATCCAGTCGACCTCGTTTCCGGCGAACGACAATCTGATGGAGCTCTTGATCATCACCGACGCGCTGCGCCGCTCCTCGGCGCGCCGCATCACCGCGGTGATCCCCTATTTCGGCTATGCCAGGCAGGACCGCCGCTCCGGCTCGCGCACACCGATCTCGGCCAAGCTCGTCGCCAATCTGATCACCCATGCCGGCGTCGACCGCGTGATGACGCTCGACCTGCATGCCGGCCAGATCCAGGGCTTCTTCGATATCCCGACCGACAATTTGTTCGCTGCCCCCGTGATGGTGCGCGACATCCGCGAACGTTTCGACCTCGGCAAGGTGATGGTGGTCTCGCCCGACGTCGGCGGCGTCGCCCGCGCCCGCGGCCTCGCCAAGCGCATCAACACCCCGCTCGCGATCGTCGACAAGCGCCGCGAACGTGCCGGTGAATCCGAGGTCATGAACGTGATCGGCGACGTCGCCGGCTACAGCTGCATCCTGGTCGACGACATCGTCGATTCCGGCGGCACGCTGGTGAACGCGGCCGACGCGCTGATCGCCAAGGGCGCCAAGGAGGTCTACGCCTACATCACCCACGGCGTGCTCTCCGGCGGCGCGGCGGCCCGCATCACGAACTCCAGGCTGAAGGAGCTCGTGATCACCGACTCGATCCTGCCGACGGAGGCGGTGACCAAGGCGCCGAACATCCGCACGCTGCCGATCGCCAGCCTGATCTCCGACGCGATCGCGCGCACGGCTGCGGAAGAGTCGGTGTCGAGCCTGTTCGACTGATCTTTCCGATCCGGAAGGTCTCGTAGGGTGGGCAAGGCGCACTGCGCCGTGCCCACCTTTTCTTTTTGGATCGCGGACAATGGACGCGCTTGCGGCCTACGGCCCTGCACTCTGACGCACCGCAACACGTCCCGGCTGGCACGGGTTGTTGCCGGCGGCGACGCATGACATCATCCAGATATCGAGTCACCTCCTGGATGCCTGATGCCGCGCGGGAAATTCGCTTGGGAAAAGCTGTCGGACGAGGAACTGCTCCAGCAGCGCCTGAGTAGCCTGAAGGTTACGGTCGAAGGCACCTGGCTCGAAGACTGCGTTGCCACACTCCACGAAGAGCTCGAAGAGCGGGGCATCCGGCTGCGGCCGCACACGTGGATCTCGAGCGAATGGTTCAGTCCGGGAGACGTGCCCGGCATCGCGCTTCCCTTCTATCTCGCCCATCCCCGCCTGATGAAGCTCGAGAAGAAGATGATGTTCGACGTCGAGGGAGGAACCTGGCGTGAGTGCATGGCCATTCTCCGTCACGAAGCCGGCCATGCGCTGCAGCACGGCTACCAATTGCAGCGCCGCCGGCGCTGGCAGCAGCTGTTCGGCCCGTCGTCAAAGCACTATCCGCGCTACTACCGGCCCAACCCCGCGAGCCGGCGCTACGTCCAGCATCTCCGGCTCTGGTACGCACAGAGCCACCCCGACGAAGACTTCGCTGAGACGTTTGCGGTGTGGCTGCGGCCGCGCTCGAACTGGCGGACGCGCTATGCCGGCTGGCCGGCGCTGAAGAAGCTCGAATATGTCGACGAGCTGATGGGCGAGATCGCGGGAAAACGACCGCTGATTACGACGCGCGAGCGCGTCGATCCACTGAGCAAGCTCAGCCAGACGCTCGAAGACCATTACAAAAAGAAGCAGGCCTTCTACGCCTTCACGCCGCCCAAGACCTACGACCGCGACCTCTCCCGGCTTTTCTCCGCCGATCCACGACATCTTCGTTCCAAACCCGCTTCGAGCCTGATCAGGCGGCACCGAGCCCAGATCAGGCGACTCGTCGCGCGGTGGACGGGCGAGAACCAGCTCACGCTCGATGCCGTGCTCGACGACATGATCTCCCGTTGCCGCGAGCTCGATCTGCGCGCGGTCGGCCCCGAACAGAAGCTCGTTCTCGATTTCACCGTCCTCGTGACCGCCAAGACGATGCACGCGTTGTTCGGCCCGTCCCGGCGCAAATGGATCGCGCTATGAGACGTCAACGCATTCTGGTGCTGATGCATCCGGACTTCCTGCCGCCGGATTCGAGCGACGGATACACGCCGCAGGAAATCAACAACTGGAAGACGGAATACGACGTCGTCAGCACCCTGCGCGCGGGCAAACATGAGGTTCGCGTACTCGGCGCGCAGGAAGAGATCAGACCGGTCCGCGAAGCGATCGAGCAATTCAAGCCGCACGTGGTTTTCACGCTGCTGGAGGAATTCCACAACAACGTCGCCTACGACCAGCACATCGCCAGCTATCTCGAACTGATGAAGGTCCCCTACACCGGATGTAACCCGCGCGGCCTGATCCTCGCGCGCGGCAAGGATCTGTCCAAGACGCTGGTGCACCACCGCCGCATCGCGGTGCCGGCCTTCGCCGTCTTCCCGATGCGACGCAAGGTCAAGCGGCCGAAGCATCTCGCGCTGCCGCTGATCGTCAAGGCCCTCAACATGGATGGATCTGCCGGTATTTCTCAGGCCTCCATCGTCGATACCGACGAAAAGCTCGCGGAGCGCGTCGCCTTCATCCACGATCGCAGCGAAACCGCCGCCATCGCCGAGCAGTTCATCGAGGGACGCGAGCTCTATGTCGGCGTGCTCGGCAACAATCGACTGCGCGTGCTGCCGGTCTGGGAATTGAAATTCGGCAGCATGGGCGGACGCAGGTCACGGCACATCGCGACTGAAAAGGCCAAGCACGACACCGACTACCAGGAGAAGGTCGGCATCGTCGACGGACCGGCGAAAGATCTCGCGCCGGAAGTCACCGCGCGCATCCAGCGTGCCGCCAAGCGCATCTATCGGGCGCTCGGCCTCGACGGCTACGCGCGCATCGATTTTCGCCTCGCCGCTGACGGTACGCCGTATTTCATCGAAGCCAACCCCAACCCCGAGATCGCGAAGAGCCAGGAGTTCGCGACGGCGGCTCTGCACGACGGGCTGAAGTACGGGGATCTGCTGCACCGGATCCTGACGCTCGGGATCAGCCGGGCCAAGGCCGGCGTGTCTTTGGGGTGAATAAGGACGGCTTGCACCCGCGCGAAGCGCAAATCGCTTGGCGTAACCCACCTCTTCTATTTCCGCAGTGACAGAAATGGTGGGTTATGCCTTCGGCTAACCCACCCTACGCATTCCGCCAAATCCTACGAATAGCTCGGCGCATCCGGCTTGCGGAAGATGTGGATGGGATCGCCCGGCACGATCGGCTGGCCTGAGAACATCGCGTAGGCATAGAGCGCGAGATAGGCGATCGCGAGCGCGCCGATGGCGTAGAAGGCGAGGGTCGCGACGCGCTTCATCGTTCCGCTCCACTGCCGTCCCGACGGGAGGCTCAGGCAGCGCTTCTAGAGCGATGACGGGGAAAAGGCCAGCCTGAGCGGCCTGTGTGGGGCGGCGATCAAACGCCGCGCCGGCTGTGCGTGGGAACGCTGACTTCCGCGAGCCTGGCCGCATCTTCGTCCTGGTCGACCGCCACATACTGGCCGTGCCAATAGGCGAGCGCCGCGTTGCGGGTCGAATTCCTGACGGTCCTGACACGGCCGATGACGATGCCGTGCGAATGGCGCTCGACGATTTCCTCGACCTCGCAATCGACCGCGGACAACGCGCCGACCAGCAGCGGAACGCCCGAGACTGATGTCACCCACTGGCTGCCGGCAAAGCGATCGGCGCCCTTCAGGCCGCCCTTGCCGGCAAAGCGCTCGGCGACATCGAGCTGATCGGCCGCCAGGATGTTGACGCCGAAGGCACCGTAGCGGCGGATCAGCGGGAAGGACGAGGCATCGCGGTTGATGCTGACCAGCAGCGTCGGCGGTTCGACCGACAGCGAGGCCACCGAAGTGACCGTCATGCCAGTGATGTCCCTGCCCCGCCCGGCGGTGATGACGCTGACGCCGCCGGTGAGGTGGCGCATGGCGCCGCGGAAATCGGCGGGCGAGACGGCAGTTTCGGTCATGAGATCGCGGGGCACTACATTCATGGCATGGTCCCCGAACGGGGTTCCCTTGTATTTAGGTACGATCATCCGCCGACAAAAGATGGCTCAGGATCGAGCCTTCAAGGCCGGCAAGCTCGGCCGAGCCCCGTTCGCGCGGCCGGGCCGCGTTGACCGTGACGTCGTGGGCGATGCGGCCCTCCTCGATCACCAGCACCCGATCCGCCAGCGCGACCGCCTCGGAGACGTCGTGGGTTACCAGGATCGCGGTAAAGCCCTGGTCGCGCCAGACCCGCTCCAGGAGCCGTTGCATCGAGATGCGGGTCAGCGCGTCCAGCGCACCGAGCGGCTCGTCGAAGGCGAGCACGCGCGGCCGGGAGACCAGCGCGCGGCCGAGCGCGACGCGCTGCTTCTGGCCGCCCGACAGCACCGAGGGCCACTGGTCGCGCTTGTCGGCGAGGCCGACCTCGGTCAAGGCCTTCTCGGCCCGCGCATGCGCATCGGTCGAGGCGCGATCGCGGCCGAGACCGACCTCGACATTGGCCAGCACGCGCGCCCAGGGCAGCAGCCGCGGCTCCTGGAACATCACGCGGATGTCCTCGGGCTGGATATCCTGGCCGAAGCTGATGCTGCCGGCGTCGATCTTGTCGAGGCCCGCGATCAGCCGCAACAGCGTGCTCTTGCCGCAACCGCTTTTTCCCACGATGGCGACGAACTGCCCGGCGGGAATGTGCAGGTCGATGCCGCGCAGCACCTCGTTGTCACCGAAGGATTTTCGCAAGCCCCGGATGCTGAGCGGCAGGCCGCTGGTCTGCGCCGGGCGCTCGTCGCGCACCACGCGGGCCGATGGTACGAAATTGGCGCGGCCGGTGAGCTCGGTGTCCGGAAGGGAGGTACGAAGCGCTGTCTGCATGTGATGCCCAGTCTTTCTGCTCAACGTTTCTGGAAGGCGGGGTGCCAGGAAAGCGTCAGGCGCTCCAGCACGCGGGAGGCGCTGTCGGCGAGCTTGCCGAGCAGAGCGTAGATCAGGATCGAGAGCACGACGACGTCGATCAGCATGAACTCGCGCGCCTGCATCGCCATGTAGCCGAGGCCCGAGGACGCCGCGATGGTCTCGGCGACGATCAGCGTCAGCCACATGATGCCGAGCGCGAAGCGGATGCCGACGAAGATCGAGGGCAACGCGCCCGGGAAGATCACGCGGCGGAACAATTCGCTGTCGGTCATGCCGTAGATGCGGCCCATCTCGATCAGCTGCGGATCGACGGTGCGGATGCCGTGCAGCGTGTTGAGGTAGATCGGGAAGAACACGCCCAGCGCCACCAGGAACAGCTTTGCGCTCTCGTCGATGCCGAACCACAGGATGACCAGCGGGATCAGCGCCAGGTGCGGCACGTTGCGCACCATCTGGAGCGTGGTGTCGGTGAGTTTTGCCGAGAGCTGCGACAGGCCGTTGGCGAGACCGAAAGCAAAGCCGATGCTGCCGCCGATCAGGAAGCCGATCGAGGCGCGCCAGAACGACACCCAGATGTTGCGAACGAGCTCGCCGGACAGCAGCAGCTTCCAGCCCGCGAGCACGACGTCGCTCGGCGCCGGCAGCACGCGGATCGGCACGAAGCCGGTGACGCTCGCGACCTGCCAGATCGCGATGATGGCGAGCGGCACGATCCACTGGACGAGGCCGTCGACCCGCGGCAGGCGAAGGCTGCGCGGGAGCGAAACGCTGTCGATCAGGCTCATGACTGCGACACCTTATGCTGCGGGCGGTAATCGCTGCCGACCGTTTCGCCGAAGGGGCCGCCGTTGAAGTGGAGCCTGGTCACGTTGGAGGGCTGCTCCAGCGAGAGCAGCGGGAACACCAGCTCGGCGAAGCGATAGGCTTCCTCCAGATGCGGGTAGCCCGACATGATGAAGGTATCGATGCCGATGTCCTGATACTCCTTGATGCGCTCCACGACCGTCTGGGCGTCGCCGACCAGCGCCGTGCCGGCGCCGCCGCGCACGAGGCCGACACCGGCCCAGAGGTTCGGCGCGATCTCGAGCTTGTCGCGCTTGCCGCCATGGAGCTGCGCCATGCGCTGCTGGCCGACGGAGTCCATGCGGGCAAAGTTCTTCTGCGCGGTCGCGATGGTGTCGTCGCTGACATGCCTGATCAGCTCGTTGGCCGCACGCCAGGCCTCTTCGTTGGTTTCGCGGACAATCACATGAAGCCGGATGCCGAAGGAGAGCTTTCGGCCACGCGCCGCAGCGACCTCCCTCACCTTCGCGATCTTCTCGGCGACCAGCGCCGGCGGCTCGCCCCAGGTGAGATATTTGTCGACGGTGTCGACGGCGACGTCGATGCCGGCATCCGAGGAGCCGCCGAAATACAGCGGCGGCCGCGGCGACTGCACCGGCGGAAACAGCAGCTTGCTGCCTTCGACATGGATGTGCTTGCCCTCGACATTGACCGTCCTGCCAGCGAGCAGCTCGCTATAGACGCTGAGGAACTCGCGGGTAACCTCGTAGCGCTCGTCATGGCCGAGGAAGATGCCGTCGCCCTTGTTCTCGACGGGATCGCCGCCGGTGACGACGTTGACGAGCAACCGGCCATTGCTGATGCGGTCGAGCGTCGCCGTCATGCGCGCCGCCACGCTCGGCGATTGCAGCCCAGGGCGGGCGGCGACGAGATAGCGCAGCCGCTCGGTGAACGGCGCGACGCTGGACGCAACGATCCAGGAATCCTCGCAGGACCGCCCGGTCGGCAGCAGCACGCCGAAATAGCCGAGCTGATCGGCGGCCTGCGCGATCTGGCGCAGATAGTTGAAATTGACCTCGCGGCCGCCAATGCCGGTGCCGAGATAGCGGCCGTCGCCGTGGGTCGGCAGGAACCAGAGAATGTTGGCGTTGGATGGCGTGCTCATGGCTGTACTCACGATCCTGGTTTCCGCGCGACGTCGGAAATCCTGATGGATTTGGGAATCAGGTTGAGGGCGAAGAACGCATCGGCGACCTGCTGCTGATCGGCGATGACGGCATCCGTGATCGGCTTGATGCCGTAGGACTGCCGCTTCAAGGCCACCTCGACCACCGGCACCGACAGGCCGATCGCCGGCGCCAGCTGCTCGGCCACCGCATGGATGTCGCCCTTGGCCCAATCGTCGACCGCGCGGAGCTCGGCGAGCACGACGTCGACGATCTCAGGGTTGGCGGCGAGAAATTTCTTCGAGGAGAAATAGAACTGGTAGTTGGCGACGATGCCGGTGCCGTCAGTGAGCGTCCGCGCACCGGTTGCGGCTTCCGCCGCCGCCTGGAACGGATCCCAGATCATCCAGGCATCGACCGCGCCGCGCTCGAAGGCAGCGCGCGCATCGGCGGGTGCGAGGAACACGGGCTCGATCTCGGAATACTTCACACCAGCCTTCTCCAGCGCCTTGACCAGGAGATAGTGGACGTTGGAGCCCTTGTTCAGCGCGACCTTCTTGCCCTTGAGATCGGCAACCGACTTCAGCGGGCTGTCCTTCGGCACCAGGATCGCCTCGCCCTTCGGCGCGGGCGGCTCATAGGCGACGTACTGGATCGGCGCGCCGGCGGCCTGCGCGAAGATCGGCGGGGCTTCGCCGGTGTTGCCGAAATCGATCGCGCCGACATTGAGCGCTTCCAGCAGCGGCGGGCCGGACGGAAATTCGGTCCACACCACCTTGTAGCCGTCGGCGGCGAGCTTCGGCTCCAGCGCGCCCTTACTCTTGAGCAGCACCAGCTTGCCGTATTTCTGGTAGCCGATGCGGACCACCTTGTCCTGACCGTAGGAGGTGCCGACGGCCGCGGCGACGATGCCGATCGACAGCATGATGGCCGCGATCAGACGCTGGATGATACGCCTCATGTTCAAACCCTTTTGGATGGGAAGATCGGTCGGCACGGTCAGGCTGCCGGGTTGCGCCAGACGATGTCGCGGATGACGATCGGCTTCGGGATCAGGCCGAGCCTGGTGAAGCGGTCGGCGACGCCCTGCTGGGTCGCGACGATGTCGTCGGTGACGGGACCGACCTCGAAGTTTGCGCGGTTGGCGGCAACGGTCTGGATGTCGAGCGGAATGCCCGTGACGGCGGCGAGCGATTTTGCGACCTCGTCGCGATTCTGCTCGGCCCATTTGGCCGTTGCGGTCGTGACGTCGACGATCTGCTGCAAGATCGCGCCGTGGTTCTTCGCGAAGTCGCGGTTGGCGATGTAGAAGGAGTTGGTCTTGGTGACCTCGCGCGCATTGATCAGGATGCGGCCGCTCTGCCTGGTCTCGCCGATCGCGAAGTAAGGATCCCAGATCGCCCAGGCCTCGATGCTGCCGTTGGCAAACGCAGGGCCGGCGTCCGGCGGGGTCAGATAGACCGGAATGATGTCGGCATAGGTGAGGCCGGCCTTTTCCAGCGTCTGCACCACGATGTTGTGCGCGCTGGAGCCCTTGGTGAAGCCGATGCGCTTGCCCTTCAGTTCGGCAATCACGCGGATCAGAGAATCCTTCGGCACCAGGATGCCCTGGCCGTTGGTGATGGGCTGGCCGGCGGCGTAGACGATCGCGGCGCCTGCGGCCTGGGCGAACACCGGCGGAGAATCTCCGACCGCTCCGTAATCGACGCTGCCGACATTCATCGCCTCCATCATCGGCGGCCCCGAGGAGAACTCGATCCATTTCACCCCGATGCCTAAGGCTGTGAAATGCTTTTCCAGCGCGGCCTGCTGGCGCGTGATGACCAGCACGCCGTTCTTCTGGTAGCCGATACGAATGTCCTTCACCGCGCCTTGCGCGTTGGCGCGCGAAGCGAATGCGGCGGCGGCCGCTGTTCCAACGGACAGTTTCAAGAAGTCGCGACGTTGCATTCCACACTCCCGACCGCGCGCGGCCGTCATCATTCACGTTTCGAACAATGATGGTGCGGGTTATCGGAGGTGTCGAGACGGCCGGAAAAATAGCGATGCAAGCACTGCGCGCGCGGCAACGCGCATGATTAATCTTTCAAGCGGCGGAGCGAATGAGGATGGAATTTTTCTGCACGCGAATGTGAGAGCCGCAGGGACTTGGCCTGGCGCCGTCAGCGCCGGAACAGGAAATGTGAAAAACAACCCCATGCACAGTAGACAGGACGTGCGAAATCAACGACTTACGTATTATCCGAAGTTGGTTTGACCCGTCGGGCAAAACAGGAGCATGATGGCATCATGGCGGGCTGGGGCGGTCGGCCAAAACGCCTCCCACACCCTCTGCTGTCATTCCCCGCGAAGGCGGGGAATCCAGTATTCCAGAGACGCCAATGCTTCACACGACTGCCGCGGCGTACTGGATCGCCCGGTCGAGCCGGGCGACGACACCGCCTTTATGGCGAGGGCGCGCCTTGTAACTAATGCAGCCATTTCACCGGCAGATTCTGCAAGCCCCTGAACGCCCAGCCGCCGATCCGCACCGGCTCGCCATCAGCGATCTCGAGCTGCTTGGCGCGCGCGAACACGGTCGGCAGGGCGACGTCGGCAATCATCGCGCGCGAGGCGAAGGCGCCGGCGCAGAAATGCGGGCCGGCGCCGAAGGCGACGCTCTTGGTGGTGTCACGCCGGACGTCGAACGCATCGGCGCGCTCAAAATGCTTCTCGTCGCGATTGGCGGAGCCGAACATCAGGAACACGCGCTCGTCCGTCTCGAACGAGACATCCCGGATGCTCCACGCCTTTGCGATCCGCCGCGGCGACATGCCGATCGGCGAGATCCAACGGGCGTATTCCTCGAACGCCTGCAGCCAGGTCACCTCGCCCCTGCGCACGAGATCGAGCTGGTCGTGATGGGTCAGCAGCGCCCAAACCGTGCCGGCGATCGCCTTGCGCGGCTCGTTCTGGCCGCCCGATATCGCAAGTTTTACATTCGCGCGCACGCTCTCCATGGCCATGCCGGACGCGAGGAGCACGCCCAAAATGCTCTGGTCCGGATGCTTGCGCATCACCGGCAGGATGTCGTCGATCGCGGCATCGATGCCCGACGTCGCCGCATGGCAGCGCGCCTCGACCGCGGGATCGCCGCTGTAATTGGCGATGCCCTCGATCATGCCTTGCGACCACGCGTCCATGTCCTCAAAGCCGATATTGGTGAGGCCGGTGATCGACTTCAGGCATTCGCCGGAGAACGGCAGCGCGAAGTCGCGCATGAAATCGATCCGGCCGGGCTCGATCTCGTTGATGATGCGATCGGCGTGGGCCTGGAACTGCGCGGTCCAATGCGCCTTCACCGTCTTCGGCGACACCGTCGGAAACATCGCGCGCCGCTCGACCTGATGCGCCTCGCCGTCCTTGCGCATCATGTTGTGGCCCATCAGCCGGTTCATCAGGCCCGCGGGCTGGTGCGAGGAGAACACGTCGATCTGCTTCTCCGAGATCGAGATGTCGTCGCGGCTGGTCAGCAGCGTCGAGCCGAGCTGCGGCACGAAGGCGATCGGCGCTTCTTTCCGCATCTTCGCGAGCATCGGATAGGGGTCGGCCCAGAATGCGGCCGGGTCGATGTCGATGCGCGGCGCGGTGCTCAAGAGGGTTTCCCTGGGTTCTGGTTTCCTCGATGCCAAGGCTATCGTATTCGTGCGCCGCCGTCTGTCCCCAGCGCTTGGGACAGACCAGCCCAAGGGCGTGTCCTTCACAGGGCCAGTGCACGATCGAATTGCCCTACCGGGACGCTCGCGCACGCTCCAACAGGTGCGAGGCAGCGAGCAGATCCTGAGTTTCGAAGCCCTCAGTGAACTCTTGATAGACCGGAGTGAGCAATCGGACGGCCTTGGGTCTGCGCCCGGCGGCGATCCAGTGCGCGGCGAGATCGGTGGCTATGCGCAGCGCGAAGGTCTTTGCCCCTATCGCGCGCGCTTCGACGAGTGCCTGCTCCAGTCGGCTTTCGGCCAGCAGCGGCTCACCGGCGTGAAGGAGGACGGATGCCTCGACCCGTTGCAGTTCCGAACGGCACCAACGCTCTCCCTGACTTTCCTGACGGTGGATGGCTCCTGCGATGGCCTTATGCGCCTCCTCGATCCGCCCCTGCCGCAGATAGGCGCGGGCGAGGGTCGCGAGATAGCTGCCAATTCGCATCAGAAAACGACATTCGATCAGTTCCTCAATCGCGGCACGAATGTCCTCCACCGCGTGCGGATCGCCGCGCAAATCGCGTAGGCAGGCGGAGAAATAGCGTTCGACCGGGATCCAGCGCGAGATACGCTCCCGTTCCAGATTGCGACGCAGCCGCGCCGTGTAATTTTCGAGGGCCGCCAAATTCCCGGTCTCGAGTGAGACCGGAAGCGCGGCGAGCCCAAGCGCGTTGGACTGCGACACCCAATGACCACCGCGATCGGCAGCTTCCACGGCGTCGTGGGCCAGCTTCGCCGCATAGGCGGCTTGTCCTTGCATCCACGCGACGAAGGGCAGGTTGAAACGAACGGTGATGAACCGATAGACCTCGTTCGCATCCTTGCGCGACCGGCCGTCGGCCAGCGAATAGGTGGCCGCAAGGCGGTCGAGAACCGGGCGGCTCTTGCTCAATTCGCCGGCGAAGGCGTGAGCCCAGGCCCAGGCTCGATCGGCTTCCGACGTCGACGTCAGGTCGCGGTCCCGATCGGCCAGTGCCGTTGCTTCTTCAAGATGGGTTATCGCACGCGGGATTTGGCCGATCTGGAGCAGGTAAAAAGCAAACCCCACCAGTGCGCGTTGCTGATATTCGATGTCGCCGGCGCGCCTTGCAAAGGCGATGGCGTCGAGCCACGCAAGCTCGTTTTCGTTCGAGAGCTTGCGGGCGTAGAACAGACTCCAACCAAGCGCACAGGCAAGCTTTGCCTTGAGCAGATCGTCGCATGCAATGGACCTGGTCAAAGCGAGCGCGGACTCCAACCGCGCCTGGGCTTCGGACAGGATCGAGGTCTCCGACCACAGGGTAATGCCGGCAACCGTCAGCCTGATCCCGAGGAGAGGGTCCCCTCCCTCGCCGAACGCCCATGACAAAGCCGCCCTCAAATCGGCGATGCGACCAAGGTAGCGCTGTGTCCAATCGGACGGTTCGCGCCAGTTCCACTCCTCCTCGGACAACTCGAACAGCGCGAGGACGCGCTGCGCGTGACGGCTCAGGGCCTGGCCCGAAGCAGGATCAGCCAGACGGCGCTCGGCCGCATAACGCCGTGTGCTGTCGAGCAGCCGGTAGCGAAGGGTCCCTCCTCCCGCCTGCGCGTTCAGCAGCGATTTGGCAACGAGGCTGCCGAGGCCGGTGACGACGTCGACCGGCGTGAGGCCCGCCGTCTCCGCGACAAAAACCGCATCCTCCGTCTCGAACGCGTCGTTGAACACCGACAACACGCCGAATAGCCTGGCGTCCCTCTGCGACAGCAGCCTGAAGCTCCAGTCGATCGTCGCCATCAGGGTCTCGTGACGCGGTGTTGCGCCGTCGAGGCTCGGGGCACGAAAACCCAGGTTCTGGTCGAGCAGCGTCACCAATTGGCGAGGACTGAACCTGCCAATCTGGGCGGCCGCCAGTTCGATGGCCAGAGGAAGGCCGTCGAGCGAGTGGCATATCCGGGCGACGGCGTCGCAATCGTCATCGACGAACTGGTAGTCCGACCATTCCACGGCGCGCTGGACAAACAGCTGCACCCCGGGAAATCTGGCGGCCTGATCAGTCGTGAGGGCAGAGCCCGGTCTGGGCGAGCCAAGCGAACCAAGGCGCACGAGATGCTCGTTGGCGGTGCCGAGCGGCTCGCGGCTGGTGGCAAGCAGCCTGGAGAACGATGTGTCCGTCGCGAACCGGCCGGCAAACATGGTGGCCGCAGGCAGCACATGCTCGCAATTGTCCAGAACGACCAGCATCTGCCGCGCCCTGAGATAATCGAGCACCGCTGTCATGTTGTTGTCCGAATTGCCCCTGATGCCCAGGGCCGTGACCAGCGCGGTGCCGAAAAGCATCGGATCGGAAATCGTCGCGAGATCGACGAAGCAGACACCGTCGCGGCAATGTGGTGCGAACACCTGTGCTGCTGCGATGGCGACCGTTGTCTTGCCGACCCCACCTGCGCCGACCAGGGTGACGTGCCTCGTCTCGATCAAAGCCTTGGCAATGGCGGCGATTTCGGCTTCGCGGCCAACGATGCCTCGCACCACGGGCGGCCTGGGACGGGCCGGTGCCACAGGTGCCGGATCATCCTCGATCTCGCCGACGCTGGCCTGCACATCCGCAATGAACTTGTAGCCGCGCCGCGCCACGGTCGTGATGTAGACCGGCTCAACCTGCGTATCGCCCAGCGAACGCCTCAAGCTCCACATGTTGACCTTGAGATTGCTGTCGTGGAGGAAGGTGCCCGGCCAGGCGGCCTCCATCAACTCATCCTTGCTGACGAGCTCGCCCGAGCGCTGGACCAGCAGTTGCAGGAGCTCGAAGGCGCGGCCGCCCATTTTGACGGGGCGGCCATCGAGAAGAAGAACCTGGCGGCGCGGAACCAGTCGAAATGGGCCGAACGAGAATGTGAGTTCACCTCGACGTCGGGCCTCTTGCAGTGTCTCCGTGCTAGCCCGCATTGATCATTGCCAACCGATCCGACAGATCCTCTGAATATCACGCACCGCAATCCTGCTGAACACGGCGATTTTGAAAAAGCACGATTGCAGCGAGCATTTCGTCGCAGGACGTCCAAAGCCCTCCCTTCAGCTTCGCTCAAGCGCTGCCGCGAGCCGAGGCTTTACCTGATTTAACCGGCCTGCGTCGCCTCGCCAGATTATAGTCGCTGGATCGAAGTGAGAATGACGCCTGGACGAGCCGCCTGGCGTGGAGCGTCGATACTCAACTGAAGAGGAAGCAGGATGTCGAAAGGAAAAGTGCTTGTGGCCGGGTCCAATGCCACCCGGATCGAGATCAGAGGCGGCGGCTTTTCGTCTGTTCAAGAGGTATCGCAATGAAACATCTGATCCTGGGAGCGCTCCTCTCCATGGCCGCCAGCCTTCCTTCCTCGGCGCAATCGAGCGCAAGCAAACCGATCTCGATCGTTCTCGTGCACGGCGCCTTTGTCGATGCCTCCGGCTGGAAGGCGGTCTACGACAAGCTCACCGGCGACGGTTACGAAGTGCTCGTCGTCCAGAATCCCACTGTTACGCTCGAGGGCGACGTCGCCGCGACCAGGCAGGTGATCGCCAGGGCGACAAATCCGGTGCTCCTCGTCGGCCACTCCTATGGCGGGGCTGTCATCACGGAGGCGGGCAGCGACGCAAAGGTTGCCAGCCTGGTCTACCTGGCGGCGTTCGCGCCCGAGGCCGGAGAGTCGGTGTCCGATCTGGCGTCGAAACCACCGCCCGGCGAGCCGAGCGCGCCACTGCTGCCGGCCCGAGACGGCTTCCTGCTTGTCGACCAGAGCAAGTTTCCTGCCGCCTTCGCGGCGGACGTCGATCGTTCGCTGACGACGTTCATGGCTGCGGCGCAGATGCCCTGGGGGACCGCCGCGGTGCAGACCAAGATCACGAGCCCGGCCTGGAAGCAGAAGCCGACTTACTTCATGCTGACGACGCACGATCATATGATCCCACCCGGAACGCAGCGCGCAATGGCGAAACGAGCCGGCGCTCAAGTCCGCGAAATCCAGAGCAGTCATGCCGTGATGCTCTCGCATCCCGACGAGGTCGTCGACTTCATCAAGACAGCGGCGGAGGCTGCGAAATAGGGATCGCCCGGGAAGGCGGCAAAGCGCATACGCCGCGGTCGCTGTCCAGCTTCGTCTGCGGAAAGGCAAGCGTGCTGAGGAGCAGGTCTAACGCGGCAACGGTCCTTGCCGCGTTAGACGTCATCGATTGCGACCGCCAGAGATTACTGGGTCGGCGGCAGCACGGCCTGCGAGGTCTGCTGCGGCAGGTTGGTGTAGGTCGCGCTCTCCTTGGTGCAGATATCCCTGAACACCACGACGCCGGCCTGGGGATATTCCTTCACGAGGCAGTTGCAATTGTTGTTGACGACCGGAGCGGGGGCCGCCGCCACGACGGGCGCCGGCGTGCTCGCAACCACGGTCGCGGGCCGCTGAACGACGACCGTCTCCTTCACCACCGGCGCGGTCGGGATATAAACTGGCCGGTTGACGACGACCGGCACCGGCCTGACGACGACCGGCGGCGGCACATAGACCGGGGGCGGCGCGGGGCGAGGATAGACCACGACTTGCGGCTGCATCGGCCGCGGACCGGGAACCAGGACGGCGGGGGGCTGGCCGCCGTTGCCGCCATAGCCGCCGAAGTGGGGACCGATTTGAGGCCTGGCCTGGGGCGCATTGCCGTACTGCCCGTTCGTGCCCCAGCCGGCCTGCGCGGAGTTGCTCATAACGCCAGCCGCCACGCTCGCCAACACCATCGCGGCCGCCGTTTTCGTGATCATCGCAATCTTCGTCATGGTCCACCTGTTTGTTTGTTTTGCAGCAGATTGTCGTCGTGGGATGAGTGATAGCCCGGCCTGACGCGCCCATCCGTGACGCCGCACACACAAGCGGCGGTGGCCTCCTCCGATGGAATGAGCCCAGGCAACATGGCGCCGCGTCGGCGTGGTGCTCTCGCGGGGTCGCCTGCATCGCGCGCAGGCGTGAGAGAGGCTTTTGGCAGCCCGCGTTAAAGGCGTCAGGTCCCGCGTTGCAGCAGCCCGAATCTTCGCTGGCATCCTCTCAAGGATGGCGCGGAGGAAACGGCCGCTACAGTCGGCTTTGCAGATCGGTCAGCCGATTCCGCAGATGGATTTTTTCTGGACGGAGGGCTGAGCTACTGGGCCTCGGCGATCTTCGGTCCAGACGACGGCATCTGCGCGTTGGCCGCCAAGGGCCGCTTCGACGGCGATGCCGGCTCCGGCAAGCGGAAAGCGGCGTCAGGCGGCGCGCCCTGGGATGGTCGACGTGCAACGCTTGCCGGAAGCACGATCACTTTCGCTCCGACTTTCACCCGCTCATAGAGGTCCACGACGTCGTCATTGGTCAGCCGGATACAACCGGACGAGACCCGCTTGCCGATCGTGTCGGGCTTGTTGGTGCCGTGAATGCGATATTCAGTCTCGCCGAGATACATCGCCCGGGCGCCGAGCGGGTTGCCGGGACCGCCTGCCATGAACCGCGGCAGATAGGGCTGACGCCCGATCATCTCGGTAGGCGGATGCCAATCCGGCCACTCTGCCTTACGGGCCACGGTCTGCTCACCGGACCATGTGAAACCTTCGCGGCCGACACCGATGCCGTAGCGCAGCGCTTGCCTGTCGTTCAGAACGAAATAGAGGAATGTGTTTCCGGTATCGATGATCACGGTGCCCGGCGTCTGGCGGCTGGCGTAGTCGACCACCTGCCGAACCAATGCTCCGGGACCCTCAGCGGCTTTTGGCGGTTCGACCAGAGGCGCCGGGGCCGGAGCCGGTGCCGGAACTGGCGCCGCTGCATGAACTGGCGTTGCCACATAAACCGGCGTTGACGATGCCTGGGCCTGGACTTGGACTGGTTGCGCGGACGGCTTCTTTATCGGTTGCACGCTCGCCGGCGGAGATAACAAACCGTATCCCACCACGGCGACGGCCACGGCGCCAATCGCAACTCTCGCGACCAGAGGTATTGCGAGCGTCTCTGCCCTTCCGCGTTTGGCCCGCTTACCCATACTCTTTCCCCTGGTCGCCATGCCCAAGAGGTACCCAGCAAAATTTAAGAAACATCGAAGCGATGCCGCCCGGGCAGGAACCGTTGGCGATGGTTAACGCCGCACTCTTGTTCGGCAATTGGGAGCACCGCTTGATATTTAGGGAGCGACGTGGATGACGCGCTGCTGCGTCGCGGCCATGTTCGACCTTGGTTCGCTCGCGCACCGTTAAGCCGACGTCGGTGCATAGAAACGGGGAGGCAGCTAAGGGCCATAACCGGACGCATGCTCCGCAAAAGAGCAAACCAAGCCCCAACAATCGTGGCAGCAATTGGTTCGCGTGCGTCACGGCTTCCGGCGATGTTCGCTCGATGCTGAGCTGCGGTTTCGCTCCGTTTGCAGGTGCATGTTGTTTGCTCCACAACGGGAATAGCGAAACCGGTGTGGTGTTACGTGAGCAATCTGCGCTGCTATCGCAGGAAGACGCCTACCTGAGATACTTTGCCGAATCGGTCGCCGCCGCTTGCCTCGCCATCGGATTGTTCACGCGGATCGCCGCCGCCATCGTCGGGATCGAGATGATCGTGATCGTGTTCCTATTCCAGTGGCAATTCGGATATTTTTGGACCAATCGTGGATATGAGTATGCATTGCTGTGGGCCGTGCTCTGTATCGCGGTTTTCTTCAAGGGCGGTGGCCGTTATTCGATCGACCGGCTGATCGGCCGCGAGTTTTGAGGCCGACGCCGCTCGCGCCTATTCCCGACCTGCGGCCGAGCATTGCATCGAGGCCGATTGGCCCTCCGCCAGCGACGGCAAGATAAAGGCAGCCGAAGCTAAGCACGATAGCCAGTCCGCCGTCATTGACTGCTGGGTAGAAACTATGCGGCAGATGCTCAAGGAAATATGCGAAAGCCATTTCTCCCGACAGGATAAAGGCCGCTAGCCGCGTCAGCAGGCCTAACATAAGCATGCCGCCGAGCACGAGTTCGAACATGCCTGCAACACCCCAGAGCGAGAACGGCGTGACATCCGCGAAGATCTCAACCGGCGGAAACTTGAACAGCTTCGCGACGCCGTAGTGGAAGAGAATGAGCCCGGCAATGAACCGGAATAGGCTCAACACGTAAGGCTTAAGGCGATCGGCATTCATCGCTCTGTCTCGTCAACATGCCCACGATGAAGAGCAGTCTATTTCAAGCCAATGTAATGACTTTGGATCACGTAAATCAGACAGGCTGTAGCTACCGCAGTTGCAATATAGCCCAGGCTGCTCGGCTGAAATATGAGGGTGAACGCCGTCCACACCGCAGCCAGCCCGAGAGAGGCACACGAGGAAATTATCTTTCCCCTATAGCGCAACCAAACACTGAGCACGATTGACCACCGGCTCCAAAATGGAACCGTAGCGTGGGACCAGCCGCTAAGCAAGGGTGGAGTCGATTTGGCCACCCGGTACCCATCCTCTGTCCGTGCTTTGATCACGCCACGAAGATCGCCTCGGTGTGAACTACTTCACCAATCACGATCGTGGAGGTGCACTATATCGAATTTTCAGGTGTTTCGTATTCGGGAGGTCGCAAATGACTCCTCGGCTCTAGGCCAATTTCGGGAAGTAATAATGTCCGATGTCAGACTGGCGAACACTCGATCAATTTCACCTTTCTCTTTGATAGTTGCTACCGTCGCGATGCTTGCCTGCGGCCTCTATGCCCTCTTGATCACAGGCCCCGCCATGCGTATTGCAGCGGCAGCGCAGCCGGCCCGGGAAATCAGCAACGAAAACACGGGATTTTGCGAGAAGTTCAGTGTGCGCGCAGGTACGCCCGACTTTCTCAAGTGCGCAGACGAATTGAGTTTGGTTCGGCAAAAGCAGACTGAGCGCGATGGTGCGGCAGAGGCGGGTATTTTGTAGTTGCTTCACTGCGTGACGGTTGTGAGAGCATTGGACGCTCTTGGCCGGGTAGTAGAGGGCAATACAACAGCTCCGTGCGCCGCGTGGCGACTCAACACAGCCGCGCGGAGCGTCACCGATAAGCGCTGCCACCAATAACCGACAACGCCTCGGGTCGGAAGCGGAGCACGCCTCAACATGGCGTTCTAGGCCGGCCGCGTCCGCTTCGGGGTCAAAAGGCGACGATCCCAGCCGACGGACTGTGTGTCCGCTTAGCTCTCGGAAGCAGATATCGCGGACTTCAAGTCCCGTCAGTTCAGCCCGCGCGGCCCCGCCAGCAGATCCAGCACGATTCCGAACAATTCATTCTGCGAGGAAATCCCAAGCCGCTCATAGGCGCGCTTGCGGTAGGTCAGCGTCGAATGCAGGCTGATGCCGAGTGTTTGCGAGATCGCTTCGGAGCTGAGACCGCGCAGGATATGGCGGCAGACTTGCTGCTCGCGCGGTGTGAGGTTGGCGAGCGGCGCGCGCGTTGCGAACAACGCGGCGAGGTTCTGGTCAGGCGTCGCGGCCTGCTGGAAATGACGTGCGACGCTGGCGCCGATCACGGGCGCGATAGCCTGAAGTCGCGCGCGCTCGATGTCACCAAAACGACCCTGGGACGTGATGCGGTAGAAATTGACATAGAAGCAGGTAGCGTCCGTCCAGATCGCGGTGGCGCATTTGTCGACAATGTCGGAGTCGTTGAAGAAGATTTTCCGGTAGCGCGCGCCGTACATGCGCGGCGCGAACGGGGGCAGCATGATCGGGGCGCTGGTCTCGGCTTCGAACAGTGCATCGCGGTTGGGATCGGATTCGTGGAACTGCCCGGCATAGGCCGCGCCGAGATCGGCGCCGATCGGGATGTTGCCGGCGTCGAGCAGGCAACGCGCCGCGCCCGTGCGCGTCAGCGCGAACACCATGCAATGGCCGACGCCGGCCTGCCGGCGCAGCGTGTCGATGAGGATGTTCGGGAAGTCGGGGCGGCCGATGGCGAGCACCGCGGGCGTGACATCGCCTGCCGCAAAGGCTGATATTGTCCCGTGGGGCCGCATCGTTGTCCTCCGCCTAACGTCTTTTGACGGAGGATAGCAGCAAGGGGCATTCACCGGAAGCCGGCGGGGACGGCGTACGCCGCTGGGTCGACTGATCCGATTCACCAGTCCAAGCCAACCTAGGTATGCCCCCTTCATACCCGTGCGCAATGGCGCCATCCGAGTGGCGGATGCTACCAATAAATCCAGAGTGAAAAGCAACGGAACCGGTCTTGCGAGCCGGCAGCTGCGGGGCAAGGTCGGCGGCGTAGTGCCCGCCGGCCTTTCTCGACCGAGCGGCGCATTGCCGCTCAATTGGTGTCTACAGTCACGCTTGGCCGCAGCGAGTACGCCATGAGAAACATCGCCGATCTCCTGATGCGGTTCTGGCAAGGGGCCCAGTCCACATCCCATACCGAGGTTGCGGCTATTGCCGAAAACCGAGATCGATCCAGCATGGCTGATTTTGTCCGGATCCTGCAGTCCTACGATCAAGTTCAGCACGGCAGGAGCTAGGGGCCGACCGCATCAGTCCTTGATACGATTGTTCGAGCAAACCATCGTCCGGGACGTGGACGACCTCTTTCGCGTCGGATGCTCACCCCACCGGCCCCGGTGTCCAATCGTCCCCTGAAAGTGGGCTGACTTTTACGTCCTCAATGACTCCGAGATCCAGGCTTGGATCGAAATGGCGCATGGTGCGCTCGTTGAAGTCGATGATGCGGCCGGGCCTGAGCGGTCCCACGTCATTGATCTTGACGATGACCTTCTTGCCGACGGCCTCGACCAGGGCATATTTCGGCCTCTCGCCAAATTGGACTCCACCAAACTTGCTGCGCAGACTCGTCTTGATGGCAGCCGCCCAGACGGAGGGATCATAACGCTCGCCCGAAGCTGTGCTCGGACCGCCCTCCTCCTTGCCGGGCTTGAACGGATTGTACATGGACGCAGCGCCGACGACTGCATGTCCGGAGGCGGCATCGACGGCGGCGCTTGAGTGAACTCCACGTGTTTCTCCACGAGCAACGGCAACAGAAACGGCAAGCGTGACCAGGGCGCCGCAAAGTGCGGCGCTCGAGCGGAACAGCATCATATCTCCTGTGATTTTTTCGTCGTCGGTTCCCGACACCGCAAACAGGCAAGCGAACGCGGCAGCGTTCATGAAGCTTGCACCGGATTTTTGCGGGTTCGCGCCAACCCCTCGGCTACGGAACCGTCGTGCGAACCAGAGTGGTTCCCACGCAGTGTTTTAAGTTGTCACCGACTAAGACAGAAATTGCGTCAGCAGCATGACTTGACGAACAGCCTATCCCACCGCCGCTTTGGCCGGCGGAACGTTGATCGCGAGCTTGCCGTAGCGGTCGGTGAACGCCTCGGTGTCGATCTCTTCCAGCTTGATCTCGCCGCTCATCACGCCTTGCTTCCAGGCCGCCTGCGCCGGATCGTTCTGGAATTCCGGCATCACCTCGCGGCCGAACAGTTCGAGCGATTCGCAGATGTGCTCGTGGCTGTTCTTGCCCGCTTGATTCAGCAGGATGACCTGGTCGATATGCGAGGACTGGAAGCGCTTCAGCTTCCTGCGGATCGTCTCGGGTGAGCCGATCAGGCCGCCGCGCAGCGCCGCCTCCTGCGCCTCGGGATTGTCGCGCTTCCACTTGTTGTACTCGTCCCACATGTTGACGGTGTAGGGCGCGGGACGCTGGCGGTTCTGCGAGGCGCCGTAGAAGCGTAGCGCGAACTGGAAGAAGGTGGCGCCGTCGGCGCGGGCACGCGCCTCTTCGTCGGTTTTGGCGCACATGAAGAACGACACCAGCGCCATGTTCGGGTTGATCTCGTAATCGGCGAGCTTGGCGAGACGCTTGGTCATCGCGTTGTAATAGGCGTGCACCCAGGCATGCGCAGCGTCGGCGCTGACGAACTGGAATCCGAGCGCGCCAAAGCCGTGGCGGCCGGCGCGCTCGATGGTCGGCAACTGCGAGCAGGCCATCCACAGCGGCGGATGCGGCTTTTGCACGGGCTTGGGCACGACATTGCGCAAGGGGATGTCGAAGTATTTGCCGTGATACTCGCTGCCCGCATCCTTGAACATCGGGAAGATCGCAGCGACCGCCTCCTCGAACACCTCCTTCTTGGTCTCCATGTCGCGGCCGAACGGCGTCAGCTCGGTGATCGAGGCGCTCTCCCCCATGCCGAATTCGCAGCGGCCGTTGGAGAGCAGATCGAGCACCGCGACCCGCTCGGCAACGCGCGCGGGATGGTTCGTCGTGAGCTGGAGGATGCCGTGACCGAGCCGGATGTTTTTGGTGCGCTGGCTCGCGGCCGCGAGGAAGGATTCCGGCGAGGGCGAGTGGGAATATTCCTCGAGGAAATGATGCTCGACCACCCAGGCGTGGTCGTAACCGAGCCTGTCGGCGAGCTCCATCTGCGAGAGCGCGTTCTGGTAGAGGGCGAGCTCGTCGCCGGCCACCCAGGGCCGTGGCAGTTGCAGCTCATAGAAGATGCCGAACTTCATGGCGTCGCTCTCCCGCTTATTCTTGTTGCGCTCATCTTAATGAGCGAGGCGGCGCTGTCTACGCAGTCGCAATTCCGCCATGCGGGAGAACAATTTCTCGACTGCAAATAGCAATGAAGGCCCGATTCCGGCGCGCACGACGGGGTGCGTCCAACTCGACAGGTTGATCCAGATCAACGCGTTAGCGGCCCTGCTGCATTTAAATTGGGACAAGGCAACGGCCCGGATGCCGTCCCGATTCCCCAGACCATTTCAGAGAGACCGAATATGTCGGCCCCTGACGACACGACGTCCCGCGTGCGCCGTAAGCGCATGGAGATTTTTGCGTTCCTGTTCCTGACCGCGGTCGTGATGCCCGTCCTCGCGGTCGGAACGGTCGGCTCCTACGGGCTCGGCGTCTGGATCTACCAGATGTTTGCCGGCCCTCCCGGCCCGCCGCCCTCCCCGCATTGATCCCCGACAAGCGAAAGACAGGCATCATGGCACACGCCACACTCAACCGCCGCGCATTGATCACCGGCCAGGTGCTCAGCACCGAGCGCATCATCTCCCCGCCCGGCTGCGAGATCGCCAGCATCATCGTGCAGGCGCGCCCGGAGCGCCTCGCCGAGCTGGAAGCGGCAATCACCGCCCTGCCCGGCTGCGAGATCCACGGCCGCGATCCGCGCGGCAAGCTCGTCGTCGTGACCGAAGCGCCGGATGCCGGCAGCCTCGGCACCATGCTCAACACCATCCAGTCGCTGCCGGACGTCTATTCCGCGGCGCTCGTCTTCCACGCCATCGAAACGGCTTAAGGGCCCGGAGAGCCATCATGACATCGCCAAAGCTCGACCGCCGCCAGATGCTGAAGCTGGAGGCTGCCGCGATCGCGGCGGCCGCCGCCGGCATGCCGCGACCTTCGCTCGCCGCCAACCTCGTCGCCGAACGCGAGACATCCGAATTGAAATGGGACAAGGCCGCCTGCCGCTTCTGCGGCACCGGCTGCTCGGTGATGGTCGCGACCAAGAACAACCGCGTCGTCGCCACCCACGGCGACATCAAGGCCGAGGTCAATCGCGGTCTCAACTGCGTCAAGGGCTACTTCCTCTCCAAGATCATGTACGGCCATGATCGCCTGACACAGCCGATGCTGCGCAAGACGAACGGCAAATACGACAAGAACGGCGAGTTCACGCCGATCAGCTGGACCGAAGCGTTCGACATCATGGAGCTGAAGTGGAAGGAGGCGTTCAAGAAACGCGGCCCGAACGGCGTCGCCATGTTCGGCTCCGGCCAGTGGACGATCTGGGAGGGCTATGCCGCCTCGAAGCTGTTCAAGGCCGGCTTCCGCACCAACAACATCGATCCCAATGCGCGGCACTGCATGGCCTCCGCCGTCGCCGGCATGATGCGCACCTTCGGCATCGACGAGCCGCCCGGCTGCTATGACGACATCGAGGCGACCGACGCCTTCGTGCTGTGGGGCTCCAACATGGCGGAGATGCACCCCATTCTGTGGACGCGCCTCGCCGACCGCCGGCTCTCCGCGCCGCATGTCCGCGTCGCCGTGCTCTCCACCTTCGAGCACCGCTCGTTCGACCTCGCCGACATCGGCATGGTGTTCAAGCCACAGACTGATCTCTACATCCTCAACGCCATCGCCAGCCACATCATCAAGACCGGCCGCGTCCACAAGGACTTCGTCGCCGCGCACACCGTGTTCCGGCGCGGCCAGACCGACATCGGCTACGGCCTGCGGCCCGAGCATCCGCTGCAGAAGAAGGCGACGGGCGCGGCGAAACCCAACGACTCCACCGACATGAGCTATGACGAGTTCGTCAAGTTCGTGTCCGAGTACACACTGGAGAAGGCAGCCGAGATGTCCGGCGTGCCGCTCAATCGCCTTGAGGCGCTCGCCGAGCTCTATGCCGATCCCAAGACCAAGGTGGTCTCGTTCTGGACCATGGGCTTCAACCAGCACACCCGCGGCGTCTGGTGCAACAACCTCGTCTACAACATCCATCTTCTGACCGGAAAGATCTCCTCGCCCGGCAACAGCCCGTTTTCGCTGACCGGCCAGCCTTCCGCGTGCGGCACCGCGCGCGAGGTCGGCACCTTCTCGCACCGCCTGCCCGCCGACATGGTCGTCACCAACAAGGCGCATCGCGATCACGCCGAGCATCTCTGGCTGCTGCCCGAAGGCACCATTCCCGACAAGAACGGCGCCCACGCCGTGCTGCAAAGCCGGATGCTGAAAGATGGCCTGATCAATGCCTATTGGGTGCAGGTCAACAACAACCTCCAGGCCGGTCCCAACGCCAACGAGGAGACCTATCCGGGCTTCCGCAATCCCGACAATTTCATCGTGGTCTCGGACGCCTATCCGTCGGTGACGGCGCTCGCCGCCGATCTGATCCTGCCGACCGCGATGTGGGTGGAGAAGGAAGGCGCCTATGGCAATGCCGAGCGGCGCACGCAATTCTGGCACCAGCTCGTCAACGCACCCGGCGAGGCCAAGTCCGATCTCTGGCAACTGATGGAATTCTCCAAGCGCTTCAAGATCGAGGAAGTCTGGCCGGAGGAGCTGATCGCCAAGAAGCCGGAGGTGCGCGGCAAGACGCTGTTCGACGTGCTCTACAAGAACGGCCAGGTCGACAAATTTCCGACCTCGGACATCGAGGAAGGCTATTCCAACGAGGAATCGAAGGCGTTCGGCTTCTACGTGCAGAAGGGCCTGTTCGAGGAATACGCCTCGTTCGGCCGCGGCCATGGCCACGACCTCGCGCCGTTCGACACCTATCACCGTGAGCGCGGCCTGCGCTGGCCGGTCGTCAACGGCCAGGAAACCAAATGGCGCTTCCGCGAGGGCAGCGACCCCTACGTCAAGCAGGGCACCGACGTGCAGTTCTACGGCCATCCGGATGGCAAGGCGCGCATATTCGCGCTGCCCTACGAGCCGCCGGCGGAATCGCCTGACGGCGAATACCCGTTCTGGCTCTCGACCGGCCGCGTGCTGGAGCACTGGCATTCCGGCACCATGACGCGCCGCGTGCCCGAGCTCTACAAGGCGTTCCCCGAGGCCGTGTGCTTCATGCATCCCGATGACGCGCAGGAGGCGAAGATCCGGCGCGGCGACGAGGTGAAGGTGGTCTCGCGCCGCGGCTTCATCCGCGCCCGCGTCGAGACGCGCGGCCGCGACCGGCCGCCGCGCGGCCTCGTGTTCGTGCCGTGGTTCGACGAATCCAAGCTGATCAACAAGGTGACGCTGGACGCCACCGATCCGATCTCGCTGCAGACCGACTACAAGAAATGCGCCGTGCGCATCGAGCGGGTGAACCTGTCATGATGAAACGATTTGGCATAGCCGTGCTCGCGGTCGCGATCGCCGCCGGCGCGAGCTCACTGACCGCGCAGACGGTGTCGTCAGGCCTGCGCGGCTCGACGCCGCTCAATGACGAGGGCCCGGCGCCGCCGATGCTGCCGAACCGCAACACCTCCGAGAAGGAGGTGCGCAACTATCCCGAGCAGCCGCCGGTGATCCCGCATACGATCGACGGCTACCAGATCGACCTCAACGGCAACAAATGCCTGTCCTGCCATGCGCGGGCGCGCACGGCTGAATCGCAGGCGCCGATGGTGTCGATCACGCATTTCATGGACCGCGACGGCCAGTTCCTGGGCTCGATATCGCCGCGCCGCTTCTTCTGCACGGAATGCCATGTGCCGCAGAACACCGCCAATCCGCCCGTCAGCAACGACTTCACCGACATCGACACGCTGCTGTCGCGCGCAAGCCCCGGTGGCCGCCGATGACGACGACCGCTGACGAGCCCAAAGCCAAGCGGGAGACGAAGCGCGGCTTCATCGCGCGAAGCTGGGCCTTCCTCGTCGAGCTCTGGCAGGTGCTGATCCGGCCGAGCTCGGTGTTCGGGCTCGGCGTGCTGGTGCTGGCCGGCTTTGCCGCCGGCGTGATCTTCTGGGGCGGCTTCAATACCGCGCTGGAAATCACCAACACCGAGAAGTTCTGCACCGGCTGCCACGAGATGAAGGACAACGTCTACGCCGAGCTGAAGTCGACCATCCACTTCTCCAACCGCTCCGGCGTGCGCGCGACCTGCCCGGACTGCCACGTGCCGCACAACTGGACCGACAAGATCGCGCGCAAGATGCAGGCCTCCAAGGAAGTCTGGGGCAAGATCTTCGGCACCATCGACACCCGCGAGAAATTTAGGGATCACCGGCTCGAGCTCGCCGCGCATGAATGGGCGCGCTTCAAGGCCAACGATTCGCTGGAATGCCGCAACTGCCACAGCGCCGATTCCATGGACATCACCAAGCAGTCGCCGCGGGCCTCGGTGGCGCATCAGCGCTTCCTGTTCACCAAGGAAAAGACCTGTATCGACTGCCACAAGGGCATCGCCCATCAATTGCCGGACATGCGCGGCGTTCCCGGCTGGCAGTAGGGTGATCTAGGCCTGAGCGAGCGCCTCGTCCTTCGAGACGCCCGCTGCGCGGGCTCCTCAGGATGAGGCCGGGCGGCACCTTTGCCTTGTCGATACTGCTGCCGCGCACTCCGTCCTCATCCTGAGGGCCCGCCAAAGGCGGGCGTCTCGAAGGATGGCCGCAGGGGAGCGGCCTTGAAATGCGATGGCCCTGAGCTTGAACCCTTGGGGCGAATGGTTAGTTTTGGGGATGGCGAATCGCTTCGTTTCGCCCCCTCCTCAAGACAGACATGGCCACTTTCACCCCGCATCAGGACGCCGCGCTCAAGGCCGTTGGCGACTGGCTCAAGGCAAAACCCGGCCGCAACGGCACGCCGCCGGTGTTCCGGCTGTTCGGCTTTGCCGGCACCGGCAAGACCACGCTGGCACGGCACATCGCCGAGGGCGTCGACGGCGAGGTGAAATTTGCCGCCTTCACCGGCAAGGCGGCCCTCGTCATGCGCAACAAGGGTTGCGACGAGGCCTCCACCATCCACTCGCTGATCTACCGCGCCCGCGAATCCGGCGAGGAGCAGCCGAGCTTCGAATTGTGGGACGACGCGCCCGCCTCGAAGGCCAAGCTGATCGTGATCGACGAATGCTCGATGGTCGACGCCGAACTGGGGCGCGACCTGATGTCGTTCGATTGCCCGCTGCTGGTGCTGGGTGATCCCGCCCAGTTGCCGCCGATCCAGGGCGGCGGCTTCTTCACCAATGTCGAGCCCGACGCGATGCTGACCGAGGTGCATCGCCAGGCCCAGGACGATCCGATCGTGCGGATGTCGATGGACGTGCGCGAAGGCCGCGAGCTCGACATCGGTCGCTACGGCGAGAGCGAGGTGGTGTCGCGGAAAGAGCTCGATCCTGATCGCGTCATGGGCGCCGACCAGGTCCTGGTCGGCCGCAACAACACGCGCCGCGCCTACAACATGCGGGTACGCCAGCGCCAGAACATCGAGGACGTCTTCCCGGTCGCCGGCGACAAGCTGGTGTGCCTGCGCAACAACCGCAAGAAGGGCCTGTTCAACGGCGGCCTGTGGCGCGTGAAATCGCGCAACGCCTCGCGCTCGAAATCGCGCATCCTCTCGATGCGGCTGTCGCCCGACGAGGACTTTGGCCACAAGGTGACGAAAGTCTCGGTCCGGGCCGATTGCTTCGAGGGCGGCGTCGAGGCGATCGCCTGGGAGCAGCGCAAGCCCTATGACGAGTTCGACTACGGCTACGTGCTGACCGTGCACAAATCACAGGGCTCGCAATGGGACGACGTCGTGTTGTTCGACGAGAGCTTTGCGTTTCAGGACAGCCGGGCGAGATGGCTCTACACGGGCATCACGCGCGCGGCGAAAAGATTGAGTATCGTGGTTTAATACTCCGCTGCCGTAGGGTGGGCAAAGCGAAGCGTGCCCACCATCTTTGGGATGCGGAGAGAGATCGTGGGCACGGCGCGTTGCGCCTTTGCCCACCCTACGGCACCGTCGTAGCCCTCACTTCCCCGCCACAAAATAAAAATCCTCGCGCCCCGGCGGCGAGCCATAGGTGAACGGCTGCTGCTCGCGCCTGGTCGCGGACCAGACGTCGTCGCGGATGATGTCGAACAACTTGCGGATCTCGACTTTCGGCACCTTGATCTCGCGGGCGAGTGCGGTGGCGAAGGGGCTGTCGGCGCCGCCGTCGCCGTCCATCGCGGTCTCGCCGTGCTTGGCGGCGTAGACCACCATGAAGCCGGCGCCGGGCTCGATGTTGGAAAAGCCCTTGTCGACCAGCTTGAGCGACAGCGTGCGCTGCATGGTCGGCGCGAACGGATTGTCGCGGCAGGCATCCAGCATCACCAGACGCACTTTGCGTGCAGCACCGACGGCTGCGATCACCTGCTCCAGCGCGACGGCTTGCGTCTCGGCGTCCCTGTCGGCGGCGAGCTTGGCATCGACGGGGACGAGATAATTCACGCCGCCGATCTCGAAACCATGGCCGGCGTAATAGACCACGGCCCAATCCGCCTTCTCCGCCTCGGCGGCAAACGTCTGCAACGCTTCGAAGAACTTGTCGCGGGTGAGGTCGCTGACGGAGATCACGGTCTGGAAGCCGACATCGCGCAGCACGTCTGCAATCAGTTTGGCGTCGCGCGGCGGGTTGGGCAGAGCGTGCACGTTCTTGTAGGCGCCGTTGCCGACCACGAGCGCGACCCGGCGCCCGGAGGAGCCGGCCGGCGCCTGCGGCGTCAGCGCGGCGAGCCGCTCCTGCGCGATGGCGCGGGCGCGCGCCACGTCGAACTCGTCGAACCTCGTCAGCGAATAGGCCGCCGCACGGTAGTCGGCGCGGGCCTGGGCGAGATCCTTCTTCCGCTCGTAGATCTGGCCGCGGCCGGAATGGGCGCGGACATTGTTCGGGTTGATCTGGATCGCGGTGTTGTAGTCCTTCAGTGCGGCGTCGAGATCGCCTTTCAGCATATAGACGTCGGCGCGATTGTTGATCGCGTAGACGTTTTTCGGCTGCTTTTCGATCAGGTCGCCACAGTCGGCAAAGGCCTGATCGAACTTGCCCATCAGGCCGTAGGTGATGCAGCGGTTGCTGGCGATCTGCGGCGCGGCCGGATCGATCTTCTCGGCCTCCGCGAAATCGGCGATGGCGCCGTCATAATCCTTCGTCAGCGTGCGCACGCGAGCCCGGTTGGTCCAGCCGAGCAGGAATTTGGGCGTGTATTTGATCGACAGGTTGAAATCGTCGAGCGCGCTTTGCAGCGCCCCCCTTCGGAGCTGGATGACACCGCGGTTGTTGTAGGGAACGCCGTAGGTCGGACGCTTCTGGAGCGCGAGGTTGTAGTCGGCCATCGCGAGATCGTCCTGGCCCGTGCGCTCATAGGCGAGGCCGCGGAGGTTGAGCGCGATGACATAGTCGGGATCGAGGTCGACGGCCATGGACAGGACTTCGATCGCGTGGACGTAGTCGCGCTTGTTGATCAGCGTGTTGCCGCGCGACGAGAGCGCGATGCTCTTGTCCTTGCCGGTGACCTTATCGGCGTTCAGCAGATTGTCGCAGGCCGTCGCGCGGGCCTGGACCTCCGCCTGGCGGTCGCGGCAAATGGCGAGGTCGTCGCCGGCTTGCGGCGCGGCCGCGGCGATCGCGGCGCCCGAGATCAGGATGGCGAGGGTCAGGGGAATGACGCGCAGCATGTTGTCAGGTCGGCTCCAGCCACCACATTTTTATGTCGATCACCGATCGCGCGGGTTCATCTAGCGCGGAGTTCCCGGCTTCGCCAAGCCGGGCCACAGTCCGACGATCCCGGGCGGCTATCTTTCACGGCCTCGTGTTCGTCCCGCCGTAACAATCACCGCCTGCGCCCGTATTTCAGGTGACCCAAACGCGGCCAAACAGGCTGTTCGCCCGTCCCCGGCCGCCCTAGACTGTCATGCCATCCGAAAGAGGATCCGCCATGCGCCGCCCCGCCCTCCTGTCCTTGCTCGCCGCCGCCGCAACCACCGCCGTGGCGCTGGCCTTCGCCATGCCGTCCCGGGCCGCGGAGGATGCGGTTGTGATCCCCGCCCCCGCCATGGACGCGGCACCCGCAACCGGGATCCAGACTGCCGTCATCGCCGGCGGCTGCTTCTGGGGTGTGCAGGGCGTCTTCCAGCACACCGCGGGCGTCGTCAACGCGGTCTCCGGCTATGCCGGCGGCACCAAGGCGACCGCCGACTACCAGACTGTGTCGAGCGGCCGGACCGGCCACGCCGAGTCGGTCGAGATCAAATACGACCCGAAGAAGATCTCCTACGGCAAGATTTTGCAGATCTACTTCTCGGTCGCGCACGACCCGACCCAGCTCAACCGCCAGGGGCCGGACAGCGGCACGCAATATCGCTCGGCGATCTTCACCACCTCCGACGAGCAGAAGAAGGTGGCGGAGGCCTATATCGCCCAGCTCAACGGCGCCAAGGTGTTCGGTAGGCCGATCGTGACCAAGGTCGGTGCGCTCGAGGCGTTCTATCCGGCGGAGGCCTATCACCAGGACTATCTGACGCTGCACCCGAACCAGCCCTACATCGCCTACAACGACATTCCGAAGGTCGAGAACCTGAAAAAGCTGTTCGCGGATAACTACATTGAAAAGCCGACGCTGGTGAGCGCCAGCAAGGCCACCAACTGATCGCGAGATCACCCAACAAACGGGAGACCCATGCCCGACACCAAAATGAAAACCACCGACGACAAGGTCATCAAGAGCGAAGAGCAGTGGCGCAGCGAATTGTCGCCGATGCAGTACGCGGTGCTGCGCGAGAAGGCGACCGAGCGTCCCTTCTCCGGCGAGTATGAGCACGACCACCGCGCCGGCACCTATGTCTGCGCCGGCTGCGGCAATGTGCTGTTCGAGTCCGATGCCAAGTTCGATTCCGGCTGCGGCTGGCCGAGTTTCACCCAGCCCGCCGTCGAGAGCCATATCGACGAAGAGCACGATGCAAGCCACGGTATGGTCCGCACCGAGGTGCTCTGCTCCAAGTGCAGCGGCCATCTCGGCCACGTCTTCCCCGACGGGCCCGGGCCGACCGGCCTGCGCTACTGCATCAACTCGGCGGCGCTGAAGCTCGAACCCAAATAACATTGCGCAGCGCCGGGTTCCGCCGTGGAACCCGGCGGCGCAATGTGCTTTTCTCCCTTGGCGGGACGGCCGATGAGCGTCGTCGGGCGTCCCCCAGGGAGGACGCCATGGCGCTTGGGACCATCCTGATCATCCTGGTGATCATCTATCTCATCGGCGGCATGTCCGGCCGGATCGGTGGCTACGGCTATGGCATGGGCCATTCCGGCATCGGGATCGGCGGCCTCGTTCTGGTGGTGCTGATCGTCCTGCTGCTGCTTGGCAAATTGTAAACCATCTAACACATTGAATTTACTTTGTTTATTGCATCTGCGGGGCTGCCATGCGTGGATTCATCATCTCCCATCGCAGGGGTCGCAATTTTGTCAAATCGGCTTATATTAGAGGGCGAAAATGATGTGCGGCGGGCCCACCCGATCGTGGCCCCTGCCTTCCAAACCCCACGCGCTTAAAGCCCCAGACAAGATCACGAGGTCTTTGACCATGCGTCCACTGCGTCCGTTCAACTTCAACACCTCCGCCGAGCTCTTCCCCGCCGCGATCCGCAAGAAGAAGCGTGCAGGCTTCACCTATCGCCGGTTCGGCACCGCGGCCGAGGCCGTGCAGTTCGCGATGGAGCAGTTGCCGACGGATTCGCTGAACGGCGCCTATCTTCAGGTCGAGGAAGCGCGCTTCGACCAGAACGGCATCCGCTCGCTCTACGAGAGCGAAGCCTTCCCGCTGGAGCGCCACCGCAAGCCCGAGCCGGTCGCAGAGACCGACGCCGACGCGGCGTAAGTTTTCGCCAAGCCCGATGTGCGCTGAAAGCGCGATGGCCGAAAGGCTGTCGCGCTTTTTGCGTTTGTGGGCAACGCCCTAGCTTTCGCTTTTAAATCCGCGGCTGCTTGTCGAGCCAGCGGCGCAGCATGCGCACGTTGCGCATGTTGGCGCGGAACATGACGTCAAAGGCATCGCCCGCGAACGGGACCATGCCGACCACGCCGTCGACCGCGACATTGCCGAGCATCCGCGCGGTGAGATACCAGGGCGCGCCGAGCGCTCTCGCCTCACGCACCAGCCAGAGCGAGATTGCGGTGGTGATGATGTCGCCGACGACGGGGATCAGGCCGATCAGCCCGTCGATGCCGTAGCGGATATTGGTGCCTGGCAGGATGAAGGCGACGTCGAGCAGCTTTGCGATGACCTCGATGCGTGCGATCCGCTGCTCGCGCGTCAGATTGCCGAACGGACTCCCTTGACCGAATTCGAAGCGGAACTCGCGAAATCCCTGCTCCAGCGTTTCGGGGCGGATCTCGTGGCCGTCCTGGTCGATGATCGGCCCGCGCGCCTGCGTGCCGGTCGCATCGGCGCGGCCTCCCGAACGGGATTTGCGTGGGGCTAGGATATCATCGTCGGACATGGTCATCGCCTGGAGGAAACGCGCTTATGCCGACAGGGTTGCTGCGCTGCGCCCGAACGTCGCGCAAGTCAGGTCGGGGCCGCCGCCGGTTGCGGCTCCTCGACATATCTGTGTACGAGCCAGGACGAAATCACCGACGGCACGAACCCGACCAGGCCGTAGAGGATGAACTGCACCGCGCCCGAATCCGGGCCGCGCGAGCTGTAGGTCAGCGACGCCAGCACGAAGGCGAACAGCCCGACCAGCAACATCCGCAACGCCGGGCGGATCCGCTTGACGTGGATCAGGATGTCGTCGACCGCGCCGATCATGAGCGAGGGCAGAAAGCCGAACAAATAGCTGTATTGCAGGGTCTTGAAGAAGACGGCGAACAGCTTGCCGACCTCGCCGAGACTGGTCTGGGTCCAATAGCCGGACTGATAGGTCGTCGTCAGCAGCAGCAGGAACCCGCCCACGAACGGACCGACCAGCGCAAATACCAGATAGCGTTTCATCAAATACCCTCACCCACCGCCACATTTATAGCAGCGCGGCGGGAAGCTTGGATAGCGGGTTCCGATGGGTGCGCCGTGCCCGCCCTTTCGGGAACGTCTGGCAAATCGGCGAGTTCTCACGAGACTGCGAATTCTTACTTGTATCAGCACGATTGGATCCAATGATGCGTAGGACAGCCCTGCTTCTCGCAGCGGTCACGTTGACCGCCGTCGCCTCGAGCGTCTCCGCTTTCGCACAAGGCCACATGGGTACGCCGCAGGAACAGAACGCGTGCTCGCGCGACGCGTCGAAGTTCTGCCGGAAGGACCTTGGCAATGACGGCGCCGTGCAAGGCTGCCTGCAAGCCAACCGCGCCAAGCTGTCGAAGTCGTGCAGCAAGGTGTTTCAGGGCCATGGCATGTAACATCGGCTCGTAAGGTCGGGGCGTCCGCGCGTTTTGCGTGACGGACGCGCAACATCTGCGAATTCCTTTGCGCCGCCCATTGCAGCTCTTTGACAATGGCGCATACTTCGCTCGGGCGGCGCAGCACTTTTCGATTCGAACATCACGAGAGATCGAGCGACCACATGCGGGATTAAGTTCCCGACGTGAAGGCTGTGACATGCGGCAGATCAAGCCGCGTGCGGCGCCCCAAAACCAAGTGGTTCAACCCACGGAACTCGGGGACGCATTCCGCATGACACGCTACCAGACCATCGCTTCGCGCTTCAAAGCTACCGCTTCGCTTTTGGCCTTCGCCGCCACCGCCATCGCACTCCAGACATCACCCGGCCTCGCCTTCTCGTCCGAAGCCCAGCAGATGTGCTCGGGTGACGCGATGCGGCTGTGCTCCAGTGAAATCCCGGACATCCCGCGCATCAGGGCCTGCATGGTGCAGAAGAAGGCGCAGGTCAGCCCCGGCTGCCGCGCCGTGATGGACCGCGAGCACGCGGCCGCAGCGGCCTCGCGCAAGCGGGAAGCGGCGGCGCAGTAAGAGAGCGTACCTGCGGCCATCCTTCGCGACGCCCGCCCAAGGGCGGGCCCTCAGGATGAGGTCTCGTTTCGTGGCGAGATATCAATCCCTCATGGTGAGGAGCCCGCCAAAGCGCGCGCCTCCGGACGATGCTCTGCATCGCCGGGCGAAACATGCAGGCCGAGGTCTATCTGAGCAGACCTAATCGCCCCACTGCGCGAAGGCGTCGTTGAAGGCGCGCTCGCCGGGGGCGCCCTTCTCGATGGCGATGATGGCGCGGCGCTGGTTGGCGTAGACCAGCGGCACGTCGAACCAGGAGCGCTCCTTCAGGAGCTGGACGTTGCGGGCACGGTCGGCGTCGACATTGGAGAGGCCGACCAGGAAGAAGCCGTCGGTGACCTTGACCGCGAGGCCGGCGAGCGGGGTGCCGCGCGCCTGCTCGTTCGACTTCATCAGGATGCCCGGCACGTTGGAAACGCTGCCGCCCGGAAAATCCGGCGGCAGGATGAAGGTCAGCTCCGCCGTGTGGCTCGCCGGCAGCGACGAGTCGGTATTGCGGCGGAACGACATCGTCATCTTGAACTTGCGGTCGGGGATCTCGATGTCGGCGCGCACGGCGACGTCGGCCTTCTGGTTGCCCGTCGCCTTGATCGGCTCCAGCCGCCACACCACCGAGCCGACATATTGCTTGCCCTTCGGATCGGACGGATCCTCGTCATAGAGCACGACCTTCTGCGCCACCGGCGCGACCGGCTGGTCGCTGGCCGAGGGCTGGCCGACGCGATCCGGAATCTTGGGCTTGCTCTGCGGCTGGGCCGGATCCTTCGGCGCTTCCACCACCTGGGTCGGCGAGGACTTGAAAAAGTTGGTCGCAGTCTGGAGCAGCGGCTTGCCCCAGAGGATGCCGGCGCCGACCAGGATCAGCACGATGCCGACGGCGATCGCGCTCTTGAACGGAAAGGACGAGCGGGCGCGCTTGGGCTTCTTGCCGTCGCGGTCGAGGACGGGAATGTGCGGACGCCCCGACGGCGGCCGTGGCGCATAGCGCTCGGCCTCCTCGATCGACTCGTCGTAGGAATAGGGCGCGTCCTGCTCACCGGCGCGGTTCTCCAGGCTCGGCTCCAGCCGGTCGAATTCCGGCGAGGGCGAGGGCACGTTGGCGTAGGTGCGGCGCGCGGCGCGGTTGGCCTGCGCGGCGGCGCCGCCGAGATCGTTGACGTCGGCGGTGATGTCGCGGAAGCCGCGGACGCCCGGGGCCGGCGGCAATGGCGGCGGCGGACCGACGTCGGGCGGGCGGCGACCGGCTTGACGGTCGGCTTGGCGGTCACGACCGGACGGCGGCGCAGGCGGCGGCTCCGGCATCGGCGGCGGGGCCGACGGACCCGGCTGGCGCGGCGCGTCGAAACGCGGAGCCCGCGGCGGGCGCGGGGCATCGCCCTGGTCATCGACGTTGAAGGACGGGCGGTCGGCACGCGGCGGCGGCGGAGCCGGACGGGCGCGGGGAGCGGCCGGCTGAGACGGAGGCGGGTTGCCCTCGGCGGCGCGGGTGCTGGCCCGGCGGAAGGCGTCACCGCTGCCGCTGCTGCGGGTACCGCCACCAGGGCGCGAGGCCTCGCGGGCGCGCTGGGCGGCCTCCGATTCGACCTTGCGGACGGCCTCTTCCAGCGACAGCCGTTCGCGGGTGATCTCGGATTCGGACAGCGGCGGCTGAACGCTGCGGAGCTGCGCGATCAGGGCCGTGCGCGCCCGCTCATAGAGCGCGCGACGGCTTTCGCCGGGAGCATTGGGGTCCAGGGCGGCAATAGCGCGGGCGATCAGCGGATAGTAATCAGCCATTTCAACTCAACTATACGCACGTCCCGGTAAGATTTCGTTAAGCCTCAAACGGGTTTTGCACGAGGATAGTATCTTCGCGTTCGGGGCTGGTGGAAAGCAGTGCGACCGGGCACCCCACCAATTCCTCGATCCGGCGGACATATTTGATGGCCTGGGCCGGCAGCTGGGCCCAGGACCGTGCATTGGCGGTCGGCTCTTTCCAGCCCTCGATGGTCTCGTAGATCGGCTCGACCCGGGCCTGGGCGCCCTCGCCGGCCGGGAAATGGTCGATCTCCTTGCCGTCGAGCTTGTAGCCGGTGCAGACCTCGATCGAATCGAAGCCGTCGAGGATGTCCAGCTTGGTCAGCGCCAGGCCGTTGATGCCGCAGGTCCGGACGGTCTGGCGGACCAGCACCGCGTCGAACCAGCCGCAACGGCGCTTGCGTCCGGTATTGACCCCGAACTCGCGGCCGCGACGGCCGATCTCCTCGCCGATCTCGTTCAGAAGCTCGGTCGGAAACGGACCCTGGCCGACCCGCGTCGTATAGGCCTTGCAGATACCGAGCACGTAACCGACCCCGCTCGGGCCGATGCCCGTTCCTGTCGCGGCCTGCGCCGCCACAGTGTTCGAGGAGGTGACGTAGGGATAGGTGCCGTGGTCGACGTCGAGCAGCGCGCCCTGCGCGCCCTCGAACAGAATGCGCTTGCCGGCGCGCCGCTCCTGATCGAGCAGACGCCACACGGTCTCGGCATAGGGCAGAAGCTGGGGCGCAAGCGCGCTCAGCTCCTTCAGGATCTCCTCGCCGTCGAACTCAGGCAGGTTGAGGCCGCGGCGGAGTGCGTTGTGGTGGGCCAGCAGCCGGTCGATCTTGTGGGGGAGCGTGTCGAGGTCGGCGAGGTCCATCAGCCGAATCGCGCGGCGGCCGACCTTGTCCTCATAGGCCGGTCCGATGCCGCGACGGGTGGTGCCGATCGCGGTCGTCGAGTTGGAGCTTTCGCGCAAGGCGTCGAGCTCGCGATGCAACGGCAGGATCAGGGTGACGTTCTCCGCGACGCGCAGATTCTCCGGGCCGACCGCGACGCCCTGCCCGCGCAGCTTGGCGACCTCGTCGAGGAAGGCCTGCGCATCGAACACCACGCCGTTGCCGATCACCGCCAGTTTCGACGGGCGCAGCACGCCCGAGGGCAACAGCGCGAGCTTGTAGGTCTCGCCGTTGATGACCAGCGTGTGGCCGGCATTATGGCCGCCCTGGAAGCGCGCGACGATGTCCGCCTGCTCCGACAACCAGTCGACGATCTTGCCCTTTCCTTCGTCGCCCCACTGGGCGCCGACGACGACAACATTGGCCATTCGCGGGTAATCCTTCGAAGATTTTAGATGCGCCAGCCCAGCCGACGGCCGGAGCCGTTCGCACGCGAGGCAGCCAACCGGATAAAGGAAGCAGCCTCTCTAGGCAAGCAAGAACGGGGCTTTTTCGGGGCTCAAGAGGCACTTTAAGCCTTTGATATCCCCGGAAAATCCAGAACCCTTCCAGGGGGATCGCAAGCCTTCGACCAAAGCGTGAGGCGCTGATCGGCCGCTGCATGGACGCGATGCGTCCGCACCCCGTTGATGCAGGCTCGATTTCCGTGTCTTTGGGTAGCCGCCGCCGGGCACTCAGCCGGTCCGACCTCGTCGGGCCGGGGCCTCGGCGTACTCGCGGGGCCACAACAATCACAATGTCCGCCACCGGCCAGACCACGGGCGCCGAATCATCCGGCCACAGCTGGATCGCCAACCAGCCTTATCTGCTGCTCAGCATCACCTCGCTGTGCTGGGCCGGCAACGCCATTGTCGGGCGGCTCGCCGCCGGCCACATTCCGCCCGTCACACTGTCGTTCCTGCGCTGGAGCTTCGCCTTCCTGCTGGTGCTGCCGTTCGCCTGGAAACATCTGGCGCAGGACTGGCCCGCGATCCGCAGCAAGCTCGGCCTGATGGTCACGCTCTCGATCACCGGCATCGGCGCCTTCAACACGCTGCAATACTGGGCGCTGGAGCATACCCAGGCGCTCAACACGCTGCTGCTGCAGTCGGCCGCGCCGCTGGTCGTGGCGCTGTGGTCGCTCGCCATCCTCGGCGTCCGCCTCACCGCGGCCCAGGCGTTCGGCGTGCTGCTGTCGATGTGCGGCGTGCTGACGATCCTGCTGCACGGCGATTTCACCACGCTGTCGAACATCGCGTTCAACAAGGGCGACCTCATCTTCATCGTCGCGCTGATCATTTTCGCGCTGTACTCGGTGCTAACCCTGAAGCGGCCGCCGATGCACGGCCTGTCGTTCCTCGCCTTCACCTTCGGCGCCGGCGCCGCCTGTCTCATCCCGCTGGAGATCTGGGAATTGTCCGCGCGGCCGGTGATGAAGCTCGACGGGCCGAATTTGCTGACCCTGTTCTATGTCTCGGTCTTCCCGTCCGCCCTTGCCTATCTCTGCTTCAATCGCGGCGTGCGCCTGATCGGGGCCAATCGCGCCGCGCCGTTCTTCCACGTCGTGCCGGTGTTCGGCTCGATCATGGCGATGGCGTTCCTCGGCGAACACCCGCAGGCGTTCCACTTCATCGGCTTCGCACTGGTGCTGGCCGGCGTGTTCGCAGCGTCGCGGAAGCAGACGAGCTAGGCTCGGGGCTCATCAAGCATTCTGTCAAAGGTCTTTGCAAGTCCACCTGCGATCAAGCGTCCGCTGACGCGTTCATCCATACCATCTCCCAGACATAACCATCCGGGTCTTCGATGTGCCGGTTGTACATGAAGCTGAGATCCTGCGCCGGGTTGGGATCGGCGCGCCCGCCCGCAGCCACCGCGCGAGCCAACGTTGCATCGACGGCATCGCGGTCGTCGACCGTGAGAGCGAACATGGCCTGGCTGTGGCGCCGCGCGTCGCCGATCTCGCGCTGGGTGAATTCACGATACTGGTCGTGGGTCAGCAGCATCACGCCGATCGCGTCGGTGAACATGAGCGAGGTCGAGTTTGCGCCGGAGAATTGGGGATTCACCACGCCGCCGAGCGCCACGTAGAACGCTGTCGATGCGGCGAGGTCGCGTACAGGCAGGTTGACCAGAATCATCTTGGACATTGCTCTTCCTTCAAAAGCGGCCGGAAGCCGCGCAACGGTCCGACATCCGGACCAGAAAACTCTCGACGCTCCAGATCAGAGCTGCCTATCGGCCTCTCGGACACCCTGAACCGCATTCAAATGTAGCGGGCAGCACCCATGCAGAGCGCAGCGATGCCCAGCAGGGCCGCCGCCGCGCGTTGGGCGGCGGCGACACGTGAACGCAGTTCCTCCGGATTGCCCGCGCCACGACGCAATGCCATGAGCGCACGGGGACCGATGGCCGCCTGCACACCGGCCGCGATCAGTGCGCAGATCGCACCGGCCGCGAGCACCTGCTCGGTCGTGCCGAAACTGCCGGAATGAGCGAGATGCCCGAGATAGCCGCCGGTCAGGATGGCGATCGTCGCCGCACCGAGTTGTGGAAAGACCAGTTGCTCACCGCCGATCCCGCCGATGCGGGCCAGCGCAAAGCTTGATCCCGCCCAGAACACGGACGACAACACATGAAGCGACAGTGCGATCACGAGGGCAGTCTGCATGGCAAGCTCCAAACCTGCTTCTGAATTTAATATACAATATGTATAGTCAATACGTCAACAGAATGGCAAGGCCATGCCGAAGCGCAATTATGTGAGCTCCGCGCGGGCTTCCGCGGCGGCGGCGACGCGCGAGCGCATCATCGCGGCCGGGGCGCGGCTGTTGCGCAAGGATGCGAGCATTGCGAACTTCTCCCTCGACGTCGTCGCGAAGGCGGCCGGCGTCACGCGGTTGACCGTCTACAACCAGTTCGGATCGCGGCGCGGATTGCTGGAGGCTGTGTTCGACGACATCGCCCGCCAGGGCGGGCTGTTCGAGCTTGCCGAGGTGATGACGATAGCGGATCCGCGCGCCGCGCTCGACCGCGTCGTTGAAATCTTCTGCGCGTTCTGGGGGCACGATCCCGCCATCGGCGGGCTCAACCAGGCCATCGCGACCGATCCCGAATTCGGCGAGGCACTGATCGAGCGTAACGAGCGACGGCGCGAATTGCTGACCGCGCTGTTGTCACGGATCGTCGGCAAGCCTGCGGCGAAGCGCGCCGTGCGGGACACGGTCGATTTGATCTTCGTGCTGACGAGCTATCCGTCTTTTGCGGCGCTGAGCCCGCAACGGTCGACGGAGGAGGTCTGTGCCCTGTTGCAGACGGCTTGCCACGCCGCGGTGGATGTGATGGCTCAGAATGAGCGAAAGAAATGAGTGTCGCAGCACCGCGGCCTAACTGAATGCCAGACGTCAAGCGATCTTGAGCTTGCTGTACGCCTCGTTCGTCGCAATGATGACATGCTCGGCGCAGGCGTTGACGCGATGCGGGTCGGCCTCACGCTCGTAGGCTTCCGACGTCATCATGTCGAGGAAGGCCGCGACCGACGGATAAAACACCAGCGCGACGAAATCCCATTCGTTGCCGGCGTGCGGGCCGAGCGCGACCGCCTTGGCCTCCCCGGTCCAGAGCAGCGTGCCGCCGCGGGCCCGGATCATGGGCACCGTGATCGCACTGTAACGCAGATAGGCGTCCCAGCCCGAACCGTTGCCGTCGCGCGAGTGCGCATGAAAACGCATCAGATTCAGCATCACCACCGGTGCGTTCCGGTCGAGCCCTTCCAGGCCCGCGATGTTCAACATATTAACCGCCAATGGCGCCTCCCGGGGTCATGCCTGCATTGTAGCATTGCGGCCGCGTGACTTGTGTCACCACGGCAATCCGGCGCAATCTCATCCGACGTCAATGACGATTGCTTCGCCCGCGCCGAAGGCCTCGAATCCGGCCAGCTGGCTCAACAACCAGCCTTATCTGCTGCTCAGCCTGAGCTCGCTGTTCTGGGCGGCCAATATCGTGCTCGCGCGCCATGTCGGCGCGCATGTGCCGCCGCTGACAGTGACCACGATCCGCTGGTACGGCGTGTTCCTGATCCTGCTGCCGTTCGCCTGGCCGCATCTGAAGCGTGACTGGCCGAATTTGCGCAAGAGCCTGCCCTTGATGCTGTTCCTGTCACTGGTGGGCTTTGCCTTCAACAACGCGATCTCCTACTGGGCGATGCAATACACCGAGGCGCTGAATGCGCTGCTGATCCAGTCGGCCGGACCGCTGTTCGTGGCGCTGTGGTCGCTGGTGCTGTTCGGCGTGCGGCTGACGGGTGCGCAGCTCGGCGGCATCGCGATCTCGCTTCTCGGCGTGCTGATCATCATCCTGCGCGGCGATCTGGCCGCGCTCGCCAGCATCAGCTTCAACCGGGGTGACATCATGTTCGCCGCCTCGCTGGTGGCGTTCGGGCTCTACTCCGCCTTCATCCCGCGGCGGCCGAAAATCCACCAACTCTCCTTCCTGTCCTTCACCACCTGCTGCGGCGCGACCATGCTGCTGCCGACCGCGATCTGGGAGGCGGCAAGCGGCCGCGTGCTGCAATTCGACACGGTGACGCTGGCAACGCTGGGTTACATCCTGATCTTTCCCTCGACGCTGGCCTATCTCTTCTTCAATCGCGGCGTAGCGCTGATCGGGCCGAACCGCGCGGCGCCCTTCTTCCATCTGGTGCCGGTGTTCGGCTCGGCGATGGCGATCGTCCTGCTCGGCGAAAAGCTGCAGCCGTTCCATCTGATCGGCTACGCGCTGGTGCTCGCCGGCGTCGTGATCGCCTCGCGCCAGGGCTCTGCGGTGAAGTAATTCCGCAGAACGGGCGTCAAACTGCCGTCTTCCGATTTGGGCGAAGAGAAGCTAGGTTCCCCGCCAACGAAAAAGAGGGAACGTCCAGACATGCTGTCATCACTGATCCGAGCCCTGCGCACGGCCGGCGCGGCCGCGCTGTGTTTTGTCGCGCTGTGTCTTGCCACCGCGTCCACCGCGCAGGCCGACAATTATCCGAGCCGCAACATCACGCTGGTGCTGCCGTTCGCGGCCGGCAGCGGCACCGACACCACGACGCGGCTGATCTCGCAGCATCTCGCGCAGGCGCTCGGCGTCGGCATCGTGATCGAGAACAAGGCCGGCGCCAACGGCATGATCGCCGCGACCTATGTCGCGCGCGCCGCCCCCGACGGCTACACGCTGCTGGTGACGACCAACACCACACATTCGGCCAATCCCTATCTGCTCAAGAGCCTGACCTACGATCCCGTGAAGGACTTCACCCCGATCGCGCGGACCGGCGACCTGCCCTTCATGCTGGTCATTCATCCGGAGGTGCCGGCCAAGACCGTCGGCGAGCTCGTCGCCTATGGCAAGGCCAATCCGGGCAAGCTGAGCTACGCCTCGGGCTCGTCCTCGGCGATCGTGTCGGGCGCGACCTTCGCGCACAATGCCGGGCTCGACCTCCTGCACGTGCCCTACAAGAGCTCGCCGCCGGCGCTCAACGACGTCATGGGCGGCCGCGTCTCGATGATGTTCGTGGACATCCTGACCGGCCTGCCCCACGTCAACGGCAACGCGCTCAAGGCGCTCGCCGTCACCACCAAGGACCGTTCGCCGCTGGTGCCGAACCTGCCCTCGATGCAGGAGGCGGGCGTGCCGGATTTCGACATCTCCTCGTGGCAAGGCTATTTCGGCCCGGCCGGCATGCCCAAGGAGATCGTGACGCGGCTCAACGCCGAGATCCGGAAGATCGTCGAGAAGCCCGAGATCAAGGCTCAGCTCGCCACCCTCGGCATGGACGCCTTCTCCGGGACCCCGGAAGAGCTCGGCAAATTCGTGAACGAGCAGCTCGTGCTGTGGGAGAAGCTGATCACCAACGCGAAGATCGAGAAGCAGTAGGACGGTCTCGTAGGGTGGGCAAAGCGTAGCGTGCCCACGGAGACTTCATCGCGAACCAAAAACGAAAGGTGGGCACGACGCTTCGCGTCTTTGCCCACCCTACGAATTCAGTGCAGGATTTTGCACCCACGCAACTCAGAAGAACTTACGCAGCGCGCACCTTGGCGAGGAAGCTGTCGACGGCGCTGCGCAGCGCGCCGGACTGGCTGTCCAGCTCGCGGGCGTTGGTGAGCACGTCGGTTGCCGCGCTGCCGGTCGCTTCGGCGGCCGAGGTGACGCTGCCGATATTGGCGTTGATCTCGCTCGAGCCGGCCGCGACCGACTGGATGTTGCGGGCGATTTCGCGGGTCGCCTCGCCCTGCTGCTCGATCGATGCGGAAATGCCTGCCGTGATCTCGCTCATCTCGGCAATCGTCTGGGTAATGCCGCCGATCGCGGCGACAGCATCGCTGGTCGAGGTCTGCATCGCCGCGACCTGGGCCGAGATTTCCTCGGTCGCCTTGGCGGTCTGGTTGGCCAGCGCCTTGACCTCGGAGGCGACCACGGCGAAGCCGCGGCCTGATTCGCCGGCGCGTGCCGCCTCGATGGTGGCGTTGAGGGCGAGCAGATTGGTCTGCGCCGCGATCGAATGGATCAGCTTGACCACCTCGCCGATCTTCTCGGCGCCGGTGGAGAGCTCCTGCACCGTTGCGTTGGTGCGCTCGGCATCGCTGACCGCGCGGCTCGCCACTTCGGTCGAGCGTGTCACCTGGCGGGAGATCTCCGCGACCGAGCTCGACAGCTCTTCAGCGGCGGCGGCAACGGTGCCGACATTGCCGGAGGCTTGCTGCGAGGCCGCACCGACGGTCGCCGCACGCGACGAGGCGTCGCTGGCGGTCGCGGTCATCGACTGTGCCGTGGTCTGCATGCCGGCCGCAGCCGAGGAGACCGAGCGGACGATGCCGTTGACGCTGCGTTCGAAGTCGCTGGCGATGCCCTCCATCGCGCTGCGACGTTCGGCCGCGGCGCGCTCCTTGGCATCCGCCTCGGTCTTCTCGAGGTCACGGATACGAACTGCGTTGTCCTTGAAGATCTGGACGGTCGCAGCCATCGCGCCGACCTCGTCGCCGCGGCCGACGCCGGGGATGTCGCCCTCGAGCTTGCCGTCGGCGAGCTCCTTCATGCGCGTGCCGAGCAGGGCCAGTGGACGGCTGATGCCGCGGCCGATCAGCCAGGCAACACCGCCGGCGACGAGGAGGATGCCGAGCATGGCGAGGCCGAGCAGCCAGAACACCGGGCCCATCTTGGCGTCGATGTCGTCGAGATAGGCGCCGGTGCCGAGATACATGTCAAAGCCGGGGATTGCGACTGCATAGCCAATCTTGCGGATCGGCGTTTCTTGGCCGGGCTTCACATATTCATAATAGAGCAGGATCGAGCCGCTGGCCTTGACGCCGTTCATCAGCTCGAGGGACAGCTTGCGGCCGTTGGTCACGACGTCCATGCGGTTGGTGCCGATCTGCTTCGGATCGGGGGCGAGCTGGGTGATGCCGTCATAGGACGTGCCGAACAGATAGCCCGAACCGTTGTCATAGGTCATCGCGTTGCCGTAGCGGCGAAGATCGGCCATCGCCGCATCCTTCGTCAGCTCGCCGGCATCGACGCGTTTCTTCAGCGCAGCTGCGTAGTTGCGACCGAGATCGACGATCGCCTTGGCCTGGTCGATGCGCGCATTCACCATCTCGCGCTTCATCAGATAGCCGGCGAGAACACCGGAAATGCACAGGCCGAGCAGGGTGACGCCGACAAGGATGCCCAGCTTGGGGGCGATCTTCAGATTGCTCAACTTCACGATGGGCTCCTCGAACGCGCAGATCCGGCGCTGGTTATTTCTGATTTGAATCAACTTTTAGTGTGGGACCCCTTAGCAAGTTACTTACGTGCCTCCGTAGAAGCCCGGACGACGCCGCCAAAACCGGCAATAAACATCACACCGGACAACCTGGAATTGTACGCGTGCGCATCGATTTCGCGTAAAAGACGCAAAGGCCCGCCAAGAAGGCCGGGCCCGCAACAAGAACCGACAAACCAAATCGGGAGCAGGAAATGCCGAAATACAGGGTGGTGACGCCGAAGGGCGCGAGCTTCACGGTCGCGGGCAGCGATTATTCCTACGAGCGCGAGGCGCTCGATCCGATCGACGCCGAAATCGTCGAGGCCCCCGCCAACGAGGCCGAGTTCATCGCCGCCGCGAAGAACGCCGACGCCATCTATGCCAAGGGCATCCCGATCACCAAGTCGATCATCGACGCGCTCGAGAGCTGCAAGGTCATCACGCTCGGCTCGGTCGGCGTCGACAGCGTAGACGTGAAGGCCGCAACTGCCCGCGGAATTCCGGTGACCAACATTCCCGACACCTTCATCGAGGAGGTCGCCGACCACGCCATGATGCTGCTGCTGGCCGGCTTCCGCCGCCTGGTCGAGCAGGACCGGATGGTGCGCGACGGGCGCTGGGCCGAGGGCCGGCCGGCGCTCTTGAAGATCCCGCGGCTGATGGGCCAGACGCTCGGCTTCATCTCGTTCGGCCGCGTCGCGCGTGCGGTCGCGAAACGCGCGGCTCCGTTCGGCCTGCGCATGATGGCCTACGATCCCTTCATCCAGGAAACGCTGATGTACGACCACGGCGTGATCCCGGCGACGCTGAACGAGGTGCTGTCGCAATCCGACTTCGTCTCGATGCACGCCCCGGCAAGGCCCGAGGTGCATCACATGCTGACCGAGAAGCACTTTCGGCAAATGAAGAAAGGCTCGGTCTTCATCAATACCGGCCGCGGCGCCACGGTCGACGAGGAAAGCCTGATCAAGGCGCTGCAAGAAGGCTGGATCGCCCACGCCGCCCTCGACGTGCTGGAGACGGAACCGCCCTCACACAACAATCCCATCCTCAGCATGGAGAATGTGACCCTGACCGCCCATGTCGCCTCGGCCTCGGCACGGTTCGACGAGGCGCGCAAGCGCCGGGTGGGCTACGAATTGTCACTGGTGCTTCAGGGCATGTGGCCGGTAAGCTGCGTCAACCCGTCGGTGCTGCAAGGCACCGCGCTCCGCCGCTGGCAGCCCGTCAGCATGGACCGCGGCCCCAACAGCTAAGGCGGACGGCCACAAGCCGCGCCGGAAACCGGCAAAAGACCGAAACGACCCTTCACCGGCGATCAACGCCGGGAAGGGAGACATCATAGGGAGGTACTGATGAGGAACGACATCACACGTCGTGATGCCTTGGCGCTGGGCCTGTCCGCTGCGACGTTTGCCGCCACCGGTGCTGCAGCGCAAACATCCAATATCAAAGCCGCCGATGTGGCGGCGCCCAAGCGCGAGATCGAGAAAGGCGCAACCTTGCGCATGCTGCGGCCGGTCCGCTTCGTCCAGGCCGACGAAGACGTATTCCGCGCCAATGCGGCCAAGTTCACCAAGGACACCGGGGTCGAGGTCAAGGTCGACTTCGTCGGCTGGGAAGACATCAACCAGCAGACCGCGGTCACCGCCAATTCCGGCGCCGGCCCCGACATCATCATCGGCTTCTCCGATGCACCGCACATCTATATCGACAAGCTGATCGAGCTGACCGACGTCGCCGACTATGTCGGCAAGCGCTATGGCGGCTGGCTGCCGCTGGCGCAGCGCTACGGCAAGAAGAACAAGAGCGACGCCTGGATCGGACTGCCGTTCGGCGCCACCGCCGGTCCCCTGATCTACCGCAGGTCGATCCTGCAATCGGTCGGCTTCGACAAGGTGCCGGAAGACCATGCCGGCATCCTCGACCTCTGCCAGAAGCTCCAGAAGGCCGGCAAGCCGGCGGGCTTCGCGCTCGGCAACGCCAAGGGCGACGGCAACGGCTTTGCGAACTGGGCGCTGTGGTCGCACAACGCGGCCCTGCTCGATGAAGAGGGCAATGTCGTCATCAACAGCAAGGAGACGATCGCCGCGCTGAACTGGGTCAAGCAGCTCTACCCGACCTTCATCCCCGGCACGACGTCATGGAATGACGTCAGCAACAACCGCGCCTATTCCTCGCAGGAGATTGCGCTGACCGCCAACGGCGTCTCGCTGTACTTCTCGCTGAAGAACGATCCGGCGACCAAGGCGATCGCCGAGGACAGCGAGCATCAGTTGCTGCCCAAAGGCCTGGCCAAGGTCTCGCCGATGGCGGGCCTCACGCTGAATGCCATGTTGTTCAAGCACAGCCAGTATCCCAACGCCGCAAAGGCCTTCCTGCAATACATGCTGGAAAAGGACCAGTACGAACCGTGGCTCAACGCCAACTCCGGCTATTGGGCCCAGCCGCTCGGCGCCTATGCCGAGGCTGCAGTGTGGTCGCAGGACCCCAAGGTGAAGCTGTTCAAGGACACCATGAACAGCACCTATTATGACGGCTATGCCGGCCCGATCTCGACGGCGACCGGCGCCGTCAGCGCCGACTACGTGCTGATTCAGATGTGCGCGTCGGTTGCCACCGGCGCGGCCACGCCGGAGGCCGCCGCCGCGGAAGCCGAACAGCGTTGCAAGCGGTACTTCCGGCGGCAGAGGTAGCGCCGGACGATCGAACTGCCGTCATTGCGGGCGGAGCGAAGCAATCCAGAATCCCTCCACGGAGACAGCCTGGATTGCCTCGTCGCTACAGTGCAAAATTGCTCCGCAATTTTGTCGCGAGCTTCCTCGCAATGACGGCGTGGTTCCTTTCACAGACAGGACAATAAACCCGATGTCCGTGACCACGCTCTCCGCTCCAATCATGGCCCACCGGCAGCAATCCTGGCTGGTGCGGTTGTTCGACTACAAGCCGTTCCTGGTCGTGATGTGCCTTGCGCCTGCGATCGGGCTGCTCGCGGTGTTCCTGACCTATCCGCTCGGCCTCGGCATCTGGCTCGCCTTCACCGACACCACGATCGGTCGAAAGGGCATCTTCGTCGGCCTGGAGAACTTCCAGTATCTGCTCACCGATTCCCTGTGGTGGAACGCGGTGTTCTACAGCGTGGTCTATACGGGAATCGCGACCTTCGGGAAGTTCGCGCTGGGCTTCTGGCTCGCGCTGCTGCTCAACAACCACTTTCCGTTCAAGAGCCTGCTGCGCGCGATCATCCTGCTGCCATGGATCGTGCCGACCGTGCTGTCGGCGCTGGCGTTCTGGTGGATCTACGATCCGCAATTCTCGATCATCTCCTACCTCCTGGTCGACGTGCTGCATTGGCGCTCGAGCAATGTCGACTTTCTCGGCTCGCCCTGGCCGGCGCGATTTTCGCTGATCGCCGCCAACATCTGGCGCGGCATTCCCTTCGTCGCGATCTCGCTGCTGGCGGGCTTGCAGACCATCTCGCCTTCGCTCTACGAGGCCGCGATGCTCGATGGCGCCAGCGCCTGGCAGCGCTTCCGCTACATCACCTTCCCGATGATGATGCCGATCCTCGCCATCGTCATGACCTTCTCGATCATCTTCACCTTCACCGACTTCCAGCTGGTCTACGCCATCACCCGTGGCGGCCCCGGCAACTCGACGCATTTGCTGGCGACGCTCGCCTTCCAGCGCGGCATTGCCGGCGGCGAGCTCGGCGAAGGCGCCGCGATCGCGGTGTCGATGATCCCGTTCCTGGTGTTCGCGACGCTGTTTTCCTATTTCGGCCTGGCGCGCCGCAAATGGCAGCAGGGAGAGAGCAATGACTGATACCGTCGCCCGACCCGCCGTGGCCGACGCGAAGGCCGCGCCAGACACCATGGCCTGGGATTCCGGGCTGCGGCGGCTGATGATGATCTATCTGCCGCTCGGCTGCTTCGTGCTGATCCTGCTGTTTCCGTTTTACTGGATGGCGATCACCTCGTTCAAGCCGAACGCGGAGCTGATGAACTACAAAGAGCACAACCCGTTCTGGATCTCCTCGCCGACGCTGGCGCACATCAAGCACCTGCTGTTCAACACAGCCTATCCGCACTGGCTGTGGACGACGATGCTGGTGGCGATCGGCTCCACCACGCTGTCGCTGATCGCGAGCACGCTGGCGGCCTATGCGATCGAACGCCTGCGCTTCCGCGGCAGCCCCTATGTCGGCCTCGGCATCTATCTCGCCTATCTCGTGCCGCCGTCGATCCTGTTCATTCCGCTCGCCACCGTGGTGGTGCAGTTCGGCCTGTTCGATTCGCCGATGGCGCTGATCCTGGTCTATCCGACCTTCCTGGTGCCGTTCTGCACCTGGCTCTTGATCGGCTATTTCAAGTCGATCCCCTACGAGCTCGAGGAATGCGCGCTGGTCGACGGCGCCACCCGCCTGCAGATCCTGCGCCGCATCACGCTGCCGCTCGCGGTGCCCGGCCTGATCTCGGCCGGCATCTTCTCCTTCACGCTGTCCTGGAACGAGTTCATCTATGCGCTCGCCTTCATCCAGAGCGGCGCCAACAAGACCGTGCCGGTCGCGATCCTGACCGAGCTCGTCACCGGCGACGTCTACCAGTGGGGCGCGCTGATGGCAGGCTCGCTGCTCGGCTCGCTTCCGGTTGCAATCTTCTACTCGCTGTTCGTGGATTACTACGTGTCTTCGCTCACCGGCGCGGTAAAGGAATAACCTGGCACTGCGGCCTTTCGTCCGATTTCACAAAACTGCAACAGGCTATCCGCATAACGCGTGCGTCCGCCAACAGGAGACGCACATGCGCGCGACTTTTCTCAGCACCGTCGCAACGATCATTCTCACCGCGAGCACCGCGCTCGCGCAGAGCGAAGGTGAATTTCCCGCCAAGCTCGCCGGCCACGTGGTGATGCCGGCCGCGACCTTCATCGACGCGCCGGCGGATGCGCCCGCCGATCTCAAGACGTCAGGCAAATACACCACCGGCAAGCGCGTCGACGCGCTCGGCACCGTGATGGGCAAGTCCTTTGAGCGGGCGACCGGCGTGTCGCTGCCGTTCAAGGGGCAGCCGCTCCAGGGCCATTCCGGCATCAAGACCATGCCCGACGGCACGTTCTGGGTCATCACCGACAACGGCATGGGCGCGCGCGCCAACTCGCCGGATTCGATGCTGTATCTGAACCGCTACAAGATGGACTGGGCCGGCGGCAAGATCGAGCGGCTGGAGACCATCTTCCTGCACGATCCCGACAAGAAGGTGCCGTTCCGCATCGTGCACGAGGATACGGAGAAGCGTTACCTCACCGGCTCCGACTTCGACACCGAAGGTTTTCAGATCATCGGCGATACCTTCTGGATCGGCGACGAGTTCGGTCCCTACATCCTGAAGGCCGACAAATCAGGCAAGATCCTCGGCGTGTTCGAGACAATTGCCGACGGCAAGCCGGTGCGTTCGCCCGACAACTGGGCGGTGGCGACGCCGGGCGCGCCGGGCGCGACCTACACCAACGTCAACCTCCGCCGCTCCAAGGGCTATGAAGGCTTCGCCTCGTCGAAGGACGGAAAATTCCTGTACGGGCTGCTCGAGGGGCCGCTGTGGGACGCCGAGAAGAAGGATTGGGAGAAGGTCGACGGCAAGGAAGCCTCCCGCATCCTCGAATTCGACGTCGCCGCCGAAAAATTCACCGGCCGCTACTGGCAGTATGTGTTCGAGCAGAACGGCAATGCCATCGGCGATTTCAACATGATCGATCAGGCCTCAGGCCTCATCATCGAGCGCGACAATGGCGAAGGCACCGCCGACAAGGCCTGCCCGCAAGGCCAGCGCGGCGAGAACTGCTTCCCTGATCTCGCCAAGTTCAAGCGCGTCTACAAGATCGAGCTCTCGGACGCCAATGTCGGCAAGCCCGTGCGCAAGATCGGCTATATCGACCTCATGAAGATCCAGGACCCCGACAAGAAGGCGCGGAAGCCGCTCAACGACGGCGTCTACACCTTCCCGTTCTTCACCATCGAGAACGTCGATCGGGTCGACGAGACCCACATCATCGTCGGCAACGACAACAATTTGCCGTTCTCGTCCAGCCGCGATCCCAACAAGGCCGACGACGACGAGTTCATGCTGCTCGAAGTCGCGGATTTCCTGAAGGCGAAGTAAAACTCTCTCCCTCTCCCCGCTTGCGGGGAGAGGGAGACCACTACCTCACCGTAAACTCCACCGGAATCGAAAAGCCCATCGAGCTGTTCTTGATCTCCGGCGGGATCGGCGGAAACGGCGCGGCCTGCTGGATCATCGACTGCGCCTTGGCATCGAACGCGGCAACGCCGGACGGGCTGATGCGGCTCGACATGATCTGGCCGTTGCGGCCGATCGTGAAGCTGACCCGGACCAGCCCTCGCTGACCGTTGCCGCCGGACGGATAGGCGTGAAAGCGCATCAAATGCGCGCGGACGCGCTGATTGTAGGTCGCAACCAGCGACGCGACTGCGCCCGCGTCCATGGCGGACGCCGCCGGCGCCTCGCGCTCGGCGCGTGGCGGTGCGCTGGTGCGCGGCGCGGGCGGCGCATCCGACGGCTTCCTGGCCTCGCGACGAACCACCTTTGGCTTTTCAGGCGCAGGCTTTTCTTGCGGCACGACCTTCGCCGGCTCGGGCTTGGCCGGCGTCGGCTCCAATTTCTGCTCCGGCGGCGCAACCACATCCGGCTTTTCCTGCGGCAGTGTCGGCGCGATGGTCTCCTCGACCGTCTGCCGCTGCATGGGCTCCGGCGGCGAGGCGTCGGCTTCCTGCATCACCGGCCCCGGCGCAGCGTCTTCCGGCGTGGACTGCGGTGCCGAGGTCACCGGCGACATGTCGACCATGATCGCCGGCAGGCTGACGCCCTGCTCCGGCTGCGACCTGAGCCAGTTCATCGCCAGCAGTGCCGCGGCGACATGCAACGCCACGATCACCGCCGCCGACACGCCCCAGCGCGCGCTCTCGCGTTCGCCAAGCGGCTCGTGCAGGGCAAAGGCGTTCGCGGCCATCAGCTGCGTCCGTCGAGGCCGACCAGGGCAACCTTGAGGTAGCCGGCATTGCGCAAGGTGTTCATCACCTCCATCAGGTCGCCATAGGAGACGGCCTTATCGGCGCGCAGATAGATGCGTTCGTCCTTACGGCCCTTGGTGGCGGCATCGAGCGCGGCAGGAAGACTCTCACGGCCCATCGTATCCTCGCCGACGGCAATTGTGAGATCCGGCTTCACCGTCACGAAGGTCGGCTTGTCCGGCCGCGGTTGCGGTTCGGCCGCGGTCGCGGGCAGCTCGACGCCGATGTCGACGGTGGCGAGTGGCGCAGCCACCATGAAGATGATCAGCAGCACCAGCATCACGTCGATGAACGGCGTGACGTTGATCTCATGGGTGACGTCCAGATCGTCAAGGCCGCCGCGCTTGCGCGGCGATCCCGAGTGTGTACCGAGCTTCGCAGCCATGGCCTACTCCGCCGCCCGCGCCAGGCGAAAGTCCCTGTGATCGCGCTGCCGGCTCACCAGCAGCATGAGCTGCGCCGAGGCGTCGCCCAGCAGCGCGCGGTAATTGGCAATGCCGCGGACCAGTTGATTGTAGGTCACCACCGCCGGAATGGCGGCGACGAGGCCGAGCGCAGTCGCAAGCAGCGCTTCGGCAATGCCGGGCGCGACCACGGCGAGGCTGGTGGTGTGGCTCTCGGAGATGCCGATGAAGGCATTCATGATGCCCCAGACCGTGCCGAACAGGCCAACGAACGGCGCGGTCGCGCCGATGGTCCCGAGCACGCCGGTGCCGCGCGCGATCTGCCGCGACATTGCCGCCTCGACCCGCTCGAGCCGCAGCGCGACACGCTCCTGAAGGCCGTCGTCGAGCACGCCGCCGGACAGCTCTGCCTCCCTGGCGCAGGACTGGATGAGCTGGGCGACCGCGTCATGCGCGTCGCCGGCACGCTCGGCGGCCTCAGCCAATTTGATATGGCCCTCGAGCGCGCGCGTCCGCTGCAAGGCCAGCGCGCCCTTGCGGCGCAGCTCGATGGTTTTGGCGAGCCAGATCGTCCACGTCACCAGCGAGGCGACGGCAAGCCCCACCATCACCGTCTTCACGACGATGTCGGCGCCGAGGAACATGCCCCAGGGCGACAGATTGCGCGGCAACAGCGCCTCGTCGATCGCGAAGGCCGGCGCCGGCGCGAGCGCTAGCGCGATTGTCATGATCACATGCCGAAGCCGAGAATTGCCCTGCATCCTGATCTCCCGACAGATAGAAGTTACGCCACGGGCGAAGCTGCGGTCCGGTCGGCTAGCTGCCGGAAGCGCGCCAGCTGATCGCCGCGCAGCGCCCGGGTCTCGTCGCGGCCCACGAACACCTTGAACATGACGCCGCCGTCGGCATTGACGAACGCGACGAAGGCCGAGCTCTTGCCCATGAAGGGCCGCTCGACGAACGCAACGGCCGCACAGCGCTCATGGCGCAGATGGCCGTGCAATCCCTTCGGCTGCATCAGGTTGAAATAGCCGCGGCCGATCTCGCCCGCGGGGACGACGCCCGTGAACTCGAAGATCGCGTCATCCGTGTGCACGATCAGCGTGACCTCGCCCCATGCCGCGATGTCCTGCATGGTGGCGGCGAAATGCTCGCCGCCTGCGATGCGCACCATCGACGGCGGCAGCGCCTCGATCGCCGCACGCGGCGTGACCCTGCGCTCGCGCGCAACGTCCTCGATCACGGCGCCGGGATTGTCAGCCATATACGTCTTGAGATCGGCGAGATCGGTGCTCAACATGTCCGGCTCCTCATCTGCGCTGCCGCCTCAGGCCGCCGCGTTCGTCTTGCGCTCAGTCAGGATGACCTCGAACCCTTCGAACCTGGGATGGCCGAGATAGAGGCTTTCGCCGGTCTTGTTGTCGGCGCGCGCGTGAGCGCGGCGGAATTCGTCCGACTTCGTCCAGGCCTCGAAGGCGGCCTTGTCGACCCACACCGTGTGCGAGGAATACAGCGTGTGGTCCTCGAGCAGCGGGCCCTTGAGCAGATGAAACTCAACAAAGCCGGCCATGCTGCCGAGATAGGATTCGCGCGTGCGCCAAACGGTCTCGAACGCGGCTTCCGAGCCGAGCTTCACCTGGAAACGATTCATGGCGATGAACATAAAGTCTCTCCTTCTTATCAAGACGAAAACGCGCCGAAGCCGCGCTGGAGCATCAGCGCGGCCCGGCGGAGATTGCTGGTGTTGCGATGCCCTGGGCTTACGCACCTCCAAAGTGGATCTTCAGGCCAGCCTTGTAGACCCGGCCCGCGCCTGCGCTCGTCCACAGCACGTCGTTTTGCGTGGTGCCGTCGGTCGAGTTGCCGGGAATGGCATAAGGCCGGTAGTACTGGTTCAAGAGGTTGTCGATCGACGCCGAGAACACGATGTCCTTAGTTGCGGCGTAGGTCATGTAGAGGTTGACCAGCTCGTAGCCGGTCGAAGGGACATAGCCTGTTGGCACATCGTTGTTCGCACCGTAGGAAGCCCACTGTGCCGACAGGATCAGGGTGCGGTCGAGCAGGCGGACACCGCCGGTCGTGACGACCTTGCGCGGGGTGATGGTCGCGAGCCCGATATTGGTCTGGACGTTCTTGCCCTGGATGTAGTGACCGGCAACGCCGATGAACCAGTCGCCGGCATCGTACATCGTCTCCGCCTCGAAACCCTGGATCCGGGCATTGGCGATGTTCTGGTACTGATAGAACTGGCTGAACGAGCCGAACCCGGTCGGGACCGGCGTCGAGGCGACGAGGTCGATGTAGTCGGACACGTCGTTGCGGAACAGGTTGATCTTGCCGCGAAACGAGTCGGAGGCCGAGAAGATGTTGTCGTACTTCAGGTTGAAACCGACTTCCTTGTTCTTGCCGACTTCAGGGCGAAGGTTCGGGTTGGGCAGGAAGCAGAACAGGCCGCTGGTGCCGTCCGGGCAGACGAAAAAGGCCGGACCGCCGCCGGTCGCATGCGCACCCGAAATCACGGTCTCGGTGATCGACGGCGCGCGATAACCTTCGGCGTAGCTGACATAGGGCTGGAAGCCTGCGACCGGCGTGACGCCGAGCGTGATCTTCGGCGAGAAGCGGTCGCCGCTCGCGTTGGTCTTGCCGGATTCCAGGTCGTAACGATCGTAGCGGATCGCACTGACCGCCTCGAACCAGGTGCTGTAGTTCTGCTTCAGCTGGATGAAGCCGCCGGACACCGTGCGGATGCCGCTCGGCGTCGTGACGTTGGAATTGCCGCGGCTGTCGGTCGTGATCACGTCGTCCTGGAACGCATCGACGCCGTAAGTCACGGCATTGCGCCAGTCACCAACATTGAAGCGCGTGGTGTTGTTGGCGTCGAAGCCGACCGTGTTGAGGACATAGCCGCGCTTGTCGCCGACGCAGCCCGAGATGTTGTTGCCGAAATTTCCGGCGCCGCAATAGGCCGCGCCTCCGGTCGAATAGTGATAGGCCTTGGTCTGGTCCTGGTCGGTGCGGTTGCCGTAGACCGACACGTGCGAGTCGAACAGATTGTCGCTCGGCAGCGAATAGTTCCAGGTCAACGTGCCGGTATAGTTCTTGACGTCGGAGGCGTAAACCGACGAGCCCTGATAGAGTGCGCGCTGTGCTGCCGTCGCGACCGGACCGGTGTTCATCTGGCCGATATTGTATTGATAGTCCTGGAAGGTGGCGCCGAACTTGACCTCGTGACCGAGGGCGGGGCGCACAGTGAGCTTCAGCAACCCGGCCTCGACCTCGTTGCCGGTGTTGCCTATCACGGTGCCGTTGCCGTCCTTGTAATTGCCTTGGGTACGGTAGACCGCGCCGCCGAAGATATCGACGTCGGGCGTGGCGCGTACGCCGCCAAACACCGAGCCGAGACCGCGATTGTTGTTGGAGCCGTAAGAGCCCGAGAGATCGACGCCCCAGCGCTCGCCGGGACGCAGCACGTCGTCGATGTCCTTGGTGCGGAACGACACCAGGCCGCCGATCGCACCGGAGCCGTAGATGTTGGCGGTCGGACCGCGCACGACATCGACGCCGCCGATCAGTTCGGGATCGAGGAAGAAGGAGCCGTTGGCGTTGTGGCCGGTGCGCTGGTAGTTCTGCCGCGCACCGTCGACGACCACCGCAACGCGGCCGAAATCCTGCAAGCCGCGGACATTGATGACGGTCGCCGGGTCGTCGCCACGCTCCTGGAACGACACGCCGGGAACGGCGTAGAAGATGCCCGAGAGCCGGTTCGGCTGGAGACCCTGGATCTGGTCGAGCGAAATGGAGCTGACGGGCGCGAGCGCGTCGATCGCGCGCTCCTTGGTCTTGGTGGCGGCAGCCGTGATGGTATCGAGCGCCTGGACGCCGACAACCACCTGCGCGCGCGCATCCCGCACGCCGGCGCTGGCCTGCTGCGCGACCTGCGGCTTGGCCGGCTTGCGCTTGGCCTGCTTCGGCCGTTCCGATGACGCATTCTCAGCCTGCGGCGATGCGGTCTGCGCGAGACTGCTCTCCGTCACCAATGCCGCAATTGAAACCACCGACGCGCCCAAAATCAAGGCGCGCGAATACCTAGCCCCGTCAGCCATATCAGCCCCAGCCTGCACTTCACTTTAGTTTTTGGCGTCTTTGGCTGGCGTGCGTTCGCAAGGCGAACGACTGGCTGGCTGGTTTTCGACACGCGGCAAGTCACCGCGCTGCCATAATTGGTTACGTGGCAACACTCTGACGGTCAATGACATCAGGTTGCAGTTTATATCGATTGTAAATTGCCGCCGTTGGAATGCGCCCGATGCCGCTTATACAAACAGTCAGCATCTGAATTTCGAAAGTGCATCACACCCGCCATGTCAGCAGCGTCCGAAGACAGCGGCAGCGATGCGGCAGGGCCGACACAAAGCCCTTCTGCAACAACGAGAACTCTGACCATGCGCGGGAGCCGGATCGACAGCCGCGAGCTGTTTGCGGCCGAGCGCGAGATCATCATCGTCCATGGCGAGGACAGCTATCGGCTCCGGCTGACCTCGCAGAACAAGCTGATCCTGACTAAGTAACCTGTCATGGCATTTTGTCGCACCCTCGCAAACCTCCTGCTCTCCGGCACGATCGCGCTCGCGTCCACCGCGCACGCCGCCGGCATCACGGTGCATGATGCGCGCAACCGCGACGTCACTGTTGCCGACTTCGCGCGGACGGTCTCGATCGGCGGCGCCATTACCGAGATCCTCTATGCGCTCGGGCTGGAGAACCGGCTGGTCGGCGTCGACACCACGAGCCTTTATCCGGCGGCGGCGCTGCACGACAAACCCAATGTCGGCTACATGCGCCAGATTTCGGCCGAGGGCGTGCTCGGCCTCAACCCGACATTGATCCTGGCGATCCAGGGTTCGGGCCCGCGCGAGACCATGGACCTGCTGGAGACCGCGAAGGTGCCGCTGGTGCTGGTGCCCGAAACCTTCTCCGAGGACGGTCTGATCGAGAAGATCAAGCTGGTCGGCCATGCCATGGGCGTCGATGCGCGCGCCGAATGCCTGAGCGCCGCCGTCAGTGCCGATCTCGAGCAGCTCCGCGCATTGCGCGCCAAGGTGACGAAGCCGGTGCGCGTGATGTTCGTGATGTCGCTTCAGAACGGACGGGCGATGGTCGCCGGCCACAAGACCGCGGCCGACGAGATCATCCAGCTCGCGGGCGCCACCAATGCCGTCGACGATTACGATGGCTACAAGATCATCGGCGACGAGGCGATCGTGGCGGCCAAGCCCGAATTCGTACTCTCGATCGAGCGCGGCAAGGACTCGCTCCAGGCCGACGCGGTCTACACGCATCCCGGCTTTGCCCTGACGCCGGTCGCCGCCAGCAAGAGTTTTATTACGATGGACGGGCTCTATTTGCTCGGCTTCGGGCCGCGCACGGCGGCGGCGGCACGCGATCTCTCCGTCAAGCTCTATCCGGCATTGACCGATGGCGGCGCGTTCGCGTCGGCTCTTTCGGCGGCGAATTGCCGGCAATGAGCGTGGGGGTCGGGACGGACGCGCGGAGCCCGCGACGAGCGGGCGCGGGACGCCGGTCCGCGCCCTTCGCGCTTCCCCTTCTGCTCGCGGTGCTCATCGTCACTGCCATCATTGCGCTGACCGTCGGTGCAGCGGGCATTCCCCTCTCTCGCTTGCCTGCTGCGCTTGGCTTTGCCGGCAACGCTCCCTCCGATCCCATGACCGCGCGCGACCAGCTCGTGCTGTGGTCGATCCGCATCCCCCGGATCGCGGCGACTGCCATGGTCGGCGGCCTGCTCGCCGCAGCCGGCGCGATCATGCAGGGACTGTTTCGTAATCCCCTCGCGGATCCCGCCCTGGTCGGCGTCTCGAGCGGCGGCGCGCTGGCGGCCGCAAGCGCGATCGTCTTCACGGATTCACGCTTCGGCGAGACGCTGCGCTTCCTCCAGACCGAACTGTTGCCGATCGCGGCCTTCGCCGGATCGCTGGTCACGACTGCCGTCCTCTACGGCATATCGAGCCGCGCCGGACGAACCTCGATCGCGATCTTCCTGCTTGCCGGCGTCGCCATCACCGCCATCACCAATGCCGGCATCGGCCTGCTCGTCTTCATCGCCGATGACCGCCAGCTGCGCGACATCACGTTTTGGCTGCTGGGCTCGATGAGCGGCGCGACCTGGACCAAGGCCGCCGTGCTCGCGCCGATCCTCGTCATCGGGCTTGGCGCCTGCGCGTACATCGCGCGCGGCCTCGACTTGCTGGTGCTTGGCGAAGCCGACGCCTTTCATGGCGGCGTCGATGTCGAACGTCTCAAGCGGATCTCGATCGTGATGGTTTCGGCCATGACCGGGGTTGCGGTGTCGATCAGCGGTGTGATCGGCTTCGTCGGCATCGTCGTCCCGCATCTGCTCCGCCTCGTCATTGGACCCGCGCATCGCCTGCTGCTGCCGGCCTCGGTGCTATCAGGCGCCATCCTGATGGTCGGCGCCGACACGCTGGCGCGCACCATCGTGGCGCCGGCGGAGATGCCGATCGGAATCCTGACGGCGGCCGTTGGCGCGCCGGTCTTCCTCGGCATCCTGCTGCGGCAGCGTGGGCTCGCCTCGCTATGAGCGCCGTCATCGAGGCGCGAGGCTTAAGCAAGCGCGCCGGCCGCGCGACGCTGCTCGACGGCGTCGGCCTGACGGTTGCCCCCGGCGAGATGGTCGCGATCATCGGTCCGAACGGCGCCGGCAAATCGACGCTGCTGCGGCTGCTGTCCGGCGATCTCCGCCCCAGTGAAGGCGACGTGCGGCTGAAGCAGCGCGACATCGGCAGCTACACGCCGCGCGAGCTTGCCGCACGCCGCGCGATGCTGTCCCAGCACATCAACGTCACCTTCCCCTTCACGGTCGAGGAAATCGTGCTGATGGGCGCCGGCGAGCGCAGCGCGCGCGACGCCGGTCCGCTGGTCGAGGCCGCGCTCGACGAGGTCGGGCTATCGCATTTCCGCGAACGGCAATTGCCGACGCTGTCGGGCGGCGAGCAGCAGCGCACCCATTTTGCCCGCGTGCTGGTGCAACTCGCCTGCGGCGAGGCCGAGCATGGACCCGGGCTCCTGCTGCTGGACGAGCCGACATCGAGCCTCGATCTGCGCCACCAGATCGACCTCGTCGAAGCCGCGCGCCGCCGCGCGGCGGGTGGCACGGCCGTCATCGCGATCCTGCACGACATCAACCTCGCGATCCGTTTCGCCGATCGGCTGGTGGTGCTGGCTGGCGGCAGGCTCGCCGCCGACGGTCCGCGCGCCAAGATCATCACGCGCGAGATCATCCGCGACATCTTCGAGATCGACGCCGTCGTCCACCAAGGCGACGACGGCGTGCCTTATGTGCTGCCGCAATCGATGCGGGCAAGCTCAGCGCCGCCGCGATAAAGGTGCGCTCCCTCCCCCGCTTGCGGGGGAGGGTTGGGGAGAGGGTGTCTCGACAACGAAGACTCCCCCAGAGGAAAGAGCCCTCACCCGGCGCTTCGCGCCGACCTCTCCCGCAAGCGGGAGAGGTTAAGAGAGACCGCGGCCAGGTCGCCCGCCTGACAGTCAACGTCTGCCTAACCCGCCGGCACGATCACCATGCTCTTGTCTTTCGGCCAGCGGATGCGCCAGGCGAAGTTGATATCCTTGACCTCACCTGGCTTGGCGTCGAACGACCATTCCAGAACGCCACGCCGATCGCGGATGTTGCTTGCGGTCGGCGGCGTGGTCGCAGGCAGCATCTCGACCACGATGTCCTCGCTCTCGCTGACCGGCAACTGATCCTCGATGGCGACCTTGATCGGAAAGTCGTGACCGTTGCGGATCGTGGTCTTGAACGAACGCTCGTCGGTCTTCGACGTCGTCACGAGCAGGCCGGCCGAACCTTCGTTGCGCTTGAGCACCGCGCGCTCGATCTTGACCTTGTCGTCGGCGCCGAAGCCGAGCCGCACGATGTCATCCTTGGCCGAAGCCGAGAGCTTCCCACGGCCGACGAAGACGCCGTCGCGATAGATCGCGACCTTGCCCGGCAGCAACGTCGTGTCGTCGGTCTGCTTGAAGCTGGCTTCGAGGAAGGCGGTCGGGTCCATCACCGGTGCCGCGCGCACCATCAGGTCGGCGGGCACGCTCATGGACGCAATGCGCAGGCTCTTGGCGCCCTCGGCGGCGCCGAGGCTGACGCGGCCGGGAATCCTGAAGGTCGCCTGGAAATCGCCGATCTCTGCGACGGCCTGCTGCTCATCGGCACGCTCGCGTGGCTCGGCCGCCTCTGCGATCTTGGACGAAAGATGGGGTTGCATCTGGCGTGCGACCGGTGCGGGCCGCGCCAAGTCAGAGACCGCACCTGCTGCCTGGGGCTTCGGCACCTGCGGATATTGCGCGACCAGCGAGTTCAGCTCCGGCGCGCTGCCGCCGCGGCCGATGCGAACCGTGGAGACGCCGAGCGTGACGTTCGACCAGTCCTCGCCGGTCGATTGCGTGATCTCGGCGCGGCGGACCAGCTCCAGCTGCGGCTTGCGGTCCTTGGCGCCGGTGTCGAGCCGGGCGTCGTAGAGCGGCAGCCAGCGTGCATTGCGCACATTGTAAGTGACCCGCAGCGTCGCCTTGGTCGCGGCCGGCGCGGCGATGTCCATCCGAACCTCGAGCTTGTTCGGCGGCTTGGCCTTGCGCTCCACGTCGAGCTGAGCGATCTGCCGATCGATCTCGCGCAACTTGCGCGTGGCGTCGCGGACCGCGGTATCCGCGCTCGCAATTTCCTCGCCGACCGCGGCAAAGGCCGTACGCCATTCGGCGATCGGCCGCGCCTCGCCCTTCTCGCCGAGGCCGGCAGGGGACGTTTCGGCAAACCGCTGGGCGAACTTGCGCCGCGCATTGGCCGAATCGATCGCGCCTTGCAGATCGGCGCGCTGGTCGTTCAGCGCCTCGATCCGCTTGTCCAGTTCGGGCAGGTTGACCGGCGCGGCGCGCGGCGTTCGCGCATCGATCGTGCCGATGGTGAGTTTTGCGCTCCCTTCACCCTCCACGCGGATGGAGGACGTATCGAGACCGAGCGGAAAATCCTTGGCGACCAGCGTCGAGTCGCCGGACGGCAGGTCGATCGCGATGATGCGGGTCACGGTGGCGCCGTCGGGGTAAACCGTGACGGTGTCGATGGCCGATGTGGCGTCCACGTCCGCGGCCCATGATGGCGATGCCATTGCCATGGTCACCAGAACCAGGCTCGTCGTCGCCAAATATCTTGCGGTGATGCGCATAAAGTCCCTCCTGCCGTATCGCCGCGCCGCCAGCCGGACGCGCGATCAAATGCCTCGCCAACATGGTTGGACGCGGCAGCGAAGGAACTGGTTCGATTGGGGTTTCCGTGGGGCGCCGGTACGGCGGCACCATGGCCGCGGAACGTATCGGCCCCACGGCTGAATGCTAGGCCTGGGTGGGCGTAACCTGGCCGAAGATGCGGCGAAGCAGGTCGGTCACGTTCCTGGCGCCGGCCTTCCTCAAGATGCCGGCACGATAGCCTTCGACCGTCCGTGCACTCAGATGCATGCGCCGGGCGATTTCCTTGTTGGTAAGACCGGCGGCGAGATGCCCGAGGACGTCGCCTTCGCGCCCGGTCAGGGGTTCGCATCCGGGCAGCCAGCGTTGCCGGTTGGAGCTGGGCTGGGCGAACTCGTCGATGGCCGCATCGATCCGGCCGACGATATCGTGGGTGCGAAACGGCTTCTCGATGAAATCGGCCGCGCCGCTCTTGATGGCGTCGACCGCCATGGCGATGCTGCCGTTCGCCGAGGTCACCAGGACCGGCGCCGTGCAGTTCTCCTCGCGCAGCCGCTTGAGCACGTCGAGACCTGAGCGATCGGGCGGCATCTCGAGCAGCACGCAGGCCGGCATCCGCGCCTTCGCTTCGGACAACAGAGACGCACCATCCGCAAAGCAGATCACGTCATAAGCACTCTGTTGGAGTGCGTTGGAAAGTTGTTCGCGGGAGGCGGCGTCGGTTTCAACGACGAATACCTCACCCTTGGAAAGCATGTTCCCCGGCATAATCCCGATCCAGCAATGTCTTGGTCAAAATGGCCCGAGACGGCAGCGGGCTCCGTCGCGCCGCGCCGTCATGAGCACGGCATTCACGCCGGTGCTTCGGTTTCCCTTATGTATGTTCCGCCCTGTTCCAGGATTTGACGGACCGGGACAGAAACTTTACATTTCGGGACATCTGCGGGAATGGCTGGCAGGAACGGGTCGCATGACCGACCTCATTCGCAGCGCAGGCTTGAGCTATTACCCGGAAATCGCCCGGTCGGTCGGGCTCGACCCCAGGCAGATGATGCGCAAGGTGAGGCTGCCGCTGGCCTGCCTCGACAAGCCCGATATGCCCATTGCCGTCACCGGCCTGCGCCGCCTGCTCGAATTGTCGGCAGAGGCCTCGGGCGCCGAAGATTTCGGCTTGCGCCTCGCCGAGCGCGGCGGCCTGACCAATTTCGGCCCAGTCGGTTTGATCGTGCGCGAACAGGCGACCGTCGGCGAAGCCATCGAGGCATTCTCGCGCTTCATCCCCGTCCATCACGACGGCATGAAGCTCGACGTCACACGCGACAGGCAGACCGTGACTGTCACGCTGCATCTGCGCGGCCGGCAGCCGCGCGCGCCGCGCCAGGCAATCGACATGACGCTCGGCAGCGTCCACCGCATCATCCAGTCGCTGTTCGGCCATGACTGGCGGCCGCAGGAGGTGCACCTGCATTTTCCGCCGCCGCACGACCGCAAGCGATACCGCGAGTTCTACGGCTGCCGCGTGACCTTCAATGCCGATGACGATGCGATCCTGCTGTCGGCGCACGACATGGAGCGGCGGATCCCGAGCGCGCATCCGTTGATCGCGAGCTATCTGCGCAAGCGGATCGAGGCGATCCAGACGCGGCCCGCAAGCTGGGAGGGGAAGGTCGACGAGGTCGTGCGGATCCTGCTGGCCGACGGTGACTGCTCGGTCGAACGCGTCGCCGAACATCTCGCCTGCACCCGTCGCACCGTCCATCGGCGCCTCGCGGAAGCCGGCACCAGCTTCTCGGCCATCCTCGATGCGCAGCGCGCCGATCTCGCGACCCAGCTGGTCGAGGATCCCGGCCGCCCGCTGGCCGACATCGCCGTCCAGCTCGGCTTCTCCGCCCAGAGCGCCATGGCGCGCTGGTTCCGCGGCCGCTTCGGCTGCACCATCACGGAATGGCGCAAGGGCGTGCGCCCGCCGGCCAAGCCGGTCGAAATCCCGTCGGCCTCGGCCGCTTGAAGTTCAGCGTGCCGGAGCGGGCACGCCCATGATGGCGAGTGCACGCCGGCGGCTTCCCGCGAGCAGCGGGCCGAACGCAATCGCAAATCCGAGGAACGCGATGATCCAGCCGCAGGCCGCGATGTGCAGCAGCACATCGCTGTGCGCAGGCACGACCACCGCAGCGACACGCGCCAGCGCCGCAACGACGATCGCGACGTAGATCCCTTGTGTCGCGAGCGAAGCCGTCAGCGCCTGCCCGGTATGGCCGAGGCTGGCGCGCGTCATCACCGCGAGCGTCATGGTTCCGGCCGCGCCGGCCATCCAGGCGTGAATGCCTGCACTCGGCGGCAGTGCGCCGAAGACGGCCAGAGCATGCAGGATGAAACCGAGCGGCACGAAGGCGTACCCGACATGCAGGATCAGCAGCAGCAGCTCGCGCGTGGTGCGATCGCCGGCCCAGCGTGCAAGCCGGACCAGGTGCAACATGCCGACGAGCGCCACCATTACACCGGTGATCGCATTCAGCGGCGCCACGATCCATGCGACGAGCGCGAGCGCGCTGCATCCGATCACCGCGCCGTCGAACCGCCCGAACGGCACCGGCAGGCGGCCGGGATTGAACTTGACCAGCCAGTTGCGGGTGAAGCTGGGGATGATGCGGCCGCCGATCAGTGAGATCATCAGCACCACCACGCCGATTCCGACACGGATGCTGACATCGGCCGCGCCCTGATAATGCGCCTCGAGATGGAAGGCGACGTTGCCGGCGAGCAGCATCAGCACGAGCGCGACCACCGGCAGATTGCGCCAATTGCCGCCGGCGATGATCTCGCGGCTTGCGGCCGCGACGACCAGTGTCAGAAAGGCAGCATCGACGACCAGCGCGAACGCCCAGCCGATGTCGGCCGACAGGGTCACCGCGACCCGCCCCGCGAGCCAGACCACCACCAGCGCGCCCAGCGAGGTCCCCTGGATCGGCAGCCGCCCGGTCCAGTTCGGGATCGCCGTGAACAGGAACCCGGTGATCACCGCGGGCAGGAAGCCGTAGAGCATCTCGTGAACGTGCCAGTCGCGCGGCGCGAAGGCGGAGCTGACCGACAATTCGCCATAGAACATCGGCAGCCAGGCCAGGATCGACAGGCCTGCCTGGATCGCGGCGAGCAGGAAAAAGGGCCGGAAGCTGTTCGCAAACAGCGGCCAGCCCTCAAAATTACGGGATCGGGTGCCAGCCATGGGGGTCAACTCCTGTGAATTCGGTCCGTTGCTTGAAAGTCACTTGGAAAAATACTGCCGTCCGGCCGGCCGGTTTTGCGCTATCGCAAACTACCGGACGATTGCAGGTGCCATCACACTCCCGAGCGCCAAGGAGGCAGAATGGCCAAGGTCGACACATCGCTGGTTGCGCATCTGCCGCTGTTCGGGGGCGTCAAGCCCGAGGACCTCGAGGAGATCGTACGTGAGGCCCGCTCGGCGCGTTATCCCAAGAACACCGCCATTTTCGAACAGGGCGCCGATGCGCAATCCTTCTTCCTGCTGCTGCACGGCCATGTCCGCGCGGCCAAGACCACACCGACCGGCGAGCAGATCGTGGTGCGCTATGTCGCGCCCGGCGAGACGTTCGGGCTCGCGATGGCGATCGGAGCTGCGCATTATCCGGCGACCGCGATGGCGGTCGACGACAGCGTGGTGCTGATCTGGCCGACCTCGGCCTGGCCGCGGCTGGTCGAGCGGTTTCCCTCGCTTGCCGCCAACACGCTCCAGACCGTCGGCACGCGGCTTCAGGAAAGCCATACACGCATTCTGGAAATGTCGACCCAGCAGGTCGAGCAGCGCGTCGCGCATGCGCTGCTGCGGCTCGCCAAGCAGTCCGGCAAGAAGCTCGACCACGGCATCGAGATCGACTTCCCGATCAGCCGCCAGGACATCGCACAGATGACCGGCACGACGCTGCACACCGTCAGCCGCATCCTGAGCGGCTGGGAGAGCCAGGGCCTCGTCGAGAGCGGCCGTCAGCGCATCATCCTGCGCGATCCGCACAAGATCGTGGTGCTGGCAGAGCGGACGGCGGACGGCAGCCCGGCTTGAAATTAAGGGTGAGGGTGCTTCCGCTTACGGCGAAAGCCCGCCCTCGCCCGGAAGTTCGCGCGCGACCCGCGCGAACTCCAAACCCGCCTCACGCCGGCACGCATTCGCACAGCGCAGCAAGGAATTTGTCGCGGTCGATGCCGTGCTCGCGGCAGGCGTCGTCCACGGTGTGAAAGGTCGCGATCGGACAGCCGACGCAGGCCATCCTGAAGGCGAGGAACACGCGGATCGTGTGCGGCGCCGTACGCATGATGTCGTCGACCAGATCGTCGGATCGGAAGGGCATGGACAACTCCGTTCCGAAGTGACGATAGCGGAGCGGACCGGAGTTTCTTTGTTGAAGCGCAAGCTGGTGGTTGCTTCTCGCTCTTGCCGTTCTTACGGCGGGGCTATCGCGTTTGACCTTGGCGAGACCTGTGCAAGCACCTCGTCCTTCGAGACGACCGCTCCGCGGTCTCCTCAGGATGAGGCTGAGCGGCAGCTTTCCCCGCCGAAATAGCTGCCGCGCACTCCCGTCCTCATCCTGAGGGCCCGCCGAAGGCGGGCGTCTCGAAGGATGCGCCACGGGAGAGGTGAACTACACCGCCCTGCTGTGCAACTGCTTCGCTGGATTGAGATGCGCGTCGAACGCAGCGGCAACGCTGCGGACCAGGAAGCGCGAGTCGCTTGCGACCGCGAGGCGGTCGCCGTCGAGCCTCACCACGCCGTCCGAAATCAGCGGCTTCAGGCGCGCAGCCGACTTCAGCATCGCCTCCGGCTCTGCGCCATGGCGCGCGCAGATGTCGCCGAGATCGGCGCTGAACTCGCACATGATGCGCTCGATGATGTCGGCGCGCAGCCGGTCGTCATCGGTGAGCCCGTAGCCCTTGGCCGTCGCGAGGCGGCCGGACGTGATGCTTTGCGCATAGGCGCCGATCTGCACCTCGTTCTGGACGTAACCCTGCGGCAGATGTCCGATGGCGCTGGCGCCGAAGCCGATCAGGACCTCGCCTCTGTCGGTGGTGTAGCCCTGGAAATTACGCCGCAGCGTCCGGTCCTCGAAGGCAACGGCCATGGCGTCGCCGGGGCGCGCGAAATGATCGAGCCCGACCTGCACGTAGCCAGCCTCTTTCAGAGCATTAGCGATCGCGCAGGCCTGGTCGTGACGCGCAAGGCCATCAGGCAGATGCTTCTCGTTGATCATGCGCTGGTGCTTCTTGAAATCGGGCACATGCGCGTAGCCGAACACCGAGAACCGGTCGGGCCCGAGCTCGAGCGAACGCCGCACGGTGTCGATGCAGGACGCGATGGTCTGGTGCGGCAGGCCGTAGATCAAATCGAAGTTGATCCCCTTGATGCCGGCGCGCTGGAGCCTGTCGACGACGGACGCCGTCTGCTCGTAGCTCTGCACGCGGTTGATCGCGCGCTGCACGACCGGATCGAAGCTCTGCACCCCCAGGCTCGCACGATTGACGCCGGAGAGTCGCATCGTCTCCACCATCTCGGCGGTCAGCGTGCGCGGGTCGATCTCGACCGCAATCTCGGCCGAAGGCAGCACGAAGAACGCGTGACGCATTGCCGCCATCAGCTCGGCAAAGGCGTCCGGCGCCATGATCGTCGGCGTGCCGCCACCGAAATGGATGTGCTCGACCTTGATGCGTCGGCCGATGGTTTCAGCGACCTGCGCAATCTCACTGAGCAGGGTCCGCTGATAGGCGGCGATCAGCCCGTCGCGGCGAACGATCTGGGTATGGCAACCGCAATACCAGCACATCTCGCGGCAGAACGGCACGTGCAGATAGAGTGACGCGCTGGAGCCCGGGGGCAGCTCGGACAGCCACCTGGCGTAGGTGTCCGCGCCGATCGTCGCCGAGAAATGCGGTGCGGTCGGATAGCTCGTGTAGCGCGGCAGACGTTCTTCGCCATAACTCGCTGCGAGATCAGCCCTCATGTCTTACCCATTCGTAAATCGATACCGCGCAGTGGGGCGGCCCGTCCCGGATGGCACTGGATTACCCGCTTTTCGGGCGGTTCACCTTGCGCTTGCTCAAAGTCCCGGCGCCGGATCGGGGCCATGGTGACGTTTAATCAGTGCTCCCTGGAGATAGGCCATGACGTCGCTTGCGCTCGATCTCGTTCTCTGGCTCACCGGCGTTCGCGGCCATATCCCGCGCTTTGACGATTTCCGTCCTGTCCCCGCCGCGTCCCCGGTCGGCGCAGGTTATCTCGTGCGCGTATTGGTGATCATGGCCGCGGTCTTCGCCGCGCTGTCGCTCGCGGTCTGGGGCACGGTCTGGATTGCGATCCAGCTTCTCTAATCGACGACCATCCATTCCCAATCGAACGCAACTGAGTCCGTGAACGATTTGCCGCTCGTGCGGCTGATGCCGCGCGACGTCGCGTCCTTCGCATCGTCGACGCGCGCTTCGGCAAACCGCTTAAGGAATTTACCGGAGGCGAATCCGGCAAAAGCTTGTCGCAGCGCAAACACTCTTGCCGCAACAAGCGCACACTGCATCCGTCATCAAAACCATTTCAGATGAAGGATGCTTCCGATGTTCACCCGCAGAGCCGCATTGATCAGCGCCGCCGCGACTGCCTTGATGCTGGCGACTCCCGCCTTTGCTGCCGACGATCTCAAGCTGCCGCGCCAGAAGGTCGAGCTGGTCGCTCCGCCCTTCGTGCATGCGCACGAGCAGGCGACCAAGCAGGGCCCCAAGATCGTGGAGTTCAAGCTCACGATCGAGGAGAAGAAGGTCGTCATCGACGAGAAGGGCACCACCTTCCAGGCCATGACCTTCAACGGCTCGATGCCGGGTCCGCTGATGGTCGTGCATGAGGGCGACTATGTCGAAACCACGCTGGTCAATCCCGCGACCAACACCATGCCGCACAACATCGACTTCCATTCCGCGACCGGCGCGCTTGGTGGCGGCGCGCTCACGCTGATCAATCCCGGCGAGCAGGTCGTGCTGCGCTGGAAGGCGACCAAGACCGGCGTGTTCGTCTATCACTGCGCCCCGGGCGGCCCGATGATCCCCTGGCACGTCGTCTCCGGCATGAACGGCGCCGTGATGGTGCTGCCGCGTGACGGCCTCAACGACGGCAAGGGCCACGCGCTGAAATACGACAAGGTCTACTATATCGGCGAGCAGGACATGTACGTGCCGCGCGACGAGAAGGGCAAATTCAAGTCCTACGACTCGCCGGGCGAAGCCTTCACCGAGACCGAAGAGGTGATGAAGAAGCTGATCCCCTCCCATGTCGTCTTCAACGGCAAGGTCGGCGCGCTCACCGGCAAGAACGCGCTCACCGCCAATGTCGGCGAGAACGTGCTGATCGTGCATTCGCAGGCCAACCGCGACAGCCGTCCGCATCTGATCGGCGGCCATGGCGACTACGTCTGGGAGACCGGCAAGTTCTCCAACGCACCGGAGACGGGGCTCGAGACCTGGTTCATCCGCGGCGGCTCGGCGGGAGCTGCGCTGTACAAGTTCATGCAGCCCGGCATCTACGCCTACGTCACGCATAACCTGATCGAGGCCGCCGACCTCGGCGCCACCGCGCACTTCAAGGTCGAAGGCAAGTGGAACGACGATCTGATGATGCAGGTGAAGGCGCCTGCGGACATCCCGGCCGCCAACACCAACTAACGCGACGAGGGGCCTGTGGATCACCGGCCCCTTCTTCCTTTTGGGGGACGACGATGCTGATCGCATTCAAATTGAAGCTGCTGCTCGCCTGCGCGGCCGGGCTGGCGGGGCCGATCGCGATGGCGCCGCTGGTCTCGGACATCACGGTCCACGGCACGGCGTCGGAGCCTGCGCTCGTCAGAGTCGCGCCGGGCGGCCTGTCCTATCGCGAGGCCGGCGATTTCACGCGTGGCGGGCAGCAGGCGGAGGCGCCGCTGCGCACGCTGCGGTTCGAGAGGCCGTTGCGCGTCATGCGCAATCAGGTCTCCTCGTCGGACTATCAGCTTTGCGTGCAGGATGGCGGCTGCCGCGCGCTCGATCGCGGCGTGGCGGTCGCCTCCGATCGTCCCGCGGTACAGGTGAGCTGGTACGACGCCGAGGCCTATGCGGCCTGGCTGTCGCGCAAGACCGGCCACCATTATCGTTTGCCGAGCGACGAGGAATGGGCCTTCGCGGCGGGCTCCAGGTTCAAGGATGATGGCGTCACGGTGGACGCAGACGACCCTTCGAAGCGCTGGATCAGCCGCTACGAGCGCGAATCCGAGCGCGATCTCTCCGACACCACAGCCTATCCGTTCGGCAAGTTCGGCGCGAACGAGCACGGCATCGAAGATCTCGCCGGCAATGTCTGGGAGTGGACCTCGACCTGCTTCGTGCGCTCGCGTGTCGACGCCGCCGGCAATGCCGGCCGCCCGACCGTGAACTGCGGTGTGCGCGTCGCCGAAGGCGCGCACCGCGCCTACGTCACCGACTTCATCCGCGACGCCCGCGCCGGCGGCTGCGCGCAAGGCGTGCCGCCCGCCAATCTCGGCTTCCGCCTGGTGCGGGAGGAGACGTCCTGGGTCGCGAGCGTGTCGGCGCGGTGGGGCAAGGTGTGGATGAGGTCGTAGCTGAGCGTCCTGCTGTCATTGCCCGCGAAGTGTTCAGACCGGGGACATAGCTGACACCTGTTCGGACACATCACTGACAGGTTGGCCATTGGTCAAGTCGATTGATGCGACCTGCCAGCTGGCGAAGAAGATTCCGTAGCGACCGTCGCGGTCGAGCTGCCTGATGGCCAACTGCTCGCCGCAGAAGGCTTGAGGGACTTTCCACATCTGCCCTTTGAAGGCGATGTAGCTCCGGGTCGAGGAGGCGGTGCGAACGATCTCCCCGGCGTCGTATTGCACCTTCGGCACACGATCGGGCATGGCGCGAGAACTCGGCCGGTAGCGATCGGCGGGGATACCCATGCCGAGGCTTTCATGTGGCCGCTCCAGATTGTAGATCGTGCGCCAGTTGTCGAGGGCGCGCTGAACTTCCGCCAGGGTGCGGAACGTGTGCAGAGCGAACACTTCCGCTTTCAAGCTGCGATGGAAGCGTTCGTTCTTGCCTCGGCCCTGAGGATGGCGTGGCCTGGCGTGGATCACCCTGACGCCGAGCTTGAGCAGCCATACCTTCAGCGAGGTCCAGCGAGCGCCGGACGTGTCGCCCCAGGGAGATCCATTGTCGAGGTAAAAGGCCTCTGGCATCCCATAGCGTCGAAAAGTGTCGGTCAGGTGTTTCTGCACGTCTGGGCGCCGCTCGTTGGCGCATGCCTTCAGACACAGGGCATAGCGCGAGTGGTCATCGACCATGGTGAGCGGATGGCAACGCCTCCCGTCGGCAAGCGGCATGTGACCCTTGAAGTCCATCTGCCAAAGCTGATTGGGCGCATCCTTCTCGAACCGGTGGTCTGAAGGGCTTGGCGAAGCCTTCTCGCTCGGCTTGATCCGCTCATTCCGGCACAGGATCTGATGGACCGTCGAAGGCACAGGCACAGCCTGGCCGTCGCGCTTCAGGCAATGGGCAATCTTGCGCGCCCCCCAGGCTGGATGCTTGTCCCGCACAGCCAGGATTTGCGCCTCCACCGCAGGCTCGCTGCGCCTGGGCATGCTCTTCGGACGACGCGGCTGATCCGCCAGATCATGGTCGCCAGCCTGCCAACGCCGCAACCATTTATAGCCCACGTCAGGGCTGATTCCGAACCGCCGGCACAACTCTCGCCGGTTCGCTCCTTCCTGTAAGGCAAGCCGCACAAACTCGCGTCGCTGATCCATTACCGACACCTCGTTCCAGGGCATGGACGGCCTCCCAAATCGACCAATCCAGCCCATTGTGATGTGTCAGCTATGTCTCCGAACACCCGTCAGTGATCTGTCCGGTCTAAACAGAAGGCGGGCAATCCAGTATTCCGAGACGGCGGTGATTGAACCGAGAAGCCGCAGCGTACTGGATGCCCCGCCTGCGCGGGGCATGACAGCGCGAAATGTGGAAAGCGCACTGCGTTGAACAACGCGCCATCGGGCCAGCGACGTCACAAACGAAAACGGCCGAGACGACGCCCGGCCGTTCGCATTCATTACAATTGCTGTCTTACGTGTTCTTCAGCGCGACGCGGAATTCGGCTTCGGTCTTGGCCTTGACCTCGTCGAGCGAGACGCCGTCGGCGAGCTCGATCAGGGCCATGCCGCCGTCGCCGTGCTTGTCGATGGTGAACACGGCCAAATCGGTGACGACCATGTCGACCACGCGCTCGCCGGTCAGCGGCAGGTTGCACTTCTTGAGCAGCTTCGAGCCGTCCTTGGCCGAATGCTCCATCACCACGACGACGCGCTTGACGCCGGCGACGAGATCCATCGCGCCGCCCATGCCCTTGACCATCTTGCCGGGGATCATCCAGTTGGCGAGATCGCCGTTCTGGGCGACCTGCATGGCGCCGAGGATCGAAAGGTCCATGTGGCCGCCGCGGATCATGCCGAAGGAATCCGCGCTCGAGAAATACGAGGTCGAGGGCAATTCGCTCACGGTCTGCTTGCCGGCATTGATGAGGTCGGCGTCTTCCTCGCCCTCATAGGGAAACGGTCCCATGCCGAGCATGCCGTTCTCGCTCTGCAGGCTGACATCCACGCCGTCGGGGATGAAGTTCGAGACCAGCGTCGGGATGCCGATGCCGAGATTGACGTAGTAGCCGTCACGCAGTTCCTTTGCGGCGCGCGCAGCCATCTGTTCACGGGTCCAGGCCATGTGGCTCTCCTGATCTTAAGCGGCGTTGCGCGGGCGGGTGTTGCGGAATTCGATGCGCTTCTTGGCCGTACCGACCTCGACGATGCGCTTCACGAAGATGCCGGGCGTGTGGATGTGGTCGGGATTGAGTTCACCGGCCGGAACCAGATGCTCGACCTCGGCCACCGTGATCTTGGCGGCGGTCGCCATCATCGGGTTAAAGTTGCGCGCGGTCTTGCGGTAGATGAGGTTGCCGGCGGTGTCGCCCTTCCAGGCGTGCACGATGGCGAGGTCGGCGAACAGGCCGCGCTCCATCAGGTATTTCTCGCCGTCGAACTCCTTCACTTCCTTGCCTTCGGCGATCAGCGTGCCGACGCCGGTCTTGGTGTAGAAGGCTGGGATACCGGCGCCGCCGGCGCGGATGCGCTCGGCCAGCGTGCCCTGCGGATTGAATTCGAGTTCCAGCTCGCCGGCGAGGAATTGCTGAGCGAACAGCTTGTTCTCGCCGACATAGGACGAGATCATCTTCTTGATCTGGCGGGTTTCCAGCAGGCGGCTGAGGCCGATGCCGTCGACGCCGGCATTGTTGGAGACGACCGTCAGGCCCTTGACGCCGGACTCGCGGATCGCGTCCGACAGCGCCTCGGCGATGCCGCAGAGGCCGAAGCCGCCCGACATGATCATCATGTTGTCTTTCAGAATGCCGTCGAGAGCCGACTTGGCGTCGGGATAGACCTTGTTCATGCAAATGACCTTCGACTGAACCTTCGGCTTGCGGGCGTCGCGCCTTATTGGCGGCGATTATTAGGCGAAATCCTCCAAAGCCGTCAATGATACGGGGTTCTCCGTTCCGTCCCTGGGTGATAGAAGCTGCCCACGCCGTGGGCAGAACCGCCCGCGGCCTTGAAAGCGACAAGAAAACCCATCAAGTTGCGGCACTTAACATCATAGGGCTTGGGCGTGGGGCGCGCAGGTTTCCCGGCCCGCCCTTCCGGCTCCAACGACCAACCCGATCAGGACACGCCATTGACCATGGCCCAAGGAATGAAGCGCCTCGGGACGCCGATCGCGGCGCTGCTCGGCGTCGTGCTGATCGCCCTGATCGCGACCTCCTGGCTCATCAACCGCGACGCGTTGCGCAGGGCGGTGGAAGCACAGATCCGTGACGTCACCGGGCTCGAACTCAATGTCGCAGGCAGCATCGACATCTCCGTGCTGCCGGCGAGCTACATCTCCTTCCATGACGTCGGCCTGAAGGGCGGCGGCACCAGCGACCCTGCGCTCCATGTCGACGTGCTGACCGCCAATCTGCGGCTGCTGCCGCTGCTGCTGCAACGGTTCGAGATCGCCGACCTGACGCTGCTGCGGCCGCGCATCCATGTCAGCCTGAAGCCGGATGGCGAGAGCAACTGGACGCCCTTCATCCAGACCATCGCCCGCACGATGAAGCCCGGCGCGGACAATCAGGTCTCGTTCTCCGAAATCCGGATCCAGGACGGCGTGCTCGACTACGAGGACGCCGCCACGCACGCCACCGAGAAGTTCGAGGACATCGACCTGTCGCTGGCCTGGCCCTCGATCTCGCGCTCCTTCGCCGCCACCGGACAGTTCGACTGGCGCGGCGAGCGCGTCGACGGCACGATCAGCTTCGCCGATTTCGTCGCCGCTCTCTCCGGCGACCGCTCGGGGTTGAAGGCACGGATCGCCAGCGCCCCGCTCAAACTCGCCTTCGACGGCAGCGTCGCCAACCGCACCAGCCCGATGATGGAAGGCACGCTCACCATCGACAGCCCGTCGCTGCGCAATGCGCTGCGCTGGGCCGGCCAGCCGCAGCCCGGCAGCGGCGGCTTCGGCCGCTTCGCGCTGAAGGCGCGCGCCAACGTCGTCGGCCCCTCGATCGCGTTGACCAACGTCAATGTCGAACTCGACGGCAATGCCGCCGAAGGCGTGATGACCTACGCCAATAACGGCCGGCAGACGCTGCAAGCGACGCTCGCCGCCGACGCGCTCGACTTCACACCTTATATCTCGACCTTCCGCCTGCTCGCCAGCGGCGCACGCGACTGGAACAGGCAGCTGTTCGATCTCAACGGGCTCTCGACCACCGACCTGGACATGCGCCTGTCGGCAGCCAAGCTGACGGTCGGGCCGACGAAGCTCGGCCGCACCGCGATCGGCGCCAATTTGCGCAACGGCACGCTGGCGCTTTCGGTCGGCGAGGCCCAGGTCTATGGCGGCATCGCCAAGGGCTCGTTCGGGATCGCGCGCTCCGACACCGTCGCCGACATCAAGGCGCAATTCCAGTTCACCGATGTCGATCTTCAGGCCTGCGCCTCCGAACTGTTCGGCCTCAACAAGCTCTCGGGGCGCGGCAACATCAACGTCTCGCTCCTCGCCTCCGGCTCGAGCCCGTTCGGCCTCGTGCAGTCGCTCGACGGCACCGCCACCGTGACCGGACATGACGGCGCGATCGCGGGCTTCAATGCCGAGCAGCTCCTGAAGCGGCTGGAGCGGCGGCCGCTGTCTGGTGGCGGCAATTTCCGCAACGGCTCGACCCCTTACAACAACCTCACCATCGCGGTGAAATTCTCCGACGGGGTCGCCACCGCCGAGGACATCCGCGTCGAAGGGCCGGCGGCGAAGATCACGCTGACCGGCACCGCCTCGGTGCCGACGCGCGAATACGACATGAAGGGCGTCGCCAGCCTCAACACCACGTCCGGCTTCGAACTGCCCTTCGTGGTGCAGGGTCCCTGGGACGATCCGCTGATCTTCCCCGATCCGGAAAGCCTGATCCGCCGCTCGCCGGCCTCGGCGCCGCTGCTCGACATGTTGAAGGACCGCAAGGGAGGCGATGCCGTGCGCTCCGCGATCGAGCGCATCACCGGCAGCGGAAAGCGCCCCGCGCCGGCAGAATCGCCGACAGCGGAGAACGCCAAGGAAGGCGCGAAGTCCAACTAGAGCGATCGACGCCCCTCTCTTGGGGGTGGCTGCCTGCGCACCACGGGCTCGACTTGCCAGACTCAATACCGCGACGTCAGGCGGCCGATTGCGTCGTCGAAATCCAACTCTTGTCCTCCCGCACCGCTGTTGCGGCCGCGATCTTCGTGCCGGTCGCGACCGCGACAGTGCCGCTCTGTCCCAGTTCACGGGCCAATACCTCACGGTCACAGGCGTCCTCCCACAGCGAAACGGTGATGGCTGCAACACAGTTGCTGATCATACTGGTCAGCGCCCGCGCCTCCGACATGAAGCGGTCGATGCCGACAAGCAGCGCCACGCCAGTCACGGGCAAATCCGGCATGACGGAGAGGGTCGCGACAAGCGCGACGAAGCCGCTGCCAGTGACACCCGCCGCCCCTTTGGACGTCAGCAGCATCAGTCCGAGCATCGCCGCGATCTGTCCCCATGACAGGTGAATGTCGCAGGCTTGCGCGATAAAGATGGACGCCAGGGTGAGGTAGATGGCGCTGCCGTCCAGATTGAAAGAGTAGCCCATCGGCAACACGAGCCCCGAAACGCCTTTCCGGCATCCAAGTTGCTCCAGTTTGCGCAGCGCGCCGGGCAGCGCCGGCTCCGACGATGACGTGCCGAGCACGATCAGCAGCTCTTCCTTGAAGTAGCGGATGGTCTTCCACAGGCTGAAGCCGTTCAGTCGCGCCAGCGCCCCAAGCACGACGACCACGAAAACGGAGCAGGCGATATAGAATGTCAGGATCAGCAGTCCGAGCGAGCCAATCGAACGGATGCCATAGCGGCCCACCGTGAACGCCATGGCGCCAAAGGCGCCGAGCGGGGCAAGCTTCATGACGAAACCGAAGGCCACAAACAGCACATGAGAGAACGAGGTGACGGCCTTGGTCACCATCACACCGTCGTCACCGGCGCGGCTCAGCCCAAAGGCGATGAGGATGGAGACCAGCAGGACCGGCAGCACTTCGCCATCGGCAAACGCGCCAAAGAAGGAATGCGGGATGATGTGCAGCATGAAGTCGGCAAATCCGCTCGCAGCTGCCTGCTTCGCGAATTTCGCGGCCACCGACGGATCGAGCGTATTGACGGACACATGCATGCCGACGCCCGGCTGGATCAGCGATACTGCAATCAGTCCAGCCAGCAGTGCGAGCACGGTCAGCAGGTAGAACAGCGCCATGGATTTCACCAGCGTGCGGCCGACTTCGCGCGAATCGCTGATGCTGTTGATGCCGCTGACGATGGTGCAGAACACGATCGGCGCGATCATCATCTTGACCAGCTTGACGAAGCCGTCACCAAAAGGCTTCAGCGCGGCGCCAAATTCAGGCCACAGATGGCCGGTGAGGACACCCAGCATGAGGCCAATCAGCACCTGGACGTAGAGAATCCGGTAAAACGGCTTTCGCACCTCACTGTTCGCGGGCTCAACCAGCGCTTGCTTGTGCATTCTCGTTTCTCCCATGGCTCTGATTTTTTCTTGATGGCTTCGAAGGCGGCGGGCTTCAGGCCGCCAGGACCGACTGAGGCACGTGCGATCGACGGGCGAAAACATGGCCCTCGAAAATCCGCCGGGCCGTCCGCTGCACCCGGGCAACCGGGCCGGGCTCCAGGCGAACCACAAGCTGGCCGGAGGGATGGGCGAGCGTGATCGACACCGGCGGCGCCAGCGGTCCGACCATCTCTGCGGCGATCGTTCCGGGCGTGACACAGGCCGTCGCGATCGCGACGGCGCCGGTCACCGCCAGCGCGCTATGGCAGTCGTGCGGCATGAAGTAGCGGGTGTTCAATGCCGCCTCGCCCGCGGGCGCAATCAGAACCGGCTTCGGGATCACCATTGCCGCAGAATTCGGAAAGCCCATCCGGCGTCCGGCCTGGATGCGCAGATGCTCGAGACGCGCGCGGAAGCCGCTGTCGGCGAAGTCCGAGGGCACCTCACGGCCGCTCCAGCCCAGATCCGCCGCGCGGACCAGCATGACCGGCATAGCCGCGTCGATGCAGGTGACGTCGATCCCTTCGATCCGGTCGACCGGTCGTCCCGTGGGCAGGAGGCGACCGGTGCGTGCGCCGGCCGCGTTGGGGAACGACAGTTCGATCGGCGCGGCCGTTCCTGGTACACCGTCGATCCGTGCCTCGCCCTCGTAGGTCACCCGCCCTCCGGGTGTGGCAACGGTCGCATCAATCAGCTTGCCGGTGTTGACATTGTGGATGCGCACATGGGTGCGATCTGCGGCAGCGGTGACCAGCCCGGCTTCGATCGCGAACGGCCCCACCGCCGCCAGCATATTTCCGCAGTTCGGCGAGGTATCGACGATGCCTTCACGGACCCGCACCTGGGCAAACAGATAGTCAACGTCGGCGCCGGGCACCGATCCCGGTCCAACGATTGCGACCTTGTTGATCACGGCATTGCCGCCGCCGATCCCATCGATTCCAAGATCGTGCCCACCTCCCATCACGGACAGCAGGACCGCATCGCGCAATCTGGCGTCGGCTGGAAGATCGCGGGCCAGGAAGAATGGTCCGCGCGAAGTGCCCCCACGCATGACCACACAGGGAATGGCAATCTGATCGTTCATGGAGTTGTTCCGTTCGGCGACATCTTCGCTCGAACCTGAGCATCCTCGGTCTGAACTCTTTTGTGAAATGCAAATATCTGAGGTATTATTCCGGATATCGATATAATGGAGCTCGCCCAATGAATGCGGAACTGCTCGACCTCAAAGCGTTCATCACCGTCGCGGAGACAGGAAGCTTCGTTCGGACGGCCAAGGCGCTGAACCTGTCCCAGCCGGCGCTCAGCCGGCGCATCCAGAAGCTGGAAGAAAGCCTCGGTGCCCCGTTGCTCGAACGGTCGACGCGCCACGTCAATCTCACCATGACGGGCCGCGACTTCCTGCCGAAAGTGCGCCGCCTGATCGACGAGTTCGAGACCTCGGTGCTCGCCATCCATGATATCGGCGCGCGAAGTTCAGGTTTGGTGTCGGTGGCTGCGGTCCCGACGGCGGTGTTCTATTTCCTGCCGCGTGCGATCGGCCGATTCGCCGAAGCGTATCCGCGCATTCGCATCCGGATACTGGACATCGGTGCCAATGAGGGTTTGGAAGCCGTCGCGCGCGGAGAAGTCGATTTCGGCATCAATTTCATCGGTGCTTCGCATGCCGAAATTGAATTCGAGAAACTGGTCGAAGATCCTTTCGTCCTGGCCTGCCGTCATGACCATCCGTTGGCATCGCGCAAACAGGTGAGTTGGTCGGAGATCGTGCCGCACCGGATCATCACCGTCGGTCGCAACAGCGGCAATCGCGCATTGATCGACAATGCGCTGGCGCGACACGGCCTGCAGTTGAACTGGTCCTATGAAGTCGCTCACCTCTCCGGTTCGCTTGGCCTGGTCGAAGCGGGGCTGGGCATCGCCGTGCTACCGAGGCTCGCAACGCCAGCCGCCGGCCATCCGATCATTCACACCGTTCGGTTGATCGAGCCGGAAGTGTCGCGGACGATCGGAATCGTGCGCAGGCGCGGGGCGACATTATCCCCTCACGCCAGCCAATTTCTCAAGATGCTGCTCGAGGCATGGCGTTCCCCTTCCCGGACGAGCGTCCAGGGCAAGCCGCGGTCCCGATCCGCTCAGGCAAGTTCGAATGCCGTTTCGATAGGCCTGAAGGCGAAACGCTGACGGCTCGCCCGCGTCGCGGTCCAAGGCCATTCCCACGTCGAACCGGAGTTCCTGGGCCAACCCGCGTCGTCAGAGACTTTTGGCTCCTGCAGCCGGAGCAGCGTTGCGGGCCGGTTGCGTTGCATTCAGTCCTCATACTGCTTACAACGACCGGATCTTTCGCGAGCGGCGAGCAGGGATGTGACGTTGCGCATGGGTCAGGCGAAGAGCGCGCAACCCGAATTGATGGCCGCGAATTGATACAGCGATTGGATCGATGCACGCATTAAGCATCTCCTCCGGCCCGAGACCCCACGACCTAGGTCTGACAAGATGCCGCTAGATCGGCTGACGGGCATGCGCTAGTGTTTTATACGACCGGTTAAAAACACCGGCCGTTTAAGGGAGAAAAACGTGAAATCCAAGGTTATTGGCGCAGTTTCACTCGCGGTCGCTGCGGCTGGGCTGTTTGCAGCCGCTGCACCCGCATTTGCGCAGCAGAAGACGATTACGGTCTGGTGGGGCAAGGGCTTCTACCGCTCCGAAGACGACGCGCTGATCGAGACGATCAAGAAGTTCGAAGCCAAGACCGGCATCAAGGTCGAATTGTCGCAATACGCGATCCAGGACATGATTCCGAAGACGGTCGCCGCGCTCGACGCCGGCACCGTGCCCGATGTCGCCTATTCCGATTCCTATGACGTGCAGGCGCAGGGCAAGTGGGCCTATGAAGGCAAGCTCGAGGACCTCACGGACGTCATGGAGCCGATCAAGGGCCGGTTCGTGCAGAACACGCTGGATGCCTCGATCCTCTATAACGACGTCAGCAAGAAGAAGGCCTATTACGGCTTCCCGCTGAAGCAGCAGAGCATGCACGTCCAGATCTGGAACGACATGCTGGAGAAGGCCGGCTTCAAGTTGAGCGACATCCCGACCGACTGGGCGGGCTACTGGACGTTCTGGTGCGACAAGGTGCAGCCGGGGATCCGCAAGGCGACCAACCAGCGCATCTATGCCGTCGGCCAGCCGATGGGCGTGGAATCCACCGACGCCTTCCAGTCGTTCTACACCTTCATGGACGCCTACCACGTCAAGCTGGTCGACGACGACGGCAAGCTCACGGTCGACGATCCCACGGTTCGCGAGAACCTGATCAAGGCGATGAAGGACTACACCGACACCTACATCAAGGGCTGCACGCCGCCGTCCTCGACGACCTGGAAGGATCCGGACAACAACGTCGCCTTCCACAACAAGACCATCGTGATGACCCACAATTTCACGATCTCGATCGCGGCGAAGTGGTACGAGGACTCGCAGAACCAGGCACTCACGCCGGAACAGCGCGAGGCCGGCAAGAAGGCCTATGAGCAGGACATCGTCACGGCGTCCTTCCCCAAGGCGCCCGATGGTTCGACCATCCGCTACCGCTCCGACGTCAAGACCGGGCTGGTCTTCACAGCGGCCAAGAACAAGGCCGAGGCCAAGCAGTTCATCAGCTTCCTGCTCCAGGAAGAGAACGTCCGCCCCTATATCGAGGGCGCGCTCGGCCGCTGGTTCCCGGTGACCAAGGAAAGCCAGGCGAGCCCGTTCTGGCAGGCTGACAAGCACCGCAAGGCCGTCTACGCCCAGTTCACCGGCGGTACCGCCGCGTTCGACTTCACCAAGAACTGGAAGTTCACGATCCTGAACAACGAGAACGTCTGGGCCAAGGCGATGAACCGGGTCGTCAGCGAGAAGGTCCCGGTCGACAAGGCCGTCGACGAGCTGATCGCCCGCATCAAGCAGGTTGCAGGCTAAGTTCGCTTTCTCCCTCTCCCCGCTGGCGCGGGGAGAGGCGAAACGCTAATACCGGCCGCCTCGTGCGGCCGGAAGTCCTTTCAAAGAGTCCCAAAGAATGGCGATCACGCTCTCTGGCGATCAGTCGATCCCCGCCCCACCCCTGTCGTCGCGGCTGACCCCGGCGCAGGTCTGGGGCATCGTGCTGCTTGCGCCCTATCTGCTCGTCTTCCTCGCCTTCGTCGTCTACCCCGTCTGCTACGGGCTGTGGCTGGCGCGGGCCCCGTCGAACTATGTCGCGCTCTACAACGATCCGATCTTCGCGCGCGCCGCGGTCAACACGCTGATCTTCCTGGTCATCGGCATCAACATCAAGATGCTGATCGCGCTGTTCCTGTCCGGCTTCTTCGCCCAGCAGCGCCCCTGGATCAAATGGCTCTCGGTGATCTTCATCCTGCCCTGGGCGGTGCCGTCGATTCCGACCATCCTGTCGGTGCGCTTCATGCTCAATCCCGAATGGGGCGTGATCAACCACATCATCTTCTCCCTCACCGGCGATGACGGCCCGAACTGGCTGAACGACCCGACCGTGGCGTTGAGCATGGCGATCGGCGTGCACATCTGGAAGTCGCTGCCGTTCTGGACCCTGATCCTGATCACCGGACGTCTTGCGATCGCGCATGATCTGTTCGAGGCCGCCGAGGTCGACGGCGCGAGCTGGTGGCAGAAATTCCGCTACATCACCTGGCCGTCGATGCAGACGCTCTACATCACCTGCACGCTGCTCTCGATGATCTGGACGCTGGGCGACTTCAACAGCGTCTATCTGCTCACCGGCGGTGGCCCGGCCGATCTCACGCATGTGCTGTCGACGCTCGGTATCCGCTATCTCCGGCTCGACCAGCTCTCGCTCGCGATGGCCTCCATCGTCTGCGCGATGCCGTTCGTCCTGCCGCTCGTGTATTTCATGATGAAACGGTTGTCGCGATGAAGCTTCCCGGCGTAAGCGAATTTTCCTGGCGCGACGTCGCGACCGAAGCGCGGCTCCTGCTGATCGGCATTCCCGTCTTCCTGTGGACGATGATTCCGATCTACCACATGTTCCTGTTCGCGATCTCCCCGAAGGAAGACGCGTTCTCGGGCAAGCTGTGGCCGGACCATCCGACGCTGCATAACTTCGAAATCGTGTTCAAGCAGCAGCATTATTTCCTGCGCGACTTCTACGTGCAGTTCTGGAATTCGCTGGTGATCGCGGCGTCCGTCGGCGTGCTGACGCTGGTCATCGCCACTGCCGCGGCGTTCTCGATCTCGCGGCTCAAGGTGCCGGGCGGACGCGTGGTGCTGAACCTCGCGCTGTTCACCTATTTCATCCCCGCGGCGTTCCTCGCCGTGCCGATGTACCGCACCATGGGCAATTACGGTCTGCTCAACAATCACTGGTCGCTGATCCTGGCGATGGTGACGATCGCCAGCCCCTACGCGATCTGGGTGCTGAAGCAGGCTTCCGACAAGCTGCCGGTCGAGCTGGACGAAGCAGCCGTCATGGACGGCGCGACGACGCTCCAGATCTTCCGCCTGGTCTATCTGCCGCTGATGATGCCCTCGCTGGTCGCGATCGGCACCTATGCGGTGCTGCTGGCGTGGAACGAATATCTCTACGCGTTCCTGCTGCTCTCGAACGACCGCGAGATCACCCTCCCCGTCGCGCTCGGCAACTTCCTCGCGGCCGATGACTCGCCGTGGGAGCTGCTGATGACCACCGGCTTCATCTACGCGCTGCCGCCGGCCGCGGTCTACTACGCCTTCCGCCGCTACATGGTGGGCGGGCTGACGGCGGGCGCGGTGAAGTCCTGACGCAACAGGACGCATCGGGTCGCCGCAAGCGGGGCGTTCGAGCGACAACCTGGACAATTGCGGGTTGTCCGCGCCTGCTCTAACCTCGCAGCCCTGTCACGGGCTCATCACCATGCGCGGCAACGACGCGATCCACCTCGGCCTGATGCTGCTGGCGCTCGCGGCGGCCTATCTGGTGCCGTTCGAGTTGTTGCTGCTGGCCTATGTCGTGCTCGGCCCGGCACACTACTTCACCGAGATCTCGTGGCTGCACGATCGCAGCTATTACCTGCCCCACCGCGGGATCGCGGCGGTCCTCGCGATCATCGCCGTGATCGCGGCATTGATCGACAACGCTTCGTGGTTCGGCTTTGCGATGTGGGGCGCACTGCTCGTCTGCGCCATGCTGGCGGCCACCACCTCCGCGATCGAAAGCATGCTGCTGTTCATGGTGGCGATCGCTCTGTCCGCGATCATGTATTCCAGCGGATCGTCGCTCGCGGTCATCGGCATTCTGATCCCGACGCTGATCCACGTCTCGCTGTTCACACTGATCTTCATGGTGCTCGGCGCATACCGATCCGGCAGCCGCGTGCAGGCTGCGCTGGTGGTCGTCTATCTGCTTGCGGTCGCCACGATCCTGTTGCTGCCGCCAACGGCCGAAATCCGGATCTCGAGCTTTGCCCGGGTCGGGCAGGACTATTTCGGCAATGTCGGTCCGGCGCTGGGCCGGCTGTTCGGAGTCCCCGGCCTCGTCCTCGACACCAGGCTGACGAGCCTGCTCGCTTTCGTCTATACCTACCATTACCTCAACTGGTTCATCAAAGCCGACGTGATCCGCTGGACTGAGGTGCCCAAGGCGCGGCTGGCGGCGATGGCCGCTGCAAGCGCCGCCTCCACCGCGCTGTACTTCTACGATTATGCGTTCGGCTTCACCTTCCTGCTGGCGCTGAGCCTGATCCACATCCTGCTCGAATTTCCGCTCAACAGCCTCGCGCTGCGGCAGCTGGGCGCCGCGATGCAAGGCGCCGTTCGCGCGCGGTACGTCGGCCCCGTCGCCTCTGCGACGCGGTCGCGTTCTACCGGCACCAAGGCCGCGAAGCGCGCAACCCGGTCACGCTGATCATCTCTCCGCGCTCTTGCGTCGATACGCGACCAGCAGGGCGATCGTCGAGCCGATGAAGTAGCCGGCGGTCGCGCCCGAGATAGCGCGGCCGACGACGATCGCCAGCGCACGGTCGCCCGCATCGATCGCCGAGATCACGCCGACCGCATATTGCGAGGCGAAGACAATCAGGTTGCGGACAAGACCAAATGGACTGCCCGGACGGATGATCTGCCCGGTCGTGTGATCGACGTCGAACGGGCGCGGCGTCAGCACGCCAAGAGGCAGCAGCACCAGCGCGGCCGCGATCCATGCGACCAGCGGCCAAACGCTGTCTTGGTGGCCGAAGCCGAGCCGCGACACCCCCCAGGCGATGAATACGACCGGCACGATCAGCGCGCGCCAGATTGGCGTCCTGCGCGGACGCATCGCCTGAACGCCCTGCCACAACAGAAAGGCGAGCAGCATCCAGACCCAGACCGGCGTATGGATCAGGATCTGCCAGGCGAATGTCATGATTGCTCCTCGCCTACAGCGGTGCCGCGCTCTCGCCCTGCGAACTCGACAGTTTCGAAGCCAGCGAAGCGATGACGATGACGACCGCGATCAGGCCGATCACCAGCGTGCAGATCGCGTTGATCTCGGGCTTCACGCCAAGCCGCACCTCCGAATAGATCCGGATCGGCAGCGTCGCCGAGCCTGGACCGGTGGTGAAGCTCGCGATCACGAGATCGTCGAGCGACAGCGTGAAGGCCAGCATCCAGCCCGCCACGATCGCGGGCGCGATCAGCGGCAGCGTCACGGCGACGAACGCACGCACCGGATTGCAGCCGAGGTCCATTGCCGCCTCCTCCAGCGAGCGGTCGAGCGAGCCGAGGCGGGACTGCACGACGACAGCGACGAAGCACATCGTCAGCGTGGTATGGGCGATCGTCACCGTCCAGAAGCCGCGCTCGGCGTTCAGCGCGACGAACAACAGCAGCAGCGACAGGCCGGTGATCACCTCGGGCATCACCAGCGGCGCATAGAGCATGCCGGAGAACAGCGTGCGGCCGTGGAACCGCTCGCCGCGCGACAGTGCGACTGCGGCGAGCGTGCCGAGCAGCGTGGCGATGGTCGCGGAGGAGACCGCAACCCGCAAGCTCATCCAGGCCGCCTCGATCATGGCGCGATCATTGAAGAACTCGTGATACCAGCGCAGCGACCAGCCACCCCATACCGTCACCAGCCGCGAGGCGTTGAAGGAATAGATGACGAGGATGAGGATCGGCAGATAGAGGAACGCCAGCCCCAGCGCGAGCGAGGCGATATTGAAGCGGGACAGGCGGGAGACCTTGCGCATGGCGTCACCGCCCCTGTTCCAGTTGCCGCTTCTGCAACCGCTCGTACAGCAGCAGCGGCACCAGCAGCACCACCAGCAGCACGATGGCTGCGGCGGAGGCGACCGGCCAGTCCTTGTTGGTGAAGAATTCGAGCCACAGGGTCTGGCCGATCATCAGCGAATTGGAGCCGGCCAGAAGGTCCGGGATCACGAACTCGCCGACGATGGGGATGAAGCACAGCAGCACGCCGGCGCCGACACCGGGCAGCGACAGCGGAAAGGTGACGAGCCAGAACACCTGCCAGGGCGGCGCGCCGAGATCGCTGGCTGCCTCCTCCAGCACCGGCTCCATTTTCGCCAGCGTGGCGTAGAGCGGCAGGATCATGAACGGCAAATAGGAATAGACGATGCCGATATACATCGCGGTGTCGGTGGAGAGCCACACTACGGGCTGGCTGACCAGATGCAGCGCCAGCAGGATCTGGTTGAGCAGGCCGTCATGCTGGAGGATGTTGATCCAGGCATAGATGCGGATCAGGAACGAGGTCCAGAACGGCACGATCACCAGCACCATCGCCGCCGCCTGCCAACGCTTCGGCAGCCGCGCCATGCCGTAAGCGACGGGATAGCCGATCAACAACAGCAGTGACGTCGCGGTGAGAGCAACGGTCAGGCTGCGCACATAGGCGAACACGTAGATGTCGTCGGAGCCGAGCAGCTTGAAATTGTCGATCGACAGCGCCGCGAAGGCTGTCTTCAGCGCCTCCCATCCCGCGGTCAGATCGAACACCGGCTCATAGGGCGGCTGCGCGATCGCGGTCTGCGACAGGCTGATCTTCAGCACGAAGGCGAACGGCACCAGGAAGAACAGCACCATCCAGACATAGGGGACGATCGCGGCCAAGTGGGCCGGGCGTGTGAAGATGCGGCGCGCGCTCATGACGGCAGCACCACGCAGTCGTCCGGCGTGAACCAGGCGACGACATGCTGGTTCAGGCTGAAGGCATCGACGTCGAGGCGCGCGCTGTTGGCAACGGACGCCTCAATGATCCCGCCCGTATCGAGCCTCACCTTGTAGGTGGTGGTGCCGCCGAGATAGCAGATGTCCTCGATCACGCCGTCCAGGACGTTGATCGCCGTTTCACGACCGGCCTCGGTTACGGGACCGCGGCGCGACAGCTTGACCTTTTCGGGGCGGATCGCGACCGCAAATTTGCCGGCGCCGACCGGCTCGCGCGGCTCGGCCACCACCAGCGCACCCGCATCACGCGTGCCGACGACCAGACGGTGACCGTCGCGTAATTTGGACTCGCCGTCGAACAGATTGACGTCGCCGACGAACTCCGCGATCCAGCGCGAGCGCGGCGCCTCGTAGAGCTCGCGCGGAGGCGCGACCTGGGCGAGCTTGCCCGCCTTCATCACGCCGATCCGGCTCGCCATCGTCATGGCTTCTTCCTGGTCGTGGGTGACGATGATGAAGGTCATGCCGAGCCGGCGCTGGAGCTCCATCAGCTCGCCTTGCGTGTTTTCGCGCAACTTCTTGTCGAGCGCTGCGAGCGGCTCGTCGAGCAGGAGAAGCTGCGGTCGGCGCGCCAATGCGCGCGCCAGTGCCACGCGCTGGCGCTGGCCGCCCGAGAGCTGGTCCGGCTTGCGCTTCTCCAGCCCTTCGAGCTTCACCAGCGCGACCATCTCAGCCACGCGGGTGGCAATCTCGGCGCGGGCCATGCCGGCACGCTTCAGGCCGAAGGCGATGTTGTCGCGCACGGAGAGATGCGGAAACAGCGCGTAGTTCTGGAACATCATGTTGATCGGGCGCTCATGCGGCAGCGCCTGCGCGATATCCTTATCCCCGAGCAGGATGCGTCCCTCGTCCGGTGCCTCGAACCCGGCAAGCATGCGCAGCAGCGTGGTCTTGCCGCAACCGGAGGGGCCGAGCAGCGCAAAGAACTCGCCGGCCTTGACGTCGAGCGACACGCCGTCGACGGCGCGGAACGTCCCGAACGTCTTGGCGACGTTCTCGATGCGCAGCAGCGGCTGCCCCGCTGCAGGAAACGCATCTCCGCCGGCCGCATCCGCCGGACCGTCTATCCTGGGCAACTCGTTCGTCATGGTCCCTGCCAACCCCGATTCCGCCGCACGCTAGCTGCCGATCGGTCTTTGCTCAACCGGTTCGGAGCGAATCGTTCACGCCCGCCATGAACGCGGCCAGCGGGTCGCGGTCGGCCGCAGGCATGGTCAGGCCGAGCTTGGAGCGGCGCCACAGAATGTCCTCGGGAAAACGCGCCCATTCGTGTGTCATGAGATAGCGCACCTCGGCGCCAGTCAGCTCGGGGCCGAAGGTTGGGCCGAGGTCCTCGCGGGTCTTCGCTTCTCCCAGCACGGCCGCCAATCGCGAACCATAGGCCGCAATCAGGCGCTGGGCCTGCGGCTCCGAGAGAAAGCGCCAGCGGTCACGGGCGAGGTCGACCTCGTGATCGAAACGATCCCAGGCAAAATCTCCGCCGGGCAGCGCGGCGCCGGCGGTCCAGGGCCGCGACATCGGATAGAACGGCGTCAGCCGCGTCACGGCCCGCTCCGCGCGCAGGCGCGAGGTGGTGACGTCGCCGCCGAACATCGTGATCAGCGGCGCCTTGCGCCGGCGCGCGTGGAACAGCGTGGTCCCGTCACGCCGCCGCGCGGACGCTGGCGTCAAATTGACGCCGGAGACCGCGCGCACCACGTCGGTCGGCGCCACGCGCTCGCGGAAATAGCGGCTGGCCGCTTCGCAGAGATAGCTGACGTCGGCCCCCGACATCGCCACGATGGCGGGATCGCCGGTGAAATCATGCGTGACCGTGCCGATCAGCGTGAATTCGTGCGCAAACGGACTTGCGAAGATCAGCCGTCCATCGCTGTTCTGAAAGACATAGACGTTATCGGAGTCGAACAGCCTGGGCACGATGATCTGGCTCATCTGCATCGCCACCAGTGCGGGCTGCGGCTGCCGCAGCACGGTCTCCGCGACGGTCGAGGTCCAGCCGCCGGTGGCATTGGCGAGCGACCGGGCCGTGATCGTGCGGCGAATGCCGCGATCGACCACCGCGAGGCGCCAGGTGTCGGTTCGATCGGCACGGACACAGCGAGCCCCGGTCCGGATCGCAGCGCCACGTTCTGCAGCATCCAGCGCCGTGAGCACCACCAGGCGGGAATCGTCGACGACGCAGTCCGCATATTCGAAGGCCGTGCCGAATGGCCGCTTCAGCGCGTTGCCGACCGGATGATGTGTGATGTCGAGGGTCGCCGCTCCAGGCAGGCCGCTCCGGCCGGTGAGGCTGTCGTAGAGAAACAGGCCGGCGCGCAGCAGCCAGGGCGGGCGCTCCTCGGAATGGGCCGGGATCACGAAACGCATCGGCCGGACCAGATGCGGCGCGATAGCAAGCCAGGTCCGGCGCTCGGCCAGCGCCCGGCGCACCCGCCGGAACCCACGGCGCTCCAGCACTGACAGATCACCATGGATCAGTCGCGGCGTCGCCGAGGAGGCGGCGCCGCCGAGATCGCTCTGCTCGAACAGGATGACACGCAGGCCGCGGCCGGCCGCATCGCGGGCGAGGCTGACACCGTTCAGGCCGCCGCCGATGATCGCAAGATCGTAATCCGCCATGAAACCGTCGAGAGAGCGAGGTGAGCCCCCTCACTAGCCGGTCTTGAGCGCAAGCTCCATGGTCTCGGCGCGGCCGATGAGGCCGGCATATTTCCCGATCGGCAGCGGCTTGCCGAGCAGGTAGCCCTGCACGCCGTCGCAGCCCTCCTTGGCAAGGAAGGCGAGCTGATCGAGGGTCTCGACGCCCTCGGCGATGATCGACATTTCGAGGCCGTGGCCGAGATCGATCACGGCGCGCACGATCGCCGCCGATTGCGGATTGCGGCCGAGATTGATGATGAAGGCGCGATCGATCTTGATCTTGTCGAACGGGAACGCCTGGAGATAGCTCAGCGAGGAATAGCCGCTACCGAAATCGTCCATCGAGATGCGCACGCCGAGCGCCTTCAGCCGACGCAGCAGCGCCAGGCCGCGATCAAAGTCCTCGATCAGCACGCCCTCGGTGATCTCGAGCTCGAGCCGGCCGGGCGCAAGGCCGGTCTCGATCAGGATGGCATGAACCAACCCGACGACGTCGCCGTGCATGAATTGCGCCGGCGACAGATTGACAGCGACCTGGAGCGGTTTCGGCCAGGACGCCGCCTCGCGGCAGGCCTCGCGCAGGATCCACTCGCCCATCTCGACGATCAGGCCGCTCTCTTCCGCGATCGGGATGAACTCGGCCGGCGAGACCTGGCCGCGCACCGGGTGCTGCCAGCGCGCCAACGCCTCGAAACCGATGATGTCGCTCTCGGCGACGCTGTGACCCGCCATGCCCTGCGGCTGGAAGGCGAGCGAGAGCTCGCCGTTCTTGATCGCCATCGAGAGGTCCTGATGCAGCACGCGGCGGTCGCGGATCTGCTGGTCCATCTCGGGCTGGTAGAGGCTGATCGTGCCACGCGACTTCTGCTTGGCGCGGAACAGCGCCGCGCCGGCATTGGCGAGCAGCGAGGCGGCATCGGTGCCATTGTGCGGGAAAACCGACATGCCGGTGGTGACGCCGGCGCGGACCGCCCGGCCGTCGATCTGGAATTCGTGCGCGACGGCCTCGCCGATCTGCTGCGCCAGCGCGAGACCCGCCTGCGGCTGCTTGCCGTCGATGATGAGGCCGAACTCGTCGCCGGACAGGCGCGCGACCACGCCGCCGCGCGCGGAGTCCTGGAGCCGCTTGGCCACCTCGATCAGGAGCTTGTCGCCGAGCGCATGACCGAAGACGTCGTTGACCTCCTTGAGGCCGTCGAGATCGATGCAGAGCACGGCGAACTCCTCGCTGGTGCCTTCGCAAGCCTCGATCATCTGGGTCAGCGCCTGAAGGAAGGCGGCGCGGTTCGGCAGGTCGGTGAGACCGTCGTGATAGGCCATGTGCGCCATGCGCGACTCGGTCTGCCGGCGGTCCGTGACGTCCTCGTGTGTCTTGATCAGATATTGCGGCTCGCCGGCATCGCTGAGCACCGTCGCGCGGCGGGTCAGGAACAGCCGCAGGCCGTCCTTGGTGGAGATCGGATGCTCCTCGGTGATCATGCCGCGTTTCTTGATCGCGGCCTCGTCGCGCGCGATGATCAGCTTGGCTTCCTTGGGATTGAAGATGTCGGACGCGGTCAGGCCCGTGGCATCCTCGCGCCGGCGGTTGAGGATCGTCTCCGCGCTGCGATTGGCGAGCAGATAGCGGCCGTCCTTGACCTGCTCCACGATCAACGCGACCGGAATGTTGTCGACCACGAGTTCGAGGAATTTCTTGGTGCTTTCCAGCTCCTTCGACAGCGAGCGGCGGTCGGTGATGTCCTCGAACACGAGCATCAGGAATTCGGGCTTGTTGCTCTCGTTGCGGACCACGATGCGGATCGAGGCCACCATGCGCCGCTCACCGGCGCGGTCGACCTCGAATTCGTTGCGGAACTGGCCGTCCGGCGAATTGAGCGCCGCCCGGTCGGTCGCCTCGATGCTGGCCGCCGAGACGGGCGCAAACAGCTCGCGCGCATTCTTGCCGACGGCGTGGTCGCGCGAGAAGCCCCAGAAGCGCTCATAGGCCGTGTTGGCGAAGATGTAGCGGCCGTCCTCGATGTTCTTCGCGGCCACGCAGGCCGGGACGTTGTCCAGCACCGTTTCCAGGAACTGCTTGGTGGAGGCGAGCTGTCGCGACAGCCTGCGCTGCTCGCTGACGTCGAGATGCGTGGCGACCGAGCCGCCGTTCGGCAGCACGAAATATTTCACCAGGATGGCCCGTCCGTCCGGCAGCTCGGTGATCAGGCCGTTGGTGCTGGCCGCCTTCTCGTAGAACTCGTCGTCGGAGACGTCGCCCAGGACCCCGCGCTTGCGTCGCAGCTCGAGGAGCTCATAGCCATTCATGTTGGCCCAGACATCCGAGCGCGTCAGGCCGTAGATCTCGAGATAGCGGTCGTTGCAGAAGATGACGCGGCGTTGCGCATCCGTCATCACCACGCCCTGGTTGAGGTTGTTCATGGCGGAGGAGACGAAGGCGTTGCGCCGCAACTGCAAACGCTTGGCGCGGCGCAGCGAGGAATGGATCCACAGCGCGATCGCAGCGAGGAACGCGCAGATGACGACGCCCGCGATCAGGGCTTCCCAGATCACGTTGGGATCAAGCTGGCCGAGATAGCTCGGCGGGGCAAGGCTGTCCGAGAGGGCAAAGGCGCGCGCGGGCGCGACCGCGCTGCCCAGGCACACGACGGCCTGCACAGCAATCGGAAGCGTGCTGCCCACGTGCCAGTTCTTCTCAGCCATCAGCCACCCGCGATTTCAACGTCGGATTGTCTGGCCTCGTGGGTTTGGATCGGGTAAACGCCTGTACGCGCAACGGAAAAATGTGACGTCAAATACGGCAATTGCCCTGACATGATAAATGCTTCCTTAACGGAAATCGGCCCCGCGCCGTCGTTCTCGGGCCTGACGCCACCGGCACTTTTAGCGGACACTTTGCACAACCATGGATAGGGTCGACTGCGTCGTCATCGGAGCCGGCGTGGTCGGGCTCGCGGTGGCTCGAAAGCTCGCCCAGGCCGGGCGCGAGGTGATCGTGCTCGAGGAAGCCGAGGCCATCGGCACCATCACCTCTTCGCGCAACAGCGAGGTGATCCATGCCGGAATCTATTACCGCGCCGGGAGCTGGATGGCGCGCATGTGCGTCGAGGGCAAGCACGCGCTGTACCACTATTGCGGCGAGCGCGGCATCCCGCACAAGAATTGCGGCAAGCTGATCGTCGCGACCAGCGCGAAAGAGACCGAGAAGCTGCAATCGATCAAGGCGCATGCCGAGGCCAACGGCGTGCTCGACATGCAGCTGCTCACGGGCGCGGCTGCGCGCGCGCTGGAGCCGGCGCTCGCCTGCGACGCCGCGCTGCTCTCGCCCTCGACCGGGATCATCGACAGCCACGCCTACATGCTCTCGCTGCGCGGCGAGGCCGAGGCCGCGGGCGCGGCCTTTGCGTTTCACACCCCGCTGATCCGCGCCAAGGCGGCGGGCGGTGTGATCGAGGTCGAGGCCGGCGGCGACGCGCCGATGACGCTGCAATGCGACCTGCTCGTCAACGCCGCGGGGCTCTCGGCAACGAAGGTGGCGCGCCACATCGACGGCATGCCGATCGACCGGATTCCGCCGGCCTATCTCGCCAAGGGAAACTATTTCAGCTGCAACGCCAGGGCGCCGTTCTCGCGCCTGATCTATCCCGTGCCCGAGCCGGGCGGGTTAGGGGTGCATCTGACGCTGGACATGGCAGGTCAGGCGCGCTTCGGCCCCGACGTCGAGTGGATCGAGACCATCAATTACGAGGTCGACCCGTCACGCGCCGAGCGCTTCTATCCGGCGATCCGCAAATACTGGCCGACGCTGCCCGACGGTGCGCTGATGCCGAGCTATTCGGGCATTCGCCCGAAGATCGTGCCGCCGGCGGTGGCCACGCAGGATTTCCTGATGCAGGGCCCGCGCGATCACGGCGTCGAAGGTCTGGTCAACCTGTTCGGCATCGAATCGCCGGGGCTGACGTCATCGCTCGCGATCGCCGATCACGTCGCAGAACTCGCAGGTCTAAGTCCCGCGCAATGATGATCGCACGGGCGCACACCTTCGAGCAGGGATGAGCGCGATAGCTCTCACCCCTGCCTGAAAGGGTACGTTCAACTCTACGCTGTTACGGGGGCTACTAGTGGAGCGTGTCGCCGTGTCGCAAACGCTCGATCTGGTCCTTGACCAGCAACTTCCGTCGCTTCAACTCAACAATTTGCAGGTCGTCTGTTGAAAGGTGCACGAGAGCCTCGTGCAATTCATTTTCGAGAAGTTTGTGCTTCCGTTCCAATTCAACCAGATGTGCCTGAATTGTCATTCGAAACCTCCTCGGTAGGGTTGAACCTTAGGATTCGATCCGGACGAGGAAGTCTACATCACCGATTCGTTCTGTCGATGGGTATCCGTCGTCGCAGCGTCATTTTTGAAAATTCATATGTAACGAAGCGTGAGTAAGGGAACCACGCAGGAAAAATCCATGATATCAATGTGCTTGCGCAACGCTGCTGCGAATCGTCGAAATATCTCGCGAGAGTTCGGTGAGCGGCGGCCCGAGATCGCTTGCGATCAGGCCGCGCAAGGACGATAATTTCCACAGGGCATCCACAGCCTTAACCTCACGCCTATCGGTTTTCGGCCACCGCAAACATGACCAATGAAGACGAGCGTGAGCTCGAAGCCGAGCTCACCCGGTTGCAGCAGGAACACCGAGATCTCGATGCCGCGATCGATGCACTGCATCAGTCGCCAGCCCCCGACCTATTGCGGTTGCAGCGGTTGAAGAAGCGCAAGCTGTTGTTGCGCGACCGTATCGCGTTCATCGAAGATCAGATCACGCCCGACATCATCGCCTGATCGGCAAAGGCGCTGTTCGCGGCGGCTCGTCGCATGTGGGAATCCGCTTGACTCCAAAAGAACAAAATAGGAACATCCGGGCACCTCATCGCCCCCAGAAATGCCCATGCAGCCCAAGGACAATGCAGATGCCGGCAACCGCCCTTCTCGACAACAGCCATTATGAACAGGCCTGCGATCAGGCGATCGCGATGTGCGACGGCAATCTGCGCAGCACCATCAAGGCGCTGATCATGGCCAACGAATATCTGGAAGCCGAACTGGAAGAATTGCAGGCGGCGATTTCAGCCGGCTGCATTCCGGAGACCTCGCGCAGCAAGATGCGGAGCAAGAGCAGCGCCGCCTGAATTCCAAAGCGCGATGAGATCGCGCTTTGTTTTTTGAGCACTGGAGCAACGCCATGTCGGATGTGACCTATTACGTTGCAATGCCCTTCCTGATCGATGCTGACGGATCGCCCGTCGCGGGCGCCGCGGAAGAATGCCAGAGCTCGACGGCCGCGTTGCGGCGCGCCGAGGCCTTGTCGCGCGGCGTGGGCCATATCGGCGCGGTCGCATTCAGCCGCAGCGGCGATCCCATGACCGGCGAATTCGGCGACGCGACGCTGCTGCGCAAGTTCGGCAACGTGCCGGAAGACCTCGCCACTCTGTAAGATCAGCTGCTGACAAGCCTGATCCGCGGCTCGTGCCGCCGGTGCGCCTTGCGCACGTACATGGCGGCGTCAGCCTCCTCCAGCGCGCGGCGTGCATCGGACTGCGCCCCGAGCAGCGCGACGCCGGCGGAAGCACCTGCGGTCACGCGCTGACCGCGAAAGGTGAACGACAGATCGTCGATCGCCTGTTCGAAGATCGCAGCTTTCGCCTTGGCATCGGTCTCGCTGAGATTCCAGAGCAGCAGCGCGAACTCGTCGCCACCGAGCCGGCCGACCACGTCGGAGGCACGGATCTGCCGCGTCAGCGCGCCGGCAATCGCCTTGAGCACCTCGTCGCCGGCGGCATGGCCGAAGGAATCGTTGATCGGTTTCAGGCGATCGACGTCGAGTACGATCAGCGCGCCGCTGGCGCGGTAGCGCTTCATGTAGGCGATGGCGCGCGCGAGCTCGCGCTCGAAGCCGCGCCGGTTCGGAATCTCGAGCAGGAAATCGGTGTCGGCCGCAGCTTCCAGTTCCGCAATCCGCCGCTCCGCCGCCTTGAGCCTGCTCCGCAAGCCGCGGATGGTCACCCTGCTGTCGCCGGCGGTCGACGCTCCGCGCGGCCGAGGCCCGGCCGGGCGCTTGGCCAACCGCTTGAGGGCGGCTTTGGATCGGCTGGCGCTGGCCTTCCGGCCCTTTTTGGCCTTCGCAGCGCTCGCCTTTTTTGGTTTCTTCATGGGCATCCTGCTCAATGAAGGCTTGCGGGGATTCACCAAGACAGGATAGTGCATTCCCTTCTCCTTGCCATCGCCTTGCGAGCCACCGGCCGGAACCGTTAATCTGGCCTATCTTTCTGTTTTCCGAGCACAATTGACGTCATGACCGCGCCGATCGCCATCATCATGGGAAGCCAGTCGGACTGGGAGACGATGCGGCACGCCGCCGATACGCTTGCCGCGCTCGGCGTTGCCGCCGATACCCGTATCGTTTCGGCCCACCGCACCCCCGACCGGCTGTTTGCCTTCGCCAAGGGCGCCAAGGCGGCCGGCCACAAGGTCATCATCGCCGGTGCCGGCGGTGCGGCCCATCTTCCCGGCATGGCGGCGGCGCTGACGGAGCTGCCGGTGTTCGGTGTTCCCGTCGAATCCAGGACCCTCAAAGGCATCGATTCGCTCTATTCGATCGTGCAGATGCCCGCGGGCATCCCGGTCGGCACCCTCGCCATCGGCAAGGCCGGCGCGATCAACGCGGCGCTGCTTGCAGCGTCCGTCTTGGCGCTGTCCGACCCGGCTTTGTCGGATCGCCTCGCCGCCTGGCGCAAGGCACAGACCGAGGCGGTTGCCGAGCGCCCGGAGGACAAGGCGTGACTGACGCAAAGCAGGTGAAGCTGAAGCCCGGCGACACCATCGGAATCCTCGGCGGCGGACAATTGGGGCGGATGCTGGCGATGGCTGCGGCGCGGCTCGGCCTGCGCTGCCAGGTGTTCTCGCCCGATCCGGATTCGCCGGCCTTCGACGTCGTGCTCAACGCGACCTGCGCCGAATACGCCGACGTCGAGGCGCTCGAGCTGTTCGCAAGCGACGTCGACGTCATCACCTACGAATTCGAGAACGTACCGTCGGCCGCCGCGATGGTGCTGGATGCGCGCCGCCCGGTGCTGCCCAACCGCAAGATCCTCGAGACGACGCAAGACCGGCTCGCCGAGAAGGATTTTGTCACAAGGCTCGGCATCGGCACGGCGGCTTACGCGGACGTCACCTCAGTGGCGTCGTTACGCGAAGCCATCGTGAGGATCGGCCTTCCGGCCGTGCTGAAGACCCGCCGCTTCGGCTATGACGGCAAGGGCCAGGCCATCATCCGCGAGGGCGACGACATCGCGAAAGTGTGGACCAGCCTCGCCACCAAATCGGCGATCCTGGAAGCCTTCATCCCCTACGAGCGCGAGATCTCCGTGATCGCCGCACGCTCGGCATCGGGCCAGGTCGAGTGCTTCGACGTCACCGAGAACGAGCACCGCGACCACATTCTCAAGATCTCACGGGCGCCCGCGCCGATCCCGGACGCACTTGCCGAAGAAGCGCGCAGCATCGCCGGCAAGATCGCCAGCGCGCTCGACTATGTTGGCGTGCTCGCGGTCGAGATGTTCGTGCTCGCCAATGGCTCGGGGCCGAAAGTGCTGGTCAACGAGATTGCCCCGCGCGTGCATAATTCCGGCCACTGGACGCTCGACGGTGCGTCGGTCTCGCAGTTCGAGCAGCACATCCGCGCCATCGCCGGCTGGCCGCTCGGCAAGCCCGTGCGTCACGGCGACATCGTCACCATGACCAACCTGATCGGCGAGGAGATCAACGATTACGAAAAGTGGCTGACCGTCCCGGGCGCGACCATTCACATTTACGGCAAGGGCGCACCGCGCCCCGGCCGCAAGATGGGCCACGTCACCGAGGTCCAGCCGAAAGGCAAGTAGCGGGACCGCGGCGCATGCTGCGATCCCGCCTTTTCGATCAAGCCGTCTTCGCGCCCGCGACGACGCCTGAGGGCTCCTCGCTGAGCCAGCGATAGACCACCCCGCCCAGTGCGCCGCCGATCAGCGGCGCGACCCAGAACAGCCAGAGCTGCGACAGAGCCCAGCCGCCGACGAACAGCGCGGGACCGGTGCTGCGCGCCGGGTTCACCGACGTGTTGGTGACGGGGATGCTGACGAGATGGATCATCACCAGCGCGAGCCCGATCGCGAGCGGCGCGAAGCCCGCCGGCGCGCGGCCGTGGGTCGCGCCCATGATGATGAACAAGAACATCATGGTCATCACCACCTCGGTGACGAAGCAGACGGCCATGCTGTACTGGCCGGGCGAATGCGCATCATAGCCGTTCGACGCAAAACCCTTGGTGACGTCGAAACCGGGCGCGCCGCTGGCAATGACATAGAGCAGCCACGCAGCAAAGATCGCCCCGCCCACCTGGGCAATCACGTAGGGCAGGATCTGTCCGGCCGGAAAGCGCCCGCCGGCAGCAAGACCGACCGTGACGGCCGGATTGAGGTGGCAGCCGGAGATGTGGCCGATCGCATAGGCCATGGTGACGACGCTTAAGCCGAACGCCAGGGACACGCCGACCAGACCGATTCCGACCTGGGGGAAGCCGGCTGCAATGACCGCGCTACCGCAGCCCGCAAATGTGAGCCAGAATGTGCCGATGGCCTCGGCAGCGTATTTTTTCATATCCATGTGTCGTCCCCTCATTTCCAGGATTCCGGAACAAAGCTCCGGCCGCGGCCCCCTCAATGGCGTCAAATCTCCCAAATCAGGGCCACATGGAGGTATTTTCGCCGCATTTAATGGCCGAACTTGGCCCGAAAACCTGCTTGGCAGGTGGACATTGCAGGTTTTGTCTGATACATCCGCGCCCTCAAGGTTAAGGGCTTGCGCGTTTCGCCATCCCCTTAGACTTACCAGAATTCAAATCCGATCCACCTGAAGAGGATGCCGCGTGCAGGTTCTCGTCCGCGATAACAATGTCGATCAAGCCCTGAAGGCGCTGAAGAAGAAGATGCAGCGCGAGGGAATTTTCCGCGAGATGAAGCTCCGCGGTCATTACGAGAAGCCCTCCGAGAAGAAGGCCCGTGAAAAGGCCGAAGCCGTGCGCCGCGCGCGCAAGCTGGCCCGCAAGAAGCTGCAGCGCGAAGGCCTGCTGCCGATGAAGCCGAAGCCGGTGTTCGGCGCCGGCCCCGGCGGTGATCGTGGCGGTCGTAGCGGCCCGGGTGCAGGTCCGCGCGGACCGCGCTGATTTGCCGGACTTGTAAGATCTCAGTTTTCGATGACGCGGGCCCCTGGCCCGCGTTATTGTTTTGTGAGCGGTGCCTTTCTGGGACGGGGCACTACCGATGCGGCCCTAAAGCGCGATGAGATTGCGTTGAAAAATCATCGCGCTTTAGTTTGTTGTTCGAGCATGATCTTTTCGGAAAACCGCTGCACACTGTTCGCTAACGCGGTCCTTCGGATCCAGATCATGCTCTAGCGCGAGCGAACCGTAGATGGCCATCCCTTTCTCCGTGCGCGGCTTGGCGCGGCTACGCCGGATCTGGCGTCAGCCGCTCGCGCTCTGCTTGATGGGCGTCGCGCTGTGCGGTTGCTCCTTCGACCTTGGCTCCCTGATGCCGGAGAAGGACAAGCCGCAGGAGGCACCCAAGGCGGCTGCCGCCACGGAAAGCGCCGTCAGCGCCGACAATGTCTCTGAGGCCCAGGTCCATACGGCCAAAGGCCAAACCCTGGCGAAGTCGGGAGAGACGGCCGGCGCGCTGGACGAGTTCAATCGTGCCATAGCGCTCGATCCCTACAACGCGCAGGCTCTGTATGGCCGCGCCCTGATCTATCAGGGCAGCAACGAGCACAACTTCGCCATCGCCGATTTCAGCGCCGCCAACGGGCTCAACCCGCAAAAGGTCGAGCCGCTGCTCGGCCGCGCCACCAGCTATCTCGCCATCGGCAAGGTCAAGGAAGCCGCGGCCGATCTCGATGAGGCCTCCGAGGCCGACCCGCACAACGCCCAGGTGTGGACCGCGCGGGGCCAGGCTTATGAGCGGCTGGGCGACAGGGCCAAGGCGGCCGCGTCCTACAACAAGGCCGTCGCGCTGCGTCCACGTGACGATGCCGCCCGCAGCGGCCTCGCCCGTGTCGGCGGCGGCTGACAGTCCTGGCAGCGCAGGCGCCGTCTTAATCGGGGGTGGAGTTCTTCGGCAGCACGGAGTGGAACATCGACTTCATGCCCGACAGCATCTCGTCGGCGACATTGGTCTTCTTCGGCCGCGGCAGGGTGGCGCCGGCATCGGCGCGCAGATCGAGCGGCGGCGCAATCATCGGGACCGGGATATCAGCCGGCGGCGTCATCCGGTTCGGATCGTCGTTGCCGACCGAGGCGGTGTAGGACGGCGACGAACCGCTATTGCCATAGGCCTCAGGTGCAGGCGTCGACACCGTGATCGGCGGCGGCAATGGGCGGACCATGGACGGCTCCGCCGAGATAACACGCGGGGCCTCCGGGCTGCGGGCGGCTTCCCGCACCGCGGGCTCCGAGGTCTTCTCGGCCGGCTTGGTCTCGCCAGACTTGAATTCGGTGGATTTGGACTCGGCGGCCTTGGCTTCGGCAGATCTGCCCTCAGGCGACTTGCGCAGGCGCTCGATGGCGGCGCGGGCAAGATCATTGGCATCAGGGGTCGCGGCAGCCGGCGCCGAATTGGCTTCAACCACCGGAGCGGTGGCTGCCGGGGTCGACTTGGCGGCCGCCTTCTCGCGCGCCGCGGGGCGCCCATGCGAAGCGGTCTCGGCCGGAGCAACATCCGCAGCCTTGGTATCCGCAGCCTTGGTCTCGGACTTGTCGGCGGGCTTCTCGGCCGCGGCCTTCTCCGTCACGCTCTTCTCGGAGACGCCCTTCTCAGAGACGCCCTTCTCAGAAACGCCCTTGGCCTTGACGCCGGGCGCGGGCAGGTTGGCGGTGTCCGTCGGCTTGGCGTCCTTGCCGGCCTCGGCAGGCGCAACGACAGCTGCGGGGGTATCCGCCGCCGGCTTGGCGTTGATGTAGTGGTTAACGATGTACGCCCCGATGATCGTCGCGAGCACCGAGGGGAAAATATCCATCGAGATTTTAGCGAGGTATTTCAGCATTTCTCGGCCACTCCCCGCGCGTCAGATGCGGGAACTTTGGGGCATTGTAAGGGATCAACTGCGACGGATCGATGGCAAACGTAACGCTGCCTTACGGCTTCAGCTCGATCTCAAGGAACACGATCTCGGTTGAGGTTTCGTTAAGTACGTCGTGTTGGACGCCGGCCTTGCGAAAGTAGGATTTTCCGGCCGCAAGCTGCGCCTTGGAACGCTCGCCACCGGGCGCCACGATGGTCATCTCGCCGGCGACGACGGGCACGATGACATAGTCCATGCCGTGGGTGTGATGCCCGGTCGCGCTGCCCGGGGCAAGCCGCCACTCGGTCACCCGGACCTGTTCGTTGTCGATCTGGACCTCGGACTTGGCGGCAAGCATCGGAACCTCTTTGGGGAATCAGGGCACGAAAACCATGAACACATAGACGGCAAATACCACCATATGGACCAGCCCGAACAGGACATTGGTCCTGCCGGTGCCGAAGGTCAGCATGCTCAGCAAGAATGTCAGGAACAGCAGCGCGGTGTTCGCCGGGTTCAGGCCCAGCACCAGCGGCTGGTCGAGCGCATAGGTGGCCAGTCCGACCGCCGGTATGGTCAGGCCGATGGTTGCGAGCGAGGAACCGAGCGCCAGGTTGATGCTCTTCTGGAGATCGTTCTTGCGAGCCGCGGCGATCGCCGAGACGCCCTCCGGCATCAGGATCAGGAGCGCGACCAGCAGGCCAGCAAAGGCCGGCGGCGCGCCGATCCTGGCGGCGACGGCATCGACCACGAGGGAGAACTTCTTGGCGAGCAGGACCACCGCCAGTAGCGAGACCAGCAGCAGCGCGATGCTGAGTGCCAGCATCCCGCCCGACAAATGCGCCTCCCCGCCCTCGCCGTCCGCCCGCTCGTGGACGAAGTAATCCTTGTGTAGGACGGTCTGGGTGTAGAGGAACACGCCGTAGAGCACGATCGTTGCGAGATCGACGAAGCCGAGCTGGATCGCCGAATAGATCGGGCCCGGCGTCGTCAGCGTGTAATTGGGCATGATCAGCGTGATCGTTGCCATTGCAGTCAGCACGCTGAGATAGACGTTGGCGCCGGAGACCTGAAAGCCCTGCTCGCGATAGCGCATGCCGCCGATGAACACGCAAAGACCGACGAGGCCGTTGCAGACGATCATCACGACCGCGAACACGGTGTCGCGCGCGAGCTCCGGCGCCGGCTTGTCGCCGAGCATGATCGTGGTGATCAGCGCCACTTCGATGATGGTCACCGCCAGCGTCAGCAGCAGCGTGCCGTAGGGCTCGCCGATGCGCTCGGCGATCACCTCGGAATGGTGAACGGCCGCGAACACGGTCCCGAACAGGATCACCAGGAGCACGATCGCGAACAGGCCGCCGCCGGCCGACAGGGTGAAGCCATAGCCGGTCGCGGTCACGATCAGGAACAGCAGCACTGCCAGAGCGGGGAAGATCCATGACGACCGCGGCATCGGTCCGTGTGCGCTCATGCAGGCGATTCCTTCAAGTGACGGACCGATTATGCGCGAGAAGATCGCGGCCGTCAGCCCTCAGGAGCCATTGATGAATTGCCGCGCCGTCTCCAGAGCCCCGAAATCATCGAGATTTTCGTGCCCGCCGCCTGCAAACCGGACCAGCTTCTTCGGCTCGCGCGCGAGGGCAAACAAGCGCTCGCCGAAAGCAACGGGGATCGCGGGGTCGCTCGTACCGTGCATGATCAGCAGCGGCACCGTGACGCCCGCGATCCGCTCGTCGGAGTGAAATCGATCCCGCATCAGCAGGCGAACCGGAACGAAGCGAAAGAGCGAGGCTGCAACGTCAACCGTCGACGTGTAGGGAGCTTCCAGGATCAATTTTCCGACCGGATGCCCGGATGCGACGGCGACGGCAACGCCGGTCCCAAGCGAGAAACCCCAGGCGACGATACGCCGTGCATCGTAGCGTTCCGTCGCAAAGGCGTAGGCCGCAGCCGCGTCCTGCAACAGGCCCTGCTCGCTGGGCGCGCCCGTCGAGCCGGCATAGCCGCGATAGGACAGCGCGACGAGGCCGGTGCCGTCGGCCGTGATGCCCTTGAAGCGGCTGACGCGCCCTGCAAGGAAGTCGCCGTTGCCTGGAAAGAACAGGACCACGGCATGACCGGGCTTTGCCGGGACATGCCAGACGATGACCTTCTCGCCATCGAATGTCGTGAGAACGTGCTCCTCAGCCTCGGGAAATCCCGCGGCGGCGGGCGCCCTGCGCTCGACCGTGGGTATCGGAAACAGCATGTCGCGCTGCTTCACATAGAGCAGGAGCAGACCGGCGAGATAACCGGACGCAAGGACGATGGCGATCCATTTCAGGACTGTCATCGCTGCGCCGCCGCTCCGGAATTCAGCCGCACGCCAACGCGTCGCCGGCGTGCCATCCGATGCGACCCTCGCGCTACATCGCCTTGACGATGTTCTCGGTGACCTTCTTGGCGTCGCCGAGCAGCATCATGGTGTTGTCGCGATAGAACAGCGGATTGTCGATGCCGGCATAGCCGGACGCGAGCGAGCGCTTGATGAACATCACCGTGCCGGCCTTCCAGACCTGGAGCACGGGCATGCCGTAGATCGGCGAGGTCTTGTCCTCTTCGGCCGCCGGGTTGGTGACGTCGTTGGCGCCGATCACGAAGGCGATGTCGGCCTGCGCGAATTCGGAGTTGATGTCCTCGAGCTCGAACACCTCGTCATAGGGCACGTTGGCTTCGGCCAGCAGCACGTTCATGTGGCCTGGCATGCGGCCGGCGACCGGGTGAATGGCGTACTTCACCTCGACGCCTTCCTTCTTGAGAATGTCGCCCATTTCGCGCAGCGCGTGCTGGGCCTGCGCCACCGCCATGCCGTAGCCGGGCACGATGATGACCTTCTGGGCATTCTTCATGATGAAGGCGGCATCGTCGGCCGAGCCGAGCTTGGCGGGCTTCTGCTCGCCCGAGCCGCCGCCGGCCGCGGCGGTCTCGCCGCCGAAGCCGCCGAGGATGACCGAGATGAAGGACCGGTTCATCGCGTGGCACATGATGTAGGACAGGATCGCGCCCGACGAGCCGACCAGTGCGCCGGTGATGATCAGCGCGGAGTTGCCGAGCGTGAAGCCGATACCGGCCGCGGCCCAGCCGGAGTAGGAGTTCAGCATCGAGATCACGACCGGCATGTCGGCGCCGCCGATCGGGATGATCATGAGCACGCCGAGCGCCAGGGCGAGGATGACGATCAGCCAGAAGTCGAGCGCGCTGCCCGTCATCACCAGCCCGACGATGAAGACGACGAGCGCGATTGCCAGCGCGATGTTGATGACATGGCGGAACGGCAGGATGATCGGCGCACCGCTCATCCGCGCGGACAGCTTCAGGAACGCGATCACCGAGCCGGTGAAGGTCAGCGCGCCGATGGCGACACCGAGCGACATCTCGACCAGGCTCTGCGGATGGATGTTGCCGGGCGTGCCGATGTCGAAGGCCTCGGGCGCGTAGAACGCACCGGCAGCGACCAGCACCGCGGCCATGCCGACCAGCGAGTGGAAGGCGGCGACCAGTTCGGGCATCGAGGTCATCGGCACGCGGCGGGCGATCACCGCGCCGATCGCACCGCCAATGGCGATACCTGATATCACCAGGATCCAGGCGACGCCGTCCGCCGGCGGATGGCTGGCCAGCGTGGTCGCGACCGCGATCCCCATGCCGATCATGCCGAACAGATTGCCCTGGCGCGACGTCGCCGGGCTCGACAGCCCGCGCAGCGACAGGATGAACAGCACCCCCGCCACGAGATACAAAAATGCAGAGAGATTGGCGTTCATCTCAGGTCCCCATCTGTCCCTTCAGCCCGAGGTGGCCGCTTACTTCGACTTCTTCTTGTACATCGCCAGCATGCGCTGGGTGACAAGGAAGCCGCCAAAGATGTTTACGCAGGCGAAGATGAGCGCGATGAAGCCGAAGCCGCGCGCCCAGCCCGAGCCGCTCGAAACCATGCCGACGCCGACCGCGAGCAGCGCGCCGACCACGATCACCGAGGAGATCGCGTTGGTCACGCTCATCAGCGGCGTGTGCAGCGCCGGCGTCACCGACCACACCACGAAATAGCCGACGAAGACGGCGAGGACGAAGATCGACAGCCGGAAGACGAAGGGGTCGACGACCTGTGCAACATGCTCCATGGCGATCTCTCCTTATGCCTTCGGCTGGAAGTTCGGGTGGATCACGGCGCCGTCCTTGGTCAGCGCGGTCGCCTTGACGAGTTCATCGTCCCAGTTCACGGCGAGCTTCTTCTCATTCTTGTCGACCATGGTCTCGATGAAGGAGAACAGATTGCGTGCGTACAGGCTCGAGGCCGAGGCCGCGACGCGGCCGGCGACATTGGTGTAGCCGACGATCTTGATGCCATCGAGGTCGACGACTTCGCCGGCTTTGGCGCCCTCGACATTGCCGCCGCGCTCGACGGCGAGATCGACCAGCACCGAACCCGGCTTCATCGACTTGACCATCTCGCCAGAGACGAGCTTCGGCGCCGGCCGGCCCGGGATCAGCGCGGTCGTGATCACGATATCCTGCTTCTTGATGTGCTCGGCGGTGAGCGCGGCCTGCTTGGCCTGGTACTCTTTCGACATTTCCTTGGCGTAGCCGCCGGCGGTCTGCGCGTTCTTGAACTCCTCGTCCTCGACGGCGAGGAACTTCGCACCGAGCGATTCGACCTGCTCTTTCGTCGCGGGCCGCACGTCGGTCGCAGTGACGATGGCGCCGAGACGGCGCGCGGTCGCGATCGCCTGGAGACCGGCGACGCCGACGCCCATCACGAAAACTTTCGCGGCGGGCACGGTGCCGGCTGCGGTCATCATCATCGGGAAGGCGCGGCCGAAGGCCTCGGCACCCTCAATCACGGCGCGGTAGCCGGCAAGGTTCGCCTGCGAGGACAGCACGTCCATCACCTGCGCACGGGTGATGCGCGGCATCAGCTCCATCGCGAAGGCGGAGACGCCGGCATCGGCGATCGTCTTCAGCGCTGCTTCGTTGCCGTAAGGATCCATGATGGCGATGACGAGCGCGCCACGCTTGTACTGCGCGAGCTCGGACGCCTCGGGGCGCTTCACCTTGATGATGATGTCCGCATCCTTCAGCGCGTCGGCGCTCACGGTGGCGCCCACGGCGGTGAATTCGGAATCCGGCAGGCCCGACTTGAGGCCGGCGCCCGGCTCGACCGCGATCTCGGCGCCCAGCGCCTTGAATTTCTTCACCGTATCGGGCGAAGCGGCGACACGCGGCTCCGACGGATCGATTTCCTTGGCAACGGCGATCTTCATAGGTCCTCCGGCGGCGCGAAACAGCGCGCACGCAAAACTAAGCGTTACTCCCGCGGCGTTCGATTACCGGTTTTGGCACCGGCTTGGATGCAAATATTCTGGGCAGCTGCTGCCGCTGGCGTGTGCAGCCGCCGACAGATCAGGTCAGGAAGATCGCCATCAGGATCACGATGAGCGCGACCGAGGCCGTGCCGTACTTCACCAGCTTGATGAAGCCCTCATAGGTCTGCTCGTGGGCAACGTAGTCGTTGCCGTCGGCGGTGGTGTACGCCACTTCGCTATGGTCAGCCATGTATTGTCCCCAGTCGAAAGTCGAATTCTTGGGCTGGGATACCGCAAACTTTCGGGCAGGGCAACGGCAGGCAGGCACGGTTTTGCCGCAAATCAGGTCATTTGGAATTCCGATTGCCGCGAATGGGGGAATCACGGCGAGCGCGAGCGTTCGATCCCGCTGAGCAGGATTTCGAGACCTGTCTCGAACGTGGCCTGAAAATGCGCCGACCGGAAAAAGGGCGCGGCCGCGGCAAGGTGCTTGAAGCTGGCGACGATGGTCTCATTGGAGACGGGCTCGGGCGACGAAGGCCCGCTGGCGTAGCCCGCCGTCTCATCCAGGGCCGCCCCCGTGAGGTAGTAGCCGAGCTCGCGAAAATAGATCGCTGCCTCGCGGTCGGAGAAGCCGGCGTCACGCAGGATGCCGATGATTCCGTCGATATAGGCGACCCCGGCCTGCGTGTTGAGGCGATGCACTGCGAAGAACGGGAAGAACGCGGGGTGCTTCAGCGCCATGGCGCGGAAGCCGTGCGCGGCCCGGCGCAGGCGCTCGCGCCAGTCCCATTGCGGCTCCATCGCAACCTGTGCCTCCGCGAGCATCAGGTCGACCAGTGCGTCCATCAAATGCGCCTTGCTCGGGAAGTGGTGATAGATGCTCATGGCCTCGCAGCCGAGTTCCTCGCCCAGTCTGCGCGTCGAGAACCTGGCCAGACCATCGCGATCGACCAGCGTCATCGCGGCGGCCGCAATCCGCTCGCGGGACAGCCCTCTGCCCGTGTCGCCAGCGGCCCGGCGCTTGCGCTGTGAAGGGGCGGCTTTCCGGCTCGCCCTGGCTTTTCTGGTCATGACATCCGAATCGATCCCGCTTGCAACCTTACACCGGAAGGCTGTATCGTGAAGTCTGACTTACACTGTAAGGTTGGAGCTGAGGCGATGTCCGCAATTGACCTGTTCGGCCTGCTGGTGCCGGTCACCTATCTGGCGATGCTGGGAATCGAGCGCCTGATTCCGGCGCGGCATTTTCCTGACATTCCCTATTGGCGGCTCAGGGGCTTCTGCTTCCTGACGGTGCAGGGCCTGTTGGCCACGTTGACCCCGCTACTGCTTCCGGAAGCGTGGCTGGAGCGGCACCGGTTGATGGACCTCACCGGCCTCGGCGTCGCTGGCGGCGCGGCGCTGGGCTATGCCGTGCTGTCACTGGTCAATTACGGATGGCATCGCAGCGCGCACACATTCCCCCTGATGTGGCGGCTGTTCCACCAGATCCATCACAGTCCCCAGCGCATGGACATGTCGGGCGCGGCGCTCTTCCATCCGCTCGAGACGATCGCGTTCTTCATGATCGCATCGGTGATCACGACGCTGGTGCTCGGGCTCGATCCGGTCGCAGCCGCCGCGACCGGCTACATCGCCGCCTTCTACGGCTATTTCCAGCACATGAATGTCCGCACGCCGCAATGGCTCGGCTACATCATCCAGCGGCCGGAGGCGCACTGCGTCCACCATCAGCGTGACGTGCACGCCTTCAACTATGGCGACCTGCCGATCTGGGACATGCTGTTCGGCACCTTCCGCAATCCGGCAAGCTTCGAGGGCGCGGTCGGGTTCGAGCAGCCCGCGACCGACCGTTTCGGCGCGATGCTGGGCTTCGTCGACGTGAATGAGCCCGTGGCCGGGCAGAACAGCCTCGGTCGCGGCCCCACCTCGACCGGCTAAGGCGAAGCGTCGACCCGCCCGCTCAGCCCATCGCCTCCAGCTCGTCGATCATCCCGGCGATGACCGAGAGACCGCCGTCCCAGAATCTGGGATCCTTGGCATCGAGCCCGAACGGCCGCAGCAGCTCGGAATAGTGCTTGGTGCCACCGGCGGCGAGCATGTCGAGATAGCGTTCGGCAAAGCCCTGGGCCGCGTTCTCATAGACGGCGTAGAGCGAGTTCACGAGGCAATCGCCGAACGCGTAAGCATAGACGTAGAACGGCGAATGGATGAAGTGCGGGATGTACATCCAGTAGCTCTCGTAGCCCGCCTTGATCTCGATCGCCGGCCCCAGGCTCTCGCCCTGCACCGAGAGCCAGATCTCGCCGAGCCGCGTCGCGGTGAGCTCGCCGTTCTTGCGCTCGGTGTGGACCGCGCGCTCGAACGAATAGAACGCGATCTGGCGCACCACAGTGTTGATCATGTCCTCGACCTTGCCGGCGAGCAGCGCCTGACGCTGCTTTGCGCTCTTGGTCTGCGCCAGCAGGCGCCGGAAGGTCAGCATCTCGCCGAACACGCTCGCGGTCTCGGCCAGCGTCAGCGGCGTCGGCGCCATCAGCGCTCCATTTTTGGCCGCCAGCACCTGGTGCACGCCGTGGCCGAGCTCGTGCGCGAGCGTCATCACGTCGCGCGGCTTGCCCTGGTAGTTCATCAGCACATAAGGGTGCGCCGACGGCGTGGTCGGATGCGAGAACGCGCCCGGCGCCTTGCCCGGACGCACCGGCGCGTCGATCCAGCGGTCGGTGAAGAAACGCTCGGCGATATCGGCCATTTTGGGCGAGAAGCCGCGATAGGCCGTCAGCACCATGGTCCTCGCATCGGGCCAGCCGATGACGTCAGTCGCCGCAAAGGGCAGCGGCGCGTTGCGGTCCCAATAGGCCAGACGCTTCTTGCCGAACCACTTCGCCTTCAGCGCGTAGTAGCGGTGCGACAGCTTTGGATAGGCCGCACGCACCGAGGCGACCAGCGCATCCACCACCTCGCGCTCGACGCGGTTGTTCAGATGGCGGGAGTCCGCGACATCCTGAAAACCGCGCCAGCGGTCGGAGATGTCCTTGTCCTTGGCGAGCGTGTTGGTGATCAGCGCGAAGGTGCGCTCATTGGCCTTGAAGGTTTTCGCCAGCGCTTCAGCCGCGGTCTTGCGCTTGGCGCCGTCGCGGTCCTGCAGCAGATTGAGCGTCGGCTCGATCGCGAGCTCTTTTGCGCCGACCTTGAACCGCAGGCTCGAAATGGTCTGGTCGAACAGCCGGTTGAAGGCGGAATAGCCGGTCTGCGCCTTCTCCAGGAAAAGCTGCTCGAGCTTGTCGTCGAGCTGGTACGGCTTCTCCTTGCGCAAATCCTCGATCCAGGGGCGGTAATGCGCGAGCTCGGGAGCCTGCATCGCGCGGTTCAAAATATCGTCATCGATCCGGTTGAGCTCGAGCGCGAAGAACAGGAGATGCGTGGACGCCGCCGTCAGCCGCTCGGAAACGTCGCCGTAAAACTTTGAAATCGCAGGGTCCACGCTGTCTCCGGCATGGACCAGACCGGCATAGGAGCCGAGACGGCCGGCGAGATCGTCGATCGCCTCATAGCGTCGCACGGCTCCCGCGAGCCATTTTCCGCCATCTTCGTTTGCTGTTCCTGTCGCGAGCTTGCCCTTGTAGTCCGTCTCGAACGCGACGCAATCGGCATCCATCTTGTCGAGATCGCGCGCCACTTCCGGCGAATCGATCCCGGAATAGAGGTCGGCGAGGTTCCACTCGGGAAGCTTGCCGGTCTTGCTCGCAGGTTTGGAGGACTTTGCCTTGACGACGGATTTCTTGGCGGCGGATTTTTTGGCAGCCGATTTGTTGGTCGCGGGCTTGCGGAGAGCGGTCTTCTTAAGTGCAGGCTTGGAGCGCGAATTCATTGTGTGGGAAACCTGTGTTCAACAAGCGCGACGGCGGGCGGGGGCATCAAGGTTTAAGAGTGCGTTAATCGGCTTCGGCCAGAGTGCCCCGATTCGAGACAGATAGTAGTAGCGTGCGGGGAACACCATGGCTGCCAGTATTTTGATCGCCGACGACGACGCTGTAGCCCGCCGGCTGGTCGAGAACATGGTGCAGAAATGCGGCTATGAGACGATCCTCGTGGACTCCGGCGACGCCGCGATCGCCACCCTCACCGCCCCCGACGCACCGGCGATCGACGCCGTCATTCTCGATCTCGTCATGCCGGGCCTCGACGGCATGGGCGTGCTGGCGAAAATCCGCGAAGCCGGCCTCAGCGTCCCCGTCATCGTGCAGACCGCCCATGGCGGCATCGACAACGTCATCTCGGCGATGCGCGCGGGCGCGGCCGATTTCGTCGTCAAGCCGGTCGGCGTGGAGCGGCTCCAGGTCTGCCTTCGCAACGCGCTCAACGCCTCCGCGCTCAAGGGCGAATTGCAGCGCATCCGTCACAGCCGCGAGGGCCGGCTGACCTTCTCCGACATCATCACGCGCTCCGAAGCGATGGCCGGCGTGATGCGCGCCGCACAGAAGGCGGCGGGCTCCTCGATCCCCGTCCTGATCGAGGGCGAGTCCGGCGTCGGCAAGGAGATGTTCGCCCGCGCCATCCATGGCAGCGGCGAGCGCAAGGCCAAGCCGTTCGTTGCGGTCAATTGCGGCGCGATCCCCGACAACCTCGTCGAGTCCATCCTGTTCGGTCACGAGAAAGGCGCCTTCACCGGCGCCACCGAGCGGCACACCGGCAAGTTCGTCGAGGCCCATGGCGGCACGCTGTTTCTGGACGAGGTCAGCGAACTGCCGCTGACGGCGCAGGTCAAGCTGCTGCGCGCGCTTCAGGAAGGCGCGGTCGAGGCCGTCGGCGGGCGGAAGCCGTTGAAGGTCGATGTCCGCATCATCTCCGCAACCAATCGCAGGCTGCTGGAGCGGGTGAAGCAGGGGCACTTCCGGGAAGACCTGTTCTACCGCCTGCACGTGCTGCCGCTGACGATCCCCTCGCTGCGGGCCCGGCGCGAGGACATCCCGCACTTGCTGCGGCATTTCCTGGCGCGCTTTGCCGCCGAGGAGAACCGCCCGATCACCGGCATCAGCGGCGATGCCGTGGCGCACCTCGCCCAGCTCGAATGGCCCGGCAACATCCGCCAGCTTGAAAACGCGATCTACCGCGCGGTGGTGATGAGTGACGGCGACCAGCTTGGCCTTGCCGACTTCCCCCTGCTCACCTCGCAGCCCCATCACGCGACAGACATCCCGACCGCGCCGCTGATGCTCGAGCCGATCGCCGCGCCCTCCGTGGTGTCGGGTGGTGAAATACCGATCGCACCGCTCCCCCTGGCGGGGTCCCTCTCCATGCTGACCCCGACCGGCGACGTCCGCCCGCTGGAGGACATGGAGAACGAGATCATCCGTTTCGCGATCTCGCATTACCGCGGACAGATGTCCGAGGTTGCCCGCCGCCTCAAAATCGGCCGCTCCACCCTCTACCGCAAACTCGACGAAGCCGGGGTTCCCGGACATGGCGGCAAAAGCGGTGAGGAGACGCATTGAGCCTCGTGCGAACGGAGGTTCTCGCGGCGCTGCGATGAGGCCGCAAGCCCTTCGCATCACGGCAAAATTTGGCCGCGACATGAACCGTGACTTGGAAGTGACAGACACAGGGAAAAGCGCGAGGCAGAGGCGCACAATCCGTTGCAAACAGGCTTCCTTGAAGTCAGTTTGTCGTGAGTTGTCCCGGGTAGCGCTGGCTGCAAAATCGGGGCCTGTATATCGTCTCGCGTAAGAATCGTTGCGTGCGGGCGTGCAACTTTCGAGAGGCCGGCGCGATCTAGCCGAAGCTCAATAGGCGATAACAAAGCTGTTCCACGAGGGACAGTTCACCCGAGGGGTGCGACACAATGCGTGACTGTTTGAACCACCGTGCAGGCTTTGACCGTGTCTTGATGACGGTCGCGGCGACCTTCCTCACGGTATCGGCCAGCTCAGCCCTGGCGCAGGATCAGACCCGCAGCAGCGCTGCCGAGCTCGCGATCGAAGCCGCGATCCCGCGCCCCGAGCCCGCAAACGTCCCGCCCCCGACCGCGTCCGACATCAAGCCCGACACCACCGCCACGGTGCAGGACTCCGCCAAGGAGCCGACGAAGGAACCGGTGAAGGCCGAAGCGGCACCGGCCGCCGACAAGGTCGAGACCAAGCCGTCCGACGTCGCCACGACGCCCGCCACCGACGCGCCGAAGAACGAAACCGCAAAGACCGAGCCTGCGAAGACGGAACCTGCCAAGGCCGACACTGCGACCGCAACGCCGGCTGCGCCTGCGGCTCCCGCAGCAGCAGCTCCGGCCGCCGAGCCCGTGAAGGCCGCGAGCAACGTTCCCGCCGCCGACCAGCCGGTCGCCGACAGACTGAAAGACATCATCGGCGCCAAGACCTCGCGCCATTTCGACCGCAAGAACGAGCGTGCGGCGATCGAGAAATTCTACGGCGCACGCGATTTCGCGCCGGTCTGGACGCAAGCCGGCGGCCTGACCAATGCTGCCAAGGGCGTGATCGCGCGGCTGAAGGATGCGGCCTCCGACGGTCTCAACCCGGCTGACTATCCGGTGCCGGACTTCGCCGCCGCCACGACACCCGATGCGCTCGCCGACGCCGAGTTGAAGCTCACCGCGAGCATGTTCGACTATGCGCGCCAGGCCCAGAGCGGCCGCATGCACTGGTCGCAGGTCAGCGGCGACATCCTCTATCCCGAGCACCCGACCGATCCGAGCGAGGTGCTTGCCAAGGTCACGACCGCGGCCGACGCGTCCGCGGCGCTCGACAGCTACAACCCGCCGCAGAAGCTCTACAAGGAGCTGAAGGCCAAGCTCGCGGAGCTGCGCGGCCAGGGCAACGGCCCGGTGATCGAGATCGCCGATGGTCCGGCACTGAAATACACCCCGGCCGGCAAGAAGCAGGCTGAAATCGTCGTGGAAGATCCGCGCGTGCCGCAGCTGCGCGCCAAGCTCGGCCTCGCCGAGAATGCCAGCGACACCCGCTACGACGCTGCGGTCGCCGAAGCCGTGCGCAAATTCCAGAGCGGCGCCGAGATGAAGGCAACAGGCATCCTCGACGACAAGACGGTCAAGGCAATCAACACGCCGAAGCGCGACAAGCAGATCGACGTGGTGCTGGTGAACATGGAGCGCTGGCGCTGGCTGCCGCGCGACCTCGGCACGCCCTCGCTGGGCGATGCCTATGTCATCCTCAACATTCCCGACTACACGCTGAAGGTGATGCAGCGCGGCCAGCCGGTCTGGACCACCCGCGTCGTCACCGGCAAGCCGGGCACGCATGCGACCCCGCTGCTCACCGAGACGATGAAGTACATCACGGTCAACCCGACCTGGAACGTGCCGCCGTCGATCGTCTACAACGAGTATCTGCCGGCGCTTCAGCAGGACCCGACCGTGCTCCAGCGCATGGGCCTCAAGCTCGAACAGAACCGCGACGGCTCGGTGCACATCTCGCAGCCGCCCGGTGAGGCCAATGCGCTCGGCCGCATCCGCTTCAACTTCCCGAACAAGTTCCTGGTCTATCAGCACGACACGCCGGACAAGAACCTGTTCGCCCGCGAAGATCGCGCTTTCAGCCATGGCTGCATGCGGGTGCAGAACCCGGATCAGTACGCGAGCGTGCTGCTCAACATCGCGCTGCCGAACGAGAAGTACACGCCGGAGCGCGTGCGCAGCATGTACGGCAAGAGCGAGATCGACCTGAAATTCCCGACCCCGATCCCGGTCAACATCACCTATCAGACCGCGTTCGTGGACGATGGCGGCAAGCTGCAATTCCGCAAGGACGTCTATGGCCGCGACGCGACCATGATCAACATCCTGAAGAACAGCCGCGGCAAGGACCTCGAGAACGTGGTCGCGCACACCCAGCCGAGCTATTCGCGCCCGGCAACGACGCTGCCCTCGGGCGTGGCGGTGGCCAACAATGGCGGCTCGTCCGGCCTGAACTTCTTCGAGCGGCTGTTCGGCGGCGGTGCCCCGACCCCGCCACCGGCCCCGGTCGGCCGCCGGCCGCAGCAGCAGCGGGTGTTCACCCGCTGAGCCTGGCTCGGCTCCAGCGCCTCGTTGCGTGAAATTCTGCAATGAAATCAGCGACCCCGTCCCCAGGATGCGGTCGCTTAACGTTAACCATTCTCCGCCCGGCCTCAGGGAGCGGGCGTTTTTTTGCCACACTCAGGCGTTTAGGATTGCAGCCTGACTTGGTTTGGGGGCGGGAAGGTCAACCTCGAATTAACCTTCTCGCTTTAATAAAGCGTTCATCCTCTTTCGCGCGCTAACGGGGTTGGCGGGAGAGTCCATTTTGAACGCTCGTCGACTGGGTGGGCTCATACGTGCTGACTGGTCTTGCACGCCAATTTGCTGTGCTGTCGTTGTCCCATGCGGGAGTGAAGGCCGGATCCCGGATCGGCCTTGCTGCCGTATTGCTGCTTGCTGCCGCAGGCTCGGTCCATAACGCCGCCGCGCTGAACGAGACCAAGACGCTCTCCTTCCACCACACCCATTCCGGCGAAGACCTCACCGTCACCTTCAAGCGCGATGGCCGCTACGACGAAGCCGCGCTGAAGCAGCTCAACCACTTCCTGCGCGACTGGCGCACCCAGGACGAGACGGTCATGGACCGTCACCTCTTCGACATCCTCTGGGAAGTCTATCGCGACGTCGACGGCAAGCAGCCGATCCAGATCATCTCCTCCTACCGCTCCCCCGCCACCAACGCCATGCTCCGCCGCCGCTCCTCGGGTGTGGCGCGCTTCAGCCAGCACATGCTGGGACATGCGATGGACTTCTACATTCCGGGCGTGCCGCTGGAGCAGATCCGCTTCGCCGGCCTTCGCCTCCAGCGCGGCGGCGTCGGCTTTTATCCGACCTCCGGCTCGCCCTTCGTGCATCTGGACACCGGCAGCATCCGGCACTGGCCGCGCATGACGCATGACCAGCTCGCCCGCGTGTTCCCGGACGGCCGCACCGTCCACGTCCCGACCGACGGCACGCCGCTGAAGGGCTATGAGCTCGCCAGGGCCGACATCGAGCGCCGCGGCAATGGCGACGATGCCGGCAGCAGCAAGCCGAATTTCTTCGCCGCTTTGTTCAAGAGCAAGTCGTCGGCTCCGGCCGCCATGAGCAGCGACGAGGATGACGAGGGTGCCCCGGCCGCGAAGCCGACCGTGGTTGCCGCTGCAGTCAAGCCGGCCGATCCGGTGCCCACGCCGCGCGCCAAGCCGCAAATGGCCGCACTCCAGCTCGCTTCGGCCGATGCGCAGATCGTTGCGCCGCCCAAGCCGAAGCCCGCGCCCGTGGCGGACAAGCCGGCTGCCGGCAAGCCGGAGACCCCGGCCGACATCATCAACGCCCGCGGCTTCTGGGATACCCCGGCCACGCCGCAGCAGGCGACACCGGCCCAAGTGGCCGCGCTGAAGGCCCGTCAGGCGCTCGCCGCCGCCACCGATCCGCAAGCCACCGCGAGTGTCTCCAGCGCGGCCTATCAGGCGCTGGCCTATGCGCCGGCTTCCGCCTCCCCGGTCGATCGCGCCAACGTCGTCGCCGCTTCCGCACCGATCCCGCGCTCCGCCCGTCCGGCCGCCTCCCGCAGTGTCGCTCAGGCGACCGAGATCAACACGGTGGTCGGCAAGAGCATCGACGGCAGGATCGCAACCGCGACCCGCCTCTCCGCGGCCAAGGGCGAGAGCATCTGGCTCAAGATCGTCATGCTGTCGCCGAGCGCCAGCCGCGCGATGTCGGTAACGCTGATGGGCGAGCTCGATACCGCCGCGCTGCGCGGCTATTTCGTCAAGCCGCAGGCCGTGATCGCCATGGGCTTTGCCGACGATCCGATGCAAGGCCTGTCCTGCGACAGTTTCTCGGGCAGCGCGACCGCGAAGCTCGAGATGACGTCGTTCGTCATGCGGACGGCCTCGCTGCGCTGAGGCGGGTAGCAGGTCCGCCTTATCTCTTCTTCCTGCCCCGCCGATCCAGATGATACGTCAGCGCCAGCGACAGGCAGACCGATAGCTCCTGTTTCGGCAACTCGCCCGCTACCGGCAACAGCAACGCCCGCGTCTGCCGATATTCGAACTGATCAGGGAAGCGCTCGCGGAACGCGTCGACCAGCGTCGTCTTGCAGTTGAAGAGGATGGCGGCGTGCTCGGAGTCCTTCAGGCGCCCGAGCCGGATCGTGGAGCCGCTGCCGGTCTCATCGGTCAGATAAGCGGGCTCGCCCCATTTCAGCGTCTCGGTGAGCTTGCCAACATCGTCGTGCGCCGCAGCGCTGGCGAAGATCAGGTCTCGCACCTGAAGCAGCCGCTTGCCGATCGGCGCGGGGAGAGCGTCGAACGCACGGCTCACCTCGCGCGGCAGCTTCGGCGCAGTCACGGCGGTCTCCGTTCACAGACGAAGTGTAACGCGCCCGACTTGTAACCCGGATTTCGCTTTCGCTCCATCCGGGCTCGGCAGTGGTGCTCGAGGCGACGCGCCTCAGAGCATGCCCAGCGCCTGCATGTAGGTCTCGAGGATCGTCTCGGCCTCGGCGCGCTCGTTGGGGTCCTGCTTGCGCAGGCGCACGATGGTGCGCAGCGCCTTGACGTCGTAGCCGTTGCCCTTGCTCTCGGCATAGACGTCGCGGATGTCGTCGGAGATCGCCTTCTTCTCTTCTTCCAGCCGCTCGATGCGCTCGATGATGGATTTGAGCTGGTCCTTGGCAAATTTCGTCGCGGGCTCGTCGTCGCGGACGGCGGCGGTGGTGGCCATCTTGGTACTCCAAATGGAACTGGCAAAACGAGGTGACGCCGGCATCCCTCACCGCGCGTGCTGGCAGAACCCTTAGGGTTGGCGCCCGTTGCGTTCAAGCAAGCATCGCGCTCGTCCACAGCGCGCCCACACCTTCCTGCGGCAGCTCGAAGAAAGCTGTTGTGTGATGCGACTCAGGGGCGCCGCGCCGGCAGGTCGCCGACGAGCCTGCTCAGTGCCCGTGGGGATGAACCTTCTTCATCCCCTCGATCTGCTCGGGCGTGGCCGTGCCCTGGTATTTCGACTTCCAGGTCTCGTAGGGCATGCCGTAGACGGCTTCCCGGCTCTCGTCCTTGCTTAAGCTCACGCCTTGGGCGTCGGCGGCGTCCTTGAGCCAGTTCGACAGGCAGTTGCGGCAGAAGCCGGCCAGATTCATCAGGTCGATGTTCTGGACGTCCGTCCGCGTCTTCAGATGATCGACCAGGCGCCTGAAAGCGGCGGCCTCGAGCTCCGTTCTGGTTTTGTCGTCGATTGCCATGGCTGGATCCCTGAATTGGCTCGGACCTTGTTAGGGTCACCCTTACGGGATCAGGTGGGGCCTGTCACAGATTTTGCCATATCGCGGCGCAAACGGCCCCCTAGGCCAAACCGCGGCCCAGTTCCCCGGCCCTACGCCAAATCGTCAATCATCTGGTATACGTTCCGCGACAATGATCGCCGAATCTCCCCGCTCCTCCCTTCGCCTGCTCGCCCGGTTGGTCCCGGTGCTGGTGGTTGGCCTGCTGTGCCTCTGGGCCAGCCCGGCCTCCGCCGATTTCCGGCTTTGCAACAACACATCGAGCCGGGTCGGCATTGCGCTGGGCTACAAGGACGCCGAGGGCTGGACCACCGAGGGCTGGTGGAACATCTCGTCCCGCTCCTGCGAGACCCTGCTGCGGGGAACGCTGGTCGCCCGTTACTATTACATCTACGCGATCGACTACGACCGCGGTGGCGAATGGTCGGGCCAGGCCTTCATGTGCTCGCGCGACAAGGAATTCACCATCCGCGGCACCGAGGATTGTCTGGCGCGCGGCTATGACCGGACCGGCTATTTCGAGGTCGACACCGGCGAGCAGCGGGCCTGGACGGTGCAGCTCACCGATGCCAACGAGCAGCCGTCACAGCAGCAACGCGTACCCGGCCTGCCGGGCCCGGTGGGGCCTGGTGGCGGCGTCCCGGGTTTGCCCAATAATCCGCCCGGTGGTACGCCGCCCGCCGGTCCTGGTCTCCCGCCAGCCCCTCCACCACCGTCTGGAAGTAAGCCATGAGGCGTCTTCGCCGTATCAAGATTCTCGCGACCCTGGGACCTGCCTCTTCGGATCTCGCGATGATCCGCCGCCTGTTCGAGGCCGGCGCCGACCTGTTCCGCATCAACATGAGCCACACCCCGCACGACAAGATGCGGGAGCTGGTGGCGACGATCCGCAACGTCGAAAGCAGCTACGGCCGGCCGATCGGCATTCTGGTCGACCTCCAGGGCCCCAAGCTCAGGCTTGGCGCCTTCGCCGAAGGCGCGGTGCAGCTCCAGAACGGCCAGACCTTCACGCTCGATTCCGACAAGACGCCGGGCGATGCCACGCGCGTCAATCTTCCGCATCCGGAGATTCTGGCTGCGCTCAGGCCCGGCCATTCGCTGCTGCTCGACGACGGCAAGGTGCGGCTGATCGCCGAGGAGACCTCGAAGGAGCATGCGGTGACGCGTGTCGTGGTCGGCGGGAAGATGAGCGACCGCAAGGGCGTCAGCCTGCCCGACACCGATTTGCCGGTCTCGGCGATGACGCCGAAGGACCGTGCCGACCTCGAGGCCGCGCTGGTCACCGGCGTCGACTGGATCGCGCTGTCCTTCGTGCAGCGCGCCGACGACGTGCTCGAGGCCAAGAAGATGATCCGCGGCCGCGCCGCAGTGATGGCCAAGATCGAGAAGCCGCAGGCGATCGATCGCCTCGCCGACATCCTCGAAGCCTCCGACGCGCTGATGGTGGCGCGCGGCGACCTCGGCGTCGAATTGCCGCTGGAGCGCGTACCGAGCCTCCAGAAGCAGATGACGCGCATGGCGCGCCGCGCCGGCAAGCCGGTGGTGATCGCGACCCAGATGCTGGAATCGATGATCCAGTCGCCAGTGCCGACCCGGGCCGAAGTCTCGGACGTCGCCACCGCCGTCTATGAAGGCGCCGACGCCATCATGCTGTCGGCGGAATCGGCGGCCGGCAAATTCCCTGTCGAGGCGGTCTCGACCATGAACCGTATCGGCGAGGAGGTCGAGCGCGACCCGACCTATCGCTCCGTGGTCATGGCCCAGCGGCCGGCGCCGGAAGCCACCGCCGGAGACGCCATTGCCGACGCCGCGCGGCAGATCGCCGAGACGCTCGACCTGCCTGCGCTGATCTGCTGGACCTCGTCGGGCTCGACCGCCGTGCGCGTCGCCCGCGAGCGGCCGAAGCCACCGATCGTGGCGATCACGCCGAACATCACCGCCGGCCGCCGGCTCGCCGTCGTCTGGGGCGTGCATTGCGTGGTGGCGGACGATGCCCGCGACCAGGACGACATGGTCGGCCGCGCCGGCCAGATCGCGTTCCGGGACGGCTTCGTCCGCGCCGGCCAGCGCGTGATCATCGTCGCCGGCGTGCCGCTCGGCATTCCCGGCACCACCAACATGGTGCGCATCGCCTCGGTCGGACCCGAGGGCGACGCGATTATTTGAGCCGCCTGAGCGCGGCAAAACAAAAATGTCGAAAACAACCCCATGCACAGTAGCCGGCCGGTCCGGCTAAAATGCGCGGGTTTCGTGAAAAGACCTGCTCGTGCAACGACCTGAGCACGATCAGGCCGCACCCCCGGTCGCACGCCGCTTTTTACGCCCCGACCAGCGCTTTCGTGGTCGGGAGCAGCGTCTGCTGCACCACCAGCCCACGCGCGCGGGCGTCCATGACGCCGACGGCGCGCAGCGCCAGCAGGGTCACGGTCTGGACCGCATCGCGCATCTTGATGGGATCTTCGAGATTGTCGGGCGCGAGCGGCCCGACCAGGGCCTCGTGCAGCGCCCCGAGCAGCGCGGTGGCGGCAAGCGCGGTGTCCTGCGCCGGCAAATGGCCGGCGCGCACGGCGGCGTCGATCCGCGCAGCGATCTCGCCCGCGATCTCGCGCCGGCTGGCGAGGCGGGAGGCGCTGACATCGACATCGACGGGCTCGGCCAGGATGCCCCAGGCCAGCCTGCGCTGCGACAGCGTATGGACCGCCACGGTCGTGACGGCTGCCGCCAGCGCCGAGGACGGGCCCGGCGCAGCATCGGCCGCCCGGCGGATCGCGGCGAGTTCGTCGCGCGACACCTCGGCGATCAATTCGGAGATCAACTCAGCCTTGGACGGGAAGTAACGGTAGACCGTTCCGGCCGCGACACTGGCGCGAACCGCGACCGGCGCGATCTGCACCGCCGCCATCCCGCCTTCCGCCGCAGCCTCCCGCGCCGCCGCCAGTATCGCACTGCGCCTGGCCGCAAGGCGCTTAACCACTTGATGCGTCCGCCGATAAACCATGGCGCGCTTCCTGTCCCACACGCCTGCCGCACGCCCCGCGGCCGAACGCTTCGTCACTGCATAGATGCAAATCGCCCCGCAAGGACTGAACAACTATTCAGAGTGGATGACAAGACGCAAATGCGTGGAGCGTCACGGCGAACGGACGAACGCGCCATGCCCGGCGATGCGGGCTGGAGGACCCCTGAAGAAAGAGGGTGGGGGAAAGCCCTGCCTGTAGCTATCCTTCGAGACACCCGCCTGCGGCGGACCCTCAGGATGAGGACTCGTTTTGCGGCGAGGTATCAGATCCTCATGGTGAGGAGCCTGCAAAGCGGGCGTCCGGACGATGCTCCGCATCGCCGGCGAAACATGCAGGCCGAGCAGCCGCCGGCCGACTGTACCACCCCAAAAGAAAAGAGCCCCGTCGAAGACGGGGCTCTCAAAACTGTCAGATCGTCCGGCTTACTTCAGGCTGGACGAGATCGAGCCAAACTTGGTGTTCAGCGAGGTGCCGAGGTTGTTGACGACGGTGATGATCGCCAGCGCGATGCCGGCAGCGATCAGGCCGTATTCAATGGCGGTGGCGCCGGATTCGTCCTTCACGAAACGCGAAACGAGGTTCTTCATAGACTGCTCCCAAAGAGTACACGAGGCTTACAAATGGTCTGGTCTATTCGGCTTCCCAGCGCCGCCCGACCATGGAACCGAACGTAGGGGCAAAGAATTGCGCCGCAGTTAATTCGACTGCGTAAACACCGGGCGCATTGCGTGTATTCGCCGATGGTAAAGAGGAATTAAAAACAATCCGTTAAATTGCAGGCATCCGCGGCAGCGTCTGCGCCCGCGGGTTTACCCGAAGTTATGACCGCGCATGGTCCAATGCCGCCCGCTCGGCCAACCCGACAAGAACAAGCAGGACGACGAGGCGGCATGTCCCTCTCCTTTGCCAACAGCACCGTGGTGCAGAGCCGCGCACGCGCCCTGGTGCCGCTCTGCGTCGGTGCCGGCGTTTATCTCTTTTTCTTCTTCGTCGGCGACACCCTGCTTCAGGATTCCGACTCGTTCTGGCAGATCAAGATCGGGCAATGGATCCTCGATCACGGCGCCCTCCCCACCACGGACTTCTATTCCTTCACGCGGACCGGCGAGACGTGGATCTCGACGTCGTGGCTGTCGCAGGTTCTGTTCGCCTTCTCCCATGCGCAATGGGACTGGGCCGGGCCCGTGATCCTCACCGCGATCGGGATGGCGCTCACGGCCGCGATCTTCGTCTATCTGCTCGATGCGCAGATCGAGGCGCCGCGCGCGGTGCTGTTCGCCATGCTGGCGTTGCTGCTGACGATCCATCATGTGCTGGCGCGTCCGCATATCCTGGCGCTGCCCGTCATGGTGGCATGGGTCGGCCTGCTGATGGCGGCTGCCGATCGCAGAAGTGCGCCATCCTGGCATTGGCTGCCGCTGATGGCGCTCTGGGCCAACCTGCATGGCGGCTTCGTGCTGGGCCTCGCGCTGATCGGCCCGATCTCGCTCGAAGCAGTCGAGCATGCCGAGAAGGGACAGCGGCTGCGGCTGTTCCTGCGCTGGGTGCTGTTCGGGGTCGGCGCGCTGATCGCGAGCTGCTGCACGCCCTACGGCTGGCGGACGCTGATGGGCGCGACCAACATCCTCGGCCTCGGCGAGCTGCTGTCGGTGATTTTCGAATGGATGCCGGCGAATTTTGCGACCTTCACCGCGTTCGAAGGCGCGCTGCTCGGCCTGATCGCGCTCGGCTATTATCGCGGCATCGTGCTCTCGGCGCCCAGGATTTTCCTGATCCTGTTCCTGACCTGGAGCGCGCTGACCCATTTCAGAAGCATCGAAGCCTTTGCCTTCCTGGTGCCGCTTGTGCTGGCAAAACCGCTCGGCGAGATGTTCGCGCGTCCGCAAGGCGACGCCGCTGGCGGCGACCGCTGGCCGGCCCGCACCGTCACGGCACTCGGCGCGCTGATGATCGTTGCCGCCAGTTGGACCTCGACCTCGCTCTACATGGCGCACCACCGCTTCACCTTCACGATGACGCAGACGCCGGCTGCAGCGGCGGATCTGCTCGAGAAGCTCAAGGTGAAGCGCATCTTCAACGCCTATCAGTTCGGCGGCTATCTGATCTCGCGCGACATCCCTGTCTTCGTCGACGGCCGCGCCGAGCTCTATGGCGAAAAATTCGTGATGGACTTCTTCAAGGCGACGGAAGGCAAGAAGCCCGAGCTGCTGCCGCGCCTGCTGGATGAATACAAGATCGACGCGACGCTATTGGTCGCCGATGCGCCGGGCCCGCAAATCCTCGACCAGCTCAAGGGCTGGAAGCGGGCTTATGCGGATGACATCGCGGTGGTGCATGTAAGGGAGAAGGTGGAGGGCGGGGCGGCGGTCGCGCCGTCGAATTGAGATGTCCTCGCGCCTCAAACCGTGGCTTCTAGGGCTCGCTTCCGTCTTTGTCGTTGCAACGCTCGTCTTGCATCAGTGGGATCGCCCCCGGTTCTCCCTGAACCCGTTTTGCAGCGTACGCTTCGCATATCGCGTGGACGCCACTATCGAAGTTGACGGCCGCCAGTATGCATCGAAAGCGTTCGGCGAACTGCAGCACAATCGGATCAATACCGGAGGCGGATGCCTCCAGCCTGTTGGGTCCATAATCGCATTTCGCCTCGCAGATAGTCGTCTTGTTCTTCTCTATGCAACGCTCTGCCGCGATGCGGTCGCTATCTTCTCCGGCGGGCGCAACGCCTCGCCAACCGATCAGGGAGAAGAGGAGACTTTCGCGGATGACAGCTTCGTTGTCGCAATGAAGGAGCACAAAAAGGTCGACTTGATAGCCAATTGCAACGGCAAATTTCATGACCGATACGACGGTTACATTGTCGACAATGCGGATACACCAACCAAGTGGCGAGGGTTTACTTTCAACGGCACGAGTCCGCGAGATCCACGGCTCCTCTCGGCCATCGCGGAAGGCGCCAATCTTCCGCCTGACGACAGCATCGAGATCATCGCTCCAGCAACTCTGGAGACAGACTTCAAATATAATAGATGGGAATATAGCCCCAGCGGGATGCTTTATTCGCGCCGGCGCGTCAATCAAAAAAATAGTTACACTGCGACAGAGGAGCGAACCTAAGTTCCCACTCTCTCGATAACTACCTCCAACCGAATTGACCACTTGTGATTTAAAGACCAATCGGTTTATATATCGTTCATGCCTCGCCCAGCCCCACCGCAATTGCCCCGCGGCCGCCCCCGAAACTTCGATGTGGAGGCCGCGGTCGAACGCGCGATGAATGCGTTCTGGTCGCGCGGCTATCACGCCACCGCACTCCCGGACCTGCTTCGTGCAACGAAACTCTCGCGGGGCAGCCTTTATGCCGCGTTTGGTGACAAGCACTCGCTGTTCCTGCGCGCGCTCGATCGCTACATCGCGGATGCCGTGACAAGGATGGATCTCGAGTTTGCGCAAAGCAGAGATCCGGTCGAGGGCCTGCGGGCCTATCTTGCCGGCTATGTCGAGCGCACCAGCGGCGCCAACGGCCGGCGTGGATGCTTGCTGGTGGCCACGGCGATGGAGCTGGCTGGCGAGGACGCGACCGTCGCACGCCGCGTCGCGGGTTTCTTCAAGGCGATGGAGACCAGGGTGGCGGGTGCGTTGTGCCGTGCTCAAGCGGCGGGCCAGCTGGCCAAGGGAGTCGATCCCGCGAGCGCCGCGAAAATTCTCGTCTGCTTCGTCGAGGGGCTGCGCGTGGTCGGCAAGACGGCACCGGCTCAGGCCGCATCGCAAGCCACCGCTGACGCGCTGCTCGACCGCTTCATCGAGTAGGCAATCCAATCAGGTCCAGCCATGAACACCTCCGTCATCGATTGGCCCATATCTGGACTGAATGATCTTGAAAGGAAGATGCCATGACTGCGATCCAGATCGTCTGCGCCGTGGCCGTTCCGCTGCTCTGGGGCTATCAGTTCGTGGCCATCAAGGTCGGCGTTGCCGAGTTTCCGCCGCTGTTCTTCCTCGCCCTGCGCTTCGTCGCCATCGCGCTGCTGCTCGTTCCGTTCGTCAAAAGGCCCACGCGCGAGCAGCTCGGCCCTGTCGCAGTCATTTCGATCTTCCTGGGCGGCCTGAACTTCGGGCTGTTCTATGTTGGCCTTGGACTTGGCTCAGGAAGCTTGTCGGCCGTCGCCTATCAGCTTGCCACGCCCTTCGCCGTCCTATTGGCCTGGCCGCTGCTTGGCGAGCGACCGTCTCTCACCACGTCTGCCGGTGTGGTGCTTGCCTTTGCCGGCGTGGTCGTGCTGGCGACGGGACCAGCCTTGTCGGCAAGTGCACTTCCGCTTCTGCTTGTGGTCGGCGCCGCCTTCGCATTCGCGGTGTCCAATGTCCTGACGAAATGCTACGGCCCTTTTGATTCCCTGATGCTGATGGGCTGGTCGTCGCTGCTCACCGTGCCGCAGGTCATGTCGATGTCGCTGCTCCTTGAACACGGACAAACGGCAAGCCTCGTCGCCGCGGATGAAATTGGCTGGCTCGCGCTCGCCTATACGATCTTCATCGGAGGAATCTTGGGATTTGGCCTCTGGTTCTGGCTGATCGGGCGCTGCTCCATGAGCCGCGTCGCTCCCTTCGGCCTGCTGCTTCCGGTGTTCGCCCTGATGTCGAGCGTGCTGTTCCTCGGCGAGCCCGTGACCCCGAAGCTGATCGTCGGCGGACTGCTCGCGGTGTCAGGCGTGGCGATGACGCAGGTCAGGCCGAAGGCGTAATCAATTTGTCCCGCGGAAGTCGCATCATGAGGAGCTCCGGAGCCGGCCGTCAGGCGGCAGCCCGCGGACCGATGCGTCCTTCCGTACCGTGGGCTCGGTTGCGTCCGTTGAGTATACGCAGAGCCGCTTCGTTCGATAGACGGCGCCGCTCTGCGCTTCAGGGCTCTGACAGATATCGATGACATAGCCGATGCCGTTGCGCGACGCATAAGCCATTCGCTCCGCAAGCGAATTCAAGCCCTCGACATCCGTCAACCTGCTTCGCCACGTCGGATAATACGAAGGCGTCAACATCGCCGATCCGCCGCGCTTGAAGTCGACCCAGACGCGACGATGTGAGACGAACTCAAACACACCGCCGCGATCGAGCGCCATGTCGGCGATGCTCACTTCAGCCCGGCCATCAAGCTCCGGCCTTCTGGGCGTGAGGAACACCGCAGTCAAAGGCGTACTGCGCGCCCACTTGCCGACGTCGGTCCATTCCGCGACCGCCTCATTGCAGATCCGGTTGAAGTTGAGGCTGGACCTGATCGCGAGCGGGTATGCGACCAGAACGGTCATGGCAAGCACCAGATAGCCGATGGTGCGCTGGCGGGATGGGGCTGGTCCCGGGACAGTTGCTCGAAGAGCAAAGATCAGAACGGCGAGGACGGAGGCGAGGCCAGTCCAGCCATCAAAGCTCAGGAACAGGATGACAAGACAGGCCGGAAGGAAGGCCGCGTCCTTGTCGCGCCGCAACCAGTTCGTCGCCAGTGCCGCAATCGCCAGGGCAGCAAGCAGATGGATGACCGTTCCCGATCGCAGGAGATGAAGGTTGAGAATAAGCGGCGATGCGGTCACGAAGGGAACGGCGATGCCGATCAGGTAGACGAGGATCGCGCCCAAATAGGCGGCCTGCAAATCAGAGGCGGGCCGGCCCGGCCAGAACAGCGCGAGCGCTCCGATCAGGGTGACCGCCGACAGCCCCACGATGTCGGCGAGCGATGTCGAGTCTATCAGCACATGCCCTGGAAAATACTGGCGAAGGAAACCCGCAAGGTCGAACGGATGGCCAAATTCGGGATTTGCGAGAAACCCATTGAGCACGACCAGCCCAAGCGGCACGCACGGGACGAGGCCGATCAGCACGCGCAAGGAGATTTGGCCGATCGTCACTTTCCGCTGCGACAGGTGACGGATCCCGATCAACACCAGCGGCGGAACGAGCCAGACCGCAAAGAAGGCGTTGATGAAGAAGATGATGCCGACCGCGATGACCGCTGTTGTGTAGCGGCCGCGCGCGGCAAAGTAGATCGCCAGCAGGGCCACGCCATTCGCCATCTCCGAATGGGTGAAGTAGTTGATGAACAGGCCGCCGGAGCCGGCGTAGCTGTAGCCGTCAAGAAACGCGGTGAAGCAGACAACCAGACTGAAGACGATCTTGTCGCGCCTCTCCGTCACCCCGAGCAGGGAGGCGCAGCAGAGCAATCCGACAAAGCTGACCAGCCGGGAGAGGAAAAACAGGACGAAGAAGAGCAACGGAACGTCGTCGACATATCTCTCGACGCCGCTCAGCATCAGCCAGACGCCGGAAGCAAAGTACCGCAACGACTGGATAAACCCGTCGTCACGATACTGCGGCTCGTTGTAGAGTCCTGCGACGATCGGCAAATGATAGAGATTGCTGGTCAGGCCGAAGACAAATCCCGAGCGCAATACGGAGATCGCCGACGCGAACAAGGCGATCGAAAACGTCTCGACCCGGAAGTTCGGGGTGCTCGTCGCGCGAGCGCGGCGGACCATGTCAGAGGTGACGTTGACGTCCGCCATCGGGGTGCCGGAGGGAGTGACGGGTGCGCGGCTCAGCCTCGGTAAAGCGCCGTGATTACCGCCCGCCTTCAAGCGTCTAGCTGGCCGGGCCCGCGGAGCGACGAAGACGGATGACAGCAGAACTACCCCACAAACGCTAATGGCGGATTAATCAGAGCGCGAGAATTCGGCGCGCCGGGCTGACGGCAAGTTCCGAACCAAGCCACGTGACCAAATCGCTGCTGTCGGCGGCCTGTTGGTTCGCCGTCTGCATCTCATTGTCGCCGCACGCCCCCGATGGTTCGGCCCCTGGCGCTCGCAGTCATTCACGTCTCAGTGCTGTACCGTCCTGACGGTGGCGCGTCCGATTTGCGATGCGGTAATGTCGGATGGTCGAACAGGAATGCTGATCATGATGTTTCGCAATTTTTGCGCCGCGCTTGTCATCACGGTCTCGCTCGGCTCTGCGCAGGCGGCGCCGCAATGGCTGAGCCTCCCGCCGACGCCGACATTGCCCAAGGCGGCGCAAAGCGGCCTCGCTCCCGTCAACGGGGTGAAGATCTGGTACGCGGTCTATGGCCGCGGCGAGCCCGTCATCCTGCTGCATGGCGGCCTCGCCAACGCGAATTACTGGGGCCACCAGGTCCGCGCGCTGCAACGGCACTATCAGGTCATCGTCATGGAAAGCCGCGGGCATGGGCGCAGCAGCCGCAATCAGGAACCGTATGGCTACGATGTGATGGCCTCGGACGTGGTCGCCCTGCTCGATCGTCTCAAGATCAAGAAGGCTGCGATCGTGGGCTGGAGCGACGGCGCCATCATCGGCCTCGACATCGCCATGAAGCACCCGGAGCGCGTCAGCAGGCTGTTCGCCTTCGCGGCGAACTCCGATCCGTCAGGCGTTGCGGATATCGCGTCGAGCGAGGTCTTCAACGCCTACATCGCAAGGGCCGGCGAAGAGTACAAGCGCCTCTCGCCGACGCCGACGGAGTACAAGAACTTCGTCGCGGAGATTACAAAGATGTGGGAGAGCCAGCCGAAATGGACGGCGTCGGATCTTGCGGCCATCAAGGTCCCGACCTGGATCGTGGACGGCGACCACGACGAGGCGATCAAGCGTGACAACACCGAATTCATGGCGGCGAACATTCCCGGCGCCGGTCTGCTGATCCAGCCGCAGGTCAGTCACTTCTCGTTTTTGCAGGATCCCGAGCAGTTCAACGAGGATGTGCTGCGGTTTTTGGGGCGTGGAGCCGCGGCGAAGTAAGATATCGCAGGGTGGGCAAAGCGACAGCGTGCCCACCACGTCTGTCGTGACAATCAAGAGATCGTGGGCACGGCGCAAGAACGCCTTTGCCCATCCTTGCACTGTCGCTATTTCGCGGGCTTTGCCCGGTCCTTCACCGGGATCACGAGCTTCAAGCCGGACCAGACGTCGTCGACGGCGCAGACCTTGATATCGACGAGGCCGTTCGCAAGCGCGGTCTCGCGCACCAGCGTCTCGGTCACGTCGCTTACGACGCCTGACGCCTTCTTCGGCCAGGACGCCCAGATCATCCCGGCGGGCGCGATCGCCTTGCGGTAGCTGCGCAGCTTTGCAGCGAGACCTTTGGCTTCTGTCGCGAAGAGATGCACCACATCGAGTGGCGCCTTGGCGGTCTTTGCGATCGTCACGTCGTCAGGAAGCTCGCCGACAATGTCGCTGTAGGCGACCGAAAGACCGTCCACAAAAATGCAAAAGCCCGGCTTGATGCCGAGCTTTTGCACGGTCGACCTGCCGGAATAGCCCGCCATGACCGCCTGCCCTTTCACAAGCGTCGCGCCGCAACCGCGTTCGACATCAGGGCCCGAACGCCGGTGCGATGAAACGGAAGGATGACGAACAGATAGATCTTCCCGAAGACGTTGTGCACGGTGCAGACCGTCGTGACGACGACATCGGTCGCGACGCCTCCCTTCACTTTCAGCACTGACAATCTGAAATCGAGGTGCTTGTTATCGCGCCCCGCCACGATCTCGTTCTCGGCGATGAAATAGATCGGCCATGGCCCGATCTTGTCGCCGACCCGGTGTCCGCTCCTGATCGCGGGGCTCATGACCTCACCGATGGTCGGCGTGTCGAGCCCTGCGAACCTCGCGATGACGTTGCGGACGATCAGCAGCAGCTTCATCCAGAGCGGCGTATGCCCGAACAGCGCGAAGAAGATATCGACAATCCCGAGTTCCGGATGTGCCAGTGCCGCACGATAGGAATCGTGGAAATATGCACTCTCGACAAACTCGCGACCAAGCGCGCTGTCCGAGGGACAATTACAGTCGACGACGTCCATGGCGCCCCTCGAACAGTGTGCCCAACATGAAAAAACGGGCGCCGCGAGGCGCCCGTTCTGAATCAATCGTTGCAAGCCATCTCCGTCAGGCCTGCGGCTGCGGCTCCAGGCCGGGATCCGGGTCGGGCCGCGGGCGCGACTTGCCGGCCGGGGGCACCGCGGAAGCGCGCGGCGTGGTCGGTTCCAGCACGGACTCGCGGTTCGGCTTCTTGCCCTTGAGCAGGTCGACGATCTCGTCGCCGGAGAGCGTCTCGAACTCGAGCAGGCCCTTGGCGAGAGCTTCGAGATCGGCGCGCTTCTCGGTGAGAATGCGGGTCGCTTCGTTGTAGCCCTCTTCCACGAAGCGCCGGATCTCGGAGTCGATCTTCTGGACGGTCGCTTCAGAGGCGTTCTGCGTGCGCGACACCGACATGCCCAGGAACACCTCGTCCTGGTTCTCGCCGTAGGACACCGTGCCAAGCTCTTCCGACAGGCCCCAGCGCGTCACCATCATGCGCGCCAGACGCGTTGCCTGCTCGATGTCGGAGGACGCACCCGAGGTCACCTTCTCGCGGCCGAAGATCAGCTCTTCGGCGACACGGCCGCCCATCATGATGGCGAGGCGCGACGTCATCTGCTCCAGCGACATCGACAGCTTGTCGCGCTCGGGCAGTTGCATGACCATGCCGAGCGCACGGCCGCGCGGAATGATGGTCGCCTTGTGGATCGGGTCGGTCGCGACGACGTTGAGGCCGACGATGGCGTGGCCACCCTCGTGATAGGCCGTGAGCAGCTTCTCTTCCTCGGTCATGACGAGCGACTTGCGCTCGGCGCCCATCATCACCTTGTCTTTGGCTTCCTCGAACTCGGCCTGGGTGACCATGCGCTTGTTGCGGCGCGCAGCCGTCAAGGCGGCCTCATTGACGAGGTTCATTAGGTCTGCGCCGGAGAAGCCCGGGGTGCCGCGCGCGATGGTCTTGAGGTTGATATCGGGCGCCAGCGGCACCTTGCGGACGTGAACCTTGAGGATCTGCTCGCGGCCGACGACATCGGGATTGGGCACCACGACCTGGCGGTCGAAGCGGCCCGGACGCAGCAGCGCCGGATCGAGCACGTCGGGGCGGTTGGTCGCGGCGATCAGGATCACGCCCTCGTTGGCCTCGAAGCCGTCCATCTCGACCAGCAACTGGTTCAGCGTCTGCTCGCGCTCGTCATTGCCGCCGCCAAGGCCGGCGCCACGGTGACGACCGACCGCGTCGATTTCATCGATGAAGATGATGCAGGGCGCATTCTTCTTGGCCTGCTCGAACATGTCGCGGACGCGGGAAGCGCCGACGCCGACGAACATCTCGACGAAGTCCGAACCGGAGATGGTGAAGAACGGCACGTTGGCTTCGCCCGCGACCGCACGCGCGATCAGGGTCTTGCCGGTGCCGGGAGGACCGACCAGCAGCACGCCACGCGGAATGCGGCCGCCGAGGCGCTGGAATTTGCCGGGGTCGCGGAGGAATTCGACGATCTCCTGAAGGTCCTGCTTGGCTTCGTCGACGCCGGCGACGTCCTCGAAGGTGACGCGGCCATGCGCTTCGGTCAGCATCTTGGCGCGCGACTTGCCGAAGCCCATCGCCTTGCCGGCGCCGCCCTGCATCTGCCGCGACAGGAAGATCCAGACGCCGATCAGCGCGATGAAGGGCAGCCAGGAGACCAGCAGCGAGACGAACCAGGGCACGTTGTCGCCCGGCGGCTTCGCGGTGATCTGCACCTTGCTGTCATAGAGACGCTTCACCAGCGTCGGATCGCTCGGCGAGTAGGTCTGGAAGCTCGAGCCGTTGGTGAAGGTGCCGTGGATGTCCGGCCCCTGGATCACGACGTCGCGGACATTGCCGCGGTCAACTTCGCTCAGGAGCTGCGAGAAGGCGATGTCCTGCGAGGAGGCCCGCTGACCCGGATTCTGGAAGAGCGTGAACAACGCCAATAGCAGCAAGACAATGATGACCCAGAGGGCGAAATTGCGCAGATTGGCGTTCATCGATCTTCCTTCGTGGTCGCGCGGATCGCGGCCTGATCCTTGGGCGGTATCTTGGACGATTACTTTGTCAGTGCGAGGAAATCCCCAAGGAATCCTCTTGGTTAGACGCATACAATTTAGGTGCCGCCCCGGTCGCTGCCAAGGGAACGAGATGGGACTATTTATCCCATCTTAGCGCGATTCCCGCTGAAATAATGGCATCAAGGCCGGGGTTTTTCCTGCCTGGTTAAGGTGTCCTGACGCGGTCCATCGCAAATGGCCGGTGTCATGATCCGCCCCTGAACCGGCGCGCCGGCGCAGGCGTGATGTGGATACGCCCCCCGGCAAGGCTGATCAAGGCTCCCGCAAGGGTCTGCTTCAGGATCGCACGGCCATTTGCGGGTGCAGGGGGCCTTGCGGCCATTACCTGATTCACGGCCTGATCGAGCGCGGCCAGGAGGGCCTCGACCTTGCCGAGTTCCGCCGGCCCTTCACGGCCGAGGGCATTGACCGTCCGCAGCAGCAGCCGCAGCCGGACCTCCTCCGGCAGGAGGGCAAAGGCTTCGGCCTCGAAGCTTCGGCCATTCGCCTGCGGCGCATCGCCGCGCGCCCGGAGCTGAAGGAAGCGCTCGGCGCCATCGACCAGCACCTCGACCGCCGCATTGGCGCGCGCCAGCCTTGCGGCGAGCCGCGCCAGGCTCCTGCTATCGCCGCCCTCGGCCGCGAGTTGCGGCAGCAGCGCACGCAGCCGCGGCCGGGTGAAGGCGGTGTCGCGGTTGGTGGGGTCGTCGGCAAAGCCAATCCTGGCACGCTTCAGCGTCGCGACGAGCTGCGACTTCGGGACATCGAGCAGGGGACGCGCCAGCACGATGCCGTCACGCTCCGTCAGGCGCGCCATCGCCGACAGTCCGGCAAGTCCACTGCCGCGAAGCATGCGCATCAACAGGGTCTCGGCCTGGTCGTCGCGGGTGTGGGCGGTCAGCACATGGCTGGCGCCGGCCTTGCGCGCGGCCTCGTTGAGCAGGCGGTAGCGGGCTTCGCGCGCAGCGGCGGGCAATCCCGTGTCCGGCTTCGCGCCGCGCCAGCGCAGGGTCCGGTGCGTCAGCCCGAGCTCGGTTGCCAGCCCCTTCACCTCGCGCGCCTCGCGCGCAGCTTCCGGCCGCAGGCCGTGATCGACGGTGACGACAGTGAGCTGGGGGCCACGTGCAAGGCCGCGCCGCCAGCGCGCGGCGAGCCACATCAGCGCGACCGAGTCGGGCCCGCCGGAGACCGCGAGCACCAGTCCCGGCGCGCTTCTCAACCCGGCGAAGAGCTGCTTCCCCGCGCGCGCCGTGATCGGTGAATTGTCGTCGTCTGACATGACGTTGCCCAGCAGAATGAGCACCGTTTTAGCGCAGCGTTGTCCGCCTTGTCAGGGATGAATGCGGCGCCTCAGCACTTCACCCGCTTCTGCTCGCGATCGACCGCGGCTTTGACGCCGGCGGAGGCGCGCGGATATTTGCGGCCGACTTCGCCGAAGGCGGCGCAGGCGGCCTCCTTCTCCTTCAGAGCGGCCAGCGACTGGCCGAGCCGCAGCAGGGCATCCGGCGCCTTGGCCGATTTGTCGTACTTGGTGGTGACGGCAAGGAAGGCTTCCGCGGAGTCACGATATTGCTGGCGCTGGAAGTAGCTTTCGCCAAGCCAATATTGCGCATCGCCGAGCAGCGGGTCGCTCGGATATTTCTGCGCAAAGTTCTTCATCGTTTGCTCGGCGAGCGCGTAGTCCTTGCGCTGCATGTAGCCGATGCCGAGGTCGAACTCATCGCGCGGCGTGGCCGAGGGCGGCAGGGTCGCAAGGCCCGTGCCGCCCGACGGCGCGGGATTGCCCTGTTGGGCCGGCGGATAGCCCGGCTGTGTCGGCACCGCGGCTTGCGGGTAGCGGGGGCCGTTGTTGGAGAGATCGAGCGGCTCGCCATAGCCGCGGCCGCCGGGCGCACCTGCCTGAGTGCCTGCCGGCATCGGCTGCTGCCCGCCACCGAGCGCGCGCGGCGCGCCGGGTGCGTTCGGGTTCTGGCTCGGGTCGAAGGAATCACCGCGGCGGCGCGTGCCGGGCGCGCCCGGTGCCGGCTGCTCCTGAACGATCGGCGCGGCGGCCTGCGGCTGCTCGTAATTCGGCTGGGCCTGCTGCTGCTGGCGAGAGGCCGGCGCGACCTGGGTCGGCGCGATCTGGGCTGGCGGCATCGCCGAGACATTGGGCACCTGTCCGGGCGCGCCTGGCGCGCCGCCCTCGAGCGCCCGCAGCCGCTCTTCGAGCTGGCGGTTGCGATATTGCAGCTCTTCGTTCTGGCCGGTGAGCTGGCGCAGCTGGTTCTCCAGCCGCTCGATCCGCATCTCCGGGTCGTCGTCCGACTGCGCGCATACGGGCGCGCAGAAAGAGAGCAGCGCAGCGATCGCCACGGTGCCGGTAATTGCCTTGAATTTCGATGACATCTTGCCCTGACGACAAAAGCGGCGTGGCACGCGGCGGACCGTTGGCCGCGGCTCACAATGAGGAAGGGAGTACGCCAAAACTGTGACTGCCACCAAGGGGTTTTAGGTCACGGATTGCTGAAACGAAACCGGCGCCCGAGAGGGCGCCGGCATAATCGGTCTTTGAAGATGAACGGCGCCTGACTGAGCGTCAGTATCCCGGCGTCAGGAGCTCGCGTTCAGCACGGTGACGGCGCGACGGTTCTGCGACCAGCAGGAGATGTCGTTACAGACGGCGACCGGCCGCTCCTTGCCGTAGGAGATCGTGCGCATGCGGTTCGGATCGATGCCGCGCGAGGCAAGGAACGAACGCACCGACTGGGCGCGGCGGGCGCCGAGCGCGATGTTGTATTCGCGGGTGCCGCGCTCGTCGGCATGACCTTCGATGGTGAAGCTGTATTGGCGGTAGTTCTGGAGCCACTGCGCCTGCTTCTCCAGGGTCACGATCGCCTGCGGGGTCAGATCGGTCTGGTCGCTTTCGAAGAACACGCGGTCGCCCACGTTCACCACGAAGTCCTGCTGGCTGCCAGGCGTCGCCGCGTTGGCCATCGCATCCGTCGCAGCATTCTTGTTGGCGCAGGCGCCCATCGACAGCGCAATTGCAACCACTGCAGCCAGCTTCAATCCCTGGAGGATACGCATAGGATATTTCATTCCGGAGCCTCCACGCTCACGTTCGTCCACTGCTTCCGGTCTACAGGGGGTTGGTTAAGCGAACGTTCCGTCAACCTTGATGGAACCTTGCTTCAGCCGGTCAAATGCCCCCAACCCGCGAAAAGCACCCGTCATGGTTAATGGGTTGTAAATGTGGCGCGAGGGTGAAGGCAAGCCGCGCCGGTCGGCAAAACGCCGGTTTTTGCTGGAAATCTGGGCCGTGTGATCGGCGAACCGCCCCATAGCGGCCGGCGGCGATGCGGGGATCCCAGCCGGAATTCAGCCTTGCGCAGCACCCGCGACAAGCACGGGGCGCGGCACGGCGGCGCGGATGTTGTTACCGCGGTCGAACAGCATCCGCCGCTCGAAGGCACTCGAACGCATGATCGGAAAGCGGGTCAAGACGCGCTCGCGGAGGCTTCGGAAATCGGACGCCATCAGGGCGACCGGCTTCAACACGTTCGGAAACGAGCGCGGTTCCGTGATCGCCTCATGCAGAAAGACCCGGCGGTAGAATGCCTGATGCTCCGCCCGGACCTGCGCAAGCCCGGTGTCGGCATTGAAGTGTTCGCAGGCGAGATAAGCGAGGCGCAGGGTGACATAGGGCAGCTCCGGAAATCGCCCGGCCTGCTCAGGGTCGGCAACGAACCGCGCCGGATCGACGAAAACCTCGCCGCGGTCGAGACGGGGATGAAGCACGTCGCCGAACAATTCGGTCGCATAGGACATGCGCTGATCCGACGTCAGGACATGCAGACGGACGGAGCTGCAGAGCTCGCCATCGATGTAGATTCCGAAGGTCCAGGCGTTCGGCGCATCATCATAGCGATCGCTGACGCGATGCGCCTCGGACGGCAGGATCAATCCACCGTGCAGATAGGCCCGGTAGCGCATTTGATAGAGGCGATCTTTGTCTTCCGGAGTTTCGATGAGTCTGTAGTCGACCCGATCAAAAATCCCTGCCCCCCGCATAACCAACGGAGCGCGCGGCTCGGCCCGGGATTCCATCTGACACTCCACAACTCGTCCAACAACTTCCGCGAGTTTGAAAAGATTAACGCCTCCTTAACGGAATTGCAAAGGCTTGAATTGATTAGGGTTAATCCCCGTAGGACTACGGTGGACTGTAACGAGTTGAAACGATGAGAAATCTTGGAACGGGATGTCAGGCGAAGGAGCGCGAGGAGATCGCGACAACCTGATCTTCGTGCAGGCGACGGCCATGCGAGGCGTTGAGCAATTGGCGCACCCGCACCGCCGGGACCGGCCGGCTGAACAGATAACCCTGCCCCTCGCTCACCGTCCCGTCGGCGCTGATCAGCTCGAGCTGCTCGTTGGTCTCGATGCCCTCGACCACCACGGCCATGCCGAGATCGGCGGACAGCCGCGCCACGCCGCGCAGCAGCGTCAGCGGCCGGTCGGTGTCGATTCCCTCGAGGAAGGAGCGGTCGATCTTGACCTTCTGCATCGGGAAATTGTGCAGGTAGCTGAGGCTCGAATAGCCGGTGCCGAAATCGTCCAGCGAGATGCGCACGCCGAGCGCATGCAGCTGCGACAGGATGTCGTGGGTGAGCTGGGTGTTGCGCAGCAGCGACGACTCGGTGATCTCGATCTCGAGCCGATGGGCCGGCAGGCCCGAGACCTCGAGCGCGTAGCGGATTTCGCTGAGCACGTCGCGCTGGTGGAATTGCTGCGGCGAGAAGTTGACGGCGACGCTGACGCCGTCCGGCCACTTCATGCATTCCATGCAGGCGCGGCGCAGGATCCAGCGGCCGAGATCGACGATCAGGCCCATGTCCTCGGCGACCGGGATGATGTCGACCGGCGAGACCGTGCCGCGCACCGGATGATTCCAGCGCAACAGCGCCTCGCAGGTGGTGATCTTGCCGGACTTCAGGTTGACCAGCGGCTGGTAGAACAGCTCGAACTCCTCGTTGGCGAGCGCCTTGCGCAGGTCCAGCTCGAGGATGCGGCGGGCCTCGACGGTGGCCGCCATCTCGTCGCGGAAGAAGCAGAAGGTGCCGCGGCCGTCGGCCTTGGCGCGGTACAGCGCCATGTCGGCGTTCTTGAGCAGCGTGTCGGCGCTGACGTCGCCGTCCGGCGAGGTCAGCGCGATGCCGACGCTGGCGCCGATTTCGACCAGATGATTGTCGATGCGGTAGCGCTCGCTCAGGCGTTCGACGATTCGGCGGGCAAGGCTGGCTGCGTCCTCGGGCGAGCTGATGTTCTGCTGGAACACGACGAACTCGTCGCCGCCGAAGCGGGCGACGAAATCCTCGGGGCGCAGCATCTCGCGCAGACGGTTGGCGACCGCGCACAGAAGCTGGTCGCCGCAGGGGTGACCGAGCGTATCATTGACTTGCTTGAACTGGTCGAGGTCGACGAACAGCAGCGCGCAGAGGCGTTCAGAGCTGTGCGAGATCGCCAGCAGCCGCTCGATCTCGTCGCGGAAGCTGACGCGGTTGGGAAGCGCCGTGAGCTCGTCGTAGCGGGCCAGATGGCTGATCTTCGCCTCGGCGCTCTTGCGCTCGGTAATGTCCTCCAGCAGGACGACGGCGCCTCCGTCCGTCATCGGCTGAATGGTCCATGACAGCGTCCGCCCCCGTGCGGGGTCGGGGTCCGTGGTCACGATCTCCTTGTTCTGAAGCTCGCGGATGTCGTGCAGGATCAGATCGCCGCTCTCCCTCGATAGCGAGACGGACTCGATGCACGCCGCGATGATCTGGGATGCGCTGGGGCCGCTCTGCACGAGGTCGTCGGGCAGGTTCATCATCTCGCCGAAACGATGATTCATGACCGCGAGCTGGCCGTCGACGTGGAACATGCACAGGCCGTGCGGCATGTTGTTCAAGGCGGTGTCGAACCGGCCGGCGAGTGCGGCTTCGCGCTCACGCGCGACCAGCGCGCGCATGAATATCCGGTGCAGATTGGCCGACAGTCCCATCAGCGACAGGAGGAAGGCGGCGCTCACGACCGCCATCGCGACGTAGAACGGCGTGCCGCGCAACGCCAGCGCGATCACGATGGGAACGAAGACGAGGCTGACCTGCAGCTGGAAGATCCACTGTCGGCCATAGGCCCTGCCGGCGCCGCCTGCCGCAATTCCGGTGGTGACGGACAGGGCGATCATATGGGCGACGGCATCGTCGCTGCTGAACAGGGTCGTCGAGCACCAGGTGCCGATCGCGGCCGCCTGAACCATCGCCCCGACCTGGTAGCGCGTCTGCCAGTGCGACGCCTCCCTGGTCGTCAGCGTCAGCTTGCGCCTCTGGTACAGGTACAGGTTGAACGCGCGGAAGATGCCGGCAACGACGAGAAGCCCGACGCAGGCCCAGATAAGTGGTTCTCCCGTCTTCAGCGCAGTCATCGCGGCGCCGATGGAGACGAATACCAGGCCGGCCAGCAGAGGACGGGGGGCTTCGAACAGCGAATCGATCAGCGCTGCCGAAACCGTCGGCGAGGCCTGCTCGGATTCTCCGCTCTGGCTTGCGAACTGCATTTGTGTTTGTACGCGTCCTGTCTGGCGCATACTTTTACCCAGCCGAGATGAAGCCTTTCTGAGGGAACATCGTTAAAGGCGAGTTGTTTTTCGGCAATAGCGAACCGGTTTCTGCTGACATATCAAGCAACTAGGCAAGCTTTGCCGAGCACAAGGTGAAGGAAAGCTTGCTGTTCCCGCCAAGCCCGAAAAAATCGGCGCATTTTTTCGAAAACATCGCGCGGCTGAACACGCGATGTTTTAGCTCGATGGTTCTAGAGCCTGATCCGGAAAAGTGCGAAGCGGTTTTCCGAAAAGATCATGCCCAAAACAACAACCTAAAGCGCGATGACTATTCACCGTAATCTCATCGCGCTTTAGCCGGGTGTCGAGGACAGCAGCGGCGACCAGGCCGGGTCGGAAGCGAAGCCCGGCGTCGGCACCTTGAGCTCGTTGCGACCGGAGATGTCGACGGAGTACAGCGACGGTCCGCCGTTGCCGCCTGGATCGCGGAAGAACATCAGCACGCGGCCGTTCGGCGAGAAGGTCGGGCCTTCATTGTGGAAGCCCGAGGTGAGCAGCCGCTCGCCGGAGCCGTCAGGCTTCATGACGCCAATCGAGAATTGCCCGCCGCCCTGACGGGTGAAGGCGATGTAATCGCCGCGCGGCGACCACACCGGCGTCGAATAGCTGGCGTTGGTGTCGTCCTTGGAGAAGGAGATGCGCTGCGCCGCTCCGCCGCCTGCCGACATCACGTAGATCTGCGAGCGACCGCCACGATCGGACTCGAAGCAGATGCGGGTGCCGTCCGGTGAGTAGGACGGAGACGTGTCGATCGCCGGCGTGTCGGTGAGGCGCGTGGTCGAGCGCGAGCGCAGATCCATCGCGAACAGGTTGGAATTGCCACCCTGCTGCAAGCTCATGATGACGCGCTGGCCGTCCGGCGAGAAGCGCGGCGCGAAGGTCATGCCGGGGAAGTTGCCGACGATCTCGCGCTGGCCGGTCTCGATGTTGAAGAGATAGACCTTCGGATCGCCCTGGCCGAATTCCATGTAGGTGATCTCTTGCGAGTTCGGCGAGAAGCGCGGCGTCAGCACGAGGTCGGAGCCGCGGGTCAGGTAGCGCACGTTGGCGCCGTCCTGGTCCATCATCGCGAGCCGCTTGACGCGGCGCTCTTTCGGCCCGGTCTCGTCGACGAACACGACGCGGCTGTCGAAATAGCCCTTCTCGCCGGTCATCTGCTCATAGATCTGGTCGGAGATGATGTGGGCGATGCGGCGCCAATATTCCGGCGAGGTGAAATATTGCTGTCCCGTGAGCTGCTGGCCGGTGACCACGTCCCAGAGGCGGAATTCGGCCTTGAGCCTTCCGTCCTGCCCCCGCGTCATGCGGCCGGTGACCAGCGCCTGCGCGTTGATGGTCTTCCAGTTCTGGAATTGCGGCGCGACGTCGATGTTGCTGATGCGCTCGATGAAGGCAGCCTGGTCGATCGGGGCGAACAGGCCCGAGCGCTTCAGATTGTTGGTGATGACCTGCGTGACGCCGTTGCTGACATCGCCGTCGGCGGGAGAGCCCGGCACGAAGTTGGAGATCGCGATCGGAATCGGCCGAAACTCGGTGGGATCGATGCGGAGCCGCCCCTGCTGGGGCTGGGCCTGAGCAAGGACACGTCCGCCCCCGAGCATCGCGAGCGTCGATCCGGTCAGGGTCATGAAGCGGCGGCGGTTCATCGAACTCACGTCATTCATTGCAAAATTCTTTTGTTCGGATGTCACAACATGTCTTTCAGACCGAAAGTCATCGGAATGAGCTTCCAGGTGTCGTATTGCTGTTTCGGCAAGAATGAATAGACCTGACACTGCACGATGGCGCGCTTGGCGCTTTCCGCCACAGCCTGGGCGATCGACCGTGACGGTCCTCGCACTGCGACGATGACTGGCTCGGACGCGAGCGAGCCGTCGATCTTCATGGGAATGTCGATGTCGGCTTCATACAGGTTGGCGTCCTGCCCGTTGTAAGTGGGCGTGAAGCAGCGCTTGACCGCACCCTGGAATGCACCTTGCCAGGTCGCGACGTTGTTGGCGGACGTTCCCGTGGTCGATCCCAGCGCCGCCGACGCATTCAGCGCCGCGCCGGAGAGCTCGTGCCGGGTCGCGGAACGCTTGTCGAGATCGCGCTGGATCTGCGCGGGGTCGAACGAGCGCTCCTTCGGCTTCGGCTGCTGCTGAGGCTGCACCGCCGCGACCTTCTGCTCAACGGGCTTCGGCGGCGGCTTCTTGGTCTCCATCTTCTTCTGGAGCTCGGCGATCGGATCTTCCTTGGCCGGATCAGGCTTCTTTTCCTGTGGCTTCGGTTCTTCCTTCGGCTTGGCCTCGGCGACGGGCTTGGGCGGCTCGGGCTTCTTCTCGACCGGTTTCTCGACGGGCTTCGGCGGCGGCTCGGGCTGCGAGTTGGTCTTGATCAGCTCCTTCTTCTCGGTGACCTTGCCGACGGCATCTTCCTCGGGCTTGGCTTCCGCGATCTTCTCGACCTTGGGCTTCGGCTCTTTCTTGTCGCCGGTCTTCTGCCCCGACATCATCTTCGCGAGCTGATCGCTGGAGATGATGTCGACCGGAAGCGACTCTTCCGGCGCGATGAAAGCCTTGCTGCTAAAGGTGACCAGCCCCCATCCCAGCACGAGGATGTGCAGAGCAATCGACGCAACGAATGTCTTGTCGACGTTCACCCTCACTGGCTTACCCCTGATCCGCCTCGGTGACGAGCGCCAGCTTCTTGAAGCCTGCCCCCGACAACAGGCCCATGACCCTGGCCACCGTGCCGTAATCTGCCTTCTTGTCGGCACGCAGATAGATGCGTTCCTCGAGCCCGCCGCGCGCGTCCGTGATCGCCTTCAGCTTCGGCACCAGATCGTTGATCGCAACCTCGGCGTCGTTGATGAACACCTTGCCCTTGATGTCGACCGACATCTGAAGCGGCTTCTGGTCGTTGTTTTCGAGGCTCTTGGCCTGGGTCTGCGGCAGGTCGAGCGGCACGCCGACCGTCAGCATCGGCGCCGACACCATGAAGATGATGAGCAGCACCAGCATCACGTCGACCATCGGCGTGACATTGATCTCGGCCACGACCGGCTTGCGCCGGCCACGGCGTCCGCCGCCTCCGGACGAACTCGCTACGTTCATCGCCATGATCGAATGCCCAAATTGCCCTTCACACTATACATGCCGTCCGTCAGCCTCGCTCGTCGATCTGACGGGAGAGAATGGCTGAAAATTCATCGGCGAAGCCTTCAAGTCGCTGGGCCTGCCGGTTCACCTCGGAGGTGAACTTATTGTAGAAAATAGTGGCAGGAATGGCGGCGATAAGGCCGACGGCGGTCGCAAACAGCGCTTCGGCAATACCGGGAGCCACCACCGCCAGAGAGGTATTTTTCGACGCCGCGATCGACTGGAAGCTCGACATGATGCCCCAGACCGTGCCGAACAGGCCGACGAAGGGGCCGGCGGAGCCGACGGTCGCGAGCACCAGCAGGCGGCGTTCCAGGCGCTCGACCTCGCGCGCGATCGAGACGTTCATCACCTTGTCGATGCGCATCTGGAGGCCGGCGACCGAGCGCGCGTGGCTCTCGAACGAGCGCTTCCACTCGCGCATCGCCGCCACGAAACAGGCCGCCATCGAATGCGTCGGCTTGGCCGACAGGGTGCGATAGAGCTCCTCGATCGACTCGCCGGACCAGAAGGCCTGCTCGAAGCGGTCCATCGAGCGGCGGGTGCGCGCATAAAGGAAGATCTTGTCGATGGCGATGGCCCAGACCCACACCGAGCAGGCGAGAAGCCCCAGCATGACCCCTTTCACGATCCAGTGAGCCTGCCAGAACAGCGCGATCAGCGACACGTCCGCGGAAGCGGCAACCGGAAGGGCTGACTGAGCCACGTCGGCCGGATTCATAAGCAGTATCCTCTCAAGGCGATCGTTACCTGATGTCTCCGGCAAGCAAATGGCTGCCGGTTCCCCAACAGCCGCGCAAACCGGCGCGGCCGGCAAGCCCGCTCAAAGCCTTGTCTTTCTGGGGTGCAGGGGCTCATCCAAAGCCGGCCGCCTGCATTCCCTGCCAAGATGTCAAAACTATGGGCCTCAAGCTCGGCTCCGGGCGTGACTGTCCGCAATTACCAGAGCCCGCCGATGGTTAACGTGCGGTTACCATGGGCGAATTTGGCTGCCGGAAAGGTAGGCCGCGCAGGGGGATGGGGACGGCGGGGTGCGAGACAGGATGTCGCGTGGCGTTGCCGGATAGGGAGCTGCGGGCCCCGCAATGCGGCCGGTTCCCTTCCCCTTACGGCTGTTCAGACGGGTGTTCGGACACATCGTGGACACTTCCAACAGCAAGGAGGCTGTCGGATACCGTTCCACGAGCTGATAGGCTGCGCTCGCGAACAACAACGTGCCGGTATCACCGGCCCAGCCTGAGGAGCGTCCAGTGCCGAAACCACAAACCCATGTGCGGTGGATCTTCGCCGCGATCGTATCGGTCAGCTTCGTCGCGTTCGGCCCCGCGCGCGCGGCGTCGGTTGCGCCGGTCGCCGCCGAAAACGGCATGGTCGTCTCCGCGCAACATCTGGCGACCCAGGTCGGCGTCGACGTGCTGAAGCGCGGTGGCAACGCCGTCGATGCCGCTGTGGCTGTCGGTTATGCCCTGGCCGTCGTCTATCCGGCAGCCGGCAATCTCGGCGGCGGCGGCTTCATGACCATCAATCTCGCCGATGGCCGCAAGACCTTTCTCGACTTCCGCGAGACGGCGCCCAAGGGCGCGACCGCCAACATGTATCTCGACAAGGATGGCAACGTCATCAAGGGCATCTCGACCAAGGGACATCTCGCCGTGGGCGTTCCAGGATCCGTCTCGGGCATGGAATATGCGCGCGAAAAATACGGCACCATGAAACGCGCCGACCTGCTCGCCCCCGCGATCCAGCTCGCCGAGCAGGGCTTTGCGCTGGACCAGGGCGACATCGACCTGTTGCTCACCGCCACTCAGGATTTTCGGGACGATCCCGCCTCCGCCGCCATTTTCCTCAATAACGGTCAGCCGTTCCGGGTGGGCGAGAAGCTGACGCAGTCGGAGCTCGCCAAGACCCTGCGCGAGATCAGCAGCAAAGGCACCGATGGCTTCTACAAAGGCTGGGTCGGCGGCGCCATCGCGGCATCGAGCCAGGCCGGCAAGGGCCTGATCACGCAGGATGACCTCGACAATTACAAGACCCGCGAGCTCGCCCCGGTCGAATGCGACTATCGCGGCTACCATGTGATCTCCGCGCCGCCGCCGAGCTCGGGCGGCGTCGTCATTTGCGAGATCCTCAATATCCTGGAGGGCTATCAACTGAAGGAGCTGGGCTACCACTCCGCGCAGGCCGTGCACGTGCAGATCGAAGCCATGCGGCACGCTTACGTGGACCGCAACAGCTATCTCGGCGATCCGGACTTCGTGAAGAATCCGCTCGACCGCCTCCTCGACAAGAATTACGCGACCAAGATCCGCGCCGTGATCGATCCGAACAAGGCCGGCGTCTCCAAGGACATCAAGCCGGGCGTTGCGCCGCATGAGGGCAGCAACACCACGCATTATTCAATCGCGGACAAGGACGGCAACGCCGTATCGGTGACCTACACGCTGAACGACTGGTTCGGCGCCAAGGTGACGGCGGCCAAGACCGGCGTCCTGCTGAACGATGAAATGGACGACTTCACCGCCAAGGTCGGCGTACCGAACCTGTATGGCCTGGTGCAGGGCGAGGCCAATTCCATCGCTCCCGGCAAGCGGCCGCTGTCCTCGATGAGCCCGACCATCGTCACCAAGGACGGCAAGACGGTCATGGTGGTGGGGACACCCGGCGGCAGCCGCATCATCACGGCGGTCTTGCAGACCATGATCAACGCGATCGATTACGGCATGAATGCGCAGGAAGCGGTCGACATGCCGCGCATCCACCAGCAATGGCTGCCGGACCTGACCAACGTCGAGACTTATGCCCTGTCGCCGGACACGCAAAAGATTCTGGAAGGCATGGGCCACAAGTTCGGACCGCCGCAGCCGGCCAACCATCTGGCAGTCATCATCGTCGGCGCGCCGTCACTCAACGGCAAGCAGGTCGGCAACAACCGCTACTATGGCGCCAACGATCCCCGCCGCAACTCGGGGCAGGCCGCCGGGTATTAGATGGACGCCGGTTCGCGTCAAGAAAACGCGTCAAAACAAGAATCCAGAGCCGTGATTCCATCGGAACGAAAACGGCTCTGGAGACGGCGGAGTGCCTCACCACTTCTCCTTGGAGGTCCGCACGTCGAGCTCGAACGACCAGGCACGTTCGGGCTGGCGGTACAGGAAGGCGAAGGCATCGACGATGCCTTCGATGTCGATCAGGCTGCCCTCGGATCTCCTTGATGGCTCAAGCCGCAGTGGCAGGCTCAGGGCAGTTGGTCAGCCGTGCGGGATTGCCGACCGCCGTGCAGCCGCCGGGAACGTTCGATGTCACCACCGTGCCGGCACCGATCTTGGCAAATGCGCCGATGCCGATGTCGCCGAGGATCGTTGCGCCCGCGCCGATATAGACCCCACGGCCGATGCGCGGCGAGCGCGCCGGCAGGTCACTACTGCGGCCGATGCTGACATTCTGGAGGATGGTGACCTCGTCGCCGATCATCACATTCGCGCCGATCACGATGCCGGTGGCGTGGTCGAGATAGACCGACGAGCCGATCTGTGCGGCCGGATGAATGCTGACCTGCAACAGGTTCGACGCCTCGTTCTGGAATAGCAGCGCCGCGTCGCGATGGTCATGACGCCAGAGCCAGTTCGAGACGCGCCAGGCCTGCAGCGCGACATAGCCCTTGAAATGCAGCAGCGGCGGCAACAGCCCGGCGATGGCGGGATCGCTGCGCCCGATGGCCTGCAAATCGCAGCCGGCGATCTCGATCAAGCCCGGCTGGCCGTGAAAGGCGGCGCGGGAAAAGGCGGCGAAGCGCGCACGCGCGGCCGCATCCTGGCCAAGCCTGCGTCCGATCAGGTCGGCGAGCACAGCCGCAAAATCGTCATGGGCCAGGACGGCATCGGCAACGGCCTTGCCGAAGACCGGATCGGCAGACACGGCACGCTCCGCTTCGCCGCGGATCTCCTGCCAGAGACTGTCGCTTGCCTTGATCGCAGCTTTGGCCATCGCCGCCTCCGGTCTGTCGCTACCCGTGACGGCGAATATAGGCGGTCCGGATCAAGGCGCCAAAACCAAACCGCCCGCCTGCGGGTTGCGCAGGCGGGCGGCTCGGGGCCATCAGGACTTTGGGGGCATGCGCCTGAAGGCTTTGAGAGGTGTCCAGATCAACCTTTCCAGATCAGCCTTTTCAGTTCAGCCTTTTCAGTTCAGCCTTGCGGCTGGTCGGTCGGCGGCGGGGTCGGGCGCGTCTTGTGCTGGGCCATGAACTGGTCGAACTCTTCCTTGTCCTTGGCGTGACGCAGACGGTCGAGGAAGTTCTTGAACTCGACCTGCTCCTCCTCGAGCCGGCGCAGCGTTTCAGAGCGGTACTCGTCGAAGGCGCGGTTGCCGGAGGTCGGCGGACCAAAGCCGAAGCCGAAACCATGGCGCTCCATGCGGCCGCGCATGCGGTCCATCTTGTACTGCATCCGCTCCATCTTGTTCTGCCAGCGATCCTGATTGCTCCAGCACGACATTCTTCTGCTCCCGAGTGTGAAAAAGAGAAGGGCAAGTCCGATCGGCCACCAGATGATGAAGCCGAGGATGGTCACGGCGATCCAGCCGGGATGCCAGGGCGTGTCCAGCATGCGGGGACGCTCATATTGTTGGTATTGGTCCGAAGGGCCGCGCCATCGATTGACATCAGCGGTGTAGGCCATTTCCCATCTCCATCACGGCACCAGCGCCGTTGTGAATGTAAATAACATTTACATAGCTAGACCATCCCGCGATTTTGTCAAGCTGGCCGCCTGACACGCCCGCGTGATTATTCGCGCAATTTTATTTCGGCTTGCCCCAGGGCCCGCCCGGCGGCATGCCTGAACCGGAGGGAGCCTCCGGCGGGATCGGCGGCGGCTCGGCGCCCTTCGCAGACGGCCGGCGGTCGGTCGGGAAGCCGAGGCCGCGCAGATAGATCAGCACCTCGGCCTCCAGCAGCTCGTCCGGCGACATCGGCAGTTTCCGGCGCGCGGCATCGCCACGCGAGAACAGCGAGGCGACGCCATGCGCCATCGACCAGATGTGCAGCGCCATCATCATCGCCGGCGGGCGCGGCGTGCCTGGCGGCGCCAGTGCCGCAAGCCGCTCGGCGGCAGCGCGAATGATGTTGAAAGCGCGCTCGCTCGCAGCCTGGAGCGCCGGATTGGCATCGACCGGCAGGCCGGATTCGAACATCGCGTTGTAGAAGGCCGGCTCGTCGCGGGCGAAGGCGAGATAGGCCCTGCCGACACGCTCGAACGCCGTGACCGTATCGGGCCGCCCGTCGTCCCAGGCCGCGGTCAGGCGCGCCTCGAACTGCTCGAAGCCGCGCTGCGCGATCGAGGACAACAGCTCGTCGCGGTCGCGGAAATGACGGTAAGGCGCCGCAGCGCTGACGCCGGCCATGCGCGCGGCATCGGCGAAGGTGAAGCCGGCCGCGCCCTTCTCGGCGATCAACCCGAGGGCGGCCTGCAACAGGGCTTCCTTCAGATTGCCGTGGTGATAGCCGCGCTCGGCGCGGCGCTGCTCCTTGCGCCAGCTCATGTGAACGACCTTTACATGAGCTGGGCGAGAAGGTCACTAGCGGGAAGCGGGTTGTGATTAACCCCGTAATTCGACGGCTCACCGGGCCGATGCGCCCGCATCGGCCCGGAAACGCCCACGTCCGAGGCTACATCTGCGGAATCGCCAGGACCGGCATGACCTCGATCGCCTCGCCGGGAAAGATCGCAAAATGCGGATGGTTCTCGAACAGTTTTGCGGCTTCCTCCTGCGAGGCGGCCCGCACCACGGTGAAGCCGGTCAGCGCATTGCTGATCTCGGCGATGCCGCTCGCGTCGATCCTGCGGGTCTTGCCGAGCGGGCCGCCCAGTTCGACGATGACGGCCTTGTGCTTCTCGACCCAGCCGTGCCAGGCGGCCATGCCCTCCCGCTCCCTCGCCTTCCGTTCGGCCTCGGGCAGCGCGTGCCAGGCCTTCATTTTTTCGCCGCTCATGCTGCCGAGATAGACGGCGAGGAATTTGTGTTCGGTGCTCATCGGTTCTCTCCTTGTTGATCGGTTGACGGCAGCCGCGATGTCATCGCGACCTCTGCGGCTACTTCTTCAGTTCGCCAAAGCCGGCGGCGGCCGCCTGCACCTCCGGCGGAAAATCGGCCATCTCCTGCACCTGGCGGATCTCGATGATTTCGTTCGGCGAGGCCGGGCACTTCCTCGCCCAGGCGATCGCTTCCTCCCGCGAGGCGACCTCGATCATCCAGTAGCCGCCCAAGACTTCCTTGGCTTCAGTGAAAGGACCATCGGTCACCACAGGCGCGCCGGTCGCGAACGAGACGCGCGCACCCATTGACGGCGGATGCAGGCCGTCGAGCGTGATCAGCACGCCGGCATCCTTCAGCGCCTCGTTGTAGCGCATCATCGCCGCGACGCGTTCGGGATCGAGTTGCACGTCCGGCGGCGCGGTCTCGTAGCCGAGCGGGATCATCAGCATCATGAATCGCATGGAGCATTCCTTGTCTTCGCGGTCATTCCGGAGGGCGCCGCGAGGCGCAGATCCGTAAATGACTGGGAACGGCAGGCCGATCCGGCGCCGCTCCCCTTCAAGACGAACGAACCCGTACGGAACCGACACGGAAACAGAAATTATTTCGGGGCATGATGCCGTGCTAGCGCGGCTGCGGGAGGAAGCGGCCGTCCTGCCGGGCAGCGCCGAAATAGACGTCGATGCGCCGGACCTTGCCGCCGGCGAAGGTGAAGAACTCCGTGTTCCGAAAGCTCCTGCCATCTGTCGCCAGACAGAGATAGGTGACGAAGGCCTCGTCGCCCCGGACGAAAATCCGTTCGATGTCGTGCCGCGCGATCCAGCCGGTGCCCTTCCAGCAACGCTCGAAATAGGCCGATTTGTCGAGATCGTCGTCGAACGGACTGGTGAAGCGGAAATCCTCGGCCAATGCGTCGGCGACGCCTTGCCGATCATTGGCGAGATAGGCGGCGAAGAGGTTTCGAATCAGGCGGTCGGGATCATCGGGCATTGGTCAACCTCCGGGGAGAGAACTCCCTGCAAGACGATGCACAACCGACGATGCCGACAATTGTCTGCAGCCGCGCACATGCGGCATGCCCAAATCGCGCCCGTATAACTACGGCTGCATCGCTGCCAGTTTATGAATTCAGACGTGAATATGAATCGAGAACGTTCGTAACCTGAATGAGATGCGCCCCGCATGGAAAACTCTGGAAAGCCCGCAGGTCTTTGCAAGGGTTTACAGTTGCTCAACGGGCATGTGCAACTTTTGGGTCATCCGAGACGGCGCCCTGATTCATTGAAGCCGCCTTCGAATCTTACGGAGTGACAATTGTTCAATTTCCAGAGCAAGAAGGTCAGGCACGCAGTTGCAGAGGTCGAGGCGCTCGACCGGTCGCAGGCTGTGATCGAATTCGGTCTCGACGGCACCATCCTCGATGCCAACGAGAACCTCCTGAAGATGAGCGGCTATACGCTCGCCGAGATCAAGGGCAAGCATCACAGCATCTTCGTCAGCCCGGCCGAGCGGGAGAGCGCGCGCTACCGCGACTTCTGGGCCAGCCTGAACCGCGGCGAATTCCAGACCACCCAATACAGGCGCTTCGGCAAGAACGGCAAGGAAGTCTGGGTCCACGCCTCCTACGCGCCGCTGCGCGACGAGAGCGGCAAGGTGATCAGCTTCATCAAGTTCGCCACCGACATCACGGCCTACAAGATGAGGACCATGGAGGACGCGGGCAAGATCGCCGCGATCAGCCGTGCGCAGGCCGTGATCGAGTTCAGCATGGACGGCACCATCCTCACCGCAAACGAGAATTTCCTCAACGTCGTGGGCTACTCGCTCGACGAGATCCAAGGCAAGCACCACAGCATGTTCGTGACGCCGGAGGATCGCGCCAGCTCGGCCTATGCCGATTTTTGGGCGCGGCTGAACCGCGGCCAGTTCGAGGCCGCCGAGTACAAGCGGTACGGCAAGGGCGGCAAGGAGATATGGATCCTGGCCACCTACAACCCGATCCTCGACGATATGGGCAGGCCGTTCAAGGTGGTGAAGTTCGCGACCGACGTCACCGCGCAAAAGATGAAGGCGGCCGACAATGACGGCCAGCTCGCCGCGATTCAAAAGTCGCAGGCGGTGATCGAATTCAACATGGATGGCACGATCCGCACCGCCAACCAGAATTTCCTGAACGCGATGGGTTACTCGCTGGCCGAGATCAAGGGGCAGCACCACTCCCTGTTCGTCGAGCCGAGCGACAAGAATTCGGCGGCCTATCGTCAGTTCTGGGAAACACTCAATCGCGGAGAATACCAGGCGGCAGAATACAAGCGGATTGCCAAGGGTGGCCGCGAGATCTGGATCCAGGCCTCCTACAACCCGATTCTGGACCTCAACGGAAAGCCCTACAAGGTGGTGAAATACGCCACCGACATTACCGCGCAGGCAATCGGTCGCAAGAAGGCCGACAATGCGCGCGGGCTGATCGAGGCCGTCGCCGCCGGCAGCGAAGAAATGAGCGCCTCGATTCGCGAGATCTCCGAGACCATGACGAAATCGCGCGAGACATCGAAGGTGGCGACGACTCGCGTCGAGGCCGCGGATAACCAGGCGCAGCGACTGAACGCGGCAGCGCAGGCGATGAGCGGCATCGTCGAGATGATTTCGGGGATTACCGGCCAGATCAATCTGCTCGCGCTCAATGCCACCATCGAATCGGCGCGTGCGGGCGAGGCCGGTCGGGGGTTTGCGGTGGTCGCGTCCGAGGTGAAGAGCCTCGCCAACCAGGCCAAGCAGGCCACCGACACGATCACGTCCGAGATCGACGCGCTGAACACGATTTCCGGTGATGTTGCGAGCTCGCTGACCGCAATCAAGGCCGCGATCGCCAATGTCAACGAGTATATCGCCTCCACCGCCGCAGCGGTCGAGGAGCAGAGCATCGTGACGGCCGACATGTCGGCCAACATGCAGCGCGCGTCGGCGGAGCTGTCGTAGGCGGCTTCCATCGCCGCCTGGCCCGCCCTTCGCCAAGCATCGAGATCGGCGTGGCCGGCACGGCATGGAATGACGTGGATGGTCGGCAATTCATCATTGCTGTGCTTGCCGATCGAAAAATGGTTGCACAATCAATGCGTGTATGGCCTATTGCGCCACGGGGATGAGGAAACAGCGAGGCTATCGTTAGCCGTTCGCGGTTTGCCGTCGATTTGGGGCTGAGACTGTTCTTATGAGATCGAAGATCGGGGCGCTGCCCCTTTTGCTTGTCGGATTTTTGTTGGCGAGTTGCGCGAGCCCACGTGGTCTTGATGAACCGCCCTTGCAGCTGCCACCATTGAAGCCGGGATTGGGCCGTGTCTACTTCACCCGGCCGGGCGAATTTGCAGGGTCGGCCGTTCAGCCCGAGATTCGGATGAACAATGAAGTCGTCGGCAGGTCTGTGCCCGGCGGGTTCTCTTTTGTCGACCGCCCCCCGGGGAAATACGCCGTAACAACGGCCACTGAGGTCGAAAATGCGGTTACGTTCCAGCTGGCTGCGGGCGAGACGAAGTACATCAAGACAGCAGTGACACCCGGCATCCTCGTCGGCCATGTCACGCCGACGCTTGAATTCCCCGAGCAGGGACAATCCGACATCAGCCGCCTCAGATATGTCGGCACCAAATTCTGATTCCTCTTTGGATCCCTTGCACGGGACCAACTAAACTGTCATGCCGCAGGCCAGAGTAAAGGACCGCGTCATGACCTCCTCTCCCTCCAAAGTTGCCCTCGTCACCGGCGCTGCGCGCGGGATTGGGCTGGCGACGGCGAAGCGCTTTCTCGCCGACGGGTGGCGCGTGGCGCTGCTCGATATCGAGGGAGAGCAGCAGGCGAGCGCGGCGGCGGCGCTGAACAATCCCGATGACACGCTGGCGATCACCTGCGATGTGTCCGACGCGGCGGCCGTGGGAGCTGCGATGGCCGCAGTCACGGCCCGCTTCGGTCGGCTCGACGCTCTCGTCAACAATGCCGGCGTCGCCGTGTTCGCGCCGGCGCTGGAGACCAGCGACGCCGACTGGAACAGGATCATGGCGGTCAATCTCACCGGCCCGTTCCTGTGCACCAAGGCGGCCGTGCCGCTGATGCGCGAGCAGGGCGGCGGCGCCATCGTCAACATCACCTCGATCTCGGCGGTGCGCGCCTCGACGCTGCGCTCGGCCTACGGCACCAGCAAGGCGGGCCTTGCGCATCTGACCAAGCAACTCGCGGTCGAGCTCGCTTCGCTCAACATCCGCGTCAACGCGGTCGCGCCGGGGCCGGTCGACACCGCGATGGCAAAGCAGGTGCACACAAGGGAGATCCGCGCCGACTATCACGACGCGATTCCGCTCAATCGCTACGGTCTGGAAGAGGAACTCGCCGAAGCGATCTACTTCCTGTGTTCCGAGCGATCGAGCTACATCACCGGCCAAATTTTGGCCGTTGATGGCGGCTTCGATGCAGCCGGCATCGGCCTGCCGACGCTGCGCGGCGAGCGGCGGAACGGGTAGGCACGGGATTTGTAGGGTGGGCAAAGGCGCGCAAGCGCCGTGCCCGCCATTCATCCCGACTTTGCGGCGCCAATGGTGGGCACGCGACGCTTTGCCCGCCCTACGTCACAGCGCCCTTGGAGGCTTCATGCGACGCGTCCCCTTCCTCAAAGCCCTGATGCTCGCATCCGTACTCTTCAGCGCGGCGCCCGCCACGGCCGAAATCCGCATCATCCAGTCGCCGGGTGGACAGGTCGGGCCGTTCCTCGATCTGTTCGAGAAGGTGCGCGCAAGCGGCGAGCGCGTGGTGATCGACGGCCCCTGCCTGTCCGCCTGCACGCTGGTGCTGAGCATCGTGCCGGGCGAGCGCATCTGTGTGACGAAACGCGCCGTGCTCGGCTTCCATGCAGCGCGCTCGGTCGACCGGCGCGGGCGCTTCTATGCCGAGCCGGAGGCATCCGAGGCGGTGCTGGAAGCCTATCCCGGGCCGGTGCGCGACTGGATCAGCCGCCACGGCGGCCTCTCGTCCAGATTGCTTCTGCTGAAGGGACGCGACCTTGCCGCGATTTATCCGCGCTGCCGGTGAGGATCAGGCGGCCGCGAGCGGTATGACCGGGTTGAATCCGCCGCTGTCCGGCGATTAAGCAGTTTTGCAAAATTCCGACTGTCCGGACACGAAATCCGCTCATCCGCTTCGCAATGCCTGCTCAATTTACGCGGTTTCCATTCTTTCCCGGCAGGATATGATGGTGTCGTCCGGATTGAGGCCGCCAGCAGCGGTCACAGACCAGGATCGTTCCGCTTTTTCAAGATTGACCATTTTCAAACGGCTCGCATGCAGCCCATCGATTTTCGCTACCGCCTGTCGGACCAGGGACGCATTGTCCTTGGCCAATTGAGTTCCGAGGAAACCGTCGAGTTCGAGGTGCTGTCGCGGCGCGACCGCGAGGGTCTCATGGACCTGCCGTCCGAGCTGCGCCTGCTCGAGCTCTATGTGAAATATGTCGGCTCGGATGCTCGGCCGGCGCTCGCGCCGTCGATGCCCGCCTGGCAAGCGAGCGGGCCACTACAGCGTCTGAGGCCGCCCGCGCGAACGACACTGCCGCTCAACTACATCTTGTCGATGCTGTTGATCGCAAGCGCCAGCTTCACGCTCATCGCTTTGCTCGTGAGCTAGCAGGCAGGCACGCCGGCGGAATTGCGCCGGATACGCGCTACGTCAGGCCTAGTAGAGTGTCTGAATCATCTGCGCCAATTCCATACTCGCGCAGATGAGCATACCCCAGAGTGCAAAGTTGATCTGTAGCGCCGCCGCCATCGGTCGCTCCCCTTCCAAATCACGTCCGCCCTAGTTTGTAGAATTTATGACCAGATGATTAGCGATTCTGACGCGTAGTTCACAGCCTAATATTACGCCAGTTATTGTGCGATGCGGTCCACATCAATTCATGAAGCGGCCTCACTGCTCTCGCAATGTGATGCAAGAGCAGGATTTCATATTCGGCCATGCCGGCCACGTCGTTTCCCTTAGGTTCCATTTAACCGGCGCGATGCAAGCTTCCGCGTGTGGAGTTTGCGTGTCGCGTACCGCACCAAGGGTCCGGCATGATGCGACATGGCCTCGTCTTGCTCACTTTTTGCGCAGCGCTCATGGGATGCGCGGTGGCGCCGGCGCAGGAGCGACGGCCGATCGCATGGGACGGCCTCGGCCAAGACCCGAACAAGCACCCGAACAGAGCCTCTAACCGTTCCTCGGTCACAAAGCAGCGTGCAGCGAACCCGGCGCCTGCGCAGGACAGTCCCAATCAGGAGCGGGAAAGAGTGCTCGGCACCTTGCGGCCGTACTCCGAGGCGTGGTGGGCGGTCCATGACGAGATCGAAGCGGAGAACGACAGGCAGCTCGGCACGAAGCTGGTGATCTGCCCGCGCTGCGTTCAACAGCCGTCGCCGGATGACGACGTGACCGGATCGCTCCGCTGAGGATACGGCCGATCGAGCATGATGTGAGGACTTGATGTGGGTCCCCTCTCCCGCAACATTGGAGAGAGGGGATCGCGGTTCAACAACTCATGCGGGCGACCTGCGCCTGTCACATTCCCTCGGCCGGGCAGTTCACCATCCAGGGAATGCCGAACTTGTCGACGCACATGCCAAAGCCCTTGGCCCAGAACGTCTTGCTGAAGGGCATGGTGACGCTGCCGCCGTCGGCGAGCGCGTTGAACTTGCGCTCGCCATCCGCGGGGTCCTTGACCGTGAGCGAGATCGAGAAGCCCTGGGCTTTATGAAAATGCTCGGGTGGCGCGTCGGAGGCCATCAATACGCTGCCGTCGGGCAGCGACATCCGCGCATGCATGATCATCTTCTCGCGGCCCGGCGAGGCCGGCATCTCCGGTGGCGCGTCCGAGGCGCGCAGCATGGCGTCGATCTTGCCGCCGAGCACCTTGACGTAGAAGTTGAACGCCGCTTCGCAGGTGTCCTGATAGAACAGATAAGCATTGAGCATCATTTCTCTCCTCTTCTTCGCTTCCTTCGGCAGACGGGGTGTTATTTCTCGGTGAGCTTCTTCAGGCTGGCGAGGCCGGCCTCGAAGTCCTTGCCGATCATGCTGTCCATGTTGATGAAGACCTGCATCAGCTTGGACATGAACGGCGCGGGACCGTACATCGCCCATGTGACCAGTGTGGCATCGCCTTGCGGCACAAAGGTGAACTCGGCGGTGTTGTGGCCCTCGAACGGGCGCTCGAAACCGAGCTTGATGCGCAGCTTTGACGGCCCGTTCGCCTCGAGGATCTCCATGTGGCCGGCACCGACATTGTTGTTGCCGTCCCAGGCATAGGTCGCGCCCTTGCCTGCCGCGGTTCCGCCAAATGCGCGCTTCATGGCGGGATCGCGGGTCTCATAGGGCGACCAGCCGGTCCAGCGGTGGAAATCGGCGACCTGCGGATAGATCGCATCGACCGGCGCCTTCACGGCAAGCGAGCGCTCGACACGAAATGTGTCGGGTTTTGTCAATGCGAAGACGAGCACTGCGGCTACGCCGACCGCGAGCACAACGGCAATGATGGCAATGGCTTTCAGCATGAACGGCTCCCTGGATACGGGATTAAGACGAAGGGCGGGGGCTGGGGCCGACAATTGGAAGCGCAATTATTTTCGCGGTCACTTCGCCTTCGCGCCCTGCCGGGCTCCGCCATTCGCGCCCTTCGGCTGGCTGTCCCTGATCAGGCGATCGATGTGCATGCGGATGTGGGCGGCTTCCGCGGAGGTGTTGGCAAGGGCGATGGCGCGGTCGAAGGCGATGCGGGCTTCGTCGTTACGTCCGAGCTGCATCAGGAAGGCGCCGCGGACGCCGTAGAAATGGAAGTAGTTGGCAAGTTTCGGCGCCAGCGGCTCGATCAGGTCAAGCGCGGCTTGCGGCCCGCGCACCTTGGAGACCGCGACCGCGCGATTGAGCGTCACCACCGGCGACGGCTGCACCAGTTCGAGCGCGCCATAGAGCAGGTCGATCTGCGTCCAGTCGGTCTCGTCCGGCGTCGACGCGCGCGCATGCAGCGCGGCGATCGCGGCCTGGATCTGGTAGGGACCGCTACGGCGATGCCGCATCGCCTTGTCGATCAAGGCGAGGCCTTCCGCAATCATGGTGCCGTTCCACAGCGTGCGGTCCTGGTCGTCGAGCAGGATCAGCGAGCCGTCGGCAGCAAAGCGCGCGGCGCTGCGCGCATGCTGCAACAGGATCAGCGCCGTCAGTCCCATGATCTCCGGCTCGCTCTGGAACAGCCGCAGCAACAGCCGCGCCAGCCGGATCGCCTCCTCGCACAGCGGCTTGCGCAGTTCTGCGGTATCGCCGCTCGCCGAATAGCCCTCGTTGAAGATCAGATAGATCATCGCGGCAACGCCGGCGAGCCTTTCAGAGCGCTCGACCGCGCCCGGTGTTTCGAACGGCGTCCCGGCTTCTGCGACCTTCGCCTTGGCGCGGGTGATGCGTTGCTCCATCGCCGCGTCCGAGACCAGGAAGGCGCGCGCGATCTGTTTCACGGTGAGACCGGAGACGATGCGCAGCGCCAGCGCGATCTGCTGCGTCGCCGGCAGCTGCGGATGGCAGCAGATGAACATCAGCCGCAAAATGTCGTCGCGATAGTGCGAGCCGTCGAGCCGGTCTGCGAGCGCGCCTTCGGCATCGTCGAGGTCGGAGATGGCCTGATCGTCCTCCGGCAGCGGCTGCTGCTTGCGGGTGCGGCGGACCTCGTCGATGGCGACGTTGCGCCCGACCATGATCAGCCAGGCCGCGGGGTCGCGCGGCGGCCCGTTCTGTGGCCAGGTCTTCAGCGCGCGCAGGCAGGCGTTCTGGAACGCTTCCTCGGCAGTGTCGAGATCGCGGAAATAGCGCAGCAGCGCGCCGACCGCCTGGGGGCGCGCCGAGGTCAGCGCAGTCTCGATCCAGGCGGTGTCGGTCTCGCTCACGCCGGGATTCCTCCGGGCCGGAACACGCCGACGGGACGCACCTCATAGGCGCCGCCGGGATTGGCAGCGCCGAGGTCGCGCGCGACATCGAGCGCGTCATCGAGGTTCTTGCAGTCGACGATGTAGAAGCCGAGCAGCTGCTCCTTGGTCTCGGCATAGGGGCCGTCGAGCACCAGCGGCGGGTCTTCCTTGCGCAGCGTCGCGGCCGCGGTGGTCGGCAGCAGCCGCGCCACCGGACCGAGCCGGCCCTGGCTCGTGAGCTTCTCCTGCACCACCGCGAGCTTCTTCATCACGGCCTCATCCTGGTCCTTGCTCCAGGAGCCGACGAAGTCCTCGTCGTGATAGCAAAGGATCGCATAAAGCATGGGCAGCACCTTCCTGAACGCGTGTTTTGAAGACGATCCACTATGCATCGCCCCGACAGGGCTGCGGAAAAAATTTGCGAGAAAAATCCGTCGGATCGTGCCAAGGAGGGCCACCAAAAGCGGAACCGACGAGGCACTACGAATGACCAAAGGCATACTGGCCGTCCTGATCAACAGCACACAGCAGAACTGGCTGCCGGAGCGCTGGAAGGCCCGGTTCGACGCGGTCTGCGGCGGACGCCGCGTGGTGCTTCTGCCGGATGCCGGGCTCGATCCGGCCGAGGTGCACTATGCGGCCGTGTGGAAGCCGGTGCCGGGCGACCTCGGATCCTTCCCCAATCTGCGGGCGATCTTCAATCTCGGCGCCGGCGTCGATGCGTTGATGGCGGACAAGAGCCTGCCCGATGTGCCGCTGGTCCGCGTCGCCGTGCCTGATCTCACCAACCGCATGACCGAATATGTCGCGCTCCACGTGCTGATGCACCACCGCCAGGAACTTTACCTGCGCGACTCGCAACGCGCGAAACGCTGGGAGCCGCTCTATCAGTGGCCGGCCAGCGCCGTGACGGTCGGCATGATGGGCCTGGGCACGCTCGGCGCGGACGCGGCCGACGTGCTGCGCCGGCTCGGCTTCCGCGTCGCCGGCTGGAGCCGCAGCCCGCGCACCATCGAGGGCGTCGAGTGTTTCCACGGCACCGACGGAATGGATGCCTTCCTGCGCAAGACCGACATTCTCGTCAGCCTGCTGCCGCTGACACCTGATACGCACGGCATTCTCAACCGTGACGTCTTCACAAAGCTCAACCGCAAAAGCCCGCTCGGCGCGCCCATCCTGATCAATGCCGGTCGCGGCGGCCTTCAGAACGAGGCCGATATTCTCGCCTGCCTCGACGACGGCACGCTGGGCGCCGCCTCGCTCGACGTCTTCGTGCAGGAGCCGCAGCCGGCCGACAGCCGGTTCTGGACCCATCCGAAGGTGGTGCTGACCCCGCACAATGCGGCCGACACCGACGCGGATGCGATCTCGGCCTATGTCGCCGAGCAGATCGCGCAGTTCGAAGCCGGCGGCGCGCTGGAGAACGTGGTGGATCGGGTGCGGGGGTACTAGCACTCGCCGGCGCCTCACCGACCACAACCAACCCGCGCCCCCGCCCCGTTCACGGTCTCTTAGCGAGAAGTTGATAGTCGTTCTTAACCAACGGTGAAAGAACGAGTCGGACATGCGCGCGAGCCTCGGCCTCAGGATGCGGATCACGGTGGCGCTGGCGGTGACGGCGGCGGCCACCGCGCTGTTTGCAGTGCTCGGGGCGATGTGGATCATCGCGGGGATCATCGACCGCGCCGACCAGCGTGAGCTGCGCAGCCATTACGATGCCCTGCAATCGCGCATCGCCGAGGAATCGCACCGCGCAGCCGCGATGAGCGCCGTCGTGGCGGCGATGCCGGCGACGCAGGAGGCCATGGCGAAGCAGGATCGCAACGCCTTGATCGGCCTGTTCGGGCCGGTCTTTGCCGCGACCAAGTCGGAGTACGGGGTCGAGCAGTTCCAGTTCCACGTCGCGCCGGCGACCTCGTTCCTGCGCGTTCACCAGCCCGCCAAATTCGGCGACGACCTCTCCAGCTTCCGCAAAACCGTCGTCGCCGCCAACCAGGACCATAAGGTCGTGGTCGGCCTCGAGGGCGGCGTGGCCGGACTCGGCATCCGGGGCGTGGTGCCCATTGCGCAAGGGGCCAAGCCTCTCGGCTCGGTGGAATTCGGCCTGACCTTCGGCCAATCCTTCCTCGACGACTTCAAGGCCAACCGCCATGTCGATGTCGCCTTCCATCTCGCCGACGGCTCCGCCTTCAAGCTGTTCGGCGGCACGCTGAAGGGCAAGAGCTTCTTCGATGCAGCCGATTACGGCCGCGCCACCCAGGGCGGCTTCACGGTAAAGCAGGCCAAGCTCGACACCACGCCGGTCGCCGCCCTGCTCGGACCGATCAAGGACTTTTCCGGCAAGCCGCTCGGCGCCGTCGAACTGGTGATGGACAATGCCGATTACGAGGCGTCCGCCGACCGCGCCTGGATGCTGGCGATCGCGATCGCCGCGCTGGGACTCGTGCTGGCGGCGATCGTCGGCTATCTCATCGCCCGCAGCATCTCGCGCCCGATCATCTCCATTACCTCCGCGATGCGCGAGCTCGCCGACGGCAAGCTCGACGTCGCCATTCCCGTCAGCAAATCGAACGACGAGGTCGGTGCGATGGTGAAGGCGGTCGCAGTGTTCCGCGACAATGCCGTGAATTTCAACAAGCTGCAGGCCGATCAGCTCGAGGCCAAGGCGCAATCCGAGGCGGAGAAGCGCCGCGCCTTCGCCGCGCTTGCCGACAATTTCGAGGCAAGCATCCGCGACGTCGTCACCACGGTGTCCTCGGCCGCGGTCGAGATGGAGCACACCGCGCGCTCGATGTCGGCCATCGTCGAGCAATCGCGGCAGCAGACCCGCACGGTGTCGTCGGCCTCGGCGCTCGCCTCGGAGAACGTGCAGACGGTTGCGGCCGCCGCGGAGGAATTGTCCTCGTCGATGACCGAAATCAGCCGCCGTCTCGCGCATGCGACCGAGGTGGTCGGCAAGGCCGCAAGCGACGGACGGGCGTCGAATGCGCGGGTGCAGAGCCTTGCGGATGCGGCGCAAAAGATCGGCGACGTCGTCTCCTTCATCAACGGCATTGCAGGCCAGACCAATCTGCTGGCGCTCAACGCAACCATCGAGGCGGCACGCGCGGGCGAGGCCGGCCGCGGCTTTGCCGTGGTCGCCTCCGAGGTGAAGGCCCTCGCGACCCAGACCGCGAAGGCGACCGAGGAGATCGGCGCGCAAGTGACGGCGGTGCAGGGCGAGACATCAGGCGCGGTGGACGGCATCCAGTCGATCTGCGCGACGATCCAGCAGGTCGATGAAATCTCGGCCGCGATCGCGGCCGCCGTCGGCCAGCAGGGCACGGCGACGCAGGAGATCGCGCAGAACGTCCAGCAGGCTGCCGCTCGTACCGGCGAGGTCTCGCAGAACATCGCGGGCGTCACCGACGGTATCGCCGCGACCGGCACGGCCGCGGAGGAAGTGCTGGGCTCGGCGATCGAGCTCTCAAAACAGTCGCAGCGGCTGCGGGACGAGGTGGATCGTTTCCTCGCGCATATTCGCGCGGCTTAGCGCTACCCCTTAACTCCCACCATCACGTCGATCGCGCCCTTTACGATCGCCTCCAGATCCTTGCGCGAGACGCTGGCGCGGGAGCGGATGGCGATCGAGTGCACGGTCGACGATGCGACCTGCGCCAGCACGGCAGGATCGGCGCTCTCCGGCAATTCGCCTTTCTCCTTGGCGCGGCGAAAGCAATTCGTGAAAGCCTTGTCGAGCTCCGACAGGCCATCCAGCACCATGGCGCGGATCTCGGGATCACTCACCGCTTCGGACGCCGCGGTCACGACCGTGAAGCAGCCGCGCGGACCGGTCTCGCCGGAGAGATAGATGTTCAGCGCGGAAGCGAAGATGCGCTCGAGCCGTTGGCGCACCGGCATCTCCTGGCGAAAGATCTCCACCATCGCTGCGCGCGCTTCCTCGCGATAGCGCTGGTAGCTCTTGATGTAGAGCTCGCGCTTGTCGCCGAACGCGCCATAGAGGCTCGGCCGGTTCATGCCGGTGGCTTCGCTTAAATCGTCCAGCGACGTCGCCGCAAAGCCCTGCCGGCGGAACAGGTCGAGCGCCTTGCCGAGCGCGATTTCGGGCTCGTAGGCGCGCGGGCGGCCGCGGCGCTTCGGCTCGCCGCGGCGCTCGGGCTCATTGGCAGCAGCTGGCGGCTTTGATTTTTGTACCATTTCGCAAATTAATCCTTGACCAAGCCTATATTATGCAAGATGGTACAAAAATCAATCTGGCCAGGTTGAGCGACAGTCCGAAAGTCACACGAGAAGAGTCACAGAGGAATTGCCCAAGGAGGCCCAAGATGGATCTTTATTTCTCGCCCCTCGCCTGCTCCATGGCGACCCGCGTCGCGCTGTATGAAGCCGGCGCCGAGGCGAATTATCTCGAAGTCGATCCGCCGACCAAGAAAGTGCTGAACGACGGCACCGACTTCCGCACCGTCAACCCGATCGGTCTCGTGCCGACATTGCGTACCGACGAGGGCGTGGTGGTGACCGAGAACGCGGCGATCCTGCAATATGTCGCCGACCGTTTCCCGCAATCCGGCCTCGGCGCGGCGCAGGGCATCGATCGCACCCGGCTGCACCAGTGGCTCTGCTTCATCGGCACCGAGCTGCACAAGGGGCTCTTCATCCCCGTGCTCGACCGCAAGGCGCCGCAGGAGATGAAAGCCTATGCGCTGGAGAAGAACCTGTCGCGGCTCGACTATCTCGACAATTACCTGAAAGGCCGCGACTTCCTGCTCGACCATTTCAGCGTCGCCGATGCCTATCTGGTCACGGTCATCAATTGGACCATGGCGACGCCGCCGATCGAGCTCGCCAAATGGCCCAACGTGAAGGCCTATTACGAGCGCCTGCGCCAGCGGCCGTCGGTCGCAAAGGCGATCGCCGAGGAGTTCGAGCTGTACAAGGCCGAGCAGGCGCGGAAGAAGGCGGCGGCGTAAGGCCAAAGCCGGATCTGATAGTTCGCCTGCCAGCGCCGTCGTCCCGGCTAGGCCGGAACGACGGCGTCCTTTGAGCAGTTCAGCTATTTCGGCGCTTGCAGCACGATCCCATAGCGACCGTATATCCGATCGATCGTGCCGTCGTTCCGCAGCCGCTCCAGCGCGCCGTCGATGGCTTCGCGCAGCGCATCGTCCGGGCGGATCATGCCGACGGCGACGTTCCAGTTGAGGTCGGCTACGCTCTCGTCGCGGTCCAGGATCCGGAGCGCCTTGTCCGGATGCGTCAGATTGAAATAGCTCGCGGCGGTGGGCGTGACTGCGGCGGCATCGATCTCATGGTTCGACACGGCCTCGAGGCTGTCGCTCTCGAAGCCGAAGGTCGATATGGGCACGTGCCGTTGACCGATGATCATGGCTGCGACGGATCCGACCTGCACCCCCACTTTGGTATGCTCGTTGAGGCTCTGGAACGAGGCGAGCGTGCTGGACGACGGAACCGCGAGCGCGACACCCGCGCGATAATACGGCTTCGAGATCCTCAAGCGGGTTTCGCCTTGCGCTTCGCGGTCGGCGATGACGTCCAGAACAATGTCGCAGCCGGCGCTGCGCATTTGGTACTGCGTGATGATCCAGTCGAGCCTCAGCGAGACACCGAGCTCGCGCGCCAGCACCCGTCCCAACTCGACCTGAAAGCCGGGCGGATCTCCAGCCTTGCGCGCAAAGGGAAGCGAGTTGGGATGCGCGCAAAGCCCGATCTCGCCACTCGAGCGGACCGCCTCCAGGGTTCGCGCCTGCGCCGGTCCCGACAGCCCGATGCCGGCAGCGACGATGACCGGGACAATTGCCTTCATTCCGCATCCTCATCTGGATGGATCGTTCATCCCTCGCGCGGCTTCAAGGCGCGGATGTATTTGACGATCTGCTCGATCTGGGCCTCGGTGAAGGCGCCGTCGAATGCCGGCATCGCGCCCTGCTTGCCGTGCTTGATGCGGTTGCGGATAAAGTCGTCGTCGCGCGGCGAGTTCATCAGTTGCGGCCCCTTGCCGGCAGCCCGCCCGCCGTCGGAGTGACAAAAGCCGCAAGTCCCCGCGAACACCTGCTCGACCTCAAATGTCCCATTCTCGGGCGCAGGCGTGGTGGATTGCGCCTGAGCCAGCACAGCGCACAGCAACGAGGCGCCCAGCACGGCCGGACTCGTCTTCAAATGCAGTTTCAACACGTCCGCTCCATTCCGCAAATCACGTGCGGCCGCTTCGATCGACCGGAGAGCGGCTTGCGCCCGCTCCCCGGCTGATCGTTTGCAGACTATTTCAGGCTGAAGACGACGAGGGCACCGTCGTCACGCGGCATGCTCTTGTAGACGCCGCCGAAGTTTGGCGCGTACTCGTCCGCCAGCATACCGCCAAAGCCTGCGGTCACGGCGACGTATTGCTTGCCGCCGGCGGAGTAGCTGACGATGCCGCCCTGGTGACCGGTACCGTTGTTGTGCTTCCACAGCTCGGCCCCGGTCTCGGCATCGTAGGCGTGCAGGACGCCGCGAGAGTCGGGCACGAACACGAGATTACCCGCGGTCGACAGCACGCTCCCAAGCGGCGGCTCGGGATAGCGAACCTCCCATTTCTTCGTTCCCGTGATGGGATCGCGCGCGTCGAGGTGTCCATAGATCTCGCCGCCCGGAGGAGGCGCCATCTTGAAGTCGGCGCCGATGTTGAGCTGGACCTGCGGTGCGGTCACCGGCGTCGTCTTCTGGACTTCCAGCGTCATGCACCATTCCTGGCCAATCTTGTAGTAGAGACCGGTCTTCGGGCTGTATGAGCCGGCGTTCCAGCTGACACCTCCGCCAATGAACGGACACAGCGGCGGTTCAGTGACCTTCCCTGCAGAGAAATCACGACGGCCGATCAGCTCGCCGGTCTTGGGATCGATATCCTTGACGAAGTTGATGTTCTCAACCAGGCGCCAGACGTTCTTCACGCCGAGATTGCGATCGTAGACGAAGACGAAGCCGCCCTTGTTCGGATGCACCACGTATTTCTGGCCGTCACGCTCGAGCATCACGAACTCGCCGACGGCGCTGTCGAAGTCCCAGGCGTCGTGCGGCAGCTCCTGATGGTAGAATTTCAGCTTGCCGGTTTCGATATCGAGGCCGATCACCGAGCTCGTATAGAGATTGTCGCCGGGACGCGCACCTTGCGTCTTGTAGTCGGCGCCCGACCAGTCGTAGAGCGGCGCCGGGTTCGCGGTGCCCCACAGGATGGTGTTGGTCTCGGAATCGTATGTGCCCGGCATCCAGCCGCCACCGCCGCCGGTGCGCCAGGAATCGTTGCCCCAGGACTTCATGGCCTCGTCGGTGCCTGCGACTGTCAGGAACTCCCACTTCTTCTTGCCGGTGGTGGCATCGACGGCGAAGATCGGGCCACGGCCCGGCCATTCACCGCCTTGCGAGCCGATAATCACGGTGCCCTTCGCGTAAAGCGGCGCGCCGGTGAAGCCGACCGTGAGCTTCTGTGAATCGATCAGCCTGGTTTCCCAGAGGACCTTTCCCGACTTCGCATCCAGCCCGAAGAGACGACCATCCATCGTACCGACGAACACCTTGCCTTCACCGAGCGCTACGCCGCGGTTGTAGGGCGAGTGGGTCTGCCGGCTGATGAGCGCCTCATCGAGCTCCGGAAAGTACGACCAGATCACCTCGCCTGTCGCGCCGTTCAGCGCGAAGACCCGGCTGTAGGAACCCGAGTAATAGAGCACGCCATCGGCCACGAGCGGCATCGACTGCAGGCCGCGCGTCGATCGCCCGGGAACGTGCATCCAGGCTACGCCCAGATTGCCGACGTTGTTCGCATTGATCTGCGCGAGCGGGCTGTAGTGATGGGACTTGTACGAACCGTGATAGGTGAGCCAATCGTTCTGACCGGCGGACTCGATCCGGGACGTATCCACGGTTTGAGCCAACGCCGCCGACGCTGCAAGTGCCGTAACGGCAAGAACAGCTAAGCCCGAGCTGAGCCACTGCTTCCTCATATGCATTTCCTCCCGCTTTTGTTTGTATTGATTGCGTCTTGTAAGCGCCGCTGCGAGGGGGTGTTTGCAGTTCAGTACGCGTCGATCGTTCTCCATCGGGCATGAGCTGCCGACAGATATCCCTCTCTCTCGGCGCATATCGCCAAAGGAGCTACGTTCACTGGAGTGGTCGCTGTTGCACTTCTGCTCGCCGTCAAAGACTACGCCGGATCACAGGGAGTGCAAAGATGGAATGCGCGCACGGCGTGAATATGACGCGAGGGCCAATTTTGAAACGACAGTCGCACTGACCGTTTCGTCTCAATCGGCAAATCTCGGACCGAAGCGGGTTACCCGTACAGCACGCGCGGCAGCACCGTGACGATGCCCGGCCAGATTGTCAGCAGCAGCACGAAGCCGACCATGATGAGGAGATAGGGCATGGTGACGCGCGCGATGTAGCCGAGACCGTCGTCGGTGAGACCCTGGATCACGAACAGATTGAATCCGACCGGCGGCGTGATCTGCGCCATCTCGACGGCGAGCACCAGGAAGATGCCGAACCAGATCTCGTCGAAGCCGGCGCCCTTCACGATCGGCAACACGATCGGCAGCGTCATCACGATCATCGAGAAGCCGTCGAGGAAGCAGCCGAGGACGAGGTAGAAAATCACCAGCACCACGATCAGCATGAAGGGTGACAGGCCGAGGCCCTTCACGAAGGCGGCGACCGCCTGCGGGATGCCGAGGAACGCTGCGGCGTTGCCGAGGATCGAGGCACCGAGCACGATCAGCGCGATCATCGAGCAGGTCACGACCGAGCCGATCAGCACGTCGCGCATCACCTGCTGCGACATCGAGCCCTGCGCCCAGGCCACCAGCGCGGCGCCGAGCACGCCGACCGCGGCGGCCTCGGACGGCGTCGCGAGCCCGCCATACATCGAGCCGAGCACGCAGGCGATCAGGAACAGCGCCGGCGCGAGATCCTTCAGCGCGGCAAAACGCTCGCCCCACGGCACCTGCGAGAGTTTGGCTTCCGTCTCAGGCACCATGCTGCGGTTCAGCGTCGTGTGCAGCATCACCCAGCCCATGAAGGTGCCGGCCAGCAGCAAGCCTGGCAGCACGCCGGCCGTAAAAAGCTTGAGAATAGAAACGTCGCCGAGCACGCCGTAGATGATCATGATGTTGGACGGCGGGATCAAAAAGCCGAGCGTGCCGGCGCCGGCGAGCGAGCCGATCGCGATGTCGCGCGAATAGCCGCGGCGCGTGAGCTCGTTGAGCGACATGCGACCGATCACCTGCGTGGTCGCCGCCGATGAGCCCGAGATCGCTGCGAAAATGGTGCAGCCGATCACGTTCACATGCAGCAGGCGGCCGGGCAGAAGCCCGGCCCAGGGCGCGAGCCCCTGGAACAACGAGCGCGACAGGCGGGTGCGAAACAGCAGCTCACCCATCAGAATGAACAGCGGCAGCGCCAGCAGCTCCTGCGTGGTCAGGATGTTCCAGGCGTATTGCGGCAGCAGCTTGTCGAGCGGGATCGAGCGGAACATCGCGAGCAGCAGCGTCGCGGTGAGCGCGAGCGTGAGGCCGATCCAGACGCCGCACGCCAGCAGTGCAAACAGGATCGCGAACAGGGCGACGACTTCGATGGTCATGCAATCCTAAATCCGGAAGCGAGCAAAACAGTCATTCGACGGGCGTGGCCTTCATGCGGTGATCCTCCAGCGGCAGGCCGAGCGCCGCCTGGATCGCACGCGCCAGGAACTGAAGCGTGAGCAGCAGCATGCCGAAGGCGACCACCGCTTGCGGAAACCATAGCGGCGTATCGCTGGAGGTCGAGACCTGGCCGCGCACATAGGCGCCGTAAGCGAATTTCGCCATCGCCGAGGTCAGGAACGCCATGAAGGCGAAGCCGGCCGCCGCTGTGAGGACCTCGAGCACGCGTTGCACCGGCGCTGGCACATTCTTCAGGAGCAGCACGACGCGGATGTGGCCGCCGGTGCGCAACGTCATGGCGGCTCCGAAGGTGAAGGACGCCGCCATCAGGTAGGAGGAGTACTCCCAGGCGATCGATATGCTCGGCGGGAAGAACGACAGGAAGTTCGAGAGGAAGCGCGTCGCCACCTCGCACAACATCAGCAGGGTCAGCATCAAGAGGCAACCGCCGCCGATCCAGCCGTCGAGCCGGCCGAGGCGGTCGATGCCGTCGAGCAGGATGCGCAGCGGCGCAGGCGCCGCTGCGTTGAGGCTCTGCGGAGCTTCGGGCGAGACGCTCACCACGGCTTCACCTCAGCCGCGCTTCATTTCGGCAAGATAGGCTTTCACCGGCTTGTCGGCCGCCGGCACGCGCTTGAGGAACGCGTCGAGCTGCGGCGCGGTCTTGGTGCGGATGTCCGTCATCATCGCATCTGACACCGGGATCACCTCCATACCGCCCTCCTTCAGACGATTGAGGCTGTCGACATCGGCCTTGAGCGAGTTGGCCCAGAAGGCGGGCTCCATCTTCGCAGCGATATCAGCGACGAGCTTTTGTTGATCGCTGCTGAGTGCTTTCCAGGAATCGAGATTGACCGTGAGCATCTGCGACGACCAGACGTGGTTGGTCGGGTAGATGTATTTCAAAAATTCCCAGAACTTGCCGTCGACACCCGACACCGCCGAGGTGGAGACGCCGGAGACCGCGCCGGAGGCGAGCGCCGGAATGGTCTCGCCCCACGGGATCATCACCGGCGCCATGCCGACCACCGCCAGCATGTCGACGGCGTTCTTGTCGGGCACGCGGATCTTGATGTTCTTGAGGCCCTCGACGTCGGCGACCTTGACCTTGAGATGCAGATATTGCGTCGGCCACGGCACGATGTAGAGGATCTTCTGGTTGTTGCGCGCGGCGACCTTCTCGTATTCGGGCCGTACATATTTGTGCAGCACCTTCAACTCGTCCATCGAGCCGCACAGGAACGGGATGCTCTCGACGCCCATGAAGGGCTCGTCGCCGATTTGCTGGATGTTGAGCACGTCGGCGAGCGGCACGAGGCCGTCGCGTACGGCGCGGAGGTGCTCGGGGCCCTTGAAGCCGAGCTGGCCGCCGGCCTTCACGGTGATCGCGACGCCGCCGTTGCTCTGCTTCTTCACCTCTTCGGCAAAGGCCATCGCGTTCTGGGTGTGGAAATTGCCGTCGGGCCACACCGTCGACATGTCCCAGCTGACCGTCGCGGCCCGCGCGCGGGTCGAGATGTGGCCAGCGGCGAGCAGCGTCGCTGCGCCCGCAGTGAAGTTCCGTCGCGTGATCATCGAGCCCCTCCGTTCACGACGCGCGCATCGCCTGATGCGTCACCGCGTGTATCCATAAACTGCAACCGCATTGTCTGAAGACACGAGGCCGCTTTCGATGTCGTCATTGACGGCCGCGCGATCGCGCTCCGTGGGAGCGCCGATGCCAGCACCGCCGGGCGTGAGGACCACGAGCCGGTCGTCCGGCGGCACCTGCTGAAAGCCTTTTCCACGCAGCTTCTTGCCGGACTTCAGCCCGACATAGCCGGCCTCGCCGTTCTGGCCACCGTCGCGTCCGCGCGGCGGATGGTCGATGCGGTCGAACGCCGCCAGGATGTCGAACGGCGCATCGACGCCGCTGCCGACCTCGATGATCTGGCCGAGGCCGCCGCGGGTGCGCCCTGCCCCGCCGGAATCCGGACGCAGCTCCTTGCGCCAGAAGATCAGCGGCGTCTGCGTCTCCGCGATCTCCACCGGCGTGCCGCGCACGCCGCTGGGATAGGCGGTCGCCGACAGGCCGTCCTTGCCGAAGCGCGCGCCGGTGCCGCCATTCGACGTCACCGCCATCGAGAATCCGTAATTGCCGCCGACGCCGGAGCGGGTTTGTCCGCGCACGTTGAGATTCCACAGGCACGAGGTGCCTTCCGCGGGCACCCGTTCGGGAATGATCTGGCGCAGGCAGCCGAACACGACGTCGGGCAGCATCTGGCCGATGATGTGGCGCGAGGCGACCGGCGCCGGCTTCGGCGCATTCAGGATCGCGCCTGCAGGCGCCGAGACCGTCAGCGGCGAGAGTGAGCCGGCATTGTTCGGGATCTGCGAGGCGACGACGCAGCCGAGGCCGAACACGGTGTAGGCCGTGGTGTAGGACAGAGGCACGTTGATGCCGAACTTCGAGGCGGCCGAGGTGCCGTCGAAATCGACGTGAATGCCTTCGTCCGAGATCGTCAGCGTCGCCGCCAGCGTCACCGGCGCGTCATAGCCGTCAACCACCATGGTGTTGTGCCAGCTTCCCTTCGGCAGCTTTGCGATCTCGGCGAGCACAGCCTCGCGCGAGCGGTCGCAGACGTAATCGCCGAGCTCGTCGAGCGTGTCGATGCCGAACTCGGTCATCATCTCGACCAGGCGCTCGCAGCCGACGTCGTTGCAGCCGGCGAGCGAATAGGTGTCGCCCTCGGTGTCGATCGGCAGCCGCGTGTTGGTGCGGATCATCGCCATCAGCGTCTCGTTGACGACGCCCTGGTCGATCAGCTTCAGCATGGGGATGTAGAGTCCCTCCATGAACACGTCGGTGGCGTCAGGGCCGAAGCCGATGCCGCCGATGTCCATGAGATGGCTGGTGCAGGAGAACAATGCGACCGGCTTGCCGTCCTTGAAGCAGGGCGTGGTGACGACGAAATCGTTGAGATGGCCGGTGCCCATCCAGGGATCGTTGGTGATGAAGGCGTCGCCCTCTTTCATCGTCTCGATCGGAAAGTGGGCGATGAAGTGCTTGACCGATTCCGCCATCGAGTTGACGTGACCGGGCGTGCCGGTCACTGCCTGCGCCAGCATCCGCCCCTTGAGGTCGAACACGCCGGCCGAGAGATCACCGCATTCGCGCACGATCGGGCTGAAGGCGGTGCGGAGCAGCACCTGCGCCTGCTCCTCGACCACGGCGATCAGCCGGTGCCACATGATCTGAAGGTCGATCAGGCTCGCGCCATTTGCCTTGCTCATGATCAGGCCGCCTTCCGTTCCATGACGATGCTGCCGGCACCGTCGATATGCGCGTCAAAACTGGTGGAGACGAAGGTCGAGGTTTCGTCCTCGGCGATCACGGCGGGCCCCGCAATGGTCGCGCCCGGCGCCATGTCCTCTCGGCGATAGAGCGGGATCTCGATCACCTCGCCCGCCCGGCCGTCGAAGAACTTTCGGCTGCCGGACGCCTTGCCTGCCGGCGTGCGCGCGACGGCCGCGACGGTGGATGGATTACGCGCATCGGTGGTCGCGAGCACCGACCAGCTCAGCACCTCGATCGCGGCCCCCGGAATCGATCGCTCGAACAACGCGGAGTAATCTGCCTCGAACTTCTGGCGCAGGCCGGCGAGATCGGTCGATGTCAGCCGCCGGTTCGGCAGCTCGACCGAGATCTCATGGCCCTGGCCGACATAGCGCATGAAGGCCGCGCGGCGCTCGCGCACCGGTGCACCGGCTGCGCCGGGCTCGACCAGCGCGCGCGCCTCGGTCACCATCTCCTGCAAGAGATCGGAGACCGCCTCGGTGTCGAAATCATCGAGCCGCACATGGCGGCTACGCACCAGCTCATAGGCGATGGGAGCTGCGAGGAATCCGACCGCCGAGCCGACGCCGGCATTCGAGGGCACGATGACCCTGGAGACACCGATCTTCTCGGCGACACGCGCCGCATGCAGCGGCGCGGCGCCGCCGAACGCGATCAGCGTGTGCTGGCCGACGATCTCGCCGCGCTCGACCGCGTGCACGCGCGCCGCGCTCGCCATGTTCTCGCAGACGACCTCGTGCACGGCATAGGCCGCAGTCTCCGCCGACAGGCCGAGCGGCTCACCGATGCTGCTCAAAAGAGCCTTCTTCGATAGCTCCGGATTCAGCTTGATTGTACCGCCAGCAAAGGCGTCGGGATCGATCATGCCGAGTGCGACATCCGCATCCGTCACCGCCGGACGCTGGCCACCGCGGCCGTAGCAGGCCGGTCCCGGCTCCGACGAGGCACTCTCCGGGCCGACCGTGACGCGCTTCATCGCGTCGATATGGGCGATCGAGCCGCCGCCGGCGCCGATCTCGACCATCTCGATCACGGGGATGCGGACCGGCAGGCCGGAACCCTTGAGGAAGCGCGCGGCGCGATCGACCTCGAACACGCGCGAGGTTTCGGGTTGGTATTTTTCGATCAGGCAGATTTTTGCGGTGGTGCCGCCCATGTCGAAGGAGAGCACCTTGCTCTCGCCGAGCCGCGCTGCGATCTGTGCCGAGAAGATCGCACCGCCGGCGGGACCGGACTCGACGAGACGCACCGGAAAACGCCGCGCCGTCTCGATCGAGGTGACGCCGCCGCCGGAGGTGACGAGATAGATCGCGCCGCGGAACTGTTCGACCTGCAAGGCATCCGCCATGCGGGCGAGATAACCGTCGATCAGGGGTTGCACATAGGCGTTGGCGACCGCAGTGGAGGTGCGCTCGTATTCGCGGATCTCCGGACACACCGCCGAGGACAATGTGACGGAGATGCCGGGCATCTCCTCACCGAGGATCGCGGCGGCGCGGCGTTCGTGCTCGGGATTGGCATAGGAATGCAGGAAGGCGATCGCGACGCTCTCGACCTTCAATTCACGCAATTTCGGCGCGAGTGAACGCACGGCCGCCTCATCCAGCGGGAGACGAACGGCACCGTGCGCGTCGATGCGCTCGGGCACGGTGAAGCGCAGCGACCGCGGCGCCAGCGGCCTCGGCTTGTCGATGGCGAGATCGTACTGGTCGTAGCGGCTCTCGGTGCCGATATCGAGCACATCGCGAAAGCCGTCCGTCGCGATCAGCGCGGTCTTGGCGCCGCGGCGCTCGATGATGGCGTTGGTCGCCAGCGTCGTGCCGTGAATGAAGACGTCGATGTCGCTGATATGTGCGCGCGCGTCGGTGAGAATGAGACGCATGCCGTCCAGCACCGCCTGCTCGGGCCGCTGCGGCGTCGTCAGCACCTTGCGGGTTTTGCGCACCTCGCCCACGTCCAGCACGATGTCGGTGAACGTGCCACCGATATCCACGGCAAGCCGCACTTCGGCTCCCTCAAGCATTCCAAATTCTCCGTGCTGATCGTCAAGACTGCGGTCGAAAACGCAGCAATTTCCATGCCATGGACGACATGGATCACGCCGCGCCCGGCTATTCTGCTTGGCACCTATGCAATAGGCAAGACGTGTTCGCGTCGCGCCCGATCAGAGCAGGAATGCAAGCGCGGCTTCACAGCGCTCCTCGACCTTGAGCGTCAGGAGGTCGTCGGCGCGGGTGCGTCCGAGATTGACCGCGGCGATCGGGATTTGCCGTTGCGCCGCAGCCTGGACGAAGCGGAAACCGGAATAGACCATCAGCGAGGAGCCGACGATCAGCATGGCGTCGGCCTGCGCCAGATGATCCTGCGCAGCGGCGACGACATCGCGCGGAACGTTCTCGCCGAAGAACACGACGTCGGGCTTGAGGAGACCGCCGCAGGCTTCGCAAGGAGGCACCTTGAACGACGAAAAGTCGGAGTGCTCGAGATCGGCGTCGCCGTCGGGCGCATCCGCAGCATCGAGTGTCAGCCATTCCGCATTGGCGCGGCCGAGCGCGTTCTGGAATTCGTTGCGCGGTGTCTTGGCGCCGCAGCCCATGCAACGGACCAGATCGAGCCTTCCGTGCAAATCGATCACCTGCCGGTGGCCGGCGGATTGATGCAGCCGGTCGACGTTCTGGGTCAGCAGCATCCCGCAACGGCCGCTCTCCTCGAGCCGGGCCAGCGCATGATGGGCATCGTTCGGCCTCGCCTGGCCGAAACGCCGCCAGCCGATCAGGCTGCGCGCCCAATAGCGCTGACGCGTAGGCTCGTCCGACATGAAGGCCTGGAAATTGACGGGTTGGGTCCGCTTCCAGTTGCCGTGGTTGTCGCGATAATCGGGAATGCCCGAATTGGTGCTGCAGCCGGCGCCGGTCAGCACGAACAGATTGTCGTGGCGGCCGACGAAATCCCGGAGCGGTTGGTTTGCCAGCGGAGGATTTGCCATGGCGCAGATGTAGTCTGCGCCGGCCGGTTTTGCCAGATCAGGGCCGCTGCGAGGGCTCGAACCCGGCGATCAGCTTCACGAGCTCACTCTGCCGCGCCGTGCCGGTCTTGCGGAAGACGTTGTGGAGATGCGTCTTGACGGTGGCCTGTGTCAGCCCGAGAGCCTCGGCCAGCGCCTTCACTCCGCTGACCTTCATGACGGCGTCGATCACCCGAATTTCGCTCGCCGTGAGCTTGTACAGCTTGGCCAGCGCCTCCAGCGGCGGCGGACTTGCGGGCGAGCTCCTGCGGACGAAGACCGCGGCCACGGCGGAATGCAGCGCGCCGGTGCGCTGACGGTCGCCGGAGGTCAGCGGCAGCACGCTGGCGAACCAGCGGCCTTGCGAGGTCGCGAGCGGAATCGGGCCGCCGCTGTCGGCCGCCGCATTGCCATTCTCGGCGGCCACGAGCGCCTCACGCAACGCGCGCTGCGCATCGGGCGCGGCAGCGACCAATATTCCATTTCTTTCGGTGAGCAGCGCGGCCTCGTCCAGCATCGCCCGTCCGGGCACGTTGGAGAAGACGAGGCGTCCGTTGGGACCGACCAGGAACACGGCAGCCGAGACATTGTCGAGCGCCTGGGTCAGAACCGCCTGCGCCGTTTTGCTCTGGTCGAACAATCGTCCGATCGAGACCGCGCGCTGGAAATGCGGAACGATCAGCCCAAGCCGACGGCGATCATCGGCATCGGCGAGGCCGTCCGTCTCGTGCATCCGGACGGCAAGGACCGAGGCGCTCGTCGCACTCTTCTCGAGGTTCGCGCCGAGAGCATCGATGATGCCCTGCGGCTTCATCCACTCGGCGTAGAAACGCGTCTCCACGATTTCCTCGAAAGGAATGAGGTCAGTGGATCCCCACACGACACCGGCCTCGATGAAGGCGCCGGCTGGAAAACAGGGATTGAAGGGAAGATACTTATCGAAATAGAGCTGAGTGAAGTGCGGATCCTCGTTGAACATATGCAGCGCCGCGGAATGCTCCGTGGCCGCATCGTGCCAGAACAGGGCGCCGGAGGAGCCGCCCACGAACAGGCAAGCCTGCTCCAATGCACGCGGCCACAGGGTGGGATCGAGCGCGGCATCGTAGACGAGGCCGATCAGCTCTGACAGCAAAGCGGCTTCAGACGTCACGGCCGGCTCTCGAACATTTCGAACAGCACATTTGGCATTCGCGCCTTCAATGATTCAGCCGCATCGGCGATATCACCCGGTCATTGCGTTGCAGACTGCGCCGGCGGTTTTGCAGGCACGCCTGGCTTCGGCGGCGCTGATTGTTTCTGCGAGACGACAGCCTTGCCGGCCGGAGGCTCGGGCGTGGCGGGCGCCACCGGTGCGGACTGGCCAACGGACAGCGACACGCCGAACACGCGCCATTGTCCTTCGACCGGCGCGAAAAGCAGCTCGAAATTCACCTGCGAAGGCACCGACGGGAAAAATCCGGCCATGTGCAGCAGACCGCTCGACTCGATCTGCGGCAACAGCGACAATTGCGGATCGATGACGGCAACGCCGGAGAGATCGATCTTGTCGCTCCGCTGCTTGGCGAATATTTCGGCGAGCCTTGCGGCGGTGTTGACCTGGAAACCAGGCGCGCCGAGATCGCGCAGCACGGTGTAATTGCCGGTTCTGTTGGCGTGATCGAGTGCGAGCAGCGTCGAACGGATCAGCATCAGCACGCCGTTGCGGTCGATGTTGGCCGGCTTGGGGCTCGCTTGCGGCTGCTGTGGTGGCGCCTGATGCGGCTGCGGAGGCGTCTGCTGCGCAAAGGTCGCGACCGCCCCCAGTGCCAGGAGCCCAATAGTCAAACCTCCAAGGCCCGCGCCCCACCATCGCAGTCTCATCGCAAACAGATCTCCGAGCCGCCGGGAATGTGCGGCAGGCGACAGACGCGGACATCAACCTTTCGGTTGAGTTCGCCCCCGCATGCCGCGCTGGCGGCCCGGTTTTTTCCGACTGTTGCTGGATTGCATCGCGACGCGTCGCAGGCTTAGCTGGCCCAGTTATCGCGGAACTCGGGGAACAGCGTCAGGCCTCCGCAGGCGTAGAGGGTCTGCCCGGTGATGTAACTGGCATCATCAGAGGCGAGGAACGCGAACACGGCGGCGATCTCTTCCGGCGTGCCGACGCGGCCCATGGGAATGTGGCTGGTGACGACGCCGCGCTTTTCGGGATCACCGGTCCAGGCCGCGTTGATCGGCGTGTCGATCGCCCCGGGCCCGACCGCATTGACGCGAATGCCCCGGCCGGCGAATTCCAGCGCCAGCGTACGCGTCAGATTGGCCATGCCGCCCTTGCTGATCGAATAGGCGAGATAGCCGGGCTTGGGAATGATCTGGTGGACACTCGAGCAGTTGATGATGCTGCCGCCACCGCCGCGCGCGACGAAATGGGCGAGCGCCTTCTGGGCGCAGAGCACGGCACCATTGAGATTGACGTCGATGATGCGCCGATAGGTCTCGATGTCGAGCGCCTCGCTCGGTGACTCCCGCTGGAAGCCGGCATTGTTGACCAGACAGTCGAGGCGCTTCCAGCGCGCCAGGACGGTCTCAAACATCGCGGCAACCTCCTGCTCATTGCTGACATCGGCCTTGACCATGGCATGATCGAGCCTGCCATGGCCGCGATCGCTCGATGCCGTCCGCACGAGTGCGAGCGTCTCTTCGGCCCTTTCGGGGTGATCGAAATAATTGATGGCGACGGTCGCGCCCTCCTGTGCGAGCCGGATGGCGACGGCGCGGCCGATGCCTTGTGAAGCGCCGGTCACCAGCGCGTATTGGCCCACGAGGCGCGAGTGAAACGAAGTCGAGCGAATGGTTTGTGGCATGAGTTCTCTCCGGAGATGGCTGATCATCGATGGAACCGGCTTTTTGTTCCATGCCTTAGTGCATCGCTGCGATTCACTCGGCGCGCCGGGCGAGCGGCGAGGTCAGGATCTGATACAGGATGATGGCGCCAAAGGTTGCGGTGCCGATCCCTCCGATCGTGAAGGCGCCGAATTTCAGCGTTAGATCGCCCGCTCCTGCGGTCAGCGCCACGGCGACGGTGATCAGGTTGGCAGGATCGGCGAAGTCGACCTTGTTCTCGACCCAGATCCGGCCAGCCATCGCCGCGATCAATCCGAACAATACGATCGAGAGACCGCCGATGACGGGACCCGGGATCGACAGGATCAGCGCGCCGAATTTCGGCGAGAAGCCGAGCAGGACCGACACCGCGGCTGCGAACGCGAACAGCAAGGTCGAATAGACCTTGGTCGCCGCCATGACGCCGATGTTCTCGGCATAGGTGGTAACGCCGGTGCCGCCGCCGCAGGCAGCCACGATGGTCGCGAGGCTGTCGGCGAACAAAGCGCGGCCGAGATAGGCATCGAGGCTCCGGCCCGTCATGGCGCCGACGGCCTTGATGTGACCGAGGTTCTCGGCGACGAGAATGACCGCAACCGGCGCAATCAGGAAAATCGCATCCACCTGGAAGCTCGGCGTGGTGAAGCTCGGCAGGCCAATCCACGGCGCGGCCGAGAGTTGCGCGAAGTCGATCGGCTTACCGAAGCCGAGGCCATTCGCAAACAGCAGATACAAAAGATATCCGCCGATCGCGCCGAGAATGATCGGCAGGCGGCGCCACAGGCCTGGCGCGGCCACCGCCACCACGCCGATGATCAGAACCGTCGCGAGCCCGATCCCGGTGTCGAACGTGTTGGCACTCACCGCCTTGACCGCCACGGGCGCGAGGTTGAGGCCGATCGCGGCGACCACAGCGCCGGTGACGGCCGGCGGCATCAGGCGCTCGACCCAGCCGACACCGGACCACATCACAATCAGCGCGATCACGCCGTAGAGCACGCCGGCGCCGACGATGCCGCCGAGCGCAACCGACAGGTTGGGATTCGGCCCTTGCCCGGCATAGCCGGTGGCGGCAATGACGACGGCGATGAACGCGAAGCTCGAGCCGAGATAGCTCGGCACGCGCCCGGCGACGATGACGAAAAAGATCAGCGTGCCGATGCCGGAGAACAGGACTGCAACATTGGGATCGAACCCCATCAGCAGCGGTGCGATGATCGTTGAACCCGACATGGCGACGCAATGCTGAAGACCGGAGACGACGGTCTGGCCCCATGACAGCCGTTCCTCCGGCATGATCACGCCCGAAGTCCTCAGCGTCCAACGCGGAAAATAGCCTTGCGCTCGCTGGTCGGAGTTGGTTGCCGTCGTCATGTTCCCCCCAGTTGCGGTGCAACGATCGATCTTCGTGCGATCCGACAAAAATGTGATTGTCGCTTCTGCGGCGACCATCACATGATGCAACTCATGCAAGATTCAAATCTTGATCCGAATCCTGCAAGATCAGTGCGTTCCGGGGCTCACACTATGACACAGATCGCGATCCAGCCAGCCATCCATCGCCGGCATCAGCCCTGGTACAAGATCCTCTATGTCCAGGTGTTGATCGCGATCGCGCTCGGGGTGCTGATCGGCTATTTCTATCCCGATCTCGGCAAGGCCTTAAAGCCGCTCGGCGACGGTTTCATCGCGCTGATCAAGATGATGATCGCGCCTGTCATCTTCTGCACCGTGGTGCACGGCATCTCCTCGATGGGTGACCTCAAGCGCGTCGGCCGGGTCGGGCTGAAGTCGCTGATCTATTTCGAGACGGTCTCGACCGTCGCGCTCGCCGTCGGCCTCCTGGTCGGCGAGATCCTCCAGCCGGGGCATGGCTTCAACATCGATCCCGCCACGATCGATCCGAAGTCGGTCGCGACCTATGTCACCAAGGCCAAGGAAGAGGGCATCGTCGCCCATCTGATGGCGATCATTCCCGACAGCTATGTGGGTGCGATCGCGCGCGGCGATCTCTTGCAGGTGCTGCTGATCTCGATCCTGTCGGGCTTCGCCATCGCGTTCCTCGGCAAGGCCGGTGAGCCGATTGCGGAAGCCATCGACAAGGCCGCAAAGATGTTCTTCGGCATCATCCGCATCATCGTCCGCGTGGCGCCGATCGGCGCCTTCGGCGCGATGGCGTTCACGGTCGGTGCCTACGGCCTCGGCTCGCTGCTCAACCTCGCGGCCTTGATCGGCACGTTCTATCTGACCAGCATGCTGTTCGTGCTGGTCGTGCTCGGCGCAATCGCACGGCTCGCCGGCTTCTCGATCCTGCGCTTCATCGCCTACATCAAGGACGAGCTTCTGATCGTGCTCGGCACCTCGTCGTCGGAGACGGTGCTGCCGCAAATGATCCAGAAGATGGAGCATCTCGGCGCCTCGCGCTCGGTGGTCGGCCTCGTCATCCCGACCGGCTACAGCTTCAACCTCGACGGCACCAACATCTACATGACGCTGGCGACGCTGTTTCTGGCGCAGGCGACCAACACCCATCTGACCATCTGGCAGGAGCTCGGCATCCTCGGCATCGCCATGATCACCTCGAAGGGCGCCTCGGGTGTGACCGGCGCCGGCTTCATCACGCTCGCCGCGACGTTGTCGATCGTGCCTGACATTCCGATCCAGTCGATCGCGATCCTGGTCGGCATCGACAAGTTCATGAGCGAATGCCGCGCGCTGACCAACCTGATCGGCAACGGCGTTGCCTGCGTCGTCATCAGCATCTCCGAGGGCGAGCTCGACCGCGAGGCGCTGCACGTGACCATGGCCCATCCGCTGGAGATGGGCGAGGCGCTGGAACCGGGCGGCAACGCGTGAGGCTCTCAGGTCGACGGCAGGTTCCAACGCGGTAGTTTCCCGGAGTGGTAAATCGGCGCGGCACGCGTCACAACGTCAGCGTTGGGATCACGGATTGATAGTCATTCATTCCACCCGACGCGCTGGGGGCAGGGCGTCGGGTTTTTGAAAATCAGAGCCAGGCAGAAACCGCAAGGCGGGATCAGACGATCCCGCCTTTGACGTGCGCAACCTCGCCGGCCAGCTCGATCCGCCGCATGATCCCGACCGCCTGCAAGAACGCCTCGTCGTGACTGACGACGAGCAGCGCACCGTCATAGGCCCGCAAGCCCGCTTCGACCGCTTCGATGGAATCGATGTCGAGATGATTGGTCGGCTCGTCCAGGATCAGCAGGGATGGCGGCGCAGGTCCGCCCAGCACACAGGCCAGGCCGGCACGAAACATCTGTCCGCCGCTCAGGCTTCCGACGATCTGCAAGGCAGCATCGGCGCGAAACATGAAGCGCGCCAGCGCGGCATGGCATTCATTCGCACCCTCCTTCGGATTGAGACGCGCAAAATTGTCCAGGATGGAGAGCGCGGGATCGAGCAGGCTGACCTTCTGGTCGAACAGCGCGAAGTCCGGCCTGACCCGCACGGTGCCCGAGAGCGGGCGCAACTCGCCGGCGATGAGTTTCAGCAGCGTGGTCTTGCCGGAGCCGTTCGGTCCGACAAGGGCCACCCGTTCCGGCCCGACGATCGCGAACGATAGATCGCACAGGACGGGCTGCGCCGGCTGATAGCCGGCACTGACCCTATCGAGCCAAAGCACCTCCCTGCCCGCCGGCAGGCCGGACGCGGGCAGTTTCACCGTCAGTGGCTGAAGAATCTCGACGCGGCGGCGCGCCGTGTCGACGGCCTCGCGCGCTTCCGCGCGCCGCCTTTCGGCGATCTGCGCAGTTTTTCCACCCGTGTCCTCGCTGCGATCCTTGCGCGCGCCGGCCAGGATCCGCGGCATGTCGCCCTTGGCGCGCTTCTTCCGGCCGCCGCTGTCCTTGCGTGCTTTCTTCTCCGTGGCCTCCTGCGCCTTGCCGTCGATCTCGGTCAGGCGCTTTTCGGCATGCGCGAGGTCGTGCCTGACGGCCGCGAGCTCGACGGCCTTCTGCGCGCGATAACTGCTCCAATTGCCGCCGTATCGCGTGGCGCCGAGCGACGTCAGCTCGACGATCGCATCCATGGTCTCGAGCAAGCCCCGGTCATGGCTGACGACGATCGCACCGCCGCGCCAAGCGGCGAGGAGATCGGTCACGGCCTTGCGGCCGTCCTGGTCGAGATTGTTGGTGGGCTCGTCCAGCAGCAGGAAGTCCGGCTGGGCGAAGATCAAGGCGGCGAGACGCACCCGCGTGATCTGGCCGCCGGAGAGACAAGACAGCTCCGTATCGGGAGCGGGATCGAACCCGAGACGTGCCAGCGCGGTCTCCAGCCGCGTTTCGAGCGTCCAGTCGATCGCGGCGATGTCGTCAGCCGAGGCATCGCCCCGCTCAGCGCGGCGCAGCAGCTCCAGTGCGGGCCGTGCACCGAACAGATCGGCCACCGTCACGCCTGCGGGCGATTGCACGTCCTGGCGCAGCAGGCCGATGGTCCCGTTGATCAGAACGCGACCGGACTGGGGAACATGGTCCCCTGACATCGACGCAAGCAGCGTGGTTTTCCCGACGCCGTTACGGCCGACGAGACCGGTCCGCTCGGCCGGAAATGTCAGATCGATGTTTGAAAGAAGAGAACGGCCGTCAGGCGTGGACAGCGACAGGTTCGACAGGATGATCGATGCAGGCATGGAATTCCCCGTGAGCAAGGCGGATGGGCTTTGCGGTCGGGGTGAAATCCATGGCTGCGAATATCCTGATTGAGGAACTTTCTAAGTAGTCCCATCGAGGGGCGAGATCAAGGCACGACGCGAAAGGACGAGGGCGCCCAATGCGCCGACGTCCCTTCGGCCTATCGCAATCAGCCCTTGAGCGCGGTGACCACCACCTCGATCAGCGCACTGCCGCCGAGGTCGGCGACGCCGACGGTGGCGCGGGTCGGCAGATTGTCGCCGAAGAACTCGGTCCAGGCCGCGTCCATCTCCTTCTTCTTGGAGAGATCCGTGACGAAGATCGAGGCGCTGACCACGCGCGACTTGTCGGTGCCGGCCTCCTTCAGATAGCCGGCGATCTTGCCGAGAATGTTGCGCGTCTGCTCGCCCATCGAGACCGAGGTGTCGTCGGCGATGGTGCCGCCGAGGAAGACGAAGCCGTTGGCCTCGACGGCGCGGTGCATGATGGGCGTGCGGATGCTGCGGGTGATGCTCATGATGTCCTCTTATTGTCAGAGCGTGGAGGGATGGAAGCGGTCGATGCCGAGCTCGCTGATCCGGGTCTGGCTGCCGCCGTTGACGATCAGCTCCGCCATGACCGCGCCGGCGCCGGGGCCGAGCTGGAAGCCGTGCAGAGAGAAGCCGAACTGGTGATAGAGGCCCTTATGGCGGCTGCTCGGCCCGAACACGGGAATATCGTCCTTCATCTTCGCCTCGATGCCGGCCCAGGCACGGACGATGGTGGCGCTGCGCATGACCGGGAACAGCTCGAACACGGTGCGCGCGCTGATGGCAAGGCTCTTCCAGTCCAGCACGGTCTCGTTGCGATCCTGGTACGGCGTTGCCAGATGGCCGCCGCCGATCAGGACGGTGCCGTTGGAGAACTGCTTGAAGGAGAGTTTTCGGCCGCGCAGGATCACGACGGGGTCGATGAAGTGCGGCACGCGCGAAGTGATCATCAGCATCGGCGCGACGGTCTCGACCGGAACGGGCTCGCCGAGCGTGGCTGCGATCTTGCCGGCCCAGGCGCCGGCGGCGTTGACGAGCACCGGCGCGGCGTAGGTGTCGGAGCCGACATCGACATGCCAGAGGCCATCGTTGTAGCGGATGTTGGAGGCAGCCACGCCCTCGCGCACGGTCGCGCCGAGCTGCCCGGCCTTGCGGCGGAATGCCGTCGTCGTCTGTGCCGGATTAGCCGCGCCGTCGCGGCGCGAGACCACGCCGCCGGGACAGGTCTCCGCGACCGCAGGCACGAGACGCCGCAGTTCAGTCGCATCGATCAACTCTTCATGGGTGAAGCCGAGCGCATTGAGCTCGGCCACGCGCGCACGGCAGACCGCGAGCTCCTCCTCGTTCTCGGCGACCAGCACCTGGCCGTAGCTCTCAAAACTGCAATCGTCGTCGAGCAGATCTGAAATCTTCTCCCAGATTCCCATCGAGCGGATCGACAGCGGGATCTCCGGAATATGCCGCGCGAGCTGGCGGACACCACCGGCGTTGACCCCTGAAGCGTGCCGGCCGGCATAGTCCTTCTCGATCAGCACCGGCTTCAGGCCGGCGAGGCACAGATGCAGCGCGGTCGAGCATCCGTGGATGCCGCCGCCGACGACGATCGCATCCACGTTTGTGGTCATCCGCGCACCACCGCCTTGACGTCGTCCTCGCTCTTCGGCACGGCGGCGAGCTCGGCCAGCGTGATCGGCTTGACCGGCGCACGCAGCCGGTAATAGCCAATCTCCTGCGGAGTCTTGCCGCGCGCCTGCGCCATCAGCTCGGTGACGGTGAGGCCGCAGAGCCGGCCCTGGCACGGGCCCATGCCGGTGCGGCGATAGGCCTTGAGCTGGTTCGGCCCGGTCGCGCCGATCGCGACGGAATCGAGAACGTCCTTGGCGGTGACCTCCTCGCAGCGGCAGACGATGGTGTCACCCGAGGGAATGCGGAACTGTCGCGCGGGGCGGAACAGCGTATCGAGGAAAACGCGGCCGCGCTCGGCCTTGGCGAGATCGGCGCGGAGCGTCGCCATCGCGGGCAGCTTCGCAGCAGTCGCGGGCGCCAGCGCCTCTACCGCCGCGCGCGCCGCGATGCGGCCGCGGACCACGGCCGCATTGGCGCCGCCAATGCCGGCGCCGTCACCGGCGATCGCAATGCCGGCGACCGACGAGTTGCCGCTGGCATCGAGCACAGGCGACCAGCACAATTGCAGATCGTCCCAGCGATGCTCGACGCCCGCGGACATCGCCAGATTGACGTTGGGCACGACGCCTTGATGCAACAGCAACAGATCGGCGGGGATGGTCTCGCGCTTGCCGCCGGCGACATAGCTTACGCTTGCGAGCTGGCCGTCACCGGACGCTGAGAGCTCGGTGACGCCGGAGACGACCTGCACCTTGGCCTTCACCTCGCGCATCATCGACAGGCCCTTGGCGAAATAGGGCGAGGTCAGGAACGCGAAGGCATGCGGGAGAGCTGCGAAATAATTGCCGCGCTCGGTGGTGTCGAGGATGCGGTCGATGCGGCCGCCGAGGCGCAAGATCTGCGCGGCGAGCAGCCAGAGCAGCGGCCCCTGCCCCGCGATCACCGTGCGCCCATCCGGCACCAGCGCCGACGACTTCAGCATCGTTTGTGCCGCGCCCGCGGTCATCACGCCCGGCAAGGTCCAGCCGGGAATCGGAAACGGCCGCTCCAGCGCGCCAGTGGCTAGGATCACGCGCTTCGCCTTGACGAACGCCGAAGCACCACCGATGGAGACCGCGATATCGAGATTGCGATCGAGGCTCCAGACCGTCGCACGGTGGATGACTTCCGCATTGCTCGCCCGCAGCGACTGCACGAGATCAGCACCAACCCAATAGTCCGCGCCGAGCTGATTGCGATCCGTCACCGGCGTCGACGAGATGGCGCGGAACACCTGGCCACCCGGGCCGATATTCTCGTCAAGCATCAGCGTCGACAGACCGGCTTCGGCCGATGTCGCGGCGGCGGCGAGGCCGGCAGGCCCGGCGCCGATCACCACGACGTCGTACTCTTCGCGCTTGGGAGCCACAGTCATTTCCCGATCTCCCGCTTGCCCTTCTGGATCTCGATCTGCATGCCCTCGGCGACGGGCACGAGGCAGCCCTGGCGGTTGCCGACGCCGTCGATGGTGACGAGGCAGTCGAAGCACACGCCCATCATGCAGTAGGGAAGACGCGGCGCGCCGCTCACTGCGGTGGATCGCCGCGCGTCGCAGCCGGAGGCCAGCAGTGCAGCAGCGACAGTGTCTCCCTGGCGCGCGGCGATGGCGACGCCGTCGACGAAAATCTGCACCGGCGGACGCTTGTCCTGTTCCGATCGTTTGAACATCCTGGCTCCTTCAATATCTCTAGTAGCCGCTGTTGTTCGCAGCAGCGGCGGCGCCAAAACGGCTGGCCGAGAACGCGCCGACCAGCTCGGGCTCGAGGGCGCCCTGCGCCACCATGCGCGCGATCTCGAAGGCGTGATTGGAGGCGAGCGTCACGCCGGAATGGCAACAGGCGACGAAGGCGCCGGGATGCGTCTCCGACTGGTCGTAGATCGGAAAGCCGTCCTGCGGCATGACGCGGATGCCGGCCCAGCTCCTGACCACGTTGAGCCGCGACAGATGCGGGAACATCCGCTGCGCGCGATCGGTCATCACGGCGCTGATCGAATGCTTCAGCGTGCGATCGTCGAGCTCGTCCTCCTTGCTGTCGCCGATCATCACCGTGCCCTCGTCGGTCTGGCGGATCGTCGTCAGCGGATGCGGCAGGAACGGCATGGTGCGCTCCGTCACCACGATCTGGCCGCGGGTCGGGCCCATCGGCGCATAGAGGCCAACCATCGGCGCCAGCGTCTGGTTGGCATTGCCGGCAGCGAGCACGATTTTGGCGGCGCGCAGCTCGCCCTTCGGCGTGGTCAGACTGAACTCGCCGCCGCTCTTGCTGATCGCTGAGACTGGTCGCTCCGGAAAATAATCGATGCCGAACGCCCTAAAGCCGGTGTGGAAGGCGCGGAAGGTGCGCAGCGAATTGACGTGGCCGTCGAGCGGACAATAGCTGCCGCCGGACACTTCGGGCCCGATCAGCGGCAGTGACTTCTTCACCTCGGAGGCGGAGAGCATCTCCATCTTGTAATCGGCAGCACCAGTCTGGTTGTGCATGCGCATGACCAGCTCGGTGCGCTGGCCGAATTCGTCCTCGCCAAGCGTGAGATGGAAGCCGCCGTTCTGCTGAAGCGAGACATCGAGCCCGGTCTGCTGCTTCAGCTCGGACGCGAGCCGCCCCCACGCCTGCGACGCCTGCACGGTCCAGACCGTATAGGCGGGCATGCCCAGCCCCTTGCTCTGCACCCACACCAGCGCAAAATTCGCGCGCGAGGCACGCTTGGTGATGTCGCCTTCGTCGAGCACGGCCACCTTCTTGCCGAGGCGGCCGAGGCCCCAGGCAATGGCGGAGCCGAGTAGTCCGCCGCCGACGACGGCGACGTCGTATTCAGTTCGCATGGGTTCTCCTATCGCCCCGTATCGCCCTTGCCGGCGAGCACGCGGTCGAGCCCGTAGAAGCGATCGAGCAGAATGAGGGCGGTCATGGTCACAGCGATCACGCAGGCCGAGACCGACGTCACCAGCGGATCGATGTTGTCCTGGATATAAAGGAACATGCGCACCGGCAACGTCTCGGTGCCCGGTGCCGCGAGGAAGACGGTCATGGTGAGATCGTCGAAGGACTGGATGAAGGCGAGCGCCCAGCCGCTGATGACGCCGGGCAGGATCAGCGGCAAGGTCACGCGGCGGAACAGCGTCCAGCCGCCGGCGCCCAGCGAGACCGCCGCCATCTCGACCGTGCGATCCATGCCGGTCGCCGCCGCCAGCGTCAGCCGCAGCGCGAACGGAAACACGATGATGACATGGGCGATGATCAGCGCCGCAAAGCTGCCGCCGAGACCTGCCGAGGTGAAGAAGCGCAGGAAGGCGATGCCGAGCACGACATGCGGGATCATCAACGGCGACAGGAACAGCGCCGCCAGCGCGTCGCGGCCGCGGAAACGATGGCGCGCGATCGCGAGCGCGGCCGGCACCGCGAACAGCAGCGCGACAAACGAGGACAGCGCGCCGAGCCCGAGACTGACCCAGAAGGCGTGGATGAACTCGGGATAATTGCCGATCGCCCTGAACCAGCGCAGCGAGAAGCCGTTGGTCGGCAGCGACAAGAAACCTTCGGGCGTGAAGGCAACCAGGCAGACCACCAGGATCGGCGCCACCATCACGATGACGAAGATGGCGTGGAAGATCAGCGCGAGCGGACCGTTCCGTCTCATCGGAACACCTCCGCATAGCGCCGCTCGATCAGCGCGTTGCTGCCGACGACGATCAGGACCAATGCCACCAATAGAAGCGTGGCGACCGCAGCACCTAACGGCCAATTCAGCGTGTTGAGGAATTCGTCATAGGCGAGCGTCGCCGCGACCTTCAGCCTGCGGCCGCCGATGATCGCAGGCGTCGCGAAGGCGCTGGCCGAGAGCGAGAACACGATGATCGCGCCCGACAGCACACCCGGCATGATCTGCGGCATGATGATGCGGCGGATGATGGTGGCCGGACCGGCACCGAGCGACATCGCGGCATTCTCGATTTGCGGATCGAGCCGTTGGAGCGCCGCCCACACCGACAGCACCATGAACGGCATCATCACATGGGCGAGCGCAACCACCATGCCGGTTTCGGTGAACATGAAGGGAATGGGCGAGCGAATTGCACCTGCCGACATCAGCAGCTTGTTGACAAGGCCGTTGTTGCCGCCGAACAGCAACGCCCAGCCGAGCGTGCGCGCCACCACGGAGATCAAGAGCGGCCCGAGAATGACCAGCAGGAAAAAACTCTTCCAGCGCCCGCTCATGCGATTGAGGATGTAAGCTTCGGGCGCGCCGAGCAAAGCGGTGAGCAGCGTGGTCAGGATCGCGATGCGAAACGTCCGCCAGAACATTTCGGCGTAATAGGGATCGGTCGCGATCTCGTGCCAGTTCTTGAGGATGAAGACCGGCTCGATGCCCTTGTACTGGCCCCAATCGTGGAACGACAGCATCACCGTCATCGCGAGCGGAATCAAGAGCACGCCGACGAACAGCATCAAGGCGGGCGCTGTCAGAGCCCAAGGCGCTCGCGCGTTTCGCTCGTCGGCAGCCACGCTCATGCACCGCCTCCACCGCGCACGCTCATGTCCTCGGGCCGCCAGACGAGGCGAACGGCCTCGCCTTCGACCGGCTGCGCCGTCCCGTCATTCTGGCGGATCACGATCGCAGGGCCGCATTCGCTGTCGCACTGGAACAGCCAGTGATTGCCCTGGAAGATGCGCGTGACGATCTTTGCGCTGAGCCCGGTATCGCCAAATCCGATCCGTTCGGGGCGAATGCTGACGGTCACGGGGCCATTAAGGCCTGCCGGCGCCGGCGCGTTCCAAGAGCCGGCAACGAGTCGCGCCGGCGTCACCGTCCGGTCGATGGTCGCGGCAAAATCGTTGGTCTTGCCCAAAAACTGCGAGACGAAGGCCGAGGCCGGCTTCTCGTAAGTTTCCTGCGGCGTACCGATCTGCTCGATCTTGCCCTGGCTCATCACCACGATGCGGTCGGACAGCGACATCGCCTCGTTCTGGTCGTGGGTGACCAGGATCGTGGTGGTGCCGATGGTGCGCTGGATCTGGCGCAGCTCGATCTGCATCCCCTCGCGCAGCTTGGCGTCGAGATTCGAGAGTGGCTCGTCGAGCAGCAGCACGCTCGGCTTGATCACCAGCGCGCGCGCCAGTGCCACGCGCTGCTGCTGCCCTCCGGACATGCGGCGGGGATGGCGGTCCTCGTAGCCGGCAAGGCCCACCATCGCGAGCGCGGCGCGAACGCGCTCGGCCCGTTCGTTGCGGGATACGTTACGCATCTCCAGGCCGAAGGCGACGTTCTCCGCCGCGGTCATGTGCGGGAACAGCGCGTAGCTCTGGAACACGATGCCGAGCCCGCGCTTGGCCGGATGAATCGCGGTCAGGTCCTTGCCCTCCAGACGGATCCCGCCGCGCGTGGGGTCGAGGAAACCCGCGATCATCTGGAGGGTCGTGGTCTTGCCGCAGCCGGACGGGCCGAGAAAGGAGATGAACTCTCCTTTCCCCACCGACAGACTGAAGTCATCGACCACAGTCTGTGCGCCGAACTGTTTGGCGACCCGATCGAGCTCGAGATAGGCCATGCGCTGTCTCCGCGAACGTTCAGATCAGCGCTCGACCTCGCGATTCCAGCGCTTGGTCCACTCTTCGCGCTTCTCATTGATGACGGTCCAGTCAGGATTATAGAGCTTTGCCGCGCGCTCGCCGATCGGCGCCATCTTGCCGAGCTCCGGCGGGATCACCAGCGACTTCAGCACCGGGCCGTAGCCGTAGTCCTTCAGCATCACGAGCTGGATCTTGGGATCGAGCAGCATCTTGACGAAGCTGGAGGCCAGCGGCGAGGCGTTCGGCTTGGTGATCGGGCACGCGGTCGTCAGCAGCGTCGCGGCGCCTTCCTTCGGATAGACGAAGTCGACAGGAAAGCCGGTGTTGGCGAAGCTCTGCACGCGGCCGGTGCCCCACACCGCGATCACGGCCTGGCCGGACTGGAACAGCTCGGTCATCTTGCCCGGCGACGGCTCATAGGCGAGCACGTTCGGATTGATCTGCTCCTTGAAGATCTTGAAGCCGGAATCGACGTTGGTCTCGCCGCCGCCGTTCATCTTCGACAGCATCACCAGCGCTTCGAGACCATAGGTGTTGTTGATCGGCGGGATCACGAGCTGCTTGGCGTATTTGGTATCCTTCAGATCGTTCCACGAGGTCGGGGGCGCCCAGCCTTTCTCCGCGAACACCTTGGTGTTGTACATCAGTCCGGTGGCGACGATGCCGATCGCGACCGCGCGATCGTCCTTGAAGCGCGCTGTGTCGTAGAGATCGGCCGGCAGGCCGTCGAGCTTGCCGCAGAATCCGAGCTGGATCGCCTGGTACATCGGGCCGTCGTCGACGATGGCGACGTCGATCTGCTGGTTGCCCTTCTGCGCCTGGAGCTTGGCCAGCGTGTCGGTGGAATTGCCGGCGACGTACTCGACCTTGACACCGTTCTCCTTCTCGAAGGCCGGGATCACCTCGTCGCGGATCGTTTTCTCGAACGAGCCGCCATAGCCGGCGACATAGAGCGTTTTCTGCTGGGCCGAGGCGACCGACGGGGCGGCAATGAGCGCTGCGATGCTGACCGCGGTCAGAAGGCGAAAAGTCTTCATGTGGACCGATCTCCAATACCGGAATGAGGTGACGTGCCGACAAATCTCCGGCCAAAGCGCCTTCCGCATTTCCTTCCGCGCAAATCCGCTTCCAATCAGGGCTCCGGCCCCTGTTCGGCGGATTTGGCGCGATCTGGAGGTTTGAACCCCTCCAATCTGCCGAAAAAGCGGGCTGGCTCCAGCTCTGATGAAAAAGATCGCAACCTATACTTCCATCGTCCAATGAATAATGGCACCGTCTGCATGTCAAAATGTTATGAATGGAAAAGGGATGGCGCGGATCAATTCGCGGCAGGTGGAGGCCTTCCGGGCGACGATGCTGACCGGCAGCGTCACCGAGGCGGCGAAGCTGATGGTGGTGACGCAGCCCGCGGTGAGCCGGCTGCTGCGCGACCTGCAGGCGCTGCTGAAAATGGAGCTGTTCGAGCGGCGTGGCACAGGCCTGGTGCCAACCGCCGCCGCGATGGCGCTTTATACCGAGGTCGAGCGCTCCTTTGTCGGCCTCGAACGCATTACGGCGGCGGCCGAAGAAATCCGCGGCCGCCGCACCGGCTCGCTGCGGATCGCAGCATTGCCGGCGCTGTCGAACGGCTACTTGCCGCGGCTCACGGGTCACTTCCTCAAGGAGCGGCCGAACCTCAACCTGGCCTTCTTCGGCGTTATTTCTCCGATCGTGGTCGATTGGGTGCTGAACAATCAGTGCGACGTCGGCTTTGCCGAGGTGCCGATCGCACATTCCGGCCTGCCGAGCCTAAAGCTGCCGGCACCCGCGCGCGTCGCGGTGTTGCCGGCCGGTCATCGCCTCGCGGAGAAAGACGTGCTGGAGCCACGCGACTTCGAGGGCGAGACCTTCATCTCGCTGTCGGCGGGAACGTCGAGCCGGCACCTCGTCGATCAGGTCTTTCACCGCCACGATGTCCGCCGGGTGCTGCGCGTCGAGACCACGCTGTCGGAGATCATGTGCGGCATGGTGTCGTCAGGGCTTGGCGTCGCGATCTGCGATCCCTTCACCGCGCAGGAATTTTCCACCCGCGGCGTCGTCGTGCGCCGCTTCCTCCCGCGCATCGACTTTGAATTCTCCGCCGTGTTTCCGGCGCAACGCAGCCCGTCGCCGGTGGCGCTCGACCTCGTCGAGACCGTGCGCAAGTCGCTCGCCGCGTTCGACGACGAAGCGGCTCTCAGCCGCTGAATGCGGCCTGCGCTTCCGGCAGATCCCAGATCTTCCCGATCGCGGCAGTGCCTGCTGCCATGATCGCCGCTTCGTCCGCGCCGAGATAGCGTCCTTCATCGACCAGCATGCGGCCGTCGACCATGACCTGATCGATATTGGCGCGGTTGGCGAGCGCGATCAGCGCGCGGCGCGGATCGAACAGCGGCTGAAGATGCGGATGGGTGAGATCGACGACCGTGAGATCGGCGGTGGCACCCGGCTCGATCCGGCCGAGATCCGGCCGCTTGATGACGTCGGCGGCGACCGCCGTGTTCGCCTCGATCAGCTCGGGCGAGTTCGCGACGTCGGGACGCTGCGAGGTAATCTTGGATATCAGCGACGCCGCATTGAGCTCGCCGAGCAGGTCCATGTTGTAGCCGTCGGTGCCGACCACGGTGCGCACGCCGTGCTCGGCAAACCGGCTGAAGGCCGCGGTGACGCCGGCACGCGCGAACACGCGCGGACAATTCAGCACGGTCATGCCACGCGCGGCCATCAGCTTGAGATCGTCGTCGGAACTGAACATGCAATGCGCGGCCATGAGGTCCGGCGCCAGCAGCCCGAGCCAGTCCAAATATTGCGCTGGCGTACGGCCGCCATAGCGCTTGCCGATGGTCTCGACCTCGGCACGGCTCTGCGCCATGTGCGTCGTGATGGGTACGCCGAGCTCGCGCGCCAGCGTGGCGCAGGCCTTCAACAGGTCCGGGCCGCAGGTGTCGGTCGCGTGCGGGCTCATGGCGAGGCTGATGCGGCCATCGCCGCGATTGTTCCAGCGCTGGTAGAGCGCGTTCCAGGTCGCCATGTCGGCAGTGCCGTCATCGCCGGAATAGCGGACCACACCATCGGCACCGGCCTTGGCGTCCGACGTCGAGAACAGATAGGGCGCGCCATAGAAGCGGATGCCCATCTCCTCCGCCGCATCGAACATTTCAGGAATCGAGTTGCGGAACGGCTCCATTACGGTGGTGGCGCCGCCCTTGAGGAGCTGAAGGATGCCGAGCCGCGCCACGGCCATGCGCTCTTCTGCTGATAGAATATCAGCGCCGCGCTTGGTCAGCGGCAGCAGCACCGTGTAGACGATGCTCTGGTTGTTCTTGCGACCGTTACCGTCCTCGGTGTGACTGCGCGCCACCGCTTCGGAGAAGCAGTGATTGTGCAGGTTGAGCAGGCCCGGCAAGACGAAGCGGCCGGGACGGTCATAAACCTCGTCCGCCTGCGGTCTGTCGCGCGTGACCGCGGCGATCTTTTTGCCTTCGACCAGAACCCAATGGTCGCGCAACACGTCCTGCGCGCCGTCCTTGCGTGACAGCACATAGCTGCCGAAGATTGCGGTGGTGCTCATGCGGGGCGTACGTTCCAGAACACGGCGGTGCCGTCGAGAATGCCGGTGATGGCTTTGCGATAGGCGGTCGGCTGCTTGTACAGGCCGATCGGAATATAGGGGATTTCCTCGAACGCGACCGCCTGGATCGTGCGGCAGATGCGCTGCTGCTCGGCGAGCTCGGACGCCGCCAGCCACTGGCTGCGCAAGACCCTCATCTTCTCGCTCGCATACCAGCCGGCGACCTTGCCTTCGCCGCGGATGTTGGTGTTGCCGGCCGGGTTGCGCCAGTCGATGCCCTGCCAATTGCCGACCGCGGCGCTCCAGCCGCCCTGCCCGATCGGCTCCTTCTTGAGCTGGCGCTGCAAGATGACGGCGAAATCGAGCCCGGCATATTCGACGTTCATGCCGGCCTTGCGCAGACTATCAACGGCGATCTCGCCGAGCGGCTTCTGCGCCAGCGAGTTGGTGGGCACGAGCACCACGATCTTCTCGCCATTATAGCCCGCGGCCTTCAGGTCGGCCTTGACCTTCGCGTAGTCCCGCGGCCCACGGAACACATCGAGGCCGACGTCGCTTGCCATCGGCGTACCAGGCGCGAAGTAGCCGATCGGCGAGACCTGGAAGGCGGGATCGACGCCCGCGACCGCCGTCATGAACGCGGATTGATCAATCGCACCCAGCAGCGCACGGCGGATGGCCGGATTGTCGAATGGCGGCTGGAGATGATTGAGGCGCAGCATGCAGGCATAGCCGCGGGGATCGAGAATACGGGTCTCGATGTCGCCGGCAGCCTTGATCACAGGAAGCAAATCATGCGGCGTGGTCTCCTGCCAGTCCTGCTCGCCGGTCTGGAGCGCGGCCACGCCGGTGCCGGCATCGGGCGTGGTGGTCCAGACCACGCGGTCGTAGTGAACGATCTTTGGACCCGCGGTCCAATCCGGCTTGCCGTCGGTGCGCGGCTGATAGCGCTCGAACTTCGCATAGGCATTGCGTGCGCCCTGCACCCGCTCGTCGGCGAGATAGCGGAACGGACCGCTGCCGATCACTTCGGTCAGTGCCTTGAACGGATCCTGGCTCGCCAGCCGTTCCGGCATCATGAAGCAGGCGTTGATCGCGGCCTTGCCGAGCGCCTGCGGCAGCAGCGGGAACGGACGCTTGAGACGGAAACGGATGGTGCGATCGTCAGCGGCCGACAATTCGTCGGTCGCCTCCAGCAGCTCGCCGCCAAAGCCGTCGCGTGCTGCCCAGCGGCGGATGCTGGCGACGCAGTCGCGCGCCAGCACGCGCTCGCCGTCATGCCAGAACAGGCCGTCGCGAAGCATGAGGTCCCACTGGAGCTGGTCGCCGGAGATGGCGTGGCCCGACAGCATCTGCGGCGAGACCTGGAGTGAGGAGCTCATGCCGTAGAGCGTGTCGTAGACCATGAAGCCGTGGTTTCGCGACACTTGAGCGGTCGAATAGATGGGATCGACAAAGGCGAGGTCGATCACGGGGATGAAGCGCAGCGTGCTCTGGGATTCGGCGCGTACGATACCCGGCAGCGAAAGCGCCGGCATTGCTGCGGCGGCCTTGAGGAGCGAGCGGCGGGAGATGGGCATTACAGGTAGCTCCTGAGTGTCGTGATACGCAGCCGCATTGGCGGTGCGCTCCCTCCCCCGCTTGCGAGAGAGGGTGTCGCCGCAGGCGAGAACCCCCAAGAGGAGAGAGCCCTCACCCGCGCCTTCGGCGCGACCTCTCCCGCACGCGGGAGAGGTCGCAGCGAGCTTGCCGCCAGACCAGTGTGTAAAAGACGGGCCTGCATCATTTCCGGTTCAGGTGTTCAACAAAACAGCGCCGACCGCGGCGGCCACGGCCTGCTGCGCCGGCTCGATCACGGGCACACCGATCGCCTCCGCGATCGCCGCGCGGTGCGACGCCATCCCGGCGCACCCCATCACCACGACGTCGGCGCGGCACTGGGTCACCAGCGCGCGGCCGGCTTCGATCAAGCGACCGCGGATGTCGGCACCCGCCGTCTCGGCTGCGCTCGCGCCGACCGACCAGCTTCCGGCATAGCGGCTGTCCACACCCATCACCCGCGCCATGCGCTGCTGGCGGCGGATGCTCGACGGCGACAGCGCGATCACGCCGAAACGTTCGCCCAGCATCAGCGCGCGAAAGATACCGCATTCGGCGATGCCGAGCACCGGCCTGCCGCCGGCAGCCTCGCGCACCGCATGCAGGCCGGGATCGCTGAAGCAGGCGAGCACGAAGGCATCCGCATCGTCATGCGACACGCGATTCACCAGCGGCATCACTACGCTATCGGCATCGCGCTGCGAGCTGATGCCCGGCGGCCCCTCGACAAGGCCGACCACCTCGATCTCAGGCCCACCGGCGATCCGCAGCGGCGCGACCGCGTCGTCGATCGCCGCCGTCACCGACGCCGAGGAGTTGGGGTTGATGACGAGGATACGGGTCATGGCGCTGCCTAGCGGTTGCCGGCCTCGTGGCGGAGGAAGTTTTCCGCAATCTTCTCGCCGGTCGTGATCCAGACGTCCGGGCACGATTTTGCGTAGGTCAGGAACTCGCGCAGCAGCCGCAATCGCATCGGACGGCCGCTGCATTGCGGATGCAGCACCGTCGTCACCATCGCGCCCCAGTCGCGGACCTCGTCCAGCTCGTCCTTCCAGATCGAGAGCACGTGCTCCTTGGGGAAGATCGAGCGCGGGCTGAAGCGCGCGGATAGGCCGTGCATCCAGTCGTCATAGCTCGCGGTCACCGGCAGTTCGATCGTTCCGGGCTTGCCATCGGCGAGACGATGGCGGTAGGGCCTGACGTCGTCGCGGAACGAGGAGCTGTAGACGATGCCATGGCGCACCAGCGCCACCCGCAGCTCCTCGGTGAACTCGCCATAGGGCGCGCGGTAGCCGGTCGGCTTGACCCCGAGCCGGCGCTTGAGTGCCTCGAAACCGCGCTCCAGCTCTTCCTCGATCCAGGGATCGCCGGGATCGGGCAGCAGATGATGATAGCCGTGATGGCCGATCTCGTGGCCGGCCTTGAGGATGGACTCCGCCATCGCCGGATGCGCATCGACCGACCAGCCCGTGACGAAGAAGGTCGCCTTGAGATCGAGCTGGTCGAGCAGCTCCAGCAGCTTCGGCGTGCCGACGCGCGCCTCATAGCCGCCATAGCTCATGGTGATGAGCCGCTGCGCGTGCACTGCGTCCTTGCTGGTCCACGCGCTCTCCGCGTCGACGTCGAACGACAGGAACATCGCCGAAGTGTACGGTTTCGGCCAGGGATAGTCCGGCGCGGGATCCGCGGTGTTGGCCGGAACGAGCGGGATGCTCTGGAGTGCCTTACTGTCCAGCATTGATGGTCGCCTTCTCGATTGCGTTGTCAGTCAGTTTCCACTTGGCGAGCAGGGTCTTGTAGGTGCCGTCGGCGATCAGCGCGTCGACGGCCTCCAGTATGGCTTGCTGCAGCGCCTTTTCCTTGGCCGGCAGCGCGATACCCGTGAACTGCGTCGCAAAGGGCTCGCCGACTGGTGCGTAGGTGCCCGGCTCCAGATCCATCAGGTAAGGCAGCGTCTCGTTGCCCTGCACGGCGGCATCGATACGGCCCTGCCGGAGCTGCGTGCGGGCATCTGCCGAGCCGTCGGTGCCGACGAACTGGATCGGATTGCTGCCGCAGTTCTTCTGGCTCCATTTGTCGATCTCTGCCGGAAACATGGTCCGGCGGCTGGCGCCGACCTTCTTGCCACACAGCGCAGCCATGTCCTTGAACTCTGACGCACGGGACTGCTGGACGAAGAATTTCGGGCCGCTGCGCAAATAGTCGACGAAGGACGCGATCTCATGCCGGCTCGCATAGTCGGTGAAGCCGGACAGGATGGCATCGACCCGGCCCGTCGAAATCGATGGCATGAACTCGGCAAAGCTGGTCTCGGTCCATTCGATCTTGACGCCAAGCTTGCGCCCGAGCGCCTCGCCCAGATCGATATCGAAGCCCGACAGCTTGCTGGTGGCGGGATCGCGGAACTCCATCGGCGGATAGTTCGGCACGACCGCCACCTTGATGCTGCCGCGCTTGGCGATCTCAGCGGGCAGTTCGATCGCCATCCCTGACGAACTCATGACACCGACAAGCACTGCCGTAACGAGAAGTCTCTTCATCGATATGCCCCCATTCAGATTACTGCCGAAAGAAATGCCTTGGTGCGCTCCTCGCGCGGCGCGCCCAGCACGTCCGAGGCGCGGCCCTGCTCGACGATCGCGCCCTGGTCCATGTAGACGACGCGGTCGGCGACCTCCCGGGCGAAGCCGAGCTCGTGCGTCACCACCATCATGGTCATGCCGCTCTTCGCCAGCTCCTTCATGACCGCGAGCACTTCGCCGACGAGCTCGGGATCGAGCGCGCTGGTCGGCTCATCAAACAGCATCAGCATCGGCTTCATGGCGAGCGCGCGGGCAATGGCCACGCGCTGCTGCTGGCCGCCGGAGAGTTGCGCGGGATACCAGTCTGCCTTCGCTGACAGTCCGACGCGGCGCAGGAGCTCGAGCGCCTCAGTGCGCACCTCGTCAGACTTGCGGCCCTGCACCTGGAGCGGGCCCTCGGTGATGTTCTCCAACGCAGTCTTGTGCGGAAACAGGTTGAAGCGCTGGAACACCATGCCGGTCTTCAGCCGCTGCCGGCCGATCTCCCGCTCGCTGAGGCGATGGAGCCGGCCGCTTTGCTCGCGCACCCCTAACAGCTCGCCGTCGAGCCAGATGCCGCCGGAGTCGATAGTCGCGAGCTGGTTGATACAGCGAAGCAGCGTGGTCTTGCCGGAGCCGGAGGCGCCGATCAGGCACATCACCTCGCCGGGCCAGACGTCGAGCGAGACGTTTTTGAGAGCCTGGAACTCTCCAAAATGCTTGCTGACCGAGCGGATCGCGACGAGGGGTTTTGTCATCGCGCGAGCCGCAATGTGCCGCGTGCAAATCGGCGTTCGAGCAGCATCTGGAGCGGGGTCAGGATCGAGACCACGAGCAGGTACCAGAGCCCAGCGACGATCAGAAGCTCGATGACGCGGGAGTTGGCGTAGTAGATGTTTTCGGCGTTGTGCAGCAATTCCGGATACTGAATGACGCTGGCAAGCGAGGTCGCCTTCACCATGCCGATGAACTCGTTGCCGAGCGGCGGGATCACGACGCGCATCGCCTGCGGCAGCACGATCCGCCGCAGCGCGCGCAGCCGCCCCATGCCGATCGCCTGCGCCGCCTCATATTGCCCGATATCGACCGACAGCATGCCGGCGCGCATCACTTCGGATGTATAGGCGCCCTGGTTGATGCCGAGCCCGAGCAGCGCGGCAAGGAACGGCGTCATGACATCGACGGCGCGCGCGCTCCACAGGCCGGGAATGCCGATGGTCGGGAACACCAGCGCGAGATTGAACCACAGGAGCAGTTGCAGGATCAGCGGCGTACCGCGAAACAGCCAAGTATAGCCGGCAGCCACCGTCTTCAGCACCGGATTGGGCGACAGCCGCATGACCGCGACGACGATGCCGAGGACAATGCCGAGCGCCATCGCCAGCACCGCCATCACCATGGTGTTGACGATGCCTTCGAGGATGACCTTTGCGGTCAGGAAGCGGCTGACATAGGACCATTCGATCTGGCCATTCGCAAACGCGCGGGCGATCGCCGCCAGCACGAGGACGATCAGCGCCGCGCTGAGCCAGCGAAACCAGTGCGGCTCGCGCGCGATCCGCATTCCCGATAGATCGGGAAAACCCTCCGCAAGTGCCGCCGCCGGCTTCATTGCGGCGCCGCGTTCAGCGTGGGCTGCGCGACCGCGTTGGCACCTAAGCCCCATTTATCGAGAACCGCCTTGTAGGCGCCGTCGGCGATCATCGCGGTGAGCTTTTCCGTCACGACCTCACGCAAGGCCGCATCCTCCTTGCGGAACATGATGCCTTGGAAACCCTTGGCGAAGGGCTCGCCGACGACGCGGTATTTGCCGGGCTCCTGCGTCTGCGCATAAGGCAGCGTCTCACTGCCCTGCACGGCGGCGTCGATGCGGCCCTGCTTGAGCTGGTTGCGGACGTCGATCGAGTTCTCGCCCGGGACGTACTGGATGGCGGGCTTGCCGGCCGGCTCGCAATTCTGCTTGCTCCACTTCTCGATCTCGACCGGGAAGCTGGTGCTGCGTGTGGTGCCGACCTTCTTGCCGCAAAGATCAATGGCGTCCTTGGCGGCGCTGTCCGCCATCACAAAGAACTGCGGGCCGGTGCCGAGATAGTCGACGAAATCGGCGGTTTCGCGCCGCGAGGCACGGTCGGAGATGCCGGAGATGATGAAATCGGCGCGTTTGGTCTGGAGCGACGGGATCAGCTCGGCGAACGGCGTCTCACTCCAGACGATTTTGACGCCGAGCCGCTTCGCCAGCTCATTCGCCAGATCGATGTCGAGCCCGACAAGCTCATTGGTCGCGGGATCGCGATATTCCATCGGCGCGTAGGTGGAGTTGACCGTGAGCTTCAGCGTGCCCGCCTGCTTGATCTCCGCCGGCAGCTCGGCCGCCTGCGCCGACGTCACGGCAGCCAGCGCTGCGAAACCGAGAAAGTGCGAGAGGCGTGTCATGTCAGCTCCTTTGCCAACCGTTTGCCGGTCCTGTTGCTAACGCCGTGCCATTTTGTCAGTCCGCATCGAGAACGGCCGGCTCGATGACGCCGGCGCGTTCGGTGATGACCCTGTATTGCTCCGGCCGCCGGTGGGCGGCGAAATTGAACATCTTGTCCTTGCCCTGGCGGCAGAGATCGAGATCGATGTCGGCGACAATCACTTCATCGGCCAGAGTTCCCGCCTGCGCGACGATGCGGCCGTTGGGATCGACGATGCAGGAGCCGCCGATCAGACCGGAGCCGTCCTCCTCGCCCGCCTTCGCCACCGAGATCGCCCAGGTCGCGTTCATGTAGGCGTTGGCCTGCGTCACCAGCGTGGAATGGAAGGTGCGAAGCGCGCCGTCTTCGGTGGTGCCGCCATTGGGATCGTAGGCCGCCGAATTGTAGCCGATGCAGACGAGCTCGACGCCTTGCAGGCCGAGCACGCGCCAGGATTCCGGCCAGCGGCGGTCGTTGCAGATCATCATGCCCATGATGGCGTGGGCCCAGGATGAGCCGGCGCGGAAGGCGGGAAAGCCGAGATCGCCATATTCGAAATAGCGCTTTTCGAGCTGCTGGTAGCGCGCGCCCTCGCGCGGCTCGACCGAGCCCGGCAGATGCACCTTGCGATAGCGGCCGAGAATCTCGCCGTCGCGATCGACCAGGATGGCGCAATTGTAGCGCCGGCCATCCGGCGTCAGTTCGGCATAGCCGACGTAGAAGCCGACGCGCAGTGCGCGCGCACGGTCGAACAGCTTTGCCACGGCGGGATTCGGCATGCCGCGCTCGAAATACTGATCGAGCGCGTCGCCTTCGAGCAGCCAGCGCGGGAAGAACGTGGTGAAGGCAAGCTCGGGAAACACGACGAGGCTGGCACCGCGGCTAGCCGCCTCCTCCAGCATGTCGAGCATCCGCTTCAGCGTATGCGCGCGCGTATCGGCTTTTTGCGTCGGCCCCATTTGAGCTGCGGCGGCGCGAAGGACACGAACCAAGATTGCCTCCAATCTGTGCGCAGTGCTGCCTCAATGGGCGAATGAACCCTTTGATGCGACGTGCAAATCCGCCGCCATTACGCGGAAGCGGGGCTGCAAAATCAATTCGTTGTGCTATGATGTTTTGGCCCTGAGTATAATTGGCAGTGATATGAACCTGCGTCAGCTCGAGATCCTGCGTGCCGTCATCCGCCATCGCACCACAGTGGCGGCGGCGGACGAACTGGCACTGTCGCAGCCCGCGGTCAGCAACGCGCTGAAGACGATGGAGGCGCAGGCGGGCTTTGCCCTGTTCGAGCGCGTCAACAACCGGCTGTTTCCGACCGCGGAAGCGATGGCGCTCTACAAGGAGAGCGAGGCCATCTTCGCGCTGCACGCCAAGCTCGAGAACCGCGTGCGCGATCTGCGCGAGAACCGCTCCGGTCATCTCGCCATCGTGGCGACACCGCCGCTCGCCTACAGCATCATTCCTTCGGCGCTGTCGGGCTTCTTGCGCCGCCGCCCGGAGACGCGCGTGTTCTTCGACGTGCGGCGCTATGAAGGCATCATCGAAGGCGTGCTGAGCCGCGTCGCCGAGCTCGGCTTCGCGCTCGGGCTGACGCATCATCCCGGCATCGCGCATGAGGTTGTGCATAGCGGCGAGATGGTCTGCGTGCTGCCGCCGCAGCATCCGCTCGCAGACAAGCCGGTGATCTCGGCCGCGGATCTGTCCGGCCTGCCCTTCATCGGGCTCGAGCGCGGCACGCGGCTCGGCGAAGCCGTCCGCGACAGCTTTGCCCGCGCCGGCGCGCCGTTCCGGCCGACCGTCGAGGTGCGCTATTGCAACACCGCCTGCGTGCTCGCAGCCGCCGGTGTCGGCGCCGCCGTGGTCGATCCCTACTCGCCGCGGCAGAACGTCGGCAGCGGCCTCGTCGTCCGGCCGTTCACGCCGACGACGCACGCGGTCGCCTATATGCTATGGTCGGAAGCCGAGCCGCTGTCGCGCCTGGCCAAGGCCTTCCTCAACGAGGTCCGGAAGGAGAGCGCGCTGCTGGAGCGTACAGCGCCGCACCAGCAACATGGGGCAGAAAGCAACTAGGCATCGCAACCTTTCGACCTTGTCCTTTTGAACTTGGGGGCACATGGCACGCATCACCATCATCGAGACCGGACAGGTCCCGCAAAAATATCGCGAGCAGCACGGCTCGTTTCCGGACATGTTCGAACGCATGGTCCGCACCGAGGACCCGACGGCCACGGTCGATGTGGTCAGCATCCCGAATGGCGACCCGCTCCCCGATCCGGGCAAGCTCGAGGCCGTGCTGATCACTGGCGCTGCCGCCGGCGTCTATGACGGGCTCGACTGGATCGCGCCGCTGGAAGATTTCGTGCGCACGGCTTACGCCAACAAGACGCCGATGGTCGGTGTCTGCTTCGGCCATCAACTGATCGCGCAGGCGCTCGGCGGCACCGTGCGCCAATCGGAGAAGGGCTGGGGCATTGGGCGGCACGTCTATCAGGTGCTGCCGGAGAATGGCGTCATTGGCGGCGAAGCGGTCGCCATCGCGGCTTCACATCAGGACCAGGTCATCGAACCGCCTGATGATGCGCTCACGATCCTCTCGTCCGAGTTCACGCCGCACGCCGGCCTGCTCTACGCCAACGGCGCCACGCTGACGGTGCAGCCGCATCCGGAGTTCGACGTGGCGTTCGCGCAAGTGTGCTGCGAGCTGCGCGACGGCAAGGCGCCGGACGATGTCGTCGCAACGGCGCGAGCGTCGCTGGCGGAGCCGATGGACAACGCGAAGCTCGGTGGGGCGATCACGCGGTTCTTGGCGCGCAGATCTATCCCCTCATCCTGAGGAGCCGCGAAGCGGCGTCTCGAAGGATCGAGGCCCCGCTGCAGCGGCAGGGCCTGCATGGTTCGAGACGCCGCTGCGCGGCTCCTCACCATGAGGGTCGAGAGCTCAAAACGGCTCCGTCCCCAGCCCCGGCACATCCGCCGGCCGCGGCCCGGGCGCTGCCCAGTGAAACCGGCGATCCTTCTCGGCGATCATGATGTCGTTGATCGACGCCTCGCGCCGTTTCATCAAGCCGTGCTCATCGAACTCCCACTGCTCGTTTCCGTAAGAGCGATTCCACTGGCCGCCCGCATCGTGCCATTCGTACTGGAAGCGCACCGCGATGCGGCTCTCGTCGAAGGCCCAGAGGTCCTTGATCAGGCGGTAGTCGTGCTCCTTCTCCCATTTGCGGGTGAGAAACGCGACGATGGCTTCGCGGCCCTGGAAGACTTCGGAGCGGTTACGCCAGCGGCTGTCCTCGGTATAGGCGAGCGAGACGCGCACCGGATCGCGCGAATTCCAGGCGTCCTCGGCCATACGCGCCTTCTGCGCGGCAGTCTCTCGGGTGAAGGGTGGAAGCGGCGGGCGCGACATGATGGCCTCATCGGTTGGCGGGAGCGCAATCTATCGCTGCGCATGGCGGAGTCGAGTGGCCATCCGCTATCGCTCGATCACGAAATCACATCGGCCTTCATCAACGTGCGGATCGATTTCGGGATCGGCTGGGCGCGGCCGCCGCTGATGAAGGCGACGCGCACCTCGGCTTTCACCAGCACGTCATCGCCGCGCCGCACCTCCTGCGCCAGCATGATCGAGGCGCCCTTCACCGCAAGCGGCCAGGTCACGACGTCGAGCACGTCGTCCATCCGCGCCGGCTTGAGGAAATCCAGATGCATCGAACGCACCACGAAGGCAAAGCCGGTGCCTTCCGTCTCGGCCTGCTCGAACAGCGCCTGCTGCTCGGCTCCCATCAGCCGCAGATGATTGGTGCGCCCGCGCTCCATGTAGCGCAGATAATTGGCGTGATAGACGATGCCGGAGAACTCTGATTTGACGATATCGCAACAGCAGGAGGCTAACCGCTTGATTTCATTGGGGCGTTGGAAGGCTACAGCGTGACGAGAGCTATATTTGCCTATGCTCTTCCATAGCGATCCGAAATATTTGATCACCGTGCCGGAGGATCTCAGTGCCCCTACCTGAACGCTATCGGCATCAGGTTGCGCTGTGATCGAGACCTTGCCATTCGTTGCGGTCTTGGCGGCGGTGTCGGCGGTGAATGAACCAACCGCCAACTTGGCGGATGCTCCCGCCCGGCCTCACCCGGCCCGGCCTTGCCTAGCGGCAGACGCCCGATCTCCAACCGCCTGCGCGGGGCCGTGGACCGCCTCATAAGCGGCCTTGCGCTTCGCGATCAGCTTCGCGCGCTGGGCCGGCGTCAGATCGCGGCGGATCAGGTTTTCGTCGATTTCGAGCGTCACCAGACCGACGGCTGATCGCTGGGAAGGCACACCGAATTTTAGGAACACTATCCGGCGGCGCGAGGTTTCTACCTCATCAGAGACTAGGAAGCGGAGTTCTCTTCCATGGTTACCCAGATCGTGATGGACCACACAGGCGACAGCAGACATTTTTTTGAGCAAGACGACCCCAAGCAGCTGGCCGAGGCTGAGCAGCGCTTCAAGAAGCTATCCGGCCAAGGATTTACCGCTGCTACTCGGACAGCGGCCGGCGATCTCAAGGTGATACGGTCATTTGATCCAACAGTGGAGGAAACGCTGTTCTATCCGCGCTTGGTCGGTGGCTAGAACCGTCGCAGCACGGAAGATGTTTTTATTCAGACGCAGCGGCGTCGCCAGTGGTGCACGTTTGCGTGCCCTCCGCGCGCTTTATCGGAGCTTCAACGAGCAAAATGGCCCGGAAGCGCGTGCGCGTCATCTTTTGCGAGAATGGCTGTCTCCAGATTAGCGCGCTCAATTTGATGCCGAAGGTCATTTCGAAGTCACTGGTTCTCACACTGGCCGACGGTATCGAATTCACCAAGGCACTATGAGCAATGTTTTGGAGCTCGATGAAGAAGGGCAGCCTAAGGTCGGGTGGTGTTTCGTTCCAAAACGTCCCTCGGCGGCTGGTGACGTTATGCTTGCCCAGAAGATCGCGCTCGAAACTGAGGAAATGTCGGTGCTCGCGATTGCCAACAGGATATCGCCGAAACAGCCTCGGTTACATCACGTGGTGCGCCGGGCCTACTAGGCTTGCTGATGGGCTTCTGGGCACCGCGGCTCCTACGCTCGAAGACGCTGGCTACATGATACATCAGCGCGCTCGCCAACTGTATCAAGCATCGAGCTGGTTGCACGAAGCAGCAACGCAATCTTATTGTTAAAGTTGTCTCGGGAGGTTGCGTCAACGCGCGTGGAAGTGCGGCTCAACCAGGTTTAGTCCGTGCACTGATCTCTTCGACCTTCATCAGGGTTCTTTCTAATTCCGATCGGAGATATTGCTCGTGCGCAAAGTCTGTTGGCTCCGTCAGAAATGCCACCTTCACAAGAAAGCGGTTCAAGAGCGACGCAATTACAAGATTGTCCGAGTGTTGCGAACGTAGGGCCGTGAGTTGGCGACGCATCTCAATGAGGTCGAGAGTTTCGCGGTCTGAATATAATGGCGTGACGGCTTCGCCACTGGGGACCCGGACTAAGGGCAATGTCCGGTCATGAGAAGCTAGCGCTCCGCAGTTTTGCTGCAATCAACGTCTGGAATTAAGCTTGATGTCGCGGTGGCGGGTTAATTCTGGAACAAGCGCTAGCGGCCTCGGCAGCACGGCCATCAAGTTCGGCGCCCTTGTCCATGCGGTCTAGATCGGCGCCGAGCGCCTTGGCGAGTGTCTAGCGAGGGAGGTTTATGGTGGCCTGATAAACGCTGCCTTGGCACGTCCGTTGCTCTGATCGAAGGCAAGGGCGGACTTTGGCGAAGGCCTGTTTCAGGATGAGGCAAACGATGCAGGAAGTGTCCCACGCCGGTATCACCGGAGAACTACGGCTTAGCGCGCTCATCGCCGACCTTTTGTGGCGCGTTGAGCTTATGAATTCCGATATCCTCGAAGAAGAGGCGAAGGCCGGTGTGTTCGACACGCGGCAGCCGACATACCCCTTGCTCGCAAAAAACCTGCGAGCGCGACGCGACAACCTCCTTTCGACGATCGCCGCTTTGGAGAGGCGCGCGAGTTCGACAAAAATTGCGGCGTAAAGCCCGGCGGCGATCCGCCTATTCCTGCTCAGGACCGCCGATGTCAAATATCCCGAGGCGATAATCTTCGCCGATTGATTGCTCCGTCGTGGGGATCGCGATCAGAGTGAATGTGGCCTCGGGGTAGCGTTCCCACACTTCGATGTCGTCTGACGTAACGGTCAGATAGCCGAAAAAGCACCTGTAGCGGCCCGGCTCGGTCACCCGGCCGATCTTATCCCACGTGATCTTGTTAACGCGCATCTCTGTCGATCAAAAGAGGAAGCCCGCTCACCAACGGGGAGCGGGCTCCTCATGCCATGCGTATCGCGCTTCGAAGCGCTATGACGAGACTAGTCGCGATCAGTTTCAGACGTGTTACCGTTGGCTCCGCACGTTCCCCGGCATCGTACGGGCCGGCGACGCAAAATCTTGAGGCCAGCCCCGCCGGTAAATGTCGGAAATCATTTCTCAACCGTTCGAGATTATCATCGGAGCATGGATCGCGAGGACACTGCTTGGTCCAGCCGGCCATCCGGCAAAGCTACCCGGCTAGCCGCGTGGATGACGCGCGGTAATCGTTTGCCTGGGCCCAGCCGATTGCCGGCGCCGGCGCGGGTAGAAACGCCTCCGCGCATCCCCGATAAGGCCCGGCGGCCGGCGCCGCATCGCCCTTGATAGGCCTTGTGATGACGAACAGCCGCATTTCTAGACCTTGGCTGCCCGAGGAGGAGGCTCGATTGCTCTCGCTCTTTGGCAGGGGCACCACAGCTGACGAAGTAGGCGAGCAGTTAGGTCGCACGCGCCAAAGCGACAGCTTCAGAGTGCTGCGCGAAATGTTCGGTCCGTCGCGCCAACATCGCGGTCGCTTTGAATGTCACAAGGTCTTTCCGTTGCGGCGCGCGCTACCTTGCAGCCGGGAAGCGTGCGGAAGCGGCAATCGCGGCGAACCCGGAGAAGTCGGACCGAGCTATTGCGGCTGAGATCGGGGTCTGTAGCAACACCGTCCGGCGCACACGGAAGACAACTGCGCCACATGGCGCAGTTGAAAAGCGCACCGGCCGCGACGGCATGCAACTGAAGGCGCCGGCGGCCACGATCCTGGTCTCATACGAAAGGAACGCGGGGCCGCAGCGATAGTTTTGCCTAGGCGCGGTTGGCTCAGAAAGCGACGCGGCCCCGCCCGTCGCCCCGTCACCTAAGCCCATAGAGGTCCTCGGTCTGAGATGCCGGAACCCATGCATCGAGCGAACGCTAATACCGTCTTGATCGCATTGCTGGTCGCCGCGTGCCTCTATCTCATTCTCACTCACTGAGCGGCCTGTCCCCAGCCGCCGCCGTTGATGCATTGATCGGTCAGCGGCGCGACCCTTGCGCCTTAGGCCGCCCCGCGAAGCGGTAACGTAAGTTGTAGGTCGAACCGCTTGGTCGCGTTCGCCTCGATGAAAGCGTGCAGTGCAGACGAAATCTCGGCATCCGTGTCAGTTGCACGTTGAGCGACTGCATCGGCCACGTCCGACGTCGCGTCCCGAGACCATCCTTCGATCGCGTTGAACGCCACGATCCGAACGGGATAGGTGTACTGCCCGGAGAGAAGGTGACGTAGGACCGTTTCAAGGTCAGTATCTTGTTCATCTGTCTCGCGCCATGCGCACCCGGCCCGCGCACCAAGATCTTCGAGCACAAGATAGACGTCACGGTCCAGCCGGTCGAGCGGCACAATCGACGGTGATTGACGCATACGCAACTCCACGGGAACCGGGACAAAAACTACGATCAGGGCTGAGTTGTTCCACGCTGCGTAAAGAACGGAACGCCTGTCGATCGTTGCAAGTTACGAAAGGATAGGAGATGCCGTGTCCCAATCGGAAGCCGACCGGTTCAAGAGCAAAGCCGAAGAATGCCCTCGTCTAGCAGCCCAAGCTGAGAGCGACGCAGACAAGGAAGGTTGGTTGCGTCTCGCCGCGGAGTGGGACAAGCTGGCAGAGAGCGCGGCCGGTCAGAGCGGTATCTACGATCGTTACGAGTGAGGCGAGTTGGCCGTCCCGCCCGGACTGGCCGGCGCTCCGCGGCGACCCCGCAAGGCATCACACGCAGCCGCTGTCCTCAGTCGCCTCCTAACTGCACATCGCTTGCCGATTTCGGATTATTCGTCAGCGAACTTCACGCCCACGCGGTTGCCAGATATCCAAACAAGTTGGCAATCCCTGTAGATCCGATCCCCCTCGATCATAAGGTCGAAAGTCGCCCTGATCAGCGCGGGGTCGCGGATTTCAATCGCGCATCCGTGCGAGGAGACATTGATCATTCGGCATCTGATGCTCGCGCCATCGCCCGTCACGTAGGCTATTTCGTCAACCGCCGTACGCTCGATTTTGCGACGCTCTTCCATGTCTCAAACATTCATTCTCGTCTAGGGGGCGGAGATGCTGTCGGCGGTGTGGAGAGTAGAGCGAGGAACGACTGACGATAGATTAATCCGAGACGACAGTTCGGTTGCGTGGTTAAGTAGGCGTGCAGCGTATGCTCCCATCGACCCGGTTGACGATCTTTCATCCAGTAGCACTGATTTGCTGAGTTTGGACAACTGAGGGGCCGAATACGACGCCCAAACGCTTGTTGTCGCGCCAGACCACAAAACAATTGAAATTGAGCCTGTGAGTTAGCAGGCTGAGCATCAATTCATGCGGCGCGCCTTCCGACGTTGGCAGTTCAATTAGAGCGCCCTCGCTGGACAGGTTGCGAACGATGCAGTCGACAGTGGTGCCGGCGAATGTCAGCCTGCCCGCCTTGAACACCCTCTGACGTCTTGCAATCCGTCGTTCCATGGCTCGCCTTGAATAGCATCTCCACATCAAGACGAGCTTAAGCTAGCCGTCTAGCAAATCCCGCCGGAAGTAACGGTTTCTTAACGGTCTGACGACGTTGACTATCGCCAGAGCCGACCGCGCGGCGGAGCCGAATGTGCCGGTACTCGGCACGGCGCGAAGTGCTTGCTGCGTCCGTGGCGCCGCGCTCGCGCGCTCGATATGCACTGAGGCGCAGACGTTCGACCACCGCGTGAAAGTTCCGCCGCTCTTTCGGCTGGACCGCCCTCGTTGCTTATGGAAGCGCTAAACACGGCCGTATACCGCCTGCCGGGCGCGCCCTAGTATCACGGCCTCATCAGGTCCTTGTCGGCACGTTTGCGGACGCGCTCGACGGCATCCTTATGCAGGCCTAGGGCTGAGCCTCTAGCTTGATTTCGGAGCGGAATGGCCGGCGGCGTCACGGCCGCCGGCCACCACTGGCGCTGCCTTTGGGCTGGGGGTTGATCAGGCGGCGCTTGACGGCAAGCCTGCCGACTACCGATTGACAATTCGCTAACCAATTCAGGCGCGCTCTTGACCATTCGCGGGCAACAAGGCGGCGACCTATGATGCGGCTCGTTGTCGGTTGAGCGCGAACAAGCGCGCGAGCGCCTCTTCCTCGGGAATATCAGCCGCCCAGCCGTACGCGGCGGCGATTGCCGCATCCAGATCAGCATGACTGCATCGGCCATTGATTGCGCTCCCGACTGGTACAGGACGGGAGCAATCAAACGCCTGTACGGGGTCTGCGGCAATAGCCGCCTTAGTTGCAGATAATCGTCCCGCAATAGCCGCCAGCGTTGATGTATTGGCCGGGTCGTCGCGCCTCGCGAGCTGCATCCCATACCGAATTCACTATTGTCATCAATGCCTCGCTCAGTGCCCAGCGGCGATCGGGATGATCCCACTGTGTCGCCCATTGTCGCACGCGGAGGAAAAGCTAAGAGACTACATAATAAGCTCTAAACACACCCCGAAGCGACGAATTCGCCGCATAGACGATATGGCTATCGCGGATGTTCTCTCGATTTATTTGGACGCGCAGTTGGACAAGCTTGGCGGCCGTTTCAATGTCGATAGCGAGCGCGAAGATACCATCCCCGATATCCGCAAGTTCAAGAAGCGGATCGAACGGTTGAACGAGTGGTGGGGGCAAAAATGTTGGGCGAGGTAGATAGGGAGGCATGTCGCTCGTACGCCAAGAAGCGCGGCAAGAGGGGAGGCGCGCGCCGAGACCTTGAAGACCGGCGATACCTAACGTGATACCGCGGCCGACCGACTCGGAGCTGCTCGAGGCGGCTTTGCTTCGCGCGTCGGCGAGCGTACATGATCGTGTTCCCGGGTACGGTGTCGTGTGAAAGCGCGAACTCTGGTTTGACGATATCGCAACAGGATACTACTGCTTGATTCCGTTGGGGCGTTGGAGGGCGACAGCGTGAACAAGCGTAGATTTTTCTACGCCCCTTCCATGGCGAGCCGCAGCGCCTTCGGGATACGTTGCGCCTTTCCGCCTGAGATAAAGGCGACGCGCACGCGGGCCGTGACTAAAAGATCGCCTCCACGCCTGCATTCCTGCAGCAGGATAATCGACGCGCCCCTCACGTCTTCTGGAACCGTGATAACCTCAAGCAGGTCATCCAAGATTGCCGGCTTTAGAAAGTCGATACTCATTGAACGGACAACGAAGGCAAAGCCCGGCACATCTCTCCGCGCTTCTTTCAGGAGCTCCTGCTGATTCATCCCGAGCAAACGCAAGTAATTTGTTCTGCCGCGTTCCATGAAGCGCAAAAAACGGGCGTGATAAACAATCTGGCCGGAGTCAGTGTCTTCGAAATAAACGCGGACGCGCATTTGATGCCGACCGTCGCGAATCTCGCCATCAAGAGAGCCTGTCACAGGAAGATTCCTCCTATCGCACTTCGGGAGCATGCACCTCGCTCGCGGCAGAAATCGAATGAGGTTCTGAGAGTCAACAAAAACAGCTTGAATCTCACGTTGCGTTAGGTTGTAGGCTTGAAAAATGTTGACAAAAGCCACACCCCCGCAGGCGCGTCGATTGCTCATTGGCAACTCACATTTGAGTGCCACGCCATGTGAGCATTGAGAGATACATGTCTTCGAACGCATGAAGCCCGGGCATCCTCGTGACGCTTTCAGTCAGCGTGCTTTTCGAGAGCCGCGCCACTTCGCTTGATGGCAGGCCGAAACAGATCGGAGTCAAGGCAGATCGAAGATCTCACAAAGCTAAGAGGGCTCGTAGTGGTGCGCCGTGGTGGTAAATCAGTCCGTGGAAGCGCTTGGGGCGGCCGGCCGCCCGTAACGCGGGGGCACCTATGTGGGTGAGGCGTGCGCCGCACTGGGTGGTCGCGTGGCACGTTGCGGCCCTCTTAGGTCCGCGCACGCGCGCAGCTGATCTTAGCAAGTGGCGACAGCGCCGCCTTCTTTGAAGCGAAGGAGTTGAACTTCTGTGATGTCTTACCGTTTTCTCCTCGCCTCGTGGGGCACGTTGGGAAACCTCAGTCCGCTGCTCACCGCGGCCCGGCGGTTGCGCGGGCATGGTCACCATGTTCGGATCATTGCGGACCCCGCCATGCGTGCAGAAGTCGACGCCGCCGATTTCGAGTTCGTGTCATGGCGAAGCGCCCCCATCGGGGAGGCTGCGGATCCAACAGATGTCTCGAACCTGCGAGATCGGATGCGCAGGGTCGTCTTTGAGCCTTGCTCTGCTTACGCGACAGATATTTGGGACGAAATTGGCCGCTTACCAGCGGATGCCGTCCTTAGCCTCGATTTTCTGTTCGGAGCGGCACTTGGGGCGGAAGCGTCCGGCGTACCTTTCGCGTTTCTTTCGCCTCACGTCAGCCTTCGGATCCTGCCGGGAATGCCGCCGGCTACGTCCGGATTGGGCCAGCCGAAAACGCCAGAGGAGCACGCCGAGGTGGCAGCAGCCTGTGCCGCTCTCGATGCCGCGATGAATGCGTCTCTTCCTATCCTCAATCGGGCCCGCGTTGATTGCGGACTTCCCGTTCTTCCTGACGTTATGGATCTGTTCGACCGGGCTGACCGAGTTCTGCTCGCGACCAGTCGGGCCTTTGACTTCGAAGCCACCTCTCTTCCGGACAACTTTCGCTATATTGGACCGTTGCTCGATGTGCCGAATTGGTCCAAGTCGTGGCAGGCTCCATGGCCCGGGCAGCCTGATCGTTCTCGCGCGCTGATCGCCTGTAGCACGGGTGCGCAGAACCAGCGCGATCTGTTCCAGCGCGTCATCGACGCCGTCGGAAAGGTTGACATCGACGCTGTGTTTACAACAGGTCCGAGTCTGGACGTGGCCGACTTTCGAGCTCCGCAGAACGTGCATTTGATGCGCGGTGCTCCCCATGACTCCATCATGAGGGACGTTTCCATGGTCATATCACAAGGCGGCCACGGCACCGTCACCCGTTCACTGATCAACGCTTTGCCGCAACTCATTCTGCCAATGGCGCGAGACCAGTTGGCCAACGCTGCGCGGGTCGAGGCGAAGGGGGTGGGACTTCGATTGGGGCCGACGGCTTCTGAACCGGATATTGCGGCAGCCATAAACCGGCTGATCACGGAACCGCAATTCAAAGTCGCGGCCCGGAAGCTTGGCGAGGCTATTAAAGCCGATATCGATACATCTGGCCTTGTCAACGAGATGGAGCTTCTCGCCGCTGTCGGACGTCAGCGACGTAGCCACTCATGAATTTGGGTCCCGTCTGCGTGGGCAACATCCTTTGCAATGCAGCGGCTATTGGATCCATGTTTGCTTATTTCACCGGCTCATCCCTGTTCTTCATCGATGCTCTGTGTCTCAAGCCGTATGAATATGGTGTGATCTTCGGACCAAGTTCGCTGTCGGTCATGGCCGGCGCTCGGGGCAGCAGGAAACTCAGCGGTTGGGGGCTATCGCCCGCGCAAGTGATTAAGGTGGAGCTCGCACTCTCGACTATCCTGGCCACATCTCTGCTCCTGATGGGAGGCAAATCGGCTGTTGTCGTGGTGTTGGTGATGGTCGGTGTCGCATTGTGGCTTGATCTCGCCGTATGCCACGAAGGAGGCACTGCGGCGGATACCGGAAATCGTGGGGTCCATCAGTGCCGCAAGAACTTTCGTGCAAATGATCGGGGCCGCTTCGTCCAGCGCAATCGACGGGCATTCCGTATTTTCGATGGCGGTAGTGATGTTTGCTTTCTGCTTGTTGTCGGTTGCCGCTTGCGTGGGCATCGTTCTTCCGGTCGAAGGCTGAGCCGAAGTCCACGGAAGGCAAGTCCAGTTCAGGAGGAAAGTGACCGTGATCTCGTATCACAAGTTGAGGCCCATTCTGTTGAGCCGCGACGGTGTGCGTTTGGCACATGTTGAGGCCGGACCTGTAGCCGCGCAAGTCCCTCCGCTGATCCTTGTCAATGGCTGGACAGGTGACCACGGCATCTTCACGCCCCAGATCGCCCACTTCTCTCAAAGCCGTCGCGTCGTGGCCGTCAATCTTCGCGGTCACGGCTCCAGCGATGCACCCCAGCAAGACTATACCATGGCAGGATTTGCGGACGACATCGCCTGGCAATGCGCTCAACTGGAACTGCACAAGCCGGTTGTGATTGGCCACAGCATGGGAGGCCGGATCGCGCTCGAACTGTGCGGCCGCTATCCGGATCTGGCCTCAGGCATGGTAATGATCGATACGATTATCATGCCGCCCCCGATCTTGCGCGAATCTCCCGGAGTTCGAGCGCTTCTGGAGGGTATCGGCGGGCCCGACTATCTGGTGGTCTTAAAGGCGAACGCATGGGAACTTGGCTGCGATTTCGAAGATCCTGCCCGACGAAAGATGATCTACGAAACCTATGTACTTCCGCCTTGCGAGAGAACGCCACAGCATGTGGCTCATTCAATGATGCGGAACGCTATCCTGAACTATGATCCGGTCCCGGCTGCAGAGGCCTGCTGGATTCCCATGGCTTATATTTCGGCCGATGTTCCCCTGGTGAACATGGCGCGCGATCTCGATCGGCTCCAGGAGATCTGTCCACAGCTGGTCATAGCGAAGACGATGCTCGCCGGACATTACAACACGATCGAGGTTGCAGATCAGGTCAATGCCATGCTCGATCGCTTCCTAACCGTCGGCCTCCACCGGTGCAGAGACTGACGCGGAAGCCTTGAGCAGATCCGGCCATGTGAAGCGGTCTTGCCTGGCAACGGAATGACGATCCGTTCCGGTAGATGCGGTGCCCGAGACGCAAAGTTGGCGTCATACAAGTTCAAGCCGCGCCATCGAAGTTGATGTGAAGTCAAAGCCCGGAGGTAGAGCCTGGATGTCGATGTCGCAACAGAAGTCCAACGGGTTGCTTTCATTGGGTGTGAATCGGAGCGCAAGATTGACCCCGTCGATACGAAGTTGATCAAGCACTTAGGATGGCCGATCGGCGCTCGGACCCCACGCCGATTTACAGGCCGGCGGCAAAAGCTGGATTGGCGCGCGCAGGAAATGGCGACCGAACAGGCCGCCGAGCGCATGCGTCGGCGGCGCCGGTTTCGTTATTGCCGAACATCGGCTGTGTCGGCATCGTCGGCCGGCGGCGATCCGGCAGCGCTATGGCAAGGTTAACAAGACAGGTGCTCTGTAGGTTAGCCCGGCCGCTTTTTTCAGGCGCTTAGTAGGCGGTGAATATTTTTCACGAAAATATTCTTGAGGGATTGTTTTTCATGAGATAAGATTGAAATTCAATTAGGCGGGGTTTTCGTGAAGGAAATTCGTGCCTGGAGAACGTTTTTCATAGGATTTTCGAGTGAGCATACAGTTTTCAGGCCCGGTGAACGTTTTTCACGACCGAAGGCTCCCCGAAACGGCCGCACCGGCGGGCTACGCTGCCCTCATCGATGCTTATAAGCTGACTGTTCCGGTTCCCCGTACCCTTTCAGCGATTGGCACCAAGCACCGCATCATCGAGCAAGGCGGCTGGCGCATCTTTACCCCGCGCCATGCTCCCGAGGACTCCCTTGAAGGGCACCTGACTTTTGCCCTCAAGAACGAGGGACTGGACCTTGCCGTTCTGAAGCGGCTCTTCCTAGCCGTTAAGGAAGGAGAAATCGCCGAACTCGTCCGCCAGAAGCCCACCGGCCTCTATACCCGCCGCATCTGGTTTTTGTACGAGTGGCTGCTTGGCCATGAGCTCAAGCTGCCTGCCGCAGACAAGGTTTCATATGTGGATGCCGTCGACACCGAACTTCAGTTCGGAGGAACCGGGGAGAATTCGGTTCGGCATCGCGTCCGCAACAACCTTCCCGGCACGCCGGAATTTTGTCCGCTTGTCTTTAAGACTCCTGCGCTGAACGAGTTTATCGCACAGGACTGGAAGGAGCGCGCACGCGCGGTCGTCAGCGAAGTTCCGAAGGACTTGCTCGCGCGCACGGCCGCGTTTCTGCTGCTGAAGGATTCAAAGTCCAGCTACGTGATCGAAGGCGAAAGGCCACCCCAGGATCGTATCCAGCGATGGGGCCGCGCCATCGGCGAGGCAGGCCGAGCGCCGCTCGACGAGCAGGAGTTCCTTCGCCTGCAGGGCATCGTGATCGGCGACGAGCGTTTCGTGAAGCTCGGCTTCCGCAAGGAGGGCGGCTTCGTCGGCGAGCATGACCGCGAAACGCAGCGGCCTATTCCGGACCATATCAGCGCGCGCCACGAGGATATTGCTTCCCTTATGGCGGGGCTAATCGCCTTCGACCATAGCGCAGAGAACGATCTCGACCCTGTTATCGCTGCAGCGGTGCTTGCGTTCGGGTTTGTCTACATCCACCCGTTCGAAGACGGGAATGGACGTATCCATCGTTATCTTATGCATCATGTTCTGGCGCGGCGCGGCTTTAATCCAGCCGGACTGCATTTCCCTGTGTCGTCGGCCATCCTCGACAGGATCACCGAGTACAAGAGCGTATTGGAGAGTTATTCCAGCAGGCTGCTTCCGTGCGTCCAGTGGGAAGCCACGCAGCAAGGCAACGTAAAGGTTCTGAACAATACCGCCGACTTCTATCGGTTCTTCGACGCAACGCCGCACGCAGAGTTTTTGTACGAATGCGTGCGCCAAACGATTGAGCAAGACCTGCCCAACGAAACCGACTTCCTGCGCAATTTCGACGCGTTCCGCGCGGGCATCGAGAACATGATCGATATGCCGGAGCGGACGCTCAACAACCTGTTCGGCTTTCTCAGGCAGAATCAGGGCAGGCTTTCGAAGAGAGCGCGAGAAAACGAGTTCGCTCGGCTGACCCCAGAAGAAGTCGAACAGATCGAGCAGTTGTACAAAGATTCTTTTCCGAAGACGGAGTAGCATGGCTATCCAGAACAAGGTCGGGGCGTTTCTCGCGGACCCTATGCTTAATCGCATCTTGACGGCTCCAGAAAAGAAGCTGCGTGTCCGACAAGCAATGGACGAGGGGAAGGTGCTCGTTGCGAACCTCGCAAAGGGCCGAATTGGTGACGATAGTTCCTCGCTACTGGGAGGTCTATTAGTTACGACGATTGGCCTTAGCGCACGAACTTTGCCTGCGTCCGAGCTTCAATTTTGATAGATCTGCACCTGCTTCGCCACTTCTTGCCCCTCTCGAAGGCTTTCCAGCGGCAACTCGTCGTGATCACAATATAGGTTCACTTCAAACCCTTCACGAAGGCGTTCACGTCGTCGGCTTCCTGCTCGATCCAGCGGATCATCTGTTGCGCGAATGTTTCGGGGTCTTCCATGAAGTCATGGAACCGTCTGAGTGATACCACCATCGGAGATTCGTTCACTTCGATGTACGTCCACGGCTTCCTCACCTCAGTTTTCGACGCACGAATTGCCTGGTTACCTCGCTTGTCGTCTGCCCCGACACTAATGAACACTGAACTGTCTTTGGGGATATCCACGAAGCTTGCTATCAACGATTCAATCAATGACGGCGCGACCTACAATTGGACGGGTCAAATAAAATACAATCAGTTCATGGACGAGCACAACAGACTCAAAAACGAGAACTTCGCAAACCTAAAAACACGCTTCGCTATCCGTAAGGTCTTGTTCGCAGATGGTACGACCAAGACTTACCCCTAAACTCCAACTTCAGTTCAGCGCCCCATCTTGGGCAAACATATATAAAGAATTACCATCTGTCCCTGAGCCGGCGATATCTAACGTGACACCGCGGTCGACCGACTCGGAGCTGCTCGAGGCGGCTTTGCTTCGCGCGTCGGCGAGCGTGCATGATCGTGTCCCCGGGTGCGGTGTCGTATGAAAGAGCGGGAAACACTGGTTTGACGATTTCGCAACAGAATCCTAGTGGATTGCTTTCATTGGGTCGATGGACGATCAAGGCGTGAACGAGGAGCAGATTTTATCTATGCGCTTCCATAGCAAGCCGCAGCGTCTTGGGAATGCGCTGCGCTCTTCCGCCTGCGACAAACGCCACACGCACACGCGCCATAACTAGGAGATCGCTTCCGCGCCTGCACTCCTGTAGCAAGTCAATTGACGCGCCCCTCACCTCTTGTGGGAGCGTGACGACGTCAAGGACGTCGTCCAAGACCGCCGGCTTTAGAAAATCGATTGTCATCGAACGGACGACGAAGGCAAAGCCGGGCGCATCGTTCCGAGCTTCTTCGAGCAGTGCTTGCTGATTGGTTCCGAGCAGGCGCAAGTAATTCGTTCTGCCGCGCTCCATGAACCGCAAAAAATTTGCGTGATAAACAATTTGGCCGGAATCTGTATCTTCAAAATAGACCCGGACCTGCATGTGATGGCGTCCGCCGCGAATTTGGCCGTCAAGAGTGGCTGTCACGGTGCGGTTCCTCTGCTGCGCTTCAGGAAGCATTGTCTTGCACAGAGGCGCTTTTCTGAGCAAGCGGCAAAAATCTCGAGCTTGGCTCCTGCAATCGGAAGCTCAGCGCCGCCACATGAATGCCGGCGTGCACTGCGCGCAGTATCGATGGCGTCGCTAGTCGGGCACGCTGAGGCCAACCTGCTCGTCGACTACTTTTGGCTGCGGCCGGGGCCGCTCGATCTCCACCTTCAGCGAATCGGCGAACGCCATTGTTTCAGCGACGAGCGCATCGAGTTCGCTCTTCCAGTCATGCATTGACGTCCCCCCGCACGGCTCGGCCACGCTAACCGCGGATTGCTTGCAAGACCCTAGTTCGTTCGAAGCGATATGGGGTTGCCGGAATGGCGGCCACCCTGTAAACGATCGCGGCACGCCGTCCGGCCGCCTTTCAGCGATTGCCCGCGGCGGGGGCCTGTAGCTCAATGGTTAGAGCCGGCCGCTCATAACGGTCTGGTTCCTGGTTCGAATCCAGGCGGGCCCACCAGCCTCCAGCCGACGACGACGACATCAAGATGACTACGTTAACTCGTCGGTTGAAACCGCAGCATGAAAGTCGCGTTCGATCGGAGGACGGTCATTGAGTATGGATGACAAGGAAGTTGCGGAAGATTATCGCCGGCAACGCCAGGCGGCGTCGGCAAGGATCGCGCTAGAGATCGGCTAGACGCGTCAGTGCTTGGTCGACCGACCGGTCGTCGGCCTCGCTCTGGGCACACTGCACATCGCAGTCCAACTGGTAGACCAGGTCCGCCAGATCGTGGTCCAGCGACGGGACCAGATCGAACGCTTCGCCTTCGATCACAATAAGCGGGACGCCTTTTTCTCCGTAGACCTTGAAAGCGTCCGTCGTCTGCTTTGGCAGCTACCGTTTGTAGTGCGAAAGCGGGACGCGGTAAGCGCCGTCGTATTTTCGGCTGGACAGACGTTTGGTCAAAAGACCTTGATAGTCCTCGTCCCGCTGGGATCGAATCTTCACTTGGCGAGATCGTTCGTAGATCGCCCGCCTGGCAGCGCGAAGCGCATCCAACTCCGCCGCCGCCGCGTTGCTGGCGAATGCGATTTCCCGGCTTGCGGTGCGCGCCAAAAATCCCCGCTTCTCGGACAGACGTCCCTTATAGCCCCTCTTGATCGTACAAGCCTGCCAGACGTCGACGATCGTTCGGGACGACAAGCCTCGAAGAATTTGAGACGGCACCTTCTTCAGGCTCAACGGATAGTGGTTCAGGATCGAATGCATGCCGGCGGCATGGATAGCGGTCGGCCATGTCCAGTGGACACGCAAAACGTTTCGGTTGAACATCGCGCAAGCGTCCTTGTGATCCGTGACGACTTGCACGATCCACTTCTGCGCTCTCGGCGGCATCACTTGCCTCACCAAGGTCGCGAGCCTTCCATCCGCCAGTGCCGGCATCGGGCGTCCCCTTCGTTAGGGCCGCTCTGCCTTGCTTTACCTTCCAGATCTTTAAGCCGGCCCGCCGACGGCTATCCCGACGGTATACCATTCGACTCTTCCTGAACGAAACCTTTGGAGTTCGATGCAGCCGACTTTCCAAAGGTAGCGGATTTTTTCCGATGACCGAGTCTGCGACCGCCTCGTCAAAACGCACCAGAGCGAACTGAGGCGCATTTTGCTGCCTCGGATCTAGTGGCGGTATCAGAACCAGATCGCGTGCTTGACGACCCGAAGCCGTTCGCCGCCGATACCCACGTCTCCCATGCGATTCCTCATCCACTTCAGGTATCGCTGGCTTCCGTACTTCTCGGACAATGCGCCGATCAGGGCTACGAAGAAGTCATCACGTTCAGTAATCCTCACGAAAGCGAGCGCATCGATCCCGCGGTCGAGGTACATGCTGACGACGGTATGTCGGATCCGGACGCACTTGTCCCAGTCCTCCCACCAGTAAGATCGGTCGAGCCGGCGATCGAGGATTCTCCAGGCATCGTCCGGCAACGTCCGCTTCTCAGCCGCGTCGTAGACGATGTCGAACGTCGCCTGGACCAGGTCGACGCTCTGCAACGTGCGCCGACCGAGGGCGCGGATCAGCAGAAACGACGCCAGATATGCATTCTCCAGAGGCGCGGATCGACGCCTGATGGCGACGAGCCACGGATCGTCTCCGTAGGCGTTCGGGACCGAGTCCGGCGATACCGCGCGAGCGATCGCTTCGAGCGTCTGCGCGTCGTCGAGCCACTCCTCGACGAGAACGCGCGCGACCGCATCCGAATCCGACGCGACCGCCGAAAGCCACTCCGATCGATTTCCGCCATCGGCGGCTAGATCGCCCGAGCGCGCAAGCAGTCTCCGCAAGACCCGATCGCTTCCAAAGACCGTCTGAGCCGCCCGTGCCAGCGATCCGCCAGACACGATCATGGCTTCGATCGTGTCGTCGGCCCGGTCGGAAGAACTTCCGACGAGCCGGAGCACGTCCGATCCAGAGGCGCCTTGGAGCGACCAGAACGCTGGCTCGGTCGCAAGGTCGGGTCTCGCTTCCAGCAATTCGAACAGATGAGTCGGCGTCGAAGACACGCCCTCGATCAGCGACGCCGGCGGCAAGGCCGCGATCGCGCGCTCGGCGATCGCACTCTTCGACGGGTCGGATCGGATGTCGAACAGCGTCTTCGGATCACGGCGCCAAATCGCGCTGCCGACGCGTTCGGCGGCGGCGGGGGCTTCGGTCGCGTCGATGAGGGCGAAGTTGCGCACGACGAACTCTTGGCCTTCGGCTCCGATCCGGTCGGCCGCAGCCGCAGCAGCCCTGACGATCGACGAACGCGCCGCGTGCCCCTGATCGGTCGCCATCGTCCGCTCCAACAGCGCAATCGCGCGTTCGACCGCGGTCGGGTCGGAGTCGAACTGCAGCGAAAGCGCGTGCAGCGCCGCCAGAGGCTCGAACGATTCGCGGCCACCAACGTCGCTGCCCGCCGCGCGCAGGAAGTTGCGCAGGCTCCCGTGGGCCCCTTGCGCAAGGTCGGACACCGCGTCTTCCAGCCAATCGTTCGCGACGAAGTCGCGACGGTCGGCGTCGACGGCTCCCTTGAACTGCGTCGGTCTCACCCGTCCGGAAGCCGGCAGGAACTGCAGATCGAACGTCGCGTTCGCGGAGGACCTGTCGGCGAACGACAGCGTGCAAAACCGGAACGCACGTCTGAGGCGCGGCCATTGCTGTGCCCAGATCGCCAGAACCAAGGCATCCCGCGTCGGGCCGTCGGAGGCCGCGGAAACGATCGGCCTGGCGGGTTCGCCATAGATGCCCGACAGGATCCGCTTCGCGAGATCACCGGGCACGCCGAAACCATCCGACCTATCGGACGACGAGTGATCGATCGGGCTTCGATAGGAATTCTCGTCGCCCCTCGGTCGTCGGAAGAGATCCAACAGGCCGCCTGCGCTCGATAGCGAGGGGATGTCGCTGAAATCGATGAGGATCGTGTGCGTCCATACGCAGCCGGGCCGCGGCAACTCAGGCGCGGGCCACGTGCGGGCCAGCGCGTAGTGTCCGCTCTCGACCAGCGGAAAGCCGGTGAGATAACCCTCCGCACCGATGGTCGCCGCCGGTCCCGACGCGTCGCTCATCATCAGCAACGTCTTCGCATCCCGGGACGGCAGGTCGATGGACGACGCCAGCAGGCGATGGCCTTCCGAATAACCGTGGAGCGTCTGCTGCAGCGGTACGCGGCCGCCTACTCCGTGAGCCATGCGATCGGCTCCGTAAGATCCTTCGATAGCTCGGGCTTCATCAGCCTGATACGATCCGACGCGTCCTCGAGAGCCCGGATCTCGGCGACCTTCTCGTTGCGCTCCTCGTCGTCCTTGATCTCCTCGGATTCGAACGACCCGCCCTGCGCGCTGAGGCCGTAGACACGCACGTCCCAGCGATCGGGACCGTTACGCAGATATTGATCGAGCAGCGGCAACTCGCTCGCCAGATACTGTTCGGGCGTGACGTTCTCGGGCTCGACCGTGTCCCATGCCGAAAGGATCAGGGCGAGACGGGTCGCCGGAGCGTTCAAGGCGCCGCAGCGAAACATCTGCAGCATCTCCACCAGTTTCACGGCCGTCGGAGCATCCTTGGGGTGCCATTCCTTGGGCTTCGCCGGCGTGCCGGCCGCTGCCGCACCACCCTTCAGTCCCGCGGCCTGCTGCGTCGTCTCGGCCACGCCGATCGGGCGTTTGATCTTGTCGGCATTGACGAACATCATGATGCCATCGCAATCGCGCAGAAGCTCTGCCAACCGCTGATCGCACTCCCTGGTCTCCCAGATCTCCTGGAACGACTCTCCGGAGAGATCGGGGAACGTCATCCGGACCTTGCGTGCCGCACCGTCCCTGAGGTTCATCGAGACGATCTTACCCGACGCGACTTCGGTGTGTATCTGCTCCTTGGCCTCGAGCCAGCGGCGCATGATCGCATTCAGATGCGAGTGGTCAAGCCCGGTCAGTGTCTCGAAACTCAAGCGTGCGTTAGGATCACGCCTGTCGAACACGACGTACCACAACGCAGCCAGGAACGTCGTCTTTCCGGACGCCGGCAGGCCGCAGATGACGACCGATCCTCGAGGGGTTTCGATCATTCGGGCGCCCCCTGCAATCGATTCATGAACCTCGTCGACGACGACACGTGAGAAGCAGCCTTCGGAACTACCAGCGCAACCGGCGCTTCCCAATAGGCCAACAGATCGGCGACGCCGTGCCCAAGCGGCAACGAAACGTCCGAAGGACATGCCGCGACCTCGAATGACCGGATCTCTCCGAAGAGGCTCGCGTGCAGCGCATGGAATTTCTCGACGATCTTCTCGAAATCGCGGCGCGAACGCCCCTTGTCGGCGGACCGCGCGATATCGTCGAACTTGGTGAGAACGATGGCGACACGCGGTCGTCCCATGACTCCGCCGCCGTCGACCAGCGCCTGCGCGATCGCGAGGATGTCGGCCCCGACCCTGCTCCGCGTCACGGGATCCACCAGTTGCCGGCCGTCGACCAGGAATGTGATCGTATCGGCCCGATGAATCTCGACGAATTCCCGCACCACGCCCGTATCGTCGGGGGCGGCGCCGTAATCTTCGCCGTTCCGGTCCGCGACGACGAGATCAAGCGTGGCTCCGCCGGGCCGACACAACGCCGCATGGTAGAACTTGACCGTGGTCAGCAGCGTGCGCTCCGTCTCCGGCCGAGCGTTGCGGGAAACGCTGCGCGAGGGATGGCTCGCCCGCTCGAACGCGTACATCGTGCGCGATCCGGCGAACTCGAACGGACCAATCGGGCCGCGAAGGAATAGCTCGAAGATGGAGGCGATCAGCGTCGTCTTGCCGGCTTCCTTGGGCGCGACGACCGCGATGACGCGAGAATCGCCCCTACGCAGCAGCTGCGACGCCTCCTCCTGGTCCAGAAGATCTCCGGACGGAAGAACGATTCCGTGTCGTTCAGCCGGCGTATCCCCAGCCGTCGCCGTGGCTGCGAGCGGCTTACCGTAGTACGGGCAGGCGTTCTTCTCTAATCCCTCGACGCAACGGCCGTCGGTCTTCACCTTGCACGCGGGATTCGCGCATTGGATTGCTGCGGTCTCTGCCAACGCCTAGCCCCCGAACTTCAGGCCGAGCCGCTCGCGATAGAAGAGATTGCCGAGCTCGACGCCCGGCAGGCTCGCGTCGGCTTCGATACCGGTCACGGCCGACCAATTTGCGACCCAGGACGTATCGTCGCCAGCCTCGAGTTTGCGGAGAACGGCGAAATGGAGTGGGCGGACGACAGGCGCCGGCGCGACCCCGTCGACGAGGCTACGAAGCAGCTCGATATCGACCGCGTTGATCGCTGCGGCAATACCGGACTTCCTGCGTTCCTTCAGACCGGCCCGCGAAAGGATCGGCTTCGCCGACTCCGGCCCCGGAATGAATCGGACCGAATTGGCGACCTCGGTCGCGAAGACGATCGGTTGCGCGTCCGGCGGCACGTCGGCGAAGGGAATATCGAGCGACTTGCTGCGCGCGCCGTAAAGCCACCAGAGCAACTGCAGTTCCTCATCCTGGATCACGACGTTCCAGTGAAGCGCGTTGATGGTATCGTTGGCCTTCGCCGCGATGTCGCGCGCAACCGCTTGCGCCTGGCCGGCGATGGCGTTCACTGCCGCGACCATGTGGTCCGGCGTCACGCCGTCCCTTTTGATCTTCTCGACAAGGTCCGCTTCCAGACTGAAGTCCCCGACCTTGTTCAACCGCCCAATGTCCGGCCGCTTCCGGCGAGCGTCCGAAATCCTCGCGATGGTCGCCTCGGATGCCCCCGCGAAGTCGTGGGGGAAGTCGGTCCGCCGCGCGCCGGCGAAGAGCGCGGTCAAGGTCGACAGCGCCGCCCAGGCCGCGATGTCTGTCGTGCTGTCGAGAACGGTCGCCAAAGCGGCTCCGCTCAGAACCTCGAGTTCGCGATCGTTTCCGGACATCTCGAACAGGTCGTCGGCGGCCTTGAAGTGACCGCGCAAGGATGCCAAGGCCTGGTCATTCGGTCGCGACTTGGTCTTCAGCAGTACGGCAAGCATGGTCTCGACGGCGGTGCGATCGGCGGCCTTCGCCAGCGACCAAACGCCCTTCCATCTCGCTTCCAGCTTCGTGCGATTCTCGGCGAGGTCGACCGCGCGATACCAGCGCGGGAACTCGTCCCTCATCGGTGGAACGGTCGCCTCGGCCATCAGCGCTTCTCCCTCTTCTGGATCTCCCGATCCAATTCATCGAGCTGGCGGCGCTCGCCAGCCCTCAACAAGGCCCTACCGAACCGTTCGGCGAGCGGCAGATTCGCCTCGGCGGGCTCGATCAGCTTCAGTTTACGCGAGATGTCGCGCCTGTCGCTCATATCGAGATTCCAGAAGCGAAGTACGATGCTCCGGGCGCGATCTTCGGACATGACGGCCTCCATGCCATCCGACGGCCGGTTCGCGACGGGGGGTGCCGCCGCCACCGCCGCAGCAGGCGGAACAGGATGGATATTCCGGAGCCGAACATCCCACAAATGGACGTCCTTTCCGTAATCGAGAATCGGCCGGAATCCTTCCGGGCTCATCTGCCACTCCAGCAAGTACGCCTCGACCGCCAGCTTCGGCTCTCCGGCGGTCTCCGCCTTCACGGCGAGCCTGATCAAGTTGTAGCCCGGACTCCAGCCCTTCTCCTGCCGATCCGGATTCACCGCGCCGGCCGAGAACGTCACGTAGTTCGGGTCGCGGTCGATCCGCTGGCGGTGCTTGTGGCCGAACAGGTGCACGGACGCCCGGTTCTTGACGTCGTCGGTGAAACGGTCTGCGTCGGTCAGCCAGTCCGGGGGATGATGGCACATCACGAGATTCACGACATTGTCGACCGGATCGAGCGCCGTCTGGCGCGGCTCGACGTAGAGGTCTCGCTCAACGTCGTTCCGCCCCTCGGGCATATGCGACCCCGACAGGATGGTCGAGTTCAGGCCGTGGATGCGTAGCGTCACCCCCTCCGCAAGCGGCAGGTCAGCCTTCCAGAAGACGCGCTCGGGCGCGAAGATTGCGGCCGAGAAGCGGCCCGCGAAATCGTTGTAGGCTCTGATCGGCCTCAGGAGCGCCGGTCCAGTTTCCGCGTGCTGCAGCTGCCGCAGCAGCTCTCGCTCCTTGTTGGCGGCAATCATGATCGCGCGCTGCGCGTTCTGCACTGAGACATCCTTCTTAATGATGTCCTGGTCCACATCGTGGTTGCCGGGGATGACGTAGATCCGCGAATGATCGCAGCCGCAAGCGTCCGCCAGTTCGAACAGCCACTTCAGAGCCGCCTGGTACTCCTCGGGCTTGCCAGCGAAGGCGATGTCGCCGCCGACCAGGATCGCTTCAACGGGGCCCAGCGTCTTTACCCGCTCCCGGGCATCCTGGATCAGCCTCGTCCGAAACGGTCGGTCTGGATCGCTTTCGGAATTGCAGACGGGGTGGCGGAAGTGAATGTCCGACAAATGAAGTAAAAGCATTCCGAAGACGCTCCCTGTCACCGATTACCGAGCAAGTTCTACAACTTATTCGGGAATCGACAACATTTTCGGCAAATGGACTTTCTGAAATTCGCTTGGCTCTACAGCATCATAGATGGGCGATAGCGCTGTTCCCGTCAACAACAGTCTCGGGAAAAACATCCGCCCATACTCGACTCTCATGTTCTTGATATGTTCTAATCAGGAAATGACCGATCGCCCTGCGAGCTGGCGCATGCCGAGCCAGGCCCAAATGGAGAAGATGGCCCATGCCGTCGCCAGGAGCGCGCCGCCGGCGCGTTCCCTGGCTCCGGACGGCGACCTGCCGCCCGAATACTGGCAGGCGCTCCTGGACGACGCGGGGGCCGACGGCGGCCATCCGCCTCCCAAGACGTCCGGACGTCTGCAGCGGCTAAGCCAAATTCCTCAGCACTTACTGAGGTTGTCATGCCGGCGCTGCAGCAGGACCGTCGAGATGCAGAAGATGGATGCAGTCCGGCTGTACGGTCCGGAGGCGGTCTGGCGGGACGTCGGCCAGCGTCTGCTGGACGACACGTGCACGAACCGGACTGGGCGCCATGAGGAAGACGGCTGCTGGCCGTCGTTCGATTGACGGCGACCGGATGGCGCCGAAGCACCATCCCACCCCGCTTTCTGAGGCGACCGCAAGGCGCTGCAGAAGGAACTCGGCCGGGCCCGGGCGACGACGACCATCCTGGCGGCGCAGTCGGCGGAGGCCCGGGCCAAGGGCGAAGCTCTGATCCGGACGGCGGACCGGCTCCTGTGCGAATCCTGGAATGAGCGCATGTGGGCCGACGGAGAGCCCATCGACCCATCTCCCACGATCGACCAGGCCGTCAACGGCGGTTATTCGAGTTTGATCCTGAGATTCCCATTGAGGAAATACTTGCCGCAACTGATCGACCGGTCATGCGTAACCGAGGCCGGGCGCTGTTTAGCCGGCTTGCGGACATGACCGAAGAACAACGGGCCGACGAAATCCGCAACTTGAATGCGGCCCTTCGCCGTCATGGCCGTCCCGCCGGTCTCATATCCCTGGACAATCTGGATACGGGAATCTCGCTGGCGTCTCTTGCCTATGGTTTTATTTACCCGCTGGTTGCTGGATTGCGCACCTTGGGCGGACAGTTGATCGAGCTGGGCCGAAAACATCCGGTGATCGACAAGCTCTTTGAAGCGATTCAGGCTGATTTATTCCCCGCTGGCGTCAGCAAACGCGAACTCGACTTCCTTTCTAGCATCAGCCGCGTCGCTTTTATCAAAACGGTGAAGGTCTCGTAGCCCCGTCGTCCGGACAGGAGGTCATCGTGCGATGGCGCAGGCGCGATGCCTCGCGGTCACGCCAGCAATAACTGGCGTCAGACAGTGCGAGAAGGCGCGGGAGAGAATGCAACTGAAGACAACGTCGGGAGAACGGATCGTAAAAAATCGTAGAACGTTCGTGCACAAAAACCGCACGCGACCAACTCGGAGAGGTGGCGATTGCTTGCATCAAGACGACGAGCAGGTTTTGGACTCCCGCGACCGCAGCAGTAACGATTGGATAAGGACAACAAACGCCAACGAAAAAGAACGAAAACGCAGCAAAATTAACGAACCGTCGATATCCCGTCGCGCCGGGCCCACCAGCGACGCCGCCGCCGGTAATAATTATAAGAAGAACAAGAGGTAAAAGTTGATGATAAGTGGTTTAGAAGTCACCTACCGTTATTTCGCGCTACGCAGTAAGCGCCTCGCTTAAGCGCGAGCCGCATATGGATCGACTGCCAATACAGGTTCTGGAGAGAGGGCCAGACCATTGGCGGCGTTGCCCACGGCTAAGGCGCCCTCCTACAGTTATCGGAAGGTCACGCAGATCACTGCCGAGCTAAGCGCGCTTAGCTCGACCGGGCAATTGCTTTTAGCGGGCATTCGAGCATGGTGCCGCAACATTGCAAACTGGACATCGAGCGCCAGAAGCGGTCGACCGCTGCGCGTCGTTCGAACTCGAGTTCTATCGGGCATCCGAGGCACTGGCACTCCCGTCGGAGGAGCGGTTTGCCGGTCCGGTGCTTGCGGCCGCAAAGGCAGGGACTCCGACCGTTCCGCAAGCGTCCGGTCGCCTTGTTGATCCTGGAAAGTCCCGCCGCGATCGGGCCGATACCGAACTCAACGGCGTCGCGATAGGCGGCACTGGCGCCGGTTTCGGCCGCCGCTTGCTCGGCGAGGAACTCGATATCGCCCGCATCGCCATGGGAGAGCTGGGCGCCGGAAGGCCAAAGTCCGGCCTCCGCAGCGGTCTCTTGGCAAAGCAGGAACGCGTGAAGCTTCGTCCACCAGGTCGCCGCGGTCGCCGAGTTGATCCCCTGGCCGGCCCGAAGACCTAGGCAGAACGAACCGTCAGCGTTGATGTGGCGCTCAGGACAAAACGTTGGCAGAGTTTTGCCTCTGACCCGTTCGTACACCGTCACCTCAGCAGCGAGATGCAGGACTTCCAGCTCGAACAACCGGGTGAAAGCCCCGCTGCTTCGCACGAGGACGGCGTCCACTTCGGCTGCGCGAGTGCCGATCCGGCGGAATTCGGCCCAAGGCGGAACAGTGTCGGCGATCGCGTCGAGGGCCACCGGCGCCAACCGATCGATCAGCGCTTCGAACGCGCAGCGTGCGACCGAGCGGCCGGCTCGCTGCGCATGATCTGGACGGCCGGAGACTGAGAAGCGCCGAGAAGATCCGAAGCGGTGTCGAACGACATTAATCGTCCCGTCGCGATGATCCGTCGGACCGCGGCGTCGGCAACCTGCTGGGCGATGACGCCCAGCCGGATTCCGCTGCCCTCGATGCTCTGTTGCGTCCGCTCGGCATTGATCGTGGCCCGGCTGGCTGCGCACCGGACGCTGTCGTCGCCGCGATATCCCAGCCGGGTCATCGGCGTCGGACCATATTCCACGCCGATAGCCAGGCCGATCGCCGCATCGGAATCCACCGCGTCGAGGCAAAGGTCGAACGACGATCGCATGCCGTTGGCGCAAATCACGGCCTGTCGCACGGAGCCGGGACCGTCGTCGGTCCGCTCGCCTTGCGCCACGCAGCCCTGGATGCAGTCACCCACGAATCTCACGCGCTTACCGCCGAAGTCGTCGTTCAGGACCGAGTTGAGCTCCTCGCGGATGACATGGACCGTCCTCACTGCCTTTGTGATTTCGACCGCGCCGCCCTCGATGGCCCGATCAACGAAGTCGGTGAAGCCGTCGATGTCGGCGAAGATCGACGCCATGCCCATGCGCACGGAGTTCGCCGGCGAGAGATCCGCGAATTTGACGCTGGCGAGCGGCAGCTCCGGTCGCTTGAAGCGAAAGATCGGCTCGACGGCGTCCTGAGCGACCTCATCGACCCTGCGCTCGAGGCTGTCGAACGCGAAGCTCCCCACCGCGTCGCGGATGTAGGTCTCGTCGAGCACCATCCGGCCGGCGGACTTGCGGACGGCGCCTGGCCGCGCCCGCTGCTGCGCGGTCTCGGTCAGGAAGATGCCCGCTTCGTCTTCGGCGGCGGCGAGCTTTGCCGCATGATTGGCAGGACGTCCGAGGAATAGTGTATCCTTCTCGTGCGAGCGGCCGGTCGTCATGGCCAGGCACCTGCCATGATCGATTCCAAAGCGGATGCGGGACGGAAAGCCATGCGCTTGGCCGAGCCGTTCGGCGGCTTCCGAGAGCTTGCCCGCGAGAGCGACAGCTCGGGTGATCTGCGCCGCAGCGTCTCCGGCCGGCGACGTGATAACGGCGTGGAGCCGGGCGCCGTGATAGTCGACCCGGTCGCCGTCATCGTTATCCACGACGGCGTCCCAGACACGATAGTGCATATTGAGGAATCGCAAGAGCCTGCGATGCGAGCCCTCCGTTTCGGAGCCGCCCTCAGCGACAAGACCGTCGAAGTCCAGCAACTGGCCGTAGAGGTGAACGCCCTCGACGAGGAAGGCCTGGCGGATCGGAAGACGACCGATCAGGCCGCTCTTGCGGACCGTGGTCTGGTCTCGCGCGGAATCGAGCGCGATGTTGCTGTCGACGGCCGGCACGGTCTTCAGATGCTCCCGGATCCTCGTCTTAGCCCGGTCCGCATTCCACGACATGAGATAGCCTCCTCAGCACGAATAGACGTCGAGCTCGACGCCATGCTTCACGTTCGCTTTCACAGGACCCCGGAACGTTTCAGGGGCGATGCCCGCTTCGACGGCAAGTTCCCGAAGAACCGGGCTAACGCGGACCTGACCCAGATCAGGTGACTTCGCCTGTTCGTATCTGGCCGCCGTGTTGACGGTCGCGCCGAGCACGGTCACGGCGATCCTCTGCTCGGCCCCAAAGTCGCCGAACGCGACATCTCCGGCGTGCAAGCCGATGCGGATTCCGATATCGAGGCCATTGTCCGTGACGTAGCGCCCGACCTCTTCGGCGATCGTCGTCGCGCATCGGATGACGGCGGCGGGCTCGACGCGCTCGCGTTCAGCGGTGTCGATGAACCAATAGGCCATCACGCCGTCGCCCATGAGCTTGTCGATCTGCCCGCCAGCCTTTCGGATCAGATCGATCTGGAGGGAACAGAGTCGATGAAGGTGAGATGCGACTTCACCGGAGTCCTTGCCGGTTGACCAGACGCTGAAGTTGGCGATGTCGCTGAAGAACACGATCGCCTTTCGGGGCTGGATCCGCGGAGTCTGTCCAGCCGCAGCGACCTTAACGAGGCCAAGCGCGTCATCGTCGGAGAACCGACGCAGAAGATGTTCCTGTTCGGCGACCGAGATGCGCAGCTCCGAACGTCCCTGAGTCGCCTGCGCCAACTTCATGTTGACGACGTCGGCAAGCGTCAGAACCCAGATGGTTTTCTCGGGATCGGTCAATCGCTCCTGAAAGGCGGCATCGATGAAGAACAGCCGGACCGGGCCGATGGCCTTGACGTCGGCAGTCCGGGCGCCGTTCTTTCCGGCAAGGACATGCAACAGACCCTGCTCGCCGAACATCTCGCCTTCGCCACGGAAGGTGACGCTCTGATCGTGGGCCCGGACTTCGACCTGACCACTGAGAACCAGCCAGCAGCCACTCACCCGATCCCCGCGGCGGCAGATCATGTGGTCGGGGTTATAGTCGTCCACCCGGCAGATTGGCTCGCGCAAGATCGCTGCCCGAATTAGGTCCGGCCTCGGACAATGCTGCTTGAGAAACCGCTCGAGCACTCGATCGACATTAGCGGCAAAGACCATGCTTGATTTACCATTCCCGGCGGGCAGACGAGCCCGTCGGCTGATTCGCTTCCGCACCATCTGAAATACTGCTACTCCGAACATAGGAACCTGTTGCCGCGAGTCAAGGACGGGATATGCTGCTATACCGAACAAGTAAGGGCGAATTGCGTGGCTGACACCATCCGCGATCGCATTAAGGCGCTGAGAAAAAAGGCGAAATTGACCTTGGACCAGCTCGCCGACCGAGCCGGCTTGAGCAAATCCTATTTATGGGAGCTCGAGAACCGGGAGTTGCCCCGCCCGTCCGGGGAGAAATTGGCCGGGTTAGCAAGGGCCCTTGACGTGACCGTCGACTACTTGCTGGGCAGCGAAAATCTCGAATCGGCGGAGGACAAGGCCTTCTTCCGCGAGTACCAGGCGATGTCGCCGGAAGCGCGCGCCCGGCTCCGCAAGCTGGCCAAGGCCCTGGACGAATAGGCCGCTCATGGACTTCGAGGGTTGGGGACCTCGGCGTTGGGCGAGCCATTTCAACCAGATGCTGAATCTGGCGAACCCGCCTGATCGATACCGTTTCGACATCAGTGCGCTCGCCATGGAGACGTCGTGCTCCCTTTTCCCGGAAGATCCCATCACCAAGGTCGGTAAAGAAGAGCTCGATGGATTCGCAGGCGCATTAGTGCCGTCCGCGTCGAGGACCAGGTGGGGGATCGTGTACGGCGCCGGCCAGTCAAGGGGCCGTCGCAGGTTCACCATCGCTCACGAATTCGGCCACTACCTCCTGCACCGGAAGAAGTACCCTGACGGGATCCACTCCAGCGAAGCCGGCATCGACGGACGGACCAGGCTGCAAATCGAAAGAGAAGCCAACGAGTTTGCCTCCTGGCTTCTGATGCCTCTCGACGATTTCAGGCGGCAGGTGCCTCCGACCGGCAAGCCGGACTTTGACGTGTTGGGGGATTGCGCCGAGCGGTATGATGTGTCGCTGGTCGCTGCCATCCTTCAGTGGCTCCGCTATACGGAACGAAGAGCTCTGCTCGTCGTCTCCGTAGACGGTTTCGTCAAGTGGTCGTGGTCGAGCGAGCGGGCGTTGACGACCGGGGCCTTCATCCGCACCAGCCGTGGCCCGGTGGAGCTACCGCCGGCATCGGCGGCCGGTCGGGAACTGTTCACGCCGGAGGCCCGGTCCGGTGTCGATCACCCGACCGGCGTCTGGTTTGACGAGCCGGCGCGCGAACTCTCATTCAAAAGCGAGCGCTACGACGCGGCGTATACACTTCTCCACTTGGGAGACGATCCCGGCTGGAACCGCGTTGCGCGTCGGCACTCACTCTGAACAGAAGCTCGACATGCACGGCGGTCGAAGCGGTGGATCCAGGACAATGTCATGTTCGAGCTCGGGCTGTTGATGGGAAAGCTGACCAGACATCGGTCGATCCTGGTCCATCCCAAGGTAAGGTAGATCCCGTCTTCAGGCATTCACCGTCATCCATTTCAGGAGACGATTCCAATCTTTGTCGATGGGCTAAAGCCGGCGTGCGATCAGCTCCGCCGGATCGTCAAGATGCGGAGCGCAAGGACGTTCACTTTTTGAATAGACTTCGCAGGCGGGAAAGCAATCCCGGTGTTTTCCGTTCGAGCAAGACCACGACACGCTCCGGAGGTAGACCGGCCCGGAACAACGTCGCCGACATCTTCAATGATCTGCGAAAAAACAACCGCACAATGATGAGGACGGCAAAGTTCGCGCCTACTTCTGGATCTTCGACGATCTGGTACATCGCCTGGATATCGTTTCGGCTGGGCACGGGCTCGAACGTCGGATGCGAATGCCACTCTCCGATATAGTTGAAGCGACGATAGTTGCCGCCCGTTCTAGCAAAGAAATCCGATAAGAAAGCTTTGCTCTGCTTCGGATCCCGGATGAAATGCATCGTCGTACCGCCCGACCTCTGCACCGAAAGTTCGACTATCCGGAAAGTCTCGCCGCCCACGTGCTCGGCGACGATCACGCCGCCGATCTCGTTGCGTCGCCCCCGCAGCTCGCGGCGCAGAAGGTCAGTTATCTTGCGCGGTAGGATCAGTTCCACCGATCTTGTCCTTCAGCAACTCAAGCAACGTGGCGATCTCCGTGACCTTTTCCTGGTCCGACAGCTCGACGACTTCAGGCTCCGGCGGCGGCGGACCGACATCGATCGGATAGGTGTCGAACGGCTGAGAAAACACCGAATCCGCGCCAAGGCCGATCGCATAGACCGAGTTGGGAAATAGAGACGGGCCACGATCCACCAACAGATCGATGGCGAACCGGGCAGCGTGGGCCGCGATCACGGAAACGTCCGCGTCGTCGGCGGTCATGGGTACGTCAATGCCGGTGCCAATCGCTTCGTATGGCCGATGCGATCTTCTCGGCAACGATCCCCTTTCGCCGAACCAGTTCTCGATGGCGCGCCGCATGAATGACGGTGGTGGCTCGATCCCCGGTCGATACCTGGCGATCAGGCCGCCGAACCCGCCGCCGAATACTTCCGCCCAGATTACGGGCTTCTTCGCGGACGCGGCCACTGCCGAGAGCAGATTCAGCACATTGGGATCCGCCGTCCCATCCAGCATGAGGTCGCATTCAGATATTCGTTTCAACATGGCATCGGCACTCTCGTTGGCCTCCTGCCCGCCAAGAGGCACGCGCCATTGCAAGACGTCAATCGACGGGTTCACGAACTGCAGACGTCGAGCGAGCGCTGGCACCTTGTGCACTCCGGCGTCCCGCCAATCGAGGTCGTTCCGGACCAGGTTATCGGGAAGCAGAATATCGTCATCGACGAGCACGAAACCGCCGACACCGGATCTCGCGAGCATGGTCGCCGCCTTGCTGCCGAGCGACCCGCACCCGATGATCGCGACCTTCTTTGCCGCGAGCACCGAATGAGCGGCGTCGAGACGCGTCGCTTCGGGCGGAGGCGATATGACGGCGACATCCACGACCGAGCGCTTTTTTCTGTCGAGGAAAAAGACCGACAGCTCGGAGCCGTGCACGATGAAACCATACCTTGCTTCGAGCGTGTTTCCGACGGCAGCAAACCCGCTGTCGAACTCGTCCAGGCTTTCCGTCGTAGGCGGCGTATCGGTCTCATCCCATCGGCATATCGGCACGCGGCGTTCGGTGTATTCGGGCCCCAACTGCGACGGGACGGTGGGATCCGTCCATTGCGTGCCGTCGGCCAGCGTCACCTTGTCGACCACATGGACGACGGATTCCTTGTGATAGAGGGACACAAGGTTGGCTTCGAGCGAAGCGCGCAAGGGAAGCTCGCTAAGCAGGGCGCGAAAGGTGCGCGTCAGAAGATATCGGCTATATCGGATGCGGAGGCCTTGTCCGAGGCTTACGACGTGACGCGAGGGCGCGTCGCCTAACTCGTCACCTCCCGGATTCTCGGTCACGAGGAGCTTATGACAACTCTCTATCAGATCTCTGCCGGTGTTGTTGGCGGTCCATGTGTCCGGACCGTATTCAAGGCAGAGCTCGCCTCCGGCACCGAATTGATGCTCCGACCATCTGGCGGTATCCCCGCGCGGAAACACCGACGGCGGGGTATGCGGAAACATGTCCGGATATTGGAGGTAGATCGGGTAAACCCGGCCTCCGGCTCCGATCTCGGCGTCGAGTACTAGACGAAGGCGAGCGTCCAGCCGCCAGGCCGTTACGGCGAACCAGTCGACCTCCTGAGCGAGAATTTCGATTCCTTGCCGCTCCGCGCGGAACCGAGCGACGTCCGTTAGATACCAGCTCACGCAAAGCCGCCCGGCTTCGTCGGACCTGCCGGCCGGTCGGGGAAGCTTAGCGGCGCGGCGGGCGACGATGCCGGCTTCAGAAGGCTTGCTCCCGCAGCGGTCTTGACGGCGCGCGCGACCGTGTCGTTCTTTCCGGCCATCCCGTTGAGCGCCGTTTCGTAGTCCAGGTCGCCGCGAATGCGCATGTCGCCGAAGAGCGCATGCACACCGTGACTCGATTTCGAGTAGGCGTTCGCCCCTATGGCGGTTTGATTGCCCTTGCAGCGGCCCTGCTCCTGCTCGGAGTTCAGGATTCCGCGACTGACAGCACAACGGACGAGCCCGCCCTTCATGCCGAGGCGCGTCACCGTGATCGGCCCGTACTCGAAGCCAATCTGAAGCCCGAGGCTGGAAGCGTCGGTTCCCATGTCCTTGAGACGCTTCAGCGCGATCTTGAAGCTGCTCCGCATCGCGGCCGCGCATAAGGTCATGCTGCTGATGGTCTCAACCGCGTCGGTCGTCTGCGCGGTCCCTTCGGCCAACACGCCGTGAATGCAATCCCCGATGAATCTAATCTTTCGGCCCTCGAAGTCCTCGTGCAGCACTGCATCCAGTTCCGATCGCAGGACGTGCAGCGCGCGCACGACATGTTTCGCGCCCGCGTCGGTTCCCATGTTGGCTCCGACATAGACAGTGAAGCCATCCAGGTCGCCGTAGATCGAGGCGGCATCCTGCCGCCGCGAATTCTTCACCGACAGAGTCTCGATATCCAGGGTGGAGAATGGAGGCGTATGGCCTGAAAATACGAAATCACCGATGGGATTGTTCTTCAGATCCTCAGCCCAGTCCTTGACGATACCGTCGACCGTCACGTCGAGGCGGGCGGCCTGCTCGCTCTTCGCGATTTCTTCGGCGTTCAGCGGCGTCTTGTCGACATCCTGCGCTTCGGCAAGGCCGATCGCCTTCCGCGCTTCGTTGGTCAAGAAGATGCCCTGCGCGGAACCGCCGCCCGCGCGCTTGGCGGCATGGTTGGCCGGCCGTCCGAGAAAGAGCGGCTCGCGGTGACCTCTCCTTCCGTTGTTGACTGCGAGCGCCTTGCCCGTGTCGATACCGACCCGGACCTTGGCCGCAGGATGATCGGCGTCCTCGCCGGTGCGCGCCAGGACGTTGATGATCAACTGTGCGGTCGCCACGGCACGATGAACGCGCTTCGCCTCGTCGTCGTATGGCTTAGTGAAAACGGTGTGAAGCCGCTGATTGTGGAAGTCGACGAATATCGATTCGACGGCGCCGATGATACGGTGCGCCGCGCGATAGTGCATGTTCAGGAAGCGGAGCGTGCGCTTATGGCAGGTCTCTCCCTCGACCGTTGTGACGTTCAAAATGTCCTTCAGGTTCAGGATATCGGCATACAGGTGGACGCCATCGACGCGGTACGCCGTGTTGCCTGACAACCCCGACAGGTCGGTTTCGCGGACGTATTCCTTGATCTCGATATCCTTGAGAGGCAACGAATCGATCTTCGCGTCGATCCGTTTGGTCGCGCGGCCACTATTCCAAGTACCCATGGCTATTCGGTATCCCCCTGAAAATATCACCCGCACCCGAAGCCGGTGCGAAACGGTCAATTGCGATCATGTAGGTATCGCTCGGCGAATTGCCAAGCGCTGTTGCGCGTTCTCGGCCGGCGGCCTCATGTGCAAGCTTGATGCCGCCCATTCGCTTGATCTGCGCGGGTCGGTGTGCGACGAGACCACCCGCCGTTCGTCCGATTCGTACGCCACGGTATCCAGCAGCCACACCTGCGCTCTAGATTTCTTTTTTGCTGGAGAGACTTGCGATCGTATTGCCCAAAACCGATCGAGGTTCGGTGCGGAGGCATGGGCAAGGACGAAAGGACTCGGATCGAGGCGTTGGGGTCGCCAGATCGCACGGAAACGCCGCGGGCCACGAAGCGCCGTCGCAAGAACCGTGGCATGCCGCCGCCCGCGCCGTTCGATATCGATACGCTTCCGGGCAGCTCTAATTTGACGGCATTGGAGGCGGCTGCCGTTATCCGGCGCACGCCCGGTGCGCTGGAGCAGTGGCGGCGGGATCCGAACCATTCGCTGAAATGGCGCTACGTCGATGGCCGGCCGCTCTATCGTGTCGACGCGGTGCGCGACTATCTGGCCAAGTGCGACAAGACCACTACCTAAGACGCCTCAGCCGCATAATGCTCACGGAGGCGGCCGAGGAGCTCGGCCTTGATTGGGTCAAGCGGATTCGTCCGCTGAAGGCGCACGATTTTGCCGACCCGTTTCGCGCCAATCAACTCCGCAATGTAGTCGTGAGCCGCTTCGAACGCCATCTTGCGGATGATCCACTGTTCGTCGTGATTGTAGACCTGATCGATTCCGCTAGGCTTTTGCCCAACACACAGCCGCTGGATTTCGTTGTCGTAGCCACAGCGTGACATGATGGTGCGCAAGCTGCGCCTTAAGTCATGCATGGTGAACTTGGCGACGCTCGCTTCCTTGACCAGACGGTTGACCATCTTGGTGAAGCCGGACATCTGACCGCCGGTCTTTGGTGATGGGAAGACATAGTCGGAGGTTGCTCGCTGGAAATGTTTCGCGGCCGTGAGGACCTCGTCAACCAGGTGAGTGCGCGGCACATCGTGGTGCAGCCCCATCTTGGTCCACGCCGCATCGAAGGTGATCCGATCGTCCATGATGTGCTTTCGCCACTCGATCATGGTAGGCTCGCTGCGGCGCGGGCCGCCGAGCAGGCACATGCGTGCCAGGAGACCGAAAGCGCCGAGCTTGCCGGATGCATCCCAGACCTTGATGATTTCCTCATCGGTCAGCGCGCGGCCCTTCGTTCGGCGTCCGACCCTTTGCGCCCGGGTTTCCTTGGGCGCGCGATAGCCGGCGAGCACGTTGTGCTCGACATAGCCCTCGCCGACACACCATTCGAGCAAGGTATGCACGTGCTTGCGCAAGTCCTTGGCTGCACCGCGCTTGCCGGTCTTGGCAATCTTGTCGACCGCGGCCATGATCTACCGTCGCGTCAGGTCCCCTACGCCGCTCTCGGCGTGATCCTTGAGCCCGCGCCGCAGTGCCGACATTGCTGGCTTCCAGTTGACGACTTGACGTTCGGTCAAGGACATCTGGTAGGGACCATCTTCAACAATGAGGGCCGCGAGCGTGGTGCGCTGCTTCTCGGCTGCTTGTTGCCGCCTCGCCTCGCGCTTCGGGTCGTTCGGGTCCAAGCCCTTGACGACCTCGCCTGCGGCGATGGTGGCGGCCTTGCGCGCGGCCTTCTCACTATATTTGGGCCACGCGCCGAGGGTCTTGCGCTGGGTCCCCCTCACCCCCGGCTTGGTGAAGAGGTAGACCCAGGTCCGGCCGCCGGTGGCGCGCATGCGCAAGGCCAAGCCGGGCAGCTTGTCGTCGTGGAGATAATGCTGCGCCTTACCCGGCGGCAGCGTTGCGTTGCGGATCACCGTATCAGTGAGTGTCAGCTGGTTGGCCGGCTCCGTCATGATTCATTCCCTCTCTCTGTGCCCGGTGTGCCCCGCAAGAAGGCGGTCAGCCCTCGAACAGAACCGGGCCTCAAACCTTCTTCTTGTTGTGTGCCGGCGCAGGGAGGATCTACAGACCCAAACAGAACCGGGTCTCAGACCTCCCCCGTTTTTTGTGCCCCAAGGGAAAATCCCCGGCGGGCACAACAGGGGCATACAAAATGTAGTAAGGACACCTAAGGGCTCTTATGGCCGAACAAGGCCATAACTCACATCAATCAAAGGGGTTTTTACATTTCAACTATGGCCGGATTTGGTTGAATCGGGTCTACAGATTGTGGTTCACACGGGAGAGGTCCAAGGTTCGATCCCTTGTGCGCCCACCATTTAGCCCCTTTAATCAGTAAGTTAGAGATCTTGTTCCCTCGAAGTGTGCCCCGAAAAAGTAGGGGCACAGCGGGGGCACAACGCGCCTTGGGCAAAAATCGCTCAGTCTGTATTCCGGATATCTTCTATTGAGGGCCAAATCGCCGCGCTTCGAGACGAGATCGAAAAGCTCGCCGACGCGGTAAGTCGTTCCCAGGCTGCACTTGCATCCGCTCGCGAAATTGAGCGGTCAGACGCGTGAGCGCAGAGATCATCGATAAGAGGCTAGTCCAAATCAGCCCTACTCAACGAGCTGCATCAGCGCCTGCGCCCGCATGCCAACTGGAAAACCATCGACTACAGCATCCGCGGGGACGTTCGCCGGTTCCTGAGCCTAAGAGTTGGAGATTGGCTTAATCCGCAATTCGTTTTCAGCAGTGGACAGCGCCGAGCCGCGGGCCTGGCATTCCTACTTATCTGTGCATCTTGCTCGCGCGTGGACGCCTTGGCACTCGCTTCTCCTCGATGATCCCGTTACCCGCGCGGGTTTTGCCGTTCAGCTTCACGCCGTAGCGCGCGGCGACGTCGTCCGCGAACGGGTCGACTGCCAGCCTGTCGGGAAGCCCCTTGCGGCCCCGCGATCTCCGGCACCAATTCGCGGTGACCAGGCTCAGGCTTTGGCACCAACAGCGCGCAGATGTTCAAGCGCTGCCGCCTTTTACACGCCCTACTTCATCATCGCTTCGACCTCGGCACGAAAGGCCTGGCGCGAGGCGTCGCGTGAATAGAACATGTGCCCGCCCGGATAGACCGCGAATTTGACCCGCGGCGCCGACCCAAAGGGCGGCAACTGATCGAGCGCCAGCTTCGAGCCGAAATAGGGCGTAACAATATCGAACAGGCCGTGCCCGACCATCACGTTCATCGTCGCGTCCGTGGCAAGGATCTCGCGCAGCTCTGAACGCGACTCCGGTAGGCTCTGGTGGCCGAAATCCCAGGCTCGTGTGACCGCGCGATTGAGCAGTTCATACGAGCCGTCCGGCCGCCAGTTGAGCTTGCGCGTCAGGACATCGACGGCGGCACTGCTCAACGGCGCCGCGAGCGCATCGCCCGAGGGATCGCCGAAGCGGGAGCTATCCAAGTCCGGATAGGGATCGAGGCCGCGCACCGAGGCGTCATAACCGCCGGTCACCTTGCCGCTCTTGCGGTCGAACTCGCGGCGGAATTCGCCGCGGTCAAAGCGCCCGGCGAGCCGTCGGCTTACGGCCTTGTCAATGCCGGTCAAAGCGGCGACCTTGTCGGCGAGACGGTTGGTGGCCTCCTTGTCTGCTTGGCCCTTGATGAGGTCGGCCAAAAATTCGCCACGCGCGTAAGCTTCGACATCGGCGAGATCGGCGCGTTTGACCGCCCCCCTGTCCTCGCCCTTGGCTTCGCGGGCCACCGCGACATAGCTTGGCAGCGATGCGACAAGTCCCAGAAGGCTCGTGCTTGTGAACTCTCGGTAGTCGAACAGCGGCGAGAGCAGGATCAGGCCCTTCACGCCGACGCCCTGCTCCATCTGCAGATTGCGCACAACCTTCGGTCCGCGAATGCCGCCATAGCTTTCGCCCGCGACGTATTTCGGCGAGGAGAGCCGCTCGTGCTTCTCGAGCCAGCGGCGGATCACAAGCGCGATTGAACTGGCGTCACCATCGACCGAATAGAACCGCCTGCGCACATCTTCGCCCGTCGCCACGAAACGGCTATAGCCGGTACCGACAGGATCGATGAACACGAGGTCGGTGAAATCGAGCCACGTCTCGGCGTTGGGCCTGACCTCGGGCGAGGCGGACGCTGTGACGGTTTCCGCATCGATCGGCAGCCGCCATGGCCCGGCATTGCCGAACTGCAGCCAAGCAGAGGATGACCCGGGGCCGCCGTTGAAGAGGAACGTCACCGGACGCGTGGCGCGATCTGTGCCGTCGAGCTGATAGGAGGTGTAGGCGATGTCGGCCTGCGGCTCGCCCTTGTGGTCGAACAGGTGGATCGAGCCCGCAGTCGCGATGAAACGAAGCGTCCGCCCGGGCAGCTCCAGCGTCTGTTTGGTGGTGGAATCCGGCGGCAGGCGATGCTGCTCGGCCCCCGATGGGGAAGTCGGCGCGCTGGCGCTGCGCGCGCCGGACCCGCCCTTCTGGCCGACCGGCGTCGGGGCGTCGGGACGCGGCGGCGGATCGTCGGCGCGGGCGCTCCCCATCACGGTGCACGCAAGTAGGGCCAGCGCGAGAGGGATGTGGCGCAGCGCGCTTAAATCGAACAGCATAGAGTTTTCTCCCCGGTCCGGCCGCACCTTTCTGTCAGGGGCCGATTGCGATGGTTTAAGGTTGCGGGACAGGCCGGACTGTCGTGGTTCTGGCTTATGGTGCACTAGGCGCATCTGCCTAACGGCTCTCTTCAGTTAGCTAAGAGTCGGGAACAACGAACCTGCTAAGTCTAGTAGTGACCTCTGTTCCTGAGGGCACGGGCCGCCTGCGCAATGGCACAAAGCCTACCCCATTCGGCTTCCGGCATTTCAACGAGTTCGCGCGCCGTCACCGGCCGATCTCCCCGTCAAACATACCGGCTTCGATTATCCGTCGCAGTCTTTCGCTGCAGGTCAAAATGTGGCCCCACTTGATTGCACCTCACCGCAACTTGACTGAAGCCGAGGCGACATCATTCGAGGACGACCTTGAAGGAGGGATACGGCCGTTGGAAAGCGGCAAGCACACGATCGCGCGCCCGGTCCATCTCGCGAGCTGCTGCGTCGGTGGGCATGAAAGTTGGACAAGCAGGATTGCCGCAGCCGCAGGGCCCTGTTTCGCCGGAGGACAGTAGCGTTTTGAATCGGCGGCGAAGCTGGCCCAGCTCACGGACCGTCAATTCCAGCGCGCTGCGGATGCCGGCATCGCGGTTGTGGTAAGCGAGGGAAGTCGGTGTATTTCGGCGCCTTCTCGCGTCCTCCGAGGGCGAAGGCCACACGTCCGAATCGTGTCGGGTGCGCCAACTACGCCGATGCACGATCTCGATTGTCCGCTGACAATCAAATCGAGGTTCATCATAGATCGCCAGGAATCGGACAACGCAGACGCGAGGTTGACGGCTTAGACGCCTCTCATGCGCTCTACGCTTCATGACGAGATCGGCTAGCGAAGGGATCAGTTGCACGTCGCAATCTGATCATTATAGGGGCGAGGCATCGACCGCTCGACGTGCCCCCCTCACAGATCCGGACGGTCAGCTTTCTCCCATCCGGCTCCTCTGACGAGTAATGCTCAGGTCAATTGGTGACGCTGGCCGTGCACATATCATTCGGCATGCAATATTTTCGAGTCGGTTGACAAAATGCCCCGCATCTATGTCGGCGTTCACGGACGTGCGGCATCCTCTCGATACTCTTTCCGAAAGAAACGACGTGCGTTGCCGCGCATGATCTGCTCAATCAGGTCACGGGTGTCCTCAAGCGCGATCCAGCCCTCGGCGACCAATTGCGAGAGCGCCTGCGCGATTCCACGGCGCGCTACGAACGCATGGCCATAAATTGGCTCGACAGCGACATAGTCGCCACCGAAGGTGAAGATCTTGTTGGACGGGACCGCCATCAGAAACTCTTTCAGAAAACGAACGCCCGCCACCGGATTGATAATCCATGCCCAGCACATGTCGATCGCGGCGTTAGGGTAATGTTTGGCCAGCGCGATAAATTCGTGCTCGTATGGATAGCCGATGTGCATTAGAACGAATCGGGTTTCTGGAAAGTCCTGCAACAGACGGCAGACGTCTGCGGCATTGCTGTGGGTACGACCGAGTTGCATCACGCCGAAACCAGCCAAAACGCCGGTATGCAGTTTGACCGGCAAGCCGCACTCGCCAGCCTTGCCGACGCAATAGCGGAATAGATAATCTTGCAGCGCCTTGAGATCCTCAGGACCGAGGGCGTGCAACGCGCCGACTCTGTCGGCATGGTGGGGAAATAACCTTGACGCATGGGCTTTGGTGACCGGCTCGAAATCGAGAGCGCGCGAATAGGCAATTTGCGATTTTACAGCCACGGCTTTGGCGCCGTATGTTGCGAAATAGAAGTCGATGACCTCAAGCCACTCATCGAGCGTCGTCGGGCGTTTGCCTGTCTCGGCTTCCACCCACGCAAAGTCAGCAGCGCTACACCGGCACAACTGAAGAATGCTTATATCGTGGTCGAGTAGCCCTGGCTGCTCGGTCTCCATAAAGATGCGCTGCAGCGAATTGACGTGGCAGCCCTCGATGTTCGCGAGGCCCAGAATGCGTGCGTAAAAGCCGGGCTGAACGGTTTCACGATATTTCTCGGCGATGCGAGGCAGGCTCTCGGCTGTCAGATCATCTTCGCCGTAAACGCCGCGAAATGTATGGCGCAGAGCCTGGGCGTAACCCGTGTGGCGGATGCGGTCCCAATAGGGGGCGATCAGCCGATATTTTTCCTGGCTCGCGAGATCCGGCCCGAGAAACCTTCGCAGGTCGGCTGGTGGCAGACCTGCAACCACCAGGTCCTCGGCAGCATAGGACCTGAATAGATAGGCCCAGTCGTCGCATGGCAATGTTCGCGGATGAATCGCGCCGGAAAGACGCTGACTTTCCTCGATCAGATGCTCATGGGTGTCCACAAATGGCGTCTCCTCGACCCATTGTGCGATTTGTCGATCGGAGTCCGTCATTGCGTCCCAGCCAACCGCAGTTCTACCTCTCATTTTGGGCTCCTTTTGGGTAAAGCCAGCTGCCTGCGTCCGCATTGGCGATCACGAGCAAGCACATGCTGTAAGTCTAGTGTTGACATCCTATCGCGGCGGGGCCTTCAGCCGCCGCTGGCAGGATCAATAATTGACGACATCACTAGGATGGGCAACGCGCTCTTTTAGCGCATCGGTCATTGGGAAGTTGAGATTGATGTTTTTCGGCGGGATCGGAGCCATGAACCATTTGTCGTAGATCTTTGTGAACTCGCCGGAAGCCATGAGTTTGGAAAGAACGTCGTCGACTATCTTTTTGAAGTCGGGATCACCCTTCGAGAACATCAGACCGTAATAATAAATGGTACCGTAGTTAGCTTTCAGAAAGATGAGGTCGGCCGGGTTCGAATAATCGGCCTTCATACCGGCCAAGAGAATGTCAGCTTCCACCCACGCCGCTGCACGGCCGGTCGCGAGTAGCAGTAACGATTCCGCATGGTCTTTGGCTTGAGCGATAGTAAGATTGAGACCGTCATCTTGCGAAATGCCCTTGACAATGCCGAGAGCATCGGAACCCTGCGTTACGACAACAGTCTTTCCCTTCAGATCTTTCGGCGTCTTGAACCCGCTCGCCGCCTTTGCGAGCCAAGCCGTTTGACTGGCGAAAGTTGAAACACTGAAGGAAACCTGTTCCAGACGCTGCTTGCTGCTGGCAGTGCCGCCACATTCGATGTCGATGGTACCGTTCTGAATAAGCGGGATTCGGTTCGATGAGTTGACCGGCGCAAGCTTTGTCTGAAGGTCTGGAGTGCCGAGATCAGATTTCAGACGATCGACGACATGCGCGCACAGGTCCAGGGAGAAACCAACAGGCTTCTGGTCAGCGCCGAGATACGAGAAGGGTATCGAAGCCTCGCGATAGCCAATGGTGATCACTCTTTTCGATTTGATTGTGTCGAGTGTTGGACCCGCATGGGCCGCGGAGACCAAAAACACGGTGATCGCGGTCGCGGAAAACAGTGCAAACATTTTAGACATGGAAATGCCTCTCGTTCGAGTGAGACGCGCCTTTTGCGCCTTATTGGTTTTAGGGCGACTCGGACCTCGCAGCGGCGACCTCAGTGAATGATCTGATTGAGGAAGACCTTCGCACGTTGCGTGTTCGGCGCGCGAAAGAAGGTGGTCGGATCGCCCTCTTCCACGATTGAGCCGCGATCCATGAAGACCACACGATCCGCAACTTCCCGCGCAAAGCCCATTTCGTGCGTAACGCAGACCATCGTCATCCCGTCCTGCGCGAGCTCAACCATGGTTTCGAGCACCTCCTTGACCATTTCCGGGTCGAGGGCAGAAGTCGGCTCGTCGAACAGCATGATCTTGGGCTGCATGCACAGGGCGCGAGCTATAGCGACACGCTGCTGCTGACCGCCCGATAATTGCGCGGGATACTTCTTGGCCTGATCGTGAATCCGGACCTTCCTCAGCAACACCATAGCCCGCTCACGTGCTTCAGACTGAGCAAGACCCCTGACTTTCATCGGAGCCAACATGCAATTTTCGACTACCGAGAGATGCGGAAACAGGTTGAAGCTCTGAAAGACCATGCCGACTTCACAGCGAATGCTGTTGATATCGCGGATCCGATCCGTCAGTTCGATCCCATCGACGACTATTCGGCCGGAATCGTGCTTTTCGATATGAATGATGCAGCGGATCAGGGTCGACTTACCCGACCCCGACGGCCCGCAGAGCACGATCTTTTCTCCTTTTGCGACGTTGAGGTTGATGTCGCTTAGGGCATTGAAGCTGCCGAACCGCTTGACGAGGCGCTCGACGACAACCATCGGAAATTGGTCGGCTGGGCTAACTGCGCGCTCTTGCTGCATGCTGGTCTCCAGGTTGTAGACCCAAAGGAATGACGGGCCATCGATTGATTATCGGTCGGTGCCCGCGATCGCGTACCTCTTGCGGAGCGAGGCGACCAATTGGGACGCGGCGGAGCTTATGATGAGATAAACAACAGCCACTGCGAGGTACATCTCGACGAGGCGACCATTGAGCTGTGCAAGCTTCGATGCCGCACCAAGGAGATCGGTGAGCGATAGGACGTAAACGAGGGACGTATCCTGAAACAGAATGATGGTCTGGCTCAGTATGATCGGACTGGCGACCCGAAACACCTGCGGAAGGACGACGTGGCGATACGTATCGAATGTCGACAAGGCGAGAGCCTGGCAGGCCTCGAATTGTCCTTTGTTCACCGCGCGCAACCCGACGCGGATGATTTCCGAATAGTAGGCGGCCTCGAACAAGCCGAAGGTGATGAACGCCGTATAGGTGGCACCGACTGGAATCGGACGACCATTGCCTGACAGGTGCCCCAGAACGATGGGCACCAAGAAGAAGAACCAAAACAGCACGAGAATGAGCGGAATCGATCGCATCAGGGCGACGTAGCTACGGACAAGTTGGCTCAGAATGCGGAGCTCAAAGTGCTGCAGGAGAGCGAAGAGCGTTCCAAGAAACATTCCAACCAGGAAGGCGGCTGCTGTCAAGGAAAGCGAGAACAGCAATCCTGGCCATAGATAGGGCCATGCCTGCGCGACAATGGAGAAATCGAGACTGTTCATTTCACGACCTCCATACTGTCAGGCAGAGGGCTTTTCAGCTTCACATCGTCAAAATCTGACCCCACGGCTTCCTTGCCCAGTGCGGTACCGGGAATGCGCACCGATTTGTCGATGAGCATCATCGTCTGGTAGGCGATCAGAGCCAAAGCAAGATAGATGAGCGTGGCGGCACCGAATGCAGTGAAGGTTTGGAACGTAGCGTCGCTAATTTGGCGCGCCTGAGCGGTCAGTTCCATCAAGCCGATTGTCAAAGCAACGGACGTGTTCTTGTAGATGCCCATCACCTCGCTTGTCAGGCTTGGCACGATGAGGCGCAGAGCCTGCGGCAGAATGATATGGCGATAGGTCAGATATCCGCTTAGGCCAAGTGCGGCACCCGCTTCGGCTTGGCCCTTAGGCAAGGCTTCAATGCCTGCCCGAACCTGTTCTGCGATGCGCGCAGCGGTGTACAGGCTCAGACACCACAAGGCCGGAAAGAAAGATCCCCAGGGCGGAGGTATTTGCTTTATCCAGTCACCCATAGCACTCGGAAGAAGCTCGGGCAGGACGAAGTACCAGAGAAACATTTGGACGAGAACGGGAATGTTCCGGAAGATCTCCACGTACAATCGAGCTAAGGCCCCTAAGAAGGGGTTCCGCACGGTTCGACCTATGCCGACGACGATTCCGACTGCGAACGCAATCCACCAACCGAAGAAGGCAAGCGCCAACGTCCAACCAAGACCCGAAAGAAGCCAGTCAATGTACCGCTGGCCGTCCATGGTCTTTTCAAGAAGAACTCCGAACATCGCGAGCCTCACGATTGCGGTGTGCACGACGACCATGCCCCGCATGGTCGGTCGTCGTGCGCGTTGTGCCGGTACTAATCGACCGCGTCACTTGAATGCGCGATCCTCTCCTTCAGCACGCCGGTGAGCAGAATGGCGTGATGCTCGCCCTTGGGCGGGATCGGGCTGCTGTCTGCTTCGCGTGCGTTTTCTCGAACCGCTCCCATGCCAAATCCTAAGCGGCCCTGAATGACTTGTTTGACTCGCGTCCGCGGATGAGATGCACCAGACGATCCACATCGGCGACGGTGTTGAACATGCCGAACGATACACGGATGCCGTCGCGCTCGGGGGAAACACGCACCCCATTCTCTTCGAAGTAGCTGAGCCACTCTGTCGCGGGCAGACCAACGACGTAGATGTGGGGCGAGCGATGTTGCCGCTGACGCGGACCGACGAGACCGAGGTCGAGTTCGTCCAGTTGGGCGATGAGATGATCGCCCAGATCGAAGCAATGGTTCTGAATGTTCTTCACGCCGATCTGCTCGATCATATCGAGCGAGGCTCCGAGCGCGTGAATTGCAGGAAGGTTGAAGTTTCCCAGCTCGAAGCGTCGCGCGCTGGGCGATGGCGTCAGGCGGTCGGGACGAGCGACAAGGTCGTGAGGAATCTCCGCCAAACTCGCAGCGGCAAGATAGGCAGGCTCCAGTTCCTTCAGGGTCTTGTCCCAGTAGAGCAATCCGAGACCTTGAGGGACGAGCAATCCCTTGTGACTCCCGGAGCCAACGAAGCTTGCCCGGATGGCCTTCGCATCGATTGGAACAACCCCAATTGCCTGCATGACGTCTACGACGAAGTAGAGCTTCTTCTCCGCGCAAAGAGCGCCGATGCTCTCGATGTCGAAGCGATGTCCGGCGTGGAAGGTGACGTGCGAGAGCGAGATCGCGCGGGTCTTCTCGTCGATGTGCGGAAGGACAGTGTCGGCGTTTACGACGTCCGTCATCGGAAGGAAGTCGACCTCGACGCCCTTCTTCTTCAAATTGAGGAATGCATATGCGTTGTTTGGATGATCCCCATGGATCATCAAAACGCTGTCGCCGGCTCGCAGAGGCAGCGCGTTCGCCGCGATGTTCATGCTTTCCGACGTGTTCTTCGTGAAGGCAATTTCGTCGGCCGACACCCCAAGGAAACGGGCGACCTTGGCACGTGTTTGCTCGACCCGATCGAGCCATACGCTTTTCGGTCCGGCCGTCTCCAAGCCCTCACGAAGAAAGGTTTCGATCGCCGCCATTACGGGACGCGCGAGGGGCGCCTGAAAACCGGAGTCGAGGTAGACCATCCTTTCGGCTACCGGGAACTCCCTGCGCACAGCCTCCACGTCGTAATGACGAGACATCCCCATCTCCCTTTCGAGCACTTCGCCAGCACCGCTCCAATTCACGGCTCAGCCGCCGCCCAAACTCAGCCTGTGCAATGCACAAATTCCGATCAGAACGCGGCAACGCCAACGTTATGGGCAATTGCGCGACACGTCCAAATTATTTTTCATATTTCAGTAGCATTTACTCCGAAAATTGATAATTTGTACTAAGGGAGATTTTTATGACGGAGCAAGAAAAGACGGTTGGGCCTCTCGACCGGGCATTCGCCATCGTGGGTTACGTTGCCAATCAGACGAAGGCTGTTTCGGTCGCGGAGATCGCTAACGCTCTTTCGTTGCCGATTCCGACGGCCCATCGGCTTGTCGGAAATTTGGAAGAACGCGGCCTCCTTCAGAAGGCTCTCGGATCGAAGCGCTACGTGGTGGGAAATCAGTTGGTCACGCTGTCCGCCAAAGTGATCGGCGCGGCCTTTCGCACGGCGCGGCGGCACGCGGTACTCCGCGCGGTTGCCGGCGAGATCGGCGAACAGTGCGAAATCGGGGTCGTGCGCGACAACGTCGTTGCTTACGTCGACAGCGTACGTGTCTCCCAACCACAAGGGCTTCAATTCAATCCTGGCGAGGCTGCTCCACTTCACTGCACCTCGACTGGAAAAATTTACATGAGCCGGTTACCCGAGAGAGCACGTGAGAAGTTATGTCGCTCACTCGCTCTGACACAGTACACTGATAACACGGTCGTGGATTGCGACACGCTCCTGAGACTTCTCGAGGAAACACGCCGACACGGTTGGGCCAAGAGCAATGAGGAGTACGTGAAGGGTGTCGTCGGCTGCGCGGTACCCATCGTTTCCCCGGACCGAGAGCTGATAGCCTGCCTTGGCGTATCGGTGCCTGTGGCGCGAGTCAGCTTCGCAGAGCTTGATCGCTTCATTCCTCTACTTCAAAAAGCCTCCGTACTCCTGTCGCAAACCATCCTTCAGACGGACAGTGAGGAAGAAACACTCGAGGATACATTCCCCTAAAACGACTTCTCTTGCGAATCGCTTCATCACAGGAGCTTCGATCGTTTATCCGAAATGATAACAGCAACGATAACGCAAGAGAAGTTTGGACTCGCGTTTAGCGAGCAATCGGCCCACGCGGTGCAAGGAGCCGCGACTTCTCCTGCCCAGCGGACCGCTACCCGCCGCCTTCGTAAAACAGCTCCAGCGGTAGGCCGACCAGCGCCTTGCCGATCCAGTCCCGCGCGATCACGTTGGATGGCCCCATTGCGATGGCCGCGCGCGTCCCGGTAGGAGCGCTCGATCGGACCGCGATGGTAGCCATAACCGCCGGTCACGGTCAGCGCCGTGGCCGCGAGCTTGTTGGCAACCTCGGCGGCGTGCACCTTGAACTCGGTCAGCGGAATCGGGATCTCGCTCTGCAGCTTGCCGGCGCGCCACAAGCGCGTCGAGCCGGCCCGCGAGTTCGTTGCGCCAGGCCGCAGCGTCTCGACCAGCACCTTGGCGGCGCCGGAGTTCCTGCCGGATCGCCTGGCAATCGGAAAGGCTCTTGTTCCGGTCCTTATGCACGAAGCTCGTGGTGTGCGCGACCGCCGCGCTCAAGGCGCCGCGGGCCACGCCTTCCCGCCTGCGCCTGACGCCGATGAGCCACTGCGTCCCATTCGTTGTTGCTTAGTGTTTTGATGCACCTGAAGAGATAGCATCGCGATGGCGGTCGCACGGGGACGTCCAATCAGCCCAACGTCCGTCAACCTTGCACGGAACCTCCATCTATATGAACAATACTCAGAGGAATGTCTCGATCATGCTTGACGATCGCACATGAGCGCAATTGTCCTGCCTGTCGCTGGAACGCGTAGATCGGATTCATACCGCAATAGGCGTAGGTGCCGGATGCAGTGGCCATGCACTGGTCATAGGTCGAGAACTGGCAATTGCCCGGATAGCCCCAGGTACGCCCCTGCAGGCAATAAATGTCCTGCCGAGCCGGGGGGACGTACGACCGCCCCCGCTGAGCGGCAATTGAAGGCGATCCCAAGCCGACAAGGATGGGAAGTGCAAGCACGCCGATAAACAGAAGGTTGCACATGAGACCATTAGCCTCCGTTAAGTCTTGCTGAAGGATAGAGGATTCTCATTTGATGTTTTGATCTTAGTCAATGGCAAATGGCCGGTCGCAGCCCGTCCGGCGAATGCCTGCGAAAGAAGCTCGAGCGTGACGGCGCTCCCTGGAGCAGCATTCCTGCTATTTGTAGAAGAGGAACGCATCTTTCCAGCGCGGTGAGGGGTGCATGCGCGGCAGAAAAATCCCTGGGGCAAAGGATCACTCGAGCTTGAGAACTCTCGCGCTCCGGAATGAGCCGGTTCGGATCGGCGGCAAGCCCTACCGTGAGCTTATCAAATGACCGAAGCGGAAATTCACCGTCTCTCAGGCCTGCCGTAGATCGCGTAGCGCTAGAGCTGCACGACCCAAGGGACCTGGCGGGGCTCATGAAAGGTTGAACGAGCTCTTCTAGGTGATCGGCCTGATCCGGCGCAGCAGCGAATCGGCATATTCCTCGCGCTCGCGCATAAAGCGCTTTTGATGCGCTTTGAAACTCTCGATCCGCTTCCTGATCTCATCACGTTCGCTGCTGCCATAGCCGGGGACGCCGGGGGCACCCTGCTCGACGACCTCCTTCGGCTGACGCCGCGGCCGTTCGATCTCCACCTTCAGCGATCTGGCCAACGCCGTGGTTTCCTCGACAAGCGCATCGAGCTCGCTCTTCCAGTCATGCATTGACGCCCCCTTGCGCACTTCAGCCCGCTAGATGAGCCAGTTCATCACAAGCCAACCTGCAACAATGACGCAGACGCCAATCGCCAGATAGGGAACCCCAACCAGCATCCGCCGCTTCTCCTTGAAAAGCCTGTCGACAACAATTATTGCCGGTGGCCCTCGGGTACAAAGCGCTCATCGTGAAACAATGCAGTCCGGCCCCGGTGGCAACAATCCTAGACCAAAAACACGTTGTTTCCTAGGTTTGCCGTTCAAGAAGCTTAACGCAAGCCGATGGTGTTTCCGCCAAGAACGGGGCGCGACGTCCGGGAGAGATTTCCACCTGTCTTACAGTCTTGTGCCCTTGCTTCGAGGCTCGTAATCCGCGATCGCAGCAAACGCCGAAGATTCGCCGTATCGGAAGGAATTGAAGCGGGGCGACCTAACCGGAACGAACATTGAGGTGATCACGAGCATTAGTGAGGTAAAGCCCGGAGAGACGGCAACGCTGCACATCCATCATGGTGATGAATCTTACTACTATCTTGAGGGGGGGCACGATCGAACTGCCCGATGGAAAGCAGGTGTCGATTCCTACAGGTGCAGTCGGCTTGAATGTTCGCAATGTACCGCATGGGGCTTACAAGGTCTTCGGTGATAAGACGCAAAGCCGTCGGACGCGGGAGCCATAAGCTCGCCCGATGCAGGCAGAGTGAATTTCACTTACTCATCGTCGCGCATATCCCCTTACATTTTGTGTTGGTCTTCGCTCGCCCATGGGAGACGGACCAGGATGTTGGAAGTCGGCAATCGGATCGTCATGGCCTCAGGGGCTTCGCGCGGCATCGGACGCGCCGCCGTCGACCAGCTCCTGGCCTCGGGCTTCCGCGTATCGGCGGGGCTTCGCGACCCGCGGGCGCCTCGCCGAGAGCGCGAGGCTCATGACGCACCGCTATGATGCCGAAGGCGCCAAAAGTCCTATCTCCTGGGTCAACGCAACGGTCGCGCGCAGGGGCGGAATCGACGCCATCGTCAACGCAGCTGGTATCAATCCGAAGGTCCGAGTCTCCGACGAGGGCGAGAACGAGCTGGATGAAATGTGGCGCGTAAACGTCAAGGGTCCCCTGCGCCCCGTCTGAGCCGCCCTCCCTCATTTGGCCGTCTGCGGTCATGGCCGGGTGATCAATCTGGGATCCCTCGCCGGAAAGCGCGTGGGAAGCAACGTCGGCTGCGCCATGACCAAGTTCGCCGCGGTTGCACTCACCCACGGCATTCAACGGGAAGGACGCGCGGCCGGCATTCGGGCGACGGTGATCTGCCCGGGCTACGTCGCCACTGACATGACGCTGAACGACGACGAGATCCCTCGCCATGAGATGAGCCAGCCGGCCGACATCGCCCGCCTGGTGGAAACCGCGCTCATGCCGCCGAACAATGCCTCGGTCTCCGAAATGCTCGTGCACTGCCAATTCGAACCGATGCTTTAAGGCTGGGGCGAGACGACGACATTCGTCGTGGGGGAAAGAATCCCCGCCGACCCGACAGTCTGGTTCTGCAACAGGCGGTACCTGCCACGACGGCACAGCAGAATGTCCGTTTTGCTCGCTTTAGGATCCGGAGCTGCGCGCTTCTGCGTCCTGGATCGAGGACGGCGAGAAATACGCCGTGATCGTCTTAAAGCGTGACACTCGACTAATGTAGTATGGATCAGCCGATCGGCGTCGGGACGCCGCGCCGATACACAAGCGAGTCGCGCAAAATCCGGCAAGCCAATTCGACGGAGATTGGCTCTCAGCCTCATGGCGACAGACGGATCCAAGGTTCCGCGACCGCACTCGAGCAATACGTCCGATGACTCGAGTTGTCGGCCGCATCTGTGATCCGCCGCTATTTGGTCGATCACTCACAACGATCGCCACGTATCTGCCTCCCTGCGACAATCGGTCGAGCCGCGACGCTCGTGCTGCTCCGAGTGTCGCTTCAAAGACGAGGACGGCGAGCGCTCTGCGTGCGTGATCCAGGCGAGCTCGCTCGATGTGACGTTATGAGCCCATCGCTAAGCCTTGCCCCGCGGGTCCGGGCGCGGTCACCCTCCGGCCTCTGGATCGACAAATCCGACCTTAGCGTGGCCGCTGAGACAATGGCAGCGGCCGGCGAGGCAACATCTTGCGGAACAGGCAATTCCCTGTGGCCTGCCTCACGTACGCATTTTGTCAGAATACAACCGCGCTTCATGTCTGAAACCCGCCTCCGACTGTCTTCGAAAACCACATTGCGCCAAAAAAGACGCGCGCGAGGCCCTTCAACAGTGCTGGCCCAGATTCTGCACCGGCTCTCCGCGCCAGGAAGTTAGGCGGCAGCAACAAGATGGAGTCGCGCTTGGGCATCGATCTGTCAATCGATAATGCGGTTGCCGCACCGGAGGTCGCCTGTCTGCACCGCGCTGGGAGAACGGAAGACGCTCCTGCTTGCCACGGCCTCGCGCGGCATCGGTCATGCCACCGGAAACCTGTTTTCAGAAGATGGCCGGCGTATCTTCGCTTGCACGCGGCAATCCTTCGGTGGCGGGCGATGTCCATGGGTTTCGGAGGCAGACAACCATGCCCACGTCGATCTAGGCATTCGTCGGACGGTGTCGCACGCCACCCCCAAGGTCGGGGAACGGCTTGCTGGCGTACCGCTAGAAGCATTGATCCACAATACCGGCATTTCGCCCTAGACGCCGGACCGTACCCCGCAGACGTCTTTGACGGCGTCAGTCGAAAGCGGGATCAGGCTGTTCCGGCTCAATCTGCTCGGCCTGATCCTGCTCCCGCAAGATCTCTTTGTCGAGCCGAAGGCGACCTCGGTATCGATCGTCAACGTGACTTGATCGGCGCCTTGCCGCGCACCCGTTTTCCAGCACCGCCAATGCCTCGAGCGTCAAGGCTGACGGTTGCTTGCTCACTCTGAAGCGAGTCGTGAATACATGATCGATGAACTTGATCTGCGAACCTTCAACCCCCATCCGCAACGCGACGCTGTGCTCGACGAAGTGCACGCGCGCCCTTTCACGCGCCTTGTTTCGCCATTCAGCGTGATTCACTTCGCTTTTCTTGCGCAGGGCGAGGCGGCCGTAAGCGATCGCTGTCGTTTTATCGATTTCTGCCTGGACCGCAATCTTCCGCCGCCTGGGCAATCGGCGAAACATCATCAGATTGTCATCGGGCCTGCTACGCTACGCTGGGAGCAGCATTCGGAATTTACAACATTCACCTGGTTCTGGCCTAACGCAAATGGTCCTGCCGCTCACCAATTCGACAAAGTTGATGATGCCGTCCGATCGCTGATCCGCGCGTTGCGGCAGTCCGGACAATTGCTGGTCGCGATCAGGTTAGAAGTGGAGCAGGACCCCTCGCCGACTAAGCGCGCCGAACAGATTTTTGACAAGAATAGCCTGGCCATGGTTGCCACAAGGAATGGTGCAGGCGTTGCCGCCTCAGACTTCCGCGTGGACGAAAAAGGCTTCACGAAAATCCTCGTCTGCGACCTCGGGTTGACGTCGCACGATCTCGGAGCGCTGGTGCAACGGCTCCTGGAAATCGAAACCTACCGCCCGTTGGCGCTGCTTGGTCTGTCGGCGGCCCTCGAGCTTGCGCCGTCTGTCGATCGTATCGATCGGCGTCTTGTTGAGACGCTCGAAGAAATGCAAGGCGCAGAGGGACTGAAATTCAACAACCACCTGCTTGCCGAACTGACGGCGTTGGCCGCCTCCTTCGAAAGAGGTGCGACCGGTAGCCTGTTTCGCTTCGGCGCCAGCAGGGCCTATAACGAGCTTGTCCAATCGCGGCTGTCCATCATTGAAGGCAACGATGTGGCGGGCTATCCGACCTGGTCGTCGTTTCTGGCGCGCCGGATGGCGCCTGCGATGCGCACCTGCGCGACCGTGGAGGATCGTCAGGCAAGTCTGTCGGTCAAGCTGGCGCGTGTCGCCGATCTGTTGCGAACACGTGTCGACGTCGAAATTGAACGACAGCATCGTGACCTCTTGCACGCTATCAACGAGCGCGCGAGGCAGCAACTTCGGCTGCAGTGCACGGTCGAAGGATTATCGGTCGGGGCGATCGGATATTACGTGGTCAGCCTGTTTAGCTATCTGGCGAAGGGCGCGCACGATGTCGGACTGCGTGTAGAGCCCTCGTTCCTAACCGCAGCCTTCGTGCCGATCGCGGTCGGCGTGATCTGGCTGGTGAGTTACAACATCCGGAAGCGACACCTCAAGCACGACAACGCGCCCTCGGTGGCTTGCGACTAAAGCTCCTTGAGGAAAGCAGTGCGTTAGCTCGCATAGTCGTGGTGCGACGCTGCCGCAAAAGCTCCCACTGGTTAGCCCGCAATTTGTGCTTTGATTGACCGGGATAGGGGACGTCTCGCGATGCCCGCCTTCCCACACCACTTGGCATACACGAATCCGTACCGCGGCGGTTCGACTGAGTTAAGCTAGCCCAGAAACCACTATTCGGAAGAGACTCGAGCGTCAAAGAAGTGGTTGCGCAGGGCGTGCAGGACCGCCGGTGCCCGGACATTCGCCAGAGCCCCGCCGGCGAACTGGCCGCAATCGATGCGGCGAACTTCGCGAAGCCGAGGCGGACCGGCTCGGGAAGCGCTTCGATCGCCGCAAAGACTGCAGTTTCGAGGTTGGCCAATGTCTTGCCACCGGAACTGACCGATTTTCCGGACCAGGTGAGGACAACAAGGTTTTCGATGAAGCTTCATCAAGAACAGCAACTAGCGGCCATGGCCGCTGACGAACCAGATTCGAGCGGGATCTTCCTCTCGGACTTCCCCGCGCGCGCGGAGCGGAGCGCCGGTGGTCAAGAAGCCGCTCGAATAGGAACCCTGTTACTTTGCGGGGCAGACTCGAGGCTCCGTGGCCGCCCTATCAAGTACCCCTGCATCTCGTCGCACCCCTCCTGGAGTAGCAGCGACATCTGAGCATCGGTCTCGATACCCTCGGCAAGCACCGGCACGCCAAGCCCGTGGGCCAGGCCGATCACGGCTCGAACGATGGCCAGCGACCGCTCGCTCTCGCCAAGCGCCGCGACGAAGGAGCGGTCGATCTTGATGCGGTCGAGGGGAAACGCCTCCAAATAGGACAACGACGAGTATCCAGTTCCGAAATCGTCGAGCGCGATATGGATCCCGAGAGCCTTGAGCGACTGCATCGTCCTTTTGGCGCGCGCAATGTCCTCGATCAGTACGCCTTCAGTAATCTCTAGCTCAAGGCGCGAAGCCGGTAGCCCGCTCTCGCGCAGTGCTTTGCGAACGTGGGCATCCAGATTTTCTCGGCGGAACTGTGCGGCCGAGACGTTGACCGCCACCCTCAAGGGCTGGTGCCACGACGCCGCTTCCATGCAGGCCTCCATGAGAACCCAGTCATCGATCTGCGCGATCGAGCCGCTCTTCTCCGCGACCGGAATGAACTCCCCCGGGGCAATGATTCCGCGCACCGGATGGCGCCAGCGTACGAGGGCCTCATAGGCCTTGAGGATACCGTGGCGGTCCTGTTGCGGCTGGTACTCCAGATAGAGCTCGCCGCGCTCCACAGCCACCCGCAAATCGTGCTCCAGGGCGCGGCGGTCCCGCAACTGCTGGTCCATGGCGCTCGTGAACAGGCGGATCGCTCCCCTGCCTTCGTGCTTCGCGCGATAGAGCGCGGCATCGGCGTTCGCCAGCAGGAAGACGGCATTGTCAGCGTCTCTCGGATACAGGGCCACTCCGACGCAGAGATCTATCTGCAGGGCGTGGCCGTCGACTTCGATTGGATGTTCGAATTGGGCACGCATCCTGGTGGCGAGCAGTTCCGCGCTTGCCGGCAACGGCAATTCATCAGTGATGCCGATGAACTCGTCGCCGCCGACACGGGCAACGTAGGATCCTTGCGCGGCTTCCTGCAGGCGCCTTGAGGCCTCCCGCAGCACGGCGTCGCCGACGGCATGGCCGAACAGATCGTTGATCTCCTTGAAGTGATCGAGGTCGATACAGAGCACCGCAAACCCATCGTCACTGGCGCGCGCCCGCTCGATCGCGTCGATGAGGTGCTGATCCAGCGCCGCCCTGTTCGGCAATTCGGTGAGCGCGTCGTGGCAAGCGAGATAGCTGATCTTCTCTTGCGTCCGATTCCGATCGGTCACGTCGAATGCGACCGAAACGTGCGCGGCGCGGCCTTCGTAGATGAGCGGCCGAGACTCGATCACGACCTGGATCACCTCGCCGTTGGCCGTCCGGTGCAGCTCGAAATCACGACTTTCGCTCTCGGGATCTCCGCACTCAAGCTGCGGCTCGAACATGCTGAGGAGAGCTTTGCGGGAAAAGCCGTAGTGGCGGCACATCGCCCCGTTCACCGCGATCACTTGCCGCGTCTTCGCCTCCGACACCCACATCGGAAGCGGATTTTCTTCGAAAAGAAGCCGGAACGACGCCTCACGCCGCTTGAGGTCGGTGATATCGATCCGAACGCCTATGCTACCCCCATCCGCCGTCCGTCTTTCCTCGACGCGCACCCATCGATCGCCGGCGAGATGCTGCTCATGAGAGTGCCGGGGCAATGCATGTCGGGCCATGCGCTCTGCGAGCCACTCTTCCTCGCGTCCCGCAGCTTCGGGGTACTGTCCGGCGGCCAAACCGGCGCGGAGGATGCCTTCGAACGGAGCTCCCGCCGCGAGGGCGTCCCGGCTGGCAGCGTAGAATTCCGTGTACTGCCTATTCCAAAGAACCAGCCGATCGTCCTTGCCGAAAATGGCGAGGCCTTCAGGCACGACGTCGAGCGCTTCCCTCAGGTGAGTGTGGGCGGCCCGCGCGGTCGCTTCGGCCTGCTCGGCCGCGGCCTTGGCTTCCGCAAGAGCCATTTCGGTCCGGTGTCGCTCCGTGATGTCTTCGTGGGTGGCGACCCAGCCGTTGCCCTGCATCGGCCTATGCCGGATGCGCACGATGCGCCCGTTCGTCAGCTCGACGGTCGTATCCGAATTCTTGGCAATCACCGCGGCGCTGTTGCGCCAGACCAGATATTCCTGCTTGGACATCTTCGGTGCGCTGCCGACCGAATATCGGAGATCGACAATATCGTTCAACTTCATGCCTGGCCGGACGATTTCCGGATCGAGGTCGTAGACTTCCAGATACTGCCGATTGCAGACGATCAGGCACTGATCGTCGTCAAAGAAGCAAAGGCCCTGAGACATGTTGTTGAGCGCTCTGTCGAACCGCTCGGCGAGAGCTGTGGCGGTCTGCTCTGCAACCCTTGCACGATCGCCTTCTTCGGTCAGTCGGCTATGGGTCTCCACCAGTTGAACGAAGGACCGGAAGTTCGTGCTGATCATCCGACCGAGCAGGACGAGCAACAGCAGCAGATTGATCCCGAGCGAGATCATCATCCCGTCTCCGGAGAAGAGCAGCACGGTCGCGATCGGCGCACCGGCGATGATCATCGTCAGCCGCGACGCCGGCGGGAAGCTGCCGAGGCAGTAAGCGGTGCCGATACATCCCATGAACACGAGCAACGCGACAGGCGCGCGCAGGCTCGGCTCGACAACTCCAAACAGCGCCAGGATCCAGAACACGAAGCCCGCGTTGAGCACCACCGCCACCAAGCGGGTTCTGACGAGCTCACGGTACGCCTCCTCCGGCGTGAAATCGCTCCGCCTCAGGCGTATCCACTGAACCAGCCGGACGAGACAGATCGCAAGGAGAGCGGCCGGCAACGCGAATCGCAGCCATGGCGACACCGTGGTCGGGAGGACCAGCCCTACGCTGATACTGTCGACGAGCAGCACGGCGTAGAGAACCGGCACCTGCTGTCGGAGCACACGGAACTGCTCCACGAGGAGAGAACGACCCAGCGGGTCGGTCAGATCGCCCACGGAGAAGGCGGTACGGAATCGCGCGAATATGCCCATTTAGATTGCCCCAGCCGTTCCAAAGCTAGGACAGAGAGGCGAAGGACACGTAAAGGTGCTTGGTGTCTCGGGCATTAACGGCGCTGCTGCAATTGCGAAGAATTAACCTTCAGGCGCCGCCGGTCGCCAACCGCTTCCGCCACCGCACTGCTCTCTCAGTGACATGGCTTAAAGCGACGGGCTCGGTCTACTTCGCGCGAGGCATGCTGACGGCGCGACGCGCGACTGGTCGAAACCGGCGTCCTCGAACAGATCCCGGCCTCCGACGGCAGCGCCTATCAGGAACATGTGCTGACCAGACGGGACCACGGCTTGTTCCTGGTCGTGGTCTCCTTAAGGCAATGGGGCGAGGCACATCTCTATGCGCGCGGCGAGACGCATTCGGTGCTGCTGGACCAGACGGGCAGGCGGTCGGACAACTCGTGCTGCCGTCGAAGAGCGGCAAGCCGCTGGGGTGGTCGGACACCAAAGTGAGGAAAGTCGCCGCGCGCAGGCGGCGAGCGGTGCCGAGTTTGTCGCCGCAGCTGCGTAGGGAGGGATTAGTCTTATTGCGTCAGAAAGACCTCATGATGAGGACCGCGAAGCGCGTCTCGAACCAAGAAGCCCGCTGGTGGCCTCGTCCTTCGAGACGCTTGCTGCGCAAGCTCCTGAGGATCAGGAGATAAACGGTATGACGGAGTAAGATTAGTGCAGCCTGCCGTTTCCACGTTACGGCAAACTGCTGCCGCCCACAACTCGCCGCTGCCCCGATCACTGCCAGTCCGCCGCCGGGAAGCACCAGCCAAATCGGCATCGTACTTCGCAGAACCGGACGCCGCGGGACCTCTGGTCTGCACGATGGATTCAGTCGTCATTACTCACGTCCGCAGTTCAGATGATTGCGATCGTGCTTCGCGTCGCGACGATATCTGCACGCTCATGCCGTCACCGGCGCCCTCCACCGCATGAAGCGCCGCTCCAGCGCCTCGAGGACAGCATTGCACGCGAGCCCGATGACCGTGATGCTGAGGATGCCGAAATACATCTGCGGGATCAGGAAGCTGTACTGGCTGTTGATGATGAGATAGCCGAGACCAGCCTTGGCGCCCACCATCTCGGACGCGACCAGCACGAGCATGGCGGATGCGCTGGCGAGGCGAATACCGACGAAGATGGTCGGAAGCGCAGCCGGCAGAATCACCTTGCGAAACAATTGCTGCGGTGTCGCGCCCATGGTCCGCGCCGATTTGATCAGGAGCGGATCGACTTGCTTCACCGCGGCGATGGTGTTCAGCAGGAGTGGCCAGGCGCAGCTGTAGATCACCATCGTGATCTTCGACATCTCGCCGATCCCGAGCAGCAGGATGAACACCGGCAGCAGCGCGAGCGGCGCGGTGTTGCGGCAGATCTCGATGAACTGGTTCAGGAGATTACCGAGCCGGGCTGACCTGCCGACCGCCAGGCCAAGCGGCACAATCAGTGCGACCGATATCAGAAACCCGCTCAGCGCGCGCAGCAAGCTGGCGGAGACATCATCATAGAGCTCGCCGCTTTGCGCGAGCTGCCAGCCGGCGGCAATCACCTCCGAGAACGGCGGCAGGAACACCGCATCGATCAGGCCGAGCCTGGGAGCCGCTTCCCATAGCAACAACAGGGCAATCAGTAGCAGGGAGCGGTGTCCAAGGACAGTCAACTGGCGGATCGCGGCACGGGCCCCACTCACCGCCGGCGACGGTTGAGGTTGCACGCCAGTGAGCGCCTCTCGGCGTCCGTGCGCGAGCTCCAGCAGTATCAGCGTCTCCAGACTAGACATGGGCGATCTCCTTCACCTCGTGGTCCACATGTCGCGCACCGACACCTCCGTTCAACTGGCCCCGCTGGGCCTTCTGAACCTCGTCGCGCAACAGGCTCCAGACCTCATGGCGTACATGGCCGAACTCCGGCAGTGAGCGCACATCGTCTACCTCGTCGCGCAGTACCTCGGGGAGGTCGATGACTTGCTTGATCCGCCCCGGACGCGACGTCATGACGGCTACGCGCTCGCCGAGCACGACGGCTTCGTCGATGCCATGGGTGATGAAGACGATGGTCTTGCCGGTGGCGCGCCAGATCCGCAGTAATTCACCCTGGAGCGTCTCGCGAGTCTGAGCGTCCAGCGCCGCGAACGGTTCATCCATCAGCAGCACCTCCGGATCGTAGGCGAGGCTTCGGGCGAGCGCGACGCGCTGCTTCATGCCGCCGGACAGCTCGTGCGGATACCGATTGGCAAAGCCGGACAAGCCGACCAGGTCGAGGAAATGCCGCGCGATCTCAAGCCGCTGCCTGGCCTTGAATCCGGCGATCTCGAGCCCGAATTCGACGTTCTCCGCGGCGGTCCGCCAAGGAAACAGGGCGTACTGCTGAAATACGATTCCGCGGTCGCGTCCGGGTCCGGCGATGGGGCGCCCGTCGAGCAGGATGCGGCCGCTGGTTGGCATCGTCAGTCCGCCCAGCAAATCGAGCAAGGTCGATTTCCCGCAGCCGCTTGGGCCGACCAAGACCAGGAACTCGCCGGTGCGAACGTCGAGCGTGATGCCGTCAAGGGCCGTGAAGCGGCCTGCAGGGCGGCCGCCCTCATCTCGCGTGATGAATTCCTTGCGGACCTGCTCGAAGCTGATCTTGACCGGAGTCATTGCACCTCCGCCGTCTTTCCCGGACGGAAATAGTTGAACGCGTTGGTGTAGGTGTCGGAGGCCTTGATCTGACCGGGCCTGAACAGGCCATCCTTCTCGAGCCAGTCGATCCACACCTGGATTTCGCGGTCCGAGATCACGCCGCCCTTGGATGCGACGCCGGTGCTCTTCCAATACTTGATCGAAGAGGCATCCTCGTTGCGCTTGCGCTCGGCGATGATCCGGTCGAACCGGGCCCGCACCTCTTCGGCGGGCGTCGTCTGCGCCCAGTCAATCGCGCGCGAAATGCCCTCGACCAGCCTGCGGGCGGCATCAGGATTATCCTTGATGAACTTGTCCCGCAGTACATAGGAGCCACCGGTGAACTGGCCGAACAGATCTGTGTCGTTGAACAGTGAGTGAATACCACCCCTCTCCAGTGCCTTGTCGCGCAGCACGCCGCCGAGCGCGCTCACTTCGACTTGCCCCTGGCGCAGCGCCTGCTCGCCGGTCACCGGCGGGACCGCCACCAGCGTCACCTGCTTGGCTTCACTCGCGCCGAGACCATTCCTGGCCAGATATTCTCGAAGCACGAACTCCAGATGCGCGCCCAGCGTATTGACCGCGACCTTCTTGCCGAGCAAGTCGCGTGCGGCCTTGATCGGACTGTCGTCCTTCACATAATAGCCATTATAGGTGTTCGCGTCGGAGCCATAATACCCGACCACGGCCTTGATCGGCGCCTTTGCGGCGATGAGCTTGAGGATCGCGCCGTAGAATGCGCCGCCGATATCGATATCGCCGGTCACGACGGTCTGGATGTCCTGCGGGCCGCTGATGGTATTGCCGACCCATTTGAGCTTGAGCGGCGCGAGATAGCCGAGATCGTCGGCAAGCTCGATGAAGGTCACCTGCCCGGCCCAGCCTTGATAGCGGATTTCGGTCTTTTCGAGCGGCGGCTCGGCAGCGGCCGGAGCCGCGAGGCCCAGCATGAAGGCGCCAGCGAGCGCCAATCGCGCGGCGCGATGCCGTGCGCCAACAAATCGAAATAGCGAATTCATTCTGATAAATCCTGTCAGTGAAGCGGGATCAAGCGGCCTTGGCCGTCTGCGGTTTCGACGCCTTGATGCGCGTCACACTGCGGCGACCGTCGACACTGAGCGGCACCTCGCCGTCGATGGTGGCGCGCCGCACCACGCGGTGCTGGTCGCCATAGTCGTTGACGGCGTAATGCTGGGTTGCGCGGTTGTCCCAGATCGCAACGTCACCGGCCTGCCAATTCCAGCGCACGGTGTTCTCCGGCGCAGTGATGTGGGACTGGAACAGCTCGAACAGCTTCTGGCCATCATATTTCGGCAGGCCGACGAAGCGCTGCACGAAATTACCCAGCACGAGCGTGCGCTCGCCGGTTTCGGGGTGGACCCGTACCACCGGATGCTCGGTTTCATAGATCGTTCCGGTGAATACCTCGTCGAAGTGCTTTCTATCCGCCTCGCTCGCGCGCGTCTTCACGGCGTAGTCATAGGCGTTGCTGTGGATCGCCCAGAGCTCATCCGCGAGCTTGCGCAGCGGCGCCGGCAGGTCGAGATAGGCCGCCGCCGTGTTCGACCAAACGGTGTCACCGCCGTACGGCGGGATCACCACGCCCCGCAGAACCGAAATCTTCGGATAGGCGTCGACGAAAGTGACATCCGTGTGCCACTGGTCGGCACGGCCGCCGCCCCGCCCCGAGTCAAGCTCCAGAATCGACGACGTCCCCTTGGTCGCACCGACCGTCGGATGGGGCACGAGTTGTCCGAGTCTGACGGCAAAGCGCTCCTGCTCGGCATCGTCGAGATGCCCCTGGTCCCTGAAGAAAATGAGCTTGTGCTCGAGCAGCACCTGGTTGATGGCGCGAACGACGTCGTCAGGTAGGTCGCCCGACAGCTTGACGTTCCTGATCTCGGCGCCGAGCCGTGCCGCGCGTTTCACGATGTCGGCGCGCGGGATGACGTTGTCGATGGTGGTGGCCGTGATGCTCATGATCGTAGTCTTTCCTGTGATGTTCTGGACAAAGCTCCGCCATGCGCCGGTCGTACGAGCAGCGGCGAAGAATGATGATGACGAATGATGATGAAGTCTTGGATGTGGTCCTAGGGGATCACGTCGGCGGCTGGATGGCTCGCGGCACACGGATCCCGGCGGTACAGCTCTCCGCCATCGCGCCAGCGCAGCACCGCACACGCAGAACCGAGATCAGCCGGGCTGCTTCGCGAACGACGGGTGGATCGGATTGCCGCATGGTGAACGACCTCGCTTGGACGGTGCAGATCGTAAATGCGATCGCGATCCAGTCAATGAAACGAAACCAGCTTTGTTTTGCGCGGCGAGCAATGATCGCTTCGCACGCCAAGCGGACACGGAAATATTTACAATAGTGATGGTCGGTTGCGCCGTTTCACCGGCGTGACAGCGAGCCGAATGAGCACGAAACAGCTCGAAGCGCTGCGTTGTTCGTGATGACGAACGCACTCGTCTCCGACTGGCGATGAGCTCACGCGCTTCATGCTCGCTTCGCCCGCAACAACGCAAATTCATTTCATCGACAGCTTTGCGGTCATCGACATAGATTCGAGTGAAACCTAAAGCGCGACGCCGATATCCGACAGCAACCAACGAGCAACGCTATGAGCAAACGGCAACTTTCACTCAACTTCTTCATCTATCCTGACGGTCACCACGAGGCGGCCTGGCGTCACAAGGCCTCAACGACGGACCGCATCCTTGATGTCACCTACTATCAGGAGCTGGCGCAGCGCGCGGAAGCCCACAAATTTGACGCGGTGTTCTTCGCCGACGGTCCGGCGCTGGCCGACAACGTCCGTTACGCGCAGCGGTTCCGGCTCGAGCCGATCACCCTGCTCACGGCGATCGCATCGGCCACGAAGCATATCGGCCTGATCGCGACCGCGTCGACGACTTACACCGAGCCCTACAATCTTGCGCGGCTGTTCGCCTCGTTGGATCACCTCAGCAGCGGTCGCGCCGGCTGGAACATCGTGACCACGAGTTCGCCGCAGGCGGCCCAGAACTTCGGCCTGCCCGCGCATCCGCCGCATCACGAGCGCTATGAGCGGGCGCGGGAATATCTCGACGTCATCACACGGCTGTGGGACAGCTGGGAAGACGACGCGCTGGTCAACGACCCTGTCTCCGGCATTTTCGCCGACACCAGCAAGATCCACGCAATCGACCACATTGGAAAGCATTTTCGCGTACGCGGCCCGCTCAACGTCTCACGGCCGCCCCAAGGGCGGCCGGTCTATGTCCAGGCCGGATCGTCCGAGGATGGGCGAGCCTTTGCCGCGCGCTTTGCGGAAGCGATCTTCACCGCGCACCAGACATTGGCGAGCGCCCAGGAGTTTTATGCCGACATCAAGCGTCAAGCGCGCGCCTTCGACCGCAGTCCCGATCAGATCAAGATCCTGCCCGGAATCAGTCCGTTCATCGCTAGCAGTCAGGTTGAGGCTGACCGCCTGCAAGAGGAGTTCAACGCGCTAATCCAGCCGGAATTCTCGCTGACCCAGCTTCGCCAGATGACCGGTCTTGACCTCACCGGATTCGACCTCGATGGTCCCTTTCCACGGCATCTGATCGACACCAGCGGCGCGCAGGGCGTCGCCAGCCGTTTCAAGCTCGTGGTCGACATCGTCGATCGCGAGAAGCCGACGATACGTCAGCTCGTGCAGCGCCTCGCCGGCGCGCGTGGCCACTGGGTGATTGCCGGTCCGCCGGAGAAGATTGCCGATAGTATCCAGGCCTGGTTCGAAAACGGCGCCGCCGACGGTTTCAACGTTATGCCGCCCTTCCTGCCCGGCGGCTTCGATCTGTTCGCCGAGCAGGTCGTACCGATCCTGCGCAAGCGCGGCTTGTTCCGCCACGACTTCACCGGCTCGACGCTGCGCGAGCATTACGGGCTCGAGCGGCCGGCGAGTATGTATGCGGGGAAGATTCAGGCGATCGCCTGACCGTTTGAAACCGAAAATGGAGCAGTCGATTTCGGCGCGATACTCGGACACACTCGAGTGAATACTTGGGACGCGCGTAGTCGTTAAGCGCGTCCCCTAGCCGCAACACAATGCGACCCAGGCGCCCCGGTGTATCGGCGCGGGGGCTAGCGCCGATCGGTGCGCTAAACGCTTGATCCGCTTGACGACCATCGGGTCGGAGTACGACAAGCTTGAGAAAGCCTTCATCGTTGTCGAAGGTGTCGTGGCCGTTAGCGACCCTTCCAAACCGGTTTTCGCTTTTCCGCGAAAGCCTGCGGACCTTCGACTGCATCCGCGGAGGCAAGCATCGCCTTCATTGCCGGATAATCCCATTCTTCCGACAACCCTTCCGAAACGGGTCGGGATAGCCCCCGAAGAACCGCTTCCTTTGTGGCACGCACCGACATGGGGCTGCATGCAAGGATCTCGTCGGCCCAACGCCTAGCGGCGCCCATGAGGTCGCCGCTCACCACCTCGTTGACGAGACCGAGCAAGAGCGCCTCTTCGGCGTTGACCCGCCGCCCCGTCAGCATCATGCCCATCGCTCGCTTGAGCCCGATCTCGCGGGGCAACCGTTGGATTCCTCCCGCGAGCGCCGCCAGGCCGACGAGCGGCTCAGGTAAAGCAAACACGGCGTTTTCAGACGCCACGACAATGTCGCATGCAAGCGCGATCTCGAAACCGCCGCCCATTGCCACTCCGTTGACCGCGGCGATCACCGGCTTTGCGAGATCAAAGCGCTTTGTTATACCCCCGAAACCCTTTGGCGGAGTTGTGAGTCCACCGCCAGCAGCCTGCTGCTTTAGATCGTGGCCTGCGCAGAAGGCTTTCTGCCCGGCTCCCGTGATGATCGCGACCTACTGTTGCTCATCCGCGGCGAACTCGTCGAAAATCTCTTCAAGTTCGCAATGGCAAGCCGAGTTCAAGGCGTTGTGTGCTTCAGGCCTGTCGATGGTAACGATTGTGCAGTGTCCGTCGCGGGAAACTTTGACATACTCGTAAGTCATCAGCGTTCAGCCTTTTGAAGTTGAGCAAGACGGATAGTCGGCGATTGCCCCGGCGGCCCATCCAAACTCAAAAGTTTCGACAGTTCCGCGATGCGCGCACATTCCGAACGCCATCTTCATCAAAATCCGATGAAGGTTGTAAATTCCGACAGGTCTGCGCGATCAGCACGCAAACTGTTGATCGGATGTGCGGGATCCATGTACCCCAGGGCCATGCCGCAAAAAAGCATCAGATGGGAAGGTAATCCGATGAACTCCGCCACTGTCTTGTGCCAGAGCGCCCAGGCTTCCTGCGGGCAGGTACTCAATCCCTTCTCCACCGCAAGCAGCATGACCGACTGTATGTACATACCGAGATCAGCCCATTGCCCAGGCTCCATCTGGCGATCGATGGCAAAGAACAGGCCAACAGGCGCGCCGAAAAAGCTGAAGTTCTTTGCAAGCTGCTTGAGGCGTGCCGCCTTGTGCTCGCGCGGAATTGCGATCGTGCGGTAGAGATCCTCGCCGTTTTTGAAGCGCCGAGTTTTGTACGGCTCCTTCAGGTCGGGCGGATAGATATTGTATTCCGGCTGCTCGCCCATCGGATTATCCTTGATCCGCTCGGCCATCAGCGCCTTGAAGCGCGACAGTTCTTGGCCACCGAGCACCCACACGTGCCACGGCTGTAGATTTCCGCCAGACGGCGAACGGCCGGCAGAAAGCAGGATCTCCTTAACGATCTCTCCGGGGACGGGAAAGTCCAAGAACGCCCGGACCGAGGTCCGCGAATTGAGCGCGTCCGACACGTTCATGTGAATGTCTCCAAATACCTTAAACGAGGAATGTCGTCAGCCGATCCGGACGACCATCTTTCCGAGTGCCGAGCGCGTCGTCATCGCTTTGAACGCTTCGTGGAAGTCCTCGAATGCGAAGACCTTCCCTACGACGGGAACGAGCGTCTTCTCGCTCAACCAGGTGAAGAGCTGCGCGATCACTCGATCCCGCACGTCGGGTTCGCGACGACCGATCTGCGCAAGGTCGACACCCAGCAGTGCCCCTCCCTTCAGAAGAGGCAGGTTGAAACGCAGTGCAGGAATCGTTCCAGACGCAAAGCCGACCACCAAGTGCCGCCCATTCCAGGCGATCGACCGGAATGCTTGGAGGCTCACGTCACCACCGACTGGATCATAGATCACGTCGGCGCCGTGACCACCGGTTAGTTCCTTAAGCGCATCGCGCCAATCTTCACGCGTGTAGTCCAGACCTGCATCCGCGCCAAACTTCATCGCGAACTGCCTCTTCTCCTCGGTCGAAGCCGCCGCAATGACGCGGCCGCCGAGCAACTTTCCGATCTGAACAGCCGCTATTCCTACGCCGCCGGCGGCCCCCAAAACCAAGAGTATCTCGCCGCTCTGTAGCTTTCCCCGAGCGCTGAGTGCGTAGAGCGCCGTCAGGTAGTTAGCGAAGAACGAGGCGCCGACCTCGGGCTCAATGCCTTTTGGCGTCACGAAAAGGTCCGTGGCCGGCACGCAAATATATTCGGCAAGGCCGCCACTTCTGACCATGCCGATGACCGGCGTACCCGAAGCGAAGCCCTCAACATCTGCAGCCGCCTCGTCGACGATGCCCGCAAACTCCGAGCCGGGCGTAAACGGCAACGGGTCCTTGGTCTGGTACAGGCCCTGCACCTTCAAGCCATCGACGAAGCCGACGGCGGCGGCCTGAATCCCGACGCGGACCATTCCCGCCGACAATTCCGGCTTAGCGACCTCTTTGATGGTGATATTGTCGATATGGTCGTAGTTCTCAACCAAGACTGCTTTCATGACATCCTCTTGAGCGAGCCGACCCGTCGGCCACGAGTTCACGCGATGGAATTCAGCCAATTACGACGGCCTAAAGTGCCCTGGCGATCACTTCCTTCATCATTTCACTTGTCCCTCCGTAGATGCGCTGAACCCGTGCATCAGCATACATGCGTGCGATGAGGTACTCATTCATGAAGCCGTACCCGCCATGCAGCTGCAAACACTCGTCGATGACCTTGCCTTGCTGTTCTGAGGCCCAGAGTTTGGCCATCGAAGCCGTCGCTGCGTCGAGCGTGCCGTCAACCAGTGCTTCGACGCACTTATCGACAAAGCTGCGCGCAACCTTCGTGACAGTGGCCAACTCGGCGAGCCTATATTTTGTGTTCTGGAATTCAGCGATCGGTTTTCCGAACGCCTTGCGTTCGCGGACGAAGGCAAGCGTTGCCTCCAGCGCCCCCTCCATTGCCGCCACCGCCATCACACCAATAATGGTGCGCTCATAAGGCAGGTCGGACATCAATTGATAGAAGCCATGACCTTCCACTCCGCCGAGGAGATTTGACGCTGGCACGGCGACTTCGTCAAAGAACAATTCGGACGTATCTTGCGCCTTCAGTCCGAGCTTATCGAGCACGCGGCCGACCCTGAAGCCGGGAGCTTTTGCGGTCTCAACTAGAATGATCGACATTCCGCTCGCTCGCTCAGCCGGGCTGGTCTTCGCGACAACCAGCACCAATCCTGCAAGGAGGCCGTTAGATATGAACGTCTTGGAACCGTTGATCACGTAGGTGTCGCCGCGCCTCTCGGCGCGAGTTCGAATAGATTGAAGATCCGAGCCCGCCCCCGGCTCGGTCATTGCGATGGCGCCGACCAATTCTCCACTCGCCAAGCGCGGCAGATATTCGCGCTTTTGCGCCTCGGTCCCGTGGTTGAGCAGGTAGTGGGCCACAATCGTGTGCACAGACGGATTCATTCCCGTCAAACCGCGCCGTGACATTGCGTCGTAGAGGATCGCCTCATGGCGAAAATCGCCGCCGCCGCCGCCATACTCTGTCGGAATGTCCGAACACAGAAGCCCAAGTGCTCCAGCCTTTAGCCACAGTTCGTGCCCGACATTGCCCCGCTCACGAGCTTCTTCATCCAGCGGCACCATCTCCTTCTCGATGAAGCGTGACACAGTGTCGCGATACATTTCGAGGTCAGAATCGAGCCAAGAGGGTTGAAAGTTGATCATGCGCTTCACTCGTCGTTAAGACGAACGCAAAACTGCGTTCATTTGCCCCTTGCATCCGCAAAACAGAGCTGCCCCGTTCACTTGGATACCGATCCGATCGCCCCTATCGGACGCGACCGCTTACGGGCTTCCGCGCACGCCCTTCAACAAAGCCCCTGACATCAGAACTGTTGTGCAAAGGGCATGCGCGGAATACTCCGAGACCGGATCAATCGTCCGTGTCGCCGTTGATCACGTCACCAAACAGCTCCCACTTCTCGCCGCTAAGGCGCATCAGACGCAATTGACTGATCGGCGCAAAGTCGGTCGGCGAGGTGTTCACGTAGATGCCCGGCAAGAGCGCCTCGGTCCGCCAATCCTTCAGGTTCGCAGCCTGCTTCATGACATTCTCGCGGGTGAGATCGTCCCCGCACTGCTTCAATGTCTGGGCCAGCGTCTCAGCAAGCGCGTAGCCGGTAATCAACAATATGTCCCGCTTGTTGCCTTCGGGATAGTATTTGGTGAGGAAGCTCTGAAACTCCTTCATGCCAGGATCATGGTCCCACTGCGGATCCGACGGGTCCTTCAGGTAAGTAGCGGAAACAACGCCTTGCGCGTTCTCAAAGCCGGCGGGCTTGATGACGCTACCGATCGAAGACGAAACGTTGCTGAGGATATGAAGCGGCTTCCAGTCGATTTCAGCGATCTTCTTGATTGCCTGAGCAGCAAATTTGGGGGAGCTGATGTTGACCAGCGTATCGGCGCCCGACGCCTTGAGCTTGACGATATGAGTGTCGATCGTCGGCTCGGTTGTCTCGTAGCTCTCCTCGGCAATGATCTGTGCCCCGAGCTTGTCCTTGAGACCCTTCAGATAATCCTTCCCGAGATCGTCATTCTGGAAGAATACGGCGACTTTGGCGTTTGGCTTCTCCTTGAGAATGTACTTTGCATAGGCGCGCGCCTCGCTTTGGTAGGACGGCTGCCAACCCGTGGTCCATGGGAAATTCTTGGGGTCGTTGAATTTAGTTGCGCCCGTCGCGACAAACAGCTGCGGGACCTTCTTTGAGTTCAGATATTTCTGGATTGCCGTGTTGTTGGCTGTGCCCAGCGGATCGAACATGAGAAAAACCTCATCGCCTTCCACCAGCTTGCGCGTCTGCTCGACGGCCTTTGGGGGCGAGTACGCATCGTCATAGCTGATGAAGTTGATCTTGCGGCCGTTGATGCCGCCCTTGTCATTGACCATCTTGAAGTAAGCCGCCTCCACTTGGCCGATGACGCCATAGGCGGATCCTGGGCCGCTGTACGGCATGAGATTTCCGACCTTGATCTCGGTGTCGGTGGCGCCGGTATCATACTTCTTCTGCGCCTGCGCGGCACCGGAGGCGAGCGTAATGACTGCTGTCACCAGGGCAGTCGTCTGTATAGTTCTGCCAAACATAAGAGGTCTCCTTGTTGCATTTCAGTTCTGTTTAGTTTTGGCGATCCAGCCTTGGCCCAGGATCGCGACCTGCCTTGCGCCATGCGGCACGAGGTAGATGACGGCGAACAGCAGCACGCCGAACACGGCGCCTGAGAGGCCCTTGGAGATGCTCTCCGCCATGTTCGGCACGAAGATGATGAAGGCCGCACCGACGAACGAGCCGGGCAGCCAGCCGACGCCGCCGACCACCATGCCCAGGAACAGCGAGATCGCGAGCGTGATGGTGTAGCTGTCGGGAGCCACAAACTGCACCGCGATGGCGCCGAGCGAGCCGGCAATGCCGGTGACGGCGGCGGAGACGCCGAAAGCCAAGGTCTTGTAGAGTGCGACGTTGACACCCATCGAGGACGCCGCGATCTCGTTGTCGCGGATCGCCATGAAGGCGCGGCCTGACCTCGAGCGCAACAGGTTCACCGAGAGCATGTAGATCGCGATCACGACCACGAGCGTGAAATAATACAGCCACATGTCCTGCGACATCTTCAGTCCGAACGGCGCGTCCGGCTTGGTGACGACGAGGCCCTGCACGCCGCCGGTCCAGTGCTCGAGGAAGTTCAGCTTGAGCAGCTGCGGCATGGCGGTGGCGAGCGCGAAGGTCGCGAGCGCGAGGTAGACGCCGGAGAGCCGCAGCGCCGGCTGCCCGAACAGAAACCCGAAGCCGAAACAGACGACGCCGGCGATCGGCAGCGTCAGCGCGTAATTGACGTTGAAGTGCTCCATCAACACCGCGGTCGTGTAGGCGCCGACCGCGTAGAACGCGCTCTGGCCAAGCGAGAACTGGCCGCTTCCGCCGGTCAGGATGTTCAGCGCCAGCACGGCGAGCCCGTAGATCAGGAGCATCGTCATCTGGAAGATGATGAAGTTCTTGACGAAGACGGGCGCGATCAGCAGTGCCGCGAGCACCACCACCGAGGTGCCGGTGCCCAGCGTCATGGCCCGCTTCGGAACGGCTTCGACCGCCGCGTGGCCTTCGACGACTTCTTCTGCAGCGCTCATGATCAAACTCGCTTGACGATGTGCCGACCGAACAGGCCGGCGGGTTTGACGACCAGGACGGAGATGATCAGCGCGAGCGCGATCGGGAGTTTCAGCTCGTTACCGACGCCGGGGATGTAGGTGCCGGCGAGGTTCTCGAAGACACCGACCAGGAAGCCGCCGACCACGGCGCCGAACGGGCTGGTCAGTCCGCCGAGCACGGCCGCGGCAAAGCCGTAGATCAGCACGCCGCCCATCATGTTCGGCTCGAGGAACACGACCGGTGCGATCAGCATGCCGGCGATCGAGCCGATCGCGGTCGCCATGCCCCAGCCGAGCGCGATCATCCAGGAGGTGTTGATGCCGACGAGGCGGGCCGATTCAGGCACCGAGGCGGCAGCGCGCATGGCAAGACCGATCCGCGTGTACTGGAAGAAGAAATAGAGGCCGAGCAGCAGCAGTATAGTGACGCCGATCATGCCGGCCTGGTGGGTCGAGATCAGCTGGCTGCCGAGGAACGGCGCGGAGCCGAACGGGGTCGGATATTGCTTGATGGTGAAGTCCCAGATCAGGCCCGCCGAGGAGTTGATGATCGCGAACAGCGCGATGAACCCGGCGACGTTGGTCAGCACCGGTGCCTTTGTCAGCGGCTTGAACAGGATCCGCTCGATCGCGATACCGGCGACGAAGGAGAAGGCCAGCGTGATCACGAAGGCAGCCCAATAGGGCACGCCCCATTGCATCAGCTGCCAGGAGATGAAGGTCGAGAACATCGCCATCTCGCCCTGCGCGAAGTTGAGATGGTCGATGGCCTGGTAGATCATGACCACGGCGAGCGCCATGCAGGCGTAGATCGCGCCCGTGGCAATGCCGGCCAGGACCTGGTTGGTGAACAGCTCCATTGTCCCGGCTCCCTCAGTAACCCAGATAGGATTTGCGGATTTCTTCGTTGTTCGCGATGTCCTTGGCGTTGCCCGACATCACGATGCGGCCGGTCTCGATCACATAGGCCTGGTCGGCGAGCTCCAGCGCGAGCTGGGCGTTCTGCTCGACCACCAGGATCGACACCTTGTCCTCGCGGTTGATCTTGCCAAGGATGCCGAACAGGTCGCGCACCACCAGCGGCGCGAGGCCGAAGGAGGGCTCGTCCAGCAGCATCAGCCGCGGCCGCAGCATCAGGGCGCGGGCGACCGCGAGCATCTGCTGCTCGCCGCCGGAAAGCGTGCCGGCCTGCTGGGTGTGGCGCTGCTTCAGCACCGGGAAATGCGCGTACATGCGCTCGATGTCGGAGACGATGCCGGCGCTGTCCTTGCGGGTGATGGCCCCGAGCTGGAGGTTCTCCTCGACCGTCATGGTCGTGAAGGTGCCGCGGCCCTGCGGCACGTGGGCGATGCCGAACCGCACGATGCTCTCGGTGGAGCGGTTGCTGAGCGGCTTGCCTTCGAACTCGATTGCACCGGTGGAACGCACCATGTTGCAGATCGCGCGCAGGGTGGTGGTCTTGCCGGCGCCATTCGCGCCGAGCAGCGTCGTCAACGATCCCTCGTTGAGCGAGAAGGACAGGCCATGGAGCGCCTGGACCTGGCCGTAATAGGCGCGCAGGTCCTTGACGTTGAGCAGCGTCGTCATTGGTCCTTGCTCCCGAGATAGGCCTTGATGACGTCGGGGTCCGCCTGCACCTGGGCCGGCGTGCCTTCCGCGAGCTTCTTGCCGAAATTCAGCGCAACGACATGGTCGGCGATCGACATCACCAGGCCCATGTGATGCTCGACCAGCAGCACGGTCATATGCCGGTCGTCGCGAATGCGGCGAATGAGGTCGCCGAGCACGTAGACCTCTTCGTGGTTGAGGCCACCGGCGGGCTCGTCGAGCAGCAGGATCTTGGGATCGGCCGCGAGTGCGCGCGCCAGCTCGACGCGCTTCTGCGTGCCGAAGGGCAGGCCGGAGACCACGGTGTGGGCGACGTCCTCGAGGTCGAGATAGGCGAGGATCTCGTGCACCTTCTTGTTGACGCTGGTTTCGCTGCGGCGAACCCAGGCAAGCTTCAGGGAGTCGCTGATGATGTCGCTCGAGGTCCTCGAATGCGCGCCGACGCGGACGTTGTCCATCACCGACAGGTTCGGAAACAGCGCCACGTTCTGGAAGGTGCGGCCGATGCCGATCTCGGCGATCCGGTGCGGCGGCCGCGTCAGGATGCTCGCGCCCTCCATCAGGATGTCGCCGGATGACGGCTGGTAGAGCCGGGACAGGCAGTTGAAGAGCGTGGTCTTGCCGGCGCCGTTGGGGCCGATCAAGCCGAGGATCTGGCCCTTGTGCATGTCGAAGGACACGCCGTTGAGCGCGATGATGCCGCCGAAGGCCACCGTCACATCTCGAACCGAGAGTAACGCCTCTTGATCCTTCATTTGACTCGCTTGAATCATGCACTTCCCCACACGCCGATCCACCGGCTCTTTCTTCAAACCGGGAGACCTTCAGGCTTCAGCAATCCAGCGAGCCGCCCACCAATCGTAACTTTGGCATCGGCAACGATTCGCTCGATCAGGTGCTTGCAAGTGGGTACGTCGTGAATCAGCCCCTGCACCTGCCCGGCCCAGATCAGCCCGGCATCGAGATCCCCCGTCTCAAGCGCAACGCGCCCCTTCGCCCCTGCGACCAATGGCCGGACATCGTCGAACGCGGCGTCGGGCACGCTTGAGATCGCAACGACATTGTCGGACACGCTATTCTTGGCCACGCGCCCCGTATTCCGAAACTTTCGGAAAATGAGGTTCGTTGCCCGCTCGTCGTTCTCAACCAGAAACTGCTTCACCGCTTCGTGTATCGGAGCCTCAACCGTCGCGCAGAAGCGCGTGCCCATATTGATTCCGTCAGCTCCAAGGGCCAGCGCAGCAGCGAGGCCGCGACCATCGCCGAAGCCACCACTGGCCAGCATCGGAATGGAAATTTTGTCTGCCGCAGCGGGGATCAATACGAGGCCAGGTACGTCGTCCTCACCGGGATGCCCGGCACACTCAAAGCCGTCGATCGATACGACGTCGACTCCCATTTTCTCGGCAGATATGGCGTGCCGAACCGACGTGCATTTGTGAATGACGATGACGCCATGGGACTTGAACTCCTCCACATGCTCTTGTGGCCGGGCACCAGCCGTCTCGACCACCTTGATCCCGCTTTCGATGATGGCCTTGCGATACTCGGCGTAAGGCGGAGGTGTCACCGAGGGCAGTATCGTAAGGTTGACCCCGAAAGGCTTATCGGTCAGCGACCGGCAGCGTTCGATCTCCCGCCGCAGATCATCCGGCGTCGGCTGAGTCAAGGCCGTGATGACACCCAACCCGCCGGCGTTGGAAACTGCGCTGGCGAGCTCTGCGCGCCCGACCCACATCATGCCGCCCTGCATGACCGGGTGACGGACGCCGACAAGCTCCGTGAAGCGGGTTTGGAAGGTCATCCCAAAGCCTCGACAATCGTGACGTTGGCGATGCCTCCGCCCTCACACATCGTCTGAAGCCCGTATCGCTTGCCTCGAGCCCTCAGAGCATGGACCAGAGTCGAAAGGAGCTTGGTACCCGAGGCTCCGAGCGGATGACCGAGTGCAATCGCGCCGCCATTGACATTGAGCTTTGCGGGATCGGCCTCGATCGCCTGAAGCCAGGCCAGCGGCACCGGTGCGAAAGCCTCGTTGACCTCGTAGAGGTCAATATCGCCGATCTTCATTCCGGCCTTTGCAAGGGCCCGACGGGTTGCGTTGATCGGCTCTTCAAGCATGATGACGGGGTCGCCGGCGGTCACCGTGAGGCCAACGATGCGCGCGATCGGCTTCAGATTATAGTCCTTGAGGGCCTTTTCGCTGACGACCAGTGCAGCCGAGGCGCCGTCGCAGATTTGGCTCGCGTTGGCGGCACTGACGACGCCATTCTCCTTCAGAAGCTTGACCGAGCCGATCGACTCCAGCGAAGCGTCGAATCGAATTCCTTCATCGACGATGTGCTCTCCCCCTTCGATCTTGAGCGGAACGATCTCGCTCTTGAAGGCTCCGGATTTCGTTGCCTCTGCCGCGCGCCGGTGGCTTTCGAGAGCGAACCGGTCCAAGGTCAGCCGATCAAACCCGTATTTCCTTGCGATCATCTCGGCACCCTCGAACTGGCTGAAGGATTCCACGCCGAACCGCTTCTGAATGCGGTCGCTGATCGGGCCGGTCCCAATGCCCTCCTTCTGATGCAACGAAATGTTCGAGAACATCGGCACGCGCGTCATGCTTTCCGCGCCGGCGGCTATCACCACATCCTGAGTGCCCGACATCACCGCTTGCGCAGCGAACTGCACCGCCTGCTGCGAGCTGCCGCATTGCCGATCGATCGTCACGGCCGGAACGGATTCCGGGAGCTTGGAGGCAAGCACCGCATTCCGCCCGAAGGCGAACGCCTGCTCGCCGGCCTGTGTCACGCAACCCAGGATCACGTCCTCGACGGCGGCCGGGTCGATCCCCGACCGATCGACGACCGCGTTGAGTGTTTCGGCAGCCATGTTGGCCGGATGCCAGCCGGAAAGTTTGCCGTTACGCCTGCCGCCAGCTGTCCGTACCACCTCAACGAGATAAGCTTCTGCCATAGCCTGATCCTTTCATCCGTTTGAATTGCGACGAGCGGCGAATGCCGCAACACGACGGCGCGACTCGTCCGAGCCGCCCAGCTCGGCGATGCTCCACATCTCCAACTCGAGTTGCTCCTCCAACGTGCTTTCATAGCTTTCGACCAAGAGACGGCGTGCTGCGCCGAGCGCCGCCACCGGTTCTGCCACAAGTTTCGCGGCAATTTCGGTGCCGGCAGCAAGCAGCTGCTCGCCATCGACAATACGCGTAACGAGTCCTATTCGCTCCGCTTCGTCGCTCGGTACGCGTCGATTAGACAAGATGATCTCCTGTGCTCGCCTAAGGCCGACCACGCGCGGTAGCAGCCAGCTCATTCCTCCGTCAGGACTGAGGCCTAAGGCGGTATAGGCGGCGCAAAAGTGCGCTGACCGCGCCGCTAACGCAAAGTCGCCGATCATTGCGAGGCTCATGCCTGCTCCGGCTGCAGGTCCGTTCACAAGCGTAATCAGCGGTTTCCGCATATACATAAGGCGCACAATCGCCGCGTGAAGCGTTCCCGCCAAATCCTCCAGGAATGCCGACACGTTGTCGCCAGCCGCGGCGAACGCACTGACATCACCGCCTGCGCAAAACAGCTTTCCGCGCCCCGTCAGGATGACGCATCGGATATCATCATCTTCGTCGCAACGTTCGGCGGCCTGCAGGAGAGCGCGGGCCATCGCCGGATCAATCGCGTTTCCGTGTTCCGGACGTGCCAACGTCAAGGTTGCGACTTTTTCGTCGCAAGAGAATTCGACCGGAGCACTCATGTTAGATTCTCCAACGCGCGAATAGCCAGCTTCGCCAGTTCCGGAAAGCTCTTTCCGCGCTCGATGGCCTGCGTCGACGACGCTGTCCTGCGCAGCGCGCGACCGGCTATGCCGTGCATGATCGCCGCAAGCCGAAAGAAGTTGAAAGCAACGTAGAACTGCCAGTCTGCAATCGCCTCTCGGCCGGTCGCGCGGCAGTACCTGTCGATGTATTCGGCTTCTCTCGGAATATTGAGAGCGGCCAGATCTGCTCCCGCTAGGCCAGCAACTATGTGCGGAGGCATTCGATACATGATTGCGTGGTAAGCGAAGTCGGCGAGCGGATGTCCGAGGGTCGAAAGCTCCCAGTCGAGCACGGCGATCACCCGCGGCTCGCTCGGATGAAAGATCAGATTGTCGCAACGGAAGTCGCCATGCACGATGGAGGCCTCGTCACCCGCCGGAATCCTTCCCGGAAGCTCGCTGACAAGGCGATCCATGTTGGCATCGCGCCCGGCCTGTGGATCTTCCTGATACTGGCGCGACCACCGGCTGATCTGCCGCTCAAAGTAGCTGCCCGGCTTGCCGTAGTCGCCCAGGCCGATCGAGGTCGGGTCAACCGAGTGGAGTTGCGCGATGACGTCGCACATGGCGTTGAAGTAGGAAGGTCGTTCTTCTCTGCTAACTCCGGGGAAAGTCGCGTCCCAGAAGATGCGGCCCTCCACCAGCTGCATCACATAGAATTCGCTTCCGATGACGGACGTGTCGGCGCAATAGCCGTAAATGCGTGCCACAGGAAACCCGACCTGCGACAGCGCGCGCTGGACGCGCGCCTCGCGATCGACGGCGTGCGCTCCGGCTACCAATGGGCCCGGTGGTTTGCGCCGGAGCACGTAGACGCCGTCTGCGGATTGAAGACGGTAAGTCGGGTTCGACTGACCTCCCTTGAATTTGGAGACGTTGAGCGGCCCTCGAAACCCCTCGACATTGGCCGCCATCCAGCGCGCCAAGGCACCCTCGTCAAGACGATGGGCGTCAGAGGGTTCCGCCAATCCGGAGTTGGCGGTATCGTCGAGCGCGCTCACGGGTTTGCCTTCTGCCAGTCGCGCTTGATCTTTTTCGCAAGTGACCATTTGTGCACCTCGGTGGGACCGTCGTAGATGCGGAATGCACGAACCTCACGAAACACCTGCTCGACGATGGTTTCGTTGGTCACGCCCGATCCGCCCATGACCTGCACGCAACGATCGGCGACACGCATGAGCGCCTCGCTGACCGCAACCTTCGCCATGGAGCTCTCGTTTGTTCCGAGCGATCCCGTGTCCAGGACACTCGCGCACCAGGAGATCATCAACTCGGCCTGCTTGAGGTCGATCAGGTTGTCGGCCAACATGAAGCCAACTCCTTCATGATCGATGAGCGTCTTGCCGAACGCCTGCCGACGGTTGGCGTACCTCGTCGCGATCTCGTTCGCGCGAATGCAGGCGCCCAGCCAGCGCATGCAATGCGACAACCTGGCCGGCGAAAGGCGGATCTGCGCGTACCTGAAGCCCTCACCCGGGTGTCCGAGCATTTGATCGGCCGGGATGCGCAGATTCCGGATGGTCAGGACGGCGTGCCCGCCTGGCATCGAACTGTCGATCGTGTTGGGCACATGATCGATGGTGATTGCCGGATCAGGCAAATCGACGAGGAACATGCAGGCGCCCTCCTCGGCCTTTGCCATAACGATGCCGACCTTGGCTCCGCGGGCACCTGTGATGAACGCCTTGCGTCCGTTCACGACCCACTGATTACCGTCCCGGCGACAGATCGTGGTCATCATCGATGGGTCGGAGCCTGCTCCCCCTTCTTCGGCCGGTTCGGTCATGAAGAAGGCGGACCGAGCGCGTCCCTCGACCAGCGGCTTGAGAAAGCGTTCCTTGATCTCCGGCGAGCCAATTTTACCCAGAAGGTACATGTTGCCTTCGTCGGGAGCCGCCGTGTTGCACGCGAGCGGCCCAAGCGGCGATAGACCCGTCTTGGCCAGAACGATAGCGGTTTCGCCCTGCGAGAGGTGTGAACCATCTGCCAGGATGTGCGGCGTCAAGACGCCTGCAGCCCGCGCCAGCTCGCGCAGGTCGGTGACCAACTCGTCCTTTGGGCAATCGTGATGATCACGGCGAGGATCGCGCTCGAACGGGACAACGACGTCCCGAACGAAGCGCTCGACGCGATCCGCGATCTCTTGAGTACGCTCCGCGCCGACCCCGCTCATTTCGGTGCCATCCGGATTGCGCCGTCGAGGCGGATTGTTTCGCCGTTGAGCATCGGATTGACGACAATGGACTCGACCATTTGAGCAAATTCGGACGGCTGACCGAGCCTGCTTGGAAATGGAACCTGCTTGCCGAGCGACTTCTGCGCCTCTTCCGGAAGCGACATCAGCAGCGGCGTAAGGAAGATGCCCGGCGCGATCGTCATCACCCGAATGCCGTAACGCGCAAATTCACGAGCAAGGGGCAGCGTCATGCCGACGATTCCACCCTTTGATGCTGAATAGGCCGCTTGGCCGATCTGGCCATCGTATGCAGCCACACTGGCCGTGTTGACGATGACGCCTCGCTCCTCACCAACAGTCTCGGCCATATGAAGACGGGCGGCAAACTTCGATAGCACGTTGAAGCTACCGATCAGATTGATGTTGATGGTCCTGGCGAAGTCGCGCAGCGGCAGCGCCTTGCCGTCTCGACCGATGGCTTTGCCGGGCGGTCCGAGGCCGGCGCAGTTGACCAGGATCCGCGCCTTACCGTGCATGAGCTCTGCTGACTCGAGCGCCTGCTCGACACCGTCTTCGTCAGTCACGTCAACCTTGATGAAGTGCCCGCCGATGGACTTGGCGTGCGCCTCGCCCAGCTCTGCATTGAGGTCCAGGATGGTGACCTTCGCACCGGCGGCCGCCAGGCGCTCCGCTGCGGCGCCTCCGAGGCCAGACGCCCCGCCAGTCACAACCGCCGCCGTTCCCTTGATTTGCATGATTGTCCTTTGTCCTTTCCGATTCAGATTTCGATGGCCATTGCCGTCGCTTCGCCGCCACCAATGCAGAGGCTGGCCACACCGCGCTTGAGGCCCCGCGCCTTAAGCGCGGCCAGTAACGTGACGATGATTCGGGCGCCACTTGCGCCGATGGGATGGCCGAGGGCGGTCGCACCGCCGTTGACGTTGAGTTTCTCGGCCGGAATGTCGAGCTCGCGCGCAGCGATCATCGCCACAACGGCGAATGCTTCGTTGATCTCGTAGAGATCGACGTCCGAAGCGGACCACCCCGCTTTGGCCAGCGCCTTCTGAATTGCCGGCGCGGGAGCAGTCGTAAAGAGAGCCGGCGCCTGAGCGTGCGCCGCGTGTGCGCGGATCGTGGCGGCGATCGGAAGGCCCAGCCTATCGGCAATGCTTCGGCGGGTCATCACGAGAGCTGCGGCTCCATCAGAGATGGACGATGCGTTGGCAGGGGTGATCGTGCCGTCAGCTGCGAACGCCGGCTTCAGCAGAGATATCTTTTCGGGCTTCGCCTTTCCTGGCTGCTCGTCCGTGCCCACGACCGATCCATCTTTGGCGGCCGCCGGCATAGCGGCGATCTCGTCGGCAAATGCGCCGCTGGCGATCGCAGCCCGAGCGCGATCCAAGGACCGGAGCGCATATGCGTCTTGCGCATCGCGACCAAACTGAAATTCGCGCGCAGCATCTTCCGCGAAGGCGCCCATGGCCTTACCTGGAGTATACGCATCCTCCAGTCCATCCATCATCATCGTGTCTACGACGCGGTCGTGCCCGATGCGCGCGCCACTACGATGCTTGGGCAGGGCATATGGTGCATTCGTCATGCTTTCCATGCCACCTGCAACGATAACGTCGGCAGAGCCGACGGCGAGCGCGTCATGGGCCAAGATCGCGGCTTGCATGCCCGAACCGCACATCTTGTTGACCGTGGTCGCCTGCGCGCTCAGTGGCAATCCCGCCCCCAACGCAACTTGTCGGGCGGGAGCTTGACCAAGCGCGGCCGGCAGCACGCACCCCATCACGACCTGATTGATGCGCTCCGCCTCGATGCCAGCACGCTCAACTGCCGCTTTCGTTGCCGCCGCACCGAGCTCGGTGGCCTTGAAGCGCGCGAGCGCGCCCTGAAAGGACCCGATAGGCGTGCGCGCGTAGCTCGCGATAACAACTGGGTCGGACATGGACGTGGAGACCTTCCGTTAGTTTCGAAACTAATCGTGAGCTGTCGCCTCTCGGGCGAGTTCGCGCGCGATGACCATTCGCTGGATGTCCGAGGTGCCTTCGTAGATCTGGCAGACGCGCACATCTCGGTAGATCTTGGCGACGGAGAAATCTTCCAGATAGCCGTAGCCACCGAACGTCTGGAGCGCACCGGAGACCACCGCCTCGGCGGTTTCGGATGCGACGAGCTTGGCCATCGAAGCTTCTTTCAGACACGGCAGGGCCGCGTCCTTCATTGCGGCCGCATGCAAAACCAGTTGATGCGCCGCCTCCAGGCGGGCGGCAAGATCCGCAAGCCGAAACCCGACGGCCTGATGCGAAAAGATTGGTGCGCCGAAGCTCTTGCGCTCGCCCGCATATCTTGCGGCCGCATCGAGCGCCGCGCGAGCCATTCCAATACATTGGGCAGCGATGCCGATGCGGCCAGCCTCCAGATTGGAGAGCGCGATCGAATAACCAGCGCCCTCCTGGCCAAGCCGCATCTCTCCTTCGACGTAAACGTCGTCGAACCGTAGAGCACACGTGTCTGACGCGGCCTGCCCTAGCTTGCTCTCGATCCTCTCGACGCTGTAACCTGGACTATCGGTGCGAACCAGAAAAGCTGTGATGCCGCGCTTGCCGGCGGAAGGATCGGTGACGGCGAACACGATCGCGAGTCCAGCCGTTCGACCGGACGAGATGAACTGCTTCGCGCCGTTGAGCTTGTAACCAGATCCTGCACGGGTCGCGCGCGTCCTCAACGCGGAAGCGTCAGAACCTGCCTCTGCCTCCGTAAGAGCGAATGCGCCGATCATTCGACCGGAAATGAGTGAAGGCAGAAAGCTTGCTCGCTGTGTCGGCGTGCCATCCTTAAGGAGGCCGGATACGATCAGACTGTTCTGGATGCTGAGGATAGTAGATAGCGCGCCGTCCGCCGCCGCGATTTCGATGAGCGATGCTGCGTAGGAGACGTAGTCCGCACCTGCTCCGCCCTCTTCTTCGGGTGCGATCATTCCCATGAGACCAAGACCCGCAAGCTCCTCAAAGAGTTCTGCTGGATATCCCTTGGCCTGTTCGAACTCGCGCGCGCGAGGAGCAATTCGCTCTTGGGCGAATTTACGCACCTCGTCGCGTATTGCCGCCTGCGTTTCATTGAGGATCACGACGCGCACTCCGCCGGATTTTCGCCGCAGATCACGCCGAAGCAACCCAATGGCAGCACCAAAGCAAGCCGCAATGGAGTGACGAAATCATTGGTTTCATTGCTTTTTGCCGATTTTATCGGCTCCTCCCGTGCGAAACGATCTGCGCTTCTGGCTGGCGCTTAAAAGTGATATTGACGTCATATTACCGATTAGCTCGTCTCGTCAAGCCGAGTTCGCCTATCGTTTGCAAACAAGACCCTAGCTGGCGTTTAGACGGACGACAGGCCGTGGCCGTCTTGGGCCGAAATTCGAGGAATAGGCTCTAATGGCCGTGAGACGCCACATGGACATCGACGGGCGTCGCACCCGATCGATACAGGATTCGATGACTCAGAAAGGCGACGATCTTGCCGATCATCCCCACCGACAGCAGCGAGACAAGCTGCTCATGATTGTGTTTCGCTCATACCTCGTCGCGACGCAGAGCGGATAATGAGCCCCGCCTAAGGCGATACGTCAATTCGAAGCCTCAGGGCTTTCTTTGACCATCCCAAACACGCCTCGATACCAGACCTTTGCGCAGTGTGTGCCTATGTGCTGGGTCTCGGCATCACTCGGATCTTTCGGCGCGAGATCAAATTTCATGTAGGCAATCTGCTCCATCGTAGAACCGAGCACCTCAGCAGCCATTTCAGGATCAAGTTCACGACTTAGTTCGCCTAATCCTTGAAGCCGCATTAGCCAGGTGGTGGTTCGTCTCACGAAGCGACTTCGTTCCGAGACGTAAAGCGACAGGAAGGTGGCTTTCTCGCCGCGAGCAGCCGCCTCGCGCATAACGCGCAACAATTTACGATGCTGTGCATAGATCTTGAGATAAGCGATGGTGTTTTCAATGAATTCCGCTTCGGTCGCTTTCAATGAGCGGCCGATCCTACGCTTGCTTGCAACGTAGATCTCGTCGATCAGTGGCCGAAGCACGGCCAGCAGAATCTCATCCTTATTCCGAAAGTGCCGATAGAAGTTGCCGTAGGATGTGCGAGCAATCTTGACGATATCCTCGACCCTGGTTGCCTCGTACCCCTTACGCGCGAAGACGCGCGCCGAGGCATCAAGGAGCCGCTGGCGCATCGCAGCGCCCTTCGCCGTGGCGGGGGCCAAGGGCTCCAACGCAGAATCACCGATGTCCAGCATTTGCGACCTTTAGCATCGGGTCCGCTTGACCGCCAGCCTACAATCAGTAATGTGACATCAATATCAGTTCTTGTTCAAGCCTGAACTGTAAGCAATTCAATGGGCGGAGAAGCAGTCGGGGGCGCGGCGGTTGCCTGGCCCTTGGGCCAAAGCCGGCGAAGCCAGCCTAGCTGGCATCTCGACCTTGGCGGGCGCAAGAACCCCGATCCGGGCCAATTCGCTCCAAATCGTAACTCCGCCTCTTGAGGGGTGGTATCCAGGGAGTGCTCATGTATCCGGGGACCCACGCGCTTACAAATCCGGACCGCCCGGCCCTCATCATGACCGCCACTGGCGAGGTCGTGACCTACGGGGACTTGGAGGATCGTTCACGGCGCATCGCGAACTGGCTGTCCGACGCAGGCCTGCGCGTCGGCGACGTGGTTGGCCTACTTTCAGACAACAGCTCTTGGGTATTCGAGATCTATTGGGCCACTCAACGATCTGGCTTGTACCTGATGCCGATAAACTACCGGCTGAGCGCCAGCGAAGTCGACTACATGCTCGAAAACTCTGGTGCTGCCGCGTTGTTCGTTGGTCGAGGCGCTGTTGAGACGGTCTCCAGGCTTGGCGCGCATCCAAAGCTGAAGCGACGGGTTTGTCTCCACGAAGAGTTGGCGGGTTACGATTCGTACAATCAAATACTGAAATCAGCTCGGACTGACGCGCCGTCGTCTCAGCCTCGTGGCGCCGATATGTTGTACTCTTCCGGTACGACCGGTCGGCCAAAGGGCGTGAAACACGCGTTGCCGCAGCGAGACGTTTCAGAAGCGGGCGACACAATGGTCCAGATGTTCTCATCGAGTTTCGGCTTCGATGAAAACACCATCTATCTGTCTCCTGCGCCTCTCTATCACGCGGCACCGCTTCGCACATGCGCCACCGTCCAGGCATTAGGCGGTACCGCACTCGTCATGGACAAGTTCGACGCCGAAGCAGCTTTGGCCGCCGTGCAGGACTACAAGGTGACCCACAGCCAGTGGGTGCCTACCATGTTTGTTCGGATGCTCAAGCTGCCTGAATCCGTCAGACATCAATACGACGTCAGCAGCCTGAAGGTCGCTATCCACTCGGCCGCACCCTGCCCCGCTGAGATCAAGCAAGAAATGATCCAATGGTGGGGTCCGATCCTGTGGGAGTACTATTCCTCTACCGAAATGAACGGCATGACCGTGATTGGATCGGAGGAGTGGTTGAAGAAACCCGGTTCTGTCGGTCGCGCCGTGCTTGGAAAGATTCACATCTGTGATGAGGAAGGAAATGAGCTTCCGGCCGGTGAGACCGGAGTCATCTATTTCGAACGCGAAAAGATGCCTTTCATCTACCATGACGAGCCGGAGAAGACACAAGCCGCCCAACATCCCGCGCATCCATATTGGACCGCTGTTGGCGACATCGGACGCGTCGATGCGGATGGCAACCTCTTTTTGACCGACCGCAAGGCCTTCATGATCATCTCGGGCGGGGTTAACATCTATCCTCAAGAGATCGAGAACGTTCTGGTGGTTCATCCTTCTATCGCAGACGTGGCCGTTATCGGCATTCCCGATCCGGATATGGGTGAACAGGTAAAGGCCGTCGTTCAACTAACTCCCGGCATCGAAGATAGCGACAGCTTGGCGCAAGAAATCATCGCCTTCGTGAAGGCCCGGGTTGCGAGCTACAAGGCGCCGCGCAGCGTCGATTTCGTACCTGAAGTGCCGCGCTCACAGACGGGCAAGCTCATGAAGCAGGAGTTGCGTAAGCGATACTGGCCAGAGAAAACCGCCTGACGGCCAACGCCGCCGCGATGCATCGCTCCGCAGACTGCTCTGTATGAGGTACAGGTTGAGAAAGACCGATGTAACGTGCTCAGAGTGTGGCGCTGGGTTTCAGCGCGTCGAATTGTGGTCGCAGCCAGGGGAGAAAGGGGAATATCGCTGCCCGGGCTGTAACAGTACTTTAGAGGTTTTCGACGGCACGAAGTGTATCGGTTACCGCCTCACTATTGAACCGTGTATTAGACCAGTGCGCGATTGAGACCGCATCATTTTTCGGCCTCTTTGCCACAAAGTGTCATCTATTGAGCCTTTTGCAGACATGAGCATTTGGCCAAATGTCCGGTCCCGTCGATGTCGTGGCGAGACGCCTAGTGGGACGCTCTCGTCCATCTCAGCATTTTCGGCGACCGACTTTGCCCTTTGCAGGATGAGGTCTCGCTTTTGCCAATTCGTCGCGTCGAAGGCACAATTCTTCGATCTTCGCCAGCATTGTCTTTACAGCAGCCTCTGCCGAGTCGACGTGTATCCCAGCGCGCTGAAGACGGGCGATTTCCCTGCGATGTCGCCCAACCTGAAGACGCATGCGGTCTATCTCGTGACGGATCAATTCAAGAGTTGGCACGATGCTTATTCTACTGCTGAGAACCGGAATCGAAACGGAACCCCAATGTGCGGCTGTTTCACAGGCCGTCTCGGGAGCTAGGCCGCTACGCCGCGGCATCATGCCCAAGCCGGGCGTTCAGCTTGCGGATCAGCTCCTCGGCCGCGTCTGCAATCACGGTGCCCGGCGGGAAGATCGCCTCGGCACCGGCCGCGTAGAGCGCGTCGTAATCCTGCGGCGGCACCACGCCACCGACGATGATCATGATGTCGTCGCGGGCCTGCTTCTTCAGCGTGGCCTTCAATTCCGGCACGGCGGTGAGATGCGCCGCGGCGAGCGAGGAGACGCCGAGGATGTGGACGTCGTTCTCGACCGCCTGGCGCGCCGCCTCGTCCGCGGTCGCAAACAGCGGCCCGATGTCGACGTCGAAGCCGATATCGGCAAAGGCCGATGCGATCACCTTCTGGCCGCGATCGTGGCCGTCCTGGCCGATCTTTGCGACCAGGATGCGCGGACGGCGGCCTTCGGCCTCCTCGAAGGCGTCGATCAGCGCCTGAACCTTCTCGACCTGGTTGCCCATGCTGGACGCCTCCCGCTTGTAGACGCCGGTGATGGATCTGATCTCGGCGCGGTGGCGGCCGAACACCTTTTCCATCGCGTCCGAGATTTCGCCGACGGTCGCTTTCGCCCGCGCCGCGTCGATGGCGAGCGCGAGCAAATTGCCATTGCCTTCGCCGGCCGAACGCGTCAGCGCCGCGAGCGCAGCATCGACGTCCTTCTGGTTGCGCTCGGATTTCAGCCGCGTCAGCTTGTCGATCTGGAGGCGCCGGACATTGGTGTTGTCGACCTTCAGGATCTCGATGCTGTCCTCGTCGGTCGGCTTATACTTGTTGACGCCGATCACCGCCTGCTTGCCGGCATCGATGCGTGCCTGGGTCTTGGCAGAGGCCTCCTCGATGCGCAGTTTTGGTACGCCGGCTTCGATGGCTTTCGCCATGCCGCCAAGCTCCTCGACCTCCTGGATGTGGCCCCACGCCTTCGCCGCGAGGTCGCGCGTGAGCCGCTCGACATAATACGAGCCGCCCCAGGGATCGATGATGCGGGTGGTGCCGCTTTCCTGCTGCAGGAACAGCTGGGTGTTGCGGGCGATGCGCGCGGAGAAATCGGTCGGGAGCGCCAAGGCTTCGTCGAGCGCGTTGGTGTGCAGCGACTGGGTGTGGCCTTGGGTCGCCGCCATCGCCTCCACCGTCGTGCGCATCACATTGTTGAAGACGTCCTGCGCGGTCAGCGACCAACCCGAAGTCTGCGAATGCGTGCGCAGCGACAGCGAGCGCGGGTCTTTCGGATTGAACGGCTTCAGCAGCTTCGCCCACAGCAGGCGCGCGGCGCGCAGCTTGGCGACCTCCATGAAGAAGTTCATGCCGATCGCCCAGAAGAACGACAGCCGCGGCGCGAAGCGGTCGACGTCCAGGCCCGCGGCAAGACCGGCGCGCAGATATTCGACGCCGTCGGCAAGCGTATAGGCGAGCTCGAGGTCCTGCGTCGCGCCGGCTTCCTGCATGTGATAGCCGGAGATCGAGATCGAATTGTACTTCGGCATCTTTTGCGAGGTGTAGGCGAAGATGTCCGAGATGATCCGCATCGAGGGCGCAGGCGGATAGATATAGGTGTTGCGCACCATGAACTCTTTCAGAATGTCGTTCTGAATGGTGCCCGACAGCTTCTCCGGCGCGACGCCCTGTTCGCCGGCGGCTGCGACATAGAGCGCGAGGATCGGAAGCACCGCGCCGTTCATGGTCATGGACACGCTCATCTGGTCGAGCGGGATGCCCGCAAATAGCGTGCGCATGTCGTAGATGGAATCGATGGCGACACCGGCCATGCCGACGTCGCCACTGACGCGCGGATGATCTGAGTCATAGCCGCGATGGGTGGCAAGATCGAAGGCGACCGAGAGGCCCTTCTGTCCGGCCGCGAGATTGCGGCGGTAGAACGCGTTGGAATCCTCAGCCGTGGAGAAGCCGGCATATTGCCTGACGGTCCAGGGCTGGTTGACATACATCGTCGGGTAGGGGCCGCGCAGGAACGGCGCGATGCCCGGATAGGTCTCGAGGAAATCGAGCCCGGCGAGATCGGCCTCGCCATAGGCGGGTTTCACCAGGATCCCCTCAGGCGTCAGCCACGGCGCGGCGCTTCCGCCTGGCGCGGCGGTGGCGGCGCACTCAAAGGCGACGTCAGCGAAATCGGGAATGCAGCTCATGATTCCAACCAGACAAAGTGAGCACGGGATTGTTAAACATGGTCAATTTGACGCGAGCCATCGGTAGATGTCTTGCAATGTCGCAAGCGCATCGCAACCGGCGAAGACGAAGCCCGTGACGCCAGCCGCACGAAGCGCCGGCTCGGCATCGGTCGGACGACCTGCCAGATAGACCCGCGCATCGGCCAATTGCAGGACCTTGGCGGATGTTTCCGCGAGGTCCGCATAGGCCTTATCGCTGGAACAAAGGCAGGCAAGCGCGGCGCCGGAGGCCTTGAAGGCGGTAGCGAGCTGGGTGGGATCGGCAAAACCCTCGGTGTCGATGGCCTGGATGCCGCCGGCCTCGAACAAGCTTTTTGCGAATGTCGCACGTGCGGTGAAGTCGGCGGGCGTGCCGAGATTGGCCAGGAACACGCTGGGCCGCGTGCCGCGCGCTTTCAACGCCGCATCGGATTTGTCCCGCAGCGCTTCGAACGGCGCGGCGAGGCGCATCGGCGGCAGCGCATCGAACTTGTATTTTGCCTCGCCATAAGGCGCGACCGCAATCGGGGTCGCGTTGAGCACCGCCGTTTCCCTCTCATGCAGGTTCGGAAACTCGCTCGCGCCGGTCAGCACGTCGCGGCGCTTTGCGATGTTGGCGTCACGTGCCGTTCGCGCCGCAGCGACCTTGCTCTGGAATAGGCCTTGCTGAAGCGCCGCGAAGGCTCCGCCGGCCTTTTCGCTCTCCTGGAACAGCGACCAAGCCGCTCCACAGAGCTGCGCCGTCAGTGTCTCGATGCCACCGGAGCCCGCCGCGGGATCGCTGACCTTGGCGAGGTTGCTCTCTTCCAGCAGCAGGAGCTGCGTGTTGCGCGCCACGCGCCGCGCGAACGGATCGGGCAGCCCAAGCGCCAGCGTATGCGGCAGCACGGTGATCGAATTGGCGCCGGCGAGCCCGGCCGCGAATGTCGCGATGGTCGCGCGCAGCATGTTCACGTAAGGGTCGCGCTGCGTCAGCATGCGCCAGGCCGTATCGGCGGCAATGAACAGCGGCTTCGGCGTCAGACCGCACGCCGTCTCGACGCGCGCCCAGAGCAGCCGTAGCGCGCGGAATTTTGCCATGGTCAGGAACTGGTCGGCATCCGCGGCTAGCCGCGCATAGACCATGCCCTGTGCCTGCTCCAGCGGAACGCCGGCGCCTTCGATCGCGCGAAGATAGGCGAGGCCGCAGGCGAGCACGAAGGCGAGCTCCTGCACCTCGGAGCCGCCGGCATCGTGGATCACGCGTCCATCGGCGGAAGCAAACGGCCCCTTGAAACCCATCCCGGCGAGGCCTTTGATGCCACCGGTGACGGCGGGAACGATCTCTTCCCAGCTGTAGGGGCTGTTTCCCAACACGGCGCAGGCGGCCAGCGGATCGAGCCCGAAGCGGATGTTGCAGGCCGCCGGATCGATGCCGTTGCTCTTCACATATTCCGCGATGTGGATCGCGGCCATCCGCGATTGCGGGCCGACCTGAAGCTCGATTCCGATGCCGGCATCGAGGTAAATGTCCTTCAACACTTTCGCGACCGCATCGGCCGTCGGTTCCAGGCCGAAGCCATGGCTGCCATTGCCGCCGGCGAACACCAGCGCGAGGCCCGTCGCACCGTTCTCAAGGTCCTGCAACGCCTGCGCGTTCGCGACCGCAGCGTCGGGATGATCGATCCGCTGCATGATCTGCCATGGCGCGGCCGCCGGTCGTCCCAGCACAGGCGCAGCGCCCTTGGCGCGCGGATAGAGCGGCTCGATCCTCAGACCGTCATAGGTCTTGCCGACCAGCTTCTCGAACGGCGCGCCCTTCAGCACACCGTCGACCAGCTTGCGCCAGTCCGCGTCCGTCGCCTTGGGAAAATCGGCCGCCAGCGGCACATCATCCCCCGTCACGGTTTGAACCTCCTTGCACATCGGCGAAAAATTGCGGATCGCGTCCGCACGGCAACGACTACCGCGACAACGACTTATCGATCGTCCTTCCAGGAGCCCACGATTGCCGCAAGCGACAGTTCTTCTGGCTCACGAGCCAATGAGGGAGTCCTTGAGAACCGCGGGGCAGGAGCAGGCTGGAGGACACCGTGGCGGGTAAGGAACACTTGTCGGGAAACCATGTGCTCGTGTCGCGATGCCTCTGTCATCGTCAAGACCGGGGCGAAACACACGTCAGTGCCTTCCATGATCTTGCACCATTCTTCGCGAGTTTTGGTCTTGAAAACTGCTGCAAGTTTTTGCTTCAGCCCTGGCCAAGCTGCAGGGTCCATTTGAGCATCGAACTCTGGATCATGCAGGCCCGCATGCCGCCGCAGGATCACGTAGAATTGCGGCTCTATGGATCCAATCGAGACGAAGTTGCCGCACGCGCATTCGAAAACGCCGTAGAAGTGCGCGCCTCCGTCCAGCAAGTTTTGCTCGCGGCCTTCAATCCAATTCCCCGTAGCTCTCATATCGAAGGACATGGTCATCAATGAGGCTGCTCCGTCACACATTGCAGCATCAACGACTTGTCCCTTGCCTGACTTCTTCGCTTCAATCACGGCGGCAAGGACGCCAACGACGAGGTAGAGCGCACCTCCGCCGAAGTCACCGACCAGATTGAGTGGGGGGATCGGCCTTTCCCGCGGACCGATCGCGGCGAGCGCCCCTGTGATCGAGATGTAGTTGATATCGTGACCAGCGGCGTTGGCCAGAGGTCCATGCTGGCCCCAACCGGTCATCCGTCCGTACACAAGTCGAGGATTTCGGCTAAGAATTACATCAGGACCGAGCCCTACGCGTTCCATCACGCCCGGACGGAAACCTTCGATGAGAACGTCGGCTGTGCTGAGAAGCTCGATTACCTCGCCCCTGCTCTTGTCGTCCTTCAGATCGACATGGGCCCACTTGCGACCACGTGATGCAACTCCCTTCAGGTTCCGGGCGGCACCGACACGGTCAAGAGTCACAACCTCCGCACCCATGTCCGCCAGCATCATGCAAGCGAAAGGGCCGGGACCGATGCCGGCGAATTCTACGACGCGAACGCCGGCAAGTGGGCCGTTCATCTGCGAGCCCGAAACAGCTACCATGTTGCATCTCCCATCAAGCTCTTCTTGTTCGGCGGCTACTCGCGCAGTGAATAGACTATTCGAACTCCAAAATCAGCGCGTCCACCGCGAGCGTCGCGCCGGCGCTGGCGTGGATCTTCTTCACGGTGCCGTCCTGCTCGGCGCGGAGCACGTTCTGCATCTTCATAGCCTCGACGACCGCGAGCGTCTCGCCGGCCTTGACCTCCTGGCCTTCGGTCACAGCGATCGAGACGATGAGCCCGGGCATCGGGCACAGCAGCTTCTTGCCGGTGTCGGAGCCCGTCGTCACCGGCATCAGCTTCGCCGACGCCGCTTCCGCTTCGGTCCAGACATAGACCGGCACCTCGACGCCCTGATGCGCGAGGCGGATGCCATTCGGGATCGGCCGCGCCTGCACCGCGATGAACTGGCCGTCGATGGTGCCTTGCCAGACCGGATCGCCCGGCTTCCATGGCGACTGTAGCAGATGCGCGTTGCCGGCCTTGCCGTCGGCGTCGACGAAGCGGATCGCGATCGCCTCGCCCTCGCGGGCGACCTCGAGCAAAATCTCCTGGCGGTCGAGCCAGACCGCGCGGCGGCGCTCGCGCTGCACGACACGGCCGCCCATCTGGCCGGAGATCTGCCGCTTGCGCTCCCCGAGCACGTGATCGACGGCGGCGCCGACCGCGGCGATGCGACGCGCCACCTCGCCTTCCGGCACGCGCACGGCAAAGCCCTTGGGGAATTCCTCGGCGATGAAGCCGGTCGAAAGCCGCCCCTCGCGCCAGCGCGGATGATGCATCAGCGCGGACAGGAACGGGATGTTGTGCCTGATACCGTCGACATAGAACGAGTCGAGTGCAGTCGCCTGCGCCTCGATCGCAGCCGCGCGCGACGGTGCGTGCGTGACGAGCTTGGCGATCATCGGATCGTAATGGATCGAGATCTCGCCGCCTTCCTGCACGCCAGTGTCGTTGCGGACGGTGATGCCGTCCTGGCTGGCTTCGGCCGGCGGGCGGTATTTCACCAGGCGCCCGATCGAGGGCAGGAAGTTGCGGAAGGGGTCTTCGGCGTAGAGGCGCGATTCCACCGCCCAGCCCGTCAGCGTGACGTCCTTCTGCGCCAGACCGAGCCTCTCGCCGGCGGCGACGCGGATCATCTGCTCCACGAGATCAATTCCGGTGACGAGCTCGGTGACGGGATGCTCGACCTGGAGGCGCGTGTTCATTTCCAGGAAGTAGAAGCTCTTGTCCTGCCCTGCGACGAACTCGACGGTGCCGGCGGAATCGTAGTTCACGGCCTTGGCCAGCGCCACCGCCTGCTCGCCCATCTTGCGGCGGGTGGCTTCATCGAGCAGCGGCGACGGCGCCTCCTCGATGACCTTCTGGTTGCGGCGCTGGATCGAGCATTCGCGCTCGCCGAGATAGATGACGTTGCCATGCTTGTCGCCCAGCACCTGGATCTCGATGTGGCGGGGATCGACGATGAACTTCTCGACGAAGACGCGGTCGTCGCCGAACGAGGCTTTCGCCTCGGCCTTGGCGAGGTTGAAGCCCTCGGCGACCTCGGCCGTCGAGTGCGCGATGCGCATGCCCTTGCCGCCGCCTCCGGCCGAGGCCTTGATCATCACGGGATAGCCGATCTCGTCGGCGATCCTGACCGCGTGCTTGTCGTCCTCGATGACGCCGAGATAGCCGGGCACGGTCGAGACCTTGGCCTTGGCGGCCGCCTTCTTGGACTCGATCTTGTCGCCCATCGCCGCGATCGCGCCCGGGTTCGGGCCGATGAAGACGATGCCTGCGGCCTCCAGCGCGCGCGGAAACGCCTCGCGCTCGGACAGGAAGCCGTAACCGGGATGCACGGCCTCGGCGCCCGTCTTGCGGCAAGCCTCGACGATCTTCTCGATCAGCAGATAGCTCTCGGCCGCAGCGGGCGGGCCGATCAGCACGGCCTCGTCGGCCATCTCGACATGGAGGGCGTCGCGGTCGGCTTCGGAATAGACCGCAACCGTCTCGATTCCCATCTTGCGGGCAGTCTTGATGACCCGGCAGGCGATTTCGCCGCGATTGGCGATCAGGATCTTCTTAAACACTTCTCTTCTCACAACGGCAGATTGTCGTGCTTCTTGGCCGGCGCCTCGACCTTCTTGTCCTTCAGCATCGCCAGCGCCCTTGCGATCCGCCGCCGCGTCGAATGCGGCATGATGACGTCGTCGATGTAGCCGCGCTCAGCGGCGATGAAGGGGGACAGGAAGCGATCTTCGTATTCCTTGGTGCGGGCGGCGATCTTGTCGGGGTCACCGATGTCGCTGCGGAAGATGATCTCGACCGCGCCCTTGGCGCCCATCACCGCGATCTGGGCGGTCGGCCAGGCGTAGTTCATGTCGGCGCCGATTTCCTTGGAGGCCATGACGTCGAAGGCGCCGCCATAGGCCTTGCGGGTGATGATGGTCACCAGCGGCACGGTGCACTGCGAGTACGCGAACAGCAGTTTTGCGCCGTGCTTGATCAGGCCGCCATATTCCTGCGCCGTGCCCGGCAGGAAGCCCGGCACGTCGACGAAGGTGACGATCGGGATGTTGAAGGCATCACAAAAACGCACGAAGCGCGCCGCCTTGCGCGAGGCGTCCGAGTCGAGCACGCCGGCCAGCACCATCGGCTGGTTGGCGACGAAGCCGACGGTGCGGCCGGCGATGCGACCGAAACCGGTGACGATGTTCTTCGCGAACAAATCCGCGATCTCGAAGAAATCGCCTTCGTCCACGACCTTCAGGATCAGCTCCTTCATGTCGTAGGGCTTGTTCGGATTGTCGGGGATCAGCGTGTCCAGCGACATGTCGACCCGGCCGATGTCGTCAAAGCTCGGCCACTCCGGCACGCCGTCGGTGTTGTTGGACGGCAGGAAGTCGATCAGGCGCCGCATCTGCAGCAGCGTCTCGACGTCGTTCTCGAAGGCGCCTTCGGCGATCGAGGAGCGCGTGGCGTGCACCGAGGCGCCGCCGAGCTCTTCGGCCGTGACGACCTCGTTGGTCACGGTCTTCACCACGTCGGGGCCGGTGACGAACATGTAGCTGGTGTTCTTCACCATGAAGATGAAGTCGGTCATCGCCGGCGAATAGACGTCGCCGCCGGCGCAGGGACCCATGATGACGGAGATCTGCGGGATCACGCCGGAGGCGAGGACGTTGCGGCGGAACACGTAGGAATAGCCGGCGAGCGCGGCGACGCCTTCCTGGATGCGAGCGCCGCCCGCGTCATAAAGGCCGATGATGGGCGCCCGCGCCTTCATCGCCATGTCCTGCAGCTTGGTGATCTTCAGCGCGTGGGTCTCGGACAGCGAGCCGCCGAACACCGTAAAGTCCTTGGCGAAGACAAACGTCTTGCGGCCGTTGACGGTGCCCCAGCCGGTGACGACGCCGTCGCCGGGCACCTTGGTCTTCTCCATGCCGAACTCGGTGGAGCGATGCTCGACGAACATGTCGAACTCCTCGAACGATCCCTTGTCGAGCAGGAGCTCGATGCGGTCGCGCGCGGTCAGCTTGCCGCGGGCGTGCTGCGCCTCGATGCGCTTCTCGCCACCGCCGAGCTTTGCGCCGGCACGACGCGCCTCAAGCTTTTCGATTACGGCAGTCATCCGTGCGCCTCCAGCGTAGGAGCGAGCGAGTTCGGTCCGCCTCTCCTGGAGGACTTGACCCAAATCTCAGTTCCAGTAACGTGACGTCAGTGTCATAAATTTATCTTGTTGTCAAATCATCACAACTAGCTGATATAACTTGGTATTATTCCATGAGGTCGACTTGTGATCAGTTTATAAAATGGCGGTCTAAGCCATTCCGAAGCTACTGGTCCGTCCAGGCGATCAATCACAAACGAAACAGGAGGAAAAATGAATACGCGTAGTTTGCTTGTTTTTGCCGTAGCCGCCGGCGTCACGATTGGCTCGCACCAAGCGTTTGCACAAAAGCAATACGGTCCCGGGGCGAGCGACACTGAAATCAAGATCGGAAACATTCTTCCCTATAGCGGGCCAGCCTCCGCCTACGCCATCGTGGGCAAGATCGCTGCTGGGTATGTGAAGATGATCAATGAAAAGGGCGGCATCAACGGACGGAAGATTAATTGGATTTCGTACGACGACGCCTATAGCCCGCCGAAAACGGTCGAGCAGGCCCGCAAGCTGGTCGAGAGCGACGAAGTTCTATTCCTCTACCAGACGCTGGGCGTGCCGCCGAATCTGGCCATCATGAAGTACATGAACCAGAAGAAGGTCCCACAGCTGATGCTCGCGACCGGAGGAACGAAATTCGGCGAGGATCCCAAGTCGTTTCCATGGACGATGCCTTTCAATGCGTCCTACCAATCCGAAGGTCGCGTCTATGCCAAATGGATCTTGAAGGAGCACCCTAACGCCAAGATCGCCGTCCTGGTTGTAAACGACGAGTACGGCAAGGATATCTACAAGGGCGTTAAAGACGGGCTCGGCGACAAGACCTCGATGATTGTTGCTGAGGCGACATACGACTTCAACGACCCCACGATCGACTCGCAGATCGTCAAGCTGAAGGCATCGGGAGCAGACCTGGTACTCAATCTCAGCCAGCCCAAATTCGCCGCGATGGCGATCCGAAAGATGGGCGAGTTAGATTGGAAGCCTGTCCATATCCTGAACAACGTTTCGAGCTCAGTGGGAGCGGTGATTAAGCCAGCCGGCTTCAACTACGCGCAAGGCATCATCAGCGCTGGCTACTACAAGGACCCGACGGACCCCGCTTGGAAGGACGACTCCGGGGTTAAGGAATGCGAGCAGTTCCTGCAAAAATACGCGCCTGACGCAGATCGCAATAGCAATCTGGTAACCTACTCGTATGCAGCTCTTCAAACGCTGCAGTACATCCTCGAGCAGGCGGGCGACAACCTGACTCGGGAAAACATCATGAAGGTCTCAGAAAACCTGAATGGCTTCGCGCCGTCGACCTTGCTGCCCGGTATCACACTCAAGACGTCGCCTACCGATCATTTCCCGATCGAGCAGATGCAGTTGATGACGTTTGAAGGAAACAACTGGGTCACCTTTGGTCCGATCATCGAGGGCAAGTTATCGAACTGAACGTATCCGAGCCGCACGGACTAGGAACTCCGTGCGGCTCACGACTGCGCCGTTCTTCGATAGGTATTTCGCTCAATTCGGTCGTTAGGAGAGAAGGTGGACTCGTCCAACCAAAATCTGCCGTTTCGGGATCGCCTTGCCTTACCGCTAATTGCAGCACCGATGTTCCTCGTCTCACGCATCGAGCTTGTGGTGGCGGCAAGCCGAAGCGGCGTGATCGGTTCGTTTCCGACGGCGAATTGTCGGAGCGCCGATGAGCTGGATCAATGGCTAGCCGCGATCAGCGATCGTCTACACCCCACAGCTTCAAGACCGGCAGACAACATGCGCCGATCTGTCCAAATTTGATCGTGCTAATACTCGCCTCGCAGACGATCTGCGCGTCGTCCTCAAGCATAATCCTGAGATTGCCATCACATCGGTCGGGTCCCCTATCCCGGTGCTTCGTCTGCTCTAGGATGCAGGCGCGTTAGTTGTTGCCGACGTAGCGTCTATTCGGCACGCTGAGTGGGCCGCAGAGGCCGGTGTCAACGGCCTAATACTATTGACCGCGGGAGCTGGCGGCCAGACCGGCTGGCTAACTCCATTCGCATTCGTTCGCGCGGTGCGCGCGTTCTTCGACGGGATGATCGTCCTCGCTGGAGACATTAGCGATGGCGTCGCTCTCAGAGCGGCGCAGACATTGGGCTGCGATCTTGCCTACATGGGGACCAAGTTCATCGCGCCGCACGAGAGCATGGCTGACCGACGATTCAAACAAATGCTCGTCGAGAGTACCGCCGACGATATTCTCCTGACGACAGCATTCACCGGATTGCAGACGATCATGTTGCGGCCATCGATCACGTCGGCGGGTCTCGATCCCAACAACCTGCCGCTCCACGGTTCGATCGAAATTGGCAAGGATATCGACATCACCGCTCGCGAAGCTCGACCAAAGCGATGGCGCGATATCTGGAGCGCTGGGCATTCGACTTCAGGAATCACCAATGTCGTGTCCGTCAACGAATTGGTCACGCAGACGAGCTCGGAGTTTCATGGCATCAGCCGTTGAAAATGGCCGACATTATCAATGTCATTGCGGCCAGCCCCATTGATTGGCCGAAAGATCAAATGATCGATAGGAGATGGAAACTTGTCGCTCCACTCATTCCCGAGTGTCTGCGAGCAGACCCTGCGTGCCCTTTCGCGGTTCCCGTCAAATACCGCCTCGTCGGCCCGCACCTTCCCCTTCGCGGGCTTGTTTGTAATCACGAAAGGACGAACAATAGTTCACTCGAGATGAGAACGGGCGATAAGCTCATATTCCCCCTGCTTGCACGCGATCATGTCATAGGCCATTGATCTGGCGATCCAAGTCGCGATATGGCCCAGCGGACCACGCCGGTCTCCAGGGAGTCTCACGCCTGCGCCGGAGATACTCACGAGGCGGCGTACGTCCGCATTCTCCATAACCGTAATGATGTTCGATACGGCGACGGTGATAACCGGAATGTCGTCCTTTGATCGCACGCCGACAGTGTTTACGACCGCATCAGAGCCTCGAACTGCAGCCGTCATGGCGACTTTGTCCGAGAGTTCGCCGCGGATGAAATCAGCTCCATTCGCGTTCGGTGACGTGCGGCCATATATGCGCAATTCGTGGCCGGCTGCGATAGCCTCTTCGAGAAACACGCGGCCGATCGACCCGGTACCGCCCAACAACGTGATTTTCATGGATGCGCCAGAGCCTCATTTTGGTCGATATGGACGGACTTGACATATATTAAGGTGAAGGCCGCCGCCGGCGGAGCATCTGTCACCTCTCCATAGTTGGTAGTATCAACTGCTGCTGAATAGTTAAGATATCAGACGACCGTACAAGGATCAGACGATCGTTGATCGATTTAGCGATCGAGACGTCGCGCTTTCCTGCCGTCGGAGCACGCAACCCGTTGGCGAAAGACGTCTCCTGTCTTCGTAATCGACCAGCGCCAAACTGACGGAGCGGCGATGATGCAAGCCACAGGCTTGTCTACTTTCGACGCGTGCGCGACGAAGCGGGGCGATGCCCCGCATGCCTCACTGGGCTCGACGGCGACCTCACCTACCTCGGAGCTTGCGGCGAGCCGCACAGCGAACTAAGCTTGGAACTCGTCAGCCACCGCATCGCAGGCGCTGCTTTCATTCAGGCGCATGGACTCTGTGAACGCGTGATCATATGCTGTACAATTGCGCCGGCGCCAAAATTGCCCGGGATCCCTGTGGTGATCCCAGGAGGGTCAATCAGGAGGCCGTTGTCTGGAGCTTGACTGTGGATCGGCCTTTTCAGTTCAACTTATAAGAGGCCTGAAAGAATGTACCCCAGCGCTCCGTGCTGAACTTCGCAAGCTCAGTCCCAGTGGTTCCCGGGCCATCACAGCCTGTGCATGTCATTTCACTGTCTTTTTTGGTCCACATGGCCCAATAGCGCGCGCCGATGCCGACGCTGAAGTTCTTGGTAATGAAGTAGGACAACACGCCTTCGAGTTGGACACCCCCGCCTCCGTTCCCGCGTTGATCGATGAAGGTGGTCGTCGGGCGCACAAGATGATTGTCACGTCCTTTGAAATCGGTCCAAGGCAGGTAAGCGACGTCGCTACTCAAACGCCAACGCTCGGTGAGCATGGTTTCGGCGCTTAGGCCGGCACGAGGTGCATTCCACTGGGAATTCTGGCTTCCAGCGACTGTGTCGTCACCATCTGGATCTGGCCGCAAGCATCCAACCATCGGGTTGGCAATCTGTACACATCCGATGTAGTCGGAGCTCTGTTCGTAGTAGGTCCAGCCGAGAAAGCCCCCGACCTTGTAGTTGGCGCCGCGCAGGAAATCGTAACCTACGTCGGCGGTGTAATAGGTGAACCTCCCGTTTGCCTGGCCTGATCTCGTGTTGATATAGGAGAGGCTGCGATCAATTCCCCAATCTTCATCGTTGGTGATTCCTTTGTCGAAGCGACCGATGCCAACGTTGCTCTTCAGAAACGCTCCCCACGGGCTGTCAACCCGGCCAAATAATTCCCCGGAAAGTCCGTTGAGACCGTGGTGGGTGATCCTCGATACAAGAATGTTAGGATCTCCAGCAGGGACTTCATTGGGCACAGCGCTGTCATTCCATTGGAATCGTCCGCGGCTGACCCAAAGCCGCGAGCCGCCTTCAAACGACCAACCGGCTGTGTCAGCCGTCGGCGGCACGCTGCCCGTTGCTTTCGTGAACAACGGCGCATCGGACCGTTGCGCATCCCAAGGGTCGGCGTCAAAATGGTAATTCAGACCGATCGTTCCGATGTGATAGGTGCTAGACAGGCTCGTTGTATTCGCCGGAAGGATTGCGAACGGCGGAAACTGCACCGTCGGAGGCGTTGCGATACTCGGCCCACCGAAATGCAGATAGTCGTATTCGACCTTGAGAGACCATGCAGACGTAAGTGCTTGCTCGACGCCCAGCCCGATGATGCCGCCGACCCGACCATAGTCGAAACTGGTGTTCTCCTGAGTCCCGCGGCCATTGAACTCGTTGTTGTTGACGACATCGCCGCGATTGTTTTGCCAAGCCAAGCCTCCCTTGAGATAGGCCAGCGTGTGGCCATGTGGGCCAAAGGTGTAACCGACCCGGCCGGTCCCGGTCGCAAAGACGTTGGGACCTGCCGCGCAATTTGCGCTCACAACAAAGCCGGAGGAGGCGAGGCAGGTATTTGTGCCGTCGGAGACAGCACCGCTGACATCGAGTTCGACGCCAAAGACCCAGCTGTTCTTCTGCCAGTTATAGCCTATCTGGCCACCTACGAGGAACACTGGGGTGTCAACCACGCCGCCATAGATTGGGGGACCGTAGGGATTGCTGAATGAGGTTCGGCCATACCCACCGCCGACGTTCCCGCCGATATAGCCTCCGGACCAACTCCACACCGCCGCTGGCAATTTCACGTCTGGCCAAAGGTCTACCGCATTGGCTGCACCGCTTGCGACGAGCGCAATTGTTGCGACTCCCGAAAGAAGAACTCCAGATCGCATTCCAAACACTTCCTGCATTTTGCGCCGTCCACAACCGAGCGCCTTAACTTGTCGCCACAGCAAACCGTCGGGGCCAGACCACACGCTTGCGACGCGCGCCCTAGTCCGCCTGGAAAATCAACGCTTGCGATTGGCAATGATGGCGTCAGCAAAGCAAACCGCGAGCCAATTGAATTCGGCGGTTCTGCAGGCACTTCGTAGTGGTGTGTAGCGTCAAGTTGCTGACATTTGTCTCAAGACTCACAATCTACGTTGCTATCGCCGACGGCATCATCGTGAGGCGCATCTGAAGCAGGCCAATAGAGCATCCGCCGCAACTCTGCCGATGTCTCGCCTGATAAGGAACGGGGCCGGCTGGCGAGACCACCGTCTTCACTGCAGGGGGTCACGTGTGAATCGGCGCCGAAGCATGCCTCTTCTATATCGCATGGGTCAGTGACTCATGGCGCCGATCGGGATCGGGATCCCGCACCGATACACAGACATGGCTTAAGTCAGGGTTGCTCAAGCCTTCGCGTGAGGGGTCGCGAAGAGTCGTCCGGCCTCGCGAGCAACCGGATGGGATCCGGTGCGCACGTGGCATCACGACGAAAAACCCGCATTGCCGCCAGCATGCCTCCCGAACGACGCTGCCGGGCGCCAGATTTCCGACATCGCCGTTTTCAATTCGACGTGGCTCTGATCTCAACAGCGTTTCGCGGCTGATTTCGCTCGAGGCGCGCACAGATGACGTGCTTCAAGGCGACGTAATGACGACACTTCTATTAGGATCTTCGCACAGGAAGGATGCGGAGCGCCGCGAGCAGCAGCGAACCGTCGTCGGCGAACAGGTCCCAGATCATGATCCCGGCGAGTCCATGGGCGCGCGCGTACATCGTCTTGCTTGCGATGGATAGCGGATCGTCGTAGCTGATCCATATCCGCCGTTCGGCGTCATAGAGCCACGGCACTTGGGCCTCATCACACCAATACCGGCGAAAGCCCTGCTCTTCCGGTCGCCGGACAACGAGATCGCGATAATCGATGCCGTCACTCCCTCCCCACTCCTCGCTCGCCATCGTCCCCTTTTGCAAGAGCCCCCCGTTCTCCTGCGGAACGCCTGCAACAGCTCGGCCATAGAAGGCTACCCCGAGCGTGACCTTGGCCCGCGGCACCCCGGCCCGGATCAAGGCATTCACACTGGCATCGACATTGAGATCGGGACTTGGATCGCCGGCGCAGGCAAACAGCGGAGCATTGAAGCCGGCAAAGGTCGAGCCCGCATGATAGTCGTAGGCCATTAGATGAATCCGGTCGACCAGCGGGGCGAGAGCGGCCGCCTCCAGATTGATAATCTTGTTGGGGACGGCCGATACGGCGATGGTGAGCTCCAGCTCCCTGCGCTCCAATGCGGAAAACTCGGTGAGTCTTCGGCGAAGCTCCGCAATCAGGAGCGTGAAATTCGTGCGGTCCTCGAGGCGCGCGAGATTCCCTGGGCGTCCTCCTGAGACGGGAAACTCCCAATCGACATCCACACCATCGAACAGACCCGGATACGGCCGAAAGAACGCCTCGATAACGGATTGTGCGAACCGCGCGCGCGACCTCGGCGTGGCAGCGGCGGCCGAGAAATATTTCGACCCGCTCCAGCCGCCCAACGCAATCAGGATCCGGAGCTCCGGACTGCTCCGCTTCAATTCGGTGAGTTGGGCGAAATTGCCGCCGAACGCGGTCGACGGCGCGGTTCCGTCGCAGGCTCCTGCGTCCAGGCAACGATCCGAAAGTCCAGCCAGTCCTTCTGCCGAAACGGTGCCGAACGCGTACATCAAGTGCGTCAGTTCGCGAGCCGGGATCGTCTTGATGTTTGGACCGCCCGTCCGGGCTTTCCAAGGGGCGACATAGCCTGCGACCACTGGCCTCCGGGACGGCGTGCCCCGTCCCGGCTGCATCAGTGCGTATCCGCACACGAGCGTAGAAAACCCGGCTGCAGCGAAGTTTCGACGATTAATTGCCACGGATTACGGCCTTATGCTCTCTGTCTGATTTTACGCTGCGCCAACCGATAACGCGATCGCCTCAGCGAGCCTTCGATCTGCGCGGCACTGGCTCCCTTTGTTTCACCTGATCGCTACGACTTCATGGCGGCATCTTCATCGAGAGCTGTATTTGCTGCGCGACGGGTTCAGCTCTCGAATGGCGAGAATACGACGAATTGAATGCGGTGGAGGAAGGCTCGTCTAAGACGAAGTATGGAAGTTCAAAGAGCTGTTCTGTGGCGGGCTTCCGACATTTTGTGGCTAGCATCCGCCGCGTTGTCCCATCCGAATTTGTCGAAAGGCGCACAAGTGGATTGGTGTATTGGAACGTATGGGCAGCAGCTACGGCCGCTCTCGTCCGCTGAATTGCGCTTCGCTTCATCGTCTCTGCGCCAGGATGGGAGGCTGTGAAGGGCAAACTGTGGCACGCATCCTACCCCGCGCGGGCTCCGTGTGAACCTGCGTTCAGGCGCGAGCAGAACCCCTCCTTTTTGGTAGGATTTATGTTGCAACCGGCGCGTGATACGGATCATTCTTGCACTTGCGACTTGACCCACCTACAGAAAGCCAGGGAGCTCGAAAATGAACGACACCGCGTCTTCAACGCGAAGCGATCTGCAGGGACTTAGGTTGATCCGCGCTTTTGTCCGGATACGCGATCAACGCACCCGGTCCGAGTTCGTCGAACAAGTCGAAAAGCTCGCCGCGGAGCAGCCTGCGGGATCGGGTTCGAGCTTGCCCGGTTCATCTGGTTTCGCCGAGCATCCGGCGGATCCCCTCTGTTGATCTCTCGCCTTCTTCGTGTCGCCCAACGCCACGTTCCAGCATCATTCGCGTCTGCCCTTGTTGCAGGAAGTCCATGACTTGGCCGCAAATCGTGATAGCAGGGAGCCACGATCTGGCGATGCCTCAAATGCGAGTCCGCAGGCTAATTCCGCCCTGATGCCACCGCTGGGGTGTGGCGACGTCGGGACGATCGGCGTGCTCAGATATTCGGGTACGTCGCCGCATTTCCGGATCACCTTGGCGTCGCCGAAGACGCCGCGCGATGGGTCCTTCGGTCCCCGAGAGGGCGACCGCGCCCATGATGCCGGGCTTGCGGGACAACGCCTTGGCGCGCCTCACAGCGGCGTTGGCGGAAATGCATTCCGTCTTGCCGGCTGCAACTCCATCGTCGAGAACAGGCCGGCTCTCGTCGGGAGCGAACCGGACCGACACCTTCTTGCCATCGATGGTGTCGTCCTCGGGAGAACGAGGTGAACGGCACCAGGCAGCGGCTCTGCGGATCGAGCCAGCGCTTCCAGTACGCGCTCTCACTACCGGACGTTGGTCGTGCCGCCATCGAGCTCATCCTCAGCAGCTGCTGGAAGTCGACTGGCCTGCCCTTTGCTTACAGCTTGGTGGCGTCCACAGAACCCGCCACGAGGTCGGCACGCCCCAGCGTGCCATCACGAGTTCGCGTCCGCGCGGGATAGTGAGGAAAATCCTAGACACCAAGGGCAGATCGCCGGTTCGGTCATTCGCCGGTATGACCACGAACAGCCGGCGAATACCCTGAGCGCCTTTTTTCTGCGAGGAGCCCTTGCTTCCCGAAAAGACCAGCCCTACCTGTGCTCCGCCCGCATTGGCACTCGCGGGCATCGACTGCTAACTACCTAAAATCACCAACCCAAGCAATTGCTTAGGAGGACTGCATGAAATTCCGTCCGCTTCACGACCGCGTCGTGGTCAAGCGTATCGACGCAGAAGAGAAGACCGCAGGCGGCATCATTATTCCCGACACGGCCAAGGAAAAGCCGTCCCAGGGCGAAGTGATCGCCGTTGGCCCGGGCGGCCGCGACGAGAGCGGCAAGCTGATCCCGATCGACGTCGAGGTCGGCGATCTCGTGCTGTTCGGCAAGTGGTCGGGCACCGAGGTCAAGATCGACGGCCAGGAGCTGTTGATCATGAAGGAGAGCGACATCATGGGCGTTCTCACCGATGCGTCGGCCAAGAAGAAGGCCGCCTAATCCAACCGCTCGCACCGCTCACCCTGAGGAGCGCCTGCCGGGCGCCTCAAGAGTGAGATGAGACCAATCAACTCAGGGAAACCAATATGTCAGCCAAAGAAGTCAAATTCGGCGTCGACGCCCGCGACCGCATGCTGCGCGGCGTCGACATCCTCAACAACGCGGTGAAGGTGACGCTCGGTCCGAAGGGCCGCAACGTCGTGCTCGACAAGTCGTTCGGCGCGCCCCGCATCACCAAGGACGGCGTCACCGTCGCCAAGGACATCGAGCTCGACGATAAGTTCGAGAACATGGGCGCCCAGATGGTGCGCGAAGTCGCCTCCAAGTCCGCAGACGCGGCCGGCGACGGCACCACCACCGCGACCGTGCTCGCGGCTGCGATCGTGCGCGAAGGCGCCAAGGCGGTCGCCGCCGGCATGAACCCGATGGACCTGAAGCGCGGTATCGATCTCGCCGTAGACGCGGTCGTGGCGGACTTGCAGAAAAACTCCAAGAAAGTCACGTCGAACGACGAGATCGCCCAGGTCGGCACCATCTCGGCCAACGGCGATGCCGAAATCGGCAAGTTCCTCTCCGATGCCATGAAGAAGGTCGGCAACGAGGGTGTCATCACCGTCGAGGAAGCCAAGTCGCTCGAGACCGAGCTCGACGTCGTCGAGGGCATGCAGTTCGACCGCGGCTACATCTCGCCCTACTTCGTCACCAACGCCGACAAGATGCGCGTTGAGATGGACGACGCCTACATCCTCATCAACGAGAAGAAGCTCTCCTCGCTGAACGAGCTGCTGCCGCTGCTCGAGGCCGTGGTGCAGACCGGCAAGCCGCTGGTGATCGTCGCCGAGGACGTCGAAGGCGAAGCGCTCGCGACTCTGGTCGTGAACCGCCTCCGTGGCGGTCTGAAGGTCGCGGCCGTCAAGGCTCCGGGCTTCGGCGATCGCCGCAAGGCCATGCTGCAGGACATCGCGATCCTGACCGGCGGCCAGGCGATCTCGGAAGATCTCGGCATCAAGCTCGAGAACGTCACGCTCAACATGCTCGGTCGCGCCAAGAAGGTGATGATCGACAAGGAGAACACCACGATCGTCAACGGGGCCGGCAAGAAGGCCGACATCGAGGCGCGCGTGGCCCAGATCAAGGCGCAGATCGAGGAGACCACCTCGGACTACGACCGTGAGAAGCTCCAGGAGCGTCTCGCCAAGCTCGCGGGCGGCGTCGCGGTGATCCGCGTCGGCGGCGCGACCGAGGTCGAGGTGAAGGAGCGCAAGGATCGCGTTGATGACGCGATGCATGCGACCCGCGCGGCTGTCGAGGAAGGCATCGTCCCGGGCGGCGGCGTCGCCCTGCTCCGTGCCTCCGAGCAGCTCAAGGGCCTGCGCACCAAGAACGACGACCAGAAGACCGGCGTCGAGATCGTGCGCAAGGCGCTGTCGGCTCCCGCTCGCCAGATCGCGATCAACGCCGGTGAAGACGGTTCGGTGATCGTCGGCAAGATCCTGGAGAAAGATCAGTACGCCTATGGCTTCGACTCGCAGACCGGCGAGTACGGCAACCTCGTCACCAAGGGCATTATCGATCCGACGAAGGTCGTTCGCACCGCGATCCAGAACGCCTCCTCCGTGGCGGCGCTGCTGATCACCACCGAAGCCATGGTCGCCGAGCTGCCCAAGAAGGGCGGCGCCGGCCCGGCGATGCCCCCGGGCGGCGGCATGGGTGGCATGGGCGGCATGGACTTCTGAGTCCGGCCACTCAGGCGCACCACGGAATGCGAAACCCCGGCAGCGATGCCGGGGTTTTTGTTTGTGTGCCGAGCATGTTCGACAACTCTGCGGAGAGCAACCTGCTTAGTAGCGGATATCGAACATCTGCCGATTCTGGGGCGGGCGGCCAGCTCCCCACGTCGAATCATTTCGTCGCGTGCTCATCTCAATCGATCTCCTTTTCGCGGAGCCACCGGCGTCCTTCATATGCTGCGATCCTACGATCGTTCTGCCAAAGCTCAACCGCGTGGTCGCTTGCAAGCTTCCGCACCCGCTCCGTGGCGGTCCCTTCGTCCGAACAGATAAACTCGACAAAGCCTACGAGATGCCCGTCGCGTCTGACCATGTAGACAGTGTACCGTTCCATGCAAGTCGCCTCTCCACGTTGTCGGTTCAGAGCCTACTCGGCAGGGTGCTCCGGACATCGGGATGTCCTCGATCGCGCGGCCAGAGTTGCCAAGGAGAACTGACGCCACGACCGATCGTGGGGCATCGGACATTCCCGTAAGCTGGCAACTCATATGGTCCGCAATGGTTTACTTCTTTGAAGCAATGAGCACGTCAGCATAGCCCATTGCGGCACAGAGCTCGTTCGGCTGACTAAGATGCGACATCCCGTTCTATTAGCCGCGCTTGTGCGATCCGCGGCAGCGAGTCGGCGCAAGCAGCAAGACTGGGCCAGTCCAGGTGACATTGGCCTGCTATGCCCGTGGGTAGCGTGGGTCCTATGATTCCCAATCCAGCGTTGACCAAAGCTAGGCGGAACAGCCAAAGCCGAGCGGATCATCACATTGTCGCGTCTCGTTACTCGTCGGACTCAGCGGGGCGGAAACGTACGCGATGATCGACTTGATAGCGGTGGCGGGGCATCTTTCGCGCTTGACTGCGCGCGGGTCCCTCAATGCAGCCTCCGGAATAGAATCGTCAGGAAACGCACTTTGCAGCGCTCTATTCGGAAGACGATACCAAAGATTATTGTTGACGAGCCCAAAGGCTTGCGAGCCGTGCGACAAGGCTCGCTTCAGGAGGCTATGGCGCGGGTCAGGTTCGATCAATTTCAAAAGCAAAGACACGCGTTGCGGCTCCTTGTCACCGCACTGCCCAGTAGCACGCAACCAGGATGCCGGTGAAAACGAGCCCGGCGCAACATCCCAAGACGATTTCCATTGGGCCACTCCCTGATTGTTGCGTAGTTCTTCCGGCGACCGTTTCATGTCGCCTCGCAGATCGACGGGACGGACTCAAACGCAGGTGATGCGTCCGGTCCGCCCCTGCATCACCAAGCCCTGGATTGGTGATGGTATGCCGACCGAAGCAAGCTGCGTGCCGCGACGAAAGAGCTGGATTTATAGACCCTGCGCATCAACGGAGTGTCAGCTCACGGACAATGGTACCAAAGCTGACAAACTCACAAAGCTCGCACCACGCGCTGTCAGCGTCGCAAGAGCCGCCTGAACGCGTCTCGCATTGCGCTTGTCCAAAGCGTGCCGATCTGCGCCAAATCCATGGCGCGTGAGCACGGATTCACTGCTAGCAAAGCCGACGTCCAGTTTCAGCGAGGGAGAAAACATCGCTGATCCGCTTGATAGACTTGCGGAGATCGCGACTGGAGTCGGCTCTGTTCCTTCTTTCAAACCGGTCAGGCCGTTGATAACGGTGTCGGGTGTTCGACCATGTTGTCGGCATCTGACGTCACCGATCGAGCGAGATTGGCAATAGCCGTCTCCGAGGCCGCCGGAATTGCAATATGTCGGCGAGAAGGAAGCATGTGCCTTGCGCGGAGCTCACGGACTACCGAGAGCTGGCGGATCAGAGCCGGGCTTCGGTCAAATGAACGAGTTGCGCCCCGATGCGATAGAGCGCCTCCCGCGTGTCGCGGAAGCGCGGCTCCTCCACCGGAGTGATCGGAAGCGGAAGGTCTTGGTCGGCAACGTGCCCCAGCACATAGGACGCGAGCACGCCGCCGAACACAGTGCCCGGCGCGATTCCGCGGCCGTTATATCCATTGAACCCGATTACGTTGCGGTCCAACTTGTGAAAGCGGGGTAGGTTGTCCGAGGTCATACCGATCGTCCCGAACCAACCGGCCTCGAATTCGATGTCGGCGAGCTGAGGAAACAGCTTGCCCAGCGAGCGGATTGCCCACGCCCTGTGCACTGCTGTACTGCTCCGCTCAAGAGCACCGATGCTGCCATAAACCAGCCGACCTGCACGGTCGAAGCGAAATGAACTGAGCACCTGTTTCGTATCCCAGGCTCCCTGGCGTTCGGGCAAGATCGATGCTCTCAAATTGTCCGAGAGAGGTTGGGTCGCAAAGTTGAAGTAAGGCAGTTCGATCTGCTCCTGCCGGACCTGCGACCAGGGTCCTCGTGCGTAGGCATCGGTGGCAACAATCACCCAATCTGCACGCACAGATCCGGCTGCCGTATTGACCTTCCAGCGCGAGCCGCCGTCGCTGGCGGTGAGAGCGGCACTCTGAGTGAATATTTTCGCGCCCGCAGCAAGCGCGGCACGAGCCAAACCACGAACATAGGCCAGCGGCTGAATTGTGCCAGCGCGTTTATCCAGCAGTGCACCGGCGTAGTCGCCACCACCGATCCTCCGGCGCGTCTCCTCGGCATCGAGAATCTCGACCGGCGCACCACGTCGCTGCCATTGTTCAGCACGAGCCTCGATTTCTTCCAATCCCCTGCGTCCGACTGCACAGTGCAACGTGCCCGTGGGCTCTTGTTCGCATTCAATGCCATGTTGCGCGATAAGATCGAACACTCGCCGCGGCCCACGGCCGAGCAGATCGATCAGGCGCTCCCCATGGGTTTGTCCCAGCGTCGCTACGAGAGTGTCCGGCATGACCCACATACCGGCATTCACGAGACCGACATTGCGTCCGGAGCCGCCGAAGCCGATTTCAGACGCCTCGAGGACCGCGACCCGCGCTCCTCCTTCTGCAAGGTGGAGAGCGGACGAAAGCCCAGTATATCCGCCACCGATGACGAGGATATCGACGTCGATCTCGCCGGCCAGACGACCGGTCTGAGGTGCATGCGGAGCCGTCAGTTCCCAGAGTCCGTGCGATGTCGGATCGTCTTGCATCAGGTAAACTCCCTCGGCTGCAATTGTCCGTCACGTCGGAAATGCGCCGACAAGGCTCCCCGAGCTGCGAGGCCATGGCGGAGGAAATCCGGAAGTATGGCGCAGGCTCGCGAATAATCCGCGGGAGGTCAACTTTGAATGACGATTGACAGCCTGGGCATGGAGCTCGCAGAGCGAATTGGCATGAGGAAGGCAAAAGTCCCCATTGCGCGAAAAATCGCGATAACTTCTTCACTGCATCCGGCTCAATGGCACATTGTTCGACTGGAATCGGCGAAGAAATGCGGGTGGCGGCTCGACGTACTCCGCTGGGGAGCTTGAGGTGTCGCCCCGAACATCACCATCCGGCGCAGCGCGACCTCGATAAGCGATAGCATCAGCAGTGGGGACGCACCCAACGCTTGGCTGACAACACATATCGTCCGCGCTCGCGCCGGCAGAAACCAGAAATATCACTTGACAATCAAGTCAGACCAAGGCGCGAATTGAAGTGGCGCGGTGTTGGAGCGCAAACTCGACCAGCTCACGGAGCCTTCTTCCGCGGTAAGACCAAGGGGAAATGCTTCCGCCCCTATGTCGAACAGCAACTCATTTTAATCGACGAGCCGCAGGGGGCGCTGGCGCCTTGACCCAGCAATCAACTTGATTGCTTGCTTCTGGGCCATTCGTGCCGAGATCGACCTAAACGCGGAAAAAACCTCCGGCCGCCTGCGCGACCGGAGGTTTGCCGATAAGGGTCAGCCGCGTTAGTGGCGCTTGCCGGCAGTCGGCGTGCCGCCGACGGAGGAACCGTCAGCTGCCCCCTTGTTCGGAGCGATCCCGGTGGTGCCGGCTGCACCCTTTGTGTTCTTGACCGGCTTCATACCTGCCTTTCGGTCCGCAGTGCCGAGCTGAGCGGTCGAATCCTCATCATCGTTCATGCCGCCCTGTATGCTCTTGCCTTGCATGCCGCCGCGACTCTTGGCGTCGGTCGAGGGGTCTTGCGCGAGCACCTGGCCCGCAAGCAAAGCCGAAAGGACACATGCGACTACAGAGGTCTTCACCAACTTCATCATTTCTCCTGGACTTGTTCGCGATTGAACGATTCCATCTATGCAACGCCATTCGCTTTCACCGGATCGTCCCAACGCGTCAATACTGCGAACGGCGCCGCCAGCATCAACGTGATTCTTGTGGTCATCGTTTAGAGATTTTGAGGCGATTTCGCGGAGCAATTCCTATCGGCAGCGGCATTGACCATCTGCGCAAGCAGTTGAACTGCCGGACCTAGATTCTCAACGCGAGGACCACGATCGCGTCGGAAGACGCTGCTTGGGCTCCGTCGATGACTTATGAGTTTTGGAAGCGGATCGGAGCAGCCACCTGCAGAGGCTCTCCCAGTCTCGGCCGAAGCAACAATGCAGTAAAAGGCCTGCGAGCCAATTCATCGAAAACTGCCGCCCCTGCCCCACCTGCGGGCGTCGGACTTGAATATATGTGAACGCAATAATACGCTGGATTCATATCGTCTGACCTGGCCCGACGCCCACAGTCGCACTCGCATGCTAGCTCTGGCGAGTCAGTAGGCGAGGAGTTCATTGGTAAAGAACGACGCCGTGGGTTTGGGATGATCGATCGCTTGTTCGGTCTTCAGCAACTCGATCGCTTGTTCGATGAGCTTCGCGTCGACCCAGCCGATGGGCTTTCCTTCCTCGGGCACCATCGCGTCAATCGTTGCCCTGACTTGTGCTTCGATGACATCCACCGACGGTCCGACTTGCCAAACCTTGGCGATGGCATTCGCAGCGGCCCTCGGATCCCTTCGCGTTGCCTCGATACCCTCGCCAACAGCCGCGAGATAGCGCTTGAGGACGTCGGGCTTCTTCTCGATAGCGGAATCGCTCGTGACTGCCGCCAACCCTGGAACGACAAGCCCATATTGTGCGAGATCGAGGATGGGAAACTTGATTCCGGTCCGCTGCTCGAGCACGGGCAGGTCGCTGGTGCGATAAATGCTCACAGCGTCCACTTGGTTCTGCAGGAACTGGGGTACGCGCGATTGCGCGTCCATCTGAACCTTCTTGATCTTGGTGCAGTCGATCTTGTTCACCGCGCAGAAGGTTCCGAGATAGGATGTGCCCGTCTCGCCGACGGCATGCGCCACGATCTTGCCTTCGAGATCCTGCGGTTTGAGGATGGGGTTACCAGGATGCGAGATCATAACGACGGGCGTCTTTGGATGGTAGAGCGCGATGATCTTGATCGGCATGCCCTTCTGGATCGCGGAAGCAGCGAAGATCCCAGGCATGATGACGACGTCTTCCTGGCCCTGAACGAGCGCCCCGAGTGCCGCCTGCGAACCTGCGCCTTCTCCCATGCGTACGGCGAGGTTCTTGGCAGCATAAAAACCTCTGTCCTGCGCCAGATAGAGGTGGCCATACTCGCCCTTGAGCTTCCAGCTGAACCGCACTCGCACATCGTCGGCCGCCAAGGCCGCCGATGAGCACACGATGGCTGCGAAGAGCGCCATGACCGTCAGGGCAATGCTGTGCGAGGCCGTCTTGCAGTACCTTGCAGTCATAGTTTCCCTTTCGAACGCTTAGACGGCGCCGCGGTTCGAGCGCGGCGCCGTCTGTCTTGGCTCGCCAGATCGACGCTAGAATTTCACCGAGATACCCGCGCTGGCCGACTTTTCCGTGCAGCTGTTGGTGCTGGCGCCTGTTGCCGCAATGGTGCAAGTGCCGGGAGTGGCGTTACTGTCGAGACCAAACTTGTTCTTCCAGTATCGATAGGCAACCCAGACGTCGACGAAGTGACTGTATTTGGGGCCCATGAAGGCCTTGCTGGCATCGAACGTCAGGCGAATCGGTTCGCTGTTCACTTCGATCTTGCTGGCGGTGCTGAAACGTCCGGGGCCGGACAGCGCAGGCAGCGTATTGATGTCGCCCTTTTGTCCGGTGACAGAAACGCGGCCACTGATGGCGAAATACCGTATGCTTTCAGGGAGGAAGCCGAGATCCATGTAGTAATTGGTCTCGATCTTCCAGGTGGGCGGAAACACCCTGTTGCCGTCCGCAAGACAGGTCACCCCAGGAGTGCCCGGATTGAAGAGACCGCACTGAAGAAACGATTTGTGGCTTGCAATGTTGTAGACGACCAGCGGCGCCACGTTGAAATAGCCTTTGTACGGAAGATCAAAGGCGAATTGCAGACCAGCGACGACGTTGTTCGTCGCTGGTGCGTAATAATTATTTGCCGTACCGAGATCGGCGCCGACCTCGAACGAGATATTTCGCAGCGGTCCTATTTTGAACGCCTTCGTGTCGAATATCTCATTCCAGCCGAACGTGCTGCGCTCTATGCCGTAGAACTCCGTCGCGCCGGCGCAAGCGCCTGTTTGGCCGAAAGGCAGGGTACCGGTAGGCGAGCAGGGCGAAGCAGGATCGTTATGACCGGATTTCAGCATATCGATATTGAAGAAGTTTGTGCCGTAAGCCCACACATCGAAGTGGGTGAACGAATAGACCTGCTTTGCGGTCGTGCCGTTGATGGTGCCATTTGGCTGGATGCTATAAGCACCGGGGTCGGTCGCCGTAAATTGGTACGAGTAGGTCAGCCTGTTATCATTCACGAGGAAAAACGGAACATCCGGGATCGGCTTTGCCTTGACCGGCGCCGGACTGGGTTCGTCCGCAGCTCTCACGATGGACGAGCAAGCGATCAAACTGACCGCGAGTGCAATTGGAGTCAAAAGTCTGGAAGCATGCATGTTTAGTCCCCCTCTTCAAAAAACGAGCTGCCCGTCGGGCAGACTCAAGCCGCTAGACGAAATGCGACGCGGCCTTGGAGATAGCGGCGACCATCTCAATGCCGATCGAACCCAACTCCCCACAAGGTTCTTCAACGGGCTCACGCCCGCCTGATTTCGGACGCAGGTCATCTCCCGCAGAAAATCATCCTGCGGCACACATGCCTGGCTCTCTTGAAAACTGCCGCCCCTACCCTCGCTCAGTGGGCGACGAGCACACCTTTCGCTTCGAAGATATCGCGGATCTGGCGCACGTAGCCGTAATAGGCCTTGTCCTCGTGGACCTTGCTCCACTGGCGCGGACGCGGCATGTCGATCGTGAGGTCAAGGTCGATGCGACCCGGCCGCGGCGACATCACGAGTACGCGGTCGGCAAGGAAAACGGCTTCATCGATGCCATGGGTGATGAACAGAACGGTGTTTCGCACCCTCAGCCACATGGACTGCAAGTCCATGATCATCTGCTCGCGAGTCAGCGCGTCGAGCGCGCCGAAGGGCTCGTCCATCAACAGCAGACCCGGCTCCTGGATCAGCGCGCGGCAGATCGCCACGCGCTGCCGCATGCCGCCCGAAAGCTCCGATGGATATTTGTTGCCGAAGCCTTCGAGCCCGACCTGGGCGAGAAGGTCCTCGGCGTGCAGCCGGTATTTGGCCAGATCGAGCTTCTTGATCTCGATCGGCAGCAGGATGTTGTCGAGCACGGTCCGCCAGTAGAGCAGGAGATCCGACTGGAACACGACGCCGATCTTGGGATGCGGCTTGCTGATCCCCTGCCCGTCGATGGCGATCTTGCCGGTCGAGGCGGGGGTCAGGCCAGCGAGCAGGGACAGCAGGGTGCTCTTGCCGCATCCGCTCGGCCCCACCACCGCAACGAAACTACCCGGCTCGAAGCGAAGATCTATCTTTTCAAGCGCGACGACGTCGGTATCCTCGCGAGTTTCATAGATCTTCGAAAGCCGGGAAATCTCTATCGCCGCACCGGTAGATTGGATAGGAGTATTCATTACGCTGCCTCACTGGAGCTATGCCTCGTCCACACCTGTTGCATGCGGTTCATTTGGCGGCATCGCGCTTATGGGAAACGCGCGACTCGATGATATCGATGACGAAGTAGAGCATCACACCGAGTGCCGAGATCGTCACCACGGTCGCAAAGTTGAGCGTGGTGTCGAATTGCGAATTCGCCTGGAGCTGAAGATATCCGAGCCCTCGCTCAGCAGCGACGTATTCGCCGATGACCGCACCGATGACGGCGAGAGAAATCGCAACCTTGAAGCCCGCGAAAATATTGGGCAGCGCTGCCGGCAGGCGCAGCTTGAAGAAGGTCTGCCATTCGTTCGCGCCCATGGATCGGACGAGATTGACGAGATTCTTGTCGAGCGACTGCAGGCCGACGACGGTCGAGATCACGATCGGAAAGAACGAGATCATGAAGGCAAGCACGATCTTCGGTGCCCACCCGTATCCGAGATACAGCACCAGGATCGGCGCCAACGACACCTTGGGGACGGTCTGCAGACCGACAAGGATCGGATAAATGGCTCGTTCGAAGGCCCTGGAATAGAAAATCGACAAAGCCAGAGGAATCCCGATCAGCGCTCCAAGGAAGAAGCCGAAGATCACTTCGAGCAGTGTCACATAGGTATGGGCCGAGAGCAGCGGCAGGTCGTTGGCGATGCGCTTCGCGATAGCGAACGGCGTCGGCAGGACGAACTCCGAAAGCCCTGACAGTGGCACGAGAATTTGCCAAGCACCGATCAGCACCACAGCAACGAGGAGCGCCGAATAGCGATCCAGCCAACTGACGCGAGCCCGTTTCTTGCCGCTCATGCTCTTGCCTTGCTTTGGCTGCGCCCCACCGGCGCTGACAATATCCGTACTCGCCACGGCAACCTCACCACGTTAGAAGATTACAGTTGTCTTTGAGCAGAACCATCCGCCGGAGCCTTCGACGGCCTGGCAACATCAACGAACACTTCGCCGACAAGTGCGCTCTCGAGGCACAACCGGGCTTCCCGAACGAACCAATCGAGGAGAGGTCGCCAAGATCTGACGACCGCCCGGTGCTGTCGTCGAAAAAAACCGGCGCATCGCCCCCTCAGCGCCGACATTGCTGCAGCGAGATTCACTCGAGACATCCCGTTCACTCCCTGTCGATCTGGAGCTGAATGACGCAAGCCGGGCACCACGATTCGTGTGGCCCTTGCCTGCGGTCCGACGGCGCTCCCATTCCCGGATCGACCTATATTTGATCTCATGATGTGATCACAGTTTGATGTTGTCAAGCACGTAATGCGGGCGGCATGCGATCGTTTTTCGTGCACTGGATCCATTTCGGCGGCGCAACGATGGGCATTCGCGCGTTGCGACGGCTTGCCCCCGCATCTACGACGAGCGGATCGATCTCGCGGGTGATGGATTAAGAATTGCGGTCGATGTCGTATCGGCGCGGCTGCGCTTTCGACCGTCAGTGCCTGCAGGCGAAGATGCTTGGCAGGGAATTTTCGATCGTGGTGCGCGTCAAGTTGCGCGCGATGAACACCAGCCAGCCGCGCGGCGAACCTTCCGGCCATCGCGGCAGGTATTCTGGCGGATAGACGACGTGTTGCACGCCGTGGACGACAACCGGTCGCTCGTCCCCTTCGAGCTGCAACAAGCCCTTCACACGGAGAATGGATTGACCGCGTGCAGCCAGCAACAATTCAAGCCAGTCGACAAAGGCCGGCCATTCGACTTCTCGCGTCACCTCGACCGTGAAGGTCTCGATGCCGTGGCTGTGCACTCCCCGCGCAGCCCTGTCGTGCGCCCCGAGCGAGTGGGGCTTCCAGTCCTCGCCATGGGCCAGGACGTCGGCCGCCGAGGGCATCGCATGCTTGCTCGAGGTCAGCGAGCGCACTGAAGGATTGACCTTGGCGACATCGAGCTCAAGCGTGTCCAATTGCCAACGCTCGACAAGATCCGACTTGGTGACGACAACGCAATCCGCTAGCGCCACCTGCTGGGCCGCTTCCGCGAAGTTCCGAATGCTGTTGAGGCCACTGACGCCGTCCACGGTCGTAATGATGCTGCCGGCGCGATAGCCATGCAGCAATTCGGGAGCGCTCATCACTACCTGGATGATGGGCGCTGGATCGGCGAGGCCGGTGGTTTCGACCACGACCTGGCGGAAAGGCGTCACCGCGCCGCAGCGGGCCATCGCCAGGAGCTCGGCCAAGGTTGACACGAGATCGTCGCGCACAGCGCAGCACAGACATCCGGACGACAGCAGGACCACGTCTTCCGTGACCTCCCGCACCAGCAGGTGGTCCAGTCCTATTTCGCCGAATTCATTGATGATCACCGCAGTCTCGGCGAGACCCGGCTCCCCGAGCAGGTGTCGAAGAAACGTCGTCTTGCCGCTCCCGAGAAAGCCCGTCAGCACATGAACGGGAATCCGCGCGTCGAGGGAGGGAGCGGCGGGCTGCATGGTTCAGTTGACCTCGAATATGGCGTCGACCTCGACCGGAACGTTGCGGGGCAAGGAACTGCAGCCGACCGCCGCGCGGGCGTGGCGCCCTGCCTCGCCAAACACCTCCACCATCAGGTCAGACGCCCCATTGATGACCTTGGGATGATCCTTGAAGTCCGGCTCGGCGTTGACAAAGCCGCCCAGCCGAACGACCCCAACCACCCTGTCGAGATTGCCGTCCAGCGCCTGCTTGAGCTGAGCGAGGATATTGATTGCGCAGAGACGCGCAGCTTTTTGACCTTCCTCCACGGAGAATTCCGAGCCGAGCTTACCCGTGTACTTGTCCTTGCCGCCCTCGCTGGGGACCTGGCCGGAGATGTAGATCTGGCTGCCCAGTCTGCGCGCGGGAACGTAGTTGGCGCTTGGAGACGCCGTTGCGGGCAGGCTTATTCCCAGTTGGGCCAGTTTTTGATCAATCTTTGCTTCCATGGCGCGGTACTCCGGATCTCTGTTCTCAATCGTCGAATTGCAGTTCCATTCCTTGCGCGAAGGGCAGCTCGGCCCCCTGCGAGTCGGCGATGCTGAGCAAGGCCCGGCAAGTCGTCCGGATGTCCTGGATCGTCCCGCGTTTGACCGCGGTTGGGTTGCCCTCCTTCAGCCCCGCCAGAATGTCCTCGTGGTGAGACGCGCTCCAGGGCTTCGAGGGGATCAGCAGCGACATGTACATGGTCGGCCCGAACTGCAACCAAAGCGACTCGATCAAGAGCGTGAGCGTCTCGGATTCGCTCGCCTGGTAGAGTGTGAAATGAAATTTTTGGTTGAAGGAAAGGCAGTTCAGGATGTCACGCTTGGCGATCGCCTGAAGCAATTGCTTGTTGATGGACGTCAGTCCGTTCAACAACGCAGGCGAAGCTTTCTTGGCGGCGAGCTCGGCGGCTGTACCTTCGAGCAGTTCACGCACTGAAAAGATATCGCTCAGCTTCTCGGCGCTCAGCCTCGGCACGCGTACCGAGCCCCCCTTGGTCTCTTCCAAGGCATTCGCGGCGACGAGCTGGCTCAGCACTTCGCGAACCGGCATGGGGCTGGTTCCGAGCCCTGCCGCCAGCTTGCGCAAACTCATGACCTGGCCGGGAACAAAGGCTCCGACCATAAGTCCTCTACGCATATAGCTGAGCACACGCTCGTAGATGTGGCCCCGCTGCCGCTTGCCTTCTTCGTTGCCGTTTCCGGCAACTTCCGCTTTCTCGGTCCGCATCTCCCGACTCTCTTTCTCTTAGGACGTCGCTGGGCGCCATCCGATAGGCCTGAGGACATCGAGACCATCCCTGAGAGTTGGACGGCCTGTGTCCTGTGATCTCATATCGTGATCAGTAGTAGATTTGAGAGCGGGCGGCAACCGCAGCGGAGCACTGATGCCGCAAATCGGCACGCCAAGGTTGGCTCGGCCTGCCGATTTGACACAAGGAACGTGGCCCGGATCACCTGCGTGAGCATACGGGCCGGGCCTGAGATTAAGCGTTTGCTCCGACCTGATAGAGCTCGACCTTGGTTCCGTCGGGATCGGCGATGTAGATCGTCAAGCCATACGGCCCGTCGTGCAGATCATTGTAGTAGTGTACGCCGGCTTTTTTCAACTTGGCATCGAGCGCGCGCACGTCATTGACCTCGAAGGCGATGTGGTCGAGCTGGCGATGGTCTGCAGCCTTGCCGTTGATGAGGGCGATGCCTTGGTGGAAAGCAACGAAGGGCCGCCCGTCAGCCAGCGGCTTGGCCGGCCTGATCGTGAATCCCAGTTGACGGGTATAGAAGTCGACCGACCTGTCGATGTCATTGACCATGATCAACTGGTGACCGTAGTTGGTAACCCTCGGCTTCGCCTGCTCGGCGATCCAGTCGAGAACGTCCGACGACGGCGCTATCTCGCAGAAGTACTGCTTCCAGACCTGCTTGGCGGTTGCCTCCCAATCCGCATTGACGCCCGATACGCAATCCTCGACGGCAACCACATCGAGATCCCGGAGATAGGCTTCGCGGATGCTCGTCTCGACGCAAGCATTGGTGGTTGCTCCGGTGATGAAGAGATGCTGCGTCCCCAGCATCTTCAGCATCATCTCGAGCCTGGTCTCGTAGAACGCACCGAAGCGGTGCTTGCGGATCACGAAGGAAGGATTGAACTCGGCCAGCGGCTTGAGCTCGTCGATGATCTCCTCGTCCCAACTGCCGGCGAGCGCGGATACCTGCTTGCGCCGGGCGGTGTGGCCGAGCAACTTCTTCTTGGCGCGATTCCTGTCGATGGCAAAATGCTCCTGCATTGTCCAAATGACGGGAATGTCGACATCCTGGCACCGCTTGATCAGCCTTGCCAGCGGCGAGACGATCGAGGACAGGCGCTTTGTATCCACTCCGGAAATGCCCAGCGTTCCCTTCTCGTGGATGAAGGCGTTCTGGAGATCGATGACCAGCAGGGCCGACTTGCGATAATCGAGGGCTTCCAGGCTCATTTCTTGTCCTCCACCATGTCGATGCCGAGCACGCCGGCGCGGCCCCAGCTGTCTTTTGACGTTTCATGGATCACCACATGCAGATGATCCGGCTTGCAGGCGGCCTCCTCAACCATTGCATTGGTGATAGCCTTTACGAGTCGGCGCTTCTGCTCGACTGTACGGCCCTCCCACATTTCGACGACGACAAACGGCATCAGAAATCTCCTCCTCTTTGGATGGGTAGAGCGCCGGATGCCCAGGTGGGCACAGCGGCCGCGAAGCCCGTAACCAGATCGTTCCTTGCCAGATCGACCCCGCTGAGCAGCCACAGCGGGCGGTTGGCATAGTTGATCAAGACCTGCTCCTCCATGCACGCGCGATGGGCGGGATGCTGCGGGTCTCGATCGAAATGACTGGTGCCCGGCATCAGCCGGATGACATAAATCGGTTCCGACGGATCGAGCATCTTGAGCACATTTGTTCCGATCTCGTTGAGTCCGATCGCCCTCGGTCGCGGGTCAGCCTGGCCAACGGGCAACAAGACGATCGCCCCTGCGAATGGCACAACCGGCCAATAACGACCTTCCCGCCCTTCGCGCAGAAAGTCGGCATAGCTGCTCGTTTCCGCGAATAGCTCGCTGTCCCACAGGATGATGTCCGGCCCCAGGATCTCGCGCGCTGCATCGACGACGCCCTGGCTCTCGCAAAGGCCCAAAAAGACCCAGGGATCGGTCAAGCCGATCGCATGTCCCCATGGATTGTGGATTCCGGACAATCTCTCCTGACGGATCGTGGTCTTGCGCGCCACGATGGCGGCGACGGCTTCACGCACCGACATTTGGGCGGGCATGAGCGACTCTCGGCCTGCCAACTCCAGTCGGTGGAAGTCCGCGCCACTCATGACGGCAGGGTCACGCATCGACCGCGACCGAAGTGGTGGTCGGCGACGGAACCGTTTTCGTAGACGACGTCACCGCGAGCAACGGTCATCACCGGCCAACCCTTGAGCGTCCATCCCTCGTAGATGCAGGTACCCTTGCCGGTGTGCTTGACCGTGCGCTGCTCATCGAGGTCGACCAGCACGAGGTCGGCGTCGAAACCAACGTCGATATGGCCCTTGCGCGGCCAGAGCCCGAAGCGTCGCGCAGGGTTGAAAGAGTTGAGTTCGACAAGCCGGGTCAACGGCAAACCGCGCTGATGGACGCCGAAATGAAGCATCAGCGACAGCTCCCATGGAAAGCTCACCACTCCCGGGAATTCGGTCCAAAGATCCTCCAGCTTCTTGGGCAAGAACGGCACATGGTCGGTCCCGAGGCTGTAGACCGAACCGTTCATGACGCCGTGCCAAAGACCCTCGAGCTCGTTCCGGTCGCGCAACGGCGGCGATATCTTCGCACGCATGTCGAGATCTTCGTCGTAGCACGTGCGGGTGAGGTAGTGAGGACAGGTCTCTACCGTCACGCGGACGCCACGCGCCTGGGCCTCGGCGGCGAGTACCGGACCCATGCCGACGGAGGTGTGGACCAGATGAAGCGAACAGCCGGTCTTCTCGGCAAGGAAGAGCATGCGCCGTATGGTTTCCACCTCGCAGAAGGCCGGGCGGGATTCCGTGTACGCGCCGAGATCCTGACGGCCGGTGGCCGCGATCTCCTTTTTGATCCAGGAGGCGATCTGGGTGTTCTCGCAGTGAACGTTGATCACCCCGCCGGGAACCTTCGACAGGATGCGCATCGCGGCATAGACCCAGCCGTCCGTGGCCGGCACAATGCCAATCGGATTGTCCGGCTCGTAGCCGAAATAGCATTTGAAGGATTTGACGCCGGTCTTGGCGATGACCTCCGGAATCTCGGCGATATGTTCCTCACGCTGGATCCCGAAATGAAAGCCGAAGTCGATCACCGAGTTTTCCTCGCCAATCGCTTTGCGCTCCGCGTAGAACGGCAGATAGGACTCCTTCAGATTACGGATATAGAGAAGCGCGGTGGTCACGCCGCCGGAGGCCGCGGCGGCTGTCTCGGTCCGCATATCCTCGGCAAAGGGAAACTTCACGCCCAGATGGCAGTGCGGGTCGATCAAGCCCGGCATCAACACCCGCCCTTCGGCGTCGATGGTGCGCTTGGCTTCGGGAAGGACTTCGTCAGCCCCGGTCAGGACGATCTTGCCGTCCTTCACCGCAACGCCGCCGTGGAATTCTCCGTCGTGGCGAACCACTCGCGCGTTCTTTATGACCAGATCCGCCTTCATTGTCTTTGCTCCAGTATTTCCTCGATGCGTCGGCTGATGCCTGTCCACTGGCTGCGGCCGACGGTGATCGGTGCACGGGCGCCCATGCCGCGCGCCCAGACGGCCTTCAGTCCAAGTTCAGCGGCCGCGTCGCGGTCGATCGTTCCGGGAGGCGCTGCGACGTCGACCAGCAGCGCGTGTTTGGGCAGCAAAGCCAGCTGGTCGCGCTCGAGCAGTCGTTTTGGAACGCTGCCGATAACGATGTCCATGCGATGAAGAACTGCCGGCAATTGTTCGAGCGTTAGCGTCTCCGCGCCTGTCGCGTAGGCGGCGGCGCGCTGAACCGGATTGCGCGCCGCGACGTGGACATGAGCCCCGAGGCCGACCAACGTCTTCGTCAGAAGCGAGCCGATGGTACCTTGACCAACCAGGCAGATGTTGGACTTGTGGATGGTGATCTGCGTGTTTTCGATGATCACCTTCAATACGCCCTCGACGATCGCCGGCCCGCGCAACAGCATGAGGTCGACGTCCCATTCGTACTCGTGCAGCGCGATGCCGAGCGCCTTGCAATGGGCCCTCAGATTGTCGTCGGCCCAACCGAGGATGATGTTGCCGGGCCGCCTCATGCCGGCCAACATCTCGCGTGTCGGAACGATCTTTTGCGGACACTTGGGCGCGAAGAGCGCGCCCTCCGCGCTGATGCCTGGAATCGGAAACAGCGCGATGTCGGCCCCCTTCAATGCATCAGCCGCGTCCACAGCATGATAGACGCCTTCGATGCCCCCATCAGGCCAGGGAAAGCCGTAGGCTCGAACCGCGGCTCCAGCCCGCACGGCACAGCGAGCGATCTCCTGTTCGCGTGCGTCACCGGCTACGATCGCGACGACTGTATTCTGCCAACTCATGGGGCCCTTACCTTCTCAATGAGCTGATCCCTGGACATGCCGGCGATGCCCATTGCATCTGCAGTCCGCCCGCCGATCCGATAGTCGGTTCCGACGGCGGCCTGCGCAAGGCGATAGAGCGACGTCGCGACGGGCACGTTGACGTCGGCGATCCGCGCAAACTCCAGGAAGGGGAGCAAGCCGTGACCGAAATCCTCCTTGTAGTAGCGATATTCGAGCGAATCCGGTCCCTTGATACGGCGATTGGCCTCGCCGCCCGCGATTGCCGCGCGGTAATCGGTAACGTCAACCACGTCAGCCTCCACCGTGCCGAGCAGCTTCATCTCTTCAATCAAGTTCGGCAATTCATGCCCGAACGCCCGAGCGACCGCCAAGCGCTCGTCGTCCAATTGCCGCATGACCCGGGCGACCCCGGGCGTCATGGCGTCGACATAGAAAGTGAAGCTGCCGCCGGTCGCCTCGACCCAGGCGGCTGCCAGCACCGCGCCAGGGGGATGCAGGACCATGTTCACGTTGGAGAGGTCGGAGGCGATGACGTCCCGAACGGGCGTGACACCCGGATACAATTTTGCAGCAATCTCCAGCGCCTCCGCTCCTCCCCTGAGAGCGGCAGCCTTCAGTTGCTTCGCCCGACCGCTAATGGTGACGCCGTCAGGACGATATTTGCGCGCGACGTATGTAAGGGTCGAGAACTCAACCACCGGAGGCACTGACCGCCCGGTGCGGGAATAGGCCTCGGCGAATTCCAGTGCGCCTCCGGTGTGGCCGGGATTAAGCACGACAGGTTTGTTCGACGGCCAACCGGCCGCGGCGAGTGCGTTGGCGATGGCCGAGTGCGAGAAAGTCGGCAGGACCACGACTGCCACTTCGACTCCGGAGATGGCCGACTTGAGATCTGTCGAAATCAGGGTAGGCTTTGCAACTCCCTCGCCGAGCTTGCCGTCGAATGCAACGCCGCCGAGCTTGATGTGCGGCTCGAGCGTCTCGGCCGAACGCGCCCAGAAATGAACGGAGTGGCCCGCCAGAACCAATTCTGCGACCGAGGCCGTGCCCCCCGCCCCTCCTCCAAGTACGGCAACCTTCATTCTGTCCTCCGCAGATCGAAGCGTAAGTCGCGCCTCTTGAGAGGCAAACTTTGATCACAGCTTATGATCACAGTTATGATTGTCAAGCTTGAGAATTGCCAACCCGCTGCCTCATCGAAAGGCACTTCTGGAGCGTGACGCCGAACCATGACCGAGGGTTCGGCGGCGCAAGTCGGCTGTTTCGGGGCTGGAGCCGTTCATATCACTGGATCCGCGAGCACCCGGAACGGTTCCGTGATGCCGGGTCCAAATTCGCCAGCAAGGCAATCGGCGACCATCTCTGCGGTTGCGGCCGAAAGCGTCCACCCGAGATGGCCGTGGCCGGTGTTGTAGAAGACGCCCGGCATCCTGCCTCGACCGACCCGCGGCATCATGTTCGGCATCATCGGACGTAACCCGGCCCAGGGCACGACACGGTTGGTGTCGACAGAGGGGAACAGTGCTCGCGTCCAGTCAACCAGCGGCTTGATGCGATCCTGGCGGATGTCGCGGTTCATGCCGTTGAACTCCGCCGTTCCGGCGACGCGAAAGCGCGTGGCGCCCAATCGGCTGGTCACGATCTTGGCGCCATCATCGAGCAGGCTGACCCAAGGCGCCGCTCTCTGGCTCCGCTCGTCGTCGAGGTGCACGGTGATCGAATAGCCTTTTACAGGGTAGATGTTCAGCCGGTCGCCGAGCATCGCCGCGAGGTCGCGGCTTGCGGAACCGGCGCATATGACGACATTGTCGGCATCGATCTCTTCGACATGAGCCCCGCCTGAAGGCTCGTCACGCGAGTACTGGACGCGGAAAGTTTCGTCCCGAGCGATCTGCCTCACGGTGGCGTCAAACACGAAGCGCACGCCCCGCCTCTCGCAGGCCCTGGCGAGACCGCGGACGAACTTGTGGATGTCGCCGGTGGAATCCGACGGGGTATAGAAGCCTCCGAAGAAGTCGCCATGCAGCGTCGGCTCGATCGACTTCACCTCTGAGGCCGTCACCGGATGACGGTCAAGCCCTCCCTCCACCAGAATGGCATTGACCTTCAGCGCGTGCTGGAAACTCTGCTTGTCCCGGTAGAAGTGGAGGATGCCGCGACGTTCGTAATCGAAATCGATGCTCTCGCGCTCGGCGATGGCGAAGAGATGCTTGCGTGCGGCGATGGCGAGCCGTGTCGTCTCAACCGTGTTGTCGCGATAGTTCTTGATGTTGAAAATAAATTCGCCAAACCAGGCATATTTGTGCCAGGTCGGCGCTGGATTCATGAGGAGCGGTGCATCGCGCCTCAACATCCACTTCATTCCCTTGATGATCGTCGACCAGCTGTTCCAGACCTCCGCATTGCTCGCGGAAAGTTGGCCACCATTGGCGAACGATGTTTCCATGCCCGCGTAGCGCTGACGCTCGATCACCGTAACGGAATAGCCGCGATTGAGAAGGGCGTAGGCGGTGGTCACGCCGGTGATACCGGCGCCGATGACGACAACATGTGGCATTTCGCTCTCCGCGATCAAAGTTGGGAAGCGGACCGAAGCCCGCGGCTTGTCCCCAATCTGTCGCTGTACCTGAGAGATTAACCGCGACGGCTCAGCCGTCGCGGCGGTCCCCTTCGGTGGGCACTCGAAGTGCCACTCTCCAGATCGTTCAGCTGCACGGTCACTTTTGCCTGAGAGTTTCCTGGGGGTTGCTCCTTCGGCGCCGGTCAACACCGTCACGACGGCGACCGATCTCTCCCATGCAGCCTATTGAACGCGATAGGTTCTTCTCTCTTGCGCCTCCGCAATTGGAGTCGGCCTGTCAATTGCCAACGTCGTAAAGAGTCGTGGTCGTCTCGACCGCTTCGTCATGCAGACCAGCGCGCTCTACCGCCGCCGCGGCGAGTTGCCGGGCTTTGCGCCGAATCTGCGCCTCGTCGACTCCCTGCACCTTGCCGTCGACATATGACGGCTTCCCGTCAACCCAGGTTTGCACGATCGAAGCGGTCGATGCGGAGAATACCAGAGCCTGCAGTGGGTCGTAGAACGGCGTCCATTCGACGTGGTCCAGGTCGAAGAGGACGAAATCGGCCTTCTTGCCGATTTCCAGCGAACCGATCTCGTCGTCCCACATCAACGCCTTTGCACCTTCGATGGTCGCGGCGCGCAGTGCTTGTCGTGCGGTGAAGATGTCCGGTTGCAGGCGGGCGTCCTTGAACATGCCGGCGACGAGCAGCATTTGCCGCATGAGGTTCATGTTGCCGGCGGCCGACACGCCATCGGTGCCGAGGCCGACTTTAACACCGGCCTTCACCATCTCTGGATATTTTCCGATCGCGGTTGCTCCCTTCCCCAGCTTGAATGACGAGCATGGGCAGAAGGCGACGCTGGCGCCACGTTCGGCGAGAAGACGGACCTCTTCGTCGGAAACGGCCGCGCCGTGGGCGATCACCAGGTTCTTTCCGATGCCCCCGGCCCGATCGATGCGGGTGATGGGCCAGCAGCCATATTTCCTCTCGCAGACCTTTGCCTCCTCGATCGAGGTCGCGAGATGGTAGGTGGTGCCGACGCCAAGCCTCTCGGCCAATTTCACCGCTCCAACGTGGAGTTCGAGGCTACACGGCTCCTTGCCCTCGATATTGACCCAGCAACGTGCACGGCCGTCGAGGGCTCCGTTGTAGCGGACGACACAATCCTCGAGCACCTTGAGTGCCGCTTGGGCGTTCGGGAAGAAATGATGATCCACCATTTCCTTGGTCCAGCCGCGGGGGAGCTCAGGCGGAGGATTGTCGGCCGCGTGCCGCCCGGTGATGCCGCGAATGCCGACCTTTTCCATCGCGCGAATGACGATGCCGGGATCGTATTGCGAGCCCATGTCAAGAAAACAAGTGGTGCCACAGCGCAGCATCTCAGTGATGCCCAACAGCGCGCCCCAATATTCGTCTTCTTCGGTGATGTGAGCGTAAAACGGCTTAGCCCAGTGGAACACCCAGGCGCGGGTATTGAGATTATCCGGAAAGACCGCGCGCGACAGCGTCTCCGAAAGATGAACGTGGCTGTCGACGAAGCCCGGGCAGACACCGAGCATCTTGCCATCGATCACCTTGTCGAAACCGACCTTCTTTTGCCGCGCGGCCACGTCATCGGCTTGACCGATATCCGCGATACGGTCGTCTTCGACGACGAGGCTCGCGTTGCGCACAACCGTGTCGTTCTCGTCGACCGTAAAAGCAAAGTTCAAGTCCTTGATCAGCGTGCGCATGCCTCTTCACCCACTACTCTGCCATCACGATCGCCCCGCCGGCGCACCGCGCCGGGACGCCGGGCGATGTCGAGCGATCTTCAAACGAGCGAAACAGCTCGTCCCCTTGGAGCCACCGTCAAGCGACGGCAGCCCTGCGCACAGCCCCGCTCCTCTTGGCCGTACCCACGGGAATCAGCCGGTCGGTGTCGGCGTAGTCGGAAAGCAGTTCCGACCCATTGGCGGTCACCAGCAGCATATCCTTGTTCTGCATGCCGAAGCCATGGCCGGTGTCGTAACAAAGCGGTTCGAAACCGAGCACCATGTTCTCCTCGAGCGGCGCGTCGTTGCCCGGCTTGCCTAGCACCGGCGTCAGTCCGAGATAGGGATCTTCGTGCAGGTGCAGGCCGATGCCGTGACCCACGAACGAGATCGGCGGCAGACCGAGCTTGGCGAGCTTCGTAATGAACGCATCGTAGATGCTGCGACAGCTCGCACCCGGCTTCACCTTCTCCATGATCTCGTATTTGCATTCGACCAGATGCGCCCAGATCTTCTCGGCCATGGGCGGCGCCTCGCCGACGATCGCCGTGCGGCAAACGCCGGCCTGATAACCGTCGATGACCGAGAAAATCTCCACGCGGCAGACGTCCCCACGCTTCAAGATGCGCTCCGACGGGCCGACGTTCGGCAAGACGCTGCGCTCGCCGGTCGCCACGATCATCAGCTTGAAGTGATCGGCGCCCAGAGTATAGACATTGCGCGTCAAGTGCCCGGCGATGTCCATTTCGGAATTGCCCTCGTCGACCACGGCTAGTGTGTCGGTAATGGCCTGGTCGGCAATGCGGGAAAGCCTGCGCAAGAGCGCAATCTCCTCCGAAGTCTTGATCTGACGGAGCCGGGCCAGGATCGGCTCGGCGCGCTCGAACTTCGCGGCCGGCATGGCCGCGAGCAAACGGGCAAAATCACCTGCCGGCAGGTAATCCATTTCGAGTCCAATGCGAGCCTGAGCAAGTCCGAGCCCCGCGAGCTGGTCGGCGAGCACAAGCATGGGATCGTCCGAGAATTCCGCCCAAATGCGCGTCGGCACGTCCGGCTGGCGACGCTTGATCGTCGACGCCTCCATATCGACGCCGAATAATGCCGAGCGGCCGTCGGCAGTGACGATGGTCATTGCATGGCGGTGACGGATGAGCGGTTGCGAGGGGACCACGAACCCCGCTGTGTACGAGAAATTCTCAGGCGAAGAGCAGATGATGGCATCCAGCCCATGCTGAGACATTGACTTGACTTGTTTCGCGACAATTTCCGCCCGCATGACTGCTCCCTTTTTTCAACTTCGTGCTGCGCGCTTAATCCCGCACGCGGTACTTTTCGATTTTCTTCTGGTCGACCTCGATACCCATTCCCGGCCCGGATGGAACGACGATTGCACCGTCGACGACCTTCATCGGCTCGACGAGCAGATCGTCCTTGTAGTAGATGCCGGCCACCTGACCGTGCTGGAATTCCGCCGGCGTCGAAATCGGAATGACGCAGGACAGGGTCACGGAGGGTGAGGCTGCGGCGAGTTGGACGTTGGCAAGATTGCCGATGCCGGTCTCGATCGAACCGTTGACGTTGCAGATGATGCCCGCCGCCCGGCACACCGCCCCGACTTCCATGGCCTTGTAAAGACCACCAGCCTTTGTCGTATAGATGGACACGATTTGGATGCCGCCGGACCGAACGATCTGGATCGAATCGTGCGCGTTCCAGGCCGACTCGTCGGCCATGACGGGCGCGTCGATGCGACGACCAACCTCGGCAATGCGCTCGATGCCCATGACGGGCTGCTCGACATATTTCAGCCGATTCTTCTCCATCCTGCGAACGACTTGAACGGCCTCGCCAGGCGTCTTGTAGCCTTCGTTGGCGTCCACGCAGATTTCGACGGCATTGCCGGCGACCTCGCGAACGGCATCGACCATTGCAACGTCTCGATCCGGATCGACCCCGATCTTCACCTTGATGGTTCGCACGCCCTCCTGCACGAGCTTTGCAACCTCGACGCGCGCCTCTTCGATCGAGATCAAGCCGATGGAATGTGTCACCGGCACACGATCGCGCGCCCTACCGCCGAGGAGGGCACTGACGGGGATATCGAGCCAGCGACCGGCAAGGTCGTAGGCGGCGAACTCGACGGCAGCCTTGGAATAGGGGTAACCCCTGATCACTGCGTCCATTCGCGCGTGCAGTTCGGCGATATTACCGAGCTCGACGCCGATGATCGCGGGAGCCAGATAGGTGTCGATCACGACGCGCGTGATCAAGGTGGATTCGCCAAAATACCGGCCGAACTCGCCGCCCCAGTCCTTGAGTGCCGGCGCCTCGCCCCAACCAACGCGACCGTCGCTGTCAGTCATCTTGACGATGACGTATCGACCGATCACCTCAGTCAGACCTGCCCATTTGTGCTCTCGCCGGGTCGGCAGTTGGACAATCAATGTTTCGACGGATTTGATCGTGGGCAAATGGGCCTGCCTTATTTGGTTTTGGTTTCGCGCTCAGTTTGTTAGGGTCGAAAAGCAAGATCATTGATCGTGATCACACTTTATGATCATAAATCGCGACGGTCAAGTGTCGCGGCGCCGGCATTGCGCCTAGCTTAGGCGCCGGTTGCCCGCGGGTCAGAGGAGGAAAAATTGACGATCGTCGAAGCGACAAACTACTTCGCCAAGCAGGGTCAGGCGCCGGCGGTGCTCCAACAGCGCCGCCAGGCAAGCGGCATCCGCCGCGAACTCGGCCTGGATCCCGGTGAGATCCTTGTCCTGCGCGAGGGCAATGGACCCGACGTCAGGTGGGAGTGCAGATTTCCCTCTCGTGCAGCATATGAGGCCGATATGGCGGCGCGAGCCGGCTCAGAGGCGTTTGCTCAAGCGCGCCGGGTGATGCATACGCTGGTGGAGCGGTTCGAGCGGCACATCTATGAAATGGATGACGGCCGCTAGAGCGCTGTCGCTCACACTGCCTCTGCTTGACCGAGCAGCCTGAGCCCATCGGCGCATCCCGGTCTCCCTGGAATGGCGAAGGGCCCGCTCAATCAGCGGACTATCGGAGATGCCGATAGGTCGCATTGGAAATGCTGATTTTTAAAACCGCTCTAATGGTGAGAGCTTCCTCCGACAGCCGTCCAACAGAACGGAGCAAAGGGGAGCCGATGTCATTCATCCAGAACACTTGGTATGCCGCAGCATGGTCGCGTGAAATTACACGCAGCTTGTTGTCACGAAAGATCGCCAACGAAAGCATCGTCTTCTACCGCAAGGAAGCTGGCGATATCGCCGCGCTTACTGATCGGTGCCCGCATCGCTTCGTCCCGCTGCACCTCGGAAAGCTCAAAGGCGACATCGTCGAATGCGGCTATCATGGGCTGTGCTTCGATCCGAGCGGCGCATGCACACTTAACCCGCATGGCGATGGCGCGATCCCGAGGGCGGCTAAGGTCAAGAGCTACAAGGTCGTGGAGAAACATGACGTAGCGTGGGTCTGGCTGGGGGATGCAAGCAAGGCGGACGAGTCCTTGATCGCGGACTTCAGCGTTTTGACCAACCCGAAGTTTCGCACGGTCAGCAGCTATCTCCACGTCCAGGCCAATTATCAGCTGGTTTCTGACAATTTGCTCGATTTGAGCCACGGTCAGTACCTTCACCCGATGTTCAAGAATGCGGAGGGGCCGCCCAAATTCGAGGCGGAAAAGGAACCGCAACCCGATGAAGTTTGGGCAAAATTCTCGCGCCCCAATCAGCTGCCGAACAAGTATTTTCAGATGCTGGGCTTTCCAAAGGATCAGCGAGGCGACCATCGTAACTTCATGCGGTGGAACGCCCCGTCGCTCCTCCTGCTCGACGTCGGCATGACGGGCGTCAACAGGCCGGCAGAAGAAGGGATTTCAATTCCCACGTCTCACCTGCTCACGCCGGAGACGGAAACGTCGACGCACTATTTCTGGGCTATGTCGCGCGATTTCCGCCAGGACGAAGATGATCTCAGCCAAGAATTGCTAAGGGCCGGCGTCGCTCTCTTCGACGACGAAGACAAGCCGGTTATCGAGGCTCAGCAGCGCATGATCAACACCCAGGACTTGATGTCGCTGAAGCCAGTTCTTCTCCAGACTGACGGCCCCGCGGTCAGAGCACGGCGGATCGTAGAGGCCCAGCTCAAAGCCGAGCAGCCGTAACGGCGTAGCGTTCGGCCGCCCGACCGCGAGTCAATAAGCGACGAGCGCTGAGCGTCTCAAGCTACTCAGGTAGCAGGGTCAATCGTTTCCGCTGGCAGACCGGGCGTCTGCCCCTCCCTGACTTGGCCGCCGCATCAGACCGGCGGCCTTTTTTTTGCGTCACGCAATCTGGACATCGCTAGATGTCGAGAACCAGTTCCTCGGACAAGGACCGAGAACAACAGATCGTTATCCTGTCGTTCCTTTGCTTCTCGGCATCGGTCTGAAAGGAATCCCTGTGCTCAGGTCGGCCCGCGAGGACCTTCGTAAGGCACGTTCCACATATTCCTTGTTCGCAGGAAAGGTCGACGCAGACTCCATTCTCCTCGAGGACCGAAGCGATCGATTTGTCGCCGGGCACAACAAGTCGTCGGCCGCTGCGCGATGCCACGACCGTGAACGATGCCCCGCCCTTCGCCTCGCCCGCGGAGAAGCTTTCGGTGTGAATCCTCTCCTCGAGGCAGCCAGCTTTTCTCGCCGCCGAAAGGGCAAAGTCGATGAAGCCTTTCGGTCCACATATGTAGATGCTCGTGCTGGAGCATACTCCGTTGAGATCCCGCTCTGGCTGAAATCGCTGCTCCGCCGGCCCATCGTCAACGTGCAGCCGAAATCGGCTAGCGAAGGGCGAGGCCGAGACTTCGTCGAGGAAGGGCGCACGATCCTGGGTCCGAACGCACAGGTGGAAGTCGAAATCATTGCCGATCGTCTGCAGCCGATAGGCCATCGAGAGAAGCGGAGTGATACCGATTCCCCCCGCCAGGAGGATCGCGCGTCCGCCATCTTCAACGAGCCCGAAATTGTTGCGCGGCCGCCCAATCTTGACGATCATTCCCTCACGAAAAGTCTCGTGAACCGCTCTGGATCCCCCTCTCGAGCCTGGATCGTTGAGGATCGCAAGTCTGTAATAGCCTGACTGGGAGGGATCATTGCAAACAGAATACTGCCGAACGAACTTGTCGGAGACATGGACATCAACATGCGATCCGGCAGAAGCACTCGGGAGTTCTTTTGACGTCGCGGATTCGAGCTCGATGCTCATGATATCGCGGGCAACGTAATGGAGCCTGCGAATCCTCACTTCCATCGTATGTTCTGGATCGACCATCGTTCCAATCCGACGCGTGTCATGAGCCACTAGCGGTTACCGCCGCAATGACTGGCCAAGGGCTGGATGTTATTCAATTCCCGAACTACGCGGAAATCGCTTTCCTGGAGACCAACTATCGGTCTGATCGATAGTATGCCCAAGTCCTGCGTATAAACGCCCCGCGCGGCCTCGGCGGCGAGCCTATGCGCCTCGAATGTCGGCAACGAGGCGTTCAACGTCGACAAGCAAGCCGGCGGACCGCTTGCTGAGTTCTTCGGCCGAACGAGACACGAGCTGCGCCGCTGCGCCGGTTTCGCTTGCCATCCGATTGACACGAACGATGTTGTCCGAGACCTGGTTCGTGCCGCGGGCCGCGTCCTGAATGTTGCGAGCGATCTGGCCAGTCGCAATGCCCTGCTGCTGAATTGCCGAGGCGATCGCCACCGTGATCTGGTTGATCGAGACGATCGTGCTACCGATGCCCTCGATGGCCTCGACCGCCTCCGTCGTCGCACCTTGCATGGCTTGTATCTGCGCGGAGATTGCCTCGGTTGCCTTCGCTGTTTGGCCAGCGAGCGACTTTACTTCATTTGCGACCACCGCGAAGCCGCTACCAGCCTCTCCAGCGCGCGCGGCCTCTATGGTGGCGTTGAGAGCCAGAAGATCGGTCTGACCGGCGATATTGGTGATCAATTTCACCACATCCCCGATCTTCTGGGCCGCGGCCGACAACCCATGCACGACTTCATTCGTGCGTTTGGCTTCATCGACGGCCTGTGAAGCAATCGTGGTCGATTGATCCACCTGGCGACCGATCTCATGAACCGACGCGGAAAGCTGCTCCGTTGCGGCGGCGACTGTCTGCACATTGGCCGAGGTTTGCTCTGCGGCAGCAGCGACCGTCGTCGCCTGTTCGCTCGCCTCTTCCGACGAAGCCGACATTCGCTGCGACGTGACGTGCATTTCGCGCGCTGCCTTGGCAAGCGTATCGAGCGATCTCCTGACCTCGGTTTCGAATTCATCGGCCATCCTGGTGATGAACTGCCTCTTTTCAACTTCGCTCTGCTGCCTCAGCTCGTCCTGAGCGTGACGCAAACGAACGGTCTCGGTCATGCCCTCCTTGAAGACCTGGACGGATCTGGCCATTGCGCCGATTTCGTCCTTTCTGTCCTGAGCGGGGATTGTCACCTCGGTTCCCCCGCTCGAGAGCTTGAGCATCGCCGTTGTCATTGCCGCGATGGGGTTGGCCACGTTGCGGCTGATCAGGAGAGATACTCCGGCCACGAGCAAGAGGATGAAGAAGACGATCCCTCCCAGGCGGCGCGCTTCGGTCCAGAAGATTTGGTCGATATCGTCGATATAGAGGGCGCTGGTCAGAACCCACCCGTATATCGGGACTTCAGTGGCATAGGTCAGGGTTTGCACCGGGTCGCTACCGCCGGGGCGCGGGAAGCTGAACGTAACGAAGCCGCCGCCACGAGCGGCGACCGCGACCGCTTCACGAAAGAAGTAGACGCCGTTTGCGTCTTTCGTTTGCGTCATATCCTTGCCCTCGACGGCTTGCTTGGGATGCACCTCGAGGATTCCCTGTTTGGTCGCGGCGTAGAAGGCGTTGTCCTTGTCGAAACGCAGCATGCGAAGCAGCGTTCTCGACCGTTCACGCGCTTCCAATTCTGACAGGCCGGCTTTGCGCCCGGCTTGGTTGTCGGCTTCGATCGCGGTGCGGGCCAGCAGAACCAGTTCTTTCACCTTCGCCTTTCTATCTTCGAGCAAGGTGTCCTTCAGGGTTGATAGACCGATGCCGGCGGTGCCGACCATCCCGAGAATTGACAACAAGACGACGATCAAGAGCTTGGTGGAGATGCGGAGCGATCCGAACATGCAATCAGTGTCCCGCGTTGGCAGAGTTGCGAGCCCGAGCGTTCACTTGGCGTGAGCTATTTCTTCAGGAGATCGTTGGTGTAGAAATCTGTAACCGGCTTGCTGACATCGACGCTCTCGGTTGCGGCGATCAGTTTCAACGCATCCGATATGGTCTTGTCGCTGATCCAGCCAGCCGGCCGGCTCTTCTCGAAATTCAGGGTGGCTGACGTGGCGACGATTTGCGCCTTGATCAACTCATCCGAAGGAGCTGCGCTCCAAGCGCCTTTCAGCGCCGCCGTCGCTGCCGCCGGCTCTGACCTTGTCAGCTCGATTGCCTCCTCGGTCGCTGCGAGGAAGCGCCTGAGCGGTTCGGATTTTTCGGCGATTCCCTTGTCGCTCACGACGACGGCCAGCCCAGGCACGGCGAGGCCGAACTTCGGCATGTCCAGCACAGGGAATTTTGTGCCGCTTCGCTCCTCGATGAGGGGCAGATCAACGTTGGTATAGACGCTGATGAGATCGACGCGCTTTTGCATGAATTGCGGAAATTTCACCTGCGGATCGACTTGAACCTTGTTGATCTTGTCGCAGTTGATCTTGTTGATCGCGCAGAAGACTTCCAGATAGGTCGTGGCCGGGTCTCCGACGGAGATCGCAAGCGATTTGCCTTCCATCTGCACGGGTGTCGTCACGGCCTTGTCGGGCCACGAAATGAGGGCGAAGGGGGCTCGCTCCTGATATATCGCCGCAAGTTTGACCGGCATTCCTTTTCCGATTGCCGAGATCGCGAATATGGCCGGGACGATCACGACGTCTTCGTTGCCGCGTACAAGACCTCCGAGAGCTGCCTGTGCACCGGCGCCTTCTCCGAGAACGACTTCGATTCCCTTCTTTTCGTAGAGGCCCCTCGCTTTACCCAGGTAGAGGAAGCCATACTCCCCCTTCAGCTTCCAGCTGAACCTGACGTTCACGGTGTCCAGGGCCTGCACTGTCGTTGTCCAGAACGAGGCGGCAATCGAGACCGCAACAACCCCAAGAACCTGACGCATCTTCGACATAAGTCCCTCCTCTTCGGTTCTGTGGGCAATTTGTCCGTCGCAGAAACGGTCCCCTTGGCCGTACTTTGATCTCGTATTGTGATCACAATTCGGTTAATGTCAAGCGACTTGCTCGTCGGGAGAACCACAAAACACCCGGGCCGGCAGATGCGCATCGGGTACACTCGCCAGGGAAGGGAGCGAAGAGCTTCCTACGCACCGTGGAAACTTCGAAGAGAATACCCATGCGATTCCGGCACCTCGACATGAATCTGCTCGTCGCGTTGGACGCCATCTTGACCCAGCAGAACATATCGCGGGCGGCCGAGCGATTGTTGCTGAGCCAATCAGCGACCAGCGGAATCCTATCCAGGCTACGAGAGCATTTCGAGGACGAATTGCTGGTTCGTAATGGCCGCCGGATGGTTCTCACACCTCTGGCAGAGGAACTGGCGGGTCCGCTCCGCGCCATCCTGACCGAAACGGAAAAGCTTTTGGCCATACGCAGCTCTTTTGACCCGGCGACGTCCGAGCGAAATTTTACAATCGCCTGCTCGGATTACGTCTGGGCAACTCTCATCGTCGATATCCTTGCCGCGTTGCGTGCCGTCGCCCCCTCGGTGAATATATTCTACCAGGGTCCAAGCACCCGCTTCTTTCGCACCGAAATCGATTTCCTGATCGTCCCGGATCGATTCATGCTGGAAGATTGTCCGTTCGCTTCCCTCCCCTCGATCAGCTACGAATGTATCGTATGGAAGGAAAACGAGAGTGTCGGAGATAGCTTGACGCTCGAGCAGTTTCTCGAGATGCGTCATGCGCAGGCCTATAGCGAACGAGCAACGTTCATTGAGACTTGGTTCTTCAAGCAATTTGGCCGCGCGCCGCAGGCCGGGATAACGGCACCAAGTTTCACCCTGCTTCCGCAAGCCGTTATCGGGACTCAATTCCTCGCGCTCATTCCCGCAGATCTGGCAGATCGGGCCGCGACGACTCTCCCGATCAGAAGGGTCGAAGCGCCCATATCCCTCCCCCTCATGACCGACGTTCTTCAGTGGCGCATCTCACATGAGCGAGATCCCGGGCTGCAATGGCTGCGAACTCTCATTCTCGACGTTGCCCATCGAAGAAGCAACTCTCGATAGATGATGAGTTCCCGGTTGCGAGGTGTAGACACAGGGGTCTCGGCCAAGCCGCCATTACGTCGAATGCGTCGCACGGCTACAGTTGAAGAACGAAACCTCTATGCGTCTCATCTTCAGCAATCGACCACATTGACTGCGAGGCCGCCCAAACTCGTCTCCTTGTACTTGGTTCGCATGTCCTCTCCGGTCTGACGCATCGTTTCAATTACGGCATCGAGGGACACGTGATGCCGGCCATCACCATGCAACGCGAGCATCGTTGCGTTGATCGCCTTGATCGCGCCCATTGTGTTGCGCTCAATGCACGGGATCTGCACGAGGCCGCCGATCGGGTCACATGTGAGACCGAGATTATGCTCCATGCCGATTTCGGCCGCGTTCTCGATCTGCCGATTCGTGCCGCCTAGGACGGCCACAAGTCCTGCAGCCGCCATGGAGCAAGCTACGCCAACCTCGCCTTGGCAACCCATTTCGGCGGCGGATATCGAAGCGTTTCGCTTGTAGAGCATACCGATCGCGGACGCGGTCAGGAGAAAAATGCGGGCTTTTGCCGGGCTTGGATCCGGGAAGAATATCTCGGAAAATTTCAGAACCGCGGGTATGACGCCGGCAGCTCCATTCGTCGGGGCGGTGACGACGCGTCCCCCGGCTGCGTTCTCTTCATTGACCGCGAGAGCAAAAAGGCTGACCCACTCCATCACGTGAAATGGGTGTGTCGCCCCCTTCGACGATGCCTTGAGCTTGCTGAACAGACCTGGCGCACGGCGCGGTACATTCAGGCCACCGGGCAGAACACCCCCGTTGACACACCCGCGCTCGATGCAGCGCATCATTGCGTCGCGAACGCTATCCAGGAATGCGCTGGTTTCAGTCTCTTCCCGATGCGACAGCTCGTTGGCAGCAACGATTTCAGCAACCGACAAGCCGGTGCTCTCACCTATCGCGAGAAGTTCACGCCCTGTCGTGAATGGGTACGGCTCACATCCAACGTTTCGAACGGCGGAGTTGCTCGGCTGATCGCCTTCGCACACGATCGCGCCGCCGCCAACGGAGTAATAGGTTTGGCGAAGCAGGACTCCCGTATCCGAATGTGCGGCGAATTTCATGCCATTTGAGTGCTCCGGCAGGAACTCCCCGGTGCAGAATGCCAGGTGCTTACTCTCATCGAAGCCAACCGCATGGCGACCGCCAAGCATGACCTCGGAACGCGATCGGATCAGCCCGGCGATGATGGGTATGGCCTCAGGATCAACGGATTCTGGCAGCCAGCCCGATAGTCCCAGCAGAATGGCAATATCGGTGCGGTGACCTTTGCCGGTCAGCGCCAGTGACCCGTAGAGCTCGACGACGACGGAGCGACAGCGCCACAGATCTTCGCCCAGGCATTCGATGAATCGATGGGCCGCGCGCATCGGTCCAACGGTATGCGAGCTGGACGGGCCGATCCCGATCGTAAAGAGATCGAGTACACTGATCGGACCGGCTGAACGCCCGGGCGGCAAACCTGCAGTGGTGACTTTGTCGACGGTCTTGGACATGGGCGCGCATCTCAATCCGTTGATTGATTTTCAAATGCGCCCCATCTGTCTATTTGCCTGAGAGTATTATCCCGTCGGCGGGTGCCAAGGCACCTCTTTCCAGATGTTATTCCCTCACCCGCGGTCCTTGTTGCCTGAGAGTTTCCGGGGCGGTTGCTCCTTCGGCGTCGGCCGGAGCCGAGCTCTTCCGCAAGCGACGTCTATGGGACTCGACCTCCTGAGTCACGACATCAAATTCGTGGCTGCACTCCTCAAGTATTCTACTAAGCGGCTTGGGTCAACAATGAAGCGAAGATGCGAAGTCTTGCTGTTGTGCGGTCGTTCACGGGGTTGACTTGCCGATGGAGGGATTTCGGTCGGGGCGCTTTGCATTGAGCCATTTGGTCTTGTCGGTCAATCCGGAGTGCACAGCCAGCGATGAGTTACTTCGCTGAGGACTTCGATTGAATGCTGCTCACAGTGCTGGCTCGCGATATCGAAGATTTCAAGCGAATCCACCGGACTGAACTCTCGTGCCTTGCGGTGTAGGTATAGGACGCGGCGTTGGCATGGGGCTAAACGTGGGTCGGCCGTGCGGCGCTGGAGATGGAGCGGGCTGCGGGCGGGCGGGATCGGGAGCCGGTATCGGGGACTCGGAGACTGGGCAGGCCGGAAACGCCATGCGCTGGGTGCGCATCGAAGAGGCGGACATTCTGCCAGAACAGGCTGTCGATCAGGCCCGGCATGCCGTCGGCGCTGTTGATCTTGCGCAGGACGGTCTCGCTCGTGTCGTGCTGCCGGTCCGCGATCTGCGTGCCGGCAGAGCGCGCGGATGCCGGGGTCGTCGCTCCGCATCGGCACCGGTGTCGGCTGCCCTGCCTCGATCACGGCGACGGCTTCCAGCACCGCTTGCACCGCATGCACGGTCACCTCGTTGCGGTAGATGCTGGATTTTGCTGCACGCCGCATCGGGAAGGTCCGGAATGCCCAGATTGGTCCGGCGTCGAACTCCCCATCCGCCTGAAACACCGTGACGCCCCGCTCTGCGACGCCCTCCAGAATGGCGCAGTCGAGAGCCGCCGGTCCACGATCGCGGGCGGCCCCGGATGGACGATCAGGCAACGGACGCTGCGCCAGACATCCTCCGGGACCGCCCGCTTGAGGAACGACGCGATGACGAGATCCGGCTGATGCAGCTTCACGCTTTCGCGTGTGGTGTCGGCATGGATGTCGAGCTCGACCGAAACCGCGAGGCCGCGCTCGCGGAGCTCGGCATGCAGCCGCTGCGTCAGGCTGTTGAAGGGATGCGACATGAGCAGAATGCGCATCTTGGGCCTCAACAGATCCGGGGCAGTTGCTCGCCCGACAACCAGTCGACGATCCGGCCACCGCCAAAGCTCGTCGTCATCTGCACGAAGTGATGATCATCCGGCACCGCTTCACCGATATCGGCGGCATCGCGACTGAGCGGATGCGCTCTCATGGCGGCCAGCACGGCTCCGGCGACATCAGGCGACACGATCGCGACCAGCTTCCCCTCATTGGCGACGTAGAGCGGATCGAGCCCGAGCAGCTCGCAGGCAGCCGCCACCCCCTGCTTGACCGGGATCGCCTCTTCCTGGAGGCTGAAGCCTAGTTCGGACTGCTGGGCAATTTCGTTCAATGTCGCCGCGAGGCCGCCGCGCGTGGGATCTCGCATCAGACGGATGCCGCAGCCGCCCGCCGCCACCATCCTGGCGACCAGATCATGCAGGGCGGCCGAATCCGAGACGATCTCCGTTTCAAAGGCGAGGTTCTGGCGCTTTGACATGATTGCGACGCCGTGATCGCCAAGCGTGCCCGAGATCAGCACCCGGTCTCCGACCCTGGCATTCTCAGCGGAGAGATCGAGTCCCTCAGGCACCAGGCCAACGCCCGCGGTCGAAATGAACAGGCCGTCGGCCTTCCCGCGCTCGACCACCTTGGTGTCGCCGGTGATGATATGGACGCCGGCGGATTTCGCCGCCTCGCCCATGGAGTCCGCGATCATCTTGAGGTCTGAAAACCGAAAGCCTTCCTCGATAATGAAACTCGCAGACAGATAAAGCGGTCGGGCACCGGCCATGGCGATGTCGTTGACGGTGCCGTGCACCGCGAGCGAGCCGATATTGCCTCCGGGAAAGAACAGCGGCGAAACCACATAGCCATCAGTCGTCATCACCATGCGCCCGGCGCCGACATCGAAGGCGGATTGATCGTTGCCGCGCGCCAGCCATTCGTTGCCGAAGGCCTCGTGGAACAGGCCCGAGATCAACTGCGACATCGCACGGCCGCCGGAACCGTGGGACAGGTCGACGCAGCCGTGCTTGATGTCGAGCTTGCGCTGATGGGCTCTCATGAGGCCCGCTTCTGCTGACGATCGCGGAAGCGACCGTAGGTCCAATGCGCGGCACATGCGCCTTCCGAGGAGACCATGCAGGATCCCACCGGGGTCTCGGGCGTGCACACCGTTCCGAACAGCCTGCAGTCGACCGGTTTCTTGACACCGCGCAGGATCGCGCCGCATTCGCAGGCCGGATTGTCGGGGACGCGTAGCTCGTTCATGGCGAAGCGTATCTCCGCATCAAATCTGGCGTAGGTTTGCTTCAGCTTCAATCCGCTATAGGGCACGAGCCCGAGGCCTCGCCATTCGAACTGGTCCCGCAGCTCGAAAATATTCGAGACCTCCTCCTTGGCGCGCGGATTCCCATCGCGCGTTACGGCACGGCTATATTGATTCTCCACCTCGTTCCGGTGCTCGTTCACCTGACGCACCAGCATCAGAATCGCCTGCATCATGTCAAGCGGCTCGAAGCCCGAGATCACCACCGGCTTGCCAAATTCCTCTGCAAAGACCTCGTAGGTCTCGGTGCCAATGATGATGCTGACATGGGCGGGCCCCACGAAGCCGTCGATCTCGACGCGGCGGATGTCGGGACTCTCCAAAATGTTCTGCATCGCTGGCGGCGTCCGCACGTGGTTGCAGAACACGCTGAAGTTTTCGAGCTGCCTCTTCTCGGCACGTCGGATCATGATCGCGGTCGGCGGCGTCGAGGTCTCGAAGCCGATCGCGAAGAACACGACTTCCCGCTCCGGATTCTCTTCCGCGATCCGGATCGCATCGACCGTGGAATAGACCATACGGACGTCGGCGCCACGTGCCTTTGCCTTCAACAGCGAGGCACCTTGCGAGCCCCGCACCCGCATCAGATCGCCATAGACGCAAAGGATCACCTCCGGCCGATCGGCCAGCCGGATCGCCATGTCGATACGTCCCGCCGGCAGCACGCAGACGGGACAGCCGGGGCCGTGGATCATCCGCACGTTCTTGGGCAGTATGTCCTCCAGGCCATAGCGCGAAATCGCATGCGTATGTCCGCCGCAGAACTCCATGAAGCGGTAGGACCTCTGCGGATCGGCCTCAGACCGGATCGCCCTGGCCAACCCCAGCGCGATTGCCTTGTCGCGAAATTCGTCCGCGTATTTCACTGCATTGCTCCCTGCTCTCCGGTGCTGAGCTCACGCATGAGCTCCAGTGTCCGCCTCGCCTCATCCGGATCGATCTTGGTCAGGGCATAGCCGACATGGATGATGACGTAGTCGCCGACGGCAAGATCTTCGATCAGCGCCACCGAAACCTCCTTGCTGACGCCGTCGATCGAGGCGACGGCTATGTCGTCGGGAAGGAGCTTTGTCACCTCTGCAGGTATGGCGAGACACATCAGGCGTTTCCTTCCAGCCTTTGTTGTTCGAGCATTTGAAGAGCGGCAACCCAGGCTTGGCCGAGGCTCAAGCCGCCGTCATTCGGCGGCACCTGGCGCGCGAGCTTCGGATTGAGGCCGACAGCGACGCAGCCGCGCTGCACCTCCTCGCTCAGGATCGCGTTGAGGAAGCAGCCGCCGCTCAAAACGACGGTGGTGAGGCCGGTCTCTCGTGCCGCGCAGGCGATCCAGTCGACGCAGGCCGCCGCAAACGTGCCATGAAACAGCTCCGTGCCTACGGTCGGATCGGGGGCATCAGCCACAAGCCGTTCAAACAGCGGATACAGCGACAACACACCTTGTTCAATTGTCCAGGCATTCTCAGCGACGCGTGTACGGTGAACACGCGCCTCCAGCTTCATCGCGGCTTCGCCTTCATAGCTCTGCCGCGTGGAGAGTCCTAGCAATCCTGCGGCTGCATCGAACATCCGGCCGGCGCTGGTCGTCGTTGGCACGTCGGGCTGGTCGAGCAGGGCCAAAACACCCGCCGCCAACGGCTGCGCCGCAAAGCGACGCGGAATCTCCGCGCCACGCCCGAGCGCCTGAAGCACGCCGGCAGCCATCCGCCAAGGCTCGCGCGCGGCGCGATCGCCGCCTGGCATCCTGAGCGGCACTAGATGTCCGATCCGCCGGAAGCGCGCGCCCTCACACCGCAAGAGCTCGCCGCCCCAACTCCCGCCGTCGCTACCATGACCAAAGCCGTCAAGAACCAGTGCCAGCACGGGCCCGTCGATACCGTGCTCCGCCATCACGGACGCCGCATGTGCATGATGGTGCTGAACGGCAATCAGCCTGTGACCGCTCGCCTCGGCAAAGCGGGTGGAGGCCATGTTGGGGTGAAGATCATGCGCCACGACGGCCGGCTCGACATCCAGCGTCGAGATCAGGTGCTCGATCGTCTCCTCGAAGAAGCGAATGCCGTCCACGGTATCGAGATCGCCGATGTGCTGGGAGACGAAGGCTTCATCACCGCGCGTAATCGAGACAGATGCCTTCAGCGCGCCGCCCACTGCGAGCACCGGCGGCACGGCGCGCGCTAACCGAATCGGCTCGGGAACATAGCCGCGGGCCCTCCGGATGAATTGCGCGCGGCCGGCAACGACCGATACCACGGAATCGTCAGCACGCGAGACGATATCGCGATCATGGGTGACGATCAGGTCTGCGATGCCGGCGAGCCGCCGCTCCGCCTCGTCATTCTCGATGACTAGCGGCTCGCCGCCCGGATTGGCGCTCGTCGCCACGATCACCCAAGGAGAGCCGTCCGCACGCGGGTGTGCCGAGTTCAGCAGATGGAACACCAGATGATGCAGCGGCGCGACCGGTAGCATGACGCCGATCCGCGACAGGTCCGGTGCGATTTCCGGCGCAAGTTGCCGACGCGATGTCAGTAATACGACCGGGCGCGCCGTTGACTCCAACAATGCCAGCTCTGTTGCATCCGCGCTTGCGATCTTCGCGACAGCGTCGACTGCGGCAACCATGACCGCAAACGGCTTCCGCTCCCGCTGCTTCCGCTGCCGCAGACGCCGCACCGCCTCGTCGTCTCGGGCATCGCACAAGAGCTGATATCCACCGAGTCCCTTGAGCGCGACGATTTTTCCGCCTGCGATCTCAGCAGCGACCTCATCGATGCCGTGGCTCAAGCGCGGGCCACACAATGGACAGGCGATCGCCTCGGCATGAAAGCGGCGGCTTGCGGGATCGGCATATTCTGCGGCGCAAGCCTTACACATCGCGAAATGCTTCATCGCGGTGGAGCGACGGTCATATGGCAGCCGCTCGGCAATGGTATAGCGCGGACCGCAATGGGTGCAGTTGACGAAGGGGTAAAGATGGAAGCGGCTGCTCGGATTGAACAGCTCGCTCAGGCACTGGGCACAAGTCGCGGCGTCGGCGACGATCCGCGTCGACACCTTGCCCTGCTCGCTGGCGCGAATACAGAACTCGTCGCTTTCAACCGCGCGGATTTGCTGCACGGAGATCCCGTCGATCCGTGCCAGCGGCGGTTTCTCCAGCGGCAGCGCAGCGACGAAATCGGCAGCGCGCGCACCTTCAACCTCGATCACAACGCCGTGCGGGTCATTGGCCACGAAGCCGCCGAGGCGATAGCGTATGGCAAGGCCATAGACATAGGGGCGAAAGCCAACGCCCTGCACGGCGCCGCGCACGTGCAGGCGCAGCCTCCGACTATCGCGCGCTGCGGCTCCGCCGCTCATCATCATGCCGATACGGCACTCAGGGATGCCGCCCTCGCCTTCTCGGCGCGCTTCCGGATCCAGGCATAAAATGCCGTAAATCCCTCTCCGGTCCGCGCCGATACTGTTAGCACGTCGATCTTTGGGTTGACCCGCCGCGCATATTCGATCGTCCTGGCGAGATCGAAGTCGAGCACGGGCGCGAGATCGATCTTGTTGATCAGCATCAACGAGGACGCTGCGAACATGTTGGGATATTTGAGCGGCTTGTCCTCGCCTTCGGTAGTCGAGAACACCACGATCTTGCAGGCCTCGCCGAGATCAAACGCTGCCGGACAGACGAGATTGCCGACATTCTCGACGAAAAGGATGCCGCCGTTGAGCCAGGGCAACCGGTCATAGGCCTCGCCGATCATGGCCGCATCGAGGTGGCAGCCCTTGCCGGTGTTGACCTGGACCGCCGGTACGCCTGTCGCGCGGATCCGCTCGGCGTCGTTCGAGGTCTGCTGATCGCCCTCGATCACGCCGATCGGGCAATTGTCTTTCAGTTCGGACACAGCGCGGGCCAACAGCGTGGTCTTTCCGGCGCCGGGGCTCGAGACCAGGTTGAAGGCGAGCACGTCATCCGCGCGGAACCGCGCGCGGTTGTCGGCCGCAAGGCGGTCGTTCTTGTCGAGGATGTCACGCTCGACCTGGATGATGCGGTCGCTGCTCATGCCGGCGATCGTCTGCCCGGCCCGGTCGGCGCCGCAGTCGAGCAGGCCGGGATCGCCGCGCGTTCGATCGTGGTGATGATGAAGGTGATGATCATGGTCGTGATGACGGTGCCCATCGTGACCATGATCGTGACGGTGATCATGAGGATGCGTGTGATCATGCCCATGGGGGTGATCGCGCCCGCTCTCAATGGAAGCTTTGCCGTCACCGCAGCCGCATATCGTACACATCAGCCGACCTCCAATGCCTTGACCCGCATCTCTTCTCCACTGATCACCTGCAATTGATAGCTGCCGCAGGCAGGGCATGGCTCATGGCGCCGCTTGATTGCGACGCTTGTCGAGCAGGCCATGCACCAGGCGGTCCCAGGCGTCTCGACGATGTCCAGGGTCGCACCTTGTGCAATGGTGCGTGCTGCGACCGCTTCGAAGCAGAATATCATCGCCTCCGGCGCAACATGGCTCAACGCGCCGATCTCGAGGCACACTGCCTTCACCTTGGAGAACGCCCGCCCGCGGGCCTCCTCCTCGACGATCTCGACGATGCCTTGGCAAAGCGCCATCTCATGCATGGCCAACCTCGTGGAAGCTGAGGTTAAATCCGACGCAGGGATCGAAGGAGCCGACGAGCGCACGGACGGCATCCTGCCCCTGTCGACCGGCGGCTGGCGCCGAACCCTGCAGGCTGCGGACCAGCGGTCCACGCGCATGGAAGTTCCATTCGGTCGGAGCGAGGGATTCGAAGCGCACGGTGCGGTCCTCGTCATCGCTCTCGACGACGTGATAGAGCCGGCCGCGCGCGCATTCGACGGCCGCCGCACCTCTGCCGGCGCCAAGCCGGTAGCTCTCGATGACGCCGTCCTCGAGCGCCGCGTCGCCCGTCTCGAGCCAGGAGCAGAGGCGCGTCACTTCCGCAATCCGCGCCTTCAGCCGCTCGGCAGGTCCGGCGCTCGGAGGCAGGACCGGCTGGCGCCGGACCCGGCGTGCCCACACACCGGTCTCGGGAATTCGACCGTGGAGATCGGGGGCATCGGAGAAGCTCGCGCCATCCGCAAGCAGCCGCATGATGACATCGAGATCATCGGCGACGGAAAGAAACGAGTGTTCGACGACCGGCTGCAGCAGCGCATGCCCATCGAAGCTCGAAAAATGCGCTGCCAGCGCGCTGCCTGGCGTCAGCGCCTCTCCTTCGCCCGCGATTCCGAGTGCAGCGAGCACCGCCTTGATACGCCATACCGCCTCGCAACGCGCCGACACCTGCCCGCCTTCGCCGAGGAGGTCACCAAGGACGGCGGTCGCCTGCATCATGGCGCGGACCGCGGCGGCGCTCGCGCCGTCCAGGGTGAGCTGGCCGACGAACAGACCACGGAACAGTTCCGCCAGCCGCTCGGCGACGACAGCGGTGACGCGGCGATGCATGGTCTCCGGAGGACAATCCTCGCCGCGCGCGGCTTCCACCGCTCCCAGAAACGCCACCTGATGTGCAACCGAGCACAGCGAGAACAGCCGCGGCAGCACGGAGAGCAACGACGAGACGGGCTTGCCCGCAAACAGACGCGTCAACGGCAGCCGGCTCCGGGGCAGGATTGCGACGTCGGCGATCGTATCCTTGGCGAGCCACACCGTGATGTCGATCTCGTTGCGGAAGCCGGGGTTCATTCGTGCTGCTCCGTCAGAACAGCCCGCATGAAGCTACGCCGATCGATCGCGCTTGTAGCGGTTTCGCGGCGTCGGGTCACCTCCTTGCCGTCGGCCGGCAACATGAGTTCGTTGATGACCGCTTCCGCCGTTGCCCGCGCAGAGGCCACGTCGGCGAACCCGAACATGGGCGAGAACAGCGAACAGCTCGCGATACGGCCCACATGGTTGAGGTCGCTGAGGATGAAGTCAATATCGCCGGCCGGAAAGCGAGAGCGCAATGTCGAAGCTGAGGCCGCCGGCGCCAATTCGCCGGCCGGCATCACCACGTTCATGAACCAGGGCGTGACCATGATACCGATGATCGTGCCGTTGGATACGCGAAAGCCGACTGCCTCGACGTCGAGGCCGTCGTTGTAGATCGGCAGCTCGCGCATCGCGCGCTCGCCGATGTCCCGGTAGACGTGAGCCAGCCGCTGCCCCCAAGCTGCCGCGTCGGCGTCAGTGGCAGGCGCTTGCGCATGAGGTTTCATGACGCGATGGCCATGAATTTGGACTTCGGCGCGTCACAGTTCGGGCAGCGCCAATCGTCAGGAAGGACCGCGAAGGGCGTGCCGGATGCGATCTGCGCGACATCGTCGCCATCGGCGGGATCGTACACCGTCCAGCAGATGCCGCATTCCAGCCGCGTGCCTTCGGTGACATCCTGGCGAACGCCAAAATTTTCGAATACGCTCATTTGAAATAGGCCTCGATGATTTCCTGGAGGCGCTCAGCGGAGTCTTCGAAGTCCTCGTCAGCCGCGATTGCCACGGTCGGCACACCGCCAACCTCCAGCGTGTCAAGGATGATGGCATCCATGGCGTTGAAGAACTGCACCGACCAGACGTTGCGGATACCCGTCGAGAGCACCCGGCAAGTGCCGTAGCCGCGTGAAACGAGCTGGATCGGCCCATTCCTGATGGTGTCATGGAGGAAGCTCATGTCGACGGGGCTCATCGGCAGCAGCGTGAAATTGATGATTTGCGAGCGAATGCTCGGCCGCCAGGCCAGCGCGCGCTCGCGGATTTCCGCGAGCACCGGCAGCGCGTTCATCGCGCCTTCCGGTGCCTGCCCGATCTTGAAATCCGCAGCCGTAAGATCAGCAGCGGCGCGCTTGACGATTTCCGGGATTGCGCCGACTTCGAGGTATTCATGACTCGCGTCGATCTCGAGCCGCACGTGCCAGATTCCGGCCAGCGCCGATTCCTGGATCTGCGCCAGCGATCCGTCCGGCAGCGCGACGAAGCCGGCAACCTCACCTTGGCCGAGTATGTCCGCAATCAGGTTGCGCTCGAGATCGTCGAGATTGGCGAGCCGGAACAATCGTGTCGGCACGTCGGTCTTTTGGCTTGCGATGGCCGCTACCACTTTCGACAGCAGATCGATTGCGTTCGGACAGCGCTTGGCCAGCTCCGCGCTGTCCAGCGTGGCAAGCTTCGCCAAGGCGCCCACGGCCGTCAGGCTGCCGCTCGATGCATGCAGGCTTCCCTCGCCAATCGGAAACACGTTGATCGGCTGCTCGGCGCCTCCAGGCGCGGTCCACAAACCCGCTTTCATAGTTTGACATCCTGTGAGCGATGCTGGGGAATGATGACTGTCACGACAACACGCTCGCGTCGCGCGGACGGTCGATCAGCTTGGCGATGCGGTCGACATAGACCGACCAATCCTGAATCTTGGCGATCAATCCGAGCGTTTCGCCCTTGGCGATAAAGATCAGCGTCGGCTGCACCCGCACGCCGAAGCGCTGGCCGAGCTCGCTCTCGGCGTGACGCGCGATCACGGCACCCCGCAGCCGGCCCTGAAAAGCGTCAATCAGTTCCGGCAACACGACCGCGACGTCGATCGCCTCCATAAAACGCGCGGGATCGCCCGCCGACAACAGCACGGCCACCGCACCAGCCTCATTGGCCGCGTCAAGAAACCGATCGACACTCGCGGCATCGACCTCGGGCAGGCCGCGGCGCGTCAGATCATGCTTTCCCTGCTGGAATTCCATCAGCCCCCTGGCAAGCCTGTTTCTCTGACGCGAGAAGTTAGCAAGGCATATGTCACGATCAGTTATCGCCTTTCCAGACCGATCTCATTGAGATGGATCATGCATTTTCGCGTCCGCGAAGAGGGATGGTTTCGAATGAAACTTGTCTTTCATCCGCGGCGGACCAACCCGAGCCGCCCGCGATGCGGGTGACATCGAGGATCGGATTTGGAAGGTCGGCCGCTGGGTCGAACCGGAGATGCTCGGGCAGTTGCGGTTCTCGCTCGATGAGGTCGGCGAAGAAACGGTCGCAATCCTCGCCACCGAGCACCGCGGTCAGCCCCTCGATCGCCTCAGCGATCAGTCGCGCCTCTGCCTCATCGAGCAGACGGATCGCGGTGTCGATATGGACGAGCACCTTGCTGCCGACCGGCAGGTCGGGGAGCAAAAGTATCGAGACACGCCGCCGCTCGCCGCGAAACTCGCATAGCGCCGAAACGCCGTCAGTCTCAACAATCGTCATCGGCAGGCCAAGGCACATCCCGCGTCTCCGGTCGCGCACGCCGGTCAGACCGGCCGCATCCTCATCTCGTAGTGCTGATGGTCGATATCGTTGGCGAGCAGCCGTTCGGACTCCGGCAGCGGCTTGCTGCGCGGACTCGCCGTCGCCCCCCACTCAGCCAGGATTGCGCAGACCAGCTCGATCGCCGGCCCGATCTGATCACTCACCGGCTTGGTCAGAGGGCCGCCCCAGTCTTCGAGATCGTGCGGTTGGCAGCCGATCAACGCGAGATACTTCGGGCAGCGCCCGAGCAGATCCGCCGCGCTGATGACTTCCTGAAATCCGGTCTGATGCAAGCTCATCTTCTTCGCGCCCGTGAAACGTGGAACTTCCTCGTCGCGCACCAGCTTCAACTCTCCCGGCACGAGCCCATAGTCGATCGCGTCGAACACGATCAGACGATCGGCCTCTTCCAGATAGCTGACGAGGTAGAGGCCCTGCGTCCCGCCGTCGAGAATGGTGACATTGTCCGATACGACGTAGCGGCGGTGGAATTCCTCCACCGCCCGTACGCCGAACCCCTCATCGGCCCACAGGATATTGCCGATGCCGAGCACCAGAATGCGGTCTGTTGAAGATATCGGCATAGGCCTCGTTTCCGGCTCAGTCGCGGAATTGCCGTTCGCCGGAGACCATCGAGGAGATGATGCCCTGACGCGACATGATGTCTTCGCGGACCGCGGCATAGACGTGCACTATGACGAACGTCACGAGCGCCCACATGCCGAGATGATGCCAAGTGTGCACATCCTGACTGTTCGGCCAGATCGCGAACACCCAGCCGAACAGCTTGTGCTGCCAGCTATCGATTCCGGTGCCTTCCGAATAGAGCGCAAAGCCGGTGATGATCATGTAGGCCACGAACAGCGTGAAGCCCGTGAACATCCCGGTCCGCGCCAAGGGATTGTGGCCGACATACATTTTCGGCTTGTGTTCCAGGAACGCGTACCAGCGGATTTCATCCAGCATTTCTCCCCAGAACTGCTTGCGATGAACCGGCAGATAGAAGATCTGCCGGGAATGATGGTTGCCGACGAAAGCCCAGAAGACGCGGGTGAGGAAGAACACGGCCAGCACCTGACCAGCCGCGAAGTGGGCGAAGCGGATATAGTCCATGTCGAAGTTCGCCGACGCCTCGCCCTCCACCGATGGCAACGGCATTCCGATCAGGTAGCCGGTCATCATCAGCGCGACGATAGAGAATGCATTGACCCAGTGGCAGATTCGCACCGGTGCTTCGTAGACATAGACCGTGGGACGTCCGATCGCATGTCCACCGACCGCGTCCGCTGCGACCGCGGCGATATCCGGCTCGGATTTCGCGCGACATTCAGCCGCATTCATCATGGTGCTTCACCCCTGGTTTATCTGACCTTGACGGTCGCCAGTTCCTGGCCATCCGGACTCATGACGTGCGTCGAGCACGCCAGGCACGGATCGAAGGAATGAATGGTGCGAAGGATCTCCAGCGGCTGCCCGGGATTCACCATCGGAGTATCCATCAAGGAGGCCTCGAATGCGCCGATATTTCCCTTCGGATCGCGCGGCGAGCCATTCCAGGTGGTCGGCACCACGCACTGGTAATTGTCGATCTTGGTTTCCTTGATCTTGATCCAGTGCGCGAGCGCGCCGCGCGGCGCCTCGGTAAAGCCAAAGCCCTTGGCCTCCTTTGGCCAGCTCTCCGGCTTCCACTTGTCGACGTTGGCGGTCGAGCTATCACCCGCCTTGATATTGGCGACGAGCTTATCCTGGAAATAGCGCATCTGGCGGCCGGCCCAGACCGATTCCAGCGCGCGCACCGCGGTGCGGCCGAGCGTCGAGAACAGCGCCGACAGCGGCAGGTCGAGGTCCTTCAGGAATTTGTCGACCGGATCCTTGAACTCGGCCTTGTTCTGCGCGTAACCGACGACCCAGCGCGCGAGCGGACCGACCTCCATGGCGTGGCCTCGCCAACGCGGCGCCTTGATCCAGGAATATTTGCCGCCCTCATCGAGCTGCTCGATCGCCGTCTTGGTGCCCTTCGCATTGGGCCCGAGCACGTAGTTCGGCTCGGTGACGCCATCCCAAGGATGCAGGCCCTTGGTCTCGTCGGGATATTTGTACCAGGAGTGAACGACGAATTCCTGGATCTCGTCGGGGTTGCCATGGTCGACTGGAAACACCTCCGAGAGATTGCCGTTGATGATGGACCCTCGCGGCAGCTTCAGGTTCCTGGAGGAGTAGTCGTTGGCGTGTTCCGGCACGTCGCCATAGGTGAGCACGCTCTTGCCCGAAAGACCACCGCCATAGAGCCAATCCTTGTAGAACGACCCGATCGCCGCCACGTCAGGCAAGTAAACCTGCTCGTTGAATTCCGTTAGACGATCGATGATCGACGAGATCAGGTTCAGCCGCTCCATGTTGATGGCTCCGACCGCCCCGGTACCGTCGACATTGATCGGACAGGGAACCCCGCCGACGAGCCAGTTCGGATGAGGATTCTTGCCGCCGAATATGGCGTGGATCTTTACGATCTCCTTCTGGAAATCGAGCGCTTCCAGATAATGCGCCAGTGCCATCAGATTGGCTTCGGGCGGCAATTTGTAGGCCTTGCTGCCCCAGTAGCCGTTCTTGAAAGGACCCAACTGCCCCGACTCGACGAACTTCTTGAGGCGGGTCTGGAGGTCCTTGAAGTAGCCAGGCGATGACAACGGCCAGTTCGAGATCGACTGCGCGAGCGTGGAAGTCGCCCGCGGGTCGGCCGAGAGCGCCGAGACCACGTCGACCCAATCCAGCGCATGCAGGTGATAGAAGTGAACGACATGATCGTGCACCTGCAGCGCGAGCTGCATCAGGTTGCGGATCGAGTTGGCATTCTCCGGAATGGTGATTCCGAGCGCATTCTCGACCGCGCGCACCGACGTCAGGGCGTGCGTGCCGGTGCACACACCGCAGATCCGTTCGGTGAACGCCCAGGCATCGCGCGGATCGCGATCCTTCAGGATGACTTCGATGCCGCGCCACATCGTGCCTGTGGATACGGCGTTCCGGATGATGTTATTTGCGTCGACGTTGACCTCAATGCGCATGTGACCTTCGATGCGAGTGACCGGATCGATGACAATGCGCTTGCCGGAATTGTCGAGTTTGAATCCGTTCGGTGTCCGGATGCCCATCGTTACATTCCCTGACGACTAATGATCTTGATTTGCGTCTTCGCGCTTCGAGGCGAGCCGCTTTACGGCGGTGACGGCCGCGTGCACCGCCACAGCGGCACCGACGGCGCCGGCCGCAGCCATGCCGATCTGGTCGGCGTTCTTCTCGATGCCAAATTGTTTGATGTTGGTCAGGCGATCGTAGAACGAGCCTTCGTCCCAGAAGCCGTCCTCCGAGCAACCGATGCAGCCGTGGCCCGACTGAATCGGGAAGGACACGCCGCCGTTCCAGCGCACGGTCGAGCAGGCGTTGTAGGTGGTCGGGCCCTTGCAGCCCATCTTGTAGAGGCAATAGCCCCTGCGCGCCGCCTCGTCGTCCCACTCCTCGACGAACTGCCCGGCATCGAAATGCGATCGCCGATAGCACTTGTCGTGAATGCGTTGTGAGTAGAACATTTTCGGCCGGCCCTGGCGGTCGAGCTCGGGCAGCCTGCCGAAGGTCGTGATGAAGGTGACCACGCCGGTCATCACTTCGGCGATCGGGGGGCATCCCGGCACCTTGATGATCGGCTTGTTGGTGATGACCTGATCGATGGGCGTGGCCTGCGTCGGATTGGGTTTGGCCGCCTGCACGCACCCCCAGGACGCGCATGCGCCCCAGGCAACGATCGCCATAGCGTCGTCGGCCATCAGCTTAAGTTTCTCGACGAAGGGCTTGCCGCCGTCGATGCAGAACATGCCGCCCTCGTTCAGCGGCGGATTGCCTTCCACGGCAAGAATGTACTGGCCCTTGTGTTTGGCGCGGGTCTCTTCGAGGATCGCTTCCGCCTGATGGCCTGCGGCCGCCATGATGGTATCGTCATAATCGAGCGAAATCATCGACAGCACGGCATCCTTCGCCAACGGATGCGCGGAGCGGATGAAGCTCTCCGAGCAGCAGGTGCATTCAAGACCATGCATCCAGATCACCGGCACACGCGGTTTGGTTTCGAGCGCGTTGGCGATGCGACCCGCCGCCAACGGCTCAAGCCCGAGGCTTGTCGCCGTCAGGCTGCAGAATTTGTAAAAACTCCGACGCGTGATGCCCTGCCGCCTGATCACGCTGTAAAATGTTTCCATTGCGGCGCCCATGACCCTCCCGTCTTCGGCTTTGATTTATCGCTGCAACAAGGACAGCAAGAAGCAGGCCAGCCGCAGCGGCGCGCGGATACTGGGGAAACTCCGAGATGTTTCGGATTTGAATCGCCCAATTCACAGTGCGCGAAGAGATCGCGACAGTGAGAAACGGAACAATTCGATTTGCAGCTGGCAACGAGGTTTACGGGAAGCATACCGAGCGATTCGGAAATATCTTGCAGAGGTCGTTCGCGAACTCACTTCTCCCGCAATATGCCGCAAACAAAGAGATGCCAAACAACCGGCTGGAAGTCATCATCTCCCTGCTCATTCTCCGGCTCAATGTCGCATCGAACAGCCGTTCTGCCACAATTCGCGCGAAACGCCTGATGATGCCTATGTCGGCTCGAGGCCGCGCACGGCAGCCAGGCATTGGATGGCGGTCGGCGATGGCAGGATCGAGCGCTATCAGATCAATGCGCCGACCACCTGGAATTTCTCGCCGCGCATTTCCTTCGATGCTGACGGGCCGCTGTAGGCGGCACGGTCTTCAGCGTCTAGGGGGGACGAGCGCATTGCTGCGATCGGTGATGTCGTCCGTGCGTGCTCCGCCGTCACCTACGACCGCCTCGAAGCGGGGCGTCGCCGGCACAACCTGTACTTCTTCTTTGGAAATTACCGCCTGCTTCTCGCAGCTGACGTCGGTGGTGGATGCCGTGGTAGCCCCGGCTGTTCTTGGCCATCAGCGCGGAGCGGTGCGCTGAAAACTCTATTCAGACAACCGCGACCAGCTCAGTTGTTCACTTCACGGGAGCATATAGTGCCAATATGTCGGCTGCGATCTTCCGAGATATCCGCTCATTTCCATCCTCGCCATAATGCCCGCCGTCCATGTAAATTGGGCTGGCAACATCGGAAAAGATAGTACGTAAGTCATGAATCACGTTTTTCTCCAAACTCTGATCTTCTCTCTTGACCAACTTGCTTCTCATCAGAGAGTAAAGATCGTTTTTTCCTGGAAGCCGTTTCTCTGATTTTAACAGCTGATCCTCTTCATATTTTGTCCTGTGTGTTTTATCGGACAGCTGGGGCTCAAGGTAGAATAACGTTTTAAAGGATAAGCTCCTTGAAATCGCCTCTATAAAGCGAACATTCCCTAGATAGACATCCAGAGCGCCGTCCGAGAGTACGTCTAGTTTCTTCGAGCACCCCGCGAGCTGTGTTTTGCCGGTGAGCAGTCTTATTAGCGCGAAGTTTTCTAACCTTATACTTATGCGCGCTTTTTCTTCCTTTTTAGGAGGTCTTTTTTCGAGGTTTGAGTTGCCAAGCGGAACGCCCGGTTCTCCTTCATAACAGGCGGAGAACGCCTCAACCGATCCGCTGTAAAAAACCACCAAATCAGGAACATTCCGCTTTCTCAATTCGATAACGAAGCGAATCAAGCTTTGAGTAGTTACATCTCCAATGACTGCATAATTTGTGACTTTGGCGCCGATTCCATTTTCGGCTAACATTTTGGCGACAAGTGAGGGAATGGTGAAGTCGTCCCTAGATCCAAGCCCCCACAAAGTCGACCCGCCAAAAAAGAATATTTTTAGCCCGGTACTCCTATCATCGTTGATTGCCTCGGAATCCCAAGTTCTTCTGGTGCCGTCGTTTACATTAATAAACTTCCCCTTGTAGTCAGCTTCGCGTGTTTGCGTATATGGAGCCCACGTCCGATGTTTAGCATCGGTGAGTTCTTTGAAGTACTCTTCCGCGAGGTCGGCGTTGGCATAAACCCCAGAATTGGCTGCAGCCTTGGCGGCACTTTGACGTTCTCTCTTGTCAGCTCTCTCATAGTAAGAGGTCAGCGATACTTCCAGAATCGTCAGCAAAAGAAGAGCAACACCAAGGATGACCCATATTTCGTTCAATAGGGCCGTCAAGCGAATGACCCTCATCCTCGCAACGGATGTTCTCAGCAGTGCATCATCTGCTCCCATAGGGTTTTCCGTGGAAGAGAATTCTTTCAATTTACAGACCCTCGAAAGTCTTCCGGAATTTGGGTCACTAGGACTCTCGCAATTGAGTCCGCGTAGAGTCCGGCCGCTTTACCGTTCGGGTGGGAGTCTGTCTTCGTGACCCAGAGGGATTGTGGGGCTTGATTTTCCACAGCCGGAAGAAGGTCCAGAAATGGTATATCGAGAGCTTTCACCTTGGAGGCTACGAGACTCGTTATATCTTGAAATGGGTAGGGGGACAGCTCGTGCAGGTCCGGGTAGTTAACTACAATCAGTTTGATGTTTCGAGCCTTGCAATAGCTCGCAAGTTCTTTCAACGCACCCTGTGCACCCAACCAGCCGGGTTCATTCTCTTGGTAGAGACCGCGGTAATAGTGCTGCCAATCAGCCCTGCCGAAGTATGTTCGCATAAGGACATCGAAACGACCCGCGATGAATACTGCTGAATAGAAGTGCTCTAGAAAGAAATTCTCCGTTCTTCGCGGTGTGGGCTCTGCGTCATTGATAAAATAGTTCAGTACGACGATGTCAGGCTTGTATACGTACGCCTTCTTCATGAAGTACGTTGCTTCCATAGCTGTGTTCGCATTTCCAATCCCAGTATTTATGACCTCGAATTTTCTTTCCTTCGCGTTCAGCAGCCTTTCCAATCGGTATGATGTGACGTCTTCAGGTCTTGCGCCCCATCCAAACGTCAAGGAGTCGCCAAGCATTATGATCCGAACAGTGCCATTCTCTTTCGCCATGGAATGTTCGCGATCGCGCCAACCTGCTGAGTTGATCGTTATGGGGACCCCCATGTAAACCCCACCCTTTCCAGGGGTGTGTTCGTGCCCTGCACCGGGTATCTCGCTAACCACTTTCAGGTCTTTGGCGTAACGCCACATTTCGATGTCGAAATTGGTGCCGTCTGCCTGCGTTAAACGCACATAGAATTCCAGTAGGGCGGCAGCCATAATCAGGCTAGTCGCTATTGAAAGTATTCCGAAGATTGCGTTTTTTATTTTGACATCCATGTGGATGGTCTTCCTCGAAATGCGCGCCGAAATCGTTCGTACAGGAAATAGAAATCACGACCGCTGCCTGGCGCACAGCCTGAAGGCCTCGCTTTCTAATCAAGTTCATAGCAACTACGATAGTCCTTCATCAACGACCTGCTCTGGTCTTCCTTCCGTAAGAGCGAATTGCCGACGGCCAGCACTTCGATTTCTGTTCCCATGAAACAGCGGAACGCGTCCTCTGGACTGCAAACGATCGGTTCTCCTCGCACGTTGAATGAGGTGTTCACGACAACAGGACATCCGGTTAGTTCCTTAAACTTCGATATCAGCCTGTGAAACCGCGGATTGGTCGTGCTGTGCACTGTCTGCACGCGCGCGGAGTAGTCCACGTGTGTGACAGCCGGAATTTCCGAGCGCGCGACGTTCAATTTATCGATGCCGAAGAGCTGCTTTTGCTTTTCCGACATCGGCAACTGCTTCGTGTTCAGCACGTCGGCCACAAGGAGCATATAGGGGCTGTCGGAATGAAGATGAAACCATTGCGACACCTCCTCTCGCAAAACACTCGGCGCAAATGGGCGGAAGGACTCGCGATACTTCACCTTGAGATTTAGCTGCTTCTGGACGGTCGGCGAGCGGGGATCAGCAATGATGGAACGTCCGCCGAGCGCACGCGGGCCGAACTCCATCCGACCCTGCATCCACCCAACCGCCTTACCGTCGACGAGAGCATGTGCGACATTGTCAATCAGTGCTTCATCCAATTCGGCCGTGAATACCGCGCCGACCTTTCCTAGACGCTCTTCAATTTCGCGCTGACTGAACTCCGGTCCGAGGTACGCGCCGTGCATGCTGTCGCCCGCATGGATGCTCCTGGGCTTTTCAAGCATGAGATGGTAGGCAGCGAGTGCTGCGCCCACTGCGCCGCCGGCGTCGCCAGAAGCCGGCTGAATCCAGATGTTGTCGAAGAGCCTTTCCCGCATGAGCTTTCCGTTCGCAACACAATTGAGCGCCACTCCTCCTGCGAGGCAGAGGTTTCTCTGGCCGGTTGTGGTCCGGATTCCTTTTGCAAGCCTTAGGACGACCTCCTCGGTAACGGCCTGAATGGAGGCCGCTAGGTCCATCTCCCTCTGCGTCAACCCACTTTCCGGGCGTCTGGCCGGACCACCGAATAGTGTCTCGAAGCGGCCATTGGTCATTGTTAGTCCGGTACAGTAGTCAAAGAAGCTCATGTCGAGGTGGAATGACCCATCCTCCTTGAGGTTGATCAGATGCTCCTTTATCAGATGCACATACTTTGGCTCGCCGTAGGGCGCCAGTCCCATTACCTTGTACTCACCGGAGTTCACCTTGAAACCGATGTAGTAAGTGAACGCTGAGTACAACAAGCCAAGCGAATGCGGAAAGTGAATCTCCTTGTAGACTGATAGGTCCTTTCCCTTGCCGATCGCAAGCGAGGTTGTCGCCCACTCTCCGACACCATCCATCGTCAACACTGCGGCTTCGTGAAATGGCGACGGGAAGAACGCCGACGCTGCGTGACTGAGATGGTGCTCTGAAAAGCGGAGTCGCCTCGACCAATCAACATCATTCCCGAGGTGCTCTTTCAGGGCCTCAGCAATCAACGTTCTTTGAAACAGCTTGTCCTTTAGCCAAACCGGCATCGACGTTGTGAAACTCTTAAATCCCTTTGGCGCGAAAGCTAGATAGGTTTCAAATATCCGCTCGAATTTGCTAAAGGGTTTGTCGTAGAAGACGACGTAGTCGACGTCGGCTGGACATAGCCCTGCAGCGCGGAGACAGTAACGAGCCGCACAGGCAGGAAAGCCTGGATCTTGTTTTTTCCGCGTAAAGCGCTCTTCCTGCGCGGCAGCTACCAGTTCGCCATCTGAGACGAGACAAGCGGCAGAGTCATGGTAGTAGGCTGAGATACCCAGGATATTCACCGGTCAAAACAGCGTGTAAACGAACGGCGCCATGACAGAGCCTTGCGCCAGAACTAGCAAAGCGGCTATGACAACCATGAGAAGAATTGGGGGGCCGAGCCACATCTTTTTGCGAACACGCATGAAAGCCCAGAGCTCCTTGATGAAGAGAAACATATGCGCCTCAGAACTGGTGTGTGAAGGACTGAGCTGTCGGACCTGGCGGGTTACGATTGATCCAGTAACTTGCGACCGGTCGTCGCTTCAAATGAAGCTCATCGCGCCCGAGCAAGCGAGCGACGAAGGCGATCGGTACTAGAAGCCCGAAATAGATGATGCCCAGAACCAGCGGGCTGACTATCCGTCCAAGCAGCTCGCCGAAGTAGAACCAGAGTAGGTTGAGCGGCGCAAGAATTCGCGGGACGGTCAATGCTACGCCGCCGAATGCGACACCAACAGCAAAGAGTGACACGTAAGCGGCAGCGATTTTCCCCTTGATGGCCGCGCATGCGCCCAACGCAAGAAATACGGCGCAAAATGTCAGGCCGAAGCGTCGGCTGGACGGCAGTTTGGCCGGCACTCTCATGCTATGCCTCCTGCTACGTAGCCGACTCACAAGAATGGCCGCGCTGTGGCTATCTGAGCCAGACGTCCGGGCGACATCATTCCAAGGGCGACTGCTCCCGCGACGGTTCCGTTCGTCTCCGCGTAGAGCCAGCCTGTGTTGGATGGCTGCAGAATCGCTGTGACGTGGACAGGTAGATACCGCGCGAGATCATCGACCGGTTGCCACAGCGCCGCCACCCTGAGGATATGGATAATGTTGAGGAGAGGCGCGACAGAGCGCCAATTCAATGGATCTGTCCCGAAGCATGCCCTGACCAATCGCTTGAATGTCGCGGACAGAGAACGATGAAATCCGAAACCAATCGTCAGCAGAGCGTTCTTCACCGAAGCCCTCGTTAATGCATCCACACAATGCAGTGTTCTAAATACCGCTGCGAACTCTTTTGAGAGGTCGCACTGCCTAGCGTCCCTGCAGCGGATGAACCTAGGGCCGCCGCCTGGCTCGTTCACGCGCATGCGAGTGAAGCGGACATGCCAAGCGCGCCTCTTCGCTGTCTTCTCCGGGTCGACCTTCAGCGCTTGCTCGATAAGCAGCTTATTGCGGATAGGTTGCTTAGCGGAGCCCGTGATGTCTGCGACCTTGCGAGTGGTGACGGTACGCATGCTCCCCTCGGAGTTCCCTGCTGGCGTTGACGGCGCTCGGCCAAGGTTTGGCAATGATCGTGCCAACTGCGTCAGGGAAACAGATCCGTGCGTTTGAAAGCAGATAGTGCGCGCGAGCGGCCTCTCCGAACATTGTTGTAATCCCGACCTAGCCGCAGACCGCTGTTACAAACCCGACAATGTCGGACATCAACAAGAGCCTGCGTTTGCTGGTAGTGATGACAGTCACCAGCGCGCGCTCACCAGGACAGCACCGGCTCCGCGATTGCAGACTCGATTCGTTCGGATCGAGGTCGCCCGATAAAGCTCGAACGTGAATGGACAAGACGGACGCCTCAGCTTCTCATCCAGCAAAAGCGGCCGCAGGAGCGTCGGCATCGCGCCGCCCCTAGGGGGCGGGACGCGGAATCGACTGCTGTCCTTAAGAGCGATTAACAAAGACGACCGCTTAACCTGAGGCGCTCGGCGCCAATCCTGTCGCCTGGTTCATCGATGTAGTGATAGGTATCATCAACGGACGGCCAAATCGCGTCGACCAGCTACCGCCCTGGACCTACCGCACTCAATATCTCAAGGCGGTAGCCTGAGGACGACGGAAATTCTCGGGTAATCGAACATGATCCGCTACGTCGGGTGACCGAAGTGCCTGGGTGCTTAATCCTGAGGTCAAGTGGATCCGATCGCATCGCGTCCACGACAGTGATGTTCGGCGGACGTGCCGCTGCGCTCGCAGTTAATCTGCCGAACACAATACAGAACGACTTTTTTGGGGGCCTGTCTTGCGGAATTGGCACGACTCTTGAGTTTCGCTCATTGCGCGGCGGCAGGAGCAGCCAACCGGCCTCACTTACTGATCTTCGCATTTGAGAAGGAGATAACAATGAAGACCGATATGCCACCCTATGGTGTGACCGAACTAACTCCTGAAAAAGGCGATCCCAACTTCGAAGGTGGCCTTTGACCGTTTGTGGGCGCAGTTGACGGATTGGTGTAGCAGCCGCTGTCGCCATATATGCGCACGTTTGGTCTTGCACCTAAGCCGCACGGTTGGATCTGAAGAACATAAGTGGCGCAAACGCCATCATGAATGCGGATTAGCAGCTTCCAGGGCGTTCGAGAAGACGGCGTTCAGGCGTTCATCTGCTTTGGCAATCAACGGGTTAAGTCATGGATCGTCTGGACTTTCTTCGGACAAACATAGCGAACAACGAGCTGCCAACCTATGTCTACGGCTATCCTTCGAAGCGAGCATATCGGGCTTTTTCCCAGCCACTCCGCATAACCGATGTCGTTGAGCAGGCCGATCGCTCAAAGCAAATCAACATCTATATCCATATTCCGTTCTGTCGCTATCGCTGCACCTATTGCACGCTCTTTCTTACAACGCGCCATGGAGGAGAGACCGGGGAGTCTTACGTTGCTCGACTGGTGGAGCACATCGCTCGATATGGAGAATACTTCGGAGATCGGGAGGTTGCGAGTATCTATTTCGGCGGCGGCACTCCAACTCTTCTGACGCAGCATCAATTCGGCGCGCTTTTCGCCGCCCTCGATGCAGCCTTTCCAAAACGAAGCCGGCGATGTGAGACGACGGTCGAGAGCACGCCAGACTCTTTCGACAACAACCTCCTGGATTGCCTGAAGGCACTTGGCGTCGACCGAATGAGCATGGGTATCCAAAGCATGGAGCCCGGCGAGCTTGCGCACTCTGGCAGGCCATATTCGCTCCAGACTGCAAAAGCGGCAATCAACGCCCTTATCGCGCGTTTCTCTCACGTCAATCTTGATCTGATCTACGGCTTGCGTGGCCAAACCCGTGACTCTTTGATCTCTTCGCTTGGCCGGGTGCTCGACTATGAGCCGCAGACACTCTCTCTGTATCCCGTTGTTGTTCGTCCGATGACGAGCATCACTATGTCGAAGGCGCACAATCCTGAACTGTTCCTCTCTGAGGCGGAAAAGTATGAGGTCTACGATCAGAACGTTGCACTGATGGCGTCCAAAGGTTACCGCCAGGAATCCTTCACACGCTTCACCAGGATTGCTGGCGATCATGCCTACCGGCAGGAGGTGTCGGATTTTAAGGGAACGCCCCTGCTAGGACTGGGGGCCGGCGCCAGAAGCTATTTTGGCCAATATCATTGTAGTACGGACTACGCCGTAGCCTCGAGTGCGGCTTCGCCCATCATCAACGCCTTCTCGGCTCGCCCCTTCGATCCCGACGCGATAGCCTCGCACGGAATCAGGCTGACGCAGGAAGATCTTCGGTGTCGTTACGTTCTGCTTGGCCTCACGTTGTCAGCTTTGAGCAGAAGTAATTACGCTGCAGAATTCGGACGAGCGCTCGCGGCTGATTTTAGCGAAGAACTCGAGGCGCTTGAATCTTTGCAACTCGTGAATTTGGCAGAGGGTGACGCTTATCAACTGACTCGAACGGGGTTTAAGTACTCTAGCATCATAGCTCGGATGTTTTACTCCGCCAGGATGGCGGCCCTCGAGCAGCAATATCAGGCAGCGTAAGGTCCGGCATGCAAAAGATGGCGAAGGACTCACCCTTTTGGTGGGATTCGGGCTACGCTGACCACGACGTGTCGTGTATGGGTGGTCCGAGTCCCGAAATCTTCGAGATAACCCCGGCTCTGCGCGCCAAGAGTGTGATCGTCGAGCTCGGTTGCGGCGAGGGACGCAACGTTCTCTATTTGGCCCAGCTTGGTCATCAGGTCGTCGCAAGCGATATATCTGAAGCCGCTATCTCCAAACTGAATCGGCTCGCAGGAGCTCTGGGCGTGAATATAACGAGCGCTGTCGCTCCTGTTGAAACATTCCAGTCGCCTGCTTACCTCGACGTCTTTATAGCGCACTGCGTGTTGCATTTTACGGAACGGACCATCTGGAGGCCCCTCGTGACGGAATTGATGGATCGGACACGGCCTGGAGGGTTCCACTGCTTCACCAACACGCTTGATCAAGCAGATCATCCTATCCCTGAGGAGAGTTTGGCATGCGGTCACAAGAAATCGTTCTCGCGTGGAGAGCTTGCGGCGATCTATGCGCAAGGCGGCTGGGAGATCTTACGGTCCGATCACTACATTAAATGGGACTCGCACCCCGGCATTCCAATTCATTCTCACTGCATCGAGAAAGTTGTGGCTCGTAAGCCAATTGGATCTGAAAATCTCTCGCGAATGAGAGCTGAGCCCATTAAGGCAGCCGGAGTAATCCCGGCCAAACAGTTTGATAACTTGAAACTTGGCACACAACGCGCTGCTGCAATTGAAATGTTTGGTTGGCCATCAGGCGGGCAGATGATGACAATCACTCAGAAGACAGTTGGAGGCAATAATCAAGAAGCCATATCCGACGGATACGTGCGTGAGGATATGATTTATGGCAATCACGGCTTGCAGTTCGTTAACGGCACGCTCGCCGGCAAGTATCGATACTTTACGCCCCCGAAGCGCTTAATCATTCGAGATGCGTGATCCTCGAACGTAAGTTCTCACTAGTCGCCTTGGCCGCTGAGGGTTCGCATTGCCCTTCCAGCTCAAAGAACAATAATTGCAAGCTTGCGAGGCCGCTGGAGCAAGAGATGAACTATTTCGCAAGAGAGCGGCGACGTATTCAATCCTGAATCGCCGAGCATGCGGCGCGCGCTTTGTGTCCGTCATCAGACTCATCGCGTTTCAAATTCGCCATCCTTGACAGGAGAAGACGACATCGCCAGCGAAAACCGCAGGCGGTGCGCATCGCGTCTGCTGGCCTCGATCCTGCACACTACAAGCAGCGTGGAAGCGGCGCCAACAACATCGTCCATTCGGGCCTCGTTCCAAGCTGGCGCGCGCGTTGTGTTTCGTGAGGTGAGATGCGATCTGGAGTTCTTTCTTGGGGTGCCGCAACAGCAGCGCTCGTTGCAAGCGGAGCGGTCAATTCGGCAGATCTTAAGCCGGCAGTAAAAGTCCCACCGGTGCGGTGGAGCTGGACCGGAGGATATTTCGGCGCGCTCGTTGGTGGGGGCTACGGCCGGACATCATTCAGTGATCCGTATGGTCCGTCACTCTACGGAGACGTCGTTGATACCCCAGTGTTCCTGCTGGGAGGCCAGATGGGCTACAATTGGCAGAAGGACCGCTGGGTCTTTGGCGTTGAGGTGGATGCCAGTGGCGCCGCGTCAGACGGTGCAAATACCTGTCTTGCCGCCTCTGGATCAATTGTAAGCGCAAACTGCAATGCGAGCCCAAACCTCTTTGTCACCGGCACCGGTCGGCTCGGTTACGCGTTTGGCTCGCAGGGATATACGCTGGCTTATCTCAAAGGAGGTGTGGCCTGGCAACACAACCAGGGGGATGTCGTCAACAACAACGAATTTGGCTGGGCGCCACAGAATGCAACTCATTTCGAGTATGGTCGGGTCGGTGGCACAATCGGCGCCGGCGTCGAGCAGGCGATCACGCCTGCATGGTCCGTTGGACTTGAGTACGATTATCTGTGGTTTGGTGGACCAAGTGTGGCAACCCCTCCGACCGCACGGCTTCCGTTGGCAACGGTCCCAGCCAACATCACCCACCCGTCCAGCAGCTATCATATCGGCAAAATTGCTCTGAATTATCATTTCGATGCCGATCCAAGGACGCCGGGCTGGTTTGATACGCCGCCATACGGGGCAAGGCCGACTGTCAGCGCGTCGCCGATTGCCTTCACTCGGGGTTGGTCGTTGGAAAGCGGCACACGGTTATGGCTGAGCCGAGGAAGGTTTCAATGGGGCGCCGGGAGCGAGCTCGTATCAAGGCTCACCTATCACAAACTGGATGGGATCTCCGGTGAGTTGTTCGAACGCGTGGACAGCCCGTGGGGGATATTCCTGAAGGGCAATATCGGCTTCGGCCGCATCAACAACGGAACCATGAACGATGAAGATTGGGGCGCTGCCTTCGCCTATTCCAACACGACATCGGGCCAGACGAACGGAAGGTTCATGTACTACACGGCCGACGCGGGCTACGATTTTTTGCGCGGCACCACCTTCAAGGTCGGTGGGTTTATGGGCTGGACCTACTACGGACAGAAATCTGACACGACAGGATGCGCGCAGATCGCGTCCTCGCCGCCATGCTATCAAGCAGTCGGCGGAAAGATGGTCATCGGCAGTCAGGACACTGATTGGAATGCGCTGCGCGTCGGTCTGAGTGCTGAAACCATGTTGCTCGACCGTTGGCGCGTGAGCGCCGATGTTGCTTACCTGCCCTGGACAGACTTCCAGGGCCGTGACAACCATCTGTTGCGGGATTTGACGTTCTTCAGCGATCAACGCGGGAGCGGTGGCAGTGGTGTGCAGGTCGAAGGGATCCTGTCTTATCTCATCACCGATAACTTCAGCCTCGGCGTCGGCGCCCGTTATTGGGCCATGTGGACTCCAAAACATAGCGAGATACTCCCCAATAAAGCCCAAAAGGAGGGGAGCTCTCCAGTTGCCGAGGGGGCCTTTCCTGCGAACTATCGCATGGAGCGATGGGGTACGTTCCTGCAGGCCTCCTACAGGTTTGACTGAAACTGCTCGCTCGCCGCTCTAAGCTACGGAAGCCGCGACTATACATGACGAAATCGCGGATCCCAGGATTCGATTCAGGTGGAGACCAAGAATAAAGCTGCAAGCTTTCGGGCCTTTCAAGCCCGCAAGCTTGCATTGATTTACTGAAGGTGACGGCCAGGCCGCCGTTGGGGCGGTGCTGCGTTATTCCAATCGATCTTTGTTGTCAGAGCGCCCGCCGACCTTGAGACGAACCAATTCGCAAGAGAGCGGTGACGTATTCAATTCGGAATCGCCGAGCATGCGGCACGCGTTTTGTGTCCGTCATCAGACGCATCGCGCTTCAAATCCGCCATCCTTGAGAGGAGAAAACGACATCGCCAACGAAAAACCGCAGGCAGTACGCGTCGTGTGCACTGGCCTAGATCCTGCAGACCTTAGACGGCGTGGAGGCGGCGCCAACAACATCGGCCATTCGGGCTTGGTTGCAAGATGGCGCGCGCGTTGTGTTTCGTGAGGTGAGATGCGATCTGGAGTTCTTTCTTGGGGTGCAGCAACAATTGCGCTCGTTGCAAGCGGTGCGGTCAATTCGGCAGATCTTAAGCCGGCAGTAAAAGTCCCACCGGTCCTGTGGAGCTGGACCGGAGGATATTTTGGCGCGCACGTTGGCGGCGGCTACGGCCGGACATCATTCAGTGATCCGTATGGTCCGTCAATCTATGGGGATGTCGTCGATACCCCAGTGTTCCTGCAGGGAGGCCAGATCGGCTACAATTGGCAGAAGGCCAATTGGGTCATTGGCGTTGAAGTGGATGCCAGTGGCGCCGCGTCCGACGGCACGAATACCTGTTTTGCCGTCTCCGGATCTGTTGTGAGCGCAACCTGCAATGCGAGTCCGAACGTCTTTGTCACCGGGACCGGTCGCCTGGGTTATGCGTTTGGTTCGCAGGGCCATACGCTGGCTTATCTCAAGGGAGGTGTGGCCTGGCAACACAATCAGGGCGATGTCGTCAACAACGACGAATTTCGTAGCGAAGACCACCCCGATGGCTTGGCGTCACAGAATGCCACTCATTTCGAGTACGGTCGGTTCGGCGGCACAATCGGTGCCGGCGTTGAGCAAGCGCTCACGCCTGCATGGTCCGTTGGACTTGAGTACGACTATTTGTGGTTCGGCGGACCCGGTGTGGCAACCCCTCCGACTGTACAGCTTCCGTTGGCAACGGTCCCTGCCAACATCACCCACCTGTCCAGCAGCTATCACATCGGCAAAATTGCTCTGAACTACCATTTCGGTGCCGACCCGCGGACGCCGGGATGGTTCGATACGCCGCTACAGGCGGCGACGCCGCCCGTCAGCGCGCTGCCGACTGCCTTTACTCAGGGATGGTCGCTGGAAAGCGGCACACGATTCTGGCTGAGTCGCGGAAGGTTTCAATGGAATCACGGGGGCGAAGTCACAGGGAGCGATCTCGAATCAAGGATCACGTATCACAATCTGGATGGGATCTCCGGTGAGTTGTTCGAACGCGTGGACAGCCCGTGGGGGATCTTTCTGAAGGGCAATATTGGGATGGGGCGCTTCAACAACGGCAATACGAACGATGAAGATTGGGGTGCTGACACCTTCGCCTATTCCAACACGACATCGGGCCAGACGAACGGAAGGTTCACGTACTACACGGCCGATGCGGGCTACGATTTCTTGCGCGGGACCGCCTTCAAGGTTGGCGGGTTTATGGGCTGGACCTATTACGGCCAGAAATCTGACACGACAGGATGCGCGCAGATCGCCTCCTCGCCGCCGTGCCATCAAGCCGTCGGCGGTAAGGTGGTCGTGGGCAGCCAGGACACTGATTGGAATGCGCTGCGAATCGGCCTCAGCGCTGAGACCGTGTTGCTCGACCGTTGGCGCGTCAGCGCCGATGTTGCCTACCTGCCCTGGACAGATTTCCAGGGGCGCGACAACCATCTGAGGCGCCCATTGACGACTTTCGAGAATCAGCGCGGGGGCGGTGGCGGTGGTGTGCAGGTCGAAGGAGTCCTGTCTTATTTCCTCACCAACAATTTCAGCGTCGGCGTCGGCGCCCGGTATTGGGCTATGTGGACTTCAAGACATAGTAAGGAACTCGACACCCGTTCCGAGACGGAGGACAGTTCTCCTGTCACCGCAGCACCTAATCCTGCGAACTATCGCATGGAAAGATGGGGCACATTTCTGCAGGCCTCCTACAAGTTTGATTGAAACTGCTCGCTCGCTGCTCTAAGCTTCCGAAGCCGCGACTATAGATGACGAAATCGCGGTCGTGGGGCTGGAGTCGGGCGAAACCGAGAATCAAGCTGCGCACTTTCGGGCTGTTCAAGCCCGAAAGCTTGCAATCGATTTACTGAAGGTAAAGGCCAGGAGCCGTCCAAACCATCGTTTGATGTCAGAGCGCCCGCCGCAGTTCGGACGTCACTAACTCTCTGCAAGGTGGAACGTCAGACGCAGTCCTGCCATTTTCAGGTTCGATCCGTCTGCCACAGCCAGCCAATTCGTAGCGATTGAGGGCTCATCTCGCGGTGTTGCCTGGAGTATCGGTCCGCTTAAGCGTTACCTTCAACGCCTGGCGCGTATCCATTCGGCGCAGGCCGCAGAGTCACCGGACGAGCGGTCCACGACTTTCATTGTAGAACCTGATCAGCTCGATCAGGTTTTCGATTGTGAAGTCCGTGAACGCCTTGACGCTGTCTTCGCCGACGCCTCAGACTCAGATCACCCCGTGCTCGGTCTCCATTTCATTTCGAGATGTAGCCACACCTCGTCTTCCGAGCTCGACCCCGAGGTGATGGCCTGATGGACCTTGTTCACGTGTACAGGTTCTGCTGGCCGCTGATGCCGAGCCGGGCGACGAGGAGATCGCCGCGAGTGTTGGCGTGAGCGGTTCAACCGCGTAGCGGACCAAGGGCCGCTTCGTGGAAGGCAATATGGAGCGGGCGATGAGCGAAGAGCCGCGTTCCGGACACAACCCTAGAAGCCCAGCCGCACGAGCACCACAAGTGAACAGGCCGAAAACTACCACCATAGCTGCATGGCTCTTGCACACTACGTGCGTCACTTCTTGGAGAGCACCACCTCCACAGTTCTGTAGGCTCAATGCTCCGGTCCGCAATGATGTCCATTGTCAGGTCAACCCGCGATATCGATCGGTCTTGAAGTAGCGTACCGGAGCGCTCGTTTGAGCTCCGCAAACTGCTGGAACATGACAATGATTGCAATCATTCCAGCACCCAGCTCAGCGATTGCTTGACTGGCCAACAGTCCGTTGAAACCCGATATGACCGGCAACACCAGTATGGCCGGTATGAAGAAATACCCGTGCCTCGCCAAGGATACGATCACACTGAGGCGTGCTCTCCCGAACGACTGAAGCATCGTCGTCACGAAACTCTCAATACCAAAAAGCCAAAAAAAGAGATGGAAAACGATACAGGACAAGACGGCAATTTCAGTGACGTTCTCGTTATCGCTGAACAGTTTGACCAAAGGTCGGGCAAAACTCACAACGGCCGCGGAATACGCAACCGAGAGCGCGACAGTTATGGACAGCATGAGCTTTGCGGCCTTCCATACGCGGGGAAGATCGCGTGCGCCCCAACCGAAACCCAGGACAGCTTGAGAGCCCATACAAAAGCCGGTGACAGGCAGTGCGCCGATCGTCAGCAATCGCACAGCTATTCCCATGGCCGCGATGCAGTCGTCTCCGAACGGCGCAGCAGCTCCGTACAGGAGCATGGAGGCAGTGGCAGACAAAATGCCGGTCATGGTGGCTGGCGCACCTATGAACGCGATCTGTCTGATGCGACTTGTTTGCAATGAGACGTAAGAAATCTTGACGAGGACTATCCCGCCTAGCTTCGCAAAATGCGCAATGTAGAGGCTAATGGCAGCGATCTGAGATACCAGCGTTGCGAGGGCTGCGCCTCGCACACCGAGGTTGAGTAAGAAGATGAAGGCCGGATCGAGCACCGCGTTCAGTATGAAGGCGGTAAGCATCGTCCACATGCTGAAACGTGTGTTGCCCTCGGCTCTAACGATGAAGCCGTTGACGATGTTTAGAAGCATCAGGGTGTACCCGAACAATAGCGTCGCCGCATAGTCGAGCGCCACGGGCATGATGGTTGGAGTTGCCCCGAGCGTTACGAAGATCCGTCGCAAGTTTAGCAGTAAGAGAACCGTAAACATGATACCAATCGGAGCGGCCAGGGCCAGCGCGGTACTCGCGCCCCTACTTGCCTCCAGGTACTCACCAGCACCAAGATGGCGAGATATGAACGAGGCTGTTCCAACACCGATTCCCTGACCGACTGCCGTCAGCAGGACCACGACGGGCAAGGTCATGCTGACAGCTGCGATCGCCTGCGCACCAAGTGCACCAACAAAGATCGCATTGACGGCCTGCTGTACCGCGTTGATCGATAGGCCAACAATAGACGGAATTGCGAGCCGCAGGATAAGGCTCGCCAGATTGGGATCCGATAGATCGATGTTCTGCTTCTTCTTTGCCATCACATCTCGATCGCACTCGACCGCTACTTCCGCATCCGGCTCATTCATGGATGACGGTGTCGCCGGCTCTTCCGAATTCGCTGATCGTCAGCAACAGCTCCTGTTGCAACACCGTGCAAAGATTATGGGTCACCTCATAACCGATCTGGGTTGGATCATACCTTGTTTCAATCTGTAGACGGCCGGCTTGATATCCGACGTCGAACCAGAAGAGGTGGCTCGCGGCGGCTTCATCCATGTCTTCGCCGATCCAGATTGGAGACGGGTCCTGGGCTAGGAGGCGGCGCGGAAAATGGTGCTGCAAACCCGCTCGATAATTCAGTCCGATTTTAGGTAAGGGCAGACGATCGATCCGGCTCCGCACGGCTGGATCTCGGTTTACAAATTTCAAAACCCGAAATCCTACTCCGCTGCGCGGCAGGGCATTGCGCTGGCGGTTTATTGAACGAGCACGATCGGGACGAGCCTCCGTTCCGGCGAGACTCAAGGAAAGCGGAACGAGCTCGCTGATATGGCCAATGATCTGCGATGGATCGATATCTTCAAACAGCCGACCTCGGGTCGAGGTAAGGCTATCAATCCAGAGCGAATAGTTGCCGAAAACACGCCCACAGGCGCCGGATATCGCGGCAAGAAATACGTCGATGTCCTTACAATGCGTCGATCTGGCTGTAATATTGAGCAGATCAGCTGTCGCTTCTTTGCCAATCTCCAGATGATGCTTGGCCTGATCTTCCCAAAGGACCCGGCAATTCGCGTCATCCGCTCGACCTTCAAGGCGTGCATAGTGAAGCTCTCTCGCGGTCACTTGCGAAAAGCTCGCGCTACCCGCCGACGTGGGGCTGACATGTAAATTGAACCGATCGTAGTCGATCCTCTCCCAGTATTCGAGTTCGGCTGGCGCCTCGCTGTTCGCGTACTGCTCAAGGCGCTTCAACCATGGAGAGAGCATTTGCATGGTCTCGGGGCCGCTTACGGCGTGGCCTGAGCCAAGAGCGTCGTAGGCCGCATCCAATGCTTCAAGGAACAGTCGATAGCCTATCCCGTCCGCTACAAAATGATGCATCAAGACCAGAAGATAGTAATCGCCGCTTTCCGATGTGCGGAACACCGTGACGTTAACAAGAGGCGTCTGGCCGTCAAAACGAAACATATGTTGACGTCTTGCTGAGATGCTCTCGATTGCCTTACGCTGCCGCAGGCTGGTCAATCCGCCAAGATTGATCTCCTCCACGAGACGTTCGGCCACGGAAGCTGCGATCGTCAGACGTAGACCATCGTCGGTTCGGGCGATACGGAGCCTGAGGCCTTCGTGCCTATCCATGACATGAGCAAGGGCGCGCTCCAGCAGCCGGATATCCAGCATCCCGCCGGGCAGGAAGAACAGATCGCCTATGTTGTAGTGCTCATCGAAGCCGACAAGAGGCTTCCAAGATGCGATTGCGGGGGTAACCGGCAACGACCCGTCCACGGAAGGGGCGGTATGGAGTGCAACCGTCGCTCCATCTGCCGCCAATTCCCTAATTGTCGGCGTTCGATAGAGTCGGTCAACAGTAAGATTCAGCCCGGCTTTGCGCGCCAACGTGACGCAGCGCACGCTTAGAAGAGAATCTCCACCGATATCAAAGAAGACCTGATCAATTCCGACCCGCTCGACGTCCAATAGATCCTGCCAGATCCCAGCAAGAATACGCTCCTTCCTCGTGCGGGGCTCGACAGATGGAGCAGGTCCGACCTCGCGGTAAGGAACGGACGACAAGCCCGCACGATCTATCTTTCCGCTTGTCGTGAGGGGGATATTGTCAACAAAACGGAAGGCGGCGGGAGTCATGTAGGATGGCAATGAGTGCTTAAGATGGGCGACAATCTCTTCCGAGCTTAGACTGTCGCGCGCGGGGATCACGCTGGCGATCAAACGACGATCGCCGTCCATGCCATCTGCAGCGACCGCGGCCTTTGTGATTGCGGGATGAGACTCAAGAGCCTTTTCCACCTCCTCCAGCTCAATCCGATGCCCCCGTACCTTGATCTGATTGTCCGATCGGCCGCAAATCTCGAGAAGGCCCCTGGTTGAGATGCGGGCAATATCGCCGCTTCGATAAAGGACGCTGTACTGTCCGTCACCATAAGGATTTGGCACGAAGCAACGTGTTGTCCGCTCTTGATCCCTCCAGTACCCAGCGCTTACGCAGCGCCCCGCGATGCAGAGCTCACCGGCGGCTCCGACAGGGACTCTCTTCAACGCGGCATCGAGCACGTAGAGTTTGACGTTATCGATTGGGCGCCCAACGGGGACGAGCGACACGCCGTCGTCGGCATCCGACGTTTTGTAGACTGCGGCGTTGGACGCACATTCCGTGGCACCATAGAAGTTCCACAACGGCACGTCCGGGAAGTGCGTACGCCAGCGAACTGGGAGCGAAGATGACATCGCTTCAGCGCTGCTTGTGACGAACCGCAAGGAAGTGGATCTTGGCTGCCGCTCTTGGGAGGCAACGAGGCCGCTCAGGAGTGGCGGCGAGGCAAATAAGTGTGTCGCGCGACGTTCCGCCAACGTGCTCAACAGCAGATCTGGATCCAGCAACTGCCTACGGGTCAGGATCAGCGCAGGCACACCTCTTAGAAGTCCACCGAAGTATTCCCAAGCGGACGCAACGAGTGATGCGGACTTCTGGACAACCATCACGTCGGTGCGCTCGAACGGAGCGGTTCGCCACATCCAGTTCAGTCGATTAAGAATTGCCGACTCCGGTATGAGAACCCCCTTCGCCCTCCCGGTCGAGGACGACGTGTATATAAGGCTCGCAATTCCCTGATCTGATGGTTTGTCGCCGCACTCAGACTCGTGCGCGAGCGTGCCGCACCCTTCTAGGGTCAACAGGCAAATCGACGGCAGGTCAAAACCAAGGTCAGTGGTACTTGCGTGAACCAAAACCTTTGCCCGACTATCTCGCAGGATATGGTCCATCCGATCACGCGGATAATCCGGCGATATGGGGACAACGATGGATTGCAAGGCTCGTGCCGCAAGAATAACAGCGGCGACGTCAGGCGACCGGTCGACCAGCATGGCGACCCTGTCGCCAGCCCCCACCTCAGACGCCTCCAGTAAGGACCTGATTGCTGTTACGCGCTCACGCAGATCGCCGAATGTGATCTCACCGAAATCACCAAAATATGCCACTTGGCTGCGATGAGAGGCGCCGATTTGCTCGAACGCTTCGACCAGTGGACATTCAGTCGCGTATGACTGCGCCGAGCCGTGCAGCGAGTCCAGCATAACGACATCCGCCCCGCTGAGACAGCTCAGATCCTTAACGGGCGCAAGTGGATTCTCAACGCAGGCCGCAATCAGACAGCGCATATTATCAGCCATACGGACGATGAGATCTCTGGAGAGGATGTCTTCGGCATATGCTAGCTGGAGAGCGATTTCATCGCCCTGATCTTGTGCGTACAAGGTCAGATCGAATTTTACATAGCCGGTGTCGTATTCGCGGAATGTCAGATTGCACTCATGCTGATCCGGTGGCTCCGCGGCCTCGGAGTACATGTTGAACATGACCCGGAAGATCGGCGATCGTTCCGCTTCGCGATATAGCCGGCTATCCCTTACCATCCAACCGAACGGGTATGCCGAATTTGCGATGGCATCGCTGACCAGGCCCTGGACGCGCAAGGCATGAACCGCAAAGGACTGACCGACATCGATCGCGGAACGGATTGGCAGCATATTCAGGAAAAAGCCGACAATGTCGGCACTGCCGGGTTGATCCCGTACGACTTGCGGTATGCCGACGATTATATCGTCCTGACCGCTGTACATCCGTAGCAGCAGCTTGAAGCACGCAAGGAGCGTTGTCGACGTTGTGCATCTATGTTGGCGCGCAAACTCCCGTACCTGATTGGAGAGCTCGCTGCCGAGCAGCTCCGCATGCGAGGCGCCGCGGTGAGACTTCGTCCGCGGTCGCGCTTGTCCTGTTCCAAGCGAAAGCACCGGCGGATCATCACCAATCTGACGGCGCCAATAGCTGCGTTGGTTGGCCAGCGTCTCTGGGGTCGCGTGCTGTTTTTCCCAGACCGCGTAGGTCGAAAGCGAGGCGCGGTCCTTTGGCATGGACGCCGCGGCATCCAGGTATCTTTGTCGAAGGTCTCTGAGCAGAACAGAGATGGACCAAGCATCGATAATAATTTCGTGAGCGGTGATCAGTATCAGATGGTGGTCAGGGCGAAAACGGATCATGCGCGCGCGAAACAGATGACCTTGGCTGAGATCAAAGCTACCGCTCAGCTCTGTTTGCCGTAACTCTGCGATCAGCTCCTCGGCTTGCTGTGCCGTGAGATGAGATGCATCAGTCAAACCAAGATTTGCGCATTGCGGATCATCAAAAAGCTGAACCGGACGATCCTCGTCGATAAAGCGCGCAGAAAGTGCCTGATGGAAATGAACGACATCGGTCCAGGCACGGTTGAATGCGACCAGATCGATGAAGCCTCTTATTCGCAGGCCGCCTTGAATGATGTAGTTCCTGGCAGACGGATCGAGCTGGGAAAGAAACCATAGGTGTTCCTGAACTCGCGTTAGAGGTGCTCGCGCAAGCTTTCCGTACGCGGGGGCTGTGCACGGTTTGGATTCGACTCGGGACGCGATCGAAGCCGCAAGAGACCGTACAGTTCCATTCAGGACCAGCCTGAAATCCGTTCTCACTCCGAGCTGGGTCTGCAATTGACCCAATATGAGCATTGCTCGGAGCGAGTCGCCGCCGAGGCTTATGAACTGATCATTCACGCCAATGTTCTCAATGCGCAGAACGCCTGCCCAAATTTGCCACAGCTTGGCTTCGAGCTCTGTTCGCGGCCCCTCGAACGGCGTCGGCAATAAAGGACGAACACTGGTCGGGTCCGGCAATGCGCCAAAATCGACTTTTCCGTTTCTGGTCCGCGGAATACAGCCGACGTGGATGATCCTTTCCGGGAGCATGTAGGTCGGAAGCGTTTCGGCAACAAAGTTCTTAAGCTCGGTTTCCGTCACTTCAGCCGGAGCCGACACATACGCGATTAGCTGTCTCGATCCAGTTTCCCGCTCCGCGCTTGTTATGTCTCGCGCCATAAGTTTTACGCCTGCGCAGACGGAGGCGACCGCGACAGCGCCATGTACCGAATGATGGGCACAGAGGCGGGCCTCGATCTCTCCCAGCTCAATTCTGTGCCCACGGATTTTGACCTGACGGTCCCGTCGACCGAGGCATTCCAAGAGACCATCGGAACGGACGCGCCCGAGATCACCTGTCCTGTATAGGCGCCGGAACCCCGGGTTGTTGGAGAACGGGTTTGGCCCAAAGGCATCCTTGGTGCGAACATCGTCGTTGACGTAACCAGCCGCGACACCCACGCCGCTCACACAGATGTCGCCGACCTCTCCCGTGTCGCACAGACGAGATCCATCGGTGACATAGACCTCAAGGTTCGCAATCGGCTTGCCGATCGGCACATAAGTGTCAGCCACCGCGGGCGGTACTGAAACCAGATTGTGCGTAACGCCGTCGGCGCACTCGGTCGGCCCGTAGTGGTTGAGAATGGGGACCTGCGGATATAAGGCAAGCCATGCGCGCGCCAGTCCGGGTGTCAGCGGTTCTCCAACCGTAGAGATAATCCGCAAACTTTCCAGGGCTCTCTCAGCCGCCGCAAGGGGCTGCAGATATTCAACAAATACTGCAAGCATTGACGGGACGAATTGAGCAACCGTCACGCTGTGCCCTTGAATTGCTTTAAGAAGAGATACTGGCGATTTCAGTGTCGCATCATCAATGATCGCGATACTGGCTCCGACGCAAAGCCCTGACAGAAGTTGCCACAGCGAGATGTCAAAGCAATGCGATGCCGTCTGCGCGATGCAATCCGTCCGAGTGAGGGCCAGGGCATCAATTTTTGCCGTCAAATGATTGTTTAAGGCTGCATGCGCAATCATTGCGCCCTTGGGCTGGCCCGTCGAACCAGACGTAAACAGAATATAGGCGAGTTCATCCGCGCTCGATGATGGCACGAACGACGAAGGCTGGCCCTCACGCAGCGCCGCCTCTATCGGCATGAATTGGGTGGAGCCTTTGCTGCTCGACCGGAACAGGCTGAGCGAATGCTGCTGGTCGGGGCCAATAATCAGAGCACAGCGGCTCTGCTCAATTATGAACGACGTACGTGAATCCGGTAAGGATGGATCGAGCGGCAAGTACGTTGATCCGGCCTTCAAAATTGCGACCACCGCCGTCGCCCAGTCGAAGCCGCGCTCCCCCCAATATCCGATGACCGCGCCCCGAGCGCCATGCTCTCGTAGCCTCCTTGCGAGGGCATCCGATCTTAGTCGCAGCGCCTCGTAGGTGAGTTCGTCTGCGCCGCTTCGCAGCGCAATTCTCTCCGGATCCGATCTCGCAAGGCGATCGATCGCCGTGATCGCCTCGATCGGTTGACGTTCCACAAACTGATTTTTTTTGGATAGATCTCGGCTAGGCATACGCGTCCCCCATCCGTCGCCTTCTGGGGCCCTTAATCAGAACACCGACGATCCTGATTGAGGGTATGCAGCGCGTAGCCCCCGGTATCGGCCGGTCATAGTGTGCCGGTTTGTCCGTTTCTTAGCTTCCCGTGCTTTGCGTTCACTACTGTTACCTCGATGATCGTCAGGGGAACGCGGCCGCAGCCTAGGGCCCCAAATTGGCGTTGGCACCTACCGGATCTTGTAGTCGACACGCGTGAGTCCGCATGGCACCCGCAACCAACGGGCGCCTGGACTTTGGTTTGGTGCTCTCCTCATGAAAGCGGACTTGGCCCTCGCAGGGCTGCGGATTCCTATGGCACTCAAGCGGTAACATCGATTGTGCAAGATCCAATGCAAACACATGTTACCGTTTCCACGAGACCAGCGTCGTTTCCACAGCCGCTGGAGGGCAGTCGTCAAGCGCTCAAAGGCGGACGAGGGACATCTTGTCGCCAATCACCGCCAAGCCGATGGTGCTCGAGCAGCTGATCGCCACATCAAGGACTCGGCGTCGGCTCAAAGGCACAAATCAGTTGCCTAAGGTCATCGCAGTTGTCGGATTCGACGGCGGTTTTGAGGTCATTCACGTACCGGCAAAACACGCGGGCTGATCACCTCGTCACCTAGATCCCGAACAGCTCTTCTTATTGAGCCGTCAATTCAACGGAGATTGCTTAATGATTATTGATAACGAAGAGGAAGTACCACCGGCTCTTTCAACCGGTGCGACGCATATGCTCATCGAGCTATGGGGAGCGAAAAACCTCGACGATCCGGACCTTGCGGAAGACGCCATCCGAAAAGCCATCCATGCGGCGAGTGCGACATTACTCCACCTCCATGTTCATAAGTTTTGTCCGGGCAACGGCGTCTCGGCAATAGCGTTGTTGGCTGAATCGCACATGACCTTACATACTTGGCCTGAGAGGTCCTACGCGGCCGTTGATGTTTTCGTATGTGGCGACAGCAATCCTGCGAGCGCCGTGCCAGTACTAGTTGAGGCCTTTCAGCCTGAACGGTCGGACGTTCGCAGCTTCCGGAGAGGTGTGTCAATCAAGCCAACCAGTTGAAGCAGATGGTCGATCCCTCGGGTGAGGGCATCGAGCTCGCTGCCTCAATCGAAAAAATATCTTGGACTAACTCTAGCATCAAAACTCGACCGCGGGGGTTGCTGACGTATGCTTATTTGTTGGCCGTCAATATCGACCATCATTAAAGATTGCACGGACTTATGGCGCAAGCCTGCCCAATGGTAGCGCCCCTCTGCCACAACTAGCACTTGCTTCGGCGCGGATGCGCCTTGGCAATGGCCATTGCCGTTTTGGATCTTCAATCGAGCGCCCTCAGGTCAGCCGCATCGCCTTCGAGCCGAGACTCAGCTCTTCGAGCTGCTTGTTCCGCACGGATCTGGCCTGGGGGACGGTGGTCGGCCGCGAGCACCACATAGACCGCCGGCAGCACGAACAGGGTGAACAGCGTGCCGATCGACATGCCAGCGACAACCACGAGCCCGATCGAGAAGCGGCTGGCCGCCCCGGCGCCGGTCGCGGTCAGAAGCGGGATCAGGCCGGTGACCATCGCGGCCGTCGTCATCAGGATCGGCCGCAGTCGGATGCGAGCCGCCATCTCGATCGCCGAGCGGCGGTCAAGCCGTTCGTTGAGCTGGAGCTCGTTGGCGAACTCCACCATCAGGATGCCGTGCTTGGTGATCAGGCCGACCAGGGTCAACAGACCCACCTGCGTGTAGATGTTCATGGTTGCTGCGCCGAAGAACAGCGGGATCAACGCACCGACAATCGCCATCGGCACCGAGATCATGATGACCAACGGGTCGCGCAGGCTCTCGAACTGTGCCGCCAGCACCAGGAAGATGATGATCAGCGCGAAGCTGAAGGTGACGGCGAGCTGGTTGCCTTCCTGCACGTATTGCCGGGAGTCGGCAAGGTAGTCGTGGCTGAAGCCCTGCGGCAGCTTCTTGGCTTCACCTTCAAGGAAGTCGACGGCCTGGCCGACGGTTACGCCGGGCATCGGCACGGCCGAGAAGGTCGCCGAGTCAAGCTGGTTGTAGTGGGTCAATGAATTCGGAGCGGTCGACGTTTCGATCGACACCACCGTCGATAGCGGCACTTGTTGGCCGGTGCTGGTCGCCACGTAGTAATTGCCGAGCGCTTCCGGCGAGAGCCGCTGGCTGCGTGGTACCTGTGGGATCACCTGATAGGAACGGCCCTCCAGGTTGAAGCGATTGATGTAATTGCCGCCGCCCAGGATCGCGAGCGCGCTGCCGATGTTCTGCATGTTGATGCCGAGATCCTGGGCCTTGGCGCGGTCGACGTTCACCTTCACGGTCGGCTGGTTGAAGGCGAGATCGCTATCGGTGACGATGAACATGCCGCTCTTGCGCGCGGCGCCCTTCAGCTTCTCCATCTGCTCATAGACGGCCTGGAAGCCCGCGGTCGAATTGATCACCATCTGCACCGGCAGGCCGCCGGGTCCACCGGGCAGCGGCGGCAGGTTGAAGGCGAACGCCTGGACGCCCTCGATCTTGCTGAGCTCGGCCTGAACCAGCGGAACCAACTGGATCGAAGAGCGCTTCCGTTCATCCCACGGCTTCAGCAACATGCCGGCGATACCGCTCTGGGGACCGTTGATGCCGTTCAGCGCGAAGCGCAGATCGGTCTCAGGAAAGCCTTGCAATTTCTTGTCGAGCTTGTCGCCATAGAAATCGAGATAGTCGATGTTGGCATATTTCGGCGCCTTGATCACCGCGAACACGATACCTTGGTCTTCCTCGGGCGCGAGCTCTTTCGAGGTGTGCATGTAGAGGAACCCGACGAGCCCAAGGATCGTCACCGCGACCAGCCCGGTAATGGCCTTATAGTCGAGCGAGCGGTCGAGCCTGCGGCCATACCAGCGCGTGACGGCGCCGAACACCTTGTTGACCAGTTTTGCAAACCGGCCCTCCTCCGTGTTTTTCAGCAGCCCCGAGCACATCATCGGCGACAGCGTCAGCGCGATGACGCCGGACACGATCACCGAGCCTGCCAGCGTGAAGGCGAATTCGCGAAACAGCGAACCGGTGAGACCGCCGAGGAAGCCGATCGGCGCATACACGGCGGCTAGCGTGATGGTCATCGAGACGACCGGACCGATGATTTCGCGCGCGCCTTGCAGCGACGCTTGCACCGGTGTCTTGCCCTCCTCCAGATGGCGGTGGATGTTCTCCACCACCACGATGGCGTCGTCGACCACGAGGCCGATCGCCAGCACCATCGCGAGCAGCGTCAGCAGGTTGAAGCTGAAGCCGAGCGCCAGCATCAGGGTACAGACGCCGATCATCGACAGCGGGATGGTGACGACCGGGATGATCACCGAGCGGAACGAGCCCAGGAACAGGAAGATCACCACGATGACGATGATGATGGCTTCGCCCAGCGTCTTCTCGACCTCATCGATCGAGGACTGAATGAACTTGGTCGAGTCGTAGGCGACCTTCATCTTCATCGACGGTGGCAGATTGCGCTCGAGCTCGGGGAACAGCGCACGCACACCGTTCACAAGAGTCAGCGGGTTGCCCTGCGGCGTTGCGTTCACGCCGATGAAGATCGCGTGCTCGCCGTTAAAGGCTACGCTCGCATCCGTGCTCTGGGCTGCAAGCTCGGCGGTGGCGATGTCCTCCATCCGCACGAAGCCGCCGTCCTTGGCCTTGACGATCAACTTCCTGAACTCGTTGACGTCGGTCAGGCCTGTGTTCGTCGTGATGTTCGAGAGGATGAGGTATCCCTTGGTCTGGCCGGCCGCAGACTGGAAGTTGTTGGCGGTGATCGCGGCCGCGACATCAGCCGGGGACACGTTGTGGCCGGCCATCTTCATCGGGTCAAGCCACAACCGCATCGCAAAGGTCTGGCCGCCCAGGATATCGGCGGACGCCACGCCATCGACGGTCGACAGCACCGGCTGCACGACGCGCGTCAAATAGTCCGAGATTGCCGAGCCCGACAGCTCCTCAGAGGAGAAGCCCAGATACATCACGGCCGTGGTCTGGCCGGTGGTCTTGGTGACGACCGGATCGTTGGATTCCTTCGGGATCAGATATTTGACCGAATTCACCTTGGCGAGCACCTCGGTGAGCCCCTGGTTCGGGTCAAAGTTCAGCTTGATGTAGACCTGGATCGTCGACGTGCCGAGCACCGAGGACGAGGTAACGTAGTCGACGCCCTCGGCGGAAGCGACCGCCTGCTCGATGGGCGTCGTGATGAAGCCCTGGACCAGGTCTGCAGACGCACCGGGATAGACGGTCGTGATATTGATGACCGTGTTCGACAGTTTCGGATACTGCCGGATCGGCAGTACCATCGCCGCGCGCAGGCCGATCAGCAGGATCAGCAGACTGACGACGACCGACAGGACCGGGCGTTTGATGAAGATATCGGTAAAGGTCATCGCGGCGAACTCGATCTCTTTTGTTTTAAGAACGTGATCCGGTCAGACCGGATCACGCGAGTGCATTGTCAGTGGCGCGGCGGCTTCGCCTGGATCTGCGGGGCCGGGTCGGTCGAAATCGACACGGCCGAGCCCGATTGCAGCTTGAGCTGGCCGACGGCGACAACCTTGTCGCCCGGCTTCAGGCCTTTGACGATTTCAGCGCGACCATCGACCCGGTTGCCGGTCTGCACGAAGGTGAGCACCGCGCTCAGGCCGGTCTTGCCGTCCTCTTCCTTCTTCTCGGTGATCAGGAACACCGAGTCGCCGTAGAGCGTGTAGTCGACGGCTGTCTCCGGAACGGAGACCACCGCCGGCTTGTCCGGCAACACCACCGTGGTGGTCACGAACATGCCGGGCTTCAGGATCTTCTCCGGATTCGCGACCGTCGCCTGCACCCGGATGTTACGGGTGTCGGTCGCGATCTGCGGCTCGATCGTGGTGATCTTTGCGTCGAAGGTGCGGGCCGGATAGGCGTCGACCTTCAGCCGGACTGACTGGCCGACCTTGAGGTTGCCCGAATCCTTTTCCGTCACCGTGAAGTTCGCCCACAGCTCCGACAGATCGGTCAGCGAGACGATCGCGGTGCCTGCCGTGAGATACTGTCCGACCTCGACCTTGCGGACGCCGAGATCGCCCGAGAACGGCGCGCGCACCAGCTTCTGCGAGATCAGCGCTTCGGTCTTGGCGATGCCGGCCAACGCCTGGTCGTAAGCGGCCTGCGCGGAATCGACGGTCGCTTGCGGACCGAACTGGCGCGAAGCCAGTTGCTTGGCGCGATCGAGCGAAAGCTGCGCAACGGTCGCCTGCGCCTTGTAGTTGGCAAGATCGCCCTGATCCGGCGCGTCGAACAGCTGCACAAGCGGCATGCCGGCCTCGACATGAGCGCCCGGTTCGAACTTGATCTCGGTGACGCGGCCGTTGACGTCGGCGCTGACGTCGACCTGGTGTACGGCAACGAGGCTGCCGACCGCGGTCAGCAGGTTCGGCACCACCTCCGACTTCGCTTCGGCTGCGCTGACCGAGGTCGGCGGCGGCTTGTTGTTGGCGAAGAACTGCTTGATCATCTGGCCACGAAAGTAATTGAACCAGACGAGGCCACCGACCAGCGCGCCCAGCAGCACGCCGACGATGATGAACCAGAGCACCGGCCGGACCGCGCGCTTGGGCGCTTTATCAATGGGTTCGCCCGAAATCTCGTGTTCAGCCGCGATGTTCATGTCATGAACATCCTGCAATCGCCTGCCCCGGGCGCCGAAGCGTGGCCCAGATGCGAAGCAATTGCGGCGTCGTGAAGTCCGCATCAGTCACGTTCTGAATCAGATCGGAGAACATGACTTCGTCGATGCTTGAAAACTGCTTCATAATCCATTGTCACCCTTTTTGGCGAGGTCGCGAGCGGGAGACGCTGGCGTATTTACAGCCCAGCCTCAGCGGGCTGGCCAGACGTGAATGCTCAGACATGATTGTCTAGGCCAGTTTGAGGACCGGAAGCGATCGACCGGCTCCCTATTCGACGGTCACGGATTTGGCGAGATTCCGCGGCTGGTCGACATCAGTGCCCATCACGATGGCCGTGTGGTAGGCGAGCAGTTGCACGGGGATCGCGTAGACCATCGGCGTGAAGGCGGCCGGCATGTCCGGCAGCACGATGGTGGCGAACGTATCCAGTGTCGCCTCTTCAGCGCCCTTGGCATCGGTCATGAGGACAATGTTGCCGCCGCGCGCTGCCACCTCCTGCATGTTCGAGACCGTCTTCTCGAATAGACGATCACGCGGTGCGATCACCACGACTGGCACAGTCTCGTCGATCAGCGCAATCGGCCCGTGCTTGAGCTCGCCCGCAGCATACCCCTCTGCATGGATGTAGGAGATTTCCTTCAGCTTCAGTGCGCCCTCTAGCGCGATCGGGAAGCTCGTACCGCGACCAAGGTAGATGACGTCGCGCGCTTTCGCGATGTCGCTCGCAAGCCTCTCGATCTGCGGCTCGGTGGTGAGCGCTGCCGACATCAGGCGAGGAATTTCAACCAAGCCACGCACCAAGTCGATCTCCTCATCCTCGGACAGTTCGCCGCGCGCCTTGGCGGCCGCGACTCCAAGCACGGCTAGCACTATCAGTTGGCAGGTAAAGGCTTTGGTCGAGGCAACGCCGATCTCGGGGCCGGCCAGCGTCGGCAGCACGGTTTCGCTCTCGCGAGCAATCGTCGATGTTGGTACGTTGACGACGGCGAGCGTGTGTGCCCCTTCCGCCTTGGCATAGCGGAGCGCGGCAAGCGTATCCGCCGTCTCGCCTGACTGCGAAACAAAGATCGCGAGATCACCTCTTTGCAAAGTCGATTCGCGGTAGCGGAACTCGGACGCGACATCGACTTCAACCGGCACGCGCGCAAAGCGCTCGAACCAGTATTTTGCGACGCTGCCCGCATAGCTCGCTGTGCCGCAAGCAGTGATCGTGATGCGCCGGACTTCTCTGAAGTCGAACGGCAGCTTGACCGGCAGCGCAACACGTTGGCAGGCCGTGTCGATATAGCGCGCCAGCGTCTGTCCGACCACCTCCGGCTGCTCATGGATCTCCTTGGCCATAAAGTGTCTATAATTCGCCTTGTCAACCAGGAACGACGACACACCCAATTTCAGCGTCTCGCGGTGCGCGACTGCGCCTTTGGAATCGTAGATGACGCCGATCTTGCGGGTAAACACGGCCCAGTCCCCATCTTCAAGATAGGTGATGGCGTCGGTGAACGGGGCGAGCGCAATGGCATCCGAACCGATATACACCTCGTCATTGCCATAGCCGATCGCGAGCGGGGATCCCTTCCGGGCGGCGATCATGAGATCGCAATGCCCCTTGAACAGGAATACCAGGGCAAACGTACCGCTCAGTCGCGGTAAGGCTTCTTGCACTGCTTTTTGGGGCGAGTAGCAATTCTTCAGATAGGATTCGACCAGATGCGCCACCACCTCGGTGTCAGTGTCGGAAACAAATCTGGCGCCATTCTGCTCAAGTTCAGCGCGCAACTCACAAAAATTCTCGATGATTCCGTTATGGACGACCGCAACATTGTCCGTCGTATGCGGATGCGCGTTGTACTCCGTAGGCTTGCCATGAGTGGCCCAGCGGGTATGACCAATACCAGTGTAACCCGACAGCGGATTGCGACGTAGGCTGGTCTCAAGATTTTTCAGCTTGCCCTCGGCTCGTCGGCGCTCAAGATGATTGCCGTCGAGCGTTGCGACTCCCGCTGAATCGTAGCCGCGATATTCCAGCCGAGTGAGCGCTTCGACTAGCCGCTCCGCAACAGGTGCGCGCCCCAAAATGCCTACAATCCCACACATGCGGATCAATATCCCCCAATTTCAGGAACAATGCCTTTAAAGCCGCTACACTTTTCTTGAGACATCATCGTTGGTTGCGTTGAGAGCCAAGCACGACGGCCCGGCCCACTTCTCAAGAGTTTGGTGAAGCGCATAGCTGGATAGATGATTTCCATCTCCAAGCTGTCGCTCGTACACGGCCCGCAAAAGAGGCCCGGCCGCCTTCGGTGACCGGGCAGAAGTCAGTCTCGGAGGAGACACGCCGTTAGACATTCCCAGCTTCCGTCGACAGTGGGAGGCCTACCGACCGTCTATTTGCGGCGAGGACATTCGCCGCCAACGTTGGCGACAGAGGGCCGATCTCGATTTCGAACGCAATTCGATGTTGTCCAGCGCCCGATCTACAAGAGAATTTGGCAAACAACGACGCAGCCTCTTGGGCTTCGCCTGTCGCTTCCAACCGGCGCGGTGTAACCGCCCAAGCACGTGACCGGACTGAAAATGCGCTTGAATTGATGCTCGACATGCACCGAAAATATTCCTCCGGCTCTAGGCAAAGATCGAACACCATTCTGATTGGCCGAAGGCTTTTCTCCAGTCCGGGACGTTTTCTTATGGGGGATCCTATAGGATTGGTAAAATCGATTGTGTTGATGGGCCGCATCTACACAATGGATAGTTGTCAAAATGCTTCTCACGGCCGGTAGCCATTGGCGACTTCGCGGTTTCGAGACCGCCGGCCTCCATTATTGTACGAGCCGGGCGAGCCCGCGAATTGGTCAAAGAGGTTTGGTATGGCGAGCTGCGCTCAAGGCGTTATGCAGCTCCGGCCCGCACGGGCCCGCCTCAGATGCTCATGCGTCAGAGTGCTGAGCGTTCTTATGTGGCGTACATCGGGTCACTGCTCAAAATGGATCTTCCGGGCTTTCCTGGGGACGCCGTGGATCAGTTGCGGACGCTCGATGTCGAAGCTTCGCTAATCAAAATCCCCGGATCGTCATGAATTCCGATGGATCAGCACGATCTGTACGCAGACGATTTATCGGATGTTCTCGATCTATGGAACCCAGAGCCATGCCGCAAAAGAGCATGAGATGGGAAGGCAACCCGATGAACTCCGCAACGGTCTTGTGCCACAGCGCCCAAGCCTCTTGCTGACGACCATTTATGCACCTCGGTCGGACCGTCGTAGATGCGAAATGCGCGAACCTCGCGGAATACCTGTTCGACGATGGTTTCGTTGGTCACACCCGTCCCGCCAATGACCTGGACGCAGCGATCCGCGACCCGCATGAGCGCCTCACTTACGGCGACCTTCGCCATCGAGCTCTCATTTGTTCCGAGCGATCCCGCGTCCAGGACGCTCGCACACCAGGAGATCATCAACTCGGCTTGTTTGAGGTCGATCAGGTTGTCGGTAAGCATGAAGCCAACTCCCTCGTGGTCGACGAGCGTCTTGCCGAACGCCTGCCGGCGGTTGGCATAGCTGGTCGCGATCTCGTTGGCGCGGATGCAAGCGCCTAGCCAGCGCATGCAATGCGACAACCTGGCCGGCGAAAGGCGGATCTGCGCGTATTTGAATCCCTCACCCGGCAGCCCGAGCATTTGATCGGCCGGAATGCGCAAATTGCGGATGGTTATGACCGCATGACCGCCCGGCATGGAACTGTCGATCGTGTTGGGCACATGATCGATCGTGATTGCTGGATCAGGCAAATCGACCAGGAACATGCAGGCGCCCTCCTCGGCCTTTGCCATCACGATGCCGACCTTGGCTCCGCGAGCACCTGTGATGAACGCCTTGCGTCCATTCACAACCCACTGATTGCCGTCCAGACGACAAGTCGTGGTCATCATCGATGGGTCGGAGCCAGCTTCCCCTTCTTCGGCCGGTTCGGTCATGAAGAAGGCGGACCGAGCGCGCCCCTCGACGAGCGGTTTTAGAAAGCGCTCCTTGATCTCCGGCGAGCCAATTTTGCCCAGAAGGTACATATTGCCTTCGTCGGGAGCCGCCGTATTGCATGCGAGGGGGCCAAGTGGCGATAGGCCTGTCTTGGCCAGGACGATTGCGGTTTCCGCCTGCGAGGTGCGACCCGTCGGCAGGATGTGTAGCGTCAATACGCCCGCCGCCCGCGCCAATTCACGCAACTCGGTGACCAATTCGTCCTTGGGACGGTCATGATGATCACGGCGGGGATCGCGCTCGAACGGGACCACGACGTCCCGAACGAAGCGCTCAACGCGATTGGCAATCTGTTGAGTACGCTCCACGCCAACCCCGCTCATTTCGGTGCCATTCGAATTGCGCCGTCGAGGCGGATTGTTTCGCCGTTGAGCATTGGATTGGTGACGATGGACTCGACCATCTAAGCGAATGCGGACGGATGACCGAGCCGGCTCGGAAAGGGCACCTGCTTGCCAAGCGACGTCTGCGCCTCTTCAGGAAGGGACATCAGCAGTGGTCTGCGAAAGATGCCTGCGCAATCGTCATCACCCGAATGCCATAGCGCGCGAACTCACGCGCAAGAGGCAGCGTCATGCCGACAATTCCGCCCTTCGATGCTGAATAGGCAGCTTGGCCGATCTGGCCATCGAACGCAGCAACGCTGGCAGTGTTGATGATGATGCCCCGTTCCTCACCGTGCGGCTCGGCCGTATGAAGGCGGGCGGCAAACTTCGACAGCATGTTGAAGCTGCCAATCAGATTGATGTTGATGGTCCTGGCGAAGTCGCGCAGCGGTAGCGCCCTGCCGTCTCGATCGATCGCCTTACCGGGCGGGCCGAGGCCGGCGCAGTTGACCAGGATGCGCCCCTCGGCGTTAAGATCTAAGATGGTCACCTTGGCGCCCGCGGCCGCCAGTCGCTCGGCCGTGACGCCTCCGAGACCGGAAGCGCCGCCCGTGACGATTGCGGCTGTTCCCTTTATATGCATGCACCTTTTCCGTTTTCTCGAGGTTCAAATTTCGATGGCCATCGCCATCGCTTCGCCGCCGCCAATGAGCGTACTTGCGTAGCTTGCGATGTCGGCTGGATCTGACATGGAGGCTCCTCAGTGCACTTCGTTGTTAGTCGCGCGCTGCGGCCCTCGGAGGTCTCGCGCAATGACCATTCGCTGGATATCCGATGTGCCTTCGTAGATCTGACAGACGCGCACATCTCGATAGATCTTCGCGATGGCAAAATCTTCCAGATAGCCGTAGCCGCCGAAGGTCTGCAGCGAACCCGAAACCACCGCCTCGGCCGTTTCGGAGGCGACGAGCTTCGCCATAGACGCTTCCTTGAGGCATAGAAGAGCTGCATCCTTCATCGCGGCGGCATGCAACACGAGCTGATGAGCGGCCTCCAGTCTTGCGGCGAGATCCGCAAGACGAAACCCGACGGCCTGATGCGCGATGATTGGCGACCCGAAACTCGTTCGCTCGCCAGCGTACTTTACCGCCGCGTCGAGAGCGGCGCGTGCCATTCCCACGCATTGCGCCGCAATGCCGATGCGGCCGGCCTCAAGATTGGAGAGCGCGATGGAGTAGCCGGCACCTTCCGGACCGAGCCGCATTGCATCTTCGACGAAAACGTTGTCGAACCGAATGGCACAGGTGTCGGATGCGGCCTGCCCCCGCTTGCGTTCGATTCTCTCGACGCTGTAGCCAGGACTGTCGGTGCGGACCAGAAAAGCCGAGATGCCGCGCTTGCCTGCAGCAGGATCGGTTACGGCGAACACGATCGCAAGGCCGGCAGTTCGCCCCGGCGAGATAAACTGCTTCGCTCCGTTTAGATTGTAACCGTGTCCCACGCGAACAGCCCGGGTCCTCAATGCGGAGGCATCCGAACCCGCTCCCGCCTCGGTCAGTGCGAATGCGCCAATCATTCGGCCAGAGATGAGCGAGGGCAGAAATCTTGCTTGCTGCTCCGGCGTGCCGTCCTTGAGTAAGCCTGAAACGACCAGACTGTTTTGAATGCTCAAAATGGTAGATAGCGCACCGTCGGCCGGGGCGACTTCAACAAGCGAGAGTGCATAGGATACGTAGTCGGCGCCGGCTCCTCCGGCCGCTTCGGGCGCTGTCATTCCCATAAGTCCAAGGCTCGCGAGCTCCTCAAACAACCGCGCGGGGTATTCCTTGGCTTGTTCGTAGTCGCGAGCGAAAGGCGCAACGCGCGCCTGCGCGAACTTGCGCACTTCGTCGCGAATAGCGGCTTGCGTTTCAGTCAGGATCACGACGCGCGCCTGTCGATTTTTCGCCCAGACGAGCCCAGGACAGCGAGCGCGACTGCGCTAAGCACTAAAGGGAAGGACAATGAAGTACCCGGCATCATTACATTTTCTGCCGAAATGATCGGCTCCTCCCTGCTGAATTTCCGCGCTTCTGCCCCGACGCCTAAAAGTGATGTTGAGGTCATATTACTGCCAAGCCGCCACATCAAGCCGGCTCCATCGAGCGCAGGGCCAGGCCCGTCCACCTGGCTTTTTATTGATGATTGTCAGCGCTCGAACGCTGTTCGCGATCACTGGGCAGATTTCATGAACGAGCAGCGTCACGCCTGTTTGGCTGCGACACGCGCGCTCGCATCAATGGCAGAACGGATGCTAGTTGGGAGCCGCAGGATCGTCTTTGGCGGCACCAAACACGCCTCGATACCAGACCTTTGCGCAGTGTGACCCTATGTGCTCAATCTCCGCGTCGCTTGGATCTTCCGACGCGAGATCAAATTTCATATAGGCAACCTGCTCCATCGTGGCGCCGAGCACTTCAGCAGCCATTTCAGGATCGAGTTCACGGCTTAGTTCGCCCAATCCCTGAAGGCGAGTCAGCCAAGTCGCGGTGCGCCTTACGAAGCGGCTACGTTCCGTGACATAGAGAGAAAGGAATGTTGCTTTCTCTCCGCGAGCCGCCGCCTCGCGCATGACGCGCAACAGCTTGCGATGTCGGGCATAGATCTTGAGATAAGCGATCGTATTCTCAACGAACTCGGCTTCGGTTGCCTTCAATGATCGGCCCGACCTTCGCTTACTCGCGACGAAGATCTCGTCGACCAATGGTTGCAACACGGCGAGCAGAATCTCGTCCTTATTTCGAAAGTGCCGGTAGAAGTTGCCGTAAGACGTTCGAGCGATCTTGACGATGTCCTGGACCCGGGTGGCCTCGTATCCTTTGCGCGCGAATACGCGTGCGGAGGCGTTCAGCAGGCGCTGACGCATCGCTGCCCCCTTCGCGGTGGCAGGGGCCAACGGCTCCAACGCAGAATCGGTCTCCAGCATTTGCCACCCATAGCACCGCGGCCGCTTGACCACCAGCTCGGAACCCAGTAATATGACGTCAATGTCAATTATTGACTAGGCTCGGATCGTAATCAGTTCAAGGGCCGGGAGCTGCAGAGCTCGCCCGACCCGTCGATGCAGCCAGTACCCCCGTGGAGGGGGGCGTGCTCGGTCGCGGCAATTCCGTTGGAAATCCAAATTTCGCCTCTCCGGTGGAAAGGCGACATTCAGGGATGTGTGATGTATCCGGGCACCCACGCACTAACAAATCCGGGCCGCCCTGCCCTCATCATGACGGCAACCGGTGAGATCGTGACATACGCCGAATTGGAGGATCGGTCTCGACGGGCTGCAAACTGGCTCTTCGACGCCGGCTTGCGGCCCGGCGACGTTGTGGGCCTACTCTCTGACAACAGCTCTTGGATCTTCGATATCTACTGGGCCACTCAGCGCTCCGGCCTGTATCTGATGCCTATCAATTATCGGCTGAGCCCCAGTGAAGTCGAGGCAAGCTCATGAAGCAGGAATTGCGTAATCGGTATTGGTCGGAGAAGGCAGCCTGACATCAAGCGCCTGGAATGGAATGAACCGCTCCAGTCTGCGGCCTCGCCAATGCCCTGTCGTATGTATGCCGCTGAATTTGGTCAACACAACACAACGCCATGCTGCTCCGCAATACGCTCAGTGACTATCGCTTGCCGCTCGATTCCTCCGATGCCGATGCTCTCGGCATCGAGGCTGCCCAGGCAGTGGAGCGCTTCCTCCAGCATAGGCAGGGGACCGCCCCTACCCCGATGGTTTCACTTCCTGGCCTTGCCCGTCGTCTGGATGTCGGATCCATCCACGTCAAGGACGAAGGACAACGATTGGGTCTCGGCAGCTTCAAAGCACTGGGGGGAGCCTATGCGGTCATACAGCTTGTCCTTGGGCTCGCGTCGCAACGATGGGGCCGTCCAGTCGACATTTCTGAGTGGCGCTCACCGGAAGTCGCCACAGTCGCCGCTGGAATAACCTTGACGTGCGCCACGGACGGCAACCACGGCCGATCCGTTGCACAAGGCGCTCAACTCGTGGGCGCAAACTGCGTTGTCTTTGTTCATGCTGGAGTGAGTGATGAGCGCTGCCAAGCGATCGCGCGGTATGGTGCTCGTATCGAACGTGTTCAGGGCAACTACGATGATTCCGTTGCGTCGGCATCTAAAATCGCCAGCGAACGGGGCTGGATTGTGGTCTCCGACACATCTTGGCCAGGTTACGAACGGATCCCTCACCTCGTTATGCAAGGTTATACAGCATTGCTTCGTGAGGCTCTTGGTGCGCTGCCAACGCCTCCAACCCACGTGTTTGTCCAGGCCGGTGTCGGCGGCATCGCTGCGGCGACTGCCGCTCATTTTGCGCTTGTATTCGGAAAGGACAGGCCCTTCTTCACTGTGGTGGAGCCGGATCGAGCCGCCTGCCTTCTCGAGAGCGCCAAGGCCGGCCAGATCGTGAAGGTGCCGCACGACAGACCAACCGTCATGGCGATGCTTGAATGCTACGAGCCATCACTTGTTGCCTGGCGCATTCTCTCGCGCGTTGCCGATGCCTTTATGACCGTCGAGGACGACGAGGCGGTTACGATGATGAAGGCGCTTGCCTATCCCGTCGACGGGGATCCGGCGATCGTCGCCGGCGAAAGTGGCGCAGTAGGTCTCGCTGGATTGGCAAAGGTGGCGGGTGATCCAGCGTGTCGTTCGGAGATCGGGCTCGACTCAAATGCCCGTGTCTTCCTGATCAATACCGAGGGCGCCACTGATCCAGCGCTCTATGAGAAGCTCGTGGGCGCTCGCCCCGAGGACGTGACCGGCTGAACCGACGGAGGAGAGCACATAGCATGCCGAGTTGTCCGACGTTTATGCGGTTTGCAGTGGCCGCGCGTGACCGCTCTGTCTGCGGCGGTCGCGATGAGACAGGGCTTTCGGTTTTTCACATGCCTTGCAACCACCGGCCATTGCATGTGGATTTCAAACACGATTCTCCACTCTGGAATGGTTCGCGATTCCTTCGCCGGTTTGCAGCTACAGTTGATAGCTGCAGTCGCCCGCTCGCGTTTCGCGCCAAACCCAAAGCGAAGTCGGAGGGCCCCACGATTCTACGGAAGCAAGTAGCTGATATAGAAGCGGCAGGCGGTCGCCGGGTCGCGCACGGCAAACCTTGGTATAGCTTTTCCAACCCTTTGTATGCAGCAGTTCGTCATCGAACTGCTATGTCTTAACTCTAACACTCCATCTAAAATTTTGCCGCACTCCCGTGAGCAGGTAAAATCGATTGTTTAGATGAAGCACATCCACACGATGGATAAATTCGCACCATGCGTTTCAACGGCCTCGATCTAAATCTTCTCGTCGCGTTCGACGCTCTCATGACGGAGCCGAACCTCACCGCGGCGGCGCGGCGAATCAACCTGAGTCAGCCGGCCATGAGCGCGGCCGTGGCCCGGTTGCGCGCCTATTTCCGCGATGAGCTCTTTACGATGATGGGCCGCAAGCTTGTGCCCACGCCGCGAGCCGAAGCGCTTGCTGCCCCGGTTCGGGAGGCTCTGTCGCACATCCAACTCTCCATTATCTCCCCCGACGGATTCAAGCCGGCGCAGTCGACTCGTCGCTTCAGGATCATCCTGTCAGATTTCATGATGACCGTGTTTCTTCGAAAGGTCGTGGATCGCGTCGCGCAGGAAGCTCCGACCGTCTCCTTCGAATTGCTGCCACCCGAAGAGGACCCCGATCAACTTCTCCGGCGGGGTGAGATTGACTTCTTGGTTTGTCCGGAATTGTTCATGTCGCACACGCATCCCAAAATGCCGCTGTTTGACGAAAGATTCGTGTACGTCGGCTGTCCCAAGAGCAAGCAGCTAGCTGAGCCGCTTACATTGGAGCGATACTTATCGATTGGACAGGTTACGGCCAGATTTGGGCCGACGATCAGACCTTCGTTCGCTGAATGGCTTTTGCTCGAGCATGATCTCAAGATTCGCGTCGAAGTCGCTGTACCGGGCTTTAGCCTGATCCCACCCCTGATATTGGGAACTGATCGCATAGCGACAATGCCATCGAGGATGTTCAAGCATTTCAAGAACACGATGCCCTTGCGGACGATCCAAGCTCCTTTGCCGGACTTTGCGTTCACCGAATCCGTCCAGTGGCCTGCTCTTCACAACGCTGATCCGGCTAGCATTTGGATGCGCAACATTTTTGTGCAGGAGGCCTCCCGCATCGCATGAGTTCGCCTGAACTTGAATGCGCGTCGAAAATCAACCACAGCACGTGGTGATACACGATCTATCGAGTCACCGACTTGAGACGCATCCGCATGAGCGGTAGCCTGATTGGTATTTTGGCTGTCAGTGCTTGAGCCAGGCGGGATCTTCGTTGTCTACCCGGCCGACTTCGAGCAGGTTGTCCATACCGAATTCGGTGGAGGCTGCGACACCCCTTTTCTCGGAAAAAATGGAATCGGATGACGCCGTCCTCGATCTCCATTCGTCGACGAACGTCCCGCAGCCAGTCTTCGTTTCGCCGAAACACGACACCGTTTACGAGAACGCCATCGCCTGAACCTCAACGCTGGTTCGTGCTCGGTTCGGAGATCAGTGGCTTACCCCCGACCGAGACCGGCCCTTCTGGCTTAGCGGGTTGGACGGCTCGCTTGGCCGGGCTCGAAACGGGATGGGAAGGCAGGGGAGAAGAAGGCGCGAGAAGAACGGGGGCAGCGACGGCCGGTTTCTGCAACAACTCAATTCTCGATGTCAGCGCCTCAATCTGATCTGCCATGCGTTTCAAGTCGTCCTGCTGCGCACCGATGTTACGATTGATCTCTCCAATTTGATCTCTTGCCTTCTGCTGCTCGGACCGAATCTCCAAAAGTGCCTCCCTATCTTCAGGTGACAGGCCTGTCGTTGGGACGACTTCATGAGCCAACGGCTTCTCGAAAAACTCTTCGACACTGATCCAATAATGGGCTGCTCCGGCGCACAGGCCGATGGACACCGCCACGAGCCCGAAGACCGACGCAAAACGTCTTGACGACCTGTGCAAGACAGAGGGTGGTTCCAAGCTGCTCACTTGATCAATCACATTCGTCATCCCTGAGCCTGCCATTCTCATCCGTGTTGGTTTTTCTCGTGACGCGATAAAGGGCAATGGTCAAGAGCATCGGGAGCCGAGCGTGCAGCCTTGCGCAACTTTGTCTGAGCGCATGGTTTTATCCCATAAGGCGCATTAACAAGCCGGCGCGGCGAGGCCCTGATACCCATATTTCCTTGAAACTGAACGATCCGAAGTTGCGATCCAAAGCGTGAGCGGTGCCAAAGGGAGTTGCCATCTTGGCAAGATCGCTCTCGTCGAACTCCAGTGATCTCCTTGCACGAGCGTTATTGGGAGCGCCTGTCCGCTTTCGGCGCTTCTTCGCCGCAAAACGGTTCGGAGCTGTTCGAGAGCGAACCAACAGCAGGGCTGTATGCCTCGCTATCCGAAATTTAGATATCCAGTCGTGGCTTGCACGGGGGCCCGTCGAGTTCAGCCCGTTGTCGCGAGATGCCGGTATTTTCGCGGACAGTCAAATGCAGCTTTCCGCTTGCGCTTTGGCCTGCGAATCGGCGGCTGCATGAAAGAGATCGTGGGTTTCACTCCAGCGCTCCTCAATCGTTCAACGCTTTCTTGCGCAAGACGCGGTATCACGCACAAATGCTGCATCGTGAATAGAAAGACGCAGACTCCAAACCCGGTCTCGAGCCTAACTTTATCGCGACAATGGATAACTTACGTTGTGGGGCCCGCTTGTGCGCAGGGCAACCGTTAACTCGCGTCCTGATCTCGTCTTCAGGGTGTGTGCATTTCATTTGAAGACTCGGACGCCCGAAGAAGAACGCAAGGTGGTAACATAATTGATGGTGGGAGAGGTCGAACAGGTGTCTATAGAATGCGAACGTTCGGCAATCATCTGCCACCGAGGCTTTTGATCGCGGCCCGGGACTCCCTTTGCCGGAATTTACCGGCGTATGGGCTGTCTTCGCGAGACGGGTATTGCATCGTCCTGCCGCCATAGGGACATCATACGCATTCGCCAGCGCAAGGATCGATCCGATGGCGATTGATCGTGCAGACCGGCCCAATTCGAAATGGAGTTGTCAGAAATAGAAGTCACCGTCGGAGTTCAGGCCTGCAAGAATGGCTCGGCTGAGGGCCCTCCACGTTTGCAGGCTTCAATTAAAAAGCCGCGAAGGGCTTAGCTAGGCATATGCTCGATCCGGTCGTGTAAGACGCCAATGAGCATGTCCGCCTTTCCCCGTGAGAGATCAACCTCGCCTGGCGGCACGACATAGCCGCCACAATCCACCGAATGTGCTACGCACAATTTATGCAACTCTTGCATCGGATGAATTCGGGATACGGCGCCGCGGTGTGCGTCGCCGCCGAGGATCTAGCCCCGATGGGGCCGCAGGACTACCCTGCCCACGTGGACCAGCTAAGCCGTGCAATGGCAATTTGAGACGCGGGCCAATCTCTGAGAAGCCGAGCTTCAGGTACAATGCTGAGTTGGGACTGCGGCTCCACATCGGCTGCCTTGGCGCCCCGACTTCAAGTTGGCCCCAGCCTTTTGTCGCCCCAAGGGTAACGGCTGCGTCGATGAGCGCCATCGCAACACCAGATGATCGCTGGTCAGGCACCACGTAGAGCTCAGTGATAATGCCATAGGTTCCGCGCGCAAAGAGGGCGGCACTTTCCGATAGCATGATGAGGCCGACGGGGCGTTCCTCCGTAAAAGCAAGAAACCCCGAGATGCGCTCTTTCATGGCCAGCAGGTCGGCAACCAGTCGAGTATCCACTCCGGCCTGCACGTGACCGGCCCCAAGTTCGGCAAGCAGAGCACTGACCATCTGAGTCACCGTTGCGGCATCATCGACGGACACCTCACTCGTCTTCACCATGTCACATCCTCCACCACGTGGTTCAGCGGCAGCAACGGAGACAGAAGCTGCCGCAGCCATCAACTCAAAGTCGATATGCTGTTACTTTGAAAGTCCAATGACGCTTTCGTTCACACCATTGAGAGGTCGCTAGATTTTCACTTGGCGCTTAGCTGATGGTTCTGGCTCAAGACATAATCGAAACCTGCCTTCCCGCTGATCTACGCGAGCTTTCGATTGTAATCCGGCCTCAAGCTAGAGCGCTGTTTGGCCAACGCAACGGCCGGGTCACCAAACACATTCCGCATCCGATGCGGCGCCCCTATGAGTCGTTCGGTGGAATCCTGCTTTGCTTGGCGAGCTAGATGAGCTCGATCAAACTGGCGGCCAATTGACGCAGGTAGCATTTTGCTCCATGCGAGCGGGCCGGCGGGTGTTTAATGCGACGCCAAACAATCGTTTAAGTGTTTCACGATCGCCGGTGTCAGCACGAGGACACGATGTGAATTAGGTCAACAAAACGGCACGCATGTCGCATCGTGCCGGGTGGATCGGAGTTGTGGAGTTCGTAAGACATCATTCGATCTCATCACCCCACCACTATGAACGAACCGGTTGGCGCCAATAGTCTCAGAGAATGAACTACGGCGCGAGTCGAAGACGCACTCATTTTTGTCGTGGTTGAAAAACCAGCTTTCTTATATTTGCGACGAACGGATCGTTTGTTTCCTCGACCACGGTTGCAGGCATCCCTCGAATTTGGGGGAAGCTAAAGAAGCCTTGGTCGAAACACCATCTTGCGCCATCTCATCGATCCTGTTCTCCGGTCGGAGTCATTCATTGACTTGCTCGAAGCCGCTCATCGAGCCTCGTCGAGCGCGACCAGCTGTAACGTGCCGCAGTGATGGCCGCGGCGGCGTTGCGCCCGACGATCTCGGGAAGGTTTGACGGCCGAACTTGCCGATCAGGAGCACGCCCGCGCAAGCGCAGCAATGATGCGGACTGTCCGCTTTCGCGCCCTTTTTCGGCTGTCGAAGCAGGACGCGACGCCTTGAGCCAAAATGCCGCGAAGGCGTTCCGTGGGCCGTGCCGTGCTTTTGGCCGGCCCGGCAGATCCACCTCGGCCCGGTCATCGAGGCCTAAGCGGTGGAGCATGTCCTTGCCGCGCTCATTTCGACTATCGCTGTAGAATACCTCTACCACTCTCATGGCGTTCTCACCTTCGCCAGAGCCTGGAGCAGTGACGGCACCCCTCTCCCCGTCTGCGCCCAAGACTTCTTGCCGTAGGTTAAGGGTGAAGCTCGCTCAGGCCTCTTCATCCAACCAGCCGATCTTGCTCCTCAGGAACCGAAAACCAAGCACCTGAAAGCTGGCACGCTCCTTGTTGTCCCTGCCATAGCCGTGGCCCCCCGCGGCTGCCTCATACAAATAAGCCTCGTAGCCCATCACCTGCAGTTTCGCGACCATCTTGCGGGCGTGCGCCGGATGAACCCGATCGTCGCGCCGCGTGGTGGCAATCAGGATCGGCGGATAGTTTTGACTCGGTCTTGCCGCATGATAGGCGGAATACGTCTTGAGCCATTCCCACTCCGCAGGCTTGTCGGGATCACCAAATTCCGCGATCCAGCTCGCACCGGCAAGGAGCTTTGTGTAGCGACGCATGTCGATCAGAGGAATCGTGCAAAACAATGCGCCGAACCGCGCCGGATAGCGCGTGAGCATGTTGCTGATGAGGATGCCGCCGTTCGACCCACTTTCGGCGGCTATCCGCCTCGGCTCAGTCACGCCGCGACGCACCAGATCGGCGGCCACCGCCGCGAAGTCATCATGCGACAGTTTCTTGCCAGCAAGCCGTCCGGCGTCGTGCCAACGTGTGCCGAACTCGCCCCCACCGCGCAGGTTCGCCTGTACGGTCGTGCCGCCACGCTCCAACCAGAGCTTGCCCAGGGCCGAATTGTAGTACGGCCTCATCGAAAGTCCGAAGCCGCCGTAGCCGCTCATATGGACCGGCGCGTTGCCGCTCTCCGCGGCGGGACCAGTCTGCACATATGGAATCCGCTCACCATCGATCGAGATAGCCTCGTGCTGCGTAACCACAAGGCCCTCGGGGCTAAACGTCTTTGGCGCCTGCTTCAGCACGATTGGGCTCGAGACACTCCGTTCGATCAGCATCAGCGAAGGCGACGTGAGCGGATCCTGGACACAGGCAAGCAGGTCGCCGTTGCTTTCGGACCGATCGCAATCGAGGGGCCACACGTCGACGACGCCGATGCCGGGAAGGCCGCGCAGCTCCTCATGGCTCCAGCCCGCAGACGAGGGCGTCCAAGTCTCGAATGAAGGGCGCAGCTCGTCGAGGATGGAAAGCACGAGTTTGCCGCTGGCCCAGAAAAATCCCTGCAGCGCGCGGCGCGGGCGCGGCGCGAAAATGACCGTGAAGTTGCGATCGCCGGCGAGAAAGGCCGACAGCGACATGCCAAGCGCGGTGTCAGGCGCGTGGGTGACGCCGGCAATCCTCCATGCAGAGCGCAATTTGACGATTAACCAGTCCCGGTGCGCCTGGAGCCAGATGTCGGAGGGAAGATCGAGCTTCATGCTCGCGCCGGTTTCGGTCCCGGGCCAGACGTCAAGATTGAAGAAGTCCAGCTGATCGAAGAACCAGACGCGTGGCCTTTTTCCAGTCCGATCGACTTCGCAAAAGGCCCACATGCGATCGGGCGTCGTCTCGAACACCACGGCCGCGCGATCCACGGGTTCGCCGCGGCGCCACAACCGCACTGTCCTCGGATAGCCCGATGTGGTTGCCATGCCGTCGCCATGCGCGCTGGACAACAGCAGCGTATCGGGATCGACCCATGTGGCGCTACTCTTCGCTTCCGGCAGGGTGAAGCCGTCGGCCACAAAGCTTTTCGCTTTGAGGTCGAATTCGCGCAAGACGACGGCATCGCTGCCGCCGCGCGACAGGCTCACAATGGTTCGCGGATGATCTCCCGGCAGTGAAGCCGTCGCGTTCAGAAGCCAGTCCTCACCTTCCTTTGCCGCGAGCTGGTCGACATCGAGCAGGATTTCCCAGGACGGGTTCGGCTTGCGAAATTCGTCTAGCGTGGTCCGTCGCCAGAGGCCTCGTCGATTGCTGGCGTCCTTCGAGACATTGTAGAGATAGCCACCACGCCGCGCGATATAGGGAATATTGTCCGGCCGATCGTAGATCGACGCCAGCACGTCGCGATCCCGCTCGAAGGTCGCGCCGGCAAACGCTCGCAACGTCCTGTCGTTCTGCCGCTCGACAAAGTTTAGCGCGCGCCGGCCCTCTATCTCTTCCAGCCAAAGATAGGGATCATCATCGGGAGCGGAGAGCGTTGGCGCTCCAGCTTGCGACTTTGTCGGCGAGCTTGCTTTAGACACCCGTTCACTCCCAGGGCTGGCATTGGCGTTCGCTTTCGATTTGCGATCGAGGTTTGCATGATGTGGTTCGGTCGAGACACGAAGCCTACAACCTGACGCAGCATGCGATTCAAGTTCATTCTTTCGAAGTGAACGCTGCTCCGCAGATTTCATCATTGACGTTGGCGCGGCGCCCTTCAGTTCGCTGGCGAGCTGCAGGTTCGTACTTGGCGCTTTTACAGTCATTCCCACGCATGCATCAGAGGGATTTCGGAAGACGCCGCAAGGATGCGACCCAAGGTCATACGCTGCAAATGGATATTGGCAAAACGGGTGATGGGCGCTGACTTCTGCGTCGCCGTCAACTACCGATATTCGTAATCAAATATGACAACAGCGCGCCGTTGCTGGTCAATGACTTCTACGGTGCAGGCTCGCGCGGCTGCTCCAGAACAATCTTCGCGTCAGCCTCTCAAAGAGTCATGCTGCGCAGCTCCGCCTAGTCGAAACAACAAAAGGGGAGCGCATCACATGAGCTAGAGGGGCGACGCATCCGTGAATGCAACACCGGATCACTAGCACGAGGGTCCGATTGCGCGGCTTACCACGATGCGGATTTACCAGGCCGCTTCGGTGATGAGCAATCATTATCGTTCCAGTACTGTGACACTGAGTGGGTGCCGTGTGAGGGCAATTGACTTGCGTCAGAATTCGAGCGGCACCATCAGTCTCGTGCTCTATTTCTGAGGGCGGTGGTGGGTCTGAAAGGCGTTCACTTCCCTGAACCATGGTTGGAATGAAGATTGGCATTGTCCGATGTACGACCATGTCGGAGACGCAACATCGCTTGTGCGAGCTGATCTTTGTATTTGCGAAGCTTTCTCTTTGGCACAGCTAATGCTTTTGGGGAATGCGCATCGCGTTGGACCGACATAGTCCTGCGGACACGCAAAGACTCTCGATTGGATGATCGGAGAGTCTAGAGCCACCGAGAAATGAAATTTGTTCATCACTCATCCTCATTCCTGACAAACCGAAATGGAGCTTTTGAACAGCCATGCCGATCCAGCAGCTGACGAACTATGTCGATGGCAATAATAGAGCCAAATGCCGAGCGCTTTATCGTGCTTTCTCCTGGGATCTTTGGGTTCGGATGTTGACACGAATCCCAACACCTTCATACCGATCGGCGGCTTGCGTTCTTGCTGCACTGCTCTCCAGTTGCAGTCTTTCGACCGGCAGCGCATTTGCCCAGACGACGCTCACGTCGGCGCCGCCCGCCAGCTTCACGCTCAGCAACGGGCTTCAGGTCGTGGTGATCCCGGACCATCGCACGCCCGTGGTCACGGAGATGATCTGGTACAAGGTCGGCTCCGCCGACGAGACGCCCGGCAAATCGGGGCTTGCCCACTTTCTCGAGCATCTGATGTTCAAGGGCACGGAAAAGCACCCGATCGGCGAATTTTCTAAGACCGTGTTTCGCGTCGGCGGCAACGAAAACGCGTTCACCTCACTTGATTACACCAGCTACTTTCAGCGCGTCCCGCGCGAGCAGCTGCCGACGGTGATGGAGTTGGAGGCCGACCGGATGACCGGCCTCGTGCTCAAGGACGAAAACGTACTGCCCGAGCGCGACGTGGTGCTCGAAGAATACAACATGAGCGTCGCCAACAGTCCCAATGAGCGTTTGAGCGAACAGATCACGACCGCGCTCTATCTCAATCATCCCTATAGCCGGCCCGTGATCGGCTGGCATCAGGAGATTGAGAAGCTCGGTCGCGAGGACGCGCTCGCCTTCTATCGTTGCTTCTACGCGCCGAACAACGCGATTGTCGTGATCGCCGGCGACGTCGAACTCCCTGAAGTCCGCTCGCTGGTCGAACGCAATTTCGGCCCCATCCCCGCTCAGCCCGCGATCCCGGCGCAGCGCGTCCGCCCGCAGGAGCCTGAACCGGAAGCCCCGCGCACTGTCACGCTGTCCGACCCGCGCGTCGAGCAGCCCGTCCTGCAGCGCTTCTACCTCGTGCCCTCGGCGACGACGGTGGCTCCCGGGGAGAGCGCGGCAATCGCCGTGCTTGCGCAGCTGATGGGCGGCGGCAGCAACTCCTATCTGTACCGCGCCCTCGTCGCCGACAAGCCGCTCGCGGTCTCCGCCAGCGCCAGCTATTCCAGCATCTCGCTCGATCCGACCCAGTTCTCGGTCTCGGCCTCGCCGAAAGCCGGCGTCGGCTTTGCCGAGGTCGAGCAGGTGATCGACGGCGTCATCGCCGACATCGCGCAGAACCCGATCCGAGCCGAGGACCTCGAGCGAGTCAAGACGCACCTCATTGCAGGAGCGATCTACGCCCAGGACGACCAGGCGGCGCTCGCGGGCTGGTATGGCGGCGCGCTGAGCACCGGGCTCTCCGTCGAGGACATCCGAAGCTGGCCGGACCGAATTCGCGGCGTCACCGACGTACAGGTCCGTGCAGCTGCGCAAAAATGGCTCGATAAGAAGCGCTCGGTCACCGGCTATCTGATCAAGGACACCAGCACAGCCAAGACTGGCGCAAAGACTACCACCAAGCGCGAGGAGAAACGTTCGTGACCCATCCCTTCCTTCACTCCCGACGCATCGTTCTGTCGTTGGCCGCCGGCGCAGCGCTCACTTTGACTCAGATCTTCCCCTCCGAGGCCGCCGCAAAGATTCAGCGCCTGATCTCGCCGGGCGGCATCGAGGCCTGGTTCGTCCAGGACGCAACCGTGCCGCTGATCGCGATGGAATATTCCTTCGCCGGCGGCTCGGCGCAGGATCCCAGGGACAAGCCCGGCGTCGCCAATCTCGTCGGCGACCTCCTCGACGAGGGCTCCGGCCATCTCGATTCCAAGACGTTCCATGAGCGGCTCGATCGCCGCGCCATCGTGCTCTCCTTCAGCGCCAGCCGCGACACCTTCCGTGGCAGCCTGCGCATGCTGCGCGACAACAAGGACGAGGCCTTCGACCTGTTGCGCTCGGCGCTCACCTCGCCGCGTTTCGACACCGCCGACGTCGAGCGCGTTCGCTCGCACGTGATCGCCGGTCTGCGCCACCAGACCACCGACCCGACGTCGCTGGCAAACCGCAAGTTCCTGGAGGTCGCCTTCGGCGATCATCCCTACGGGCGGCAGACCGATGGCACGCTGGAGAGTGTGCCGGCCATCACGATCGACGACATGAAGGATTATGTCGGCCGCGTGCTGGCCAAGGACACACTGAAGGTGGCGGTCGTCGGAGACGTCGATCCAGACACTCTCGGCAAGTTGCTCGACGACACCTTCGGCGCCCTGCCAGCTAAGGCCAATCTGGCGCCGGTCCCCGACGTCGAAGCTGCAAAGCCGCCACAGCGCGCCTTCGTGCCGTTCGACGTGCCGCAGACCGTGATCACCTTCGGTGGTCCCGGCGTGAAGCGCAACGACCCGAACTTCATGGCAGCTGATGTCGTCAGTCACATCCTCGGCGGCGGGATGTCGTCGCGGCTCTATCGCGAGGTGCGCGAGAAGCGGGGCCTCGCCTATTCGGTGTTCGACTCGCTGCAATGGATGCAGCATTCGGCGCTGTTCATCGGTAATACTGGCACGCGCGCCGACCGCGCCGGCGACACCATCGACGTCGTCGAGAAGGAGGTACGCCGCATCGCCGAGGCGGGCCCGACGCAAAAAGAGCTCGACGAGGCCAAGTCCTACCTCAAGGGCTCGCAGATGCTGGCGCTCGACACCTCCTCCAAGCTGGCCCATGCGCTGCTGCAAGATCAGCATGATCAGCTGCCGATCGATTATATCGAGAAGCGCAACGCCATTGTCGATGCGGTCACGCTGGACGACGCCAAGGCGGCCGCCAAGCGACTGTGGGGCCAGGGCCTCCTCACCGTCATTGTCGGCCGCGCACCGCAAGCCGCGGCGCTGCCTGCCGGCGTTCCGACGCCGAAGTCAGACTGATTGGCGCACGTCGATGGCCGGGCTTGTCCCGGCCATCAACTTCAGTGACGCCGCGTTATTGATATGTATGCTTGGTAATTCTCGGCGCCCACGCTGGTACACTCTGCTCCGGGTCGTCCCGCGACATTGCCATCGCCAACCCGACATGCTGACCCGGCTTCGCCTGCGCCTCAAGCGCGGCCGGACAAAGAACAAAGCCGTCGAGCGATATCTGCTGGCGACGCTTCCCAACTGGCTACTTTATTGACGCCGGCTGGGAGCCGGCCCTTCGTTCGAAAAAGATGATCGAATCCCTATGGGATAAGCGTCGCGAGAGAGAAGTGAAACCAAGTCATGAAAGCACAAGACGCACGCCAATATGGCCCCTGACCTCAGCCCCCGCTTGCCAAAGCAGAATCTAAATGAGGCGCAGGTTTTCAGCTGATATTTTCCCCGAGCGGCCGATCTTTGGTTCATAGCTGATCTTGTCTCCTTGTGGGAGTAGGACCAAGCCAGCCCTCTGCACCGCAGAGATATGAACAAACACGTCACGGCCGCCATCGTCCGGCGCGATGTAGCCGTAGCCTTTAGTCGGGTTGAACCATCTCACGCTTCCAGTCGCCACTGTCTTTGCTCCCTAAAAACGACACTGAATCGCGCGCTGCGATCTAGCAGCCGCGTTGCTCACCTCAGCAACTCGCGTGCCGCTCCCAACGCGCTGTGAATAGTTGTAGAAGACCGTGTGTTTGGTGCGGATTTGCGGGCTTCTTTGTCTGTCGTTCTTGAGTGCCACGCAGCGAATGTCTTCAATCCGACAACCCTGGTACGACAAAATACGGAAGGCGATGACTTCGGCCGCTCTCTCCTGTAGTCATCCGTCCTGTGTAGATCACATCACGAGACTCACTGGATCGGCTCATCCAGGTGATGTTGAAGTTCGTTGCGACTGACGTTGGCAGCGACCCAATTGACCAGCAGACCTCTGCGGACCGGGCGGGCCGCTCAATCATTGGCAGACTTGAATCTTATGGGAATGGGCCATCCACTGCCAGACCACGGAACGTGTGCACTACGTTCCAGATTTTTCTTGTGACATGCTAGGCCGGTGCATTTAGATGGATCACAGGATCGGCACCGTCGAGCCGGGATGCAAACAATGCCACAAAGACTGATCCGCGTGGCTGGCCGTTGGGACTATGGGTCGTTTCAACGTTTCTCTCATTTGCCGATGGAGAGTCGATGTCTACGAGGCAAGCGGTGTGCCAGCTGAAACAGTTATTGGGGATGCTCGCTGGACTCGCCGGCATTGTTGGGATCTCCGGTGCTATCGCAGCGAGCAATCCGAGATGGGACAGCGCACAGGGATTTGGTGCTGGAACCACGGGCGGCCTGGGAGGCGAAGTTGTTCAGGTCAACTCACTCAAAGATCTGACTTATCAATTGTGTCGTTCGTATAGCTCCGGAATCTGCAAGGATGATAGTCCGCGCGTTGTCCAGATTGTCGGGACCATAGACTTCACAGGAGCGGAAGGGCGCGGCGAGGGTCCGGGTTGCCAATACAGCAACACCTGTCAGACGCCCTACAAGGGTGAATCGCTTCTCCTCCTGGATGGGCTCGACACGCACTGCGACGGCAAGCTCAAAATGGAAGTCAGCTTCGATAAAGCGGGCAAACATCCCTTGGAGGTCGGATCAAACAAGACCGTGATTGGCGTCGGATCAAGCGCTACAATCAGGGGCAAGGGACTGCGACTGAATGGTGTGAGCAACGTCATTGTCCGCAATCTGACCATCGTTGACATCAATCCCGGCATTGTCTTCGCGGGCGATGCGATTGCGATTTCGCGAGCGAACCGGGTCTGGATCGATCATAACCGTTTTCATAACATCGGGCGCCAGATGATTGCCGGCGGCCTTGGGGAGACGACGAATATCACGGTCTCGTGGAACGATTTTGATGGCAGGGATAACTACTCCTCTTATTGCAACGGAGCGCATTACTGGAACCTTCTTTTTCTTGGCAGTCCTCAGTCGATCACGGTTGCCAACAACTACTTCCATGAGGTCTCCGGACGGGCTCCGCACATTGACGGTCTACGGTCGGTCATTCACCTGGTGAACAACTACTTCCACAACACCGAGCTGCTGCAGCGCAATGGTTTCTTCCACGCGCTGGACGCCGGACCATCTGTTCAAGGCCTGATTGAGGGCAACTACTTCGACAACATTGAAACCCCGATCAGGGCCGAGAGTGGGCATGTCTTTGGCGCGCTGGGAGGCGTAAATCGAGAAATGCAAGACCTCTGCCTAGCCATGCTTGGACGCATGTGTGCGGGCAACATCGCGAGGCCCGCGCCGCGGATCAATGGATTCCGGCTGGATGAAAGCGTCATTAGATCTTTTGGCGCTCTTCCGAAGGCGGCTATTCATCGTCCCTTCCAGGCGGATGATGTCCCGGCATTGGTCACCGGCAACGCAGGTCCCGGCCACATTTGAATTTTCCGATAGGATCCAGCGAAGCTGCGACCGCGCGCACGCATCTGGCCGAAGTACCGCGGAATTCTCCCTCTTCCGGGCAGAACAATTCCCGGTCCGTGGCAGCTGCGCTTCAAAGAGCGCCTTGAGCGTTCAGGCCAGTCGATCCTCACTCCGAGACGCATCGATTTTTTTTGCAAGCGCGCAACTGCCTCGAAGCTTCGGCGGGTCTCATTCAGCCTCCTGCTCGCCCAAGTCACCGTCCACGAAACACGATATTCTCCGAACTGATTGAGACCTCATCGGCAGATGCGATCGGTTCAAAAACAAAATGCCCGGCATGTGTCGACGAAAGCAGCTCTTGCTGCGCCGCGCTGCTTCGATGGGCTAACAAAAAGACTTTCGGATGCGGCGCCCTATTCCTGCTGTTGCAACCAAAGAACGCATTTTTCCATCGTGACTGCAGGGCATTTGGCGGTCTTGCGGCGTAAATAAAGGAATATCTCAGATTTGAGAGGGCTGGCATGAGTAATTTGGATCTGCAGTCTTCCGGAGCGACGGCTTGACGCCACGCCCAAGGACCCGGGCGGCCAGTAAGAGTGTGTTATGGGGCGTGAATTCTACAGAAAACTGGCGCAGCAGGCGCGTGATCTCGCCGAGCGGGCCGATCCGTTCACCAGGCAGCGGTTGCTGAAGCTGGCCGGCAGCTACGACGTGAAGGGCGGAAATCTGGCGCGGGCGCCACGCCCGACGGAGCGTCCGCTGCCGATTCCGCGTACCGCGCCGCCCGCATCGATCTTTTCAGGTCCGGGCGAAGCTGGATGAAGTTCGGTGCAGGCCACCCGTTCGCCGATCCGGAAGCCGCGGCACGCAAGCGATCGCCGGCGGCATCGAGCCCAACCAACGGCCAGTTCCTTTGCGATGCCAGCCGCACCGGCGGCGTTTTCCAAACGGGCCTGACATTGGCGGTTGAACGGGACTGGATCAAGCGGCATGGGTCCGGGACACATTTCAGACCGGCTGAGCACGGAATTGGATCTCAACTAGTTGTCGAGCGCGAAACCAAGCGCTCTCGCTCTCGGCTGCTTCGCTTGAGCCGACTGACCTTCTTGAATTGATCGGATGCTCAGGCCGATCAGGCAAGCGAAAGCATCATCAACGAGCATTGGAAGGATGACGTCCATGATGGACGACAATTTGGCGCGCATGCGCACACATCTGAGCGCCATCCAGCGCCACCGAAGACTGCTGAAGACCAAGCTCACCGAACACGACCGGCAGTACGTCTGCAGACGCCTGTCGGAGGAAGAGTGCGCGCTCGAAAGCTTGCGAGCGTCGATCTTTCCCATGGTGTTCGAGAGCCCCAGGCCGATGATATCGGCCTCCTAGCCGGTACGGCCGTGTCGATGGCGACGGCCTACGCGCGCAGGAGCGCCGCTATGGCACTCACGTCAACGAATTCATATATCGGCTACCGATATTGGAGCCTTTTTTAGATGCGCGGCCTGCTAATCCTCTTTGTGACCTTTGTGATTATGCTGGCGGCGCGCAGCCAGCATCAGATTGGTTTCGTGCCGCGCCCAACCGCATCCATGCCACCGGTCAATGTACCCTAGAGCCGAAGGTTTGGCGCAAACAGCGCGGATTGCGCTACAACGTGCTTCCGTCTCTCTGGGAATTCGGACCGGTTTGCGTTAGGCGGAGCCTCGCTTTCCAAGTTGTCTGAGGACCTGCAGGAAGCGGGCAAGCCATGCCTCAAGCCATGCGTCAGTTGAGGCCACTTGCGCTGCTGCGATCGTGCGCGCCCTCGTCTCATCAACAAGGAAGATTTGAGGACGGCAGTTTTGGTTTCTGACTGGATCTTGCACTTCTCCCACCCTTTCGCGAGGAGCGTGGCGAGGAGGTGTCCGGACCTCCCAGGCCACGCAGCCGCAACAGCTCAGTCGGCGAGCGGCTTTGGCATGTGCAAAACAGTATCGGTTCCCGGGCAGGTTGAATTGATCTAGCGCAAACACGAGAGCCGTTCGTCTTTAACCCAGCAGATTTGTGGATGTCCCGGTCGTGTAATCCGAGAAGACCAGCTGCGTTTTTCTGGGCGCATTTTCACGGCCGCGCTTCAATGGTAGTGCAAATCGCGCGAGTTTCCTGATCGTGGTCCTCTTTTTCTCCCCCTGCGATGGAGTGTTGTCCAATCAAGCCTCTAGAGCACGCCCTCGAAACCAACGGGACCATGCGAGTAGACCGGATTATCGGCGCGGGCTGACGCCTGCCTTGATCCTGTGAATCTGCGGTCCGGCCGAATGTCCCTTTTGTGCGAGCGGATCAGGAAGCGTTTGCGCTTCTTCGCGCGTGGTCGGAGCGGCGGCGCTGCCGCCGCCCGTGCCGACCTGAGCGCGCGAGCACCGGCAGCGGGGCAGCGGGGATGGAGCACTCGGGCGAACCTTTTGCGGGCTCCGGACGCCTGGGGCGCGCTTCCATGAACTCCAAGACGGCGCGTCCCTTTTCCGTTATGCGCCACCCGCCGTTGATACGTTCAATCAAGGCTTGCGAAAAGATGTCAAGGTCGGGCACAAGCGAACCCAGTCGTCGGGTGCGTTCGGCCCAATCGCTACCGCTGGTCGCCAGGATCGCCATGTCGCGCTTCAAGTCCGCCATCACGGCAAACCCATCCGGATAGCTCACCAGGATCTTAAGAACCGTGACCTGGAAGTTCACGCGGCACCCTCTTGTGACTATCGCCACATCGTCGGCGCCTTCGAGAGCGTTTCGCGGCGAACCTGCCGTACACAGTCGGTCGACGTCTCTCCCCCGGTGGTTGCTCCCAGGACTTTTGAGGCGACATTGGTCCGGCCGCCGGTGTCGTACCGGGACACATACTCGCAGATCTCGTCAACAACCCTGCGCATCCGAGCAAGAATGACCACCTGAATGTCCATAAACTGGAATAATGGGCGGGCCATGCTGGTATAAATAGGACTGGCCGAAACCCAAACTACGCCTCGCGATCGCAAGGTGCAACGGCCCCTCGACGATACCTGCATAGTCCGAATAGCCATACCGAAGCAACTCACCGACTGGGGCGCAGACCACGTCCGTTCCGCGCAGTGCCGAGTCCTTCCCACGGCATTGCTGCCGATGACAGGCCGTTGGCTCAAGACGTCAAGAACCGCCGGCCGATCGGCGCCGATCATCAACGTCCGTATGAGTTCGCGGGATCCAGGCGGCTGCCGGTTGCTGCCGATTACCCCAAATGATGATGCAACTGCCGATCAGACGCCGACAGCGCTGTCATGACAACCATCATCATCGGCATGTCGTAGGCAGCAGCGTCACAACGGCTACGAGGCGCCATCCGCCACACCAAGGCCGCAGCCATTGTCCGGCTTAGTTCGTTTCGGCGCAGTACTACGGCCGGAAGCGCAAAGGCCACGATCGTCGCATCGCCGGAATGAATGGCGTCTTTCCTCGGGCTCGGTGAAAGCAACGTTCGGATCGCACCAATTCGCGCGCCGCGGCGTCCATTAGGGTTTGCTTTTTACTTTTGCGTTATCGATCGCGACGATTTTGACGTCTGCCGCCGACGGCCAAGCCTCGCCAGCGCCTCGACTGGCGGCAAGACGAGCGAGATCCGCTTCGTCTTCGCCAACGATCCGCACGTCTGGTCGTGACCGTCGTCCCGGACTGCGTTTCCCAACTGGCGGCTCCCTGCCAGGCGGGTCAGCACTCGTTCGGCTGACAACCAGCCGTTGGCCGATGAGCTTCTTACGGCATGCCTACGCCGGCAGTGGCAACCTCGGTCCGCCATCCGTCCTCGCACCAACGCCACGTAGCGCGATCCACGGCAGCCGACCTCATGATGTCGCGACTGCGTCTTTAGCAACCTTGAGCGGCGACGCCTTGACCGACTTGCTGGCTGGCTTGGCTGCGAATTCCATCGGCTCCTTCGTGAAAGGATTAACTCCGCTGCGGGCTTCAGTAGCAGGCTTGTTCACGACCGACATCTTGACGAAGCCGGGGATGACGAACTCGCCAGACTCGTTCAACTCCTTGTAGCCGACGGTCGCCAACTGCTCGATGACGGCCTTTACGTCACCTTTGGAAACTTGCGTTCCTTGAGCAATTGCGTCAATGAGCTCGTTCTTGGTCATCTTGGCCACGATGAATTCCTTTGTAGCGCCGAACGATACAGTGCGTGATGTATCGCCGGCTCTTTTCCTCTTGTTCGAGCACGGCAAAACTACACGAATTACTTTCATTCACTGAGGTGATGAAGTCGACCGGTTTAAAACCTATCGGAAGCAAAAACACAACGATCTTTGTTTCCAGCATTCGCTCACGCGTCACAGGTGGACGGCGAATGCCCTATTCGGTATGCAGGTGAATGCTTGAATTTGGCCGATGCAGCAGTCAGCGCAGCAATCAGAGCCAATCCCTCTTGGATCTCGCAGACGAGTGATGATCGCAGATCGAGCCTCATTTTATTTCACACTTCGTAACGCTCGCGCGGACAGGTCACCTCTGAAGGAAACTCAGGGCCCGCTAATACTGGTGGCGTCGGGACAGAAGCACAAAGCTGATCCCCTCTCTCTTACCGGCGATGCCCTAGAGAGATGCCGAGCTTGATTGCCTTTTGACGGAGAGAACCTTCCGTCCTTTTCATAGACTTTGCGATCTTCGCTACCGGCACCCTAGCCTTGGAGTGCGCGCGAAGCTCTTTGACGTCCGCCTTCGTGTACTCGCGGCGGACTACCTTCTTCACTTTCTTCGCCATTGGAAATCTCCACTCGTTGTTGAGCGGGGCTTCTAGCACGAAAGATCAAATTGACAATGTTGCGACGCGTCGCATTTCGTGCGATTTATAAACCGCTTTTGCGAATTCACTTCCGTCCTGATATCTGCAAAAGTGCTGCCTTCTATTCAGTCAACTACAATTGAAACACTGAAGGGTTTTCCGGACGAATGACGGCCCGATGTTCGGAGGCGCGCCATAGTAGCGCCGTCAAGTGTGACTCGCATGCGATAGGAGCGATGTGGCACTGGGACCTGGTCGCGCGGCGCTGAATCATCGGTGTGCGCCTGCACTCGGATGCAGTCACTCAGGAAACGAATTCCTAGCTCACCTCAATCTCGGCGGCCTCGTTGTCGGTCAGTTTGGCAAATTCCTTTTCCCAGCCACGTATCGACAGAACACCCTTGTTCTGGTGGAGAAGCGAAATAATAGATCGACAGTGCCGCCCCGCATGTCGACGATCTCCGTCACGCTACGCCTGAACGTATCCTAAGATACCAGATATCTCGTCTCCACCGGAAGATCTGTATCGATTGTCCTTGCCACGCCATTCATAGAGAAATTCGGCGTGAGGCGTGGCAGTGGCATCGAAGAAGCGTTGGAAATCTGCCGTCTCGTTGAGGACGCGAACACTCCGTTCGCCCGTCGCCTTCCATTTGATGAAGGGGAGCAGGCGGACAGAATAGCTTTCAAGACTCCGCTGATAAGCGTTGATGTTGTCCAAAATGGCCGCGGAGACCGGAAACATCATGCCCGGCGGATTGAAGCCGCGTTCCGCCAGAACGTAATCGATCAGTTAGCGATGAAGGCGGCCGTAGCGAACTTGGTGTTGAGCACGGCTTGGCATGAAAAGGCGTAATTTTCCATGAAATCCATGACTTTTACGCCATTTTCGTGAGATATAGAGCCCCGAAGTGACAAGAGGGGTGGTGCGGAACAGCCATTTCCTTGCTGACCTGATGGATAGGGCACGGTCGTTTGGGCAGGAAATGCGCCGATGCAAACCGCGTGACATTCATAATGGCCATCAGTCAGCCGCACTTCGCCAGCAGCGGTGTCAGGATCAGATCATTCAGGAGGCGGTGCATTTGCGCTCAGTTGGGTCGGCTCAAGCTGGGGTTTGAAGGCGAGCAGACGAGCGCCGGCCGCCCTCGCGTTTGGACCGCGGCGCAAACGACCTTTTCCAAGTCGAAGGCGTTCTGACTATCTGCGCAAATTCAGCACCGTCAGAAAGCATTCGCCCTGCTCGCGGGCGACGCGCCGGCGCTGACGGCGTACGCGCCGACCGTGATGCGTCAACGCGGCAAGCTGCGATGGGCAAAGTCTGGAGCACTCAGGTTGAGCTTTTTCGGCCGCCGCGTTGAATCCCTACGACGAGCTTCCATACTCTCCGACACGGCGCGTCCTGTTTTCGGTTGTGCAGCACCCGCGGTTCGTACGCTCGATCAGCGCTTATGAAAAAATGTCAGATTGGGAATGTGCGAAGCCGGTCGTCTGGCCTCCGGCCCAAATCCTGGCCGCTGGTCGCCAAGATCGCATTGGCGTGCTGGAGGCCCGCCATCGCGGCGAGCCAACGCGTGCCCTTAAAGCGGCTCGCGTTCGCATAAACCCTCAAGTCCGTCAGCTGACGGTCAGCTACGCTGACTATGACCCCTCGCCGGCTTGACCAGCCTTAGTGCTGTAAACGATTCACAGAGAGGAACCTGATCCACCATGGACCGCCGAACCGACCGTTACTTCGACCTTAAATGGCGCGCCGGCGATGCAAGCCGAGGTTGTCCGCTGGGCGATTCCGACGAACGGAACTGGATCGGACCAAGGTAGAGCGTCTCCTTGATGCAAAGCTGTCAGAGGTCTTCGAAGCAGTCAAAGCGATCCTACATTGATCTGGCAACGAGCCGCAGGATGTCCAGCTAGAACATCATCTAGGTCGACAGCGGAGTTCAGCTATGACGAGACCGTTCCGTGATGTTCCGAGTTTCTCGACATGAGCCGAGCTCACTTCCTGCCTCGTGCTGCAAAAGCCTGATCGTCTGGCTGCGCGCGACCTCGGCCGCTGAGGAGCGGGAACGAGCCGAGGAAGACATTTATCGCGGCACTCTCGGGCAACAATCGAGCCCGGGAACTAGGCGCTGCGCCGCACGAGACTTCCCGGCGGCATGTGACGGCTGATGATCGGAGCTTGTCCACACCAAGATCGTGACCGCTCGGTGGCGGGCGCGATCGTTCTGGTCGACGAGATCGGCCCCTCGTCGACAATTGAAGCACACGAAATAGGAGATGAATGATGCACTGGCGCACACCAAAACTACACCTGAACGAGGGCGATGGCTATTTATCTCCTGATGCCTCCCAACCCCTGAGGACTTGGACTCGGTGGCCGCTCGCGGCACTTCTCCTCAGCTTGGTGCTTTGGGGCGCTCTCTTGCTCTTCGCCACGTTCTCGTGAGCGCCATGCCACTCACCGGCTCCGGCGCTCCCGAGCGACGTGCACGAGCAAGCATCCTCGATGGATCGAGATATCAGCCAGGTTTCGAGTTCAGCGACACGCCCTCTTCAGCGCCGAAAAAGCTATGTGCGTTTCACAAGCAATCGTTGGTTTTAGGACTGCCTCGTGCTGGTCGCAATGCCGTTGTCAGTACGATTCGCAGCTAGACGCGATCGAGCCAAGCTCGTCCCGCCATGGGCGCGACCAAGGCCGCCAGCTGCGTCGATGCGGTTGGTCGGCCCGGGCCGCATACGGAAACTGCCGAGAGCGCAACTCTCCTGAACGATCATGCAGCAGCGCCTGCTTGCGCTCTCTAACGCCAAAGGCGCAAGTTCCCGCATGACCGTCATCCGGACTCATTTAGCGCCTGCGGGCGGCGACCATGTTCATGCAGCCTGTCGCTGGAGCTGGCAGCGAGCGCACGCGATGTCCAACCCGACCTTTCTCGGAAGCTTGCGCAGCGCTTGCAGCTCCTGAAGCACATTTCGTCAGAAGGCCGCTCCTGACCGACCTCTATCCGTGTTTGTGCCATGCACCATCGAGATGCCGCAGCTTTGGAGTTCGGTTCACTCCGATTGAAGAAGATCGCGAGACATTAGTCGTGCCATCGACGCATTGATCATCGATCTGAAAAATCGGTGCTGGCGTTTTGCGCGAGAACAAGGCGGCCCCGGTTCAGGTGTCGTAGTTTGGATTAATCCCGAGTGGCACGCCGGGACCTGCGCTGGTTGCGAGGTCACGCACTGCCGGGCCGTTTTCCTGTTCACCCGAGCCCAGCAGCATGGGGCAGATATGCGCACCATCACTTTCCTCTGCCCGATCACACGAGTTGTGGTTCAGCATCGGCTAATCGACGACGAAGCTGCCGAACACCAGTTTCAAGGCGTGTTTTGCCCCGCCTGTTCCCAGCTGCACTTCGTAGATCGCAAGACCGGAAAGCTGCTAGGCAGGAAGACGAATGACAGCGCGTCCTCACAGAGCGGCTGAAGTACGGCGCCGCCGAAAATCCGCTGGCGATACGCGAGCATTTGGCTTCCGAGTTCCATCAGTCTTGAGGTGCAATAGTCAGCATGAGGAGAGTTCAACGGCGGGCTTTTTGCATAGAGCCACCACGTGATCAGCCTGCTCGGCACATTTCGTTTCCTAAATGCGTTGAAAGAACACCGGACCTTAGGCTCGCAATTTTGCACTACGAGAAAATTCGCCGGATGCCCGTGGCGGCAAGTCTCTACAGTGACATTGGGTGAACGCGGCCTGCTACCGTGTGAAGTCGGTGCGCTGGCGTAGGCTGCGGCGGCGGACGTACCGGCGGCACCACAAACACCGAGCGAAGCGAAGCAATCCAGAGTCCTTCCGCGGTAACAGTCCGGATTGCTTCGTCGCTTCGCTCCTCGCAACGATGAGGAGGAGAGAGGGGGAGCACTAGCAATGATCGACCACATCCCCGTCGGCGTCAGCGATCTCAAACGCTCTGCAAGATTTTACGACGCCACGCTGCTGCCCGCGGGCTCCCGCGCCTGGTCACACGGCACTGCACAATTGGCTTCCGCAAGGCCTATCCGGAGTTCTGGATCAATCTGCGCGAGGCGATACGGTACGGAGCACCGGAGAGCGGCGTGCATATCTGCCTGCGGGCGAAGATTACGGCCGAGGTCGACGCGTTTCATGCCGCAGCCCTTGCGACCCGCGGCGCATCCGACGGCGCGCCGGGCATCCGCCGGCACGACCGCATGCGTTACTACGCAGCGTTCGCCTTCGATCCGATGGCAACCGGATCGAAACGGCGACGTTTCCGGCGGAAGAATCTTAGAGCTTCCGCACGATGTCCGGCGCGAGCTGCTTTTCCGCCTCGGCGATCTGGGCCGCCGCCGATTTCAGCTTCGGCAGGATGTCCTCGACGCAATCGGCCTTGAGGATATCGACGGAAAAGCCGGTGCGGATGAACTCGATCTGGCGCATGTGCGACAGCAGCAACAACAGCGGCTCCCAGAAATTGGCGATATTGGCGAGGAGCACCGGCTTGGCGTGACGGCCGAGCTGCTTCCAGGTCAGTTGCTCGACCAGCTCCTCCAGCGTGCCGACGCCGCCCGGCAGTGCCACGAAGGCGTCGGAGCGCTCGAACATCAACCGCTTGCGCTCGTGCATGTCGGGCGTGATGATCATTTCCTGCACGCGGGTCAGCGCATTCTCGCGCTTCCGCAGGAATTCGGGAATGATGCCGGTTACCATGCCGCCGTGATCGAGCACGGAGGTGGCGACCGAGCCCATCAGGCCAAGCGAACCGCCGCCATAGACCAGGCGGATGTTGTTCTCGGCGAGCGCCTTGCCGAATGCCTTGGCGCCTTCGATGAAGTGGGAATTGGTCCCGGGACCGGAGCCGCAATAGACACAGACGGTTTTGATCGTGCTCATTGGTACCATGATGCTTTGCAGCGAAGTCTTTCGCTAGTCCAAGGTGTTGCGTTGAATGACGGGAGCCAGTTTACATCTGAACAGGCAAGCTTTGGGTTGACGACTCCTGATCGCAAACGGCGCTCTTCGGCAACGCGACCGCACGAGCAAATGTGTTGCACCTTCGTCCGGGGCAACGGATCTCCTGGCCAGATTGCAGACCTGAATTCTTTGACTGTCGCGTCATTGCAGTTTCGATTGACGGTCGCAGGTGTCGGCCAGGGAGACAAGCTTGTGTCGTGCACCGATCGGTCCATCTTCAGCCGATCAGAGGTGTTGGCCACCATTGATCGGCACTTCGACGCCGGTGATATAACTGGCGTCATCCGAGCACAGGAAGAAGATGACCTTAGCGACCTCTTCAGGGGTCCCCACCCGGCGCAGTGGAATGTTCGGTACGACCCGTGCTTCCGTATCCGGTGACAAAATATCCGTCTTGATCTCGCCCGGGGCGATTGCATTCACACGAATTCCATGCGGCGCGTAGTCGTGAGCCATCTCGCGCGTGAGACACGCAAGAGCGGCTTTCGAAGTCGCGTAGGCACTGCCAGCGAAGGGGTGCACCCGCGAGCCTGCAATTGAGGTCACGTTGACGATCGATCCAGACGCAGCTTTCAATTCGCCAAAGAGCCCCTGCGCAAGCAGAATTGGAGCCACCAAATTGAGATGGAATACGTCCATCCAGGTCTCGATCGATGTCGCCAACGATGTTAGTCGTGCGCCGCTCGTCGTCTTCGGTGACATCGCTGCGTTGTTGACCAGGGCGTGCAACGGCGCGCCCGCGAGGCGCTCTTTAACCTCGGTGATAGCGCGCGGCAGCAACCGATGCTCGCTGAGGTCGAGCTGGACATGATTGTCGGATGCGGCCTCCCAAGGACATCGCCGGGCATCGATCGGTTGCCGCGCGCAGGAGATGATCCGCCAGCCTGCTTCCGAAAACAGCTTTCCGGTGGCGTAACCTATCCCACGCGATGCTCCGGTCAGCAGCAGCGTCTTTCGGTCTCTCCGCCGGCCGCGTGCCTTGTCCGATTTGAATGAACTGCCCTCGTTGTCAACCGACATTCGTCTGGCGACCGCATCCTTGTTCGGCAGATCGGCCCTCAAACACGCCTCCTATCAGGTTACACTCAACCTTCTTGGTGCAGGATTTGGGCCATCTCTACCGACAGAGTGATTCACGCGTGTTGCGAAGCCAGGCCCCGTGGTTTACGACCTGCTTGGCGAGTTCCAGACATCAAGTCCGTTGGCTTTCCGACAGCGGCAACGCGAGGACCGCGGCAAATGACCTTCACTCTTTTCGCGCACAGCTGCGCAAAACTTCGTTCAGTAGATCTGGGCTGAACGCGCGAGTGAAGGTCCTGCCGATGTTGAATGCCGCCGCACGCGGCTCGTCCCGATCCTCGCGGAGCTATCAGCAACAGGAGGGGCACCCATCCGTCCATCCAATGGTGCATGCCAATTCGAGACGCCCGCTCGCTAGCAACCCCAGCGGTTCATACCGCTGCTCTTGCCCCAATCCACCAAGGGGCATTCGAACGCGGGCGCCACGGAATAGAAGGCCATCCTCAGGCGTCAGCAGCCTCAAAGTACCTGGCGTAAGGTCCCTCTTTGAATTGGCGACGCAACTCATCAAAATCCTCTACGGTTTGGTCGAGCGGTCGCACTTCCTGGCGCTGAAGTTTGACGCGACCGGAAACATTCCGCATACGAACCCCGAGGAATTCCCAAACCAACTCCAAGCACAGGTGCGGCTCGCGAAGAAGCGTCTCATACTCCAGCTCGAGGATGTTGGTCGACGCGAAGGACTGCCTGATCCTATCGTGGAACTCAGCGGTGGTCTTGAAGTAGGTTTCGCAGGTGCTGACGCTTAGGCTGACGAGTGGCGGTTGCGAGTCGTCGCTATCAGAGCTGTATTTCAGCCATTCACCGGTTTGCCTCGCCTGCACGAGTGAGCGGAGCGATTCCAGCGGATTTCTACGACACACGATGACCTTAAGGCGCGGCCAACCGGCCAGCTCTGCCATCATCCCCGGACGGTCATGAAACTGCGGTTCGTTGATCTTGCAGCCAACATGAGTCACGTCGATTTTGTCGCTCGGCGTTGGATAGCGCAAGTAGGCGCACTCCAGAAGCTCACGATCGCTACGTAGGAGCCGCGCCTTGTCGGGCCAATTTGGATCATACTCATTGAGCAATTCCCCGTTGCTCACCACGTTCGGATGTTCATTGAGCAATTCTTCCAGATAGTGGGTGCCGCTCCTCGGCATCGCGAGGATGACGAATGGCTCAGGCGATCGTTCCGATTTCAACATTGTGACAGCTCCTGATTGACTCGGTCGAGACGGTTCGGCCCCTAACCAATGAGGCTAGATCAGCCCGCACGTGATACTATCGTTCCACAAGGCCAGATATATCGGTGAGATACGAGCATTCTTGCCGCCGGCTTCCACACCCGCAAATTTCCGCAGAACTGATTCACACTATGTGGGGCATGGTTTGTTCAACGCATCAGCCGGCGGCGAAGCAGCAAAGCCGATACGACGAACGCGACCACAGTGTATATGCAAAGTACGCCCACATGCAGGCCGACGCTGCTGGCGTCCCGGTCCAGCATTGCCGGCCGAATGAGATCAATCGAATGTGCTAAGGGCAACGCCTCTGCTACGCGCTGCAGCGCGATGGGCAGTTGAGCAACGGGAAAGATCGCGCCGCACAAGTACATCATGGGTGTGAGAAAGAGGGTCTGATAGAACACGAAGTAGTCGTAACTGGGCGCGAGCGCTATCACAACCATGGCGAGGCTGGCGAAGGCAACACCGGTGAGCGCGATAGCTGGCAGCGCATAAGGGATGGACGGCCACGCCGCATAGCCCAGCGCGGCGGCGATAATCGTAATTCCCGTTCCTGCCAGAACAGCCTTTGTCGCTGCCCACGCCAATTCACCGAGAACGACGTCGCCAAGCGTGAGCTCCGTGCAAAGGATGGCGTCCCAGGTGCGCTGGGCGTTCATCCGAGCGAAGGCCCCATAGACGGTTTCAAAGGTCGCCGAAATCATCGCGCTTGTCGCGACCATCCCAGCCGCCAGAAAGGCGACGTAAGAAATGCCATCGACTTGGCCGATCATCAGTCCCAGGCCGAAGCCGAGACCGAACAAGGCGCCCATGGGCTCAGCGAGGTTTCCCAGAAGCGATGCCAGCGCCGCTTTGCGCCAAGCCATATAATTCCGGCGCCATACGGCGCTCCAGTTCCACGCATTGGCGGGCAGAGCCGCCGCGTACTGCTCCCACATCATTCAGTCCCTCATCTCCCGACCGGTCAACCGTAAGAAGACGTCCTCGAGGTTCGGTGGCCGCTGAAGCAGACGAAGACCGGTCCGCCCACGCAGCCGCGCGAGCACCTGCTCTGGATTTGGCGCATAGCAAAAGAGCGTCTCGCCGCTGATTTCGGTGCGTTGAGCGAGCGGCTTGATGAGGCCGCAGAGCTCGTTCGGATCGCCACCGTAGACCTCAATGACTGGGCAACCGATCTGTTCGTCGATCAATGTGTGTGGCGGCCCTTCGGCGATCTTGCGTCCTGCCTCGAGGACGCATAGGCGATCGCACAATCGCTCCGCCTCCTCCATGAAGTGCGTCGTCAGAAGAATCGTCTTGCCGCGCGACAGCAGCGCGCGCAGCCGCTCCCAAATCAAATGCCGCGCATGCGGATCGAGCCCGGTGGTCGGCTCATCCAAGATAAGGATCTCCGGATCGTTGATGAGCGCCCGCGCCAGCGTCAGACGCCGCTTCATGCCACCGGACAGTTCGGTCACCCGCGCGTCTGCCTTGCTCTCAAGGCGGGCGAACTCGAGAAGGGACGGAGTGATCTTCTCGACATCCTTTGCTGTCATCCCGAAATAGCGCCCGAACACCAGCAGGTTTTCGCGTACGGTGAACTCGAGATCAAGATTGTCAGCTTGCGGAACGACGCCGATGCGCTTGCGCGCCAATCGAGCGCGTGCCGGCACTTTCTCGCCGAGCACCGTTATCTTGCCAGCCTCGGGCGTGGACATCCCGAGCATCAAACGCGCGATCGTGCTCTTGCCCGCGCCGTTCGGTCCCAACAAGCCGAAGCACTCTCCCGATGCCACCGTGAACGACAGCTGGTCGACGACCACCTTCTCGCCATAGGACTTTTTCACGGCCGTGAAATCGATAGCCACGTTCGATACGCGCCCGCCCCCCCTGTCAGCCGGCGTGACCGGCGCCGGCTCCATCGCGATTGTTCGCCTTGAGATTGGCGCTGCTTCGACGCCGCCAAGCATTTTTTCCATTCCTTCTGCTACAATTTGTCGGCCGGACCAGCTCGCTGATCTCGCCTTCAACAACCGCAATGCGATCCGTCTGCGATACGGCAACTCTGACATAGTCATTTGTCAGCCTCCGAAGCGGGTTGCTTATGCAGACGGCCTCCGAAAGCTGGCGATCAAGCAATCTTCGTTATCCGACTCACCTTGGCAGTGGACACGCTCGATCTCGACCAACGCTTCATTCAACATGGCGATGACGGTCTCTGCACCGGCTGCGTGTCCCCAGCGTCGGCAGATGTGGTCGCGCGCCGATCCGAACACCACAAGCCCGCCTGGCGCGAGCATTCCGACCAAGTTGTCGACCGCCGTGCGCATCTCCAGCGTGTCGCTGAGGTAATAGAGGACTTCTGCTACAACAATAAGGTCGAACCGCTCTGGTGGTGAAAAGTGTTGGAGGTCAGCGACTTTCCAGCCGATGTGTGACCATCTCTCCGTCCGGTGACGTGCGCGGCTAATGGCCTGCGGCACGACGTCGACGACCGTGAGCCGCTTGCAGTGAGGCGCGAGCATCTCGGTGAATGCGCCGGCAGCGCAACCGACCTCCAACGCACTTGTGATGCTTTGGCGGGAGAGCGACATCCGAAGCATTTGCGTGTATCGCTCCCGCTCGAACGGATTCGCGTCCAGACGCCACGGATCATCGGCGACCAATTCTCGCTCTAGCAACTGATAGTTCTTGTCTAGGCTCACGAGCTTCTCACCTCTTTGACGCGCACAGTTACGCGTCGCCTCCAGGCCTGTCAGGTACCGTCAACGTCAAACGCATGTGTACGTGTGGCCGTTTCGCCCATCGACGGTGCAATACCCGAATGGCCTGTGGCATCTAACCTGGCGCTCTGCCTCGGCGTGCTGGCCTGACCTTCACCTGAATCTGGCATATTGGCGGACTTGCGCGACAACCAGTCACTGTTGCCCAATGTGCACAACGCATATACCTTCACAGGAAGTAACAGGAACATGCTGATCGGTTTGTGTAGAGCGAAAGCGAGAAAGCGAAGCTGTCGGGCACGAAATGCTGCCAAGCTGCAGCGAACCATGGTCATTGACGCGATGATCAGTACCGTCGGCCACGGCAACTCGCTCGTCAGTGCGATTTGCGCAAGCGCGGTCAGTATTGAAACGCCGAGCAGAAGCGGAAGGAGGTTCTGCCCGACAATGTCCAGCGTGATGTAGAAGTCGAGGCGTGGCAGCAGGGGTAGCGCAAGCGCTGTATCCCGGAAGGTACTCCGTGCCCACCGCAACTGTTGACGCAGATATGGCACCAGCCTATCCGGAACGACGGTTGCTGCGATCGCATCAGGAACGTACTCAGTTCGAAATCCGGCCGCGAGCATCAGGATCGTGAGATGGCGATCCTCGCCAAAGTCGCTTGGCTTTCCTCGAAAATACTGCGTCTCGTACTCGTGGAGGACCAAATCGAGCGCCGATCGGCGATACATGGCGCACGGGCCACAGCAACACAAGACGGCTCCGAAGCGAGCTTCCGCCAAACGCTCTTCATTACAGGCTAGCCAGTACTCCATATCTATCAGCCTGGTCAGCCAAGTGCCGCTTCGATTGCTGGCTGTGAGCTGCCCCATAACAGCGCCAACCGCTGGATTTTGCATCTTCCGTACAAGCTTGGTCACCACGTCGACGGCGATTGTCGAATCTGAATCGACGTTGAGAACCAAATCGCCGGACGAGCGGCGCAGCGCTGCAATTTGCGCCTTGCGCTTGCCAACATTCTTTCCCAGCCACATAAAGTTGAACCGCGGATCATCTGTGTAGGCGTCCTGTACAGGCCACAGGTACCTACGATTTTCCGAGCCGTCATCTACCACGTACACCCGCACTTGCCCTTCGTAGTCTTGGCTTGCGATCGACTCCAGGCACGCCGACAGCGTGCGCGGGTCCTCGTTAAAGCAGGGCACGATCACATCGACGCTCGGCAGCGGGCCAGTCTCGGAAGCGTCGTCAGTCGGGGACGGGATCTGTGTTCGGAGCGCGTTGAGCGTCTGCGTGCTCCTGTAGATGGCGGACAGCAGGGCATAGGACGACACAGCGACAACGCTTGTTGTGGCAAGCAGATTCATGGGGGGCGGCTCTTTTTCAATGAGACTGAGGAAGTGAGCAGATGGCGAATCCTTGCTCGCCCAATGCCGGAATAAGCCGGGAAAGCGCCTCGAGGGTCTGATCGCGACCGCAATCGATGGCTTGTTCGCGCTCGACGGGAGGACATCCGTCGTGCAAGAGCACAACAGCACCGGGCCGGACCGACGCCAGCACTGCGTCAACAATCGCCGGAACGCCTGGACGAGACCAGTCTCTCGGGTCTACTGACCAGTGCAAGGGAACCAGTCCAGCTCTGGTTGACATCGTGAATACCTGGTCAGTCCAGATGCCATACGGAGCACGTATGTGCCGCAGTGACGCCTCGGGACAAACCGTCCTGATGACGTCGCTCGCCGACTGAATCTCATGTTGCACCTCAGCTGGTTCGCATCGGGAGAGATCGGGATGTGTCATCGTGTGGTTTCCGACTTCATGCCCTTCTGCGATTATTCGTTGGATCAGTTTCGGGTGAGCTGCCGCGCACGTCCCGATGACGAAGAAAGTCGCCGGAGCCTCGTGCTCGGCAAGAACATCAAGGATAGACGCCGTCCAACGTGGATCCGGACCGTCGTCAAAGGTCAGGTAAACGTTACGATCTCCGGTGGCGCTAACGTGCTCGCTTCGCGCTTCCGACAAGCGGCCGGGGCAGGTCACAGCTCTGGCCCGTTCCGATCGATCATGGTCCCGACCGGCCATTCGCTTATCGGACGTCCGATTGGGAAGACCAGAACTACCAAGTCGTCGTCGGTACGGGTCGGCGGCAAGTCGAGATGAATATCCGGCCGCGTTGAACGCACGCTCACTCCCGGCAAAACCGTCGCGAGACCCTGACGGCCGACCAGCTTGGTCACATGCTTCTGTAACGCCTGCCGTACTGCACCAAAGCCAAACGGGACCGCGAGCTGCTGCAGCACCGGATACATCACCCGCATTGAGTGCGTGATCCCCAGCCCCTCCAGATCCGGACGAACACCGTACAATCCTAGCTCAGCCACGAGCAGGTCGACGTCCCCGACTTTGATGAAGCGGCGCAGTGCGCCGATATGAGCTGCGATGCCGTGCGCATCGTAGCCGATGACACGAATCTCGGGCCTCGCGCCGGCCCAGCTTCGTCCGCCTTCGAACGGCTTTGCATTGAATTCACCGGTCGGCCCGTACGTCTTACGAAAGAACTCGGACAGTTCGATGTGTTCAGCAAGTTGCAACTCGTTTTCCCAGCACACCCTCCACCGGACTTTGGAGTGCGTGGAGAACACTCCTGTATCGTTGGATATGGCAATGTTCATGGTGGTCCCCGTTGCGACGTTCGATATTTGATCTGGTACTTTGTGCACGCGCGTCACTCATTCTCGCAGGCGCATTCATGCGCCAACTGGACACCTCGGCGCGCGTTGGCCAGTGCCCACCGGTCGGAGGAGCCGCGTTCACGATGCAGATGACATTGAGGCGGGGCGCCATTCGCATGAGATCGGGCGGATATTTCAGCCGCGCTTTGGGCAGATCGCCTTGGAGCCGCGATCCATTTGGACGCGCCGCCAGCGTGCTTGACATCCGTAAGCGGACCGAGGAACGGCGGGGTCGCGTTCGAGATGAGCCGCGGTGGATACTTAGAGGATGCTAGATAATCCCTCTCGGGGCTGGTCCAACGATTAATAATCATTGTGGTACGCCTCACTCCGATCCGACGTTTTTGGTATCTCGCACTGCATCAAATTGGTAAAATCGATTGTTTCTATGGTAGACATCCACGGGCTGGATACTTCCCACCATGCGTTTCAAAGGGCTTGATCTGAACCTTCTCGTCGCGCTCGACGCTCTGATGACGGAGCGCAATCTCACGGCGGCAGCGCGGAGAATCAACTTGAGCCAGCCGGCCATGAGCGCGGCGGTTGGCCGGTTGCGTTCCTACTTTCGCGACGATCTATTCGCGATGAGAGGCCGAGAACTCGTCCCGACACCACGCGCCGAAGGACTCGCCGGCCCAATTCGCGAAGCCCTGCTGCACATCCAGCTGTCGATTATTTCGCGGGATGCGTTTAATCCAGCTCTATCGGACCGCAGGTTCAGGATCGGCGTTTCCGACTTCGTCATGGTCGTGTTTTTTCAGTCCATCGTGGAGAGAGTCGCACGGGAGGCACCTGGCGTTGCGTTCGACTTTCTGCCCCTCGCCGACGACCCCGATGAGCTTCTCCAGCGCGGTGAGATCGACTTCCTTGTCTTGCCGGAAATGTACATGTCGCGCTCCCATCCAAGAGCGACGCTGTTCGAGGAAAAACTCGTATGCGTGGGGTGCCGGAGCAACAAGCAGTTCTCACGCAAGCTGACGTTCGAGAAATACATGTCGATGGGACACGTAGCGGCTAAATTCGGGCGTACCCGAAGGCCTTCGATCGAGGAATGGTTCTTGATTGAGCACGGTCTCAAGCGACGCATCGAGGTTGTCGTGCAGAGCTTCAGCATGATTCCACCCATGCTCCTGGGCACTGCTCGTATAGGCACGATGCCCTCGTTGCTGGCCAGGCATTACGGAAAGACGACGCCCCTGCGGATCGTCGATCTTCCGCTGCCAATTCCGTCTTTCACAGAGGCCGTTCAATGGCCGGCCCTTCACAATACCGATCCGGCGAGCATCTGGATGCGGACAATATTGTTGGAGCAGGCTTCGCGCATGCCTTCGGCGCGCGCGACTGCAGCAACTCGAAAGGCCTTGGTAGAGCATTCGCCTTCCAAGTGAATGGAACACTATTGCAAAGTTCAGATGTGAACTGAAAGCGACCTGCTAGTGAACGGCGGCAGAAGGAGCCAAACGTTCTCTTGTTGCATCTTCGCGTTCAACTGTTTCGCCCCGCCATCCGAGCCGGCGCATGACGCCGAGCCGAGAGCGAAGGGCTGCGCAGACGCAACACACTCGGGCTGCTGATGGCGCCAAGTGTGTTGCGTCAACATCACCCAGTCGCCGCGACAATTTGACGACGCCCCACTTTGGTGATAGCCGCGCAGTCCCGTCGTTCTCGTCGACATGGAATGTGTCGCTTGCGATAGTCTCTAGGAATGGAGCCAACATGTCATTGGTCTCTGACAGTGCTGATCGATGTCGATCGACGACGAAATTGCGAATCAGTTGGTGCGACTGGCGAAACGCAATTTGCGGCCGATTCACATGTCGAACACGTCAAGGGCTACACGGACGTCCAAGTTGATCTCGTTCCAGATCATGCGAAAGCCGCCTCGCGCCTGCGCCAGCCGGTGTCCCCCTGAACTCACCACCGCGCAGATATCAGCCGGTGATCCCGCTCCGGTATCCGCATGGCACGGGAATGATAGTTCGAAAGTCGTTCACCCCTCGCGCAAATGAGCGCCTGCTCTCCCTCAATGACGGGCCGCAAACCACCCGCCCTCATCGGTCTTCTCGCTTGCCATCACCGCGCACCGCCGGCCCTCGCGGTGATCGTTCAGGCGCCGCGATGCGCTGACCCGAACAGTTCGCCGTCAGTTTCGCGCACCAGTCAGCTGGGGATTCCGCAGAGCATTCGATTGCTCAGATTCGTCTGGCATCGGCTGCCTGGATTTCAGGCAAGGCAAGTCCGTCGCTGTTGCACAACCGCGTCACTTGAGTGCGTATCGCGCCTTCCTCGCTGAACGGCGCCGCTCTGTCGTCTTTTCGCCCAACGGCGCGGTCAAGCGCCTCGGCCAGCTAACGATCACAAACAGGGAGCCGAACATTGCTGCAGTATAGTGGTGTCTACGATCCGGAAGATCTCACGGTCCTCGGCGCGATCTTTGATAAAGCCATCGCGTCATTGCCGGCATCTATGCGAACGCCTGAAAACCGGATCACAATCGCCAAACTTGTTTTGGAGCGTACAGCAGCAAGCCAATCCGGCTTGGCGTCCCTTATGCTCCTGCTCGACGCCCTACCATCTGCCCACTCGGTTGAGCGGCGATCGGAGCAGAGCCAGCCTGCTTGCGCCAGAATGGACGACTGCCCAACCAGCTAATTCAAGTAGCTTGATTCTCACGTGACGTCAGGTTGTAGGCTTGCCAATTGAACATCATGATCAAAGCTACACCACGAAGGCGTCGCTGGCGCATTGGAGAACTTGCGGAGGCTACCGGGGTAACGGTACGCACGCTGCATCACTACGAGCACACGGGTCTGCTCAGCGCGTCCGAACGCACGGACGGCGGTCATCGAATGTACGAACGCGAAAGCATTCAACGAGTGTCGCAAATTCGAGCGCTGCGCGAGCTCGGCTTCTCGCTGAATGATATTCGCACGGCAATGGGAGGAAAGACGTCACTTACTGACCTCCTGCGCAAGCATTTGGAGCAAATTGAACTTCAGGTCACGCGCACGACCCAGTTGCGGGATCGTTTGCGTAACATGACGACGGACTCTGACACGCAAGTCAGCATGCATGAGCTGCCTGCTGCTCTGAATGCAGCTTCGCGCGCTGAAGCGCGCCCCCAGACTCCGCGATGCACGTGCGCGCTCGGCGCTGATCGAGAAGAGCGCTGGCGAAAGATCCGGGATGAGTTGCGCGATTGTGTCGATCGTGGCGAGCACCCGTGCAGCGAGCGGGCCGCTTCCGTGGCGCTGAAGGCGCGCGCGCTCATCACAGAAATTGCGGGAACCGACCCGGCGGCCTCAACCATGCTGAAAGTTCTTGCGCGACTGAGCACGCCGCGCAACCTGGCCGGCTGGAACCACAGCCTGATGCAGTACCTTGATCTCGCAATGGCCGCATTGCAGGACAGGTACTGACGCAGCCGCCGATTCAGATGCGTCCTTCATTTAAATGATTGGCGGCCGCACGTCGCGACTGCTGCGTTTCCGGCTCGGCCTCTTCCTTCCGTGCCTCCCCATCAACCTAGTTGCTGTCGCTCCTTCCACGAGAACCGCTCGCGACCTCGAGAGATGCGTCTCTCGAACAGGCTTGAATCGGACGTAACGTCAGATTGTACGATGGAATCTGGCTGATACCGGATTCACGCGCGGAACGCTCTCACGGGCGAGGGTTGCCCTGGCCCCGTACGCCTGGTTTTCCAAGCTGCGTTCTCGGCGTTCGACAAGCAATGAAGGATCGTTATGGCGCTACCAGAGTCTGATCAGCGCGTTTGCGCCGACCGCGAGTGCGGTTCGAGCCAGCTTTCGTCTGACCCTGTCCGAGTGCCTGCCGGAAGAAGGGATCTTTGGGGCATCCTTCGGCCCATCTTTCGCTTACCACGGCACGCGCGCGAGCACCGGGCGGAGAACGGCTCACAGCAAGGGCCGCCGGTCCGACGGCTGTCATTATTCGACGCCTCAGCAAAAATTTTTCAAGGCAAAACCAGCCACAAACTCAAGCCCGCATGGACTCTCATAATGTCAATCCATGGCGCCATTTCTCTCGCAGCTATTCCACTCCTTGCTTTGATGTCCGTTGCATCTGCGGCCGACGTCAATATTGCTGTGGCAGGACCGATGACTGGAAGCAATGCCGCGCTTGGAGCGCAGATGCGGGACGGTGCTGCTGCCGCCGTCGATGATCTGAATGCGTCAGGCCTCCTTCCAGGAACTAGCGTCGCCGACGACGCGTGCGATCCCAAGCAGGCGGTCGTAGTCGCCAATCGGCTTGCATCAGATCAGGTCAAGTTGGTTGTTGGCCACTTTTGTTCTTCCTCGTCGATACCGGCTTCCAACGTTTACGACGAGGCGCAACTTATTCAGATATCACCAGGATCCACCAATCCCGCGCTCACAGAGCGTGGCATCAAATCCGTGTTTCGTATCTGTGGGCGCGACGACCAGCAGGGTGTCGTGGCGGCCGAATATATCCGACGGCATTTCCCCAACACCAAGATTGCCATCCTTGACGACAGGAGCACCGCTGGTAAAGGCATCGCCGATGTCGTTGCGGCTCATCTTCGGGAGGTTGGGATATCGGATGTGAAGCGACAAAGTTACGTGGCCGGGGAGAAGGATTACATGGCCCTGGTTTCGAGGATGAAAGCGGACGGAATCAAACTTGCTTACATCGGCGGCTACTACAATGAGATCGGGCTGATCGTGCGTCAGGCCTCAGAAGCAGGTGCAGGTATGACCGTGATGGCCAATGATCCTCTGATGACCCACGATTTTTCGATGATCGCGGGCAAAGCCGGAAACGGAACACTGTTCACCTTTATGCCGGATCCCACCAAGAATGCTGAGGCGGCGAGCGCCGTGGCACATCTCAAGGCCTCCAACCGGTCTTCGGAAGGTTATTCGCTTTACGCCTATGCGGCTGTGCAGGCATGGGCGAAGGCCGCAAAGCGCGCCGGCACTTTTGATTCATCGAAAGTGGCAGCTGCGCTTCGTTCGCAGCCAATTGACACGGTGATCGGTGCCGTCCGGTTCGACGCCAAGGGCGACAATTCGGCTCCCGGCTTCAGTGTCTACCGTTGGCAAGACAATATCGCCGAACAGGCCGAGTGAATTGATCGCAACTCATCACGGTTCGATGGGTTCATTCAGCCGCCCGATACCCTGATGCACATGTCAAGGGGACGAGCGCACGCTCGTGATTTTCCCACCCCCTAACGGGACTTCCTCGGCACTCTCACTAGTCGAGCCAGCTGGTCAACTGGTGCGGTTCTCCGCGCTTGTTGACCTGGGCTGCACCACACCAAAACGGAGGCTCTCCAATGCGTAAGATATTTGTAGCTTGTAGCATGCTTGTTCTCGCTCAAGCTCAAGCCAGTGCTCAAGATTCCCACCTGCTTGCCGCGGTGGAGGAACATGCCGCGCCAGGTGAGGCTGATGATCGATCGCCCCAAGCAATGTCTGCAAGGAAGCCATTTGAAACGCCAGAGGCTCCAACCCCAGTTCCGACTGATACTGCGGAGTTTGGGTCCATTGACGCGACCGTCACGTTTCTGGCGGACGTATATGGACCCGCGCCACAAACGTCGCAGCGTCGCACTCTTCGTTACGAACAAGCCAAGAGATATATTGACGCGCATCCGGGTACGCCTGGCGTGCTGTTCATCGAAGACGTCATCGACCATCGTGGCTCGAACGGCATAGCACCGCAACACGAACTCGAGTATCGGGAGACACCGGCTCACTACTACGTGGGCGGCGGGACCTTAAACGACACAGTATTCGGGTTCGTTGACGGACCGTATCCTCCCGTGTGGACGATTGAAGCGGCACCGGTCTATTCGAGCCTCATCTATGTCGACGCACAAGGCAGCGAGACATATGTTAGCGAGAGCAAAGTCCGGCAGATGAACGATCTCGCCCCCGAGCTGCTGGACGAGATGATGCGACGCCAGGATGCGGATCGACGTTATCATGCCAGTCAAGGCTTTCTGGCAGATGAGATTCAGCGAGCCGCGGATAACGGCGACAACTTGCGGCTGGCCCAACTCACCGAGCAGCAACAGCAAGCACAAGCTGCGCATTGTGCGGCGATGCAGATGCGTCAGCAGCGCGACGCGGAGATCGATCGGATGTATGACCTCAACTTGAAGGCCGACGCCGGTACGATCAGCGCTCCCGAACGAGGGGAACTCGACAACTTCTCCAAGCGATCTGAGTTGATCGAATCGACTGCACCGATTTCTGGCCGCGAGGCCGCCGGTCCTCCGCCAACCAGCTGCCCATTGTGTCGGAGCACAAACATTGCGGTGTTGCGAAGTCGACATTTTACCGGGACATTCCAGTTTACCTCTAGCGATGATCGGTCTGTGGTCGTGGCTTATCGCCACGGCCACGCAGGTCCCATTGGCGTGCTGATCGGTGTGCCGAAGGATCTGTCAGGACCGATATTTGGTAGCTGGACCAACGCGGGAATGACCTTGCCGCCACCCCAGAAATGACAGCGGTTTGGACCGCCGCCCAGCCTTGTCTGCGCAGGCACGATCAGGACTGATCCGTCACTGCCCGTGCGAACCTAAGCCCCTGCTTGCTGAAACACTCGGCGTCCGCTTAACCCTTCCTTGGCGGTAAGGAAGCTGCGAAATTGCCCGCTCACGGGCACAGTTCGCCACGGCGACGTGCGACTCGAGGCGAAGTCCACGTTTGTGGGTTGCACATCCCGGCCAGGCCGGTCGTCCCTTACCGAATGATCCGGTCGGTGCAGGGGGGGCCGGCCATTCAAATGAGGTTTTGGCGAATGGCCTTTGCAATTCCGTGGGTCCGGTTCGAAGTCCCGAGCTTTCGTATCGCGTTCTTGAGATGGAAGTTGACTGTATTCTCGCTCACCTCGAGTATCTTGCCTATTTCCCAGGAGGACTTGCCCTCTCCCACCCATCGCAAGCAATCTTTTTCCCGCTCAGACAGGGCAACTTCGCAATTTGAGCCACTAGCGGAGGGCCGCGAGATCTCCGCAAGGGCAATGTGGAAGTGCCAGGCCAGTACGTTGAGATGACTCATCTGGCACTGCGGATCAGCATCGTCGAACGGGGATGCAAAGGATGCCAGAGCCACTTGGCCCAATGGTCCGTACAACGGCACGCTCATACCGTGCTTCAGACCCGCCTCTTTGGCTTCTGCGAGTACGCGCTGCTCGCTGGGTTGCAATTGACATTTTTTGGCAAGTTGATCCCACAGGAACGGCCGCGAAAGCGTTGGCGCCCGTCGTACCACCGGATCGATGACACGGTACTTGCGTTCAACGTACCGGCCGCACCAATCGGACGGGAAGGTTACCGTTACCCCGGAGGGCAGATATTCAGGCAGACCACATGCCTCCGCGAAAGTGAGGGCTCCATAAGCGACTTCACTGAAGCCTTTCTCGCTCGCACAGCTTACGAGAAGGTCGAACAAGACCTTGATTGAGTGAGTTGCCTTGGCGCATTCGATGAAATTGAAAAGATCCATGTAGCGCCTCACGAGGCCCCACGGCCCAAAAGTCGTACTGCGTCATTGCGCGCAGAGCTTGGTGAGGGCGGGCGTCGTTCACTCGCCCTCACCGTTGGGCTTGGCGTCCTTGCAATGCGAGCGCTCGAGCGCTGCGGCACGCAGTTCCAGAGCTGGGTAAGCTCTCCCGAAACGCGCTCGGAAGGGATAGGCGCCTCGAAGCAGCGACGAGTCGAGAAGGCCGCGGACGCGTGTCGACGGATTAAGCCCGCCACGTCTTAACTGTCGTGTGGACAGCTGCGATTCGGCTCGTCGCAGCGCGCAGGGCCGGCTATCATGAACAGTGAGAGTGGCCGCTATCGGACTGCCGGCGAGCTCCTCGCTGAGTTGAGGATGACCGACTTCTAAAAGAGTGCGGTTGTGCAATCGCAGGCGCCATAGCGGTGGCGGAGCCTCGGGATGCCTATTTGCGTTTCCGCAACCCGGATCCACGGTAGAGCAAAGCGCTTCCGCTCTCTTTGTTCGATGCTGGTGAAGACGCCCTCGGCGAGCCGCACGAGATGGCCGTTGCCGAAGACGAGAACCTCGCACAAGAACCGCATGCCATCTCAAGCGCCAATGACCAAGCGTTTCAGCTCGTCGCACGCGGACCCGCGCGCAGTTGCAACTTTGCTTCATCGAGACGAAACGGTGCATGCGGGACTCCGGAACTTCCGAGCTGACCCTTAGGACAGCAAGTGTCGTACCAATTCCCGGCAGTCATGCATTCACGTCTGAAAGCCGTGTGTTGCGCCACTCGTCGGTCGTTCGGCGGGTCGGAGGATCGAAGCAACTCGGACATTCGTCCGAATGCGACACTGCGCTTTGCTACAGAAGCGACATTTGCAGGTCAGCAAAGCTGCCGCCAACAACAAGATACGTAGCCTGTCTGCGGCACAAGGCAGGCGCACAAGGGGCGCCCCTGTAATCCCATGCGCGGCGAAGCCTATGGTCGAGAGCTGCTGAGCGCGGCCGACCGCCAGAGCGGGCGCCGTTTCAGTTCCAGCCAACAACCATCGAACATCCCGGTCCGGCACCAATGCTCTGCGTTGCGATCAGCGATCGCGCTCCCCCTCGATGGCACTGCATACTCAGCCGTTGGCTGGTCGACTTGCGGATCGTCGGCCAGCTCGCCTTGACTGGATGCTGGACGACACACGCGGCTGAATGGCCGCTACCTTCAAGATCTGTATGATAGACCGGTGCTCATCGCACGAGGAACGAGCTGTCGCCGACCTGCGCGGTTTCCGACAATTTGGCGTGACGCGCTGGCAATCTGAAGCGGCACTACTCCTCGATTGGGCTTATCAAGCCGCGATCGTGTGTCACGCGGCGGACCAAACGTCGCAATGGTTGCTGCCAACAGGCCCGGTTGCGTTGCACCAGATACAGAAAGTGTGACGACGGGGATTGTGCCGCGGACCAGCATCGCGTCATCCTGGAACGTTACCTCGCGCCAAACGGGAATGCGCCATAATCCAAATGCGCGACCCGCGAGCAACACCCTCGGCGCCGTTTACATCCGACGTACGCCGAGGGCTTTTGCGTGCACGGACAGTGACTCCGCTCGCAAACTCACATCAACTCTATTGGTTGTTCATTGCAACTCACCGGTATTAGGACCGACGAATTCCAGAATCGACTCTGCCTTCTGAACCTCGTGCGCGAGGCGCTTGAAGATTCGAATGGCAGACGCCGGCGTAACAAGGAGTCCAACTCTCTTGCAGGCGAGCTCGAAATGATGCGCAACCTGTTCGTTACTGGGGGCAACCCGGGTCTGAAGCGCGCATGTAGTTAGCGAGGCGAGCATGTGTTCGACGACATCCATTTCAGCCTGACTCACCCCTCTTCCTTCTTTCAGCTGTTGGCCCGCCCGCAAACGTCATCTCGCGAATTGACGGCCAAGTTATGACCGACAAAACAGCGAACCGTCCTGCGGCGGCGCCAGCCTTGCGACGGCCCTAGCATGATGTGCGCTCATTTCACAACCCCGCGGTGGCTTATGTCGACGCTCATGCTGCACACTTGGCTACGCAATGTCGCTCAACTGTAAAGCCGTCGACACGTCCATCAAGGTAACACTTCAGTCGAAAGCTCGCTCTCTTGATTCGACCGAGGCACGATGCCCTCTTTCGGCCAAGCTGGTCCTGCCGCCGATCCAGTTTGTCTAGCTTTCGCGACCGCTCTCGTTTTGCCCAAGATATCTCTGCGTGGTCCCCTCGCCTGCAAGCGAGCAGGCGGCATGTGACGCCCCACCGTTGGCTCTCTATTGCCCATACGCGATAGACGCCGAACGTGCCTGGCGTTCCGAGTTCAAACCTGACGTCACGTCAGATCGACGACGACGGCCGCAGTCCGGATTCTCCGAGCTGTTAGATGGCCGCAAACCTGACGTAGAGCGCTGCCACGTCAGACCTCGCTCGCATAAATTTGCAAAACTTCGACGACCTCTTCTTTCTGCCATGTTCACGTCTAAAGCAAAGACTGTCGATCGCGCCTCGCGGTTGGCATAGCGCGTGTCTTAAAGGGAATTCGATGGCGAAGCCGGTTGTGATTGTGGTGGGCGCGGACAAGGGTGGGGTCGGCAAGACGACCGTATGTCGGACGCTTCTGGACTATTTCAGCGTGAACAAGGTGCAGACCCGCGCCTTTGACACGGAGTCACCGCGAGGTACGCTGAAGCGCTTTCATTCCGACATCACTGAGATCGTCGATATGACGACGACGGCAGACCAGATGAGGATCTTCGACACCCTGAACGCCGGGCTATCGGTCACCGTGATCGACGTCCGCGCAGGTTTGCTATCGGTCGCTCTGAACTCGTTGCGGGACATCGGGTTCCTGGATTCAGTAAAGTCTGGTCAGATCACCTTTGCCGTCTTTCATATCCTTGGCCCTTCGATCGCCTCTCTGGACGAGATCGCCGAAACTTCCAATTTCATGAACGGCGCGAAATACTTCCTCGTCAAAAATTTCATAAATGATACCCAGTTCTTCCAATGGGATCAGTCGACTTACGACTCGTATTTTCGCCGCATCAAGGGCGCCACCGAACTGACGATTCCGAAACTCAACGAGATGGCCTATGAGCAGGTCGAGGTCGCTTCCGTTTCGTTCGTGAATTTCGTCGCAAACAAGGGACCGCTCGATGAGATCGCGAACTACTCCTTTGTGCTGCGGGGCTATGTCCGGCACTGGCTGGCCAACGTCTGGTCCGAGTATGACCGCATCAATTTGACCGATGTGACTGGCGCCACATCAAGGCCCCGCAGCAGTGAAACGTAGCCCTTTTGGTATGCACCTTGGGGAATATACGAAGTCGTGTGATGTCGCTGGAGATGCCGCCCACGCCGGTCTACATCATCTGCTCTCCCGGCCTGCAGGTCGGCAAGACTCTGATCGCGCGGCTCTTGAGCGAGTTCTTGTTGCTCAAGAACGGATCGGTGCTCTCCTTCGACATCAGTTTGAGGGAGCCGTCGCTGGTCGATTACCTGCCCACAATTACCGAGACGGCAGATGTGACAGACACTTGGGGCAAAATGCAGTTGATGGACCGGCTCATCCTGGACGACGGGGTCGCGAAGGTGATTGATCTCGGTTTCCACGCATTCGACGAGTTCTTCAAAATGTGCATCGAGATTGGGTTCATGAGGGAGGCGGTACGCAACCAGGTTGCACCAATCATCCTATTTGTCGGGAGCGCCGATCGCGTCTCCTCAAGGAGCTATGAGGTGTTGCGGCACCAGATCCGGGCACCAGCGCTGATCACCGTCCATAATCAGTTCGTGCTGCGCGGCGAGTTGCCCGAAGCAATGGACCGCGCTCCAGTGCTGCGCATCTTCGCACTGCCGCAATTTTTGAAGACCTATATCGATCGCCTGACGTTTTCCTTTACGGGGTATTTGCGCCACGAGAAGGATTCGACCACGGAGCTGCATCAATGGATTCGGCGGAATTACACCCTGTTCCGAGACCTCGAATTGAGCCTCATGCCGGCGCGCTCATTTTGAGGCCAAGCAATGAGTCGCTGACCCGTGCAGTCGACGGGCCCTTTCCATCTTGAAATAGGAGACGTGGACCGACGAGGTCCAGCGTCCGGGTGCATTGGGCCAGGTGCCAACCGCACACATCCGATCACGATCGTTCTCTCATTTGTGCCACCAGCGACGCGGCCTCGGACGGTCCGAGGCCGACGACGCCTATGAAGGATGCCGGTGGCCTTGGAATATTCTCACGAATGGGCTTCCAGAGGTGCAGGCAGTACCTGCTGTTGTTCACATATTGCGAGTATGGCGGGTGCAGCTGCATCACGCATTCCTCTTCATCCCAAAACAGGTCCTTGACGAAGCACATCTCTTCCCAGTTCGGACAACGCCGCGGCGTCGAGACGGAGACGTGCTCCCATCCCGGACGGACCAATGCTGCGATCTGCAGTTTACAGCCGCAAGGTCCTTGAACAAAAAAGAGACCACAAGGACCTGACCCTGGCGCGCTGGCGAACTGCCCATGCTGTACGCGGCCGGCCTCCAATCTATCTATGATCTGCGCTCTCACGCGTCCTCCTTGGCTTTTCAACTCATCTGAAGTCGGCGCACACGAAGGTTTCGCCGGTGCTTCATCGACTTCACCCAATGCTACCGCACATAGGTCAGCCTGAAACAATCCCAATACGTCATCTATGTGGCCGCGGCCGTTGAGTTCGTCAGGTCAATCAAGCTCGCGCTCGCCATTCGTCGCTGCATCACTCTCTCTCGAATGACCAGTCTGTGGGAAAGTGGCGTTCAGGGACGCATTCCGAAAGACCTTGGGCAGCTTCAGATTCGAATATCCCCGCTGGGACGCGTGGAGCAAGAACCGAATCATGGGCTGCGAGCGCGTCAATCCAAGATGTTGCGGACTCCAAACCGCGGGATTCGAGCAACTCCGATATTGCCTCACATGAGTTTGGTTGACGCAAACGGAAAAGACCGCCTGCGCACCGCTTAGCATTCAGGTCCGGTTCGTGACGAAGATGTCGGAAACCGGACCCTAAGCGCGACACCATTTGCCGCGGCGACGCCAAACCCTAGGCTTTCTTGCGTCAACGAACGCCTACAGCACCGCTTCCTGCGGCACGCCAATTGCTGAGCGGAATATGCGGCAGCGAGCGCTGCGCACAGCCCACCAACGCGGGATCTTTCGATGACACTTGGTCAACCCACGCAGATCAACACGCGGACGACTCGCGGCTTGGCAATTGTCCGAGATGCACTTGACGGTCGTCGCAATCACGATCGAACCGATACCTGCCTCGACCAGTCCGGAGATTGGCCAGAGCTAGGCTTGGCTTAACGTCCCAATCGGCTGTCGATGAGGTCGGCCGGGCGTTGGCCGCTCCGATCTTCAATTTGGGAGCATCGGGCCGTTTCGCCTGGGCATGGTGACATCCGATTTCGCGCGGATGCGACGCTCGCCTCGATTCACTAGGGATAGATGAGTGCTGATGATGCACTGGCGTGAACCAAGACGACGCCTGATCAACGCGCAGGACGCGCTGCGAGCGGCGCGTTGTGATCTCCCCCTGAAGTCGGGCACGCGACAACTTTGGTCGCTTGCGGCAATTTTCGCCGCGCTTGTCTGGATGAGCATCTACGGGCTTGCCGGGGTTTTTCGATGGGCGACTGCAATCCGCCACAGGTGCGTGCTGCGCTTAATGCGCCGACGACCCGGCTCGCCGAGCCTCGCCCGCGCCAAAGACAGATACAAGTGAAGTGGGCCATCGCGTTTTCGGTAAGCTTGTGGGCCATGCTTATCGCTTACTGCGCTGACAGTCCTGAGGCGTTCATCGCGGCGAGTCTTGCCGCAGCGGTAAGCCTGTGCCGACTCTTGGACTAGCCAAGTACCAGGAGAATGCGGAAATCTTCCGACGACAGTTGCGCACGAGCCTCTTTTGCGGCGTCGGGATGGACCGCCTCACCCGCCTCGGGCTTGTCGGCGTTCATCTTCGCTCGGCGACCACGATTACCGTCTTGGGACATTCAGCCCCGCTACTGGAAGATGGATCCTGAGCCGCAGCACTGCTCGGCACGTGCCGCGCCCTGGTCCCAAGAGGTCGGCGGTCGATAGCAAGGATGAAAACGATCGCAGTGTCTCAACATAAAAAAGCCCGACGCCCTCGGAGCAGGCTGGAGGTGCGTCGGGCCCAACCTGGCGAGGTTGGGGGCATCGACGTGCCGCTGAGGGAGCCCACGTCCATGCCCACGATGATTGTTGCAAATGATGTGCCGCGGAAATTGGCAGAGAGGTTTCGCGACGATCATTGAATGTGTGCCGCGAGGTGTCGTCGGTACTCCTGCATGAAGGTCTATGTCTCGCCTGCCCGACAACGTCCGAAGTTCTACGAACCCGATACGACGTGCGTCGATGTTCAACACGGCCAGGGATGTCGCATGCTGGTTGATACAGCTCATTGTGCGTCTCTCGGCTGAGCAGCACGAAAAAGCCCGACGCGCCTTGCCGGGTAAAAAGGCGCGTCGGGCCGGCGAGGCATAGGCGCTGGAGAGCCTTTCCCCTCAGAAGGCTTCAGCAAAACACGTGCCACCCTGAAGGCTGCCGCGATGATCCGTCGCGTCTCAGGATGGGCGGGGGTGACGCGCGCGCTCACTTCCGGGTATGCGAGCCTATCCGAACGTCTAGTTCGATGCCGCTGGGCGACAGCACGCGTTGTCGTCGCATTGCTAGATCCACTTAAAAGATCCATCGAATTCGAGTCGGTGAGACATCCTTCAAATTCCGGAGATCGAAGGCGACGTGCGGAGCATGGGCGCGGGGTGTTAGGGGTGCGGGCGCATGGGTCGAGGTCACTTCAAATGCTGCGGGCCAGAGCCGAGAGAGATCTTCTCGGAATGCCACCCGAATTGAAGATAGTCATTGCTCCTCATCGGCAGCTCTTCTTAGTCTTTCCCGCTCGTCGGCCCACCGTTCCAGCTTTTGATATTCCTCGGCGATTTTAAGCAGCTTGGCCTTTGACTTTGGACAATCGAATGACTCCGCCTTGGCGAGCGTCGCTTGAGCTCGCTGCCGCCAGTGTGTTGGACCGCTCGATGGGCCTTTGCGCTTCATGGAAGTGGATATGCAACCGCTAGACCAGGTGAAGCGGCGTCCAACATCCGTGCTGATACGTAGGAACTTCTCGGGCGTAGGTCACAATATCTTCAATATGGGAAGCGGCGCCATTTTCGGTCAGCGCGGACGTTATTGACGAAGATCGTTGGCGGAAATGCTTGAGACGAAACGCGCGGGTCCCGGTTGTCTGAACGGACTCTCCGCGCTGACAAGTGAAGAGTCGTCGGCGGGTGGGCCGCCCTGCGGACCAGGATCTGGTGACGACTTCTGCGCAGCGAATTGTCCGCGGAACGGCGTGAGCCCGAACACGCTCGCACGACGTTCATGGGGGCTTGAATCGCACGTGGCGTCAGATTGTACGGTTTTCGGATCAGGCGGGCGGGCCTTTGCTCGCCCTCGATCTCTTCCCGCGCAGTCACAGGGGGTTGCACATGTCTTGCAGTTTCGGGAGGACGGCGCACGGGCTGCCGGTACGGAGTGGACCTGCGCATGACTGGCGGACCGCGGCGTCACAGACGTGCTGCGGACGACAGACCCTTTGGATGATGGCGTTCCTCGGGTCACTGCGCCTCGTAGCTCCGCCGCCGTTGATCGGTCGTTTCGTGCTCGTGACCTCGGGTCCGATCGGTCGTCCGTCAGCTACAGCATGCGCAGGACGTTAATCCCGGCTGCAGTCGCAGCCGCCACAATGGTCTCTCAAACGATGACGACCGCTCGATCGGCCGATCAGAGATCGTCGGGTATGCCGGCGTTCGCGGTGTCGGCGTCTCCGCACCTCAAGCTTGACCGTCCGGCGCTCGCTCCTATGGCATACACCATGTTCTGCCTGCGTTATCAGGATGAATGCCGCCTCCGCCTCCTGTTTCGCGGCGGTCCGGTCCTCCTGACCGAGGCGCGGTGGGCAGATTTGAAAGAAGCCAACCGGACCGTGAACAGCGCCATTATCCCGGAAGCCAGTGAACCCGGTCCCGCGGTGGAAACCTGGCTCATTGATCCGGAGCGCGGTGACTGCAACGACTACGCCGTCAGCAAGCGCCACAAGCTTCTACAGCGTGGATGGCCGCCGCGAGCGCTGTTGCTCGCCGAGGTCGTGACCGCCTCGGGCCAACATCATCTGGTTCTGGTGGTACGGACTAAGAGCGGCGACCTCGTGCTGGACAATCTGACCCCGCAGATCCGATCGTGGTCGCGTGTTCCCTATCGCTGGGTTCGAGTTCAGTCGCCAGGCGCTCCGCGATATTGGCGTACTATCGCGCAGCGCGGCGAGTAAGCGCCTCACGGAGGAGATCGGAAATGTCCCGGCTAGCGCCACGGGCGCACTGCAGATGATCGAACCCCGGGGTGACTTCGTTCAGCGCGCCACCGGTCGGTCTCCGACCGGCGCCGCAACTGATCTGTGGTCCGTGCTCTGATCGGCGGCCGTCAGCTATGGCGATATCGCCTGCAATCAGACCGCATTGCGCGCTGGTGAGATCGCTCTCTCAAGGCCCGTTTTGATTGATCCATTCTCCTTGTCCCTTGGATATTTGCCTAGCGTGGTCGCGCGTCTTGGATCTGCGGAGCTTCGTAAGCAGAGCCGGCGGACATCACGCCTCTTTTGGCCGCTCCGAGACAATATGGATGATCACGATGAATGAACATCAGAGCCGATCGGACGCTCTCACGGACCGCTATTTGCAGGTGCCGTGGGGATTGTCCTTCGCCAGACCGACGGAACGGATTCGCCATTGCTGTGCCCCCGCATCGTATTCCCGACTCATTTCGAGAAGATCGGCTTCTCAGCCGCGATGGGCTGTTGGCAGCAGCAGACGAGATGCGTGGTTTGGAGCGAAAGGGCAGATCAAGCGGATCGAGCACGCTGAACCGTATCAGGAGAGTTCACCTATGCGCTGCCCGAAATGTGAGGCCGACAAATGGTATGAAGTTGCAACGCACGATCCCTGGAGCGGTCGGCCGGTGATCGCCTGCAAGATCTGCGGCGAATATGCCGAGCTCGAGGCGCTCAAACGTGAGGATGCGCACGATGTGATTACCCGGACGCTGGCGGCTGACTTGGTCGGTGAGGGGCAGGCTGACGCGCGGGCCATTGCGAGCAAGGTTCTCCAGGCGCTGGAGAATGCCGGCCTGACAATCAGACGCTCCTGACGCGATTTCCCTCGACCCTACCTCATTCCGTCCCCGCGGAACCAGACACGATCGGGGTCTCGTTGCACTGGCATCCGCGGACGGGCTGATGTCTGTCAAGACTCGATGATCGGTCGCAAAACTGAAGCCCGGCCTTGTGGAGCTTGACGGGGCGTGTGGAAGTGCCCGCAAACGTGGTCTCGACCGTTAGCCATGACGATGGAGCCTCTTGTCTCAATGCCGGTGATTGCGAGGAGGCACATTTCGTTGTTTTGAAAGTGAAAAAAGCTCCACTCGGCCATCGAAAGGGCTTGAACCTTACGCTGCGTGAGATTGTAGGCTTGCGGTTGCGGCGAAAGCTGGCTTGGCTTGCCACCGCCGAGATTATTGAGCCGCCAGAATATCTGGCTATTCGCTTGACGTCGGCGGCTGTTGCTAAGGAAGAACCGATGATACCCGGGCGAATGACGACAACGCTCACCTCAATCGACCGCATGTTTCTGAAGATTCGGGAACTGATCGATACAGACGACTCGATCCCGCTTGAGCTTCGTGCGTCGCTGCACACGACGCTGGACAAACATCTTCGCCTGGCAAAGGAAGGATTCTTCAAGGCGCCTGCGAGGAGCCAATAAGCGGCTTGCGTTGCCCGGCTCCTGCTCGGTTTGCCCGAGGAGCCCGGTTTTCGGTGAAGTTGTCCGAATTCACAACTATTTCCGCGGTAGCAAACGTGGACTTTTGTGACAGTTTGCTTTAGCGGGCTTCACCGCACGCCGATATACTTCTGCGTTTGGATGCTGACGCGCCAGTTGCGTACAGTTGCCTCTCGGATGCACAGCTCCGTCGCTTTCCGGCTTTGGCTCAATGGTTGTAGCCATATCTCTGGCTTGAGCGCGTGCTCGATAGGCAGGCTCAGCAGGTTTTGGATGTCGGCAGGCTTGCCCACCGGGTGTTTGATCTCATTGGCACGCAGCAAGGTCTCACCCAGAACGGATCGCCGACCCGGCATGCCAACTTTCGGACTGACGGTCACCCATGTGTAGGGATGCGCCTGAATGGCTTGGGTGCCCGATGTCTCCAACTGCACCGAGAATCCGGAACCGACAAGCAGCGTGGTCAGTGGCCGCAGGTCGTACAGCGCGGGCTCGCCACCCGTAATCACGACATGCCGGGCGCTGAACGCCTGCACAGCGAGCAGGACGTCCTCCGGCGACATCATGGCCCAGGTGTTGGTGTCCTCGGTCTTGATCATCATGTCGGCTATCGACACCCGCCGCTCTGAATCGACGAACCAAGTGTGCTTGGTGTCGCACCACGGACACCTGACCGGGCATGCCTGCAACCGTACGAACACGGACGGCGTGCCTGCCTTGCAGGCTTCCCCCTGGATGGTTTCAAATATTTCGTTAATCGGCAGCACGGCCTGCCTCCCGATACATGGCGCTGTTCGCGCCGTGCTCCTTCACCTCGACTGACACCAGCCGGCAACGCGGAGCAAGTCCCTTTTCCGACAACCAGTTGCTGCCGACGCGGTAGACGTGTTCGGCAAATTTTTCACAGCCAACTGCCGGCAGGACAACGACGTCTGCTAAGCCGCGCCGTGCGGCTTCGCGAAACCATTCGAGCTCGGGGTCGTCCGCGGCCACGACCGTCTTGTGGTCGAACGTACCTTCGAGGATCGCCCTCAGCTCTTTGAGGCCGCCAAAATCGACGACCCAATTCTTGTCGTCCAGGGTGTAGGCTTCGAACTCGAAACGAAACGACAACGAGTAGCCGTGCAGCAGGCGACAATGCGACTTTGCGCGCCACTGGCGGAACGTGGCAGATAGGCCGACCTCATGGCCGTATGTCTTCGTCGATAAGTATGCCACGTCTAGTCCTTGATCTGCGCCATAAATTCGGTACGCATTGCCTTGCTGTCGCGGAAGGCTCCGCGCATGATGCTGGTCGTCATGATGGTTCCGGTTTCGCGAACACCGCGCCAGACCATGCACTGATGCTGTGCCTTGAGGACGACGGCCAATCCCTTCGGCTTGAGACGGCCCTCGAGCTCGTCCGCCAGCATGAGGGTGGCTTCCTCTTGCAGGTGGGGTCGCGACAAGATCCAGTTGGCGAGGCGCACAAACTTGCTGATACCGATCAGCTTGTCACCAGGCAGAACACCGACCCATATGCGGCCGGTGACGGGGACAAGGTGGTGGGCGCACGCAGAACGTACTGCGATAGGGCCAAGCGAGTAGACCGCATCCAGACCGCTGTCGTTCTGACACTCCGTGACCTCGGGCGCGGCCTCAAAGCGGCCGGCAAACACCTCGCGCACGTACATTTTGGCAATTCGCTTCGCGGTCCCCTGCGTATTGTGGTCGTGATTGGTATCGATGACCAGGGCATCCAGTACGGCCTGCATGTGCCGCTCGACCTCGGTCTGTATCACCTCAATGTCACCGGGCAGCAGGTGTTTTGCGATGTTGGCGTTTGGCGCAAACGACACGCCAGCTTCGAGGAGGCGTTTACGAATTGCCTGCGTTGAGCTTATCAAAACTTCCTGCCTGACACTTTGCCCTGTTTCCGCCGAGGACTGATCTGCAGTCCGATCGCGTGATCCGCCCCCGCCATCTGATCCGTCGGCCGAAAGAACTGAGAAATGGCCGCCTGGAGAAAAGGCATTTGGGGCATAACCTGCGATTGAGGGCACTTCAAAGACCGGACGCTAGTCAGCGGTGCAGGCGAAGCTTTTCAATGCACAAATTCGATACATTTGAGATGAACTCCTGGGGTGGTCGCTCCGAGGACCGCAATTGTTGAAATGGGTCTTCTCATCTCTAGCAATCAGCATGCCGGATACGACTCTGCGCGAGGTTGCCCGAAGAAGACCACGGGCTTTGCACCGCTTGCGCGGATGGGATACGCCGTCGCGTTCGTCCCCCGACATGGGCGTCTTCGACCCGACGGCGACTGATACGACGATACGGCCACTCTTCTACGACCCAATCGACTGCCAGAGACATGACGCCCCCTAAGTGGGGCTGAAGTCCGCGGCCGAGCGGCTCGATGTGGAAACCAAGAGGCGAGGCAAGATGCAACGCCAGAAAAGGAACGTCTCGGCCGCAAATGTGCGAGCCGCCTTCGCACCGACATAGTGGGGGCCAATCGCCATATGTGGTTGACGCTCCCGTTCATTGCAGCGCATCGGCTCTGAGCTTCACGCTCTCAGATGCTTCAGCATCGAGTTGCAGGCCTGCTCGGCGTCGGCGAACGTTGTGAAGGGCGAGCCAGCGATCTTGATTGCACTACGACTTCGATGAAGCGGGCGCCATGACGCCACATAGCCGGGACGTCCGCGAAAGCCGTGGCCTGCGCGGCTCGCATAAGCGATCACGAAGGAGAAGCCATGTCCGCTTGCACTCCACACGTCCAAATGCTCGACGGCGCAGTGGAATCGCAGGATCATCGCCACTCGTAGCCTGCAACTTTCGGCTTAACGCTCTGTCCACCCACCTGCGCTGCCCCGGCGTAAGCTCGTCGACGGCCGCTGCTCGTCCTTGCCGATCGCCCGAACCTCTCCCCGGGTCATGAGCCTCGGGCGAGAGCGGCAAGCTCAGCTTCAAGCTTGGGCTTCTGCTTGAAAATGGTGTCGATCAAGGCTTGCGCCGGCTGCTCGGCAGCATCCACGATGGCTGCCTTCTCTGCGCGCGCCGAGGGCGCGAAGACGCGTTTAACAACGGTGGGCGAGCCCCTGAGACCGCATTTTGAAACATCCTCGACGCCAGCCTCCTGGGCGTTCCATTTTACAATTGGCGCTCGAGCGGCGCGCAAAGCATCTGCCATTGCGCCACGGCGAATCTGGTTGGTGGCCTCCATCATGGTGATGAGCGACGGCAGGCTTGCGCGCAGCACCTGGGTGCCGCCCTCGCAGCGCCGCTCCGCTTCGATTGTGCGCGCGGTGAGATCGATGGTCATGATCTTGGCAACATAGGTTAGCTGTTGCACAGCAAGCCGCCTTGCGATACCAGGCCCGACCTGCGCGGTGTCGCCATCGATCGTCTGCTTGCCCGTGAATATGAGGTCAGGCTGGCCATAATCCTTGCCGATCTTGCGGATGGCGGTCGCGAGTGCGTAGGTGGTTGCCAGGGTGTCCGCACCCGCGAAGCAACGGTCGGTCAGCAGCACCGCGCGATCGGCGCCAAAGGTGAGGGCTTTCCGAAGAGTGTCCTCGGCCGAGGGTGGGCCCATTGTAAGGACGGTGATCTCACCACCAAACTTGTCGCGCAGATCGAGCGCAGCTTCGAGCGCGAACAAATCGTAAGGATTGATGATGGTGGGCACACCCTGACGCATGATCGTGTTGGTCACAGGGTGCACGCGGATCTGTGCGGAATCAGGGACCTGCTTGATGCAGACGACATTGTGCATGTGCTTCTCCAGAGACCTTCGAAATCCACAGAAAGCACAGCAAATGTCGTACCATTTGCGGTTTAAGGCATGAGTCGATGTAAACAACAAGTTCTGAGAGCCTGACGTGCTCCAACACGTGCAGACGCATTTCGGACATTCGTCGTCATCGCGACAGCGCTATGGTCGCACCGCCCCCACACCGCTCAGAAACGCTTGATCTCGATGCCGTATTTCCTCAGCGCGTAGCCAATCTGGCGGGGAGTAACGCCAAGCAGGCGCGCCGCCTTTGCCTGAACCCAACCCGACCGCTCCATGGCCGCGGTGACGCGCTCGGGATCGGTCATCTGTCCGGTACTTACGAGCGCGGCGCCGGCTGGACCCAGCCCAGCCTGCGCGTCCCGGACAGGCGGGACAGCGCCGGCGGTCGACCGACCAGCTTCAGCGCTGCTCGGCTTCGGGGCCCCTGCGCAAGTTGGGCGCGCATGCGGCGCCACGTCTTCAGATCCCCCCTTCCACAGCATCGCCGAAAGGCACTGGCCGTGGCAGCAGGCGAAGTCGTCTCTGCAGATCGAAGGTCCTGGGGCGAGGGTCGCTGTCCGCTGCACGCAATTTTCGAGTTCACGGACGTTACCCGGAAACCCGCAATTCATCAAAACGTCCGTCGCACCTTGATCGAATGTCAACGTGCGGCCGTTTTCGCTGTTGAAATTCCTGAGAAACTCGGCGGCGAGCAGCGGAATGTCGCTGCGCCTTTCGCGCAGGGGCGGCAGCAGCAAGGGAACCACGCTCACACGGTAATAGAGGTCAGCGCGGAACCCGTTATTTGCGACCGCTTCCTCCAGGTTTCTGTTCGTAGCTGCAATGACGCGAACGTCGACTTTCATGGTCTGATTGCTGCCGACACGCTCGAATTCCTGCTCCTGCAGGACGCGCAGCAGCTTTGCCTGAAACGAGGGCGAGATCTCTCCGATCTCGTCCAGAAACAGCGTACCCTTATCGGCCAGCTCAAAGCGCCCCTTGCGCGAACTGAAGGCGCCGGTAAAAGCACCTTTCTCATGGCCGAACAATTCGGACTCCAGAACGGTCTCGGGGAGCGCCGCACAGTTGAGCTTGATGAACGGCCGCTTGGAGCGCGCCGAGAGGGCGTGAATAGCCTTGGCCACCAGCTCCTTCCCGGTACCGGATTCGCCGCGCAGCAGAACCGTGCTATTCGATTTGGCAACCACCGCGATCTTGTCGAGCAGCGCGCGCAGCGCCGGACTATCGCCAATGATGCCTTCCACATTGACCTTCTTGCGCTCGCGAGCGGGTTGTTGGATTTCGGCCAATTGCTTTTGCAATCGATCCTTTTCCGCCATCAGTCGCTCGCGGTCTGTCGCAAAGAGCCGATGCAGCTTCACGGTCTGCCCGACCAGATTGGCGATCATGGTGAGAAGTCTGACGTCGTATTCGAGCCGTATGCTTGAGCTGTCGTCCAGAACACGGTCGATGGTCAGCGCGCCAACTGCTTTCGCGTCGATCCGAATGGGAACGCCGATGAACGACACCCGTGCGTTATCGCTGGCACCGAGCACCTCGAGGTCGGCCGTCGTGAACGCCGAATGGACTGCGATGTCCTCGGCCACGAGCGGCATGTCCGTCGCCACGATCTGATCAATCGCTTTCGGTGGGAGCCGCGTCCGGTACCGCTCGTCGCTGCCTTCGGTCCAGCCGACGCCGACCGTAATGTCTGGCTGGCCATCATGGTCGAAAAGCGAGACGATGCCGTGCCGCATCTGAACAAACGAATGCAGAATATCCACGACGTTGGCCAACGTGAGCTCGAGCCGGCAGGGGGCGGCGAGTATCTTCGAGATTTCGAAGATCCCGACAATGGCGCTTTCGTGCAGCGTCACAATGGGAACAGTTTGGCTCGTCTCCGACACTGAGTCAGGCCTTTCGTGTGCGGAAGCGATGTTCAACATGACGACGTCTCCGTTATTTTCAGCATCCTCCCTACCATCTTGTTTGGATTTTGCGAGTTTGATGCTGCGCCTGATGCTCGTGCGCAATTCAGGTCGCCAGCTAGACATAGCGCTCTTTCATGGCACTGCTATAAACGCATCGTGGTCCTAACGTCCTTGTTATGAGGTCGTCCTGTGTTCACAGTGCACGGCACGAGTTCCATGGACCTGCATCAACGATTTTCCGACTCCATCTGTAGCCGACCGCGAGCCGTCGGCAACCTTTGAATAACAACTTGGCGCATGCGTCATCTTTTTCCCGATCAGAATGGGATTTTTTCCCGGCCAAACATTGGAATGCGATGCTAGCGGTCTCTTCTGGTGCAGTCCCACGCGAGGAGTCGCCGATGTTTTGCAGGGATGCTCATTCCTCACGTGCGACAAAACGCTGCTCTCGCATGCAATCGCAATTGCCCGGAATCTGACGCGGTGTGTTGGTGCGTGCGATTTCGCTCGTAAGACTCGGTAACCTCGCTTTGCGAGGGGCTAATCGCTGCTTGCAAAGGCCGGCGAACGCGCAAACGCCGGCGATCACAGTATCGATGTCGGCGTGGCTCTTAGCTGACGAACAACAACATGCGGTTCACATCGGGTCCCCGATTCAAGTGGAATAGGCCGAGCGCAGTCTTGACTGAACTCGTCAACGGCGAGCTTGGTGACGTCCGGCGACGTCGCAGGAATGCCGCCACTGTCGATCGATGCATGCGATTGCGCTCGCGAGCCGTTCATCGACGTCTAGGGCGCCGAATAATAGCTGCCGATATCTGCTGCGATTGACCTCGATCTTGACACTGGTTGCAGGGTCGCACCTGAATCGCTCACGTTGAAGCGGCGGATGAGTGCAGCGAGCCATCGGCCTGCCGGCTGGCCGAGACGGCGCTCCGCCGAGGAGCTCGGGATTGTGCGAGGCCGCGGCCGGAACCAGCGTCTTGCGTCCTCGCTCAGGATGTTACCTTCGAAGAGCGTGAGGCCGATGGGCGCCAGTCGTCGGCTCCGGCCGACCGAATTTCCCACGTTCTTCGCCAAGATCGAGGCACAAACACACACCTTATTCTCATAACGCGATCTTTGGGCGCGTTGCAGGATCTGGGCCACTGCGATCAACAACGTAAGACTTCGCAGCCAAATGTCGTCTCGCGAAGGGGCGCGGACTTAGGACATGGGCTGTGTTTGCTTTCTGACATAGGGCAGAATTCCAACAGTCGATTGCCCGAGAGCCGTCCGGCGCTCGCCCCGGCGACCGATCTTGCCGTGATAGCTCCCGAACCGCCCTTGATTCGCCGCACGCGCTCTCAAAGCCCGAGCTAGGCCCAACGAACGTTCAGCCACAAGCTTGCGCGAATTCGTGCGACGAGCACGTCGACAGGACTTGATTCGCACGTAGCGTCAAATTGTAGCTTCGGCAAACAGGCCGCCACGGCCTTCAGAACAGCCGGCGCAGGTCAGTGCCTCGCCGGGGAGCATCGCATGACGCTGCCAATGTACCGACTTTCAAACCAAGGCTTGCGGCTCGATCGTGCTGGGACTGCAAGGGCTGGCTTAGCGACCAGACTCGGCTGCGCGCAGTCGGCTGAGATTGACAGAGCGATCGCAACCCCGCGAACAAACAACCAGATCGCTGCATCTTAACCGCCGCCTTTTGGCTCGTGCACCGCCAACGAGCCAGGCGACGCCACGTCAGCTGTGCGAAACGGATTTCTCGCTAGACCGTCAAGCACACTCTTAATGGCGACTGCCGTCTGCGTATCAAGAGGGACAAGAATATGGTCGATGCAAAACTGCAAAGTGTGCTCTCTTCTCTGGCGCAGCCGGCTAAGGATCTAGAAGCCCAGTCGCCCGGCCAGCGGGCGCCAGATGCGCGTTACGTGAAACTAAACACCAATGAGAACCCATTTCCACTACCAACAATGGTATGGCGAAGTGCAATCTCGGCGCTCGAGCGTCAGTATCTGTATCCGGAAGACGATAACATCGGTTTGAGGGAGGCTGCCGCCAATGCCTACGGCTTCTCAAAGGACCATGTGATCGCCGGCAACGGATCGTCGGAGCTTCTCGGCCTGATCTACAGGGCCTTTCTTGCGCCGGGCGATAGCGTCGCAATGCTGTCTCCCGGGTTTTCGTTCAATCGTAAGCTAGCTGTGTTGCAGAGCGCTAAATTTCTTGAAGTTTTGTGGAGCGACTCGCATTCGATTCCGATTGATCAGCTGCTCTTCGGTCCGGCAAAGGACGCCAAGTTCATCTTGTTGGCTAATCCGAACAATCCGACGGGGACGTTCGCCCCCATCGCCGACATCGAACGCCTCGTGGCACAATCTGACCGCTTGGTCGTGTTGGATGAAGCCTATGTCGACTTCGCACCTGATAACGGTCTACGGCTCGTCCGCCGCCACCCCAATCTTCTGCTTCTCAGAACGCTTTCAAAGAGCTATGCGGCCGCCGGCATTCGCGTCGGCTTTGGCCTTGGTCATCCAGAGCTGATTGGAAGACTGCGGAATATCCAGAACGTCTTCAACATGAATGTCATAGCGCATGCGGTCGGCGTCAGCATCCTTTCACATCGCGCGGCCTACGAAGAGAACCATAGACACATCAGGCACGAGAGAGAACGAGTTGCGGCCGCACTGCGTCATTTCGGGTTCCGCGTCGCGCCCTCTCATACCAATTTCTTGCTGGCGCGTGTCCCGAACGGACAGGACGGCAGGTGGTGGCACGCCGCACTGGAGAGGGAAGGAGTACTCGTTGCCGTTTTTCCAGATGACGGCCTCGACCACTGCATCCGCATCAGCATTGGCACAAAAGAACAAATGGACTCGTTTTTAGCGGCCGTTGCCGCGATCTCAGAACGCCTGAAGCGAGGTGGATAGCCAACCGCGCGTCGATGTCCACTCTCTTCGTTATACTGCTGATGAAACAGGAAGCCGATGATAGCAGCTCGAGCCAGGCGAGGACCCATGCAGGTGACGGCTAAGTGACCGCGCGTTGAGTGCTTGCCCCTGCGCGTGTTGCAGGGCTGAAGCGAGACAACGATCTCGTGCGCTCGACGCACGGGCACCCATCGAAGTTCAGACCCGACGGTCGTGAGATGTGGCCATAATAAATGCGGCGCCCTTAAGCCTTCCTGGGGAACGAGCAGGCATTCCGCCCAAAAAGGATCTATGCAAATGACACAACAGCCTTCGTCAAAACTCACCTGCGGGATTTTCGATCACCTGGACGACGACGGCCGCGATGTTGGTCGTCAATACGAAGATCGCCTTATCTTGGCGGAGGCATGCGATCGCCTCGGCTTCTATGCGTATCACGTGGCAGAGCATTGCACGCCCCATGGAAGAGGTCCTTCGCCGGGTCTTTTCCTGTCGAGTGTCACCCAGCGTACGCGGCACCTTCGTCTCGGCCCATTTGTCATGCTGCTCAACTTCTATCATCCGCTCCGCGCTTTTGAGGAGATCTGCATGCTTGATCAATTGAGCGGCGGCAGGCTCGAGCTGGGTCTCGGACGTGGTGGCCTTCCAGTCGAGTTAAGCTGTTTCGGGATTTGCGAGGATGCGGCGCCAAGCCGGTACGAGGAAGCCAATGACATCCTCCTAAAGGCCATGACGGGCGGAGCCTTGTCGTACCAAGGCCGACATTTCCAGTTGAACGAGGTTCCTCTGACATTAACGACGCACCAGCGTCCATCTCCCCCGATATGGGTGACCACCAATCGGCTCGACACGGCAATTTGGGCCGCTGGCAATGGCGCGAACCTCGCCTGCGTGGGTCCCTCCGTCGGTGTTCGCAAAATTTCCGATGCTTACCGCACACATCGAGAGCGCAGTCCCTGCGCCCCTGATCGCGGGCCATTTGTTGGATTGCTGCGCATGGTCGTGATTGGGCGATCCGAGACGGACGCTTATTCGCTGGCCAGATCCGCCTACGAGCAATGGCTGCGGAGCTTCAAATTCCTCTACGAGCTCAATGATATCCCGACGCCACAGGCCCTTCCGCCGACATTCGATGCGGCAATCGAGAGCGAATTGTGCGTCGTCGGAACACCAACGCCCGTCCGACGCCTTCTGCTCAATCAGCTGGAGGAGGGAGGCGCAAATTACCTGCTTTGCCAGCTCGCATTTGGGAATTTACCACTAGATGCATCGCTATACGCCGCAAGAACCATCCAATCCGAGCTGCTAGGCCATCCCTAAGTCGTCATTTGGTACAGCAAGCCACCGTTACTCGTTGCCGTTTTTCCAGATGACGGCCTTGACCACTGCATCCGCATCCGCATCAGCATTGGCATTAGCTGCAGTTGCCGCGATCTCAGAGTGCCTGAAGCGAGGTGGATAGCCAACCGCGCGTCGATGCCCACTTATTTCGTTATCCCACTGATGGAACGAGAAAACGATGATAGCGGCTCAAGCCAAGCATTGACCTATTACAACTGACGACCAAGTGGCCGCGCATCGAGCGCTTACCGCAGCGTCACGGAGGCGGAACGGAACAACGATCTCGTCGCTCGATCCGACGGCACCTATCAAAGCTCAGACCCAACGCTCGCGAGATGCGGCCAAAACAAATACGGCCCTTAAGCCCTGCCCAGAAAACGAGCAGGCCTTCCCCTCAGCAAGGATATATTCTAATGGCACAACAGCCTTCGTCAAAACTCACCTGCGGCATTTTCGATCACCTGGACGACGACGGCCGCGATATTGGCCATCAATACGAAGATCGGCTCATGTTGGCGGAGGCATACGACCGCCTCGGATTCTATGCGTATCACGTGGCAGAGCACCATTGCACGCCCCACGGAAGAGGCCCTTCGCCTAGTCTTTTCCTGTCGAGTCTCGCGCAGCGTACGCGGCACCTCCGTCTTGGCCCATTGGTGATGCTGCTTAACCTCTATCACCCGCTCCGCGCTTTTGAAGAGATCTGCATGCTCGATCAATTGAGCGGCGGCAGGCTCGAGCTGGGTCTCGGGCGGGGCGCTCTGCCGGTCGAGTTGGGCTACTTTGGAATTTGCGAGGATGCGGCGCCAAGCCGATATGAGGAAGCCAACAACATTCTCCAGAAGGCCATGAGGGGTGGAGTTCTGTCCTACCAAGGCCGACATTTCCAGTTGAGTGAGGTTCCTCTGACATTAACGACTCACCAGCGTCCATCTCCCCCGATATGGGTGACTACCAATCGGCCCGAGACGGCCATCTGGGCCGCGGGCAATGGCGCTAACCTCGCCTGCGTCGGGCCCGCCGCCGGCGTCCGCCAAATTACCGATGCCTACCACACCCATCGAGAGCGCAGCCCCAGCGCCCCTGATCGTGGGCCATTTGTTGGCTTGCTGCGCATGATCGTGATTGGGCGATCTGAGTCGGACGCTTATTCGCTCGCCAGATCCGCTTACGAGCAATGGCTGCGGAGCTTCAAATTCCTCTACGAGCGCAATGACATCCCGACGCCACAACCCCTTCCGCTGACATTCGATGCGGCAATCGAGAGCGAATTGTGCGTTGTCGGAACGCCGAGCTCCGTTCGAAACGTTTTGCTTCATCAGCTGGAGGAAGCAGGCGCAAATTACCTGCTTTGTCAGCTCGCATTTGGTAATTTGCCGCTAGATGCTTCCCTCTACACCGCGAGGACGATCCAATCCGAGTTGCTCGACCAATCCTGAGTCATCATTCTGCCGTTTCAACAGCAGCTCGCCTTCTATGCCCGTTCGCATTTCGTTAAAGCGCGGAACCACCCACGACCTCGATCTTCGCCTACTCCATCAGGCGTTGGTCGCGCTGAAACAGCATCACGACAAATGCGTTCGTCCGCGTTTGCAACGCGCGCGTTCAGTCCACTTTCCTCCTTTTGCGTGCGCAATCTCTAAATTGCGCGTGTCCTCCGAGGCAGGAACAGCGTCAGCCGTCACGATCGCCGTTGCCACATCGGGCAGATCGGTCTGGCGGCCAAGGCGTGCATGCAGCGTGATCCGGTCGAGCTCGCCTTCCCACCAGGACACGAACACAACGGCAACGCCATTGCCTATGATATTGGTGAGTGCGCGCACCTCGCTCATGAACTTGTCGATCGAGAACACGATCGCCATCCCTGGCACCAGAGCGGGGTTGACCGCGGACAGGGTGGCTGCCAGCGTGATGAAGCCAGCTCCGGTGACGCCGCTCGCCCCTTTTGAGGTCAGCATCGCCACGATCAAAATCGTGAGTTGCTGGTCGAAAGCGAGGTCGAGCCCGAGGGCGCGCGCGATGAACAACGTCGCGAGCGTCATATAGATGTTAGTGCCGTCGAGATTGAAGGAATAGCCAGTCGGCACCACGAGGCCGACCACGGGCTTCGAACAGCCCAGCCGCTCGAGCTTCTCCATCAACTGTGGCAGCGCACTCTCTGAGGACGATGTGCCGAGCACAATCAAGAGCTCGTCTTTGAGATAGGCGATGAACTTGAAGATGGAGAAGCCAACGAACCGCGCGATCAGCCCGAGAACCACGATCACGAATAGCGCGGCGGTCGCGTAGAACAGCGCGATCAATCCGATCAGATTGGCCAGCGCCGCGGGTCCGAACTTGCCAATTGTAAATGCCATGGCGGCGAACGCTCCGATCGGCGCGGCCTTCATAATGATGGCGATCACGCCGAACACGGCCTGCGCGGCGTCGTCGATCGTGCTGCGCAGCCTCTCGCCGCGCTCTCCGAGCGCCATCAGTGAAAAGCCGAGCAGAATCGCAAACAGCAGCACCTGCAGGATGTCACCGCGCGCGAGCGCGCCGACTACGCTGTCTGGAATGATGCTAAGCACAAAGTCAACGAACTTGGTCGCCTTTGCCTGCTCGACATAATTGGCGACTGCGGTCGCATCGGGCTTGGCGGCAAGGCCGCGGCCGATCTGGAACAGATTGCCCATGACGAGACCAATCACGAGCGCGAGGGTAGAGACGATCTCGAAATAGACCAGCGCCTTGATCCCCACCCTGCCGACCTTCTTCGCATCCTGAATATGAGCGATGCCGGAGACCACGGTGCAGAAGATGATCGGCGCGATCACCATCTTGATGAGCTTGATGAAGCCGTCGCCGAGCGCCCTCATCCAGTCAGAGGTGGCAAGCGACGGCCAGCCCCAGCCGACGATGATGCCGAGTAGGATTGCCAACAACACCTGGACGTAGAGGACCTTATACCATGACCGAGACGCCCGCGCGGTTGGCGCAGCTGCAATGGTTGTCATAACGCTCCTCCCAGGTTTGGCGGCGATCCCGCTTGACGGGGTATCGGAGCTGTTCCGACACCATCCCGCGAGCGAACTTCTGACCAGGAATCGTAGGCCGGAGCATCTCGATGACGAGCGGGTCTCTCGCTCTTCATCGACAAGCGCCGATGGCGTTCCCTTTACTACGCGTTCACTGCCGACTTCTCTTGGCCAAGCCAAGGTTCGGCTTCGAGTTGACTGCGCTTAAGCTCGTTTGGAGAGCTCAGCGACAGGCGCATCATCATTGTCCGGATCAAGGCGACTGCTCGTTATCTCCCAAGCCGCGTCGAGCGCTTGATACATATCCGCGATCAGGTCGCTTGCGTCCTCCAAGCCCGCGTGAACCCGAATCAGCGGTCCAGCGAGTGCAAGCGATGGTTCCGCGCGCTTCAATGGGTCGACATGCATCACCAGGCTTTCATATCCGCCCCAGGACCAGCCGATACCAAAAAGCCGCAACCTATTGAAGAAAGTCGAAAGCTGCAGCTGCGACATCGGTTTCAGCGCAACGCCAAAGAGGCCGCTCGCCCCCGAAAAGTCTCGTTTCCAAAGCGCATGGCCAGGATCGCCTGGACACGCCGGGTGCAAGATGTTGTCGACGGCTGGATGCGACTGAAGGCTTTGGGCCAGCTTGAGGCCATTGTCCCAATGACGCTTCATGCGGACGGCCAGGGTACGCAGTCCCCTCAGGGCCAAATAGATGTCGTCCGGCCCAGCGATCTCCCCGAAATCATGGGCACTTGATCGCAACGCCGACCACGCCGATTCGTTGGCGGTCGCGACACCAAGCAGCGCGTCTGAATGGCCGACGATATATTTGGTCGCCGCTTGGATCGAGATGTCGACGCCGTGCGCAAACGGCTTGAAATACAGGGGCGTTGCCCATGTGTTATCCATGACCACTAGCGCATCGGCGCGACGGGCGGTGGCAGTAAGCGCAGGGACATTTTGCACCTCGAATGTGAGAGACGAAGGTGATTCCAGATAGATGGCCCGGGTCTTCTGGGTGATTTTCGCCGCAAGCTCTGCAGGCTGCGTTGGAGAGAAGTATTGCACCGTGATCTGAAGTCTTGAGAGAACCTCGTCTGCAAATGTCCTGAGAGGTGTATAGACGCCGTCGCTGATCAGAACGTGGTCGCCTGCGCGCAGAACGCCGAGAAGCGAATGCGTGCAGGCAGAGAGCCCCGACGGAAACAGGAGCGAGCGATAGCCGCCCTCCAGTTCGCAAACGGCAAGCTCGAGTGCCCGGGACAGAGGCGAGCCAAAGCGGCCGTAGTTCGCCGTCGGATCGCTTTGCCTGCGCGATTCGTAGTCCTCCAGGGTTTCCGAAACAATTGTGGAGCCCCGGTAGACGGGCATGTTGACCATCCCGGAATGTTCGGCGGGCGCACGGCCGAGACGAGAAAGCCGGGTCTCGATGTCCAGGCCCTTGCTGTCCTCCAGGTACTTCATTGCTTATTTCTTTTGAGATTGTGTTCGGCCTGGCCAGCGGGAAGGGCACCAGGTGCGGTTCGGATGGCCCTAATCGATGCGAGTCGTTTTCGTAGGTCGCCTCCTCGTTCCAAATGAAATCGGCTCGCTCCTTCGCACCAGAGCCACCTGCGTTGCGTTCGCCTCATCAAGATTGGTCGCACATCAGGACGGCGCAGCATCAAAGCGCGCTCCCTTGCAAGATCCACCAACAGGCCGGCATTCACCGCCTCCTATCAAGTCGAGCCAAATCCTTTAAGCGCATCGAAGCAAGAGGCGGGCCAAACATGCTGCGCCTTCGATCGCAACGGCTCATCGTGAATGCGCAGCGGCGTGGGCCTCGCGCGCGCACTTTGTCTCGAACGAAACAAGTCATGTTGAGAACCTGCCATTATCGGGCGACTATGCGCGAACTGTCTTTTCCCGATGATGTTGTGAACGAGGTAAACCAGCAGCGTGCGTGCCGCGTTTGATGCCAGTGCGGTCTTGATCGCTTAAACCTTCAGCCGGTCACGGACCGTGACGTGATCCGTCATGAGGGACCAGATAGTGGCTGTTTCCGGTTTCCGGGTCGTGACGATCAGAGGAAATGGAACGACATGATAGCACTCGCTCGATTCTCTACGATCGTCGCTGATTCAGTGCACGCGCCTGTCGTGATCGCTCTGGTTCAAGTGCAATGACGCCTTCACTTCCATATTGGAGTTGACGCGCACGCCCTTGGATTTGATACACGATGGACCACTGCGTGTTGCGTCGGTTTGATCATGAGTGACGAGCGCGAAACCTGACGCGGCGTTAGATTCAAGCGCTTCTGGAAGCGAGAATGTTGCGCGACAGCTACAGCAATTCGCGACAGCACTGTTAAGACGCGCGTGGCGCAGGGGACATGTGAAGGAGCGTATTCGAAATGAAGAAGTTGTTGCTTGTGACTGCCAGCATCGTCGCGTTGATCGGGGCAGCACCCGCATTCGCCGCCGATCTCGCTCAGCAGCCCATCTACACCAAGGCACCGCCGCCGCCAGCACCGGTCGCGGCCGCAATCTATGACTGGAGCGGTTTCTATCTTGGTGCCAATGGCGGCTGGGGTTCGACCCATAGCTCCTGGGATTTTGGAGGCGTCACGCCCGAGGGCTCTCACGACGCGAGCGGCGGAACCGTTGGTGGCCAGTTCGGCTATCGCTGGCAGACGGGCCAGGTGGTTTTCGGTGTCGAAGGCCAAGGCAACTGGGCCGATTTCAGCGGCTCCAATGTCAGCACCGCCTTCCCGGGCAACATCAATCAGACGAAGACCGGTTCGTTCGGTCTGCTTACAGGCCAGGTCGGCTATGCCATCAACAACGTATTGCTCTACGCCAAGGGCGGTGCCGCGGTGACCGGCAATACCTATCAGATCAACACTCTCGCCGGCGCGCCGCTGGCGAGCACCGACAATACCCGCTGGGGCGGCGTGGTCGGGGCGGGCATCGAACTCGGCTTCGCGCCGAATTGGTCGGTCGGCGTCGAGTACGACCATATATTCCGGCACGACGCTAACGTGAACTTCAGCACCCCCGCGGGTGCGGTCGCTAGCGATCGCGTCGGGCAGGATTTCGACCTGCTGACCGCGCGGCTGAACTACAAGTTCTGGGGCCCGGTCGTTCTCAAATACTAACTCCATCGCGTTAGAGCGGCGGATCGAGAGCCCCGGCCCCCAGGCCGGGGCTCTTTTTTCAGCTGTTCATTTGCCTCCAACAACGAGCTGCGCGCGTTCTCGTGCAGGTCAGGGTTGCGCCACGACGCTAAGCTTGCGTGTCGCATGGCACTACATTGCGCCGGGCAAGCCCATGCAGAATGGCTTCATCGAGAGCTTCAACGGCCGGCTGCGGGATGAATTGCTGAACGAGACGCTGTTCACGTCACTGGCCCAGGCCCGCGTCGCACTCGGATGCTGGCGGGCCGATTACAACGATGCACGACGACACTCGCAGCTCGGATGGAATACGCCCTCCGAGTTCGCCTTCACCTGTCACCCGCGCCGGGATCTGGCGCTGCGCTATGCCGAAAGCTCCGCGCCAGCTCCCGTCGCTACCACCGCCCAACTGGGCAAATCCAACTGCCAGGGCGAACTCAGGATTGGATAAAACTTGGGGGCAAGGCCAGGAGAAGGAAATCAAATACGCCTGCTCTTCAATGCCGACCAAGGGCAACTTCGGCCACTTGAGGAGCTGAAGCTATTTCACCTTGGCCTGCAAAGAGGCGCAGGCGGCTGCCGCAGGTGGAGTGCGGCCAGGCAAGCAGAATAACCTTCGAATTTCTTCCTTCGAGCACAGCTGGCTCACCTAGACCAAGTTGACCGGCAACATCAGCATCTTGCTTTTGACGAAATGAAACCAGAGATGCCTTTCATCCCGCCATCCCCGAGGCGCACGGTCCTGCATTCTCTGACGTCACCGTCAATCCCTAACCGGCATCATTTCGTACCCCGAACCTCTCGCAGATAACGCCGCTCGGGTTATCGAAAGATCGGGGTCAGCGGGCCATTGCTGGTAAGCGGATTGAATTCAAGGACGATTTCTTTGACGGGTTGCGGCTGACTTTGCGCGGACGACCAATTGAGGTGCTTGGGACGGCCATAGTCGAATGAGATAGTCTCGGGCCGGTTCGGACTACCAACAGTATTGGTCCATTCGATATTGGTCGTACCTGGGGGCAGAGGCGGCAGATGGTCCTCAAGGTGATCCGACATGAGGTCAATTTGGAAACAAACGGAGCCTGCGCAGAATACAAACAAAATATGCGGCACCAAATCCTTTGGATCGCTTCGACGAAGGAGTGCGCCCGCTAGAAGTTCGGGTGCGTTGCCGATCGAGGCAAAAGAGACCCCCACGTCGAGATGCGGAAATTCAAGCGCGTCATCAGGATCGAGGAGCCATGCGCGCAAGCTGCTATAGTTTGCAATTTCAGCATCGGGAAGCAAGGCGATAGCCATTTTGACGAGCGCCTTGTAGGCGTATCTTGGTTTGAATGGGTCGTTCGCTATCGGGAATTTCAGAAGCAATGCTCCCTCCGGAGTAAGGCCCATTTGCTCCGACGTTCCCGAATCGACCGAGCGGATGAACAGCAAGGGCCGATCCCTTCCATCGCGGCGAGACAAGACCGCGGGGCCGGCTGATCGTCCTGTCTGCCTGACCTTGTTGGATTTCCCCTTCGTAGCACCAAGTGTCAGCAAAGGCGCCACGGCTCTAACGATGGCGTCATCATATCTTGAGAACAACTGGTTGCACTTGTCACACTCGTCGCGAGAGATCACCCAGCGATTTCCCAGGCCTTGAGGAAAGGCGTGCGCCTCGCTTTTGAAAACCCGCCGGTCGCTCTCGCCACAATAGCGGCACTGTCCCTTTTGGCCGATATATAACTTCGTGCTCTCGGTCGACGCTTTGACTTGCGCCAAGAGCGTATAACGCCCGCCCAGTCTAGCCTCACCAATTCCGGGTCCCTTATCCATGTGCCCCAAGGTTCACGGACCTCTCGCTCAACCGTTCGCTTTCGACCGGCCTGAATCCAAGCTCGCTACAATGCTTGCTGTGTTGCAGTTTCCAGCGCACCTCGCGGTACCACTATTGGCTTGTTACCGTCTATCCAAACGAATACCTTCCCATCCCCTCGACATCTACAAAAAACGAATTCTGAAGAACTTATCTGAATTCGGTGCAGGGCCAATACCGTTAGAAGCCTGGAATTCCACTCGACGAATTTATGCAGGGCCAATATCACATCAAACGGCCGCCGATAGGGGCCGGTTTCATGTACGATTTTGCTGCTGAAACCATATGCTTCCAAAAGCTCATCGAAATCGAATCCTTCCCGCTTGTCCGGGGGGATTGGCTCGAAACTATTGGCAAACATAGGAACCATAAACGTATGGACAGCGGGAAATTTGTCTCGCAAGCACTGATGGATGTTCTTCAGCTGGTTTGCTTCGTAGGACATCTTCATGCGAGGCTCGAACGCCGTCCAACACGCATAGATCATTAGCTCAAAGATTTTCCGGTAATGGATAGCCATCGACTCGACAATTTCGCGTCCCGATAAATCGAACAATGAGACGTATATCTCCGGGTTTGCAATCTTATTGGCCTCTTCGCTGTCCGCGAGCGAGAACAGCCGGTGCACAAATGTGCGACGCGAGACAATTTGTTCCATACATTGCTGATAAGCGATCAGATCAGCGAGCGGTTCGCCAAACCTGGGCTTCTCAAACCTAATCGTTGCTGCCGGAAGAGACATTTTGGTGCCGAAATACTCGACGTCTTCAGGCTCAACTGTAAGGCTCGTTATATCGCCTTCACCATCGATCTCGGCCTTCAGGTCACGCAACGTTCTTGCTCCTGCAGGACCAAACACGCGCAAGATCTCCGCCCACTTTTGATCATTCAAGCGATACCTATCGGTTGTGATGTTGATCCGCTTTCGCGTGTCACTCCTCCTGAAGACGAGAAATCCATCATGCGTGGGAGCTTGCTCCATGCTTACGGAGTGAACTTGACGGATTATGTCGCCCCTTATTGCTGTCATGATCATCCTTCCGGTTGGGCATCACGCAGACATAGCAGCTTTTTCGCTACCTTTGAGGTAGAATGCCACAAACCAGAGGTTCAAGGAGCAAAAGGTAGTGCGCGGCGATGCCGCCACACGAGGTGCGGTCAGGAGAAGCGCAGGCGAATGATCGCGTTCGTGAGTGATCATCCAGAAGAGATCCGGATCATCCAGAAGAGATCCTTTCTTTCCCAATATCTGATCTCCCGTCCATTTCGCTGTCAATACCACCGACATCTCAAGGTTATACCAAATGGAATTCATTCTGGTGCGCCTGCAGCAGCGCAAGCGTCACTCCGCTGAGCGTGATCATGTCTCCTGACCATCATTGATGACGGCACCTACCGATGTATTCGTCGAATGATTGAGCATGTCTGAAATGCTCAGGAAGATGGATTTGTCGAGCTGAAGTACGTCGTTGATGACATTGAAGTCAGTAATCGTATTTGTCCCGAAATTCGGACGAAATACAAACATGTCCGGCCCGGCACCGCCGGTAAGGACGTCGCCGGTGCAGTGGAATCTCGCTGAAACAGGCGACACATTGGGATTTCGGGTCCGGCGCCCTTTCCCGCACCAAGCCGAATGGATTCCTGGCCTTGATGACCCGGCTACTCAATATGCTGAGCATGTTATCGTAAGCGCTCTTCTTCTGGTAGTCCTTCGCGAAGTGGACCACGCCGTCGGACATATCCGTCCAGTTAGATTTGTTCTCGCCGAGGAAAGGGGGCGCCATGCGCTGCTCAAAATTGCTCTTACGTGCGTGTGTTTTGGGAGTCAGTAGTAGCTTCCGCCGACGCAGGCAGATATCAACGAGCCGCAAGTATATGAAGGCTCATGCGAACGCGCCGCATCGCTCGGCGACGATCGCCTTGACGCGTTCCTCTACGGACTTGGCGCCTTCGCCGTCCCGCGCCATTACTGGCAGCGAGATGGCGCCCGCGGCTTTGCGCGTCGCCGCCGTGACGCTCGCCATAGCCTCTTCCGCACGCGCGATGGAAAGCTCGATCGTGCGGGCGAGCGTCAGAAAATCACGTGGCGTGAGCCGTTCGTCCTTCCCGCTCAGCTTTAGCGCCATGCGATCGCTGGCGAGGCCGGGAAAGACCCGCGTGGTGACGGCGTCATAGAGCGGCGCGAACCGGACGCTTTCAAATTGCCGCACGCCGGGCGCGGCGACCCTCAGCAGCGCCAGGTTTTTGAGGTGCATGTCCCCGTCGGCTACCAACCACGCGAACAGTGCGAGCCGGAAGAGAATATCGAGATCGTCGGCGGGATCGGTGGACAGCGGTCGAAGCCCGCGCGCCACGCCCTCGATGGTGCCGTCGTACTTGGCCGACGCGGGCAAGTCGAGCACCGAGCAAAAGTCATCGAGCGCAAGGCGGCGCTTGTCAGTCTTATCTCGCCTGATGTCGAACCGCTCGACGACGAGTGCGGGCGCCATGCGGTCGGGCATGCCGACGAGCGCCGCGTCGGGAACGACGAACCCCGCTGCGCGACCGAGCTCCAGGCATATCCATTCGACGATTGGCAGCGCCTCGAAGCCGGCCGTCCCGGCGGGCTTGAGGATGTGAGTGAACGGCGCGTCGATCGCCGCGATCAGCGCGCCGTCGGACGCCAGGCACATCGGCGCCTTGATTTGCACGCCGGACAGACGAGGCGTTTCCGCGCGCTCAAATAGTTGCGCAAGGTTCTCCTCGAAGCTCTGCTCCAGCTCACCCCTCGACGGGCCGACATAGCGTCCTATGAATTGCCCGCGCTTGGCAAACTTCGCGAGCGGCGCCTGCAGGACGTCGAGCGGCAGGACGTCGAGCTCCTTCTTGGTCGCGACGACCGCGATGTTCGACATGAACCGCTTGCCGTGCCGAATGGCGTCGCGATCATCGCGCTCGTGAAGAACCTGGGCGAGCCAGCCTTCCGGCAAGAGGGACTCCACAAAGGCTGGCAGCTTGCCGGGCGCCGTCTGGCGGACGAGCGGCGGCGCCGTATTTGCCGCGGCCTTCCAGCGCCATTCGAAGCCGTCATGCGTCAGGCGGCCGAGGGGCTGGCCATGCCAGGCCACGATCCGCTCAAGCGCTGCCTTGTTCGTAGCGGCCTTGCCGATCGCCGGGCGTGTCGTCAGGTAGCGCTCGGCGCCCTCGCCCTCGCGATACCATCCGTTCTCGCGAGCCAAAGCCCAGAGCGCGTCCGCCGCCGCTTGTGGTGATCCAAACTCCTCGACCAGCCGCGTGGCCATGTCCGCGCGAAGCTCGTCGGTGATGGCGCTGGCGTGCTCGCTTCGGAGGCGGAAAGCTTCCAGGAACCGCTGGCGCGGCGACGACACCTCGATCCTGATCTCGCCCTGATCGTCGCCTACGATCGCAGGCGCTGTCGACGGATGTGCCGGCGCCTCGTTCTGGACGATTTCGAGAGTGCGAATCCGGGTGCGCTGATCGCGACGTCCGCTGAGGAAAAGCCGACCGTCAGAGGTTGGCTGCAGGAGTGCGGCCGAGGCGGACGAGAGATAAGCGGCCGGGTAGAGATAATGTGCGATGCGCACGGCGTGGGCCAAGACCGCCGTGTCGACATCGGCATTGGCTTGGGCATAAGACCCCGCGGACGATCGCCTGCCGACGCCTGGGCATGGGCGCGTCGCCTGTCAATGGCCTCACCGACCAGGAGGATCGTCACAGACTTCCCCGCACTTCAGATACGCGAAAGTCGTCAAATCGAGCCAGTTTTCAAGGACGATCACGCATTTCAGATGCGCGAAGGTCAGACAACTCCGAACCGGTCGGTTCAGGCGACCAGCCGTGTTCGATAGGCCTCAAGCCGCGCCAGTTGATCCTGCAGACTCGTCCTGCGCCGGCGCGATCAGCGGCAGCATCTGCGGCGTGATCGCCGCACTCTGTTCGGTGATCAGGTTGGCCGGGACGGCCACTTCCTGATGACTGCCCAGGCTTGCCGCCAGATCGGCCAGCACGGGCCTTGCGAACAGGGTGCTCACCTCCACCCCCAGCGACAGCTGCCGCAGACGCGCCATCAGCTGCACCGCCAACAGCGAGTGGACGCCGAGCTCGAAGAAGTGGTCGTGGCGTCCGACCCGCTCGACGCCGAGCAGCTCGGCCCAGATCTGTGCGAGCGCGATCTCGATCTCGCCCTGCGGGGCAGCGTAGCCGGCCCGCGCAAAGGCATCATCGTCCGGAGCCGGCAGCGCGTTGCGGTCCAGCTTGCCGTTCGGCGTCAGCGGCAGCGCCGCGACCCGCACGAGCGCCGACGGCACCATGTAGTCCGGCAGCCGCGCACTGAGGTGCCTGCGCAGCGTGGCGGCCAGATCGGCCTCGGCCCCGTGCTCCGCCGGAACGACATAGCCAACCAGGCGCGGCTCGCCACGACCATCCTGTTGCGCCACCACGACCACCTCGCGCACCAGCGGGTCCTCGGCCAGCCGCGCCGCGATCTCGCCCGGCTCGATCCGGAAGCCGCGAATCTTGACCCGATCGTCATTGCGGCCCAGGAACTCCAGATTGCCGTCCGGCAGATAGCGCGCCAAGTCGCCAGTCCGGTACATCCGCGCGCCGGCCTCGCCGCTGAACGGATCGGCCACGAACCGCTCCGCGGTCAGCTCGGGCCGGTTCAGATAGCCGCGGGCAACGCCGGCGCCGCCGATATGGATCTCCCCCACCGCCCCGAACGGAACGGGCGCGCCATCACCGTCCAGCAGGTAGATCCGCGTGTTGGCGATCGGCCGGCCGATCGGCAGCCGACCGGCTGTCTCGTCGATCGCGGTGATCTCGCAGACCGTCGCAAAGGTCGATGTCTCGGTTGCGCCATAGCAGTGCAACAGACGTTGCGGCCTACACTGGCGCAACACGCGTGCGACCACCGCCACATCGACTGCACCGCCGCCAACCAATAGCAATCGCAAACTCGCCAGCACCGGCGCCAAATGATCGGCGCTCCGGTTGAACAGTCCGGCTGTCAAATGCAGCACGGTGACGCTGTTCTGCTGAACCAGCCTGCACAGGATATCCGGCTGCAGAACGGCAGTGTGTGGAACAACAATCAGGCGTCCACCGTGGAGCAGTGGCGCCCAGACTTCCAGCGTACTGATACTAAAGGCGGGATTGCCCACCCACGCTACCCGATCACTCCAGCTAAACTCCGCATATCCATTGTTGATCACAAGCCGGTTGACGGCACGATGAGGAACAGCAACCGCCTTGGGAACGCCAGTCGACCCCGACGTGTACATCACATAGGCGGTGGCCTCGGCGGCCAATGTCAAGCCTGGATCGGCATCAGATCCCTCTCCAGCGATGATTGGCTCAATGGCCTGAACAGGAATGGCAGCCTCGACCTCGCCGTCACTGTCGGTTGCCGCGAGCACCAGGCGCACAGCACAGTCAATCATCATCCAGCTCTGTCGCGCGGATGGAAGCCCCCGATCGATCGGTACGTAGACCGCGCCTGCCTTCAGAATGGCCAGCTGCGCCACGACAAGGGCGATGGAGCGATCCAACACGGTCGCGACGCGATCCCCCGGCTTGAGTCCAAGCCCAATGAGATGATGCGCCAGCCGGTTCGCCCGGCTGTTGAGCTCGCCATAACTTAAGTCTGTCTCCGCATCGGCCACCGCTACCGCATGCGGCACTTTCCGGACCTCGGTCTCGAACAGCTCATGGATGCACTTATGCGACGGATAGGGCTGAGCCGTTCGGTTCAGTTCCTCCAAGAGGTAGGTGCGCTCTTCACCTGACAACAGCGCAAGCCGTCCCAGCGGCTGCCCTGTATCGGCCATCACGGCGTGCAAGAGATTGTTCAGATGCGTCGTCATCCGCTCGATTTGCGTGGACGCCAGCGGACTTGCATCAAAGTGCCATCGAAAGCTTCCATCGAGCACGCGGATTTCCAACGTCAGCAAATCACCACATGGAGCTGCGTCCGAACTGGCGCGCGAAGCCAGATCACCAGCAGCGGGAGAGCCGATGTCGCTGATGGTGATGCTAATCGGCCAGGGTCGGCAGGACCGTAACATCCCGATCTCCCGCAACGCCGGGCAGCGCGCGATCAGATCCCAGGCAAAACTATCGTGCGCTCTCAGGACGGCGCATTCGGCTGCAACAACCCTGTGCACCTGCGCAAAGTCATGAGCAAGATCAATGGCCACCTCCATTGGAACGACGGAGGCGACCAGCGCCTCACCCGCGTTCAGGCCCGCTTGCGGCCGCTTGGGTGCGGGCTCCCAGCCGAGTTGAAGCTCAGATTCACCCGTGATGCGGGCAAGATAGATCAGGAAAGCAGCTAGTACGCACTCCGCGCGATCGATCGGCACCAATTCGACCAAAGCATCAGGAGACAGCCAAGCGCTCGACTGCCGTCGGGGCGACACTTCTGGTGAAAACGACACAAAGGGAAGCTGCAATGACTTGAACCGCTCAAGCCGCTGTCGCCAAAAGCTCTCCCGAGGCGCCAACATTTCATGGGCAACAGTCATGCGCGCGCACCTCGTCGTCGCTTAGAAATAGCATTGCGAAAACTTCGGCTAGCGCACCTTTACGCCGACAACGTAGCCGTCCTCGCGTTTGGCTTTGATCGAAAGACTGAACGGCAACGTCGGGTCATCGAGGATTGATCCTGAGGAAAACGGCGCTTCGAACAATTCCCCGTAGTTGAAGTTCGCCGTCGTTTTGGCCGGCACGATTCTCACCGGGCTCTGTCCAGTCGGGATGACGGCATCAACGCTATAGACAAGGACACCGTCGCCGGTGGTTGTGCCATCGTGGCCTCGAATCGGCTGTGCAAGTTCGATCGCGTACACTTTCGATGGATTCAACGCACCGTCGGCTGGTACCACAATCATCGAGATTCCTGTGCTGCCTGGCAATGGCGTGAGGACAGTCTCACACTCACCGTGCGCCAGGTACGCCTTGCGCTCGTCTGCAAGCCAGCCAAGTTTGTGGCGATGCCAGCCGATCAGCGAAGTCCCCCGAAAGATATCGCACATGATGTCCCAGGAGCCGGTCGTAAATCGCGGTGGCTCGAAGTTATAGAGATCAGGCAACCCGAGGGTGTGGCACACCTCATGACACAGGTTCATGTGGGTGTTGGTATAGCTGTCCTTGCCGAAGGTCACGCCCCAACGAACGGGCCCCGTTGGAGTCACAGGTGCATTGATCGGCGTGGCGATAAATGTTGGTGAACTAGCAATCCCGTCGGTCTTCGCGCCAACGACAAGCAACAGGGGGTGGGTTCGGACATCGAGTTCTGGGAAAAGTGCTGCGGCGTCTGACATATAGTCTTTGTGCTGCTGGAAGGTAAAACGTTGGTTGGCGCCGGTGTAGCTGGTGGCGGGCTTAGGCATGCGCCGCCAGCCAGGAATTCTGGCAATCTCGAAGGTGAGGCGCCCGTACGATTGGTCCCTAAACCATTTCTCGGCCTTACCGTATCCGGTGAGATGATCGGCTATCCCGTCCGTGCCGCTGATATCGCCGGGTGCGTCGGCGAAGTCCACAAAGACCATCATCGCTCTCAGCGAGCCAATAGCTGGGAGGCTTCGAGGGTCCGTCTGACCTTCGCTCAAATAGATATTCCACTTTCGGTCAAGAACCGGGATTCGGTCCGGCCCGGCGAATCGCGCTGGGCCTCCGGACATCACCGGAAGCCACGCTGAAACTCCAAGGGCTAACACATGACGACGCGTGATCTCTGACATGCTTGTCTCGAAGTCGCCTCCAGTCCGGGCCTGACATTGCCCAGACTTCATTTTGAACTTGTCGAAGGGCAGAGCGTCATCTTGAGCGCGCTGTTCTGTGCAGCGCGGTCGGAGATTTGTCCGATCTCTCGCGATGAAGCTGCAACAAGCTTGAGTGCTTGTGCGAGGAGGGATTATAGAAGTGAACCGAGCTCACGCTCCTCCCAATTATGGTAGGGAGCTGCGATCCGGCTTCCGATATTCTTCCATTCAAACCGATGAATCGCTCGCAACCGAAACCGCCGCACCGCGTGGAGAATGACGGGTCGGTTCGAACAATGGCGAGACGCCCTCAGAAACACCGTGGCACTTCGCCCAGGCGGGAAGGAAGATGAGAGGTAAAGACCGGAGGGCGATCATGAATACAGTATTGGCAGGTCACGTGCGCGCGGGGGCATCTAATGTCTCGCTGAACGGTCTGGATGCAAGCGAGGTCAAGCCACCACAAGATGGCAGCAATGGCCTTACTTCGAGCAGTTGCGAAGGCAAGATCGCGGCCACTATTGTAGACATCGTCTCTACGGTCCGATTGGTCCATGACATCGTCATGCGCTTGAGCTGTTAGCGCATCCGCCTCCTCGACATACAGAGAGACCTAGGCGGAGGGCGATGCCTAGTGGAACGACTATTGCAGTGGGCGTTATGTCGAGAAGATGCTCGCAGCCCGCCCCCAGCATCTTGGAAAGCGTCCTTCTGCGCAGCTTGTCGCCACGGATTGGCCATCGCTCTACGTCTTCACCCCGCCTCAATGTGCAGCGTCAGCATCAATGCGACGAGCTGCAGGCCTCACGGAGGGAGAACGACTGGCTCATCTTTCAAGGAATTGGGGTTAGGCAGAACGCAAAGCACCGTGAGGTTCATAGATCGGCCAACATCTGCAATAAGAGAGTACCGGTCGAGGCAAGAGCCTCGGGCTTACGTGCAAATTGAAATGTGGAGACGTGGGGTTGCGAACAGATTTTTCGCGTATCAATCAGGATAAAGCTGTCTTCGATGACATCTATGCTTCGGATGATCCAAGAGCGTATTTCTCCGTCCTGGGAGGCCTGGATTACATGATCCCGGATGTGGCTGAGCCGGTCGTGCGCCAGATTCTGGCAGCGAAAGCCTCGACAACCAGCGTCAAGCCGATCGTGCTTGATGTCGGCTGTTCATATGGCATCAACGCGGCGGTGCATCGGTTTCCACTGACTTTCGGCGGCTTGCGTCACCGCTATGCCCGGCGCGAGATGAGGGCGATCAGTTCCGAAACACTGGTGCGTCTCGATCGCAATTTTTATTCGGCTTGGCCTGACGTTGGACTTGCGCGGTTTATCGGTCTCGATGTATCAGCACCGGCCGTCAGCTATGCAACGGGCGTTGGTCTCCTTGAGCAAGGTATTGTCGCCGACCTTGAAAAGGAACCGCTTTCGACGGAAAGCGCGCGTATTCTCCGCCCTACCGATGTCATCATGTCAACGGGCTGCATCGGCTACGTCACCGAGAAGACGTTCAGTAAAATTCTCGATGCGACAGAGAAACGTCCATGGATCATCTCTTTCGTGCTGCGGATGTTTCCTTATGATTCCTTGGCTGCGACGTTCGCGAAGCGTGGTCTTGTGACGGAACGTCTGACTGGCGCGACATTTATTCAGCGTCGATTTCGCGATGCTGAAGAATTTGAAAGGACTTTGGCCACGTTGGCGGCTCTTGGCATCGATGCGACCGGACTGGAATCGGAAGGTCTGTTCCATGCGGATCTGATCTTGTCCCGCCCTGAATCGGATGCACGCGCCGCTCCCCTGGAAGACATTGTCACCGTCGCCAGCGGTCGAGGCCGGCCAATCGGGCCGCGTTACGTTCACGTTGGAGGCGACGAGGGTTTGCAGATCGCACTGGAGCCTTGAGACGTTCGTGTTTTCGCAGATAGCCGCACGTGCGCCTCCGGAATGGCGCACCGAAGTGGATCATGCTCCCTCCTTTCGAGGTTGGAGCATGATGAGGCCTGACTGCGCGGCTGCGACAAGCGTTTCCGCCATGCACGGCGGTACCGGGTCCGGGCGGGAGGCGCGCATCGAGCAGCGCGCGAGGAGATTGGCCTGCACCCTGTCCAGGCCTGGCTGTGATTCCGTGCACATTTTGCCATTGAGGCGTATGGCGCGCCCCAAGACGCGTTCATTCGCCTGGCGCCTGCAAGGGCGCCCTCGCCTGCATATCCCATGAGCTCGCGGTAACGGCGAGTGCGGGCCGCCTCGAGCATTGGGCAGGCACTTTGTTCGGCACGGACCCTTCTGGCAGCGCGACGCGACCTATTCTCACGAGCGGCTCTCAAGGGGCTTGAATCGCACGTAACGTGAGTTTGTATCATCACGCAGGTAAGGCGGCGGACCACGTCCGACCGTTGGTCACTTCCTGACGCATGATGAGAATAGTGAACCTCACAGACTTTCGAACCTGCATCGCGACACTCTGTTCTGATGCCCGTGCACTTCCCACACGGCCAAGCGGTCACCACGCGCGGACCGCCGGTCCGACCGCCGCTCGGGCGACTCGGGCATCTGACATCGGAGCGCGGCATTCTCGCATCGAGGCGGGGCTTGAACGCAAGCTTGCCCATCGCACGATGTCCAATGGAGGACGCGAGATTGGAAAGCACGCCAGCCGCTCGTGCAGCTAAGAACGACTCGGCGTCTCTTACGCGCTGGTGTCGTATCCGACAGCATGAACAATATCGTAGATCACACCGACAGAGGATAGAAGTGAACCACAAGCAGCGAACCAACGGGTCGTCGCGCCCCACAGCGCGTCGCTATACAATTGCTCTTTTTGGCGTTGCGATGACGACAGCTTTGTGCTGCGGAAGTGCAGGTGCACGAGATCGGCCGGTCCCAGCGGAGGCGCGACAGGCGTGCACACCGGATGCGTTTCGCCTCTGCGGCGCCCACATTCCTGATGAGGACGCCGTCGCGGCCTGTCTCAAAGCCAATATCCACCGCTTGAGCGTGCCATGTCGCCAAATCATCTCGGTTCGGGATGCTGCCACAGGAAATGGCGGCCCGAGATGAGGTATGCGCGACAGCTGGTTTCGCTTGATCGTATTCGTGCCGCGACACGTGCGCGTGGCGTCGCCTTAGACCGCTCCGATCAACGGTTGTGACACGTGACGCGGGGCTGACAGGACGATCGTCGCGCTCAAGCGCAACGTCTGTGGTCGGGCAACCAAGCAGCGGAAAGTACGGGAATGCGCGAACTGCCTTTTGATACCGTTCTGATCGCCAATAGGGGGGAGATCGCGGTTCGTATCATCAAGACCCTTCGCAAGCTCGGGCTTCGTTCTGCGATCGTCTACCACGACATTGATGCCGGCACGCTTGCGGTCTCTATGGCCGATGCAGCCATCGCGATCGATGGTCGTACGCCGATTGCTGCCTATCTCGACATCCCGCAGATTATCGCCGCCGCCCGAAAAGCGAACGCTGGTGCACTGCACCCAGGCTATGGATTTCTGTCGGAGAACGCGGAGTTCGCCAGGGCCGTTACGAGCGCCGGCATCACATTCATCGGACCTGCCCCCGAAAGCATCGAGCTGATGGGCGACAAAATCCGGGCTCGGAACTTCGTACAGCGGCACGGGTTTCCGGTCGCTCCTTGCGCCATCGAGGAAGATGATCCAACGACCTTCGTGCGCAGAGCCGGGGCCATGGGAGCCCCTTTGGTCGTAAAGCCTTCCGCGGCCGGTGGCGGCAAGGGCATGCAGATTGTGCGCGACACCGGCGCCCTGGAGGACGCAATTGCCCAGGCGCGCAGCGAGGCGCAACGCTACTTCGCAGATGGGCGGCTTTATGTCGAACGATATATCGAAAGCCCGCGTCATATCGAAGTCCAGGTGCTCGGCGACGCCTTCGGAAACGTTACCCATCTGTTCGAGCGGGAGTGCTCGATCCAGCGTCGGTTCCAGAAGGTCATCGAAGAGGCGCCCGCGCCGGGGCTGTCGTCGGAGTTGCGTCAACGGGTCTGCGATGCCGCCGTCGGCATCGCCCGTGCAGCCAACTATCACAGTGCAGGCACTGTCGAATTCATCCTTGGCGGAGAAGAGTTCCATTTTCTGGAAATGAATACGCGTTTGCAAGTTGAGCATCCCGTGACCGAGATGATCACCGGCGTTGATCTTGTTGCCGAACAGATCCACATCGCTGCGGGCCGCCCACTGAGATTGGCACAATCGGACATTGTGCCGAACGGACACGCCATCGAAGCCAGGTTATGTGCAGAAGCGCCGGAGCGCGGATATGCGCCGACAACAGGTAAGGTGCTTGTGCTCGACTACCCCGACGGCGACGGTATACGCATCGACAGTGGCCTTTCGCGAGGTCAGAAGGTCACGACAGCATTCGACCCCTTGCTCGCCAAGATCATCGTGCATTCCCCCTCCCGTATCGAGACTGCGCAAAAGGCGCATCGCGCGATGCGGGACTTGGTGCTTCTCGGTTGCGCAACCAACGCAAGCTTCCTTGCCCGAATCCTCGCGGACGACGGATTTCTGCATGGACACATCCACACGGGTTATCTTGAGGAACATCCGCATATCGCCGCAGGCGACCCCCGGGCCGACTTGTCGGCCTTCCTGGTAGCAGGCGCCCTGCTGACCGGACCGGTCCGCGAATCGGCAGATGCCGTGTCCGACCTTCACGCGGCGCTGGGCAGTTGGAGAAACTAACGTGAATCACTCTTTTGAGGTCGATGGCGTCGAATACCAGCTATGGCTGTCACGCTGCCGAGAGGACTACCGTCTCTGCTTGCATGACAGGGTGATTGCGCCGGTCGCGTTCTCCCATCGCGGTGACGGCTGCGGTGTTGTCATTATTGCGGGTGAAAGCCGGCCCATCAGGTTCGCCATTGATGGCGAAACCATTCACGTGCACATGAGTGGCGAAACGCGCAGTTTGCATTACCGCGACCCATTGCGAACGCTTGCCACGTCGAAGCAGGAGATAAACCAAGCCGTCGCTCGCGCGCCAATGCCGGGCGTCGTCATTGGCGCCCGGGTTTCGCCTGGTCAGGCCGTTTTTGCCGGGACGGCCCTGATGACGATCGAGAGCATGAAGTTGGAGACCGTCATACGTTCTCCGCAAGATGGCATTGTCGAGCGTATTCACTTCAAGGAGGGCGAGAGCTTTGAGCAGGATGCTGTACTGGTTACGCTCCTAGAGGAGCGGACCTGAAATGCAGCAGCTCTCGTCTCTGGTGGATGTCAATTCGGAAGACTATCGGCTCAACGAAGTTCATAACAGGCGACTTGCAAAAGAATTGGAGGAGCGCCAGCATGCCGCCCGCTTCGCGCGTCCGATGCGGGATCTTGAGCGTCTCAAGCGGCAAAACAAGCTGTTTGTGCGTGATCGGATCGAGGCTTTGCTTGACCCGGAAACCCCGTTCCTCGAGCTTTCGACGCTGGCGGCTACCAAAGCCTATGATGGTGAGGTGCCCGGTGCCGCTCAGGTCGTTGGGATCGGCATTGTCGCGGGCCGAGAGGTCGTCATCCACGCAGATGACGCTAGCGTCAAAGGCGGGGCGTGGTATCCGCTATCGGTCAAGAAGATCGTGCGGGCCTTGGACATCGCGATGGAGAATTGCCTGCCGGTCGTTCATTTGTGCGACTGTGCCGGCGGCTTCTTGCCCTTACAGGCGGAGTTCTTTGCTGATCGCTATCACGCGGGTCGAATCTTGCGCAATCAGTCCATTCTTTCAAAGATGGGAGTACCGCAGGTCGGTATAGCCATGGGCCATTGCAGCGCCGGCGGCGCATACGTCCCGGCGCTTAGCGACTACAACATCATTGTTGAGGGCACGGGAGCGATCTTTCTGGGCGGTCCTCCGGTCGTCAAAGCTGCCACCGGTGCAGAGATTTCCGCCGAAGAACTCGGCGGCGCTCACTTGCATACCGGCGTATCGGGGACGAGCGACTATCTTGCAAGTTCGGAGCTGCATGCGATTGCAATTGCCCGAGACATCGTCGCTCGCTTGAGTGATCCTGTAAAAGCCCCGATCAACCGGGCCGCTCCGGAGCCGCCCGCCTATAGTGCATCCGAACTGTACGGTATTCTTCCGAGGGATCCTCGGACGCAATTCGATATGCGGGAGATCATCGCCCGTCTGGTTGATGGCAGCCGGTTCCACGAATATAAGCCACGTTATGGCGAGACTCTTGTGTGCGGCTTCGCGCGTCTGCATGGCTATCAGGTTGGGATCCTCGCAAACAACGGTGTGCTGTTGAGCGAAAGCGCACTGAAAGGCGCTCACTTCATCCAATTGTGCGACAAGTCTCGAACGCCTCTGCTCTTTTTGCAGAATACGACCGGCTTTATGGTGGGCCGCGACTACGAACGGCGTGGCATAACCAAGGACGGCGCCAAGCTGATCATGGCCGTCTCCGGGGCGTCGGTGCCGAAATTCACAATCGTCTGTAACGCCTCCCACGGAGCTGGAACCTACGCTATGGCGGGACGGGCTTTCGATCCGCGTTTTGTGTTCACGTGGCCGCAGTCTCAGATTTCGGCGATGGGCGCCGAGCAGGCAGCAGGCGTGCTCACACATGTCAAGGCAAGACAGCTGGCCCGCCACGATGGGCACCTCTCCACGGAGGATTTGGCAGCCATTCGTCAGCCGATCCTGGAAGAATATCGGGAGCGGTCAAGCGCGTATTATGCGACATCCGAGTTGTGGGATGACGGCATTCTTGATCCGGTCGATACCAGAAACGCGCTTGCAATCGTTCTGAGTGCCTCGCTCAACAGCCCAATCACCTCGCCGCATTACGGCGTACTCCGAATGTGACGTCCTGCCGATTTGGATAGGTTGCGAGCACGAGAGAAGACTCGCAAAGGCGCCGCGCCCCGATGAAATGCCAAAGCGCCTCTGCCGCGAGTAGGTCAAGAGAGCTGGTCGTCGTCTGTGCATCTGTTGGTGGAGTGACGGTGATCACCAATTCGGTTACCGCCTTCTCCCTGAAAATCCCGCTCATTGCACGAGATGTTCGTTCCGCCGATCGGCAGATCAAGCTCGCGGATTTCGATCTATTCGCCCCCTTCGTAGAACAGCTCGAGGGGCAGGCCGACCAGCGATTTGCCGATCCAATCCCGGGCAATGATGTTCGAGGGTCCCATCGCGATGGCTGCACGCGCGTCGCGGAACGCGCGCTCGATCGGCCCACGGTGATAGCCGTAGCCACCCGTCACTGTCAGTGCCGTCGCAGCGACTTTGTTCGCGACTTCGGCGGCATGGACCTTGAACTCGGTCAGCGGGATCAGGATTTCGCTCTGCGGCTTGCCAGCGCGCCACAGCGCGTCAAGCCTTGCGGCCAGTTCGAGACGCCACGGCCGCAGCGTCTCGACGAGCACCTTGGCCGCACCGAGCTCCTGACGAATTGCTTGGTAGTCCGAGAGACTCTTGTTCCGGTCCTTATGCACGAAGCTCGTGGTGTGCGCGACCGCCGCGCTCAAGGCGCCGCGGGCCACCCCTTCCCAGACCGCGCCGAGCCCGATCAGATAGACTGGTGATACGCCGTTATAGATGATTTCCTTGCCCTGCCCTTCAGTGCCAATCCGATCCCGTCGCGGTACCCGCACGTTCGTGTAGCGGATGGGGCCCGAGTGATTGCCACGCACGCCGAGGGCATCCCAAGGCTTCGCTTCTATACCCGCAGACTTGCCGTCAACAATGAAGAAGACGATATCGGCCTGGTCCTTGGCGCCGGGCGTGCGCGTCTGCACCACATAGAAGTCGGCCTGACCGGAACTCGTTGTGAAGGATTTCTCGGCATTGACCCGATAGTCCTCACCGTCACGCGAGGCTTCAGACAAATTATACCACCAGTGTCCGCCGGTGGCGCGTTCACTGGTCGAATAGGTGCCAAGCAGGCCGCCATTGCGGGTCTTGAGCCAGCGCTCCTTCTGATCATCGCTGCCGAACAGATTGATGGTCTGCGCCGCACCGACATGCATGATGTAGACGAGGCCGGTCGACGCGTCGGCTTGTCCGATGCGGTAAGCGGCTTCCGCAAAATCGACATGACCAAGCCCAAGTCCGCCAAACCGCGGCTCGTTCAGCACGCCGGTCCAACCAGCCTCCGCCAACGCCGTTAGATTTTCCCTGGGAAAGCGGCTTTCCAGATCGTTACGATCGGCGTTGACCTTTACGGTCGTATCGATCGCGGCATCCAGCCGGGAATAGACGTCCTGATCGATCTTGCGCGCCAGATTTTCGTTAGCCATGTCCTTCTCCCCTGTGTTGATCAATGTCCAGCAATGGCGCGGGTGAGCGGTTTCTCGCCGACATCCGTTTGCTGTGAACCGCCGAGGTAAAGTGCCTTGATGTCATCGCGGTTGCGCAACGCGACGGATGCGCCGGACAGCACGCTGCGGCCGTTCTCAAGGACGACCGCATGATCGGAAAAGCGCAGCGCGACCGTCGAATTCTGTTCGGCGACGAGGATCGAGAGACCCTGTTCGCGGTTGAGCTGCTTCAGCGCACGGAAAATGCCTTCGACCACGAGTGGCGCGAGCCCCATCGACGGCTCGTCGAGCACCAGCAGTCGCGGCCGCGACATCAGCGCGCGGCCGATCGCGGTCATCTGCTGCTCGCCACCCGAGGTGAGCCCGGAGATTGTCTTGCGATGGTCCTTCAACCGCGGAAAGAGCTCATAGATATCGTCGAGACCGGCGCGGATCTCGCGAGATTTTGCGTCGCGGCCGATCGCGCCAGTGATCAGATTCTCTTCCACCGTTAGCGATGGGAAGCAACGCCGGCCTTCAAGGACCGGAACAATCCCGCCTCGGATCAGTTTCGCGGGCGATGCGGATGCAATGTCGCGGCCCTGAAAAACAATGCGTCCGGCGGCCACCTGGCCCCGCCGCGCCGGCAGCAGCGCCGAGACTGCCTGCAGCGTCGTCGACTTGCCGGCGCCATTTGCGCCGAGCACGGCAACGATCTCGCCGGGCCGAACCGCGAACGATACGTCATTCACGGCACGAATGGCGCGATTGTAGGTTGCGGCCAATCGCTCGACTGAAAGCAGAACGTCACTCATGCCTGACCCATTGATCTGAACCTGCGGGAGCCTCTGCTCCCGTAGGTATTGAGCGTCGCGTTTACGCTACTGGCCCACCGGATCGTCACCGGAGGTACGGATCTTGATGGCGTGCTCCTTCGCATAGGCCGTCGACGATTTCTCGATGATCGGGCGGAGGAACGCCCAGTCGGGCGCGATCCAGTCCGAGACGACCTTCCACTTGCTACCGTCCCACTGCTGGAAGGTGACCCGGCCGTCGCCTTCATGATTGTCCCAGGTGACGTTGATCGAGTGGAACAGGCCCTTGGCGCCCAACGCCTCCACCCGTGCCGGATCGAGTTGCAGGTGCTCAAAGCCCCAACGGACCTCGTCGCCGTTCAAGGTACGCTTACCGAACTTTGCCTGCGCAATCCGGACCGCTTCGACGTTGAGGATTCCGTTTACGATCCCAAGGTTGTGATAGACACTGCCGATCCGCTTCTTATCGTCGAGATTGCCCTTGTTCGCGCCATAGACGGTCTTGATCACCTCCTGCAGCACCGGATATTCGGCGCCAGAGGCCTGGGTCGTGATTGCAATGTAACCCTTGGCCGCATCGCCGGCGGGGATGACGTCCTCCTCGGAATTGGACCATACATTGCCGATGATGTGGTCAGCGGGGAAGCCGACCTTCTGCGCGGTTTTCAGGGCCACCGGGTTCATCACGCCCCAGCCGCGCAGCACCACATAATCCGGCTTCGCCCGACGGATCGAGAGCCATTGCGATTGCTGCTCATTGCCGGGATGCGGCACCTCGATCTGCTCGAGGCCAAACCCGTATTTGTCCGCCAGCAGCTTGTAGATCGGAATCGTCTCCTTGCCGTAGGGCGAACCATGATAGAGCACGGCAATCTTCTTGCCCTTCAGCTGGTCCGGACCGCCCTCCCTTGAGGCAATGTAGTTCACGATGCCGGAGGTCTCGCTGTAGGGATTGAGCAGCAGCGGAAACACGTAAGGGAATATACGGCCATCGGTCGAATCGGTACGACCGTGATTGATGGTGATCAGCGGCACCTTGTCCTTGGTGATGCGGTCGATCATGGCATAGGCAATGCCGACCGACAGCGGATTCCAGGCTGCGATTCCTGGGCGGCTCTTCAGCCGCTCATAGACTTCGATGCCACGCTCGACCTCGTACTGGGTCTCGCCTTCATCCCAGGTCAGCTTCACGCCGTTGACGCCACCATCCCGGGTGTTGACCAGATTGAGATAGTCGATGAAGCCCCCGAAGAACCCGGTGCCGCCCGCGGCATAGGGGCCAACGCGATAGCTCTGGAGCGGGAAAAACTGTTCGTCGGCGTGCGCCGCCAACGTACCGGTTAGACCGACGACGAGCGCCGCGCCCACCGTCACCTTCAAACGTCTCAACATGTTCATTGCAAGCTCCTTTTGATGAAGTCCATCTCAACTCGGGATCGCTGGGCGATTCGCGGGCCGAACGGCGGACCAGGCACGGTCCCACAGGGCGATCAACCCGCGGGGCTCAGCGATCAGAAACACAATGATGAGCGCACCGATGATGATACGCTGGCTCATCTCCAGCACACCGGAATCGAACACGCTGCCGAACAAGGCGGCGCCGATCCGCGACAGCAGTAGCGGGAACACGACGATGAAGGCCGCGCCGGCGAAAGATCCGCGCAGCGATGCCAAGCCGCCGATGATGATGATGAACAGGATCTGGAACGAGCGATCGAGATTGAAGCCGGCCGGCTCGACGGTGCGCAAATACGCAAACGCCCAGAGCACGCCGGCGACGCCGATGAGGAAGGACGAGGTCGCGAAGGCGAGTAGCTTGGTGCGCAGCAGCGGCACGCCGATCACCTTTGCCGCGATCTCGTGGTCGCGCACCGCGACGAAGTTGCGGCCGGACTGGGAGCGTACAAGTCGCAGGGTCAACAGCGTCAAGACGACCACGATCGTCAGCGAGAAGACGTAGCGTTCGGCGGCGCTGGTAAACGTGATGCTGCCAATCTTGAGAACCGGCGCGTCGATCACCCCGGACGGATTGTCGTTGGAGAACCAGCCGAACTTGGTGAGCGCCCACTGCACGAAGAATTGCGCGGCGAGCGTCGATACCGCGAGATAGAAGCCACGCAGCCGCAGGCTCGGCAGCCCGAAAAGGATGCCGATTGCCGCCGCAATGCCGCCGGCCAGCACCAGATCGACGAGCAGCGGCAAGGCCGGGACGCGAAGATGGAGGTCGTAGGCGGCATACGCGCCGACAGCGAGGAAGGCCGCCGAACCAAGCGAAACCTGCCCCGCATAGCCGGTGAGGACGTTGAGCCCGACCGCGGCAAGCGCCAGCGCCAGGAACGGCGTGAGCACGGCATCCAGCACATAGTCCGATCCCGCAAGCGGAACGACGCCGTAGGCGGCCAAGATCGCGATGCCGATCCACAGCGTCTTGGTCGAAGGCCAGCGCAGTCTGGCGGGTGTAAGAGCGGTCATAGCCTACACCCTTTCCACCAGCTTCTGGCCGAACAGGCCAGATGGCCGGATCAGCAAGAGTGCGAGTGCCACGACATAGGCCGCCCACGCCTCGATGCCGCCGCCAAAGAACGGCCCGACATAGACCTCTGCCAGTTTTTCGATGGCGCCGACCAGGAGACCGCCGACGATTGCACCGGCGATCGAATCGAACCCGCCGAGCACCAGCACTGGCAGCGCTTTCAACACGACGAGCGACAGCGAGAACTGCACGCCGAGCCGTGCGCCCCACATGAGGCCGCCGACGAGAGCAACGATTCCGGCCACCGTCCAGACCGCGGCCCACACCCGCGGCAGCCGCAGGCCCACCGCAAGGGCGGCAAATTGATCATCGGCTACGGCACGAAACGACAGCCCGGTGCGGGTATAGCGAAAGAACAGCGCAAACAGCGCAACCAGGCTGCCCGCGACGGCCGCCGCAAACAGGTCGAACTGACTGATCAGCACGCCCGCCACTTCGAACGGCGTGTCGCTGATGCCGATGTCGAGACCATGCACCTGCGTGCCCCACAGAAGCTGCGCAGCGCCCTCGATCACGTAGGAGAGTCCGAGCGTCGCCATGAACAACGTAATCGGTGGCTGGTTGACCAGTGGCCGCAGCACCGCCCGCTCAATGACGATGCCTAACACGATCATGATCGCCAGCGTTGCCGCCAGCGCTGCGGCAAACGATGTACCACGCTCGACCAGGCTAACGAAGGTCAGCGCCGCAAACAGCAGCATCGCGCCTTGCGCGAAGTTGAGCACGCCGGAGGTCTTGTAGATCAGCACGAACCCGATCGCCACCAGCGAGTACATTACCCCCGAAAGCAGGCCGCCAATCAGAACCTCAATCAGAAACTGAAAATCGATCATCAGATCGCAAGCTCCGTATCGTCCTCATGTGCGACGCCGAGATAGGCGTCGATCACTGCTGGGTCGGCACGGACCTGGTCGGGCGTGCCGTCGGCGATCTTTCGTCCGTAATCGAGCACGGCCACGCGGTCGGACAGCTCCATCACGACGCCGATGTCATGCTCGATCAGGACGATGGTGGCGCCGAAGCTGTCGCGGGCGTTGCGCACATGTTGCGACAACTCCTGTTTCTCCGTGACCGTCACGCCGGCGAACGGCTCGTCCAGAAGCAGGAGTTTTGGCCGCACAACCAGTGCCCGCGCCAGTTCGACCCGCTTCTGGAGCCCGTAAGGCAGCGTTCCGACCATGCGATCTTGAACTTCGGAGAGGTGTAGGAAAGAGATCACCTCTTCCGCAGCCGCGCGATTCTCTGCCTCGATCCGCCGCGCCAATGGTGAGCCGACGATCTGCCGCAGAAGGCCCGCGCGCACGCGATGCGCCAGCCCCATCAGCACATTGTCGAAAACGGAAAGCCCCTTGAACAGGGCAAGGTTCTGAAACGTCCGGGCCACGCCATGCGTGGCAAGCTTCGACGTCGGCACTTCGCGAAATGAGCGATCGCCGAACCACACCTCGCCCTGATCGGGTCGATAAAGCCCGCTGACGATGTTGAGCAGCGAGCTTTTGCCGGCGCCGTTCGGCCCGATCACCGCCCGGATTTCGCCCTCGGCGACGTGCAGATCGACATCGAGAAGCGCCGCGACCCCGCCGAAAGTCAGCGAAATATTCGCAAGTCTGAGGACCGGCCGCGCGAGCGTTTGGCCGGCCTGCTCGGTGCGGCTCACTATCGCCTCACCCCGTTCTCCACGCGACGCACGCACGTCTCCATCCGGAGGCAGCTCCTCCAGCCGAAGTACGCCGGCTCCTGTCGCAATCCCCGCCACCTGGCTGCCTTTCCTTGCGCCTATTCAGCAGCCTGAACGTGCGCGGGCGCTCTCGCCTCGAGCTCGCGGACCAGCGGGATCACATGTTTGCCGAAATATTCGACCTCTTCCTGGAAATGCAGGAACCCGAGCAGAATCAGATCAGCGCCCGCGCGTTTGAGCTCGATGATGCGTTCGGCGACCTGCTGCGGCGTGCCGATCAGATTCGAGCGGAAGCCGTCATTGTACTGGACGAGATCCTGGAAGGTGGATTTGGCCCAATTGCCCTCACGCTCAGGGCTGGCATTGCCGGCATTCTGGACCTCATGGTGGAAGCCGCGCACGGCATCCGGGATCGCTTTGTCGAGAATTTCCTGCAGGACGTCCCTGGCTTCCTTTTCGGTTTGCCGGACGATGCCGAACGCGTTGATGCCGATCTTGGTTCGCCAGTTCTTGCCGAACGCCTTTTCCTTGCTTCTGATGTCGTCGACTTGCGTCTTCAGGCCGTCTGGGGTGTTACCGTTGGTGAAATACCAGTCGGAGACGCGGGCGGCCATGTCGCGGGCAGCGCGCGAGGAACCGCCCTGGAAGATCTCCGGCAGTGGGTCGAGCGGCTTCGGCTTCACCGAGTAGTCGCGAAATCGGTAAAAGTCGCCGTTGAAGGTGAAGCTTTCCTCGTTCCAGATCCCACGCAGCGCGTTGATGAACTCTTCCGAGCGGCGGTAGCGCTCGTCATGATCCAGCCAGGGTTCGCCGATCGCATGGAATTCACCGCGGAACCAGCCTGAGACGATGTTGACCGCGACCCGGGCATTGGTCAGGTGGCTGATCGTCGCAATCTGCTTTGCGGCCAGCGCCGGATTCCATGGGCCGGGAAGGATGGCGGCGATGACGTTGAGCTTTTCAGTGGCTGCGAGAAGCGCGTGCGAGAAGCTGACGGATTCGTGCTGCTTGTCGGCACCATAGCCTGCGGTGAAGCGGATCTGGCTCAACGCGTAGTCGAAGCCAGCCTTCTCGGCGATCTGGGCCAGTTTGCGATTGTAATCGATTTCCCAACTGGTGCGCTGTTCGATCGAGGAAATGACGAGGCCGCCGGACACGTTCGGCACCCAATAGGCGAATTTGATGGCATTGCTGTTCGTGGTCATGCTGTCACCTCACGTGATTGGCTTGTGATGGGCGAACGGTGGGTTAAAGCAGGCAGCACAGTGCATTCACGCCGCTCGGGACAAGCGGGTGCATACCCAATTCAATCCGACGCTAAACTAGAAGTCGTAGAACTCTTGGCGATCTGCGGTGCAGGTGCCATTGACGCAGGATGGTCTCATCAACAGAGCGGCGCGCTCACCATAAGACGCGAAGGACTCCGCGCGGCGGAACGGTCGGCCTCCTCGACGAGATCATTGCAAACCATCAGCGCTTCCCTCTCTCAAGCACCATTGATTGACGATCGATAGTCCCAGAGAACCCATGAGCGCGCGAGTCTAAGACCAACTCTTTTTTGAGGTATCCGGGAAACTCATTTTTTTAGATTCGCAACAAGCGGCTTGTTTGTTGCTGCACGACCAAGACTCGCATCGCACAATCACCGATGCCGACATTCCCAGGTCGCGACCGTCTTAGGCAGACGACTCCCGCGTTGGGAGCGCAACCATTCATCTTCAAGCAGTCAGGCGTTGCCTCCAAGCGTTTTGTGGTGCTTTCACCTGGCCCGACGACCGACGCCGCGCCCCTCAGCCGTGGGAGCGCGAGCGCTCAGCGGGTCCCACCGCCCCCACACAAGCCGGAACCTCTGTCTACCTTGGGCTTTATGGCGCTTGATTGCCGGCGCCGCGGCGTTGCTCGACAAGTGCCCTCGCCGCGCGTTCCGCGGCGCGGGCGGAGCCGAAATGACCGCCGTCGAGGCTGTCAAAGACCCGCTCCGATGAGAAGAAGCGATAGCCGCGTCCGTCGCTGACGACGATACCAGCGGTTCGATCGAATACTTCGATGATATAGGCTTGGGACATCTCTGCGCGATCGCCGGACTCCGGCGCTCCTGCCTGATTGTTGATCAATTCGGATTTGTTGGTACGATCAACTACAGACACCGGTCGCCGCCGAGACGCAGCGATGTGGCATGCGGCTTCGCATGTCGAACATCAACCTTCCGTCGTTCGTTGGCATTGCGGCGACCCTGAGCAGCACGATCTGCTGCTGACGATTATCCGGCAGAACGGCACGATGGTCAATGCAATGGCTATCCAAAGTTGCCGAATTGGCGCGGCGCCGCATTCATCTCAGACTAGAAAGGAGCAAAGTTATAGCGACGCCGGCTGCAGAAGGTCGTTGCGGCGCGATGCCTCCTGATCGACCCTGGCTCGACGCGCGGGCCCAGGCCCCGCATTCGCACTCGGGAACATAGATCATTACGCGTCTCCAAATCTGCAAGCATCGACACTATGTTGCTAAAATGAATTGTCCTGCTCGCGTTTTTCGAGAGAATGCTTTTCTGCCAGTCTAAACGCCCTCACACGCACAAGATTGAATCGGTTCCGGTCGAGACCGCCGGGTGACACCGCAACGGTTTGTCCGTTCGATCGAAATCCGCCCACAGTGTTGGCGAGGTCATCACCGTGACCACGATGCCGCCCGCGACGGTATGTGAATTCGATCGACGCTGGTGCCGGATTGCGGCGCGAGCGCGCGCAAAGCAGTGACGTGTCCGTCATGAGTTCGTGTGCTTCATCCCGATCGTGCCGTTGCACGACGCGGCGCGGATCGGGACCACATCGTCTCCCGGCGTCCGGCAAATATCTGCCGGCGGCAACGCGCCACCTCGCAAACAACCCGCCGTAAGATCATTTGGATGCGTACCTCCCTGCCGACGCAGCGCAGATCGGCAAGCTGTCCATGGTGGCGAGCGTTGATTCGGCGCGAAAGCATCCCGCACAACGGGCAGTCGGTCGCCGCCATCTCCGAACGCGCTGTCAGAATTATCTGAGTCGGTCGACTCGCTTAAGCTGTCAAACGCCAACCCACGAGGCACAAGTGACGAAATTCGAAAACCAGTTCGTATGGCGTTGATGCCCATGGAGAATCGAGGTCGCCGGCGACACTCGTCGGAGTCGCACAAGGCCTCCGCACTCCAATGTCGATTTGCGTATGATGTGATCACCTCGGTTGGCTAAATCCCGTCCGCCCAGCCGCGCTCACACAGCTCGCCCATCACGAAATTGCGCAAAGACTGCTTCCGCGTGCGGGTGCCGGTGAATGCTGACAGATCCATACAAAATCACGGGCTTGCCCGAGCTGGGTCGGCGACACCAGACGACCGTGGCTGCTGCCGCCGGCTTCACGGCGCGTCTTGGTTGCAGCCACTCTACTCACGGCAGAATGGCATGCGGTCGAGCGGGATCAGCTGAAGGCGCTTGTATCGCACGTGACGTCAGGTTGTAGGCTGCCAATTCGAGTAGGTGACGTCCTTCGTCCTTCCGGATAGGTTTTACACGAGCGTGACAGAGGCCTCTGTGGATATGCTTGATGTCATTGGCATCGGGATCGGCCCGTTCAACCTCAGCCTAGCGGCACTGATTGAACCTACCCCGCTACGCGCGCTCTTTTTAGAGAAACGCGAGGGATTTTGTTGGCATCCGGGACTGGCGTTGCCGAACAGCCGGCTACAAGTGTCGCCACTTAAGGATTGCGTGACCCTGGTAGACCCTACCAGCCCCTATTCTTTCCTCAACTACCTGGCACTGCACGGGCGGCTCTACAGCTTCGTCAACAGACGCGACGCCTCAACCTCGCGGCGGGAATTTACCGACTATTACCAGTGGGTCGCACGACGGCTCAAGACGCTCCGCTTTGGCGAAGAGGTGGTCGACGTTGCGCCCTTCAGGGACGGCTACCGCGTCAACACGAGCACAACCACATACCTCGCGCGCGCTGTGGTGATAGGAGTTGGCGTAGAGCCGAAGATTCCAGCGTGTGCTAGGCCCCTGATCGGCAACGCCGTCTATCATGCGGCCGACTATCTCGAGCGGGATCCACCTTACGTCGGCGAGCATGTGCTCGTGGTGGGAGGTGGTCAGAGCGGTGCTGAGATTGTTGAGCACATGCTGAGTCGTCCCGTAGCGGCGCGGATTACGTGGGTGACGTCGCGGACAAACCTGTTTGCAATGGACGACAACAGTTTCGTAAACGAGGCTTACATGCCGGGGTACAGCCGGCGTTTTCACGCTCTCCCGCTCCAGCAACGTCGTGCCATCGTGGAGCACGAGAAGCTGACAAGCGACGGCATTTCCGTTGAGTTGTGCAATCGCCTCTATGACATGTTGTACCAACGCGGCGTGGAGGGCACGCTGGATGACAGTTTTCGTTTGTTGTCCGGCGTTGTCCTAACGGACATCACGTCCCACAACAAACGTTGGCAAGTCGATCTGAGCGGGATCGCGGCGCCGCGAAATCACAGCATCCTGGTTGATCGCATCGTGCTCGCCACAGGCTTCCAGCCGCGCACCCCACCGTTCTTGCAAACGCTCCTGCGCGGCGCGCACATGGAGGATAGCCTGCCTGTCGTCGGCCCGGACTACGCGGTCCGGTTCGATCAGCACATGCCAGGGCCGGTATATTTGCAGAACCAAAGCCGCCTGCAGCATGGGCTGCAGAGCGTCAATTTATCGCTGGTCGCATACCGGAGCAGCCTCATCATCAACAGCCTGCTCGGACAACCATTCTATCTGGATACGTCAGATCGGCAGATCCTGGACGGTTATGACACTTCAGACATGCCCGAACCAGGCGGTCTGGATGCGATGCCGACCACGCAACAAATGGCCGCAATCACATGAGCCAAGCGTCGTTGTCCCCCCTCCACAGCCGTCGTGTTGATGCTCCCGCTATAGCTGCGGACGAACTATCTATTAGGCTACACCACTGCGCCTTTGGACCATTTCTGGTCGCATCGATTGTTATTGCAGCAGCTTACGGCACGAGCTTCCTATTGCCGGACTACATGCAGGCGCTTGGTAAGAGTAGTGAAACCGCAGGTTTTCTGATCTCCAGCGCCATGATTGTGACAATCGTGTGCTGCTGCTCGGCAGGCTGGGTCGCGCAGCGCATCGGCATTATGCCGACGGTGGCCGCCGCCTCGATTACCATGGCGCTAGCCATGATGCTCGTTGCCGGCGCAGTCCTCGATGAGCGAGCAGCTTATGCTGGCGCTATGCTGATGGGCGCGGGATGGTCGGTGTCCTTCATCTTGTCGCCGTTGCAGATCATTCGCCATCTACGGCCGGCCGCACGTATCCAATATTTGACCATTTTGTCCGGCTCACAAATGGCCGGGCTCGGTTTAGCCGCTCCGCTCGGTCACTTCTTGGCAAACGTCACCGGCTCTTTGGCCATGGTCTATGTCCTGTTCGCGATAGCATGCGTCATCGTGACCATCTGCGTAGAGGTCGCACGACGTGCCATGTTGGACCTGCCTGCAGTGCCGATGCCGCATATCGAAATCACGGTAACTGCGACCGTAGCGCTCGTTCGAAAATCCACAGCTGCCCCCATCGCTATGATTGCGATTGCCGCCTGCACTTTCTCGGGACTGTCGACCTATCAGAGCGCCTATGCCGCATCACGTCACCTGAATTCCGATTTGTTCTTCTTGATATTTACTGCGTCCAGCGTGGCCTTGCGCTTCTCTCTCGCCCACGTGATGGGCCGCCTGCCCGTACACCGACTTGCGCTCATGCTCTTCGCAGCGACTGGTGCATCACTGGTACTATTCATTGTCAATACCGGCAGCACCCCGCTCTATATCGTGGCCACGGCCATTTTCGCGACAGGCTATGGGCTCACCTACTCCACCCTCAACGGAATGGCCGTCAATCTTGCTGGCGACCACGGGGTGTCCGTGCCGGTCACCTCACAAATCTTCACGCTGGCATATTTCCTCGGATTGTTCGGCTTTCCATTGGTCGGCGGGCAGTTGATCCGCGGATTTGGTCCCGACGCGATGCTGCTGACGCTATTGGGCGCGACGGCCTTGAATGCGCTGCTGGTAACTGCGCTTCGAGTGAAGGCTACAACCGGTGACCTGTAATTCTGGGAAGGGAGCTCGCCTATGCTGACCGAGGCGCAAAAAGCGAAATGGCAACAGGACGGATATCTCCGGCTCGAAGGCTTCTTCGATCCGGCCGCTCGCGACGGGATTTCCAATTTCGTGGATGATGTCGCGCGCTGGGATGTAAGCGTCGACAAATGGATGATGTGGTTCGAGAAGACAGCCGGCAATCGCAAGATTATCTCAAAGGTGGAGAACTTCTTGGATTACCATGACGCTCTGCGCGAGGCGCTGTTGGCCGACGGCCGCATTCGCACGACTGTCGAGACGCTACTCGATGAGGACACGCGGATGCTAAAGGAGCTGCTGATCTTCAAGTATCCTGATAGCGGCGGCTACCGCCCGCACCAGGACATTTATCATATCCCACACAAGATACCGGAACGCATGGTGCATGCAGTGGCAGCCATTGCCATCGACGATTCGGAGCCTGACAACGGCGGTCTTTTCTTCACGCCAGGTCGCCATAAGGAGGGAGTGTTTCCAATGGATGCCGGCGGCGTGATCAATCCAGAGGTCGCCGAGACCTTCACATGGGAACCGGTGTCATGGAAAGCCGGCGATGTGTTTATTTTCGACGACTACGCCCCCCACTATTCACTGCCAAATAAGAGCAGTCGGTCCCGCCGCGCGCTTTATCTGGTGTTCCAGCGCGCATCTACGGGAGGTCCAACGCGTGCCGAGTATATGCGCATGAAGCGCGCCTACAACCCACCGGAAGGCAAGCTATCGGATCCGGAAAACCTGAACGCGCCTAACGGCATATTCTATCGCGATTGAGTGCCAGTTCGAAGGAAGGACCGTCGTGTACACCAAGCAGATCGATCATTCATTGATGCGAGCGGAATATGGCGTGCTGGTCTGCCGTCTGTTGGAGCATCTTCCGGATGGTCTCAGCCCCGGGTTCGGCGCCTCGGTGGTGGAGGTCGCACCCGGCGGCGCGGTCGATCTGCACGGGCACCACGAGCACGAACTGTGGTTGCTGATTTCCGGGCGTGGAGAGTTCGAAGCTGACGGCCAGATGAGGCCGGTGAGTGAGACGACGTTGTGCTACATGCGACCAAACCAGCAGCACACTATCCGCAACGTCAGTCAGGACGATTCTCTCAAATTTCTATCCATTTGGTGGGATTGACATGCGCACCTATTTTGTCTGTCCCGCTCCCCCTTGCCCCAACGGCAAGCTGCATCTCGGTCACGTCGGCGGCGTATACTTACTCGCCGATATGTTCACCCGCTTTCAGCGTATGGCTGGCCATCGCGCGTACTATATTACGGGTGCGGATGAGCACGGCACGTACACGCTGGTGAAGGCACGAAAACTCGGCCGACCGGTTAGCGACGTCGCACAGAAGCACGTTCACGAGATCTTGCAGTGCTTGCGCGCGGTGCAAATCACGCCTGATGCGTTTGTGCGTACATCTAGCGAGACCCACAAAGAGAATGCGCTGGCGATTTTCCGCGAATTGCAGGAGGCCGGCTATGTCGACGTGCGCGACGGTGTCCAGCTCTATTGCGAACACTGCGACGAATTCGTGGCCGACTCGCTGGCAGTGGGCGTCTGTCCGGCATGCGATGCGACGACCGACAGCAATTTGTGCGAAGACTGCGGGCTAGCTGTTCAGCACGACACCCTACGCGACGCGCGGCACACCACGTGCGGCGGCTCGCTTGGGCTAAGGCCGATCAAGCAGGCCGTGTTTGATGTACCCCGGCTGGCTCAGGTGCTGGACAAAGCCATTGAACAAAGCGCGTGGCCCGGGGTTATCCGCGACAAGGCGCGCACTTGGTTAGCCGGCGCCGTACATGGCTTGCCGATGTCACGCCACTTCAGTCATGGCGTCAAGCTAACACAGCCTGAACATGTGACTGACCAAACCCTCCTCACATGGTTTGAGGGCCTGTGGAGTTTCGAAACTGGAATTCGCGAGCTATGCGACCGTGACAATCTGGACGCCCATTCGGCATTGCACGATCCGAACACCCAGCTTTTGTTTTTCATGGGCCAAGATAACCGTTTTTACTACACGGTAGGTGTGACAGGCGCCCTGCTCGCGCGTGGCTACCCAATTCCCAAGAATCATTCCGTCCAGGACTTCTACAAGCTCGAGCGCGAAAAGTTTTCGACCAGTCGTGACCATGCCCTTTGGGCCGATGAAGTGACGCGAGAGGTGGACGCCAGCGTCCTCCGCTACGCGCTGGCGCGCGTGGCCAAGCCATTCGACAGCAATAAGAACGACTTCGATGTTGACAGCCTGATCATGGCAGCGTCACGCCTTCGGATCTGGGAGGATGCGTTACGCCACTCAGACAACAACGCACACACAGTGGACAACAAGCACCCCTGCCCTACTCTCCGCAGCCTGGTTCAGCGTTATGCCGATGCGATCGAGTCGCTGCGTTTCTGGGATGCGCTTGATATCATCGACACGTATCTGGAGGTGGCCGACTTTGCGCGCGAGGGCAATGGTATGTGGAATGCCGCGACGGTCTCCTTGTTCCTGAGTCTGCTTTATCCCGTGGTACCTGAGCTAGCGATACGCTACGGTCAGCATTTCTTCGGCGCGGCCTGGCAGCCGTCCCTCAAGACGCCTGCAGCAGCAGCCCTGCCGGGCGCGAGGGTGGACTTCCCGTATTTCAGTGCGGCGGTATCTGCGAACTTCATTGCAGCGTACAACACGCGTTTTCGCACAGAACAGGTGAGGCAATCTGTTTGAGAGACAAAACCATGACTTCGCGGGCCTCTAACCGTAGCGCTCTCGCTCAGGGCTTTGCCCCGTTCTCTTACTCAGGTGCGAAGCACGCCATCAATTTCGGTTACGGCCTGCCCGATCCGGTGATGTTTACAGAGCTGGCCTGGCCGGATGCATTTAACCGGGATACCGGGGTCGCCTCCGCCGATCTGCCGCAGTATACGGATGCGCTGGGTTTACCCGAGCTCCGTACAAAGCTCGCAGGGCGCTACGGTGTGCGCGATGACCAAGTTATCCTTACGGGTGGCGCTTCACAGGCTTTGCAATTGATTGCCGACGCTTGGATCGACCCAGGCGATATCGTCCTGACCGAGGACCCGTGTTATTTGGGCGCACTGCGAACGTTTTCGATCGTGGGCGCGAACATCCTCCAGCTCGGTATGTGCGCAGAAGGGGTCGATCTGAATGAACTCGAAGCAATGTTGCGTAGTCATACCCGCGTGAAGCTTTTCTATACGACGCCAGCATTTCATAACCCGACCGGGCGCCAGATGTCGCGCACCCATATGGCCCGGGTCGCAGCGCTGCTGGACCACTATGGCGTGGCGTTGGTACAGGATCTTGTGTATGCGGAGCTGCCCTATAACGGCACGGTTGATTGGTTGGCACCAGGTGGCAACGTGATCAACATCCATAGCGTCTCCAAGGTCGCCGGACCGGGGTTACGGGTAGGCTGGGTGCTTGCGGAGTCGAACATCATCAACCGGCTTGCACGGCTAAAATGCGATGGCGGCGTAAGCCCCATCGTCAGTAATATCGTTTTAGCGTTGTTGCAATCGGGCGCCATTGATGCGCACATTGCGCGCCTGCGCCAGCATTATCGTGCCAAGCGGGATATCCTGCATACACTCTTGCTGTTTAGCCGATTTTGCGAGCCAGAGTATGTCGTACCAAGCGGTGGTTTCTCGTTTTGGGTGCGGTTGGCTGCTGGTCTCGAAGTTGAGACTTTCATTGAGGCTGCACGTCGCGAGCACGCCGTTCATCTCATAAATGGTCGCAATTATGGCCCACGAAGTGGCGATCATGTACGCCTGTGTTTTAGCTATCTCCCCACATCGCTCATTGAGCAGGGCCTGGCGCGATTGGGTACCTTGCACGCGACCTAACTAAGCATCACACAAATAACGTCGTCTGCTCCCGCACGGCTTCCAGCGCGATCTTTGCGCTCAGTGCCGCGTCGATCTTGCGTCTGGTCTTCGTCGTCATCATGGGCTCCGCCTATCAAACGGAGCGCGGCCCCTTCCAACCAAGTACGTGGCCCCACAATCGGGGTACATTACCATCCAACTGACATTGTCGGATATCCTTCAGTGTCGATTGTCGGTTTTGAGACAGTTCGAGCAATGTGACGCGACGCACGCTTCAAGGCTCTTGAAGATGCTTGGATCAAGGGTCTGAAGCGCTAATTCAGTTCGGCACGCCATTTGCGTGTTGGAAGGACATCACCAAGCAATCGGTGATGTGGGGCGGATCCAGCGCCTGACAATACCCGACGTTGCGCCATCCCGTTGTAATCGGAACGAGGTGGTGTGCAACGGTACGCCTGGGCGGTTGCGACGCGGTCGCGGTCGCGGTCGCGGTCGCTCACAGCCTCGTGGGGATGCCCTCGGGGTGTACGAATACGAAGCCCCGTGCGTACGACAGGACAGTGCCCCTGTACGCAGAAACATAGTGAATAGTTGGAAATCCTAATGCAGCCTATTGAACGAGCCGCGTTTCCACATCCGGACCGCTGGCGCTCCAGGTTCGAAGATTTGCCTTTGCTGATAGAGGGCGAATCGAAAGTGATCCGCGTTATCGACGATCAACGCGTCATCGTGCGTTTAAAGCCCACGTTGTTTTCGTACTCCGCAAATCGCGCTGCCACAGTTGAGGGCACCGACTGGTTACGTCTACGCATCAGCGAGCGGCTTTGGCGGATGCTAGAGACTGAGGGTGTGCCTTCCACGGTCGTTCACGTCGGTGAAGACTATTACATCAGTCGGCGAGTTGCGGCTCCGCCTATCGAGGTCATCGTGAAGGCGGCCTATGTCGGGACACCAAAACATATATACCTCGGGTTGGAGACTTTCCCGACGCGTCATGGCGGATACCTCCGACCCGATCAGCGACACGAACCCTATGTGCGCTTCGACTGGCGCAACCCACTACCGCATCGGGACGAATGCATGCCGAATTGGCTCGCGGACCGCTTCATCGATACGGATGCTGCCAGGCATTTGGCTTTGCGAGCCTTCAAGGCGCTGGCGAGAGTCTTGGCATCGTGCGAAATTGAACTCCTCGATATTTGCTTTTTTATCACCGCCGAAGGCGATGCGATATTTGGCGAGGTTTCACCAGACTGCATGCGAGCCAAGCACGCCTCACATGATTTAGACAAGGACCTTTGGCGTAAGGGCAAAGATCCAGAAACTATTCTCCGCCAGTGGCGAGCGTTTCTGGATCGGCTGAAAGCGCTTCCATGAAGATGAGCAATCCTAACGCCATCATCTTTGACTGGGGTAACACCCTTTGCGATTATCCATTGCGGACCGAGGCCGCACAGGTTGAGTTCTTGCATGATTTCCTCACCGATCCGTCCAGCTTTACAGATTTGGCCACTGTGACAGCGCCGAGATCCATCGCTGGCGCGACGTTGCAGGCGCTGAACCGAGAGCGCGAGGATTGTCGTGTGGTTTCTTTCGCCGACCGGTTGAGATGCGTGCTGGCACCCGACATGGATGACGCGGATGCAGAGCTACTCGAGCTGCGCCTCTGCAAAAGGATCTTTGCCAGTGGCCGGCTCATGCCAGAAGCGGAGAAAGTTATTGCTACAGTTCGCCGCATGGGCTACCGGACGGCGATCTTGTCTAATACGCCTTGGGGAACGAGCCACAGGTTGTGGCGAGCCGAGGTAGGTCGGCACACAAATGTCAGCCGCAACTGCGATCTTGTCATGTTCTGCGGCGATTGCGGTTATCGCAAGCCCAGCCAAGCCGCTTTTGATGCCTGTTTAGAACTTTTGCGTGAGGCGCCAGACGGGGTCATCATGGTAGGTGATAGCTTTCGCTCGGATGTTCTGGGCGCACGCGGCGCGGGATGCCAAGCAGTCTGGTTCTGCCGTGACGCCTCGTTGCCAAAAGACGACTCGGCCGCTATCATGACGACACTCGATGATATCTTTTCGCTCCTCGGCAAGGGTGCATAAGCAGTACCGGTAATTTCATTTCTAAGAAGCGTTTGTGACCCGGATGCCTCCGCGCCACACTCAGATTGAGCACTACAGTTGGTGCGCCGGGAAACCGGCAAGGAGTAGGTGGTGGAAGTCCACTGCGAAGAGGCAGTAAGTACTGCTCTTCGCTCTTCACCGGCACGAAGCGCATGCTCGGTCGCGTCACCGCGTCGCAGATTGCTTCTGCATCGGCCGCGTCGTTCTTCCCGCGCTTGAGGTAGGCCTTGACGTCGCTCGGCGGCACCAGCCGGACTTGGTGGCCGAGCGCGATCAATTCGTGCGCCAAATGGTGCGCAGTCGCGCACGCCTTGATATCGATCAGGCACCGAGCCAGCCCGGCTAAGAACGCCCGCAGATCGATCTGTCGCGCAGAAACGATGGCGTCGTCTCGATGGCCACGATCACTTGCCACACCTCGTTCTCGGTCTGACATTCAGCGGCGGGATCGAGGTCAGTCAAGCCCAGTTGCCGCCTCCTGATCCGGCCAAGCCGTCACCAGAATTCAGCGATGGCTCGCGATGATGCTGCGACCAGCTGAGCGGTTGTACGACGAGTGATTATAGCAGTGAACGCAATTTCACGCGCCTCCCAATCATGATAGGGGAGCTGCGCTCCGGCTTGCGATATTGTTCGACCATTCAAACCGATCAATCGCTCGCAACCGAAAGCGCCGCGGCGGGCGGAAAATGATCGGTCGGTCCATTCAAGGATCGTGGGAAGCTCTCAGAGCCGCCGTAGGAATTCGCCCAGGCGAGCGGAGGCAAGATGAGAGGTTAAGGCCGGAGGGCGATCATGAATACAATATCGGCAGGTCACGCGCGCGAGGGGGCATATGATGTTCTTCTGAGCGATCTGGATGTCAGCGACGTCAAGCGCTTTCAGGATGACAGCATTTGGCCCTATTTCGAGCGGTTACGAAAGGAAGATCCCATCCACTACTGTAGCGATAGCCCCTACGGTCCCTATTGGTCCATAACAAAATACCACGACATCGTTGCAGTCAACATGACTCACGGAGTGTTTTCGTCAGAGCAAGGCGTCACGATCGTCGATTTACCGGAGGAGTATTGGACCCCGAGTTTCATCAAGATGAGCCCTCCGAAACATGGCGAGCAGCGCAATACGATCAGCCCGATAGTGGCACCGGAGAATCTGGCCAAGCTCGAGGGCTTGATCCGTCGGCGGGTCAAGGCCATTCTGGATGGCTTGCCGCGCAATGAAACCTTCGACTGGGTCGATAAGGTCTCGATCGAGTTGACGACGCAAATGTTAGCGACGCTGTTTGATTTTCCATTTGAGGATCGGCGGCTGCTGACCTATTGGTCGGACGTCGCCGCCACGACTCCGCGAACTGACCACGGGATCGACACTTGGGAGAAGCGACGCGCAGTCCTGTCCGGGTGCCTGGACTATTTCACACGACTTTGGAACGAGCGAAAAAATGCCGAGCCCCGCGCCGACTTGATTTCGATGATGGCGCACTCACCGGCGACTCGGAATATGGAGCCACGCGAGTTCCTGGGAAATCTCATCCTGCTGATCGTGGGCGGGAATGACACCACGCGCAATTCGATGAGTGGAAGCGTATTGTTCATGAACCAGAATCCGTCCGAGCTCCGGAAGCTATGCGACAATCCTGTGCTCGTGTCGAGCGCCGTCTCCGAGGTCATACGCTACCAGACGCCGATCGCACACATGCGCCGCACTGCCATGGTCGATATCGTGATAGGCAACAAGCAAATCAGGCGAGGCGATAAGGTCGTCATGTGGTACATTTCCGGGAACCGAGACGATGAGGTCATCGACCAGGCCGACAGCTTCATCATCGATCGGAAGGACTCACGGCAACACCTCTCGTTCGGGTTCGGTATCCATCGCTGTGTCGGAAGACACCTTGCGGAACTGCAGCTGAAGATCCTTTGGGAAGAAATGCTGAATAGACGCCTGGACATCAAGGTGGTCGGCGAGCCGGAACGAGTCGCGTCTAACTTCGTGCACGGTTATTCCGCCCTCCCAGTGCAGATGGTCGCTTAGGCAATAGGCTCCTACTTGCAATCGCTCTGAGATGAGCCGGAGCTTGCAACCGTGAGCCGGTCCGAGCAGCTCCCCACGCTGGGAGAGGTGTTCTCGCGATCTTCGAAAGCACCGGCGGATGTCCAGACACATGTCGAATATTCGATGAGTGCACTCCCGCCAACGCCGTCGGCACAAAGGCGAGTTCATTAGGCAATGTCGGCGTGACGACGCTCAACGTCGTCACCCGAGAAGATCGTGCTATTTGCGGTTTTTCGTGTTGGAGAGTTTCTCGCCTGGCCCGTCCTTGGCCTCCCCTTTACCAGCGGATATCAATTTCGACTTGTCGCCGCTGCCGAACGTGAAAGTGTCAGCGCCGGCGCTGATCCCATTCCATACCACGGGCTCGGCGAGCGAGAGGAGCCAAAGCCCTTGAAAACCCGATGCGGCATTGAGCTGTCCCGTCCACACGGTCGTTGAGCTGCAGCCCCCGAAGTTGACTGTAAAGCTGATCGCTGTGCCGCTATTGGTTTGGGCCAGCCAGCCTGTCATCGGCTGAGGGGCGCCTTCGTCGCAGCTATTCGTTGCGTTATTTGTATAGGTGCCGGAAATGGCGCCCGTGCTCTGGTCGTAGCTGTTGACCGCCAGAACCGAGCCGTATTGGTTGTTCCAGGTCCAGATGGGCTGCGCCCGTGCGGGTGCCGCCATCAGCAGCCCAAGGCCAGCCAAAGCCATCCATCTTGTGAGTGTCCGTTTATCTTGATGCATCACCGACTCCATGTCGCTTCAGAAAGATCGCGCTTTGCATATAAACCTCTCTTTCAAGATTTACAATCCAACCGTGCATTCTACTATATCGCCCTTACGAGTTGCTTTATTCTATATGCCGTTTAGGTTTGGGCCAATCGTGCTTTTCATTCAGCACGGCGAGGGACAACTTCCTCCACAATGTCGGTCGGCGCCGGCGCATCGGTCTAACCCACCCATATGTGGGAACGGCCTGGGCCGCGAGATCTTTCCTGGTTGAACAAGAGATGACTGTGCGGTCATGAGTTCGGCTTCGAGTAAGGCACTTGGCCGCTGGCGAACGCGCGGCTTCCTGCGCCATGCTTTCATCAAACAACACGGCCACTATAGGAACGGAACATATTATTTTCCTGTAGACGGCAGTGGCGTCGTCTCGGTCCGGGTGGGCAGTATCGGATACTCAATCTTGGGCAGCTGCCCGGTCAGCGAATTCAGAAACGCGACAATATCGTTCTGTTCCTTATCGCTAAGCTTGGCGTCAAGCTGAACTTCAGCCATCACGCCGACAGCTTGCTTAAGGCTCCAAACCTGACCCGAATGGAAGTATGGCGGTCGCAACGCGACGTTGCGCAACGGTGCTGCACGAAAAACGTATTCGTCGCTGGCCACTTTTGTGACGGCGGATCTGCCTTTGTCGGCTGTCGGAAGCAAGCTTGTGCTTGGTCTTTCGACGGCGCCAAATGGAAAGTAATCCTGTCCGCCAACGTTGATTCCATTGTGACAGGAGGAGCATCCTGTTTCCATGAATAGCTTCAATCCAGCTTTCTGCTGAACGTTGAGAGCATTTGGATCGCCTTCAAGGTACTGATCGAAAGGGGCCGCGGGCGTAATGAGAACCGCTTCAAAGGCCTCGATCGACTTCGCGAAGTTGTCAAAGGTGACTGGCGATGCCTCGATTGGAAAGGCCTTTTTGAACATGACCACATAGTCGCTCATCGAGTTCAGCGTGTTGATCACATGCTCTGGAGTCGCGTTCATTTCAACACTCGCCTGCACGGGGCCCTTTGCTTGCGCCTTGAGATCCGGCGCCCGCCCATCCCAGAACTGCGCCACATTGAAGACTGCGTTATATACGGTGGGGGCCCGGCGTGGCCCTAGTTGCCAGCCGTGACCGATCGATGTCGGACCCGCATCCGCTCCGCCGGTACCTAGATTGTGACAAGTATTGCAGCTAATGATCCCGCTAGCCGAGATTCGCGGATCGAAGAACAGCATCTTACCGAGCTCGACCTTCTCGTGGGTAACCGGGTTGTCCTTCACCGCAGGAACGACCGAGGGGATCGGTTTGAACGTCCGCCTAGCAGCGTTCATCAAATCATCGTCTGCGCCTGCCTGTGACGAGACGAGTATCGCAATGGCCGCGACACACAACTTGCGTACAAGGTGGACTTCCAGGACCGCGGGCTTCTTTCTAATATGGATCATCGGTACCAGTTCTCATTGATGCTCTGGGGAATTGGAAGACATGACGCCGTGCTCGTCGCCCGTGGCGTTAACGCAGCTGCAACTCACCTGACGTTCACGCTCGAGTCGCCGCGGCAAATCATCACAATAGAGCGACGCGCTTCAGGCTTTGCTCACGCAAAGTTCTTTCGAAAAGCCGCCGATCTTTCCGAGTTGTTCGCTGGCACCAGATGCTGCCGATCTGCGCAGCGTTTGCCCGGCTCCTGCAGTTTAACCCCTGTGCTGTACTTGGCTAAACTCCATTCGCGAGCGAACGCATTCCGCCTCCCGCGAAAGCGCGTCACGTGATACCAGCGGTCGGTTATATGGCTTCCAATGGCAATATGCGCGACGTTGAGGATCATTGCAGCATTCGGCATGCTCGTCGGCGTTAGTCGGCGCCTTTTAGACGAACTGCACCACGTAGGAATTCCAGTTGGGATAACACTGGTAATGGTCCACTTCCTTCCGGTCTACGGCGCTAGGTCACGAGCGCACGTAGATCTGCAAGGAGCCGACAACCGGCTTGATGGAGACGATACCGCGCACCCGGTCCTCCACCCTTTCAGAGGACCCGGGACGCGAACAGCAAGTCTCGTACCAAATGCGGCACCCGCCGAACTCCGCGCAGAAACAAGCGCTTGAGAAGCTCGACGAGCAATTGCGGCGCATCACCCGATTGAAGCAATCGCGACCTATGTCGGACATGGGACACACGATTCGCTACAGCTGAGACATTGGTGAATATCGAACGGAGCGGCTGGCGATATCTTTGCGCGCTACAGATGTGCGCGAGCGGGGCACATACTACAGTCAACGATCCCAGCGTTCACCAAGGATATAAACACTTGCACCAGATTGCACAAATCATGCCTTGCCAACACCATGAGCCAAGTCAACAGGCTCCAGGCCGAGCAACGCAGGAAGCTGCGCTGGTTCTCTGATCGTCAAACGCATGCGCTCTGCGAGCCACCGCCGATCAACAACAATGTCCCGCGCTTTGCGGTCAGCCGCAGCGGGTGGGTTATTTGGGAGATGAAATACGCTACGCGCCGGTCAACTACCAACGATGGTGATTGATCAAAATGACAGAAGCATGTCACCTGACTGAGCTGCGGGATTGCCCAAACGACTTAGCCAACGAGAATTCGACTAAGGACGCACTGTGCGCCCGACAGGTCAACGCACCTCCAAGGAATCGGCATGCAATATCAACCAAAATCGGCTGTTATCAATCGACCTGAGCGAAGCTCAGGCTCCTCGCTTTCACAAATTCTGCGCGACGAAATCTGCTCCAACAGCGCCCTCTCATTCTTGATGGAGGCCCATGATGCGCTTTCGGGCGCGATTGCCAAGCGCGCGGGCTTCAAGAGCCTGTGGGCGTCGGGCCTCTCCATTGCCAGCTCTCTCGGCTACCGCGATGCCAACGAGGCTTCTTGGAGCCAACTCGTCGACGTGGTTGAGCGCATAGTGGACTCGACCGAATTGCCTGTGCTCGTTGACGGCGATGGCGGGTTCGGGAATTTCAACAATGCGCGCCTGCTGGCACGCAAACTCCATCAGCGTCGCGCCGCCGGGATTGCGCTGGAGGACAGCTGTTTTCCGAAAATAAACTCGTTTGTTGGCGATCGGCATCCCCTGGCCGACGTCAATGAATTTTCCGGCCGCCTGCGGGCCGTGAAAGATACAGTCGCGGACGACTTGGTCCTGGTCGCCCGGACCGAAGCGCTGATAGCCGGCCAGGGAATGGACGAGGCTATTCTGCGCGCCAGCGCTTACGCCGCGGCTGGTGCCGACGCGATCCTCATTCACTCAAGCAAGACCACCGCAGAGGAGGTCCTCTCCTTTGCCGCTGCCTGGCAACACCGTCTGCCTGTCGTGATCGTTCCGACGAAATACTATCGGACACCAGTCTCTGCATACCGTGACGCCGGTATCTCCACGGTGATCTGGGCCAACCACTCCATGCGTTCCGCAATAGCAGCAATGATGAACGTGTGCGGCCGTATTATCGCTGAGGAAAGCATTGCCGGCATTGAACCAGATATCGCGAGACTCGACGAGGTTTTTGATTTGTTGAGGTACGACGAACTCGCCGATGCGGAAATGAGATATCTCCACCTTCCCTGACTCGTTCTAGCTGCTCACTCACCGTGCTCGTCCTTGACGACCTCCTGCCCGCAACAATCGGCCACATCGACCAATGCTTCACCGCAAAGTCGATCGGAGCATTAGCTGCCCTCAACCGCCGGAGATATCGCACGATGGCCCGACTGCGCTTACTGACCGCCCGGTACGTTGCAGCCGTTTTGGGTTTCTTCCGTTCGACGATCAAGGCTAGCGTCGGCCCAAAACACTCCACTTCTCCCAAAATGACCGCGACATATCCCCTTGGCGATGAAATGGAATGAAATGGCTAACACTCCTCCTAAGAAAGCCGTCATTCTCGCAGCCGGCGTGGGCTCGAGGCTGCGTCCAATGACCGATTTACGCCCTAAGCCTCTGGTCGAGGTGAACGGCACTCCAATCCTTCACAACGCTCTTATTAACCTGCAAGCCGTCGGTGTCGACGAGGTCACGATCGTCGTGGGCTACCGGAAAGATGCCATACAATATGCCTGTGGTAATCGCTTTGGCAATATCGAAGTCAAATATGTGGAGTCCTCGGTCTTCAACCACACCGGGAGCGCCTATTCTCTTTGGCTTGCTCGCGACGCATTGCTCTCCGGCGACTGCTTTCTTCTTGAGGGCGATGTCTTCTTCGAGAAAGACGCGTTGGGCTATCTGCTGCTCGGAGAGGCGACCGATACGGCTGCGGTCGCCCCCTTCAACGAGCTGATGGAAGGATCAGCAGTTCTGCTGTCGGATAGCGGCTTTATCTCAGCTTTTCGCATGAAGCAAACTGCCGCAAATGTTCTCGCGGATGGTCCAACACTATTCAAGACAATGAACTTGCTTCGCTTCTCGGCGTCCACTCTCAGGGACCGAATCGTGCCAGCGCTGGACGATATCATCACTTCGGGAGCTAGGCGGGCGTATACGGAGGAGCTCCTTGCTTATCTTGTGGAAAGGCGCGGCTTACAACTCGCAGCGGCTCGTTGCGACGATCTCAGGTGGTATGAAATCGACAGCACCGAAGATCTGCGCATCGCGGAGCGCATTTTCAGCTAAGCGCACGATTTCATGTCCTGCCGGATGAGCTTTGGGCTCCATGCCAGCGTATCCCTGCAATCCGACGAACGCGGATAAGATCTGATAGCAAAATTCGTTCAGTGGCCGGCGTCACCTGGATCCGAAGACATACACTCTCTTCCCGCTCAGCTGATCGTCGTATCGATCTCATCCAACCGTACCTCTGTCAAATCTTCTACACGGAGCGCCTCACGGCGACTCCGAGCGCACGCAACGGTATTAACGCCTGGTATGAGCCGAGAGAGTAACGCCGTTCATGTCAGCTCTCATAACGAAGCTACGAAGCTCTCGATTAAGCGAATAACCTTAGGGCTTAGAGCCCGTTGCGATGCGTCTACAACACGCAGACGACTGCCAATGAAGCTCGAGGCAATGTAACGAATTCAAAAGACGCATTGCAATGCTGAACGCTAATTTTCGCGTCAATCCGGCCATCGATCCTAGGTCAGCCTAGGCCAGTCAACCAACTTGGGCTGCGGTCAACTACCAACGCTAGTAATTGATCTAGACGACGGAAACAGGCACTGAAGCAGACGTCGAGTTAGCCCAAACTCACCTGGAGGTATTTGCGCATGCAAGATTGCTTCAGGTCACGCCAACGGCCCGATCGACGCGCTGATATGTCGCCTACGGAAGTGTTACGGCACCATTTCCCGGGTTCTCTGGGCCGAATTGCCGTCAGTGAGACCGTACTGGCGCCGAAGCGAATAGAGCTACTTCACGATCTCGGCAATTAGCTCGCGAGGAGCACACATGCTGGCGCAACGGATGTCTTTGCTTTCAGGTTCTGGCACCGCCGCCGCCCGTGAGGCTGCCAAAGATGCAGCCTCAGCCGGCCGTCAGGTTATCGATCTTGCGGCCGGCGAAGTCATCATCGAGCCCCCATCATCGGTACGCGAGGGAGCGATTGCCGCCATCAATGCCGGGACGAACCGCTATACGGATTCCGTCGGCCTGCCGCCGCTTCGCAAGGCTGTCGCGGAAAAGCTATGCGCGGAAACGGGGATCGGCTGGAGTTCGGACGACATCGTGATCACTGCGGGCGCAAAGCAAGGGCTGCTCGACGCTGCGTTGGCCTTGTTCAATCCGGGCGATGAGGTCATCATCATTCGACCCTGCTGGCCGACATTCCATTCCCAAGTTCTTCTCGCCGGCGCGGCACCCGTGTTCGTTGATGCTCGTCCCCCGACGTATATTCCCGACATCGGCACAATCCGCGCCGCTGTCACACCGCGCACGAAAGCCATCATCATCAACTCGCCGAACAATCCTACCGGCGCGGTTTATGATCGAACGACCCTTCAAGCCATCGGCGATCTTGCGATCAACTATCAGCTTTGGATCGTCTCGGACGAATGCTACTCCAGCTTGATATTCACTGGTTCGCGCCATGAATCGATTGTCATGGCACATCCAGGCGTACGTTCACGGACCATCCTGGTCAACGCATTCTCCAAGGAGTTAGCGATAACCGGTTGGCGCTTGGGTTACTTCGCGGCTCCCCCCGAGATCGTATCCGCAGCCAAAAAGCTGCAGAGTCATACGACCTCAAATGCCAACGTGATCGCGCAGCACGCTATCCTGCACCACCTCCACACCGGTGACGGCCGCTTTGAAAGGGTGATGTATCAGCGCCTTTTTGACGCTCGTCATACTTGTCTTCGCATATTGGCTGGCCTGCAGGACGTGCCTCCGCCGGGTGCCGAGGGCACATTTTTCTTTTATCTCGATCTGAGCAGGCTCATCTCCTCTCTGCCACCTGGATCTGCCGTTCGAACCAGCGACGATGTTGCACGATTGCTTCTGGAGGAGTCCGGCGTGGGATCCGTTCCCGGCAGCGTCTTTGGTGACGTGAACGGGCTGCGTTTTTCCTTCGGTGCTCCGCCAGAGCTGCTGGAGCCGGCGCTAAAAAAGATCGTTCACACCCTGAATAGTCTTAACACCCGGCAAGCGGCCTTCTGACCGGCTAGAAGGAGCATTCTGGCGTGGGCCATTGTACATCAAGTTTTAGCGCAGCGGTGAGCTCCATTTGGCCTGCAACAGGAGCAAGGCAATGATCGGGCATCTGCGAGACTATGCAAACGCTATCACGGCTCTCGCCTACCTGTTTGCCGTCATCGGATTATTCCTGGCGTTGAACGGCAAGGTCGAGCTCGGCGTTGCCGCGATGCTTTGGACCTGGTTTCTGGACCATTGGGACGGACATGTTGCGCGCAAGACGCGCCAGCTCCGCCGCCCGGGTGTTGCGGAGTTCGGAAAGAGCTTTGATGGCTTTGCTGACTTTATTCATGGCGTCGTTTTCCCCGCTGCTATCATTATCCTCGTTGGACAAGGTACGCCCCTGTCGCTGGTCGCGAGCTTAGCGCTGGTATTGGCGGGAGCGATCAGGCTCAGTCATTTCGAAAATGCAGGACTCACGGCCGATGCGCGATTTAGCGGCATTCCGGTTTCATACGATACGCCCCTTTTAGCGATCCTGCTACTCATTCGCCCGATGCTATCGAACGATGCTTTTCCGACGATTGTTGCGGCTGCCTTCATTGTCCTCGCCGTGTTGCACGTAACCACAGCGATCCGCGTTCCGGCCATTCGTGGAACTGCGGTGCCGATCGCCACCGGCTTTGCGCTCGCTGGTTGCGTGGCACTTGTTTGGAACGCACGACCTTAAGGCACTTGTTCCGCCACAACAACTTTGCTGCTGCTATGATCAGGATGAAGATGAACACGATGCACAAGCCGACAATTCCAGTACGCGATAGATGTTTGGGCAAAGACGGACTGATCGGCCTCAATCTCAATCATCCTCCGCCTGTTCCCGGGACATTCGACCGCATTTTCGCAGACGCGCTCAAAGATGTCTTCCAGAGGACATCGCCATCAAGTCTTGTAACGACACACCGCTGGACCGGAACGGAGGACGATCGTTCCATGGGTGCCGAATTCACTGGTCGGCGGCTGGGTGCCCCGCCGAATGTCGACCGAATTGTTCTCACCCACAGCACGCAATCTGCGATTCACATGATGCTTCCCGCGCTCGTTCCAAATGGGCGGTCCTTGGTCGTCGAGCAAATGACCTACCCGCCAATCCGGACTTTTGCGCAACGCTACGGGATACCTACTATTGACGTCCTGATGGATGATAACGGCGTCGAGCCAAATTCCTTCGAAGATGTGTGCAGGAGGTCGCGGCCGGCGGCTCTCTATTTGGTTACAACCTTTCAGAACCCAACGACGATCACTATGTCGCTGAATCGCCGAATACAGATTGCCGAAATCGCCAAACGTTACGATGTGCAAGTCATCGAAGATGACGTCTATAGTCTTTTGAGCTCGACTCCGATCAAGCCGATCTCCGCGATCGCTCCGGAGAACTCTTGGTATCTCTTGGGAACAGCAAAGAGCTTCGCCGCGGGACTGAAACTGGCTTTTGTTGTCGCACCTAGTTCCTCCGATGCTTTTCGGGTGTTTTGGCCCGGAGTTCGCGCGACCTATTGGATGGCAGCACCGACAAGTGCGGCGTTGATGTCGAACTTTATAAGAAGAGGCGGCGACTTAGACATCCTGGCGGCAGTGAAAAAGGAACTTCAGTCGCGACACCAACTACTCAACGAGATTGCAGGCGATCGCCGCTACGTCGCGAACCCAGGCTGCCTTCACGTTTGGTTTCCGCTGCCTAAGTCGCATCCAAGTCAGCAGGTCGCGGACGCAATTAAGGCGGACGGCGTTCAGGTTGCAGCCAGCAGTGCGTATGCATCGGCGTCTTTCCACCCCGCGGAGGCGATCAGGGTCGGTATCGGCAACCCTGAAGCACCCGAACTGCTCGAGCTTGCGATAAAAATAGTTCGGAAACACCTTCCGTCAAGAATGAGCTAATGAACCGGCGGTGACGTGCCCATGGTGATCCATTTTGAATGGAGTTTGAAGGATGCCAATCGCAATTGCTGAAAGGCCGCTGGACGTCGTGTTGACACTTCGCCACAAGCTATTGAGGCCCGACAGAAGACCAGAGAAATTAGTGTCGCCAGCCGACGTTTCGACACTGGCCATTCACTTGACCGCGAGTGTGAATGGTCAGACCGTTGGGATGCTCTCTGCCGGTCCCGAGCGCTGCCCGTTCGATTCCTGGGATAGCAGTTGGAGATTGAGAGGCCTCGCTGTGGTTGAGTTCGCGCGACGACGGGGAGTAGCAACAGCGCTTTTGAAATCTGTAATTGTCCGGTCGCATGCTAAGGGAGCTCGTGCGCTTTGGGGCATGACAAGAATCGCCGCGGTGCCCGTACATACTCGGCTCGGTTTTGAAACAATTGGCACGCAATACGAAGTTCCGCCTGCCGGCCCGCATTGTTCAACTTTTGTAAGATTGACGGATGAACTGGTGTCGTCGCTTTCAGATCGGCAAGAAGCTGCAAATGGCGCGCGACGAAGTGACGGCAGGCGCCGTGCCTAAGATCGCTGCCGGCATGACAGGCGCGCCCCCGCGTTATCCAAAGGGTCATACTACGCGCAGAGGAAATTAGCATGAAATCCAGCATTCCAATGACAGCCATATATTCGGGTGTAGCCGACCTGTATCAGCTCTCACGACCAGAATATCCGATTCAGGCGGCAACTCTGGTTGCTGATCGGGTCGATAGCCAACTCGGCGACAAGTACTGGGTTGATGTAGGGTCAGGCACCGGAAAGTTTACGCGTCCACTCGCTCATTTTATTGGCGATAAATGCAGGATATTTGGTGTTGAACCAAACGAAGATATGATAGCAGAGGCAAATAAGGCAGATAACAAAGAGATCACATATCTAAAATCTCCTGCTGAGACGCTGCCTTTTGCTCGTAACTCAGCCGCGGTAGTGAGCGCCGCCGCCTCTGCGCAACTCTTCGATCGACCTCGCTATTATAAGGAGGTCGAGCGAATTCTAGCATCGAGCGGCGTTATCGCCTTCATTTATAATCACGGGCGCTTTTCGGAGAGCGAGTTTCTATCCGCGTATCAGAATTTATATGAAGCTAATGTGCCGGGCTATCGACGCGGAACGTTTGCGAATCGGCACGGCACATTCTCGGAGGTGCATTTTGCCGAAGAACTCGCCGCTCTATCTACCTTTGAGCAAATCGAAGAAGAGTGCATCGAATGGACGCACTTCTATGACCGTCAAAGCATTGAGGCGAGGTTCACATCGACAATCCATTTCCAGCATGCTTTCAAGAATCGAGCACGAGACGAGCTTATTCGCGAGCTGCACACTTTAATCGACAAGTACATAGGTTCGGATGGAAGGTTGGAATTTCCGTTTACGACATTTGTCGTAAGTGCGACCAAAGTATAGATCAGTCTTTGGCCGATTATTGGGGTGCAGTGACAATAGCACAGGATGATGCGATGGAGAAACGCCGAGAAAGCCAACTGTCGTCAGAGGTTGATCTCCATTCCGAGGGAAAGGCTCATGGTTATCTACGCGTTCCGTTTTCCAGCAACAGTGCCGGATTTGGTTGGATACCCGTTCCCATCGCAGTAGTAAAAAATGGGGAAGGCCCCAGCGTTTTGCTGATGGCAGGCAGTCATGGGGATGAATATGAGGGACAAGTCTTACTCATGAATCTGCTACGCAGCATCACGACGGATAACATCCAAGGCCGGCTGATAATCCTTCCAGGCGTGAACGCTCCGGCTGTCGCCGCTGGGACTCGGGTATCTCCGATTGACGACGGCAACCTTAACCGTCTTTTTCCCGGGGACGCAAACGGTACGCCGACCGAGATGGTTGCTCACTACATCGATAGCGTCTTACTACCGCAAGTTCGTTACTGCTTTGATTTTCATTCGGGCGGCTATTCCTGCGAGTATATTCCAGCCGCTCATCTGGTTGCGCCTGATGTGCCGGATCTGCGCGACGAGGCGATTGGCTTCTTGAAAGCATTCGCGATGCCAAACAGCATCCTGATAGAGGGTCTAAAGGGCGGGGAGCAGCGCCTACTTGGTTCATGCCGTCGGCTAGGAGTGGGCCACATGTCGACTGAGCTGGGAGGCGCAGGAGTATTCTCTCTCGATATCTTTCGCGCCGCGGAACGCGGCTTGCCGCGACTACTTCGTCATGTAGGCGTTTTGAAGAGCAATGGTGAAGAGGAGTCCGCTCCCACTTCGACTTTTTATCTTCGCCAGGCAGGAACCGGTATGGTGTATGCTACTGCAACCGGTGTTTTGGAGGCTCGTTGTAAACTCGGAGAAGACGTGACCGCTGGTGAGGTTGCTGGTGTCGTGCATTTTACAGAAACGCCATGGCGTGAGCCCGAGGTTATCAGATTCAAGCAAGACGGCACCATAATTAACAAGAGATCACCTGCCCGAACAAAAATTGGCGATAATCTTTTTGCTCTTGGGACGAGAATTGAGATCTAGAGCGTATGATGACCCGTTGCGTTCTTCGTTCATCGACTTTGTTTGGCGCCTATCAGCCGCGATCAACGGCGAGATGACTCTGGCCCAGGCGGCTGAATACTTCGACAGTCATCCGGACCGAATCACAAAGTGGAAGTCCCAGCTTCAGCTTCAAGAAGCGGCCGCGGGTGTTCGGTGCGGATGAGATGAACGATGTCGATCCGCTCACCCACCTGAGTGATGTCCTCACCAGGATGGTCAATGGCCACCCGCACAGCGAGATCGACGACCTGCTTCCGTGGGCCTACGGCCGTCACAGAAAGCTGTGACCCAAGATCGACACTTTCGGTGGCTGCGCTGGAAGTCCCGACATGGTAGCGCTCGCCGGCTGCAGACCCCCTTTCGTCATCTGCCTCGAGTTTAACAGCTTGAAGCTGCGCCCCGGAGCGATCGAGCTCCGCCGTGGGTTGCTGGAACCGGGAAATCGCTCGCGGCATTGAGGATCCTAGAAAGGGGGCAGTAGTGATTGCCAGCCTAAGAGAGCCCCTGCCTGTGTCTTCAGATGCTCTCCGTCACGCGTGTCAGCTTTGTGCCATTCCGCTTTCAATGTAGCTGATGTCGCCTAGCGCCACCCTTCGAAGAACCTGTTTGTAGCCGCCAAGCCGCGCCTCGAAGACCTCTCTACGAATGGCGACCTCTGGCGTCGATGCTGGCCGTAGAAGGTCGCCAAGCACCCGCCCACTCATCGTCTTTGGTGCGTCGATTTCAAGCAAATAGAGGATCGTCGGTGCCACGTCGCAGATCCCCGACGGCAACAAAGATAGCGATCCGATGTCCGGAAAAGCTGATCCTGCGACAATGCCCACCGCTGCGAGTTCTTTGGGATGCAATCCGCCATGAAGGCCGAGGCCTGGTAGACGATTATTATCATAGAAGGTGCCGCCTACGAGGCCGAAGGGATCGATGATATCGTGAGCCCGAAAGGAAAAGGATACGTCCGGCGCCCGCACATGATCGGCGAAGACGAGGCGGTTTGAGAGGCTCCCGGGCGCGATGCCGTTGACCTCGTCCTTCGCACGTGTGAACACAGGCCCGCACCATGGCTCGGACGTAATGGTCGCAACGAGCCGGGCAACCTTCGCCTCATCGGAATCGGCAAGATAGAGAGCGCCGGCCTGCCCAGGCACGACTACCACGTCAACGTTGGCAGCGGGCGCGACGCCAGGGTTGAAGCCGGCCCCACGCAGGCTATCCGCAACCGAGATACGCGTATGGCCGCTGATGTGGCCATGATCAGAGATCGCGAAAATCTGCACGTCTTCCTGCCTTCCCTCGGCTTCCCACCAATCGAGCACACGGCCGAACTGGCGATCGCAGTAGGTAATGATGGATCGAGTTGCTTCGGCTCCCGTACCGTGAAAGTGCGAGGTTGTGTCCGGCTCGCCGTAGGAAAGAATCGTGACATCGGGCTGGTATTTCGGCCATATAACATCCAAGAAGGCCGAGGTAATCCAATCCTGCCCGGCCCGGTCCGGCTCGGTCTTAGGAGGGGCAGGAGGAAGTGGCCCGATGCGTGCTTCGATTTCCCCCAGAATATCGTCTGGCGTACAGACCTCACGGAAATGCCCGGACAGACGAATATGACCGAAATCCTCGGCGTTGTGGTGAAAAAGCCGCGTTGTTCCAGGTGTATTCGTGGCAAGCACCGCGACGCTGCGACCGCCGGCGGCCAATATCTCGCCTAGTGAGGGTACTGAATAAAGTTTACCGCCGGTCTCGATGTCAAGTTGGCGCAGGAGTCTAGCATCCGAGGTGTCGATCGCGCGAGGCGGCTTGGACGCTCGGTCCACATATTCATTGCTGACCATACCATGGCAGCCGGTTGTGGCGCCAGTAACGAGGCTGGGAAACGCCGATCGTGTCTCGGAAGGGTAAACGGTGCCATGATTTGCTAGTGTTACACCTAGCTTTCGCAAGCTCCAAAGGTTCGGTGTCAGTTTCGACGTCACCAGATCGGGACGCAAACCGTCGAAGCTAACGATCAAGAAGCGTTTTGTTTTATTCATAGCGCTCGTCTTCGAAAGAACGCAGATGCGACTCTGTTTTTCAGATCTGCAATAATTTCAGGATGTGTAGTTGCATAGATCCACTGTAGCGGCTGTCTTGGAAGCTAGATTGGTAAGTCAGTCGGGTTTATCCTTCGCCCATCGCGAAAGACGAAACGAATGTCACTGAACGCCTCCGGAGCGCTTAATGGGTTACTCCCAAGCACGACCAAATCGGCTAGCTTCCCCTCTTCGATAGTCCCAACTCTATCTGCAATGTTCAGTAACTCAGCGCCGTTCCGCGTTGCGAGCACCAAGCACTCGGACAAAGAAAGTCCGAGTTCATACAAGCCTCGCATTTCGTCAACGAGATTGCCGAAATTGTCTGAGCCATACGCCATCTTTACGCCAAGTGAGTGAGCCGCTCGGACTGACTTGTCATGATACGGGCGCATCAACGCGCCGTGGCGCATGGGACCAGGACCTCGACCCCAATCATTGCACTTCTCGCGAAAACTGCTCAGCGTCGGCACGAGCCAAACTCCCGCACGCGCCATCCTCTCTGCGGTAGGTTCGTCGAGCATGACACCGTGTTCTATAGTGTCGACGCCTGCGTTTAGGGCATTTTCGATCGACTCATTGCAGACTGCATGGACCATGCATCGTTTGCCGTGATGGTGGGCAATGGCGAAAGCCTCGCGCATAATTTCCATACTCATATTGACGGCGCTGATCGGCTCGCCTTCAGCTCTGCTCCATTCGATACTGGCCATACATTTGACCCAATCGACGTTGCGCTTAATCATCGCGCCTACCGCTTTGCGGACCTCAACAATAGAGTCGACCTCCAGAAACAGCTGGTGGACATATCCCCCGGTTACTGTCAGGCCCTGGCTGACCGCCTGTATTCTTGGGCCGACAAAAATATCTCCCTTGAAGGCATCTCGGATGTCTACGCCTAAATAACCCATAGAACCAGCATCGCGGATTGTCGTTATGCCTTCAGAGAGACTTGAGATTGCGTTGCGAATGCCAAGGAATTTTTGAATATCGGGGTTTGCTCGAGCGTAATCGGCGGCCGTACCCTTCTGACGTTTGTTGAAAACATGCTCGTGAACATTGATGAACCCCGGTGTGAGATACAGACCAGAGAGGTCCAGAATATCCGCATCGGGCGCAGTTCGGCCGAGTAAGTCCCGGCGCCCTACTCCGCTGATCTTGTGACCGTCCAAGAGAACGGCCTCATCCAGACGCGGCGGACCTCCCCTTCCATCAATGATTGTGGCGCCAATAAGCAGCCTCTGGCCTTTCATCAGACTGATTCCCCCTGAACCAAGATTAGATAGCATCCTGTCTATGTAATGCCGGACTAACTTTGCCGATTGGTGTACGACCGAGGCCTCGATCAGCCACGTGCGGCGCCGACCGGATGAACCGTTTGGCTCCAACTCTGCACAACAACAAGGCCCGCTCGTAAAACTAGGGAAGAAGCTTCTTCACGCTGTTCGACATGGCGGAGAGCGCTTCGTCGACGCCAGCTTTGTTGATGGCAACATCGCGTGTGTGGTCACGGATTGCATCGACAATTCTTGGTGCATTGTCGCCAGGGAACGCATACCATCCTGTTACAAAGGGCAGCGCGCCAACCGCAATTTGCTCGTTGGGATGGTCATTGTAATATTTTCCCAGATACTCCGGCTGCTTGATCGCGATCGTGTTCGCTGGCGTCGAGCTCAGCATCTGCACCAACAGAGTTTGAATCTTGGGCGTTGTCATGAATTTCATGTACTGCCACACAATCTTCTGCTTTTTGGGATCGGTGGTGTACATCATGATGCCGCGACCACCGATAGGAACCCTACCCTCGGGTGCGACTAAGGGCCATTTCATGGTCTGAATTTCAAACCGACCTTTAGAGTCTTCCTCGAACTTGGCTAAGAAGGTGTTGGATTGCGTGATCATGCCCATCTGACCGGCGGAGAAGGCTTGAAATGCCTGATCTTGGCTCATGTCGATCATGCCGGTCTGGCCGATCCGACGAATGATATCGAGCGCTCGGCGCCCTTTCGAATCGTTGAACTCAATCTTGGTGTCATCTTCATTCATCAAATGACCGCCCAGGCCGGTAACCATCGCTTGGTACGTCCAGTTGCCACTTGCGTTATAATCAAAGAATCCACCGATTATGTTGTTGCCGAGGCCGTGGATTTTAACCGCGAGCTCAATGATGCCGTCCCAGTCCGGCGGAAGATGGTCGGGGTCGCCACCGGCGCGACGAACGAGATCCTTATTGAAGAATAGCGTTGGCGTAGAGCTCTCAAGCGGTAAAGCATAAGTAGCTCCCCGAACCTTGGTAGCCTCCATTGAGGCGGGCGTCAGCCCGCTCTCAGCCCAGTCTTTTTCGTCAGCGATGAAGCGATCCAACGGTACTGCCAGACCCCGCCGCGCCATGATAGCCACATGGGAATAACCGTTGAAGGAGACGTCTGGAAGTTCGCCGGTGACCGCCAGCCTGAACGTGCGCGTGAGGTGTTCGCCTTCCGTCGCGACCGGCGGTAAGGTAGTGATGTGGGCCTCTGGGTTCTCCGCCTCGAAAAGGCGGGCAGTCGTTTCAAAGAAGTCCTTGTAGCGGGCGTTGTTGTAGGAAAGCGTCAAAACTCTCGAATCACTCGCCGACGCGGGCGCTGGCGCCACTGCAGAAGCAAACGTGATACTTAAACCCAGCAGGCTAGCTATAGACATTCGAGGCAGCGTCATCGGCTTCATGATGAGTCCCGTGCGTTTCATGGTCCTGAATAGGATTGTGGCCAACCGGAAGGGCTTAGAGCGGGATCTTTGCTTCCGTTTGTATACTCGCGGCGACGGTGCGAACTGCTTCGGCGAGAACGTCATGAGAGCGGACGTAGCCGAGGCATATGCGAATCGCTTCCGGCTGAATCTCATCCGGGGGTGCGTAAGGAGCGCCGCCAGATATCGCTATTCCAAGACTTCGAACGCGGCCGATCATCCGCTCGGCTGACAAGCCTGTCGGCAAGCGGACCCACAAATGAAGCGCGCCATCGGCAACTGATGTATCGAGGTGCGAGACCAAAGGCCGTACCACAGTATATCGCCGCCGCATTTCGTCTCGCACAGCATCAATGATGCGCCAAGTTCCGCCATTTTCTATGAGTTGCGTACTGACGGCGGCATTGATTGGGGCGGCCATCCAGAAGGTCGACCTCACGCCCGGCCAAAAATACGTGTCAGAGAACGTCTCGCTCGGCGTGACGACGTAGGCGACCTTAAGCCCCGAGGCGACACTCTTGGCTGTGCCCAGCATGTACCAGCCACGTTCAGGCGCCAATGCAGATAACGGAGGTAGCTGAGCCTCGGGAAGCAGACTGTAAATGTCATCTTCAATAATCTGCAGATCGTATTTCCGAGCGACGGCGACGATCGCTGCGCGGCGATCTAACGACATCGTTACGGTCGTTGGATTCTGCAGCGTTGACATCGCATACATCGCCTTGGGCCGCTTTCGACGGCATAGACTCTCCAGAGCATCTGGCAGCATCCCCTCGCCGTCCATGGCAACGCCATGCGGAACAAAGCCAAATCGCTTGGATAGTACCAACACCGATGGATAGGTTAGGTCTTCCACGGCCAAGACTTCGCCGCGACCAACGAGCCCTCCCATCAACATGTTGAAAGCGCTTTGCGTGCCGTTGGTCAACACTACACGGCCCACTTCAGGAATTGCACCTAAACGTCTGCCCGCGAAAAAGGCTCCGGCGGCACGATCGGCGTCTGTTCCCTTCCACCGATGGGCCCCTACCATTTCGCTCGGTGTAAAGCGAGCCATCACGGCGTCAAGCGCGGCGCGATACTCAGGATCGAAGACTGCCGGCACCACAGGCGGGTGAGTACGGCTCATCTCTATAACCAAAGGGTCATGTTCGGACTGAAGATTGTTGCTCGTTTGGCAGTGCCGTCGTTGCATGTTTGGCATGAATTGGATCCTTCGAGTCGAGAGGAAAGGAGAACAAGCTGGCCGCTAGTTTTTAGGGATATTCATTCGCTACTTGACGGCACCTCGTGTCATCCCCTCGACGAACCAATTTTGTGCGGCGAGAAAGGCCAGGATCATGGGAAGCACAACGAGAGTTGCCGCGGCCATGAGGGGGCCGTAGTCATTGCCGAACTCAACGGTCCTGAAAACCATGACGCCGAGCGGCGGCGGCATAAGGCTTTCGGAACGCACCGCGATCAGTGGCCAGAACAGGTCGTTCCAGTGGCTGACCACCGAGAAGATAGAAAAGGCGACGATCGCTGGGAGCGCCATTGGCACCATGATCTTCCAGACGATGGTTAGCTCCGAGAGACCGTCGAGGCGCGCCGCGTGGACCACGTCGTCGGGAATGGTCTTGAAGAATTGCCGGAACAGGAAGATGCCGAAGGGTGAGACCACATACGGGAAGACCAGGGCCACATAAGTGTTGAGGACGCCGAGCTGGTAACCGAGGATGAAGAGGGGCAGTGACAGCACCTGTTGCGGCAGGAGCAGGCCGACCAGCACTAGGCGGAAGAGTAGGTCGCGGCCGGGAAAGCGGAGCTTGGCGAACGCATAGGCACAAGGGGCGCAGACAAGAATTTGTAGCGCCAGGATCATCGCGCAGACTATGAGCCCGTTACCCATGTAGCGCGGCAGCGGCGCTTGCGTTAGCGCCGTCGTGTAGTTCTCGACTCCGTAGAACTGGGTGGGCCAAAAGGAGAAGCTTGTGCGGAAGATCTCTCCAGGCGGCTTGATCGACAGGGAGATCATCCACACGAAGGGGACGAGCATTAGGGCGCCGCTGACGAGCAGGACGGCGTGGCGAAGAATAGCAGCCTGAGACAACGGGCCCTTCGGATCTCTGTTGGAGCTCATTGGTAGTGCACCTTCCTGTCAATGAGCTGGACCTGAATGAGAGTGAGTGTTAGGACGATGCCGAGAAAGACGACGGCAACGGCGGCGCCATAACCGGCACGTAAATACTCGAAGCTCTCGCGGTAGAGGGTGAAGAGCAGTGCTTCGGAAGCGTGATCGGGCCCGCCCTGGGTGAGGATTTGGATAGTATCGAAGGTCTCGAACGCTCTCAGCGCCACGATAATAACCACGAACATCAAGACCGGCCCGAGCATGGGCAGGGTGACGGTGCGCAGCCGGTCGAGCCAGAGATCCGCGCCGTCAACGTCGGCCGCATCGTAGAGGTCTTGCGGAATGCTTTTGAGGCCGGCAAGAAAGAGAACCATGGCAAAGCCGAGATTCTGCCAAATACCGATGACGGCGAGCACCGGAAGCGCGGTATTCGCATCGCGTAGCCAGTTGGCAGTCGGCAGTCCGACAGCGGACAGCGTCTGGTTGACAAGGCCAATCGTGGGATGCAAGAGCGCCTCCCAAGCGATTGCCATGGCCGATAGCGTCGCCATAAAAGGTAGGAAGTGAACGGCACGGTAAAAGGAGCGACAGGATTTTCCGCTTTCGATTAGAATCGCGATTAGAAGACCGAGGACGACGGTGCCCGGCACGACGATCAGAACGTAGGCGACGGTGTTGACGAGCGAGACCCGGAACCCCTCGTCGGCGAAGATCTCGCGGAAGTTAGAAAGCCCCACGAAGGACAGCGTCCGCGCACCGAACTGCCAGTCGGTGAGCGCGATGACGAAGACGCTGATCGCCGGCAAGAAGAACAGGACAAGCAGAAAGATAATCGCCGGTCCGGCCAGCGTCCAAGCGGCCACCGCCTCCGTAAAAGCTCGCCTGCTCGCGGGTGAGATGACGGGAGATGGCAACGTTCGAACGCCACCGCCTGCGGTGGGATCGCTGGACAAGGTAAAACGCTGGGTCATCGAATACTCTCACGGATCGGCGTGATCGACGCCCTACCAGATTGCGCTTCCCGGCGCAGACGACGTCCGTCGCGGGTAAAGAGCAGCACGCGTTCTGGTCTGACGCCGATATTGAGGGTCTGGCCGAGGACGATCTGCGGCGCCCGTTCGGCGAGGAGCCTTGCGATCAACGGATGCTCGGCGCCTGGCAGATCGAGATGCACGAAGAGATCAGAGCCCATGTGCTCGATCATGCGCACGGAACCAGTCAGCGCGCTCTGCCCTCCGTGCTCGGCGAGATGAAAAGCCTCAGGGCGAATGCCGAGCGTCAAATGTGTACCGGCAAGCGCATCGGCCTCGATCGCGAGCGTCGATCCGGCCACATCGATGAACCCGCGTTCGCGCACCACGCCATCAAGCATGTTGATTTTAGGCGAACCGATGAATTCGGCCACGCGCCGCTCGTCAGGATCGGCATAGATGGTTTGCGGCGGAGCCACCTGCAACAACTCGCCGTCGAGCATCACCGCGACCCGGTCCGACAGCGTCATGGCCTCGGCCTGGTCATGGGTGACATAGACGAACGTGACTCCGAGCCGCTTGTGCAGCTCCTTGATCTCGGCGCGCATCTGCACGCGCAGCTTGGCATCAAGGTTGGACAGCGGCTCGTCCATCAGGAACACAGCCGGATGACGCACCATAGCCCGGCCGACCGCCACGCGTTGGCGCTGGCCACCGGAGAGCTGCCCGGGCTTGCGGGCCAACAGGTGGCCGATGCCGAGAGATTTGGCCGTGCGCGTGACCTCCAGCTCGATATCGGCAGCGATTTGCGATGTTCCTGGCAGTAGGCGCCCGAAAAAAGGAAACCTCTGGAAGGCTGAGAGCCGGCGCATCCGGAGAGGCAGCGCCATGTTGGAGGCAACCGTCATGTGGGGATATAGCGCATAGGACTGGAAGACCATGGCCACGTCGCGGCGCTTTGGCCTGGCGTCGTCCACCACCCGCTCACCAATCCGGACCGAGCCTGCATCCTGCACCTCGAGCCCTGCGAGGACACGCAATAACGTCGACTTCCCACAACCCGATGGCCCCAACAGCGTCAGGAACTCACCATCCGCTATCGAGAGCGAAACACCACGCAATACCGGTGTCGAGCCGTAACTTCTTCGAATGCTATCGATTGATACGGATACCATAGCGATCATTTCCACTCACTGTGAAGCCTTTGCAGAGCATGGCAGTGAAATCGCGAGCTCGTTTGAGCATGTTCGCTGACATGCGCGGCTTTAAAGCCTCGAATTACTACTGCTGGATGACACCCATCGAATAAGTCGATGCAAACCCTGTGCGAATGTGATGATGCGTGGTGACTCGAGACGCTGGAAGAGCACGAAGAGCTTCCATTGGAGTACCGCGTGCATGTGGCAACCGCAGCTGCAACACGTCCGCACACCTGTCTATTGAGATGCATGAGACCTCGGTCAACGGTCCGATTGCAACGCCCGAAGAGATGACGAACGATTCAAGCTCTGCTGTTGCATCTATGGGCGAACTTCTCCAACTCGCCGCGGTCGAAGAAGGGCAATATGTTCGATGAGCTCAGGAGAAAAAGGAATAAGCAGGTCATATCGCGTTTCAGCTCTAACACGCTGAACGAGCGTCTCGAGCACATGAGCGGAGGGCACGTTCGTTCAATCTTGACGTCGTCGCCCCTAGACGAACATCGGTAACCGGCATGAGCATCCACGTAGGCAGTAATCAGCCAGGGCGGGCGTAGCGGATCGGCATCCAGTACTGGCGCATGGCCTCGACGACCGCCGGGATATCGGTGTGGGCGTTGCGCAGAAATTCCTTGGTCTCGGGGCCCTTCCTTGCAGGTCCAAGCAGCGGGCGGCTCTGATCGTCCACACAGTGCAGCAGGATGGGCAGCAGCAGGCCGTGGTTGATGTTGCGGGTATCGAGCAGCGGCGCCCAAGCCGATAGTCGCGGCTGCATGGCGGCGTGGAATCCCTGGCACCAGGGACGCGCATCGACGTCGCCGTTCGGCTTGCGCGGATGGATCGGCTCGAACTTCTTCGCGTTGGTCGAGAGGGTGTTGCTGATGGCGTTGTGGTGCTGCACGACGGCGGAGATCGCCGCGAACTCCACCGTGCCACCGTGGTTGAAGGCGTCGACGTCGATGGCCAGCAGCGGACAGATCCAATCGAGCGGGCTGATCGACACCGGGCCGGCCACGATTGCGGCAGTGAAGCCGTCCAACATCGGCAGGCTGGTGGCGACGGGGCGCCGCTCGGCGCGATCCTGCAGCCATCGCTCGAGCTGCACGAGCGACATGGCGGCAGCCGCCATCGACGACGATGCTTTATCGCGACGCCGGCCCATGCGGCCACCTGCGTGGGGCGCGCGTGGGCCACCTTCCAGTTCCAAGCCAGCAGATCGCGCAACTGATGGCTCTTGGTTCGCCCGGAGACGATGCGCTCGAGCACGTCGGCCAGATAGGCCTGCGGGTCGAGTTCGTGGAGTTTTGCCGTGTTGACCAGCGATGCCAGGATCGCCCAGCTCTCGGCGCCGCCTTCACTGCCGCTGAACAATGAGTTTCGCCTTCCCATTGCAATCGGGCGCATTGAACGCTCGACTGAATTGCTATCACCCTCAACGCGGCCGTCGCGGAGAAACAGCGTCAGCCCGTCCCAGTGATTGAGCGCATAGTTGATGGCCTCCGCCAGCTTCGACTGCGAGAATAGCTGGCCAACCATTGCTGTCAGCCGCGCCTTGAGCGCCGCCATCAACGGTGCAGTCCTGGTGCGGCGGGCGGCAAGCCGCTGTTCGGCACTGCTGCCGCGGATCTCAGCCTCGATGGCGTAGACAGCCTGCAGGCGCTCGATCACTTCGTGAGCGAATGGCGACTGCATCGTCTTGTACACCTCGACGAATTTGCGTCGGGCATGCGCCAGACAAAAAGCCAGCTGGATGGCGCCGCCATGACCGCGCGCCAGCGCCTTGTAGGCGGCGTAGCCGTCCACTTGCAGAATGCCGGAAAAGCCCGTCAATTGTCCGGCGATCTCCTCGGTGCCGCGGCCGTCAGCGAACACGTAGGCGACCGCCGGCGGCGCGGGGCCGCCCCATGGCCGGTCATCCATGGCATGCGCCCAGAACTGGCAGATGCGGGTGCGATGTCGTCCGGGATCGAGCACCGGCATCGGCGTCTCGTCGCAGAACAGCCGCGGCGAGGCCTGGATCGTCTGCAGTTGCAGCTCATAGAGGCTCTTGAGCCGCCATGCGGCACGCTTGACCCAGCCGGCCAGTGTCGCGCGGTCGAGATGAACACCCTGACCGGCCAGAATCCGCACCTGCCGATACAGCGGCAGATACCATGCAAACTTCGACACCACCACGTGGGTCACGAGTGCCGTCGAGGCCATGCCGCTCTCGATCAGTCACGGCTGCACCTTCGCCTGTACCACACCGTCGGTGCAGCCGCGGCAGCCATATTTGGGACGGATCGTGCGCAGCACCCGCAGGATCGCCGGGATCACGTCCAGCACCTCGCTGACGTCCTCGCCGATCTTGTGCAGGTGGCCGTCGCAACACGGACACGCCGTCGTGTCGGGCTCGAGCACTTGCTCGTAGCGCGGCAGGTGTTTGGGCAGCGCGCCGATGTTGCGCCTCGCCTTCTTGCGCGGCTTGCCGGACGGCTTCGTCGCAGCCGCATCGTCGTTGGCCGCGCAGGTGGTGTGACGCCGGTCTCCAGATCGTCCAGCTCGAGTGCGAGCTGCTCGGCGACGAGCGCCGCAAGCCGCTCCGAACGCTTGCCGAAGATCATCTCCTTCAGCGTCTGCATTGCCACGCGCAACTTCTCGTTCTCCGCGTCAAGCGCGAGCACCATCTCGGTCAGAGCAGCTGCGTCGGTCGGAAGAGCGTCCGGGCGAATCGCCATGATCAAAAGATACATCCGCGCGCCACAGGCTCCAGCGAACTCCTCACCTCTCAGCCGACAACGGCTGGCTGCTTCACAGCCTTGGGTGAAACACGGGTCCAATCGAGTCCGTCGAGCAGCATCGCGAGTTGTGTCGCACTTAGATGCACCACGCCGCCGCGGATCGGCGGCCAGGTGAAGTGTCCCTGGTGCAGCCACTTCGTCACCAGAACCATGCCGCTGCCGTCCCACGCCAGAAACTTCACTCTGTCTGAACGTTTGGAACGGAACACAAAAATGTCGCCGCAGTAGGGGTTGGCGCGTAGCGCTTCGCTCACCAGCGCCGACAGCGTGTGCAACGACTTGCGAAAGTCGACCGGCTGGGCCGCCACCACGACCTTGAGCTCGGGCCGCAGCGCTATCATCGACCGCCTCTGAGCACCGACAGCACCATGCAAAGCGTCGCTGCGTCCACTCCCGGCTCAACCCGGATCAGCGCCCCGATCACCTCGATCTCGATCCCACCAAGCTTGGCCCGTCGCGATACCATTTGCGGCTGCGTCGGCGCCGGTGCGACACTGCCCGGCTCGCCTGCAAGTTCGGCGCCGCGCTCCGCCTCGATCCGAACCGGCACAAAGCTTGGCGCCTGATCGCCCGCTGCCGCCACGAACTTGTGCCGCCACACCGTGAGCAGCCCGCGGACAACGCCATTGCGGCGCGCGACCTCGGAAATGTTGGCGCCTTCCTCGAAGCTCTCGGCTACGATCCGTGCCTTCTCTTCCGCCGTCCGCCGCCGCCGCCGGCGCTCCCCGGTGATCAACTCGATACGACGATACGAACCGCCTTCCTGCCTGGCATCAAGCATGGCATCTGCCATCGATTCACTCCCAACGATCAGCTCATGCCAAGCTGTATCGCAGCCCACGCGCACGACCGCGAGGTGGGGGCCTCATGCCGGTTACGAACATCGGCATGATTACAGCTAGGCGGGATCTGTCACAAATCGAGCGGCGACCAGGTGGAAGGTTATGAGCTTCGTCGAAGTGCTATCAGGGATTCTGCTGGGGCAGAACGCCTCACTCACAACTGACAGGAACCGTCTGCAAGGGATAACCAGACGAAAGCAGATAAAGGCCTCCGATGGGCATATCGGAGGCCTTCCTTGGAGATATTAGCGTAGAGCTGGCCCTAATAAGAGGCAGCTCAAGTCTTTGTCCGGCTCTACCGTGGAATGACTCACTTACTTTCCTTCGCGAGGAGGGACCTCACCAATTTCGTTGAGCGCGCAGAAGCATGCTCACTGCGCTCTGGTCCTTGAGTTCATATAGCGCAGCTGGCTTGGCAATTGTCGCGACCGTCGGCGCAGCAATCGTGCCAGAGTATTTCTGATCAAGGAACGTGGCGGCAATGTCGACTGAGAACGTCAAGTTTTTCACCGGGGTCCATCGGGTGACGGTACCGACGGCGGCAACGTTCAAGTCGGGGTTGCAGACACCTGTTAGCCTGAGAGCAGCCATGCCAGCGCCACCGCAGATCTGAGCCTTAGCTCCATTATTGTAGCGGACGGCAGCCCATGCACCGTAGAATCCGGTGCTCCAGTAGGGATTCCAATTGTGGGTGTAACCGCCGCGGAAGCCATAAGTCGTGGTCAGCTCAAGATTCGTTCCGCTCGCTGCCGACGTGCCGGAGTAGATGGCATCAGAAATGCCCGCGAAGCCGATGCTCTGGTACGCGTTAGCTCGACCGGTGCCGCCGTACATCGCCCAAGCAGTCGGGAGGTTTTCCTGGAAGTTGTAGGTGCTTGCCCCGTTGGTGTATACGCCCTGCAAATTGATCGAGTCACCGGCGCCAGTGGGGATATTCTTGATCGACAAAGCCAACTGAGCAGCCCAACCCCACTTGTCACCAGCATGCCCTGAAGTTTCGGTGGCACCGTAGTAAGCAGCATGGTTCTCGTGCGCTGCGACTGATGCCTGGAAGAGACCCCACGTCTGGTCAACGCGCACCATGCCGATGATGTCTGGAGCCCGACTGCCACCGAAACTCTGCGAACCATAAACACCCGTCACGATACCGGCGGCCGTGGCATTTGACGCGTTCCAGATATTTGTCTGGAAATATGCAGTTGGATCCTGCGCCGAGATCGTCGCCGTGATGCCCTGCCCGAAGTCGGCGGTATAGCTCAACTGGTTGACGCCTGTCGGGTCGCCGCCGCCGCCGGGGAGACCAGAGAAATTGTTAGCCGGATAAATGGTCCAGGGAGTGCTGAACTGGGAGATAGCCTTACCCATCGTGAAGCCTGCAAACTGGATGAAGGCAAAGAAGACACCGAGCGTACCACCCCCGATTCCGTCGCCCGAATAAGATGTGCCGCCCGTTCCGGTGGCAGCGGTGGAGCCGGCGTTCCAAGTGAAAGCCCCCTCGAAGAACGTGCGGAGCATGCCGTACTCCGTTGCTGTGCGCGTATCGATGTCCAGGCCAAAGCGCGAACGAGTGGTGTAGTAGTTGCTCAGACGATTATGCGCAGCACCGACCCCGGATAGCGAGTTTTGAAAAATACCGTTGCTGGCTAGCACTGAGTCAGCGAGCATGAAACCACTCAGCTTTACGCACGTGTCTGTGCCCGGGATGTAATAGAAACCGGCACCATAGAGGGAGCAAACCTTCACGTATTCGACCGCTTTGGCCTTGACGGGAATATCAGCTGCTCGTGCTCCGCCCAAGGCGATTAAGATTGCCGCCGAAGTCAGCGCGGCCGCTTTTGTGATTCGACGCAGGTTAAAGCGTGTATTCGAGAATTTCATGATCACCCCATCCTCTAGACAAGAATTTGTGCGGGCGACGCAGTATCGTTGCGAAGCAACTGTTCAGTGACAGACATCGAATCGCGCGATGGGATGTTCTGATTTGATGATGCCGTGAAATTGGACAACATCAAATTCGACTTCTCGGCTGAAAGAGCAGCGGCTCCGGATCCAGCAATGACAGCCACGCTCTTGCCGACGCCAGGATGGTCGGTTGCGGTCTCAAGCCATTCGAAAGCTTCTCGGAGACGGTAGCACTCGCGGCCTTTAGCCTTCGCTGCAGAATTGGGGCCTGTCCGGCACAGCGCCTGAGACCCGCACTTACGATGGCACAATCGGTGAGCTGACCGGAAGGTATCGGTGGCAGGCGACTGTATGTCTCGTCGGAACGCCTCACCTGACAGTGCCATCGTCAGGCAAGGTTCACCACCTGTGCCCGAAGTACGCGAGCACTGAACCTAGTCATCGCCCTCTTTGTCGCCAAAACTCTGGCTTTGGGGACCCGCGCTCTGAGCGCCTACCACAAGCTCTGCCTTCACGTCCCATTGCTTTCGCTGGCTGACGCAACGTCGAGACGAAGGTTGTATCTGATGAAATGCACCAGATATCGCATTCTTCGATTCTGTTCATTCGCAAATGCGATGACCGGATTGGTTAGGTCATTTGAGAGCGAGTAGAAGCCATTCTAAACTTCTTCTCCTAAGTTCACAGGTTTCTAGCTTGTCCCTCGTTGCACAACGGCTCAAGGTCGTCCGCCCCTCCGAAACCAAGGCGATGACGGCGCGCGCCGCCGAATTGCGTGATCAGGGCGTTGATGTGATCACGCTCAGTGCAGGCGAACCGGATTTCGACACGCCGTCCGCGATCAGCGAAGCCGGCATCCGGGCGATCCTGTACGGCCGGACGAAATACACGCCCGTCCCCGGGATCAGGCCGCTGCGCGAGGCGATCTGCAATGTCTTCAGCCGCGATCACGGTCTCGATTACGGTATCGACCAGATCACGGTGGGTTGTGGTGCCAAGCAAGTTGTCTTCAACGCGCTCTTCGCAAGCCTCGATCCGGGCGAGGAGGTGGTGATCCCGACGCCTTGCTGGGTCTCCTATCCCGATATGGTGGCACTCGCTGGTGGGAAGCCGGTTCTCGTCCCTTGCGATGAATTCCATGGATTCAAGCTGCGTCCCGAGGCGTTGGAGGCGACAATTACACCGCATACCAAATGGCTGATGCTGAACTCACCATGTAATCCGACTGGTGCGGTCTACACCCAAGGCGAGTTGGTTGCACTCGCCGCGGTGCTGCGCGGGCATCCCCATGTCCATGTATTGTCCGACGACATCTACGAGAAGCTCACCTACAATGCGGCCTTCGCGACCATGGCCGCGGTCGCGCCGGACCTCTATGAGCGCACACTGACGGTCAACGGCGTGTCCAAGGCCGACGCCATGACCGGCTGGCGTGTCGGTTACGGCGCGGGACCTTTGTCGCTCATCAAGGCCATGAACCTCGTCCAAGGCCAGACCTCCTCGCACACCAGCTCGATTTCGCAATATGCCGCCATCGAGGCGCTGTCCGGCGGCAGGAATCACATCAAGGAATTCGCGAGCGCATTTCTTGAGCGTCGCGATCTCGTCGTCGCCAAGCTGAACCAGGCCGAGGGGCTTTCTTGCCGGGTTCCAGACGGCGCCTTCTACGTTTTCCCCTCCTGCGCGGGCGTCATCAGCAAGCGCACGCCGGACGGCAAGGTGATCGAAACCGACACCGATTTCGCCATGTATCTGCTCGACGCCTTTGCGGTGGCCGTCGTGCCCGGGAGCGGTTTCATGGCCTCGCCCTATATCCGCATGTCCTATGCTTCGTCGCTTGAGGACCTCACGCGCGCCTGCGACCGCATCATTGCCGCCTGCGCGGCCCTGTCCTGAAAGTTCTCTCCGATGTCTCCTGCCAAACGCCTTCGCGCCAGCATGGCCGAGTCCGGTCTACTCCACATCATGGCCGCCCATAGCCCATTTTCGG